>NZ_JAIY01000006.1:985404-985826 GCF_000710405.2 Kitasatospora sp. MBT66 | reverse complement strand
CGGCCGGCCCGGTCGAGCATCTCCTCGGCGCTCTTGGCGGCCTTGGCCAGGTGGGCGGCGGCCTCCGCGGCACCGGCCGCCCGGCCGGCCTCCTCGGCCTCGCCGCGCAGCCGCTCGGCGGCGCTCTCGGCCTGGGCCCGCAGTTCCGTGACGTCCCGCTCGGCCTGCGCCCGCATCTCGGCGATCGCGGCCTCGGCCTCGGAGCGCAGCTGGCCGGCCACCGACTCGGCGGTGGCGCGCAGCCGCTCGCTCTCCTCGGCGGCGGCGGCCTTGGCGGCGTCCGCCTCGGCCTTCCTGGTGGCGGCCTGGGCGCGGATCGCCTCGGCCTCCTTGGTGGCCTGGGCGACCATCCGGGCGACCTCGGCGCGGGCGGTCTGCGAGCGCTGCTCGCTGGCGGCCTCGCCGTCGGCGACCCGCCGCTC
>NZ_JAIY01000006.1:965888-985312 GCF_000710405.2 Kitasatospora sp. MBT66 | reverse complement strand
GGCGACCTCGGCGCGCAGTCGTGCTATCTCCGCCTGGGCGTGGGACAGCTGCTGCTCGGCGTGGGCCTGCTCGGCGGCGGCGACCTCGGTCAGCCGGCCGATCTCGGCGCGGGCGGCGGCCAGCTCCTGCTCGGCGGCGGCGTGCGCGACGGCGAGCTGCAGCTGGGCCTCGCCGCGGGCGGCGTCCACGTCGGCGGCGGCCTGGGCGCCGGCCTGCTGGGCCTGCTCGGAGGCGGCCCGCAGCAGCCGTTCGGCGTCGTTCTGGGCGCGGTGGAGGGCGGCCTCGGCGGCGGCCTGGGCCTCGCCGCGGGCGGCGTCCACGTCGGCGGCGGTCTGCGCGCGGGCCTGGTCGGCGAGGGCGGCGGCCTCGGCACGGGCCGCGGCCATCAGCCGGTCGGCCTCGCCGCGGGCCTCCTGGAGGAGGCGCTGGGCCTCCTGCTCGGTGCCGGCCCGGGCCTGCTCGGCCCAGCTGACGTTCTCGTTGACGTGCTGCTCGGCGCTGCGCCGCAGCTCCGCGAGCTCGTCCTCGAGCTGCCGGCGGCGGGCGGCCAGCTCGGCCTCCAGCCGGGCGGTGCGCTCGGCGGTCTCGGCCATGATCCGCTGGGTCGCGGCCTGGGACTCGCGCAGCTGGCGCTCGGCGTCGGCGCGCAGCTGCTGGGCCTGCATCTCGGCCGTGCGGAGCATCTGCTCGGCCTGGCCGGAGACGGCGTCGAAGGCGCGCGGCTGGGCGAGCATCCGGCGGGATTCGTGCAGCTTGGCTCGGAGCACCTCCACCTGGTAGGCGAGGTCCTCGGCATGCTCGACTGACTTGTCCCGCTCCTTCCGAGTCCGATCCATCTCGGCCTCGAACTGGGAGAGGTGATCGTCAACCTCGTAGCGGTCGTAGCCCCGCACTCCGCGGTCCCATCCATCTCCTGGTCGCGTCCTCGACCCGGCCGGTCCGCTCCCGTGGTCCGGGTGCCGTCCGACTGGTCCTTGCATCGCGGCCGTCCGGACGCCCCCGTCGTACCGGGAACGTCCGCCCGCGTCGTCGGAGTCCGGGGCGTGGGAGCGCGGTCGATCCGCATTCCCCCGTCCGGGTGGACTCCTGGGCGAACTCTTGCCTTGTGGAGAATGGTGACAGATCCGTCTTGCGACTGTTCAGCCGTGCCCGCGTAGTGGACTCCCCTGCGACGGGCCTCCCACCGGGGCGGACGGGCCTGTCTTCGGCCGTGCCCGTCGCCTCCGTCCCCCGGAGTCTTCGCGCACCTGGGCATTGTAGTGGGAGCGTGTGGCGGGGGAACGGTCGCGTGGGGGTTTTCCGGCCCGACCGCCGAGGTTACCGGCCGGTCATGGCCGCGGCGGGGCTCCGGAGACCCGGGTACCGCCCCGCGGCGGCACCCGGGGGAGGCGTCAGTGGCCCTCGTGCGCGCCCGGCTCGGCGGCGGTGACCAGCTCGGTCAGCACCCCGCCGCAGTCCTTGGGGTGCAGGAAGGTGATCCGCGAGCCCATCGAGCCGATCCGCGGCTCGTCGTAGAGCACCCGGACGCCCTTGGCGCGGATCTCCTCGGAGTCGGCGTCGACGTCGCCGGTGCCGAAGGCGATGTGGTGGACGCCCTCGCCGTTCTTGGCCAGCCACTTGCCGACCGGGGAGTCCTCCCGGATCGGCTCCAGCAGCTGGAGGTAGGAGGCGCCGCCGTCGCCGGTGTCATTGATCTTGAGCATGGCCTCGCGGACCCCCTGCTCCTCGTTGACCTCGCTGTGGAACACCTCGAAACCGTAGGTGGCGCGGTAGAACTCGACCGTCTTGTCGAGGTCTCGGCAGGCGATGCCGATGTGGTCGATGCGGGTGAGCACGGATGGCCTCCGGTGAGGGGCGGGCGTGACAGGACGGCAACAGTGCAGCGCATGACGGTCGGCGGCGCCACCGATCGGGGTGCGAGCCTGCTCACACGGACCCGGCAGGGTTCACCCGGGCCGGGTCGGCACGGTGTTGACCGGAGTGTGCCAGTGCGCTCGATCACACCATGGGTCCGGTGACGGGCGGGTAACAGGTCAGTACATTGAGCGGAATCCTCCACCTGGCCACGACGTGCGAAGGGGCTCGTCCCATGACCAACACCACCTCTGTGATCGTTGCCGGGGCACGGACCCCGATGGGCCGGCTGCTCGGCTCCCTGAAGGGCTTCTCCGGTGCGGAGCTCGGCTCCTTCGCCATCAAGGCCGCGCTGGAGCGGGCCGGCATCACCGGCGACCAGGTCCAGTACGTGATCATGGGCCAGGTGCTCCAGGCCGGCGCCGGCCAGATCCCGGCCCGCCAGGCCGCCGTCAAGGCCGGCATCCCGCTGAACGTCCCGGCGCTCACCATCAACAAGGTGTGCCTCTCCGGCCTGGACGCCATCGCGCTGGCCGACCAGCTGATCCGGGCCGGCGAGTTCGACATCGTGGTGGCCGGCGGCCAGGAGTCGATGACCAACGCCCCGCACCTGCTGCCGAAGTCCCGCGAGGGCTACAAGTACGGCGCGATCGAGCTGCTCGACGCGATGGCCCACGACGGCCTGACCGACGCCTACGAGAACATCCCGATGGGCGAGTCCACCGAGAAGCACAACACCCGGCTCGGCATCCCGCGCGAGGTCCAGGACGAGATCGCCGCCGCCTCGCACCAGCGCGCGGCCAAGGCGCAGGCCGACGGCATCTTCGACGCCGAGATCGTCCCGGTGGAGATCCCGCAGCGCAAGGGCGAGCCGGTCGTGTTCGGCCAGGACGAGGGCATCCGCGCCGACACCACGGTCGAGGGCCTGGCCCGGCTGCGCCCCGCGTTCACCAAGGACGGCACCATCACCGCCGGCACCTCCTCGCAGATCTCGGACGGCGCCGCCGCCGTGGTCGTGATGAGCAGGGCCAAGGCCGAGGAGCTGGGCCTGAGCTGGATCGCCGAGATCGGCGCGCACGGCAATGTCGCGGGCCCGGACAACTCGCTGCAGTCGCAGCCGTCCAACGCGATCAAGCACGCGGTGGCCAAGGAGGGCATCGCGGTCGAGGACCTCGACCTGATCGAGATCAACGAGGCCTTCGCCGCCGTCGCCCACCAGTCGACCAAGGACCTCGGCGTCTCCTCGGAGATCGTCAACGTCAACGGCGGCGCGATCGCGCTGGGTCACCCGATCGGGATGTCCGGCGCCCGGGTCGTGCTGCACCTCGCGCTGGAGCTGAAGCGCCGCGGCGGCGGCATCGGCGCGGCCGCGCTCTGCGGCGGCGGCGGTCAGGGCGACGCGCTGATCGTGCGGGTCCCCAAGGCCTGACCCGCACCGGCCCACCGACCGAACCACACCGGGGCTGCGCACCGCCACAAGCGGGGCGCAGCCCTTCGGCGCAAGGAGACCCACCCATGATCGATGTGCCGACCCTGGTCGAGCAGGCCCGGCAGGGCCGTCCGCGGGCCGTCGCCCGCCTGATCTCACTGGTCGAGAACGCCGCGCCGGAGCTGCGCGAGGTGATGGCCGCGCTGGCGCCGTACACCGGGCACGCCTACACGGTCGGGCTGACCGGCTCGCCGGGCGTGGGCAAGTCCACCTCCACCTCGGCGCTGGTCTCCGCCTACCGGCGGCTGGGCAAGCGGGTCGGCGTGCTGGCGGTCGACCCGTCCTCGCCGTTCTCCGGCGGCGCGCTGCTCGGCGACCGGGTCCGGATGCAGGACCACGCCACCGACCCCGAGGTGTTCATCCGCTCGATGGCCACCCGGGGCCACCTGGGCGGTCTGTCCTGGGCCGCCCCGCAGGCGCTGCGGGTGCTGGACGCGGCCGGCTGCGACGTGATCCTGGTCGAGACCGTGGGCGTCGGCCAGTCCGAGGTGGAGATCGCCGCGCAGGCCGACACCGCGGTGGTGCTGCTCGCCCCCGGGATGGGCGACGGCATCCAGGCCGCCAAGGCCGGGATCCTGGAGATCGGCGACCTGTTCGTGGTCAACAAGGCCGACCGGGACGGCGCCGACGCCACCGCCAGGGAGCTGAACCACATGCTGGGCCTCGGCGAGGCCCGCGAGGCGGGGGCCTGGCGCCCGCCGATCGTGAAGACCGTGGCGGCCCGGGGCGAGGGCGTGGACGAGGTGGTGGAGGCGCTGGAGAAGCACCGCGCCTGGCTGGAGGAGCACGG
The DNA here is from genome assembly GCF_000710405.2 of Kitasatospora sp. MBT66. NCBI lineage: Bacteria > Bacillati > Actinomycetota > Actinomycetes > Kitasatosporales > Streptomycetaceae > Kitasatospora > Kitasatospora sp. MBT66. Next base: position 981,178 of record NZ_JAIY01000006.1, on the reverse strand, counting down.
CGAGCTGGTGGTCCGGCGCCGCCGCCGGGCGGCCCAGGAGATCGAGGCGATCGCGCTGGCCGCGCTGCGCGCCCGGATCGGCGACCTGCACGGCGACCGGCAGCTGGCCGCGCTGGCCGAGAAGGTGGTGGCCGGCGAGCTGGACCCGTACGGCGCGTCCGACCGGCTGGTGGCGGGCCTGACCACCAGCTGAGCCCGCACAGCGGCCCGGCGCCCCCGTCCGGGGTGCCGGGCCGCGGGGGCTCGGTCGGGAACGCTCAGCCGCGTCCGCGCAGGCCGCGCAGGTGCTCGGCGACCGGGGCGAGCGCCTCGTACATCGCGTCGAGCTGCTCGGGGGTGAAGCGGTCGATGAAGTGGGCCCGGACGCTGCGGACGTGGCAGGGCGCGACCCGCTGCATGGTCTCCCAGCCCTGCTCGGTGAGGTTGGCGTAGAGGCCGCGGCGGTCGCCGGGACACTCCTGGCGCAGCACCAGGCCGGCGTTCTCCATCCGGGTGATCTGGTGCGAGAGCCGGCTCTTCGACTGGAGGGTCGCGGTGGCCAGGTCGGTCATCCGCAGCCGCCGCTCGGGCGCCTCGGAGAGCACGACCAGGATCTCGTAGTCGTTGATCGCCAGGTTGTGCGGCTGGAGCTCGCGGCTCAGCTGGTACTCCAGCAGCTTGGCGACCTCCAGGTGGGCGCGCCACAACCGCTGCTCCCGGACGGTCAGCCAGGGGGTCTCCTCCTCGGGCCCTTCGGGCTGCGGGGCCGAGGCGTCTGCCGGGTCGACGATGTGCGTGTCCATGGTTCTACGATAGCGCACTTAGTTCAATGTTGTACGACTTTACCGGGGTTCACACGGTTGAGGCCGTCGCGATCCGGCCGCAGTGCCGCGCGGGAGGCGCGGCGCCGCGGCCGGACCGGCGGCAGGACCGGTGGGACGGGCGGGGCGGGTCAGAGCCCGAAGCGCCGCCCGAGGTCGCCCAGGTTACCGAGACCGGGCACGTTCACGTTCGGCAGCTGGCTGTTGCCGTGGCCGGCGCCGTGCTGGCCCGGCACCCCGCCCATCGGCACCCCGGCCTCGGCGTGCACCTGGCCGACGGCGCGCTCGGCCATCAGCACCTCGCTGGACTGCAGCAGTACCTGGCCGGCGCCGATGAACTCGAACTGGTGCTCCTCGCCGGAGGCCCCGCCCAGCCCGGTGAGCCGGCGCAGGCCGCCGATCACGCCGTGCATGTAGTCGTGGTCGTAGTGGTGGCACGGCGCCGGGCAGTCCGCCCAGCCGACCAGCGCCTGCGGGTCCACCCGGATCGGCGGCTCGACGAAGTGCACCGGCCCGTTCGAGGCGGCGACGAACTTGCCGCTGCCGATCAGGGTCAGGAAGCCCGGGATGATCGACTGCTTGAGCCGCAGGGTGGGCTCGTAGGCCAGCAGGTTCCCCGAGCGGACCGTCAGGTTCCCCTCCTCCAGGTCGTAGGAGTTGAGGTCGAAGGCCCGGTCGGCCAGCAGCAGCTTGCCGCGGCCCTCGGCGACCACCCAGTCCGCCGCGTGCATCGGCGAGTTGAAGTGCTGGCCGAGCATCCGGTCGATCGCGCCGGCGCCGACGCCCTTGAAGGAGATGTCGCCGTAGTAGGCGATCATCTTGCCCTTCTGCAGGAAGTACGAGCCGTTGAGGTCCACCGAGAAGGCGTACGGGTTGACGTTGTCGTTGGACGGCAGGCTGTGCACGTCGTGGACGACCGGACCGGTGCCGTCCTGCGCCTTGGGCAGCGGGGCCTGGGCGCCGCCGTACTGCTCCTGGGCGTACTGCTGCGGCGGCTGGGCCGGGTAGCCCTGCGGCGGGGGCGGCGGGTAGCCGCCCTGCTGCGGGTAGCCCTGCGGGGGGTACGGCTGCTGGCCCTGCTGGGGGTAGCCCGGCTGCGGGTACCCGGGCGGCGGGGCGGCGGGGTAGCCGGGCTGGGTCGGCTGGCCGTACGGGGACTGGCCGTACGGGTCCTGGGGCTGCCCGTACGGGGGCTGCGGCGGGTAGGACATCAGAGCTTCTCCTCGCTCGCCTGCACGTACACCGTGCCGTGCCCGGACAGCTCCAGCTGGAACGCCTCGCCGGAGCCGCGGCCGATCATGTCGCGCCATCCCAGCGCGGTCGACAGCTTGTTCTGGACCTGGCCGCGGTGCGCGACGTAGGCCTGCGGGTCGACGTGCACCGGCTGGTTCGGGGTGATCGGCAGCTCGAAGACGCCGCCGTGCGCCATCACCGCGACCGCGCCGTGGCCGTCCAGCTTGGTGGTGAACAGGCCCTGGCCGGTCACCTGGCCGCGGACCATGCCCATCACGCCGCCCTGCGAGCCCATGAACATGGTGGACTGCTGCAGCGAGCCCTCGAAGGCGAGCAGCCGGTCGGCCTCGACGTACAGGGTGTCGCCGGTCAGGTCGATCACCTGGACGTGGTGGCCGCCGTGGCCGAACATCACGGTGCCCTGGCCCTCGACGGTCATCAGCGGGGTGTCCTCGTTGGCCACCCGGCGGCCGATCATCGACATGACGCCGCCCTGGCCACCGGTGATGTTCGGCGTGAACCGCACCTCGCCGGTGTACGCGAGCATCGCGCCGCGCTGGCTGAACAGCCGCTGGCCCGGCACGACCCGGGCCTCGATCATCTTGCTGTTGATCTTCGTGAACGCCATTAGACGTCGCCCCCGACGGTCAGCTTCTCGGAGGGCTGCACGTAGACCAGTCCCTCGCCGGTGAACTCCACCTGGACGGCCTCGCCGCCGCCCTCGCCGATGAAGGTGCTCCAGCCGGCGCCGGACTTGATGGAGCGGTTGAGGTTGCCGGTGTGCGCCACGTACGCGCCGGGGTCGACCCGCAGCGGCATGCCCTGGGACACCCGGAGGATGATCGCCGGCCCCTTGGAGGTGACGGCGGCCCAGCCGTGCCCCTCGACCTTGGTGGTGAACAGGCCGTTGCCGGAGGAGACGCCGTTCAGGCCGGTGAAGCTGGTCCCGGTCTTGAGCGTGCCCTCGGTGCAGAGCAGATTGTCGGACTCGACGTAGAGCGTCTCGCCGTTCAGCCGTACCAGGTTGATCTCGGTGGCCTGGTCGGCGAAGTAGCAGGTGCCCTGTCCTTTCACCTCCATGACCGTCATCTGCTCGCCGGTGAGCCGACGGGTCACCATGCCGCGGATGCCGTCACCACCACCGCTGAGCTTCTTGAAGTTCATCTGGCCGGTGTACGCGACCATCGAACCGTTCTTGGCCTTCACGAGGTCGCCGGTCATGTCGACGGCGAGCGTCTTGGACCCCTGGAGTCGAAACTGTGCCACGGCCGCAATGTAGCGGTCGGCGGGCCGGGCCGGGGAGGGGGAGGCCTGGTTCTGGTACGCGTCCGGTACAAAGCGGCCGCCCGCAGTCCGCTCCCCGCACCCCCGGGGGCGGGTTCGGACATGTGCTCGGTGATAATGGGGCGGATGCTTGTGAGCCGGTTCACAAGCGATCTCCGAGCCCCCGTATCGAGGTACCCATCGTGAACAGCAGCGCCGTCCACCGCCTGCGCCTGGTCTCCGGCCCCGAAGGGGTCTCGTTCCTGCTCCTGCTGCTCTGCTCGGTGCTCAAGCGCACCACCAGCTTCAACGGCGTGCCGGTGATGGGCATGGTCCACGGGATCCTGTTCATCCTCTACGTGGTCTTCTGGATCATGGCCTGGCAGTCGCAGAAGTGGGACGTCAAGCGCGGTGCCGTGCTGTTCGTGCTGTCGGTGCTGCCCGGCGGCGGCTTCGTGGCCGAGCGGATGCTCGCCAAGGAGGAGCGCGCCGGGGGCAAGGCCGCGGTGCCGGTCGCGGCCTGACCGGGCCCGCGCGACCCCTCCCGACGCCGACAGGCTGCCGGGGCCCCCTCTCCCAGTGGGCCCCGGCAGCCTGTCGCTTTTCCGGGAGTGGTTCCGTTCCCGACTAGCTGACGTTCACCGCGCTCCAGGCCGCGGCCACCGTGTTGTACTCCACGCTGCCGGCGCCGTAGAGGTCCTTGGCGGCGTTCAGGGTGCCGGTGCGGGCGGCCTTGTAGTTGGTGCTGGAGGTGAAGTAGGTCGTCAGCGCGCGGTACCAGATCGCGGCGGCCTTGTCGCGGCCGATGCCGGTGATCGTGGAGCCGTTGGAGGTCGGGCTGTTGTAGCTGACGCCGTTGATCACCTTGGCGCCGCTGCCCTCGGACAGCAGGTAGAAGAAGTGGTTCGCGACGCCCGAGGAGTAGTGGACGTCGATGCTGCCGATCCCGGAGTACCAGGAGTCCTTGGACGAGCCGTCCTTGGAGGGCTTGTCCATGTAGCGCAGCGGCTGACCGTTGCCGAAGATGTTGATCTTCTCGCCGATCAGGTAGTCCGGCACGTCCGAGGGCAGGTTGGCGTACCACTCGACCATGGTGCCGAAGATGTCCGAGGTGGCCTCGTTGAGGCCGCCGGACTCGCCGGAGTAGGTGAGGTTGGCGGTCGCCGCCGTGACGCCGTGGCTCATCTCGTGGCCGGCCACGTCGATGGCGGTCAGCGGGTTGGTGTTGTTGGTGCCGTCGCCGTAGGTCATGCAGAAGCAGGAGTCCTGCCAGAAGGCGTTGACGTAGGCGTTGCCGTAGTGCACCCGGTTGCTGGCGCCGACGCCGTTGTTCTTGATGCCGTTCCGGTTGAACTTGGCCTTGTAGTAGTCCCAGGTCGCCCCGGTGCCGAACTGCGCGTCGACCGCGGCGGACTGGGTGTCCGCGGCGGTGCCGTTGCCCCAGTTGTTGTCGGCGTCGGTGTACAGCGCGTTGCCGTTCTTGGCGTTGCCGGTCCACTGGTTGCCGCGGGAGGCGTCCTTGAGCTGGTAGGTGGACCCGCTCTGGGTGGTGGTCAGGGTGACCGTCCCGACGTGCACGCCCTTGCCGGTGCCGGTGGCGGTCTGCACCTCCTCGTGGGTGGAGAGCAGCTGGCCGGTGGCGGCGTCGGTGACCAGCCGCTGGCTGCTCGGGGTGCCGTCGGCGCGCTCGCCGTGGACCACGGTCTGGTAGGCCAGCCGCGGGGTGCCCTCGCCCGCCCAGACCACCAGGGTCGGGCTGCTCGCACCGTCGACCCGGCTCACCGGGGACGCGTCCTCGTCGGCCGGGGCGATGCCGACGGTGGCCCGGACCGAGTCGACGGCCTGGGTGGAGGCGGTGCCGGCGGAGAGCTTCGGGGTGAGGCTCGGCAGCGAGAGCCGGCCGTCGAAGGCGCGGTCCACCGAGGCGACGGTGCCGTTCGCCTTCTGGTGGACGATGAGGTCGCCGCCCAGGACCGGCAGGCCGGCGTAGGTCCGGTCGTAGCGCAGGTGGCGGGTGCCGTTGGCGTCCACGATCGCGTCCTTGACGATCAGCTGCTCCTGGCCGCCGAGGCCGAGGGCCTTCGCCACCGGCGCGGCCTGCTGGCCGGCCAGGGAGATGATCGCGTCGCGCTGCAGGACGGGGGCGGCCTGGGCGGGGGCGGCGGCGACCTGGATGGCGCCGGCCAGAAGTGCGGAGGCGGAGAGTACGGCGCCGGCTGTCAGCTTTCGCTTCACGTGCGGGGTTCCTTCCACGAAACCGCGGGTGCGCGGTCACGCCGCGTACCGGGGCGCCGGGGTTGGCGCCTTGGGGCGGTAGGGCGTTGACGTGCTGCTCCGTGCGGCCTGACGGTCCGTCGGTGGGTGGGGCGACGGACGTCCGGACGGGGCTTGGGCAGAAGCATGACAAGTCAGTTCGGCGAACAACAGGGAGCGACCGGGTATTGGCCAGGTCTCGCCACGGCCCGAACGGGTGGTGGCCGTGCGACGGTTGTGCCGGTTGTCCGCTTTCGTCCGCTGGCGTGATCCCGCCAGCGGCGGCCCTTGTCGGCCTCCGCCGGTGTTGCTACGCGGGCGGGGAAGGGACGGGCGCGCGGGGGAGAGGGGCCGGCCGGGGGAAAAGGACGGACGTCCGGGGCCTCCCCTCCCAGTGAGGGCCCCGGACGTCCGTCGGACCGCGCGTCAGTTGACGTTGACGCCGCTCCACGCGGCCGCGACCGCGTTGTACTCGGTGCTGCCGGCGCCGTAGAGGTCCTTGGCGGCGCTCAGGGTGCCGGTACGGGCCGCCTTGTAGTTGGTGGTCGAGGTGAAGTAGACCGTCAGCGCGCGGTACCAGATCGCCGCGGCCTTGTCGCGGCCGATGCCGGTGAGCGTCGAGCCGTTGGAGGTCGGGCTGTTGTACGCGACGCCGTTGATGGTCTTCGCGCCGCTGCCCTCGGCCAGCAGGTAGAAGAAGTGGTTGGCCACGCCCGAGGAGTAGTGGACGTCCAGGTTGCCGACCGAGGAGGACCAGGCGTCGGCCGAGCCGCCGTCCTTGGAGGGCTTGTCCATGTAGCGCAGCGGGGTGCCGTCGCCGTTGATGTCGATCTCCTCGCCGATGAGGTAGTCCGGCTTGTCGGCGGGGAGGTTCGCGGACCACTCGACCATGGTGCCGAAGATGTCCGAGGTGGCCTCGTTGAGGCCGCCGGACTCGCCCGAGTAGTTCAGGCCGGCGGTGGCCGAGGTGACGCCGTGGGTCATCTCGTGGCCCGCGACGTCCAGCGCGGTCAGCGGGTTGGTGTTGCCGCTGCCGTCGCCGTAGGTCATGCAGAAGCAGGAGTCGTCCCAGAACGCGTTGACGTAGTTGCGCCCGTAGTGGACCCGGCTGGTGGCGCCGACGCCGTTGTTCTTGATGCCGCTGCGGCCGAAGGTGTTCTTGTAGAAGTCCCAGGTGGCCGCCGCGCCGAACTGCGCGTCCACCGCGGCCGACTGGCGGTTGGCGGCGGTGCCGTCGCCCCACGCGTTGTCGGCGTCGGTGAAGAGGGTGCCGGAGCCGGTGGTCTTGCCCTTGAGGTCGCTGGTGGACTGCCCGCCGCGGGAGGCGTCCTTCAGCTGGTAGGTGGAGCCGCTCTTGGTGGTGGTCAGCGGGACGCTGCCGACGAAGACGCCCTTGCCGGTGCCGGCGGCGGTCTGCACCTGCTCGTGCGTGGACAGCACCTCGCCGGAGGCGGCGTCGGTGACCAGCAGCTGGCTGCTCGGGGTGCCGTCGGCGCGCACGCCCTGGACGGTGGTCCGGTACGCCAGCCGCGGGTTGCCGTCGGCGGCCCAGACGACCAGCTCGGCGGCACCGGTCTGGTGCACCTCGGCGAGCGGGGACTCGTCCTTGTCGGCGGCGATGCCGACGCTGGAGGCGACCGCGCCGGAGGCCTGGGCGGCGGCCTTGTCGGCCGGGATCGCCGGGGTCAGGCTCGCCACCGCGATCGGCGCGGTGACGGCCTTGTCCACGGCCTCGACGGCGCCGCCGGCGGCCTGGTGCACGACCAGGTCGCCGCCCAGCACCGGGAGTCCGGCGTAGGTGCGCTCGAAGCGGAGGTGGCGGGTGCCGTCGGCGTCCACCACGGCGTCCTTGGCCACCAGGGTCTCCTTGCCGCCGAGGCCGAGGGCCTTGGTCAGCGGACCGGTCTCGCCGTTCGCCAGGGCGATCAGGCCGGCCCGGTGCTCGGCGGCCTGGGCCTGGACCGAGGGGGTGGGAGTGGCCTGGGCGGCGGTGCTCACCTGGATGACGCCGGTGAGGAGGGCGGTGGCGGAGAGTACGGCGCCGGCTGCGAGCGATCGCTTCACGTACAGGTCCTTCCGGGAAACCGCGTGCGCGGTCGCGCCTCGCTCCGGGGTGCCGGGGTTGGCACCTTAGGGGCGGAACGGGCGCTGACGTGCTGCTCCGTGCGGTCCACGGTGGTCACCGGTGAGTGGGGCGGTGGCCACCGGACGGGGCTGGCCGAAAGCATGACAATCCAACAAGTGAAATGACAGGTCTTGTTCATGGATTGGCCAGGTCTCGCCAATGTGGCGGAACGTGAACAGAGTGAGGAAAGGGGTGAATCCCCTGTCCCTGTCGCGGGTTCCGGTCCGAACCGCCGCCCGGTAGCGGCGCCGATGCCGTCCGCGGGCCGCCCGGGGCCCGTCCGCCCCCGGCCGCGGAACGGTTGGTACCCGTTCACACCCCCGCAACGTGCTGGTACGGACCTGACGGACCCGTTGGCGTGATCCCGCCACGTGTCGCGCTTGTCCATCCCTCAGGACGACTGGTAGCACCGGCCGCTCCCGCCGGTACGGTTGGCGGGTGGCCAAGCCCCTCGCACTCGACTTCGACCCGATCGCCCGTGCCGACGAGCTGTGGACCCGCCGTTGGGGAGCCGTCCCCGCGATGGCGGCGATCACCTCGATCATGCGGGCCCACCAGATCCTGCTCTCCCGTGTGGACGCGGTGCTCAAGCCGTACGGGCTGACCTTCGCCCGCTACGAGGCGCTGGTCCTGCTCACCTTCAGCCGGACCGGCGAGCTGTCGCTCTCCAAGATCGGCGAGCGCCTGATGGTCCACCCGACCAGCGTCACCAACACCGTCGACCGCCTGGAGCGGGCCGGGCTGGTCGCCCGCCGCCCCAATCCGCTGGACGGCCGGGGCGTGCTCGCCACCATCACCGACCGGGGCCGCGAGGTCGTCGAGGGGGCCACCGGGGAGCTCATGGCGATGGACTTCGGTCTGGAGGAGTTCGACGGCGGCCAGTGCCGCGAGGTGTTCGACCTGCTGCGCCCGCTGCGGGTGGCGGCCGGCGACTTCGCCGAGCTGCCGGGCGAGGGGCCTGCGCCGGGCGGGGCGTGAGGGCGGCTACCCTCGTGGGAGCGGTGCGCGGATCAGGACGTACCCCCCGATGCTGACTGGCGAGGCGATGCAGAAATGAAGGCGACCCCCCTGCTGGGCTGGTACCGCGCCCTGGCCCTGGCGACCGGTGTGGCGCTGCTGGTCTTCTGCGGTTTCATGGTCGCGAAGTACGGCTTCCACGCGGCCGAGGACGTGACCACCTACGTCGCGATGCTGCACGGGTACCTCTACATCGGGTACTTCGTGGTGACCTTCCTGCTCGGTCAGAAGCTCAAGTGGCCGCTGGGGCGGATGGTCTTCTTCCTGGCCGCCGGCTGCATCCCGTTCGCCTCCTTCGTGGCCGAGCGCAAGGTGGTCGCCGAGGCGGCCGCCGGGTCCTCCGCCGCCGACGCCGCCCGCCAGCCGGCCGGCGTCTGAGCGGCGCCGCCGCCGACCGTCGCGCCGAGGCCGCAGCGGCCGTCCGGGCCGCCGAGGGCGCCCTTCCCCGTCCGGGGGAGGGCGCCCTTTCGCATGCTCCCGGTGCGCTTGGCCGGGTGTCCGTCGACAAATACTAGGACGTCCGAGTAAATTGGTAGGACGTCCTAATAGCTGTGCCGCCCGCTGGTGTGGCGGCCGTACGGAGCGGAGTTCGGGGTCATGGACGCCGAGGAGATCGAGCGCGGACGGCAGCGCTGGCAGCAGCGGTACGACAGCGCCCGCAAGCGGGACGCGGACTTCACCACCCTCTCCGGGGAGGAGGTCGAGCCGGTCTACGGCCCGGCCCCCGGGCAGGCCGTCGAGGGCTTCGAGCGGATCGGCTGGCCCGGGGAGTACCCGTACACCCGCGGGCTGCACGCGACCGGCTACCGGGGCCGGACGTGGACCATCCGGCAGTTCGCCGGCTTCGGCAACGCCGAGCAGACCAACGAGCGCTACCGGATGATCCTGGAGGCGGGCGGCGGCGGCCTCTCGGTGGCCTTCGACATGCCCACCCTGATGGGCTACGACTCGGACGACGCGCGCTCGCTCGGCGAGGTCGGCCACTGCGGTGTGGCGATCGACTCGGCCGCCGACATGGAGGTGCTGTTCCGAGGCATCCCGCTCGGCGAGGTCACCACCTCGATGACGATCAGCGGCCCGGCCGTGCCGATCTTCTGCATGTACCTGGTGGCCGCCGAGCGGCAGGGCGTCGACCCGGCCGTGCTCAACGGCACCCTGCAGACCGACATCTTCAAGGAGTACATCGCCCAGAAGGAGTGGCTCTTCGCCCCCGAGCCGCACCTGCGCCTGATCGGCGACCTGATGGCCCACTGCGCCGAGGGCATCCCGGCCTACAAGCCGCTGTCGGTCTCCGGCTACCACATCCGCGAGGCCGGGGCGACGGCCGCGCAGGAGCTCGCGTACACCCTGGCCGACGGCTTCGCCTACGTCGAACTGGGCCTCTCCCGGGGCCTGGACGTGGACGTCTTCGCCCCGGGCCTGTCGTTCTTCTTCGACGCGCACCTGGACTTCTTCGAGGAGATCGCCAAGTTCCGCGCCGCCCGGCGGATCTGGGCCCGCTGGATGCGCGAGCGGTTCGGCGCCAAGACCGACAAGGCCCAGTGGCTGCGGTTCCACACCCAGACCGCCGGCGTCTCGCTCACCGCGCAGCAGCCGTACAACAACGTGGTCCGCACCGCCGTCGAGGCGCTCTCGGCGGTGCTCGGCGGCACCAACTCGCTGCACACCAACGCCCTGGACGAGACCCTGGCGCTGCCCTCGGAGCAGGCCGCCGAGATCGCCCTGCGCACCCAGCAGGTGCTGATGGAGGAGACCGGCATCACCAATGTGGCCGACCCGCTGGGCGGTTCCTGGTACGTCGAGGCGATGACCGACCGGATCGAGCAGCAGGCCGAGGAGATCTTCCGGAAGATCCTGGACAAGGGCCGGGAGGACCACCCGATCGGCCAGATCACCTCCGGCATCCTGCGCGGGATCGAGGACGGCTGGTTCACCGGCGAGATCGCCGAGGCGGCCTTCCAGTACCAGCAGTCGGTGGAGAAGGGCGAGAAGCGGGTCGTCGGCGTCAACTGCCACCCCCGCAGCGTCACCCCCGAGCTGGAGATCCTCCGGGTCAGCCACGAGGTGGAGCGGGAGCAGGTCCGGGTGCTGGGCGCCCGTCGGGCGGCCCGCGACGAGGCCGCGGTCCGGGCCGGGCTGGACGCGATGCTGGCCGCCGCGCGGTCCGGCGCCTCGATGATCCCGCCGATGCTGGACGCGGTGCGCGCCGAGGCGACCCTCGGCGAGATCTGCAACGCCCTGCGCGAGGAGTGGGGCATCTACCGGGAGACCGCCCGCTTCTAGGGCGGGTGAGCGGTCGGGCCGTCCGGTGCCCTGCGGCGCCGGACGGCCCTTCGGCGTGCCCGCGGCCGCCCCTGGTCGTCCACGGCCGTCCTCGGCCGTCCTCAGTCGTCCTCAGTCGCCGAGCAGGCTCGGGAACGGGCCGAGCAGCAGGCCGGTGAACCGGCGGGTCCACTCCGGGGTGATCGGCTCGCCGCTGACCAGCACCCGGTGCTCGACCGTCCCGGCGATGGTGTCGAAGATGATGTCGATCTCCTCGCGGGCGGTGGCCTCGTCGCAGTCCGGGGCCAGCTCGCCCCGGGTCTGGGCGGCGGCCCGGCCCTGCCGGACCAGCCGCTTCTGCGGATCGACGATCGCCTCCCGGATCCGCCGCCGCAGCTGGCGGTCGCGGGTGCCCTCGGCGAACAGGGCGAGCAGCGCGGCCTGGGTCTCCGGACGGGCCAGCAGATCGGCGAACTGGGTCACCACCGCCTCGATGTCGGCCCGCAGGCTGCCGAGGTCGGGCATCACCAGCTCGTCGAAGAGGCTGGCGACGGCGTCGACCACCAGCTCGTTCTTGGACGGCCAGCGCCGGTACAGGGTGGTCTTGGCGACCCCGGCCCTGGTCGCGACATGGCCCATGGTCAGTCCGCCCCAGCCGAGTTCGGCGAGGGCCTCGCGGGTGGCGTCCAGAATGGCGCGGTCGGCGGCGGCACTGCGCGGCCGCCCCTTGGCCCGGGCCGCGCCCCCCTCGGGGGGCTCCGGGGGGCGGGCGTGGGGCGGGAGCCCGGGGCCCCGGGGGGCGTCCTGGGGGGCCTCGGCCGGGCGGACCTCGTGCGGCGGGGTCACGGGTGGCTGGGGGGCCGGCACCGGGCCTCCTTGCGATTTACCGGTAAGTAACTTGGGTGGGACCGGTAACGGTAGCGACTCCTCCGCACCCAGGTCAGCCGGGGCGCCCGGGAAAGTGGCTCAGCTCACGTCGGGGGACTGCCGATAGGGGTTGCGGCGGGTGGCCCCGATCCAGTTACGCTACGACTCGTAGCGAAAGCGACGACCAGGCGCCGCGTCCCCGTGGGACGGGAGCGGCGCGGGCGCGGATGGGGATCCGCGCCGAACGGTTCAGGCTACTCGGAGGTGGGTCCACCGCTTCGGGAATCGGGACCGCGCAGCCCGCGCGGGGCGATTTCCGGGAGGTTGGTGCCCACCGGCGGCGCGAGCGGGGGAGGATAGTGCCATGCAGCCACGGAATTCTCGTCTCAACAGTGCCGCCCTGCGTGGCGCGGTCGACCTCGCCGCAGTGAAGGCAGCCGGCGAGGCTGCCCAGAAGGCCGAGCAGGCCAGGGCCGAGCGGGCCCGCCAGTCGGCCGCCGCCGAGGAGGCCGGGGTCGCCCCGGCCGGGGTCGGCTACGAGCTCGTCATCGACGTCACCGAGGACACCTTCGAGACCGAGGTCGTCCAGCGGTCCACCGAGGTGCCGGTGGTCGTCGACTTCTGGGCCGAGTGGTGCGGGCCCTGCAAGCAGCTCAGCCCGATCCTGGAGCGCCTGGCCGAGGAGTACGCCGGCCGGATCGTGCTCGCCAAGATCGATGTGGACGCCAACCAGCTGATCGCCCAGCAGTTCGGCATCCAGGGCATCCCGGCCGTGATGGCCGTGGTGGCCGGCCAGTTGGTGCCGCTGTTCCAGGGCGCCGAGAACGAGGCCAACGTCCGCAAGGTGCTGGACCAGCTGATCCTGGTCGCCGAGCAGCGCTTCGGCATCGTCGGCGGCGCCGGCGCTCCGGCCGAGGGCGTCGAGGCCGCCGCTCCGCAGCGGCCGGAGGACCCGGCGCTCTCCGCCGCCCACGACGCGCTGGACCGGGGCGACCTGGCCGGCGCCGTCCAGGCCTACAAGAACGTGCTGGTCGAGCAGCCGGGCAACACCGAGGCCCGGCTCGGCCTGGCCCAGGCGCAGCTGCTGCACCGGGTCGAGGGGCTGGACCCGCAGGCGGTCCGGGCGGCCGCGGCCGCCGACCCCAAGGACGTCGCGGCCCAGCTGGGGGCGGCCGACCTGGACCTGGTCGGCGGGCATGTCGAGGACGCCTTCGGCCGGCTGGTGGTGACGGTGGGCAAGACCTTCGGCGAGGACCGGGACGCGGTCCGGCTGCGGCTGCTGGAGCTGTTCGAGGTGATCGGCACCGAGGACCTGCGGGTCACCGCGGCACGTCAGGCGCTGGCCCGGGTGCTGTTCTGATCCCGCGCTCCAAGTCCGGCCGGTGACACGGCGGATGACCTGCGGTGCCGCCTGGTGATTTGGCGACAATCCGGTCATCGCGGCTGAGGTTTACCAAATCTTGACAACACCCGTGGACGGTCACGACATGTGACCGTCCACGGGTGTTTCGCTGATGTTTCCGAGGGATTTCGCCCTCACGAATCCTTCATTTCGTCACTCTGCGTGCTTTTCCCGCCGATTCCATGATCGTTTCGGCTCGTATGGGATTACCCGTCAGTAATGCGACCTCTTGTGCTCAGCCCGGGATTCGAGCAGCATCGGCACGCCCGGTCCCCACGATTCGACCTCCGCCGGCAGCCGGTCTGCGGACCCGACGTAGGGGATCCCCACCGGGCTGCCGACGGCCCCGCCGCCGGCGAGAAGGCAGGGGGGTATCCGCTCCCACGGCGGTTCCTGTCCTTCGCAAGGCCGCGCTGCCCGCGCGGTCACTGGTTGTCGCTCGGGGGGATCGCCCGTGTTGCCACGGCGCTCTCCGCTACCGAGGACGTAGCTCTCTCCCATCCCAGGCCCCCATTGACGCGGGACGCGCCACCGGGGAGCCGGAGATGTACGTCCAGAAGGAGGACACGCATGTCCCAGACCCACGGCAAGACCCGCTGGAAGCGCTTCGCCCTGGTGATGGTCCCGAGCATCGCGGCCACCGCGATGGTCGGTGTCTCCATCGCCAACAGCGCGCTCGCCGCGTCGTTCAGCGTCTCCGGCCAGCAGTTCAAGGTGAAGACCTCGTACCTGAAGGGCGACAACTTCGCCCAGTTCGGCGCGGTCGACGTCGAGGCCAACGGAACGCTGCACCCGGTCGCAGTCTCGGCCTTCGACGACGCCGAGATCCACAACCTCTGCCAGTCGGTCGTCACCGACCTGTCGCGCCTCGGCCTCGGCAAGATCACCCTCCAGCTGAACGCCGGCAACGACGAGAAGAAGCCGGTCACCGCGCACAACCTGCTGATCGACCTGGAGCAGCTGGACGCCGACGCGACCTTCACCGACATCAACATCGGCCAGGACGCCTCCACCCTCACCGGTTCGGCCACGCAGGGCTGGCACGGCCACCCGGCGCTGAAGGAGGCCGGCGCGAAGCTCCCGACCGGCGCGGTGGGCTTCTCCCAGGCGGCCAAGCAGGCCGTCCTGACCGACGTCAAGCAGACCGCGCGCGCCACCTCGGCCGGCACCTTCGTGCTCAACGGCCTGAGCCTCAAGCTCAAGAGCGGCGACGGCGCGGGCAACGAGTGCTTCTGAGCCCCAGCTGACGGCGTGCCCACCGGCATGCCCGAGTGACGGGTTCCCACGGGCCGGGGGCGGCGAAGACCGCCCCCGGCCCGACATCACAGTTCTTCCCTCGTAGAGACATCGAGGAGCTGCACCATGTCCAGCGCAACGGCCGAGGCTCGGCCCGAACATCGGAACCTGGTCGGGGCGTTCTGGCGGGGCTTCCGTGACTTCCGTCGCTCCAGGCCCTTCTGGGGCGGCCTGCTGGCCATGATCGCCGGCGTCCCGATCCTGTACTTCCCCTACGCCCACCTGTCGTTGGGCGGCGTGACCATCGCCATGTCGACCACGGCGGGCGCCGGTTCGCTGATCATCGGCGTGCTGCTGATCATTCTCGGGCTCACCGCCTGGTTCCAGCCCGCCGTCCGGATCTTCGCGGGTGTCGCCACCACGCTGCTGACGCTGGTGTCGATCCCGGTCTCCAACCTCGCCGGATTCGGCATGGCGCTGCTGCCGGGGCTGATCGGCGGCGGACTGATGATGGCGTGGGCCAAGCTGCCCGAGCCGGCGGTCGCCACCGCGGCCGAGGCGCCCGTGGCGGCCGAGGGGACGACGGCCGAGTCCGTCGCCACCGAGCAGCCCGCCGCCGCGCCCGTCGCGGAGGAGCCGGTCACCGAGGAGCCGGCCGCCGAGGCCGCCGCCGAGCAGCCCGCCGCCGGGGGAAGCATTCCGGCGCAGCAGGCCGCGGAGCCCAAGGAGGTCCGGTGAGTGACCCGCGCGAGGAGCGTCCCGAGCCGGCGGAGCACCGTTCGCCCCGGCACGCGGCGCCCCGCACACCCGTGCGGCTCCGGCTGCGCGGCCG
>NZ_JAIY01000006.1:954670-965337 GCF_000710405.2 Kitasatospora sp. MBT66 | reverse complement strand
ACCGCGCCGGCCACCACCGCGCCGGGCACGACCGCGCCGACGAGCCCGAAGCCCACCGCGGCGCCCTCGACCGGCGCCCCGGCGACCGGCGGCGCGGCGCCCTCCGCGTCGGCTTCCGCGAAGACGTCCGGCAAGGCGTCCGCGAAGCCCGTCGCCGGGGCCTCCCCGGCGACGCCGTCCGCCTCGGGGACCCCGTCGAAGGACCCGAACTGCCTGGTCGACTCCAAGGCGCTGAGCCCGGCCGGCAAGCCGCCGGACAACCCGATCCTGGTGCCGGACCAGAACTGGACCCTCCAGACCAGCCGGCTCACCCTGAACCACGCGGTGCTGCTGGGCGTGGTCAACGTCCAGACGCCGACCGGCACCAAGCGGGTGCTGAAGTTCGAGGTGGAGACGGTCGACATCGAGAACCTGCACATGACGACGCTGCAGGGGAACGGCAAGACCTTCCATGTGAAGGGCGCGCCCGGCTCGGTCTCGACGATGCGCAAGGGCCCGGTCGTCATGTACGTCGAGCGGCTCTCCGGCCACCTGGCCAAGGTGCTCGGCCTGCCGATCCCGATCGACCTGGGCGAGCTGACCCTCACCCCGGACGGGCCGCTGCCGCAGTGGCTGTACGACCTGATCGGCCAGCTCCAGGTGCCGCTGTGGATCGAGCTGACCGGGGTCACCGCGATCCAGTCGGGCCAGTTCGGCGGGACGCTGAAGATCCCCGGCATGAAGCTCTACAACGACGACCAGCCGTACCCCGGGGCGGCCTGACCCGGCCCGGACCCGCGTACGCCCGTGGGGCGGCCCCTCCTCGTCGGAGGGACCGCCCCACGGGCGTTTGTTCCGCGCCGCTTACGCGCTGCGGGTGCCCAGGTGGTGGACCTGGACCATGTTGGTGTTGCCGGGGATGCCGGGCGGGGAGCCGGCCGTGACGATGACGGTGTCGCCCTCGTCCAGCTCACCGATGCGGAGCAGCTCGCCGTCGACCTGGGCCACCATCGCGTCGGTCGAGCCGACCTGCTCGGTGACGTGGGCCTCGACGCCCCAGCTCAGCGAGAGCTGGTTGCGGGTGGCGTTGTCCGGGGTGAACGCGATCACCGGGATCGGCGAGCGGTAGCGGGACAGCCGGCGCGCGGTGTCACCGGACTTGGTGAACGCGACCAGCGCCTTGCCGTTGAGGAAGTCGCCCAGCTCGCACGCGGCGCGGGCGATCGAGCCGCCCTGGGTGCGCGGCTTGCGGCCCGGGTTGAGCGGCTGGAGGCCCTGGGAGAGCAGCTCCTCCTCGGCCTTCTCGCAGATCCGGCTCATGGTGCGGACGGTCTCGACCGGGTACTTGCCGACGCTGGACTCGGCGGACAGCATGACCGCGTCGGTGCCGTCCAGGATGGCGTTGGCGACGTCGGAGACCTCGGCGCGGGTGGGGCGCGAGGCGTGGATCATCGACTCCATCATCTGGGTGGCGACGATGACCGGCTTGGCGTTCCGGCGGGCCAGGGTGATCAGCTGCTTCTGGACCAGCGGCACCCGCTCCAGCGGGTACTCGACGGCCAGGTCGCCGCGCGCCACCATGATCGCGTCGAAGGCGAGGACGATCTCCTCCATGGCCTCGACGGCCTGCGGCTTCTCGATCTTGGCGATGACCGGCACCCGGATGCCGACCTCGTCCATGACCGCGTGCACGTCCTTGACGTCCGCGGCGTTGCGGACGAAGGACAGCGCGACCATGTCGACGCCCAGACGGAGCGCGAACCGCAGGTCGTCCTTGTCCTTCTCGGACAGGGCGGGCACGTTGACGGCCGCGCCGGGGAGGTTGATGCCCTTGTTGTTCGAGAGCACGCCGCCCTCGACGACCACGGTCCTCACCCGCGGGCCGTCGACGCTGACGACCTCCAGGGCGATGACGCCGTCGTTGATCAGGACCGGGTCGCCGGGCTTGACGTCGCCGGGCAGGCCCTTGTAGGTGGTCCCGCAGATGTGCTGGTCACCGGGGACGTCCTCGGTGGTGATGGTGAACTCGTCGCCGTTGTCGACGGTCACCGGGCCGTTGGCGAAGGTCGCCAGACGGATCTTGGGACCCTGGAGGTCGGCCAGGACGCCGATGGCCTTGCCGGTGTCCTCCGAGACCTGGCGGACCTTGCGGTACCGCTCCTCGTGGTCCGCGTGGGTGCCGTGGCTCATGTTCAGTCGGGCGACGTTCATGCCCGCCTCGACGATGGCCTTCAGCTGTTCGTAGGAGTCCGTCGCGGGACCCAGGGTGCAGACAATTTTCGCTCGGCGCATATCGATCAGTCTATCCGTTCGTGTTATGGGTGCATTCGGCCCGAATGGAAAGGAATCGCCGACGAAGGATTCCGCGGAGCGAGACGACGAGGGGTCAGTTTTCGGCCGATCGGTGCACCAGGGCGAAGGTCTGCCGGGCGATCTCCAGCTCCTCGTCGGTCGGGACGACGGCGACCGCCACCCGCCCGTACTGCGGCGAGATGATCCTCGGCTCGCGCGAGCGTACCGAGTTGAGCTCCGGGTCGACGGCGATGCCCAGCTCCTCCAGTCCGGCCGCGGCCGCCGCCCGCACCGGCGCCGCGTTCTCCCCGACCCCGGCGGTGAAGGCGATCGCGTCCACCCGGCCGAGCACCGCGTAGTAGCCGCCGATGTACTTGCGCAGCCGGTGGATGTAGGCGTCGAAGGCCAGCCGGGCGTCCGCGTCCCCCTCGTCGGCGCGCCGCATGATCTCGCGCATGTCGTTGTCGCCGCACAGGCCCAGCAGCCCGCTGCGGCGGTTGAGCAGGTCGTCGATCTCGTCGACCGACAGGCCGCCGACCCGGTGCAGGTGGAAGACCACCCCGGCGTCGATATCACCCGAACGAGTGCCCATGACCAGGCCCTCCAGCGGGGTCAGGCCCATCGAGGTGTCGACGCAGCGCCCGCCGCTCACCGCCGAGGCGGAGGCGCCGTTGCCCAGGTGCAGCACGATCACATTGACCTCGGCCGGGTCCTTGCCGAGCAGCCGCGCGGTGGCCCGCGAGACGTACTGGTGCGAGGTGCCGTGGAAGCCGTAGCGGCGCACCCGGTGCTCGTCGGCCACCGCCCGGTCGATCGCGTACCGGGCGGCGTACTCCGGCATCGAGGCGTGGAAGGCGGTGTCGAAGACGGCCACCTGCGGCAGGTCGGGGCGCAGCGCGCGGGCCACCTCGATGCCGGTGATGTTGGCCGGATTGTGCAGCGGCGCCACCGGGATCAGCCGACGGATCTCCCGCAGCACCTCGTCGGTGATCACGGTCGGCTCGGTGAACCGCAGCCCGCCGTGCACCACCCGGTGGCCGATCGCGGCCAGCTCGGGGGAGTCCAGGCCGAGGCCGTCGGCGGCCAGCTCCTCGGCGACCGCCTTGAGGGCCGCGCCGTGGTCGGGGAAGGCCTGGGCGGCCTCCCGCTCGGCGCCGGCGCGCGGGGTGTGCACCAGCCGGCCGCCGGTCTCGCCGATCCGCTCGACCAGGCCGGAGGCCAGCCGGGCGCCGTCCAGCATGTCGATCAGCTGGTACTTCACCGACGAGGAGCCGGCGTTCAGCACCAGGACCCGGGTACCCTCACTCACCCTTGAGCTCCTTACGCTCCTGGGACTGGATGGCGGTGATCGCCACCGTGTTCACGATGTCCTGCACCAGCGCGCCGCGCGACAGGTCGTTGACCGGCTTGCGCAGCCCCTGGAGCACCGGTCCGACGGCGACCGCGCCCGCCGAGCGCTGCACCGCCTTGTAGGTGTTGTTGCCGGTGTTGAGGTCCGGGAAGATCAGCACGGTCGCCCGGCCGGCCACCGCCGATCCCGGCAGCTTGGTCGCCGCGACGTACTCGTCCACCGCCGCGTCGTACTGGATCGGACCCTCGACCAGGATGTCCGGGCGCAGCTCGCGGACCAGCTCGGTGGCCTTGCGGACCTTGTCGACGTCCGCCCCGGAGCCGGAGGTGCCGGTTGAGTAGGACAGCATCGCGACCCTCGGCTCGACCCCGAACTGGGCGGCGGTGGCGGCCGACTGGATGGCGATGTCGGCCAGCTGCTGGGCGTCCGGGTCCGGGTTGACCGCGCAGTCGCCGTAGACCAGCACCTTGTCCGCCAGGCACATGAAGAAGACGCTGGAGACGATGGACGCGCCCGGCGAGGTCTTGATCACCTCGAACGCGGGCCGGATGGTGGCGGCGGTGGAGTGCACCGCGCCGGAGACCATGCCGTCGGCGATGCCCTCCTGGACCATCAGGGTGCCGAAGTAGGAGACGTCGGTGACCACGTCCAGGGCCAGTTCCACGGTCATGCCCTTGTGCGCCCGCAGCTTGGCGTACAGCTCGGCGAACTGGCGGCGCAGCGGGCTGGTGGCCGGGTCGACGATCCGCACCTGGGCGCGGTCGGCCCCGGCGTCCGGCTCCGGCAGCGCGATGCCCAGGGCGGCGGCCTTGCGGCGGACGGCGTCGGTCTCGCCCAGCAGGGTGAGGTCGCAGATGTTGCGGCGCAGCAGGATCTCGGCGGCGCGCAGCACCCGGTCCTCGGTGCCCTCCGGCAGCACCACGTGCCGGCGGGCCGCCCTGGCCCGCTCCAGCAGCGCGTGCTCGAACATCATCGGGGTCACCCGCTCGGACCGGCCGACCTCGATCAGGTTGGTCAACTCGGCTGTGTCCACGTGCAGTTCGAACAGTCCGAGGGCGATCTCGGCCTTCCGGGGGCTGGCCGAGGAGAGCTTGCCCTCCAGATGGGTCAGGGCGGCGGCGGTGAGCCAGCTGCCCTCCGGGACGACCGCCACCGGGGTGCCGGGCGCCAGCCGGGCGGCGAGTGCCATCACGTTCGGGCCGGGGTGCTGGCCGAGGGTGAGCAGCACCCCGGCGATCGGCGGGGCGCCGGCGGCGTGCGCGGCCAGCGAGCCGATCACCAGATCGGCCCGGTCGCCGGGGGTGACGACCAGCGCCCCCTCGGTCAGCGCGTCCAGGAAGGTCGGCAGCATGGCGCCGCCGAAGACGAAGCCGCGCACGTCCCGGGCGAGACCGGAGGAGTCGCCGATCAGCACCTCGGCGCCGGTGGCCTCGACCAGCTGGGCGACGGTCGGCGCGGCCAGCGCCGGCTCCTCGGGGATGACGTAGGCGGGGATCGGCAGCTTCTCGGTCAGCTTGCGCTGCACCGGCTGCTTGGCCGCCGGGGCGACCCGGTTGGCGACCATCGCCAGGGTCTCGCAGCCGAGGTCGGTGTACGCCCGGTGGGCGTTGCGGACCTCGGCGATCACCGCGTCCGCGTCCTCGCCGTGGCCGCCCACCACCGGCAGCACGGCGGCGCCGAACTCGTTCGCCAGCCGGGCGTTGAAGGCCAGCTCGTCGGGGATGTTGGTGTCCGCGAAGTCGGTGCCCAGCACCAGCACCGCCTCGCAGCGGCGCTCCAGCGCCCGGAACCGGTCCACCAGTACCGAGACCAGCTCGTCCTGGCCCTGTGCGGCCTGCAGCGCGGCGGCCGCCTCGTAGTCGAGGCCGTAGAGGTCGGCGGCCGGCAGGTCCAGCCGGTAGCGGGCCCGCAGCAGCTCGACCACGTGGTCGGGGCCGGCGGCGCCCTGCGCGGAGGCGTGCACCAGCGGACGGAACACCCCGACCCGGTCCACCTGGCGGGTGAGCAGCTCCATGACCCCGAGCTCCACCGCCTGCCGGCCGTCGCCCCGGTCGATCCCGGTCACGTACACGCTGCGCGCCACGCGGTTCTCTCCGTCCCGTCGTCTCAGGAAGTGGTCATATCGACCATACATTCGCACCGTGAACGTGCGTCGGCGAGCGGAGCGGTCGCGCGGGAGCAAGGGCCGAAGGTCACCAGGGGGAGCGGTCCGTCCCGGCGAGTTCGACGGCGACCCCGGCCGGCCGCTCGGCGATGGACAGCAGGGTGGTCCGCTTGTCCAGCAGCCACCCGTGCCGGTGGGCCAGGACGAGGTCCGGCCGGGTGCGCCAGCCCTCCGCCGTCAGCCGCTCCCGCAGCCGCCGGGCCACCTCGGTGGCGGGCAGGCCCTCGGTGCTCACCACCGTCAGCTCGCGCAGACAGGTGTGCAGACCGCAGTCGCGGTCGGGACCGCTGTCGTGCGCGACGGCGAGGCCGGGCGGCAGCGCCAGCTCGGACCGCTCGGGCGAGAAGGGCTCGTGGACGGCGAGCTGGTAGAGCAGGCCGATCACGAGGCCGAGCAGCGCGTGCGCGGCGGTCAGGGCGATCGCGGCGGTCGTCCGGCCGGACCCGCCGGCGGGCCGGTGGCCGCGCCGCAGGTGCTCGGCCAGGGAGCCGAGCAGCACGACCAGCCCGGCGGCGAGCGGATAGCCGGCCTGGGACTCCGCGACGGCCCGGCTGTGGAACCACCCGTACTCCAGGCCCACCGGGACGACCGCCAGCGCGGCCAGTACCCCGGCGACCACCGCCCCGACCGCCCTGGTCCGCGCCAGCACCGCCCAGCAGACCAGCGGCAGCAGCACGTACCCCCACCCCAGCACCGTCCCCACGAAGCTCCCCCCGGTCCCCACCGACGTCCCCGGCGGGGAGCCTAGCCGCGAGGCCGCACGGGCGGGCGAGGGGAATTCGGCGGCTGCCTGTAACGTGCCCGGCCGTCCGCAGGTCATTCAGGTGTAGGGGAAAACGAGGCAGGGGAGCCCGGCGGATGGCACGAGAGAGTCAGCTACGGACGAAGGCGGGCCGGGACGACGACTTCCGGGCCTTCGCGACGGCGAGGACCCCGCACCTGTACCGCACCGCCTGCCTGCTCGTGGGCGGTGACACCCACCTGGCGGAGGACCTGGTCCAGGAGGCGCTCGGGCGGATCTACGCCCAGTGGCACCGCACCTCCTGGCTCGTTCCGCGCGAGCGGATCGACAACCCGGCCGGCTACGCGCACACCGTCCTGGTGCGGGCCTTCCTGTCGCACCGCAGTCGGCGCAGCAGCGGCGAGCGGCCCGTGGACTCGGTGCCGGACTCCGCCGCCCGGGAGAGCGACCCGGCGCTGCGGCTGGCCCTGGTCGACGCGCTCGCCCGGCTCGCGCCGCGCGACCGGGCGGTGCTGGTCCTGCGCTTCTGGGAGGACCGCAGCGTCGAGCAGACCGCCGAGGTGCTGCGCCGCAGCCCGGGCGCCGTCCGGACGCAGACCGTCCGGGCGCTGGGCCGGATCCGCGCCGTGCTCGGCGACGACCTGCGCGAACTCGCCGACCACTGAGCCGACCCGCCCACCTTCATCATCGACCGACCTGAAACGGTGGTTCAGCATGTCCGAAGACCGGGAGCTTCCCGACACCCAGTACGAGCAGGACTTCTCCGCGGCGATGGCCCGGGCGGGGGAGACCTTCCACACCGAGACCGTGCCGCTGGTCGACACCGCCTGGTCGTACGGCCGCCGGCTGCGCCGCCGGCGGCGGGCGGCGATGGTGGCCGGCGCCGCCGCGCTGGCCCTGGTCGGCGTCGGCGGGGTGGCGGTGGCCGACCTGCCCGGCGGCGGCACCGGCCGGGTCGCGGCCGCCGGCACGCCGTCCGCCGGGGCGACCGCGGCGCCGGTGTCCGGCCAGGAGTTCCTCGACCTGTTCACGCCGCTGCTGCCGGCGGGGAACATCGTGAAGGTCGAGGAGGCACGGGGGACGGACAGCGGCACTCCGCAGATCCGGCTGACCCACGACGACGGGCACGGCCTGGCGTACTACCTCTTCTGGATCACCGGCCCCTCGGTGATGCCCGAGGACGCCAAGGGCTGCGCCTATGTCACCGCCCCCGATGCGTGCACCTCCTCCACCACGGCGGACGGATCGCAGTTGGTGGTCTACCAGGCCACCGCCCGGAGCGGTGACCCGGACGGGTCGAAGACCTGGTCCGCCTCCCTCTACAGCAAGAGCGGCTACCACCTGATGGTCCAGGAGTGGAACCGCAATCCGCTGGACCGGGGGTCCGGGATCACCCGGGTCGACCCGCCGATGACGGCCGACCGGCTCGCCGAGGTGGCGGCGGACAAGCGCTGGGAGAGGGTTGCCGCCGCGATCCCGGAGCCCATCGCCCTCCCGTTGCCCACCGGGTCGGCCACCGCGGGGTCGGGCACCGACGGGGTGACGTCCTGGACGATCGGCCCCATCGACCCCGACACCTTCCGGCCGACGGGGCCCGGTCAGCAGCAGGGTGGCGCCTCGCCCTCGCCCGTCCTGCCCTCGCCCTTCGGCCCGGACGTCGAGAGGCCCGCGCGCCCGGGGTGGTCCCCCACCGCGCCCGGGCCGACGCTGTCCCTGCCGGCGACGCCGGGGGCCCCCTCCGGCCCCATGACGCTGCCCGCGTTCCCTCCGCCCGGCCCCTGAGCCGCCGGGCCGCCGCTCCGCGCCACGGGGGCGGAGCGGCGGCCCGGAACGGCCCGTCACACCGGGCGGAGCCAGACGGTCGACAGCGGCGGCAGCACCAGCTCGGCGCTGCGCGGCTGGCCGTCCCACTCGACGGCCTCCGACTTCACCGGGTGCGAGTTGGCGATCCCGCTGCCGCCGTAGGCCGCGGCGTCGGTGTTGAGCGCCTCCTCCCACAGCTGGTCGCGGCCGGTCAGCGCGGGCAGGCCGACCCGGCGGCCGTGCCGGACGACGGGGGAGAAGTTGCAGACCGCGACCAGCGGCGTGCCGTCGGCGGCGTACCGGACGAAGGAGAGCAGGTTGTCCTCGGCGGCGCCGCCGTCGAGCCAGCTGAAGCCGGCCGGGACGCTGTCCTGCTCCCACAGGGCCGGGGTGTCCAGGTAGCGCCCGTTGAGGTCGCGGACGAGGCGGCGCACGCCGAGGTGCTCCAGGTGGGCCGGCCACTGCTCGTCGAGCACCCACCACTGCGGGCCCTGCTCGTGGTCCCATTCGGCGCCCTGGGCGAACTCCTGTCCCATGAACAGGAGTTGCTTGCCGGGGTGGGCCCACATGAAGCCGAGGTAGGCGCGGTGGTTGGCGCGTTGCTGCCACCAGTCGCCGGGCATCTTGGAGACCAGCGCCTGCTTGCCGTGCACCACCTCGTCGTGGGAGATCGGCAGGATGTAGTTCTCCGACCAGGCGTACACCATCGAGAAGGTGATCTCGTTGTGGTGGAACCGCCGGTGAATCGGGTCCTTGCCCATGTAGACCAGCGAGTCGTGCATCCAGCCCATGTTCCACTTCAGGCCGAAGCCGAGTCCGCCCCGGTCGGTGGGCCGGGTGACGCCGTCCCAGGCGGTGGACTCCTCGGCGACGGTGATCACCCCCGGGCAGCGCCGGTAGACGGTGGCGTTCATCTCCTGGAGGAAGGCGGCCGCGTCGAGGTTCTCCCGCCCGCCGTACTGGTTGGGGGTCCAGGCGCCGCCCTCGCGCGAGTAGTCGAGGTAGAGCATCGAGGCGACGGCGTCCACCCGCAGGCCGTCGACGTGGAACTCCTCGCACCAGTAGACCGCGTTGGCCACCAGGAAGTTGCGCACCTCGACCCGGCCGTAGTCGAACTCCAGGGTGCCCCAGTCCGGGTGCTCGGCGCGCAGCGGGTCGGCCGGCTCGTACAGCGGCTCGCCGTCGAAGCGGGCCAGCGCGAAGTCGTCCTTGGGGAAGTGCGCGGGCACCCAGTCGACGATCACGCCGATGCCGTGCTGGTGCAGGGTGTCGACCAGGAAGCGGAAGTCGTCGGGGCCGCCGAGCCGGGAGGTGGGCGCGTAGTAGCCGGACACCTGGTAGCCCCAGGAGCCGCCGAAGGGGTGTTCCATCACCGGCATGAACTCCACATGGGTGAAGTTCAACTCCTTCAGGTACGCCGGGAGTTCGGCGGCGATCGCGCGATAGTCGGTGAGGTCGGGCCGCCAGGACGCCAGGTGCAGCTCGTAGACCGACATCGGGGCGCGGTGGTGCGCGGTGCGGGCCCGGCGGGCCATCCAGTCGCCGTCCTGCCAGCGGTAGGAGGAGCTGGTGACGACCGAGGCGGTGCCGGGCGGCAGCTGCGCGGCCCGGGCCAGCGGGTCGGCCTTGTCGAGCACCTGGCCGTGCCGGGTGTGGATCTCGTACTTGTAGTGGGTGCCCTCGCCGATGTCGGGGACGAAGAGTTCCCAGACGCCGGAGGAGCCGAGCGAGCGCATCGGGTGCCCGGTGCCGTTCCAGTGGTTGAAGTCGCCGATCAGCCGCACCCCGGCGGCGTTCGGCGCCCAGACCGCGAACGCGGTGCCGGTCACTCCGCCGACCGTGCGCACGTGCGAGCCGAGGGCCTGCCAGAGCTGCTCGTGCCGGCCCTCGGAGATGAGGTGCAGGTCGAGTTCGCCGAGGGTGGGCGGGGTGCGGTAGCCGTCGTGCTGGCGCAGCGGTTCGGCGCCCGGGTAGTCGACCAGCAGCCGGTAGTCGGGGGCCTCGGGGGCGGCCAGCAGGCCGGTGAACAGGCCGCCCTGCTGGTGGGTGAGTTCGACGGAGCCCTGGTCGGTCTCCACCAGGACCCGGTCGGCGAAGGGACGGAGCACCCGGATCGCGGTGCCGCCGTTGACGGGGTGGGCGCCGAGCAGGGCGTGCGGGTCGTGGTGCTGGCCGCCGACCAGCCGGTCCACCTCGCCGGGCGGCAGTGGGGCCTCGGGCAGCCGCAGCGCCCCGGTGGTCCCGGGGACGGCCGCGTCGCCGAGGGGTGCGGACACCGGTGCGGGCGCGGGCGCGGGCTCGGGTGCGGGCAGGGGCACGGTGGCGGTGGCGGTCGC
>NZ_JAIY01000006.1:917945-954539 GCF_000710405.2 Kitasatospora sp. MBT66 | reverse complement strand
GGCGAGGCCCTCCTGGAGCGGGGCGCGGAATCGGGGGCGGGGCGGCGGATGCGGGGCGGCGGGGCCCGTCGGCGCCGGGGCGGGGAGGGGCTCCGGCGGCGGAACGGGGGAGGAGGAGGGGGTGGCCCCCGGTGGGGCGGGGACCGGACCGGCCGGCGAGGGGGCGCCGCGGATCAGACGGTGAGCGCGAGCCGGTTGATCGCGGCCAGCGGGATCGGCAGCCAGCTCGGCCGGTGCCTGGCCTCGTAGACCACCTCGTACACCGCCTTGTCGATCTCCAGCGCGCGCATCAGCTCCGGCGAGGCCGCCGGGTCGGTGCCGCCGCCCGCGGTGTAGCCGGCGCAGAAGGCGGTGCGGTTGCGCTGCGCCCAGGCGGCGGCGAGGTGCGCGAGTTCCGGGTCGGGCGGCCCGCCGGCCAGCAGGTGGGCTGCGGCGTAGTCGAAGGAGCGGAGCATCGCGGCGACGTCCCGCAGTGCGGTCTGCGGTTCGCGCCGTTCGGCGACCGACTTGGCCGGCTCGCCCTCGAAGTCCAGCAGCACCCAGCCGTGCGGGGTGCGCATGGCCTGGCCGAGGTGCAGGTCGCCGTGGATCCGCTGGACCGCCAGGCCGTCCGGGTGGGCGTCGGCCATCTGGCCGAAGGCCGAGCGCAGGGCGCCCCGGTAGCGCATCAGCCCCGGGACGGCGGCGACCGCGCTGTCCAGCCGGTCGGCCATCGCGGTGGCCAGCTGCCGGGTCTGCCCCCGGTCCAGCCGGGCCACCGGCATCGACCGGGAGAGCACCCGGTGGACCTCGGCGGTGGCCCGGCCGAGCCGGTGCGCCTCGATCGCGAAGTTGCCGGGGGAGGGGTCGCCTTTCAGTCGGCCGACCTGGTCGAGGGCGAGCTCCCAGCCGTCCTCGGCCTCCGGGAGGTAGCGCTGGAGCAGCCCGAGGGTGGCCGGCTCGGCGCGCTCCAGCCGGCTCTCGAACCAGGCGGCGACCCGGGGGATGCGGGTCGAACCGGCCCGGGAGAGCGCGAGCGAGAGTTCCAGGTCGGGGTTGGTGCCGGGGTGGACGCGGCGGAACAGCTTCAGGATGTACGAGGTGCCGTAGATGACGGAGCTGTTGGACTGCTCGGCGGTGGAGGCCCGCCCGGGCAGGTTGGTGGGCAGTCCGGAGCCGGGGGTGCGGCGGAACGACAGTGCGCCGAACCGGTCGCCGGTGGCCAGGTGCTCCAGCAGCCGCCCGGTGAGCTCCGGATCGTGCACCGCGTCGAAGAGCGTCGCCCCGTCGTAGGGGCCCTGGGTGAGGCGGCCGAGGACGGCGGTCGGCTCGATGCCGGCCGGGCCCTGCGAGCGGATGCCGAGCAGCAGTTGGTAGAGGTCGCCGTGCGGTGCTCCGGCGGTGGCGGCGTGCTCGACCCGGAGCAGCAGGTGCAGCAGGGCGGGGTCGCCGACCTGGAGGGGGGTGCCGACCACGGGGGTGAGGCCGGTGATCGGCCGTCCCTTCCCGGCGTACCAGCGCTGGGTGGGTAGCCACTCGGCGATCAGCGGCAGCGCCGCCTGGACGAGTTCGCTCACCCCCAGGGCGGTCCTCCGGACCCCGGTACCCCGCGGGACGGCCGGCGCGGCGGGGCCGGCGGAGGCGTCCTGGTGCAGGGGGACTTGCGAACGGGAGGTTTCGGACATGACTCCCTTTCCCCGGAGGAGCTGGGCGGATCGCCCGACGGGTCTGGCCGGGTCCGTCAGTCTTCCGGATTGCGGCGGCGCGGCGGCGCGGCACGCGAGCGCTGGGCCCGGGTGTCACGCCTTCGTGTGGGTGGCCGTTGGGCTGTTCTCCGTACGCGGTGGTGCAGAGACGACCGGGGGCGCGGGGTACGAACTCGCGCCCCCGGAGGGTTCGGTGGGATCCGTGGCGGCTGCCGGATCGTTACTTCGACCGCACGGTTCCGGTCGGCCGGGCGGGCCGGCGGAGCTGGAACCAGTAGAAGCCGTGCCCGGCCAGGGTGAGCAGGTACGGCCACTCGCCGATGGAGGGGAAGCGCACCCCGCCGATCAGCTCGACCGGATTCCGTCCGCCGTACCGCCGCAGGTCCAGTTCGGTCGGTTGCGCGAACCGCGAGAAGTTGTTCACGCACATGACCAGGTCCCCCTCGTACTCACGGACGAAGGCCAGCACCGCGGGGTTGCTGGAGGGCAGTTCGGTGTAGCTGCCGAGGCCGAACGCCGGGTTGAGCTTGCGGATCTCGATCATGCGACGCGTCCAGTGCAGCAGCGAACTCGAACTGCTTTGCTGCGCTTCGACGTTGGTCACCTGGTAGCCGTACACCGGATCCATGATGGGCGGCAGACTGAGCCTGCCCGGGTCGGCGGAGGAGAAACCCGCGTTGCGGTCCGGGGTCCACTGCATCGGGGTCCGGACGCCGTCCCGGTCGCCCAGCCAGATGTTGTCCCCCATGCCGATCTCGTCGCCGTAGTAGAGCACCGGCGAACCGGGCAGGGAGAGCAGCAGGGCGGTGAAGAGCTCGATCTGGTTGCGGTCGTTCTCCAGCAGCGGGGCGAGCCGTCGGCGGATGCCCACATTGGCGCGCATCCGCGGGTCCTTGGCGTACTCCGCGTACATGTAGTCGCGCTCCTCGTCGGTGACCATCTCCAGGGTCAGCTCGTCGTGGTTGCGCAGGAAGATCCCCCACTGGCAGCCGTGCGGGATGTTGGGCGTCTTGGCGAGGATCTCCGAGACGGGGTAGCGGGACTCCCGGCGGACCGCCATGAAGATCCGCGGCATCACCGGGAAGTGGAACGCCATGTGGCACTCGTCGCCGCCGGAGGCGAAGTCGCCGAAGTAGTCGACGACGTCCTCCGGCCACTGGTTGGCCTCGGCGAGCAGCACGGTGTCCGGGTAGTCGGCGTCGATCTCCTTGCGGACCCGCTGCAGGAACTCGTGGGTCTCCGGGAGGTTCTCGCAGTTGGTGCCCTCCCGGGCGAACAGGTACGGGACCGCGTCCAGCCGGAACCCGTCGATGCCGAGGTCCAGCCAGAACCGCAGCCCGGCGATCATCTCGTCCTGGACCCGGGGGTTGTCGTAGTTGAGGTCGGGCTGGTGGGAGAAGAACCGGTGCCAGAAGTACTGCTTGCGCACCGGGTCGTAGGTCCAGTTGGAGGTCTCGGTGTCGACGAAGATGATCCGGGCGTCCGGGTACTGCTTGTCGTCGTCGGCCCACATGTAGAAGTCGCCGTACGGGCCGTCCGGGTCCTCCCGGGAGGCCTGGAACCACGGGTGCTGGTCGCTGGTGTGGTTCATGACGAAGTCGATGACCACGCGCATGCCGCGGGCGTGCGCGGCGTCGACGAACTCCATGAAGTCGGCGAGGTCGCCGAACTCCGGCAGCACCGACTTGTAGTCGGACACGTCGTAGCCGCCGTCGCGCAGCGGCGAGGCGAAGAAGGGCGGCAGCCAGAGGCAGTCGACCCCGAGCCACTGCAGGTAGTCGAGCTTGGCGGTGAGCCCCTTGAGGTCTCCGACCCCGTCGCCGTTGCTGTCCTGGAAGGACCGCACCAGCACCTCGTAGAAGACCGCACGCTTGAACCACTCCGGGTCCAGGTTCTTCTTCGAGGTCTCGGGGAAGGTGTCGGGGACGGGCTCGTTGACTGTCACGCTGGGTTCCTCCGAACCGTGAGGAGGTGGGCCGGCTCGGCTGAGGGGTCGAGCCGGACGTAGTTGTGCCGGCCCCAGGTGTAGGCGGCGCCGGTGAGCTCGTCGTGGACCGCGTACGGCCCGTCCCCGTCCAGGGTGACGGTGGCCTCCTGGGTGTGGTGCGGGTCCAGGTTGACCACGGTGATGAGGTGGTCGGTGAGGCCGTCGGGCGTCGGGGCGGTCTTGGAGTAGGCGAGCACCTGGTCGTTGTCGGTGGGGTGGAAGCGCAGTGAACGCAGCTGCTGGAGGGCCGGGTGACGGCGGCGCAGCCGGTTCAGGACGGTGAGCAGCGGGGCGAGGGTGTCGGTGCGGCTCCAGTCCCGGGGGCGCAGTTCGTACTTCTCCGAGTGCAGGTACTCCTCGGAACCGGGGTGGGCCGGCTCGTTCTCGTAGAGCTCGTAGCCGGCGTACACGCCGTAGCTGGGGGAGAGGGTGGCCGCCAGGACGGCGCGGATCGCGAACGCGGCCCGGCCGCCGTCCTGGAGGTAGGCGTGCAGGATGTCCGGGGTGCTGGCGAAGAAGTTGGGGCGCATGTAGGCGGCCGCGTCGCCGGTGAGCTCGGTGAGGTACTCGGTGAGTTCGGCCTTGGTGTTGCGCCAGGTGAAGT
This sequence comes from Kitasatospora sp. MBT66, assembly GCF_000710405.2. NCBI lineage: Bacteria > Bacillati > Actinomycetota > Actinomycetes > Kitasatosporales > Streptomycetaceae > Kitasatospora > Kitasatospora sp. MBT66. Next base: position 950,263 of record NZ_JAIY01000006.1, on the reverse strand, counting down.
ACGTGTACGACTGGTGGAAACCGATCTTCCCCAGGGTGTGCATCATCGCCGGACGGGTGAAGGCCTCGGCGAGGAAGACCACGTCCGGGTCGGTGCGGGCGATGTCGGCGAGCACCCGCTCCCAGAAGAGCACCGGTTTGGTGTGCGGGTTGTCGACCCGGAAGATCCGTACCCCGTGCGCCATCCAGAACCGGAGGACCCGGATCGTCTCCTTGACGATTCCGTCCATGTCCTGGTCGAAGTTGATCGGATAAATATCCTGATATTTCTTCGGAGGATTCTCGGCGTAGGCGATGGTGCCGTCCGCCCGGTGACTGAACCATTCCGGATGCTTGTTCACCCAGGGGTGGTCCGGCGAACACTGGAGCGCGAAGTCCAGCGCCACCTCCAGGTGCAGCGCGGTGGCCTCGGCGACGAAGTGGTCGAAGTCCTCGATCGTGCCGAGGTCCGGGTGCACGGCGTCGTGGCCGCCCTCCGGGGAGCCGATCGCCCAGGGCGAGCCGACGTCGTGCGGGCCGGCCGTCAGGCTGTTGTCCGGGCCCTTGCGGAACGCACGGCCGATCGGGTGGACCGGCGGCAGGTAGACCACGTCGAAGCCCATCGCGGCGACCGCCGGCAGCCGCTCGGCGGCGGTCCGCAGGGTGCCCGAGCGCGGCGGCTCCACCCCGGACGGGTCGACCACCGCGCCCTCGGAGCGGGGGAAGAACTCGTACCAGGAGCCGAACAGCGCCCGCTCCCGGTCCACCTGGAGCGGCACCGGCCGGGAGGCGCTCACCAGTTCGCGCAGCGGGAAGCGGCCCAGCAGCTCCTGCACCTCGGGGGCGAGCGCGGCGGCCAGCCTGGACAGCGGCGGCAGGCCCGGGTCGCGCAGCGCCTCGGCGGCCGCCAGCACCACCGCCCGGCCCTCCTTCTTCGGCACCCCGGCGGCGGCGCGCTCCAGCAGTTGCGCGCCCTCCTCCAGGACGAGCGCGGTGTCGATCCCGGCCGGCAGCTTGATCGACGCGGCCTTGCGCCAGGTGGCCACCGGGTCCGACCACGCCTCGACCAGGTACGACCAGCGGCCGGGGGCGGTCGGGGTGACGTGCGCGCCCCAGCGGTCGGAGCCCTCGGCCAGCTCGCGCATCGGCGTCCAGGGGCCGCCGCGGCCGCGCGGGTCGCGCAGCACCACATTGGCGGCGACCGCGTCGTGGCCCTCGCGGAACACGGTCGCGGAGACCGGGAAGGACTCGCCCACCACCGCCTTGGCCGGGCGGCGGCCGGCGTCCACGAGGGGGCTGACGTCCAGGACGGGGATGCGGCCGATCACGGTGTCGCTCTCTGTCGTCTTGCGGGCGGTCTTGCGGGTGGTGGCGGGCTTCGCGCGGGTCCGGCCGGCGGTGGGGCGCGCGGTGGGCGCACCGGCGGGTGCGGCGCCCCCGGCCCGGCCGGTGGCGGGTTCGGAGGCGCTCGCGCCGCGGGCGGTGGTGCGCCCGCGCGGGGTCGCGGCCCTGGTCGGGCCGGGGGCGGTCCGGCTGTCCTCGGCCCCTGGTTGTCGGGCCGGTTCGTCCGGTCGCTCCGTACCGTCTGCCCCGGCACCCCGGGGTCCCGGCATCGCCGCGTCCGTCCGAGCGTCAGAATCCATCCGTCCGGCGGATTCCGCGACCGCTGCGTCGAGGATGTCCGCCACCGGTGTGGACTGGTCCCGCGTGTCGCCGTGCATGCCAAACTCCTGCCCGAGATCGGCGGCAGCTCCCGCGGGCCGGCAGGGCCAGGGGAGTACCGGGAGGACTACTGGGTGGGGAGGACCTGCGACCGGAAGCCTGCCCGCGCCGTCGTTCCGGGCAACCTGCCCCGCTCCCGCCGAGCCCGTGGCGGAGGGCCCGAGAGCCCGCGCGCGTCCCGGCGCACGCCTCTCGGAGCGCGCCCCTGGAGGACCCGACCCACCCGTGAACGAGCGGGATGATCGCAAGGACACGCGGCGGTCCGCGATGGGCGCCGAATGGACCAATCAGGATGACGAACGATCAACACGAAAAGGATTCGGACGTGCTGCTTCGCGGGGGAACGCCACCCGTCTCCGCACTCCCCGCAGCATCGACGACCGCAGTTCATCCTCGCACCGGTGGAGTCGATTCCGCACCGGTCCGGCCGGAGTTTCGGAGGTGATCGGGCACGGGCCCGCCGGCGGAAATGGATCTGTTCCACCGTGTTCACGTATTGGTGGCGCGGCGCCCCGGAAAGTGCGCCTCGTGCGCCCCCCGTGCAGTCCAATGCGCCGAATGCGATCTCATCAATAGGCCGAACGGATGCCGAATAGCCCAACTGACGCACCATCATGCCATCGGGCGAGGCTACGCTTCACGCCGTGAAGGCAATCCGCAGATTCACCGTCCGCACCGTCCTGCCCGAACAACTCCAGCCGTTGCACGAGCTGGCTCTCAACCTGCGCTGGTCCTGGCACCCCGAGACCCGGGACCTCTTCCGGTCCGTGGACCCGGACGTGTGGGCCGCGACGGGCGAGGACCCGGTGCGGCTGCTCGGGGAGGTCCCGGCCGCCCGGCTCGCCGCGCTCGCCGCCGACCGCAGGTTCCTGCGCCGGCTCGGCGACCTCGCCGACGACCTGCGGGAGTACCTGGCGGGCCCGCGCTGGTACCAGACGGCGGGACAGCAGGCCGCCGCGCCGCTCCCCGCCGCCATCGCCTACTTCTCGCCCGAGTACGGCATCGCCGCCGCGCTGCCCCAGTACTCCGGCGGCCTCGGCATCCTCGCCGGCGACCACCTGAAGGCCGCCAGCGACCTCGGCGTCCCGATCATCGGCGTCGGTCTCTTCTACCGGCACGGCTACTTCCGGCAGTCCCTCGACCGGGACGGCTGGCAGCAGGAGCGCTACCCGCTGCTCGACCCGGACGAGCTGGCCGTCACCCTGCTGCGCGAACCCGACGGCACGCCCAGCCGGGTGGACCTCGCGCTGCCCGGCGGCCGCACCCTGGCCGCGCACATCTGGAAGGCCCAGGTCGGCCGGGTCCCGTTGCTGCTGCTGGACTCCGGCATCGAGGCCAACTCGCCCGCCGAGCGCGACGTCACCGACCGCCTCTACGGCGGCGGCAGCGAGCACCGGCTGCTGCAGGAGATGCTGCTCGGCGTCGGCGGCGTCCGGGCCGTGCGCGCCTACCAGCGGCTCACCGGGCACCCCGCGCCCGAGGTCTTCCACACCAACGAGGGCCACGCCGGCTTCCTCGGCGTCGAGCGGATCCGCGAACTGGTCGCGGACGCCGGGCTCGACTTCGCGGCCGCCCTGGAGTCGGTCCGGGCCGGCACCCTCTTCACCACCCACACGCCCGTCCCGGCCGGCATCGACCGGTTCGACCGCGAGCTGGTGGCCCGGCACTTCGGCGGCGAGACCGCGCTCCCCGGCGTCCCGGTCGAGCAGGTGCTCGCGCTCGGCGCCGAGACCTGGCGCGGCGGCGACCCGAAGCTGTTCAACATGGCCGCCATGGGCCTGCGGCTGGCCCAGCGCGCCAACGGCGTCTCCACCCTGCACGGCGAGGTCAGCCGCTCGATGTTCAACGGCCTCTGGCCGGGCTTCGACGCCGCGGACGTGCCGATCACCTCGGTCACCAACGGCGTCCACGCGGCCACCTGGATCGACCCGGCGGTCGTCCGGCTCGGCGCCGCCGAGATCGGCGCCGACCGCGCCGAGGAGGCCATGACCACCGGCGAGACCAAGCGCTGGACCGGCCTGGAGCGGATCGGCAACACCGAGGTCTGGGACCTCCGCCGCACCCTGCGCGCCCAGCTGGTCGACGAGGTCCGCCACCGGCTGCGCGCCTCCTGGCACCAGCGCGGGGCCGGCGAGGCCGAACTCGGCTGGGTCTCCTCGGTGCTCGACCCGGACGTGCTCACCATCGGCTTCGCCCGCCGGGTGCCCTCCTACAAGCGGCTCACCCTGATGCTCCGCGACCAGGACCGGCTGCGCGCGCTGCTGCTGCACCCGACCAGGCCGGTGCAGATCGTGGTCGCCGGCAAGGCCCACCCGGCCGACGACGGCGGCAAGCGGCTGATCCAGCAGATGGTGGCCTTCGCCGACGACCCCGCCGTCCGGCACCGGATCGTCTTCCTGCCGGACTACGACATGGCGATGGCCCGGCACCTCTACCCGGGCTGCGACGTCTGGCTGAACAACCCGCTCCGCCCGCTGGAGGCCTGCGGCACCTCGGGGATGAAGGCCGCGCTCAACGGCTGCCTCAACCTGTCGGTGCTGGACGGCTGGTGGGACGAGTGGTTCGACGGCCAGAACGGCTGGGCGATCCCCACCGCCGACACCGGCGACGGCGTGCTCGACCCGGACAGCCGGGAGGCCGAGCGGCGCGACGACATCGAGGCTGCCGCGCTCTACGACCTGATCGAGGACCAGGTCGCCACCCGCTTCTACGACCGGGGCTCGGACGGCCTGCCGCACCGGTGGATCGCGATGGTCCGGCACACCCTGGTCACCCTCGGGCCCAAGGTGCTGGCCGGCCGGATGGTCCGCGAGTACGTCGAACGGCTCTACGCCCCGGCCGCGCAGGCCCAGCGGGAGCTGGCCGGCAGCGGGGCGCACCGCGCCGCCCGGGAGCTGGCCGGGTGGAAGGCCGGGGTGCGCGAGGCCTGGCCGGCCGTCCGGGTGGAGCACGTCGAGGCGGACTGCCCGGACGAGGCGCAGGAGCTCGGCAGCGCCCTGGCGCTGCGGGTGCAGGTGACCCTGGGCCCGCTGGAGCCGACCGACGTCGAGGTCCAGGTGGTCTCCGGCCGGGTGGACGAGTCCGACCGGATCTCGGACGCCACTCTGCTCGCGCTCAAGCCGGTCGGCGGGCCCGACCTGGACGGGCGGACCAGGTACGAGGGCTCACTGGAGCTCGGCCGCACCGGGCCGTTCGGCTACACGGTGCGGGTGCTGCCCTCGCACCCCCGGCTGGCCTCGCCCGCCGAGCTGGGGCTGGTGGCGCTGCCGCCGGAGGTGCCGGGCATGGACGCGGTGCTGCTGCGCTGAGCGCACCGGGCGGGGCGCCGGCCGGACCGGCGCCCCGCCCGGTGGACCGCCACACCCGACGGACCGCTCCGTTCGACGGACCGCCCCGCTCGGTGGGCGGCCTGCTCGGTGGGCGGCCTGCTCAGCGGACGGCCGCCACCATGGCGTCGGTGACCGAGCGCCAGGCCACCCCGGCCTCGGCGAAGCCGGACGCCACCAGTCGCTCGGTGTGCCAGCCGGCCGGGTGGGACTCGCCGTCGGCGTGCGAGCCGTACAGCACGTTGCGGGCGGCCACCTGGTCGGCGAGCAGCGGGTCGGCCGCGGCGGCGAGCCACCAGGCCTCCCAGTCCAGGACACCCTCGGCCTTCTCCCGCTCCTGCCGCCCGTGCCGCTGGGCCCGCTCGGCGGCGTTGAGCAGCGGGACCTCCGGGTCCGGCATGTGGTCGGCGTTGAGGAACACCCCGCCGGGGCGGAGCAGTCCGGCCAGGTCGGCGTAGAGCCGGGCCAGATGGGTGGCGGGCAGCCAGTGCAGGGCGGTGGCGGTCACCACCGCGTCGAACGGTCCCGGCGGCAGGGCGCGGGCCCACTGCGGGTCCTTGAGGTCGGCGGTCACCAGGGTGAACCGCTCGTCCTCGCCGAGCACGCCCCGGGCGATGGTCATCAGCGCCGGGTCCTGGTCCACGCCCACACTGGTGGCGCCGGGCAGCCGGGCGAGCAGCCGCTCGGTGATGCTGCCGGTGCCGCAGGCGAGGTCGAGCACCCGCGGGGCCGGGCCGGCCACGGCGCCGACGAGGTCGATCATCACCCGGAACCGCTCCTCGCGGTCGGGCAGGTACCACTCCTGCTGCCGGTCCCAGCTGCGCTGCCACTGCTCCCAGTGCTGACGGTCGACCATGCTCGTTCCCCTTCGCGAACCCGGAGGCGGTAGGCCCCGGGAACGACCATAGACCCTTTCGGTAATGGACGAAAGGGTCTATGGACTATTACTCGCGAAGGGTGCGGGAGGGCCGTGAGCGGGTGTCAGACCAGGCTGTCCCGCCAGGCCCGGTGCAGCCGGGCGAAGCGCCCGGCGCCGTCGATCAGCTCGCGCGGGCTGCCGTCCTCCACGATCCGGCCCTGCTCCATCACCAGCACCCGGTCCGCGATCTCCACGGTGGAGAGGCGGTGGGCGATGATCACGGCCGTCCGCCCGGCCAGCACCGTGCGCATCGCCCGCTGCACCGCCTGCTCGCCCGGCACGTCCAGCGAGCTGGTGGCCTCGTCGAGGATCAGCACCGCCGGGTCGGCGAGCAGCGCGCGGGCGAAGGCCACCAGCTGCCGCTGGCCGGCCGAGATCCGCCCGCCGCGCTTGCGCACGTCCGTGTCGTAGCCGTCCGGCAGCTCGGCGATGAAGGCGTGCGCCCCGATCGCCCGGGCCGCCTCCTCGACCTCGGCCCGGGTGGCGCCGGGCCGGCCGATCGCGATGTTCTCGGCGACGGTGCCGGAGAACAGGAAGGACTCCTGGGTCACCATCACCACCCCGCGCCGCAGCTCGGGACCGGCGAGGTCGCGCAGGTCCACCCCGTCCAGGGTGATCCGGCCCTCGGTCGGGTCGTAGAACCGGGCCAGCAGCTTGGCCACCGTCGACTTGCCGGCCCCGGTCGCGCCGACCACGGCGACGGTCTGCCCGGCCGGCAGCACCAGGTCGAACGGCGGCAGCACCTCCTTGCCGGTGCGGTACGCGAACCGCGTCCTCTCGAAGCGCACCTCCCGGCCCGTCACGGACGTGGCCGGCAGCTCCTCGGGCTCCGTCGGCTCGGCGACGGTCGGCTCGTGGGCCAGCAGGCCGGCGATCTTCTCCAGCGCCGCGGCGGCCGACTGGTAGCTGTTGAGGAACATCGCCAGCTGGTCGATCGGGTCGAACAGCCGGCGCAGATAGAGCACGAAGGCGGTCAGCACGCCCAGTTCGACGGCGCCGTCGGTGACCAGCCAGGCGCCCAGCACCAGCACGCCGGTGCTCCACACATTGGCCGTGCCCCGGGACAGACCGACGTACCGGGCGATCTCCAGCAGGCCGTCCGCGGTGGCGGTGGCCGACTGCCGGTTCACCACGCCGAACGCCGCGTCGTTGGCCCGCTCGCGGCGGAAGGCCTTGACCGGGCGGATGCCGTTCATGGTCTCGGTGAAGCGGACGATCAGCGAGGCGGCGGCGGTGCGCGAACGCCGGTAGACCCGGCGCGAGCGGCGCCGGAACGAGCGGGCGATCAGCCACAGCGGCAGGAAGGAGGCCAGCGAGGCCAGACCGAGCCGCCAGTCCAGCACCAGCAGGATGACCGAGATCGAGCAGACCGAGAGGAAGACCGTCAGCAGCTCCTGGAGGCCCTCGGAGAGCAGCTCGCGCAGCGCGTCCACGTCGCTGGTGGCGCGGGAGATGATCCGGCCCGAGGTGTAGCGCTCGTGGAAGTCCAGGCTGAGCCGCTGGGCGTGCCGGAAGATCCGCCCGCGCAGGTCCAGCAGGATGTCCTGGTTGACCCGGGCGCTGATCTTGATGAACGCCCACTGGAGCAGGGTGCCGAGCAGCGCGCAGCCCAGGTAGGCGACCACCACCGCGACCAGCGGTCCGGAGTCGTGCTCGCGCAGGGCGGGGATTCCCCGGTCCATCGCGAAGGCGACCAGCAGCGGTCCGGCCTGCAGCGCGGCCTGCTGGAGCAGGATCACCGCCATGGCGGTGGCGATCCGGCCCCGGTGCGGGCCGAGCAGCGAGCGCAGCAGGGCGCGCGGCGCGCCCGCCGGGACGGGGATGTCCTCCTCGTCGGCGGGCGGGGCCGGCAGCTCCTCCTCGTCCGGCGCGGCCGGGTCGGTGCGCGCGGCGGCGGGTTCGACGGTGGTGGTCATCGGGCGGTGCTCCCCTCGGGGACGAGGGCGGCCTCGCCCGACATCAGTTCGCGGTAGCGGGCCGAGTCGCGCAGCAGCTCCTGGTGGGTGCCGACGGCCTCGATCCGGCCGTCGGCGAGCACGGCGACCCGGTCGGCGAGCAGGACGGTGCTCGGCCGGTGCGCGACCACCAGGGCGGTGGTGGCGGCGAGGACCTGGCGCAGGGCGCGTTCGACCAGCGCCTCGGTGTGCACGTCCAGGGCCGACAGCGGGTCGTCGAGCACCAGGAAGGCCGGGTCGCCGACCACGGCGCGGGCCAGCGCGAGCCGCTGGCGCTGGCCGCCGGACAGGCTGAGGCCCTGCTCGCCGACCTCGGTGGCGACGCCCTCCGGCAGCTTCTCGACGAAGCCGGCCTGGGCGGTGGCGAGCGCGGTGAGCAGCCGCTCCTCGTCCGCGCCGGGGGCGCCCATCAGCACGTTCTCCCGGACGGTGGCGGAGAACAGGGTGGGCTCCTCGAAGGCGACCGCGACCAGCTCCCGCAGCCGGGTGCGGTCGAACTCGCGGATGTCCCGGCCGTCGAGGGTGATGCTGCCGCCGGTGGCCTCGTAGAGGCGGGGGAGCAGGGCGGTGAGGGTGGTCTTGCCGCTGCCGGTGGCGCCGACCAGGGCCATCGTCTCGCCGCTGCGGATGTGCAGGTCGACGCCGCGGAGCAGGTCCGGGGTGTCGGCCGGGGCGTCGGGGTAGCGGAAGCGGACGCCGGTGAGCCGGATGCCGTCCTGGACGTCGGTGGAGTCGGCGGAGCCGCCCGCGGGGGCCTCGGCGGCCTCCGCCTCGGGCTCGTCCAGCACCTCGAAGAAGCGGTCGGTGGCGGTGGCGGCCTCGTTGGCGTAGGCGAGCAGCCAGCCCAGCGACTCGACCGGCCAGCGCAGCGAGAGCGCGGTGGACAGGAAGGCGACCAGGGTGCCGGCGGACAACTGGTCCTGGGCGACCAGGTGGACGCCGACCGCGAGGGCGCAGCCGAGGGCCAGCTCGGGCAGGCCGACGATGACCGACCACAGGTTGGCGAGCAGTCCGGCCTTCCGCAGTTCGGTGCGGCGCAGCTGCCGGGAGTGCTCGCGGAAACGTTCCGCCATCGAGCGGTGGCGGCCGAAGGCCTTGAGGATCCGGATGCCGAGCACGGACTCCTCGACCACGGTGGCGAGGTCGCCGTTCTGGTCCTGGGCGCGGCGGGCGGCGCCCGAGTAGCCGGCCTCGAAGCGGCGGGTGAGGATCAGCAGCGGGACGGCCGGGCCCAGCACGATCAGCGCCAGTCGCCAGTCCTGGGTGAACATCAGCGTGGTGCCGACCAGGAAGGTCACCGTGTTGACGATCAGGAAGACCAGCGGGAAGGCCAGGAACAGCCGCATGGTGTACATGTCGGAGGTGGCCCGGGAGAGCAGCTGGCCGGAGCCCCAGCGGTCGTGGAAGGACACCGGCAGCCGCTGGAGTTTGGCGAAGAGGTCGCCGCGCATCGCCGTCTCGACGCCGGACAGCGGCCGGGCCAGCACCACCCGGCGGGTGTAGAACAGGGCGGCCTCGGCGAGGCCGAGCAGGAGCAGCAGCGCCGCCGGGGCCCAGAGGCCGTCGAGGTCGCGCTCGGCGATCGGGCCGTCCACGATCCGGCCGAGCACGGTCGGGACCAGCAGGGCGCTGAGCGAGGCGAGCATCGCGGCGGTGACCGAGACGGCCAGCCGGGCGCGGATCGGGCGGACGTAGGGCCACAGGCGCAGCAGCGAGCGCACCGTCGACCGGCGGGGGGCGGGCGGCTCGCTGCCGGGCTCGGGGTCGGAGCCGGTCTCGGAGTCGGGGGCGGTGTCGGGGGCTTGGTTCTCGGCCATCGCGGTGAGGGTAGGCCGAGTACGCGTCATTTCTCATCCGGTTTTTCGGACCTGTCGTCGAGAACCGGCCAGCTGGGAGCCGTCGGCCGGGGGCGGCCGGCCGGCCGGCGCGGTCAGGGCACGGTCCGGAGCAGGCGCAGGGCGCGGGCGCCGAGCGGGACCGGGTCGCCGGGGAGGTGCCGCCCCGCCGGGCCGCCGTCCGCCGCCGCCGTGTCGACCACGGTCTCGTAGCCGGTGCCGTCGCCCGCCCGGGGCGTGCCGGGCAGGACGAAGGGGACCGGTTCGGGGCCGGCGTTGAGCAGCAGCAGGAAGCTGTCGTCGAGCAGCGGCCGGCCGCGCGCGTCCCGTTCCGACATCGCGGTGCCGGCCAGCAGCATGCCCACGGCGGCGGTCGGCGCGAACCAGTCGGCCTCGGTCATCTCCTTGCCGAGCGGGGTGAACCAGGCCAGGTCCGGCAGGCCGCCGGGGGCGGTGGCGCGGCCGGAGAAGAACGCCCGCTGCCGCAGCACCGGGTGGTCGCGGCGGAGCCGGACCAGCCGGGCGGTGAACTCGTACAGGCTCCGCCAGGCCGGGTCGTCGAGCAGCGACCAGTCCAGCCAGCTCACCTCGTTGTCCTGGCAGTAGGCGTTGTTGTTGCCGCCCTGGGTGCGGCCGAACTCGTCCCCCGCGGTGATCATCGGGACCCCGGCGGAGAGCAGCAGGGTGGCGGTGAGGTTGCGCAGCTGGCGGCGGCGCAGGGCGGTGACGGCGGGGTCGGCGCTCTCCCCCTCGGCGCCGTGGTTCCAGGAGCGGTTGTCGTCGGTGCCGTCCCGGTTGGCCTCGCCGTTGGCCTCGTTGTGCTTGCGGTCGTAGGAGACGAGGTCGCGCAGGGTGAAGCCGTCGTGCGCGGTCACGTAGTTGACGGAGGCGTACGGGCGCCGGCCGTCCCGCTGGTAGAGGTCGGAGGAGCCGGAGAGCCGGTAGCCGAGCTCCCGGACGTCCGGGCGGGCGCCGCGCCAGAAGTCCCGCACGGTGTCGCGGTAGCGGTCGTTCCACTCGGCCCAGGGTGGCGGGAACCCGCCCACCTGGTAGCCGCCCGGGCCGACGTCCCAGGGCTCGGCGATCAGCTTCACCCGGCTGAGCAGCGGGTCCTGGGAGACGGCGGAGAGCAGCGGGTGCTCCATCGTGACGCCGCCGTCGGCGCCGCGGGCGAGGGTGGCGGCGAGGTCGAAGCGGAAGCCGTCCACGCCCATCTCGTGCACCCAGTAGCGCAGCGAGTCGGTGATCAGCCGGACCACCTGGGGGCGGCGGGTGTCGAGGCTGTTGCCGCAGCCGGTGTAGTCGGCGTAGCCGCGCGGCCGGTTGGGCGGCAGCCGGTAGTAGCCGGCGTTGTCGATGCCGCGCAGCAGCAGTGCGGGGCCGAGCTCGGCGCCGTCGGCGGTGTGGTTGTAGACGACGTCGAGGATCACCTCGATGCCGGCGGCGTGCAGGGCGCGGACCATCCGCTTGAACTCGCCGACCTGGCCGCCGCGCGAGCCGGCGGCGGAGTAGCCGGCGTGCGGGGCGAAGTAGCCGACCGTGTTGTAGCCCCAGTAGTTGACGAGGCCGCGGGCCTGGAGGTGGTCCTCGCTGACGTGGTGGTGGACCGGGAGCAGCTCGACCGCGGTGACGCCCAGGCCGGTGAGGTGGGCGATCGCCGCGGGGTGGGCGAGTCCGGCGTAGGTGCCGCGCAGCTCGGGCGGGACGTCGGGGTGGCGGCGGGTGAAGCCGCGCACGTGCAGCTCGTAGAGCACGGTCTCGGCCCACGGCGTCTTCGGCCGGTGGTCGTCGGACCAGTCGTCGTCGTCCCGGACGACCACGGCTCTGGGCACGTAGGGGGCCGAGTCGCGGTTGTCCCGGACGGTGTCGGCGACCTCGGCCTCGGGCCAGTTGCGGGCCGCGGAGCAGACCGCGTCGTGCGCGGTGTAGCCGCCGTCGATCGCCCGGGCGTAGGGGTCGAGCAGCAGTTTGGCCGGGTTCCACCGGGCGCCGGTCCACGGGTCCCAGCGGCCGTGCACCCGGTAGCCGTACCGGGTGCCGGGCAGGACCCCGGGGACGAAGCCGTGCCAGGTGTGGGCGTCCTGCTCGGTGAGGCGCAGCCGGCTCTCCCGGCCGTCCTCGTCGAAGAGGCAGAGGTCGACGGCCTCGGCGCCGCCGGCCCAGAGCGCGAAGTTGGTGCCGGGGCGGCCGTCCGGACCGGGGTGGAAGCGCGCGCCGAGCGGCAGCCGGCTGCCCGGCCAGGGCGGTTCGCCGTCCGGCCGCTCGCCGGGATGCCCGTACGCGCGGTGCCCGTTGACGGCCGTGGGGGCGTGCGCGCGCACGGCGGCCGCCGACTCCTGCCCTGACGCCATGGCGGTGCCCTCCCTGACGGGGTGTCCCGGACCCCGTGCGGTGTCTCATTCCCTGATCGCACCGGACGGAAGCGGCTTAACACCGTGTTACCGGCGGATGGCGCCCGGGTACGGCCGCGGTGCTGGGCCGTCGGAGTGGGTGCTTCCGGCGTGTCGGCGTGTCCTGCCGGGGCCGTCCTCGTTGTGCGGGGTATCGGACGGCTACGGCGGGAGGTCCCGGGATGCGGCCCCGAGGACGGATGTGGGTACGGCGGCTGGCGGCGGTGGGCTGCTCCCTGGCCGTGCTGGCCGGGTGCTCCGGCGCTGGCGGCGGGCCGGGGAGCACGAGCGCGGACGCCGTCCGGGCGGAGCCGTCCGGTCCGCCGCCGGCCTCCAGGGCGTCGATCACCGCGCTGCCGGCCGACGACACCCAGAACCTGCCGCCCGAGGGCCCGGTCCGGGTGAGCGTCGCCCAGGGCCGGCTGGTGTCGGTGCGGCTGGCCGACAACCGGGGCGGCGAGGTGCCGGGGACGCTCTCCGCGGACGGCACCGGCTGGGCGCCGGACGGCCCGCTGCCGCTGGGCACCAGGTTCACCCTGGACGCGGTGGCCGAGGACGACCAGGGGCAGCGGGCGGTCCAGCACGCCGACTTCTCGACCATGGCCCGGGCGCACACCTTCGTCGCCTTCTTCACCCCCGAGGACGGCTCCACGGTCGGGGTCGGGATGCCGGTCTCGCTGCGGTTCAGCCGCCCGGTCACCGACCGGGCGGCGGTGGAGCGGGCGATCGCGGTGACCGCCGACCCGCCGGTGGAGGTGGCCGCGCACTGGTTCGGCGGCCAGCGGCTGGACTTCCGCCCCCGGGCGTACTGGGCGCCGGGCACCAAGGTGGCGGTCGCGCTGCGGCTCAAGGACGTCCAGGGCGCCCCGGGCGAGTTCGGCACCCAGAACAAGGACGTCCGGTTCACCGTCGGCCGGCCCCAGGTCTCCACCGTCGACCTGGACGCCCACACCCTCACCGTCCGGGCCGGCCAGGGCGGCCGGGTGGTGCGCACCCTCAAGGTGTCCGGCGGGGACGCCAAGCACACGACCTACCGGGGCGTGCTCGTGGTGTCCGAGAAGTACCGGGTGACCAGGATGAACTCGCAGACCGTCGGGATGGGCGACGAGTACGACATCAAGGACGTGCCGCACGCGATGCGGCTGACCAACTCCGGCACCTTCGTGCACGGCAACTACTGGGCCAACCCGTCGGTGTTCGGCACCGCCAACACCAGCCACGGCTGCATCGGGCTGGCCGACGCCAAGGGCGGGGCGAGCGGGGAGACGCCGGCGGGCTGGCTGTTCGAGCACACGATCCCGGGGGACGTGCTGGAGGTCCGGGCCTCGACGGGGGACGCGGTGCCGCCGAGCAACGGGCTGAACGGCTGGAACCTGCCCTGGGCGCAGTGGGTGGCCGGGAGCGCCCTCCAGTCGGGCGCGAGCCCCTCCGGCGCCCCGGCCGCCGGGCCGGGCGCCGGTCCGCTCCCGAGTGCGCCGGTCGGCGGGTCCCCGAGTGCGCCGCCGACTGCGTCCCCGAGTGCGCCGCCCGGGGCGTCCCCGAGTGCGCCGCCCGGGGCGTCCCCGAGTCCGGTGCCGAGCCCCGCCCCGGGCCTCCCGGCGGGTGTTCCCCCGGCCGTCGCCCCGGCGCCGTCCCCCGGCTCCAGGCCCTGATGGCGGCGTGACCGCCGGGTGCGGACGATCTTCACCCCCGTTCACCGGCAGCCCTCCCAGGATTCACCCGATCGGCCCAGCTATCCTGCTTGCCGCGCCGAAGCCCGGCGCGGATGATCGCCGGTCCGGTGCAACCCGTTCGGGCACCAGCGCGTCCACAGTGATGGACACCGGGAGGGGAGAGACCGTGAAGCCGGTTAGGGCGGCCGACGCCGCGATACGTACCACCGTCACCAGCCGCCGTCTGCGCCAGAGCGCGGTGGCGTTGGCGATGGGTGGGGTGCTGCTGCTCACCGCGGCCTGCAACAGCGGGGGTGACGACAAGGCGGCCGGCGGGGGTGACGCGACCGCCAGCGCGGGGGCCGCCGACGCCGGAGCCGCGGTCAACGGCGGGACGCCGACGCCCGGCCCGAGCTCCGCCGCGCCGAAGACCTCGGCCGCCGTGCTGAACGTCGAGCCCAAGGACGGCTCCCAGGACGTCGCCCCGGACGGCGCGCTCAAGGTCGGGGTGACCGGCGGCAAGCTCACCACGGTCGAGGTGACCGACAAGGAGGGCAAGCCGGTCGCGGGCGCCATCGCCGCGGACGGCAGCGGCTGGAAGCCCAGCGCCCCGCTGGCCGTCGGCATGGCGTACAAGGTGAACGCCCAGGCCACCGACGCCGAGGGCCTGGTGGCCGCGTCGACCACCTCGTTCACCACGCTGACCCCGGCGAAGAAGATCTCCACCAACGACAACATCGCCGACAACGCCACCTACGGCGTCGGCATGATCGTCTCGGTGGTCTTCAACAAGGACGTCAAGAACAAGGACGCGGTCGTCCAGGGAATCACCTTCGAGGCCAGCGACGGCACCACCGTGAAGGGCCACTGGTTCGGCACCAAGCGGCTGGACTTCCGCCCGGAGAAGTACTGGAACCCGGGCACCAAGGTGCTCATCAAGTACCGCCTGAAGAACGTCGAGGTCTCCCCGGGCGTCTACGGCGACATCGACAAGGACGAGCCGTTCACCATCGGCCGCTCCCAGGTCTCGGTCGCCGACTCGGCCACCCACCAGATGACGGTGACCCGGGGCGGCGACAGCCGCACGATCCCGGTGACCCTGGGCGACGAGAAGAACCCCTCCTGGAACGGCACCATGGTGGTGATGTCCAAGGAGAAGGTCACCCGGATGAACTCGCAGACCGTCGGCCTCGGCGGCGAGTACGACATCCCGGACGTCCCGCACGCGATGCGGCTGACCAACTCGGGCACCTTCGTGCACGGCAACTACTGGGCCAACCCGTTCGGCAAGAGCAACGCCAGCCACGGCTGCATCTCGATGCAGGACGAGAAGGGCGGCAGCGACGCCTCGGTGGCCGGCAAGTTCTTCAACGATTCGATGATCGGTGACGTCATCACGATCAAGAACTCCAAGGAGAAGGTCGTCGCCCCCGACAACGGCCTGAGCGGCTGGAACATCGGCTGGGCGAACTGGTAGTCGTACCCGCCAGTAGCACCCGCCAGTCGCGGAACCGCCACGACCGGCCCGATCCTCACTCGTTGGGGTCGGGCCGGTCGTGTTTTCGGTGCCGATGCCCCTCCGAACGGCGCAACCTTTCCGGTGCACGGCGCGTGTAAATGTCGAACACCGTGACACGAACGAGGGGGACGACGGTGAAGTCGATACGCAGGGTGGTGGCCGCGGGGCTGGTCGGCGGGGCGCTGGTGCTGACCAGCGCCTGCGGCGGGAGCGGCGGGGCGGGGAGCGGGACGGCGGCCAAGGCCGAGCTGGGGGCCGGCGGGACCGCGGGGGCCCCGTCGTCCGCCGCCCCGGCCGACGGTCAGGCCGCCGGCGCTCCGGCCGCCACGGGCGCCCCCGCCGGCGCCGCCACCACCGCCCCCGCGGTGCCCAAGGTCTCCCGGGCGGTGGTGGACATCCAGCCGAAGAGCGGCGCGGTGGACGTCGCCCCGAACGGCGCGCTCAAGGTCGCGGTGACGGGCGGGAAGCTCACCACGGTCAAGGTGAGCGACAAGGCCGGCAAGGAGGTGGCCGGCACCCTCGCCGCCGACGGGTCGAGCTGGACGCCGTCCGGCCCGCTGGCGGTCGGCACCGCGTACCAGGTGAACGCGCTGGCGGCGGACGCCGGCGGCGTGGTCGCCGAGGCGGAGAGCGGCTTCACCACGCTGGCGCCCGAGCGGGAGTCGAAGGTGAGCGACAACGTCCAGGACAACGCCACCTACGGCGTCGGCATGATCGTCTCGGTCGACTTCGACAAGGACGTGAAGAACAAGGAGGCGGTGGCCCGGGGCATCACCTTCGAGACCGACAACGGCACCGTGCTCAAGGGTCACTGGTTCGGCGACCGCCGGCTGGACTTCCGTCCCGAGAAGCACTGGACCCCCGGCACCAAGGTGACCGTCAAGTACCGGCTGAAGAGCGTGGAGATCGCGCCGGGCGTCTACGGGGGAGTGGACCGGGACGAGCCCTTCACTATCGGGCGATCCCAGGTTTCGACCGTTGACGCCAAGACGCACAGGATGACGGTGGTCCGGGACGGCCAGAGCTCGGTCCTGGACATCACTTCCGGCTCGTCGGAGTTCCCGACCTGGAACGGCACCATGGTCGTGATGTCCAAGGAGGGCGTGGTGCGGATGCAGTCCAGCACCCTGCCCGGCATGACCGGCGACCCCTACGACAAGCAGGTTCCGCACTCGATGCGGCTGACCGACAGCGGCACCTACGTGCACGGCAACTGGTGGCGCCCCGCGTCGGTGTTCGGCACCCAGAACACCAGCCACGGCTGCGTGGCCCTCAAGGACGTCGAGGGTGGCGCACCGGGCACCGAGGCGGGCAAGTTCTACGACGGTTCGCTGATCGGGGACATCGTCACGGTGCTGAACTCCACGCGCGGACAGGTCAAGCCGGACAACGGCCTCAGCGGCTGGAACATGGACTGGAGCGCTTGGTAGCACATCGGCACGGGGGCGGCCCGGCCCGTACGAACGCGGGTTCGGGTTGCACCCGGCATATGCCGAAAGAGTAGTGATCGTTTGTTCATTGTCCGTACGCGGCCGCTTGCGTTCCGCAATGATGGGGCGCATGGCGGGTTGGGGCGAAACAGATCAGTCATCGATTCCGGGTTCCAGCTTGGTCGCCGAAGCGTCGTGGGGGTCGTTCCAGGACTCCCTGGCGGCGCTGGAACGGCTCAGCTGCGACGAGCTGGAGCGGCTGTACGCCGGCAGGCTGTGCGACCGGACGACGCCGGGTGAGGTGCGGCTCCCGTCCCGGCCGGAGACCGGACCGGTGGCGCGCCGACTGGTGCTCGCGGTCCTGGGTGCCTGGGAGCTGCACCAGCACCTGGAGGTGTGCGAGTTACTCACCAGTGAGCTGGTCGCCAATGCCGTGCGGCATGCCGCGGGGCGGACGATCGGGCTCCAGGTGGTGCGGAAACCGGGCTGGCTCCGGGTCGAGGTGCGGGACTCCTCGCGGGCGCTGCCCTGCATGATCCTGGCGGAGCCGCTGCCGGTCACCGAGCGCGGGCGCGGGCTCCAGGTGGTCGACGACCTCGCGGACCGCTGGGGCGCCGACCTGCTGCCGCGCGGCAAGGGCGTCTGGTTCGAGCTGAAGGTCCGCGAGCGGGTCTGAACCGGGCCCGTCCGGTGCGAGCCGGGCCCGGAAAACACGCAGGGCCCCCGATATCGCCGTGGTCGGCGGCTGGGGGCCCTTGCAAGTCACCGCGCGGCCAAGGGGGTGCGTGCCGTGCGATGGGTGTCGGCCGTGCCGGGTCGGGCGGGCCGAAGTCATTGCCCGGGGCTCCGTCAGTCGCTGACGTTCACCCTCGAACGCTTCGACTATCGCATGGATCTCAGCATGTGGGCAAACCGGGTGGCTTCGAATGGAAGGTTTGTAACTTAGTTCACCTTCGGAATTTGCATAGGTTCACGTCAGCGCCTGAGATTATTCACGATCTCCCGGTTCCGATCATGCGTGACCTGACGTCGGCCCCACTTCTTGCCCCTGGCCGGGGGGAGCAAACGACCGCGCCCCCGCCGGTGGGCGGGGGCGCGGTCGTGAGCGGGGCGCTGTCAGCACTCGATGACGTTGACGGCGAGGCCGCCGCGGGACGTCTCCTTGTACTTGATCTTCATGTCGGCGCCGGTCTCCTTCATGGTCTTGATCGCCTTGTCGAGGGAGACGTGGTGGCGGCCGTCGCCGCGCAGGGCCATCCGGGCGGCGGTGACGGCCTTGACCGAGGCCATGCCGTTGCGCTCGATGCAGGGGATCTGCACCAGGCCGCCGACCGGGTCGCAGGTGAGGCCGAGGTTGTGCTCGATGCCGATCTCGGCGGCGTTCTCGACCTGCTCGGGCGAGCCGCCGAGGACCTCGGCGAGGCCGCCGGCCGCCATCGAGCAGGCCGAGCCGACCTCGCCCTGGCAGCCGACCTCGGCGCCGGAGATGGAGGCGTTCTCCTTGAAGAGCATGCCGATCGCGCCCGCGGCGAGCAGGAAGCGGACGATGCCGTCCTCGTCCGCGCCGGGGATGAAGTTCAGGTAGTAGTGCAGGACGGCGGGGATGATGCCGGCCGCGCCGTTGGTCGGGGCGGTGACCACCCGGCGGCCGGAGGCGTTCTCCTCGTTGACCGCCATCGCGTAGAGGGTCACCCACTCCATCGCGTTGGCCGGGCCGATGCCCTCGGCGCGCAGCGCACGGGCGCCGGAGGCGGCGCGGCGGCGCACCTTGAGGCCGCCGGGGAGTATGCCCTCGCGGGACATGCCGGCCCGGACGCACTCCTGCATGACCTGCCAGATCTCCAGCAGCCCGGTGCGGATCTCCTCCTCGCTGCGCCAGGCCTTCTCGTTCTCCAGCATCAGGCCGGAGATGGACAGGCCGGTCTCCCGGCTGAGCCGGAGCAGCTCGTCGCCGGTGCGGAAGGGGTACTTGAGCGAGGTGTCGTCGGGCTTGACCCGGTCCGCGCCGATCGCGTCCTCGTCCACGACGAAGCCGCCGCCGACCGAGTAGTAGGTCTTCTCCAGCACGGTGGAGCCGTCGGCCCGGTAGGCCCACAGGGTCATGCCGTTGGCGTGGTACGGCAGCGAGCGCCGCCGGTGCAGCACCAGCTGGGTGTCGCGGTCGAAGTCGATGGCGTGCGTGCCGAGCAGGTTGAGCCGCTTCTCGGCGGTGATCCGCTCGACGTCGAGGTCGGCCCGGTCGACGTCCACGGTGCGCGGGGAGTAGCCCTCCAGGCCCAGCAGGACGGCCTTCGGGGTGCCGTGGCCGTGGCCGGTGGCGCCGAGCGAGCCGAACAGCTCGGCCCGGACCGCCGTCACCTCGTCCAGCAGGGCCTCGGACTTCAGGCGGCGCGCGAACATCCGGGCGGCGCGCATCGGGCCGACGGTGTGGGAACTGGACGGGCCGATGCCGATGGAGAAGAGGTCGAAGACGCTGATGGCCACGGAGTGACGTCCTTGTCTGGTCTCGTGGGTGGTGCCGGCAGGGAGGGAGGGACGGCAGTGGCGGAGGTGGTGGGTCGGGCGACCGACACGGGTCGGGGCACCGCGCGCACCTTCCAGTGTGCGCGGTGCCCCGGAATCCCCGGTGTCCGGGCGGCGTGAGCCCGGTCACCCGCGGTCGAACAGGAGGGACCTACAGGTTCGGGTACAGCGGGTACTTCTCGGCGAGGGCGGTGACCCGGGCCTTCAGGTCGGCGGCGACGGTCTCGTCGAAGGCCGGCTTCAGGGCCTCGGCGATGATGTCGGCGACCTCGCGGAAGTCCTCGGCGCCGAAGCCGCGGGTGGCGAGCGCCGGGGTGCCGATCCGCAGGCCGGAGGTGACCATCGGCGGGCGCGGGTCGTTCGGGATCGCGTTGCGGTTGACCGTGATGCCGACCTCGTGCAGCCGGTCCTCGGCCTGCTGGCCGTCGAGCTGGCTGTTGCGCAGGTCGACCAGGACCAGGTGGACGTCGGTGCCGCCGGACAGCACCGAGACGCCGGCCTCGGTGACGTCGGACTGGAGCAGGCGCTCGGCCAGGATCCGGGCGCCGTCCAGGGTGCGCTGCTGGCGCTCCTTGAACTCCTCGGAGGCGGCGACCTTGAAGGCGACGGCCTTGCCGGCGATGACGTGCTCCAGCGGGCCGCCCTGCTGGCCGGGGAAGACCGCGGAGTTGATCTTCTTGGCGTGCTCGGCCTTGGAGAGGATGACGCCGCCGCGCGGGCCGCCCAGGGTCTTGTGGGTGGTGGTGGTGACCACGTCCGCGTACGGCACCGGGTTGGGGTGCAGACCCGCGGCGACCAGGCCGGCGAAGTGGGCCATGTCGACCATCAGCAGTGCGCCGGTCTCGTCGGCGATCCGGCGGAACTCGGCGAAGTCGAGCTGGCGCGGGTAGGCGGACCAGCCGGCGATGATCAGCTGCGGGCGGTGCTCCTTGGCGAGGCGCTCGACCTCGGCCATGTCGACCTGGCCGGACTTCTCGTCGACGTGGTACGGCACCACGTTGTAGAGCTTGCCGGAGAAGTTGATCTTCATGCCGTGGGTCAGGTGACCGCCGTGGGCCAGGTTCAGGCCCAGGATGGTGTCGCCCGGCTTGATCAGCGCGAACATCGCGGCGGCGTTGGCCTGTGCGCCCGAGTGCGGCTGGACGTTGGCGTGCTCGGCGCCGAACAGGGCCTTGATCCGGTCGATCGCGATCTGCTCGACCACGTCGACGTGCTCGCAGCCGCCGTAGTAGCGGCGACCGGGGTAGCCCTCGGCGTACTTGTTGGTCAGGACCGAGCCCTGGGCCTCCATGACCGCCACCGGGGCGAAGTTCTCGGAGGCGATCATCTCCAGGGTGGTCTGCTGGCGGTGCAGCTCGGCGTCGACCGCGGCGGCGATCTCCGGGTCGAGGGCGTGCAGGGACTGGTTCAGAACCGTCATGGTGGAGTCTTCCCGGAAGTGAGAGGGAGGAGGGCCGGCGGGCGGGGCGGCCACCGCGCTGCGGCCGCCCCGGGTGGCTCAGGCCGAGGGGTTGGTGAGCTTGGTGTACTCGTCGGCGCTCAGCAGCGCACCGGTCGACCCGACGCGGACCTTGAACAGCCAGCCACCCTCGAAGGGGTCGCTGTTGACCAGGCTGTTGTCGTCGGCGACGGCCTCGTTGACCTCGGTGATCTCACCGGTCACCGGCGAGTACAGGTCGCTGACCGACTTGGTCGACTCCAGCTCGCCACAGGTCTCACCGGCGGTCACGGTGTCACCGACCTCGGGGAGCTGCACGTAGACGATGTCGCCGAGGGCGTCGGCGGCGTGCTTGGTGATGCCGACCGTGGCGACCTCACCGGCCTCGGCGGTGGTCAGCCACTCGTGCTCCTCGGTGTACTGCAGGTGCTGGGGGTTGCTCATGGCGTCATTCTCCAGGATGGGAAGCGGGTACGGCGAAGCGGCCCGGGGGGCGGACGAGCCTCGCGAGGGAAAGGTGGGGGAGCGGGGTCAGCGGGCGCGCTTGTAGAACGGCAGCGCCACGACCTGCACCGGCTCGTGCTTGCCGCGCACGTCCACCGCGACGGTGGTGCCCGGGGCGGCGTGGGCCGCGTCCACGTAGGCCATCGCGATCGGCTTCTCGAGGGTGGGGGAGGGCGAGCCGGAGGTGATCCGGCCGATCGGGGCACCCTCGGTGGAGACCACGGTGTACTCGGCGCGCGGCACCCGCTTGCCCTCGGAGACCAGGCCGACCAGCACCCGCGGCGGGTTGGCCTCGGCCGCGGCGGCGGCCCGCTCCAGGGCCTTGCGGCCGACGAAGGCGCCCTCGTTGGTGGTCTTGTCGAAGCGCACCACCCGGCCCAGGCCGGCGTCGAACGGGGTCAGCTCGGTGGACAGCTCGTGGCCGTACAGCGGCATGCCGGCCTCCAGGCGCAGCGTGTCGCGGCAGGACAGGCCGCAGGGGATCAGGCCCCGGTCGGTGCCGGCCGCGGTCAGCGCCTGCCAGATCTGCTCGGCGTCGCCCGGGTTGCAGAAGATCTCGAAGCCGTCCTCGCCGGTGTAGCCGGTGCGGGCGAGCAGCACGTCGCGGCCGGCCACCTGGGCCGGGAGGATCGCGTAGTACTTCAGGCCGGGCAGGTCGGCCTCGGTGGTGTCGGCCAGGATCGCGGTGGACTCCGGGCCCTGGACGGCGATCAGCGCGTAGGCGTCGCGGTCGTCGGAGACGACGGCGTTGAAGCCCTTGGCGCGGGCGATCAGCTCGTCCAGCACCAGCTGGGCGTTGGAGGCGTTGGCGACCACCAGGAAGGCGTCCTCGCGCAGGCGGTAGACGATCAGGTCGTCCAGGATGCCGCCGTCCTCGGCGCAGATCATGGTGTAGCGGGCGCGCAGCACGCCGAGCGCGGAGACGAAGCCGACCAGGGCGTGGTCCAGCATCTCGCCGGCCTGCGGGCCGGTGACGGTGATCTCGCCCATGTGGGACAGGTCGAACAGACCGGCCTTGGTGCGGACGGCGAGGTGCTCCTCGCGCTCGCTGCCGTAGCGCAGCGGCATGTCCCAGCCGGCGAAGTCGGTCATGGTGGCGCCGAGGGCGCGGTGCAGCGCGTCGAGCGCGGTGAGGCGGAGGGACGACATGGCCAGGAACTCCTCGGTCGGGGCACTCAGGGGTGCGCACGCCGGGACCGGCCCGGGCACGGGGCGGACCCTGCGCGCGGGCATGCGGCGGCTGGGTCTCCCCATCTGTCGTCGTACCTGAGAGCTTCACCGTCCACTGCCCTGCAAAGGACAGCATGGCGGCTTGCACCGTGGGTGGGCGGACGGCAGGGCCGTGCACCGCTTTCCAGATCTGCCTAACCCGTGCGGTAGGGGGGCCTGAGAGATTCCGGGGAGGACTTGCTCCTTCGGCGCCGGCTGTGCCGCCAGGACGGGGCACTCCGGACTCTCCCGCGCGGGTTCGAGCGGCCGGTATGGAGTTGGAGGGCCTGGGTGGATGCCACCGCAGACGCGCACATCATGGCACGTCCGCACCGATGGCGGGAGAGGGGGCTGCCTCACAGCTCCCGCTCCGCTCCCGGTCGCGTCCCGCCTTCCTTCCGCGTCCCGTTCCGTCCCGCCCGGACGCTAGGCTGCGGGAATCGGCGAGCGGAGGGCGGTACAGGGGCGGATGGGCAACCCGGTGGAGCAGCAGGGCTGGGGCGGGGCGCAGTCGGCGCCGGCGGGCGGTGCCTGGCCGGCCAACGAACTGGAGCAGGTGCTCACGGCCGCGCTCGGCGACCCGGGCGCGACCCCGCGGGTGATCGAGGTGCTGGCGCGCAGCCAGGTGTGGATCCCGCTGCCGTCCGGCGGCGACCCGCAGGGGCGGGCGCTGGACCTGCCGACCCTGGAGCTGGCCGGCGGCCCCTATGTCCCGGTCTTCTCCTCGCAGGAGGTGCTGCTCCAGCAGGCGCCGGGGATGGCGTTCGCGGTCGCGCCGGTGTGGGAGTTCGCCCGCGGTCTGCCGCTGGGCGTCGGTATCGCCGTCAACCCCGAGGCCCCGGTGGGCATCCCGGTCCCGCCGGAGGGCGTGGCCGAGCTGCGCCGCGGGCCGCGCGAGGACCGCTGGGACGTCGCCCAGGACGCGCCGTCCGGGGGCCGGGTGGCGCTGCGCGAGCCGGTTCCGGGCGAGGACCCGGAGCTGTTCCTGGCCGCCTGCCGGGCCGAACTGGCACTGCTGCCCGGGGTGCTGACCGCCCGGCGGGCGCTGGCCAGTGTCGAGGGCGAGCCGACCGTGATGTTCGTGGGCGTCCAGCTCGACCCGGCGGCCCCGGCCGACCCGGGGGCGGTGAACGAGGCGCTGGGGCGTGCGCTGGGAACCGCGCCGCTGCCCGGCGGCGTCCACCTCGTACTGCTCGACCTCGCGGACGATCCGGTGGTCGAGTGGATGGTGAACCGGGTCGCGCCCTTCCACGTGCGGGGCTGAGCCGGTCCCCGGCCGTCCCTCCGGCACCTGTCGGGGCCGGGCGCGGGCGGGGGAGCGGCAGGGGCCCTGGCACGTCGGCGTGGCGGTGGTCGACGGTGCCCCATAAGGTGCGTGCTGACGGCCGCCGGGCCGCCGGTGACGGACGAGGAACGAAGAGGCGCAACGAGGTGGGCGCATGAGTGCGGGATCGGTAGCTGGCGGTGCACCGGGGCCCTGGGGCCAGGCGCCCACCGGACGCCCGGATCCGGGCGCGCTGGAACGCGCCCTGCGCGAGGTGGCGCCGGAGCGCTACGAGGCCTACGAGACGATGCTGAACGCGCTCGCCGAGGGCCGGGTCTGGATGCTGCTGTGGCACGGGACGCCGGGCAGCGCCGATGCCCAGTACGGGAACATGGAGATCAGCGGCCACGGCTACGCGCCGGCCGTCACCTCGCCCGAGCAGCTGGCGGCGTCCGGCTGGGCGCGGGCGCACGAGGTGATCTCCGGCCGGGAGATCGCGGCCTCGCTGTACCGGACCCGCTGGGGGCTGTGGCTGAACCCGCACGCCCCGGGCGGCGGGGTCGGGGTGCCGTGGGCGGACCTGCGCCGGGTGGCGGCGGGACTGGACCGGCTGCCGGCCGGTCCGCTGAAGCTGAGCGAGCCGCAGGTGCCGGCCCAGCAGTTCTTCGCGCTGCTGGAGCGGCAGGCGGCCGAGGTGCGGGCGGTGCGGGCGCTGCGCCGGGCCTGGGTGCGGCCGTCGGTGGGCGAGCCGTACCTCGCCATCGGTCTGGAGCTGTACGAGAGCTCGCCGCCCACGGTGGAGGCGGTGCGGGCGCTGATGCAGCGGGCGATCGCGGTCGCGCCGGAGGGGCTGGCGGTCTCGACGGTGGCGATGGCGGACGAGTTCGACCCGGTGGCGCTCTGGATGCGGGCCCACGCGCGCCCGTTCTACGACCGGGAGGCGGCCGGGCACGGCCGTCCGCAGACCGGCCCCTACCCGCCGGTGCCCCCGCCGCCGTACGCCTCGCAGCAGGGCCCGGCCCAGGGGCAGGGCTTCGGCTACGGCACCCAGCCGCCCGGTCCGGCCTGGCCGGGGCAGCAGCCTCCGCCGCAGCAGCCGTGGCCCGGCTACCCCGGTCGCTGACCGGGGCGGAGCCCCGAGTCCCGTGCCACGAAACCGGCTTGACGTCACGTCAGGCCGGTTTCGACGTTTTTTCGGACGTTCTCCCCGAATCGGATGGAACACATCTTGACATGGCTGTTACAGCTGTGTGAAGAGGGATATGCCGATGGTCGTGGAGGTGCATGCACACAGATCACAGTTGGGCATCTGTCGGTGGTCAGGGCTGGCGTAAGCCAGTTCGGATGGCAGAGAGTTCTGCAACAGCCCGCCGCGCGTGGTTGGCGTCCCACAAGGGCGAACGCGCTGGCGGACCGCATGATCCACGTGACGCCCATCCCGCGTGGCAGCAGTACTGAGCCAGTCGTACCGCTGGAAACACTCCGCTCCTGCACTTCCGCACGTCCGCACCCAAGCACGTCCGCACCAGCCGCGCCGCCGATCCCGGTGCCCGGCACCCGTGGGCCGGCCACCGTCGGCGAGGGGACCGAACTGACCATGACCGCACCCATCAAGACCGCCGGCAACGCACCGGAGGCAGACGCCGCCGCGAGCCCGGCCAAGAAGATCGAGGGCCGCTCGCTCGGCCGGATCGCCTGGACCCGCTTCAAGCGGGACAAGGCCGCCGTCGCCGGCGGCGTCGTGGTGATCCTGCTGATCCTGCTCGCCGTGCTGGCCAAGCCGATCGAATCGGCCTTCGGCCTCGACCCCGACGCCCTCAACCAGGACCTCCTGGACGCCGACCTCGGCGGTCTGCCGTTCGGCGACTGGGGCGGCATGAGCTGGGACCACCCGCTCGGCGTCGACCCCCTGCAGGGCCGTGACCTGCTGACCCGCGTCATCGAGGGCTCCTGGGTCTCCCTGCTGGTCGCCTTCGGCGCGACCGTGCTGTCCAACACCATCGGCACCGTGCTCGGCATCATGGCCGGCTACTACGGCGGCTGGGTGGACACCCTGATCAGCCGGGTGATGGACGTCTTCCTCGCCTTCCCGCTGCTGCTGTTCGCGATCGCGATCTCGACCTCGCTGCAGGGCGGCGCGTTCGGCCTGCACGGCCTCCCGCTGCACATCATGGTGCTGATCTTCGTGATCGGTTTCTTCAACTGGCCCTACATGGGCCGGATCGTGCGCGGACAGACCCTCTCGCTGCGCGAGCGCGAGTTCGTCTACGCGGCCCGGAGCCTGGGCGCCCGCGGGCCGTTCATCCTCTTCAAGGAGCTCCTGCCCAACCTGGTCGGTCCGATCCTGGTCTACTCGACCCTGCTGATCCCGACCAACATCCTCTTCGAGGCCGGGCTGAGCTTCCTCGGCGTGGGCATCCAGCCCCCGCAGGCCTCCTGGGGCGGCATGCTCCAGGACGCGATCCGGTACTACCAGGTGGACCCCCAGTACATGGTGGTCCCCGGTGTGGCGATCTTCGTCACCGTACTCGCCTTCAACCTGCTCGGCGACGGGCTGCGTGACGCCCTCGATCCCAAGAGCAACTGACGCCGCGTCAGGATCCCTCGTTCGGCCAACACTTCCTCAAGGGGTTGATCTCACCCATGCGTAGGTCCCGTACCGTCGCACTGACCGCCACGGCTGCTGCCGCGGTCCTGGTCGTCACCGGCTGCTCGTCCAGCACGAAGAGCACCGACGCCAAGTCCACCGCCTCCGGCTCCGCCACCGAGGCCGCCGGCGGCTCCGGTGCCAACGCGGCCACCAAGGGCATCGTCAACGCCTCGGACAAGAAGGGCGGGACGGTGACCTTCGAGATGAAGGGCACCCCCGACTCGCTCGACCCGGGCAACACGTACTACGCGTACATCTACAACTTCTCGCGCCTGTACGGCCGTCCGCTCACCACCTTCCAGCCGGGCGCCGGCGAGGCGGGCAACAAGCTCGTCCCGGACCTCGCCGAGTCGCTCGGCCAGGTCAGCGCCGACGGCCTGAGCTGGACGTACAAGCTGCGCAAGGGCCTGAAGTACGACGACGGCACCCCGATCACCTCGAAGGACGTCAAGTACGCCGTCGAGCGCTCCAACTTCGCGCCGGACGTGAACTCCAACGGCCCGACGTACTTCAAGGAGCTGCTGGTCGACAACCCGACGCCGTACGAGGGCCCGTACAAGGACAAGACCGGCGACCTGAAGTCGATCGAGACCCCGGACGACACCACCATCGTCTTCCACCTGACGCACGCCTTCGCCGACTTCGACTACCTGGTCAGCGCCCCGCAGACGGTCCCGGTCCCGCAGGCCAAGGACACCGGCGCCGAGTACGTCAAGAAGATCGTGTCCTCCGGCTCCTTCAAGTTCGAGTCCTACGAGGACGGCAAGCAGGCCGTCCTGGTCCCGAACACCAACTGGGACCCGAGCACGGACCCGATCCGCAAGCAGCTGCCGGACAAGATCGTGCTCCGGATGAACATCGACCAGGCCACCATCGACAAGGACCTGCTGGCCGGCAACGCCCAGGTCGACCTGGTGGGCGGCGGTGTCGACCCGCAGACCCAGGCGCAGATCCTGCAGAACCCGAAGCTGAAGGCCAACACCGACAACGCCTACGGCGGCCGCCTGGTCTACATGGCCATCAACACCGATGTCGCGCCGTTCGACAACATCGAGTGCCGCAAGGCCGTCCAGTACGCGGTCGACAAGGTCTCGGTGCAGACCGCGCTCGGCGGCCCCGTCCGCGGCCAGGTCGCCAACACCGTGCTCCCGCCCGACATCCCGGGCCACCAGGACTTCAACGTCTGGGAGACCAAGGACAACAAGGGCGACGAGGCCAAGGCCAAGGCCGCGCTGAAGGCCTGCGGCAAGGACAGCATCACCACCGTGCTCTCCGCCCGCACCGAGCGCGCCACCGAGGTCGCCGCGGCCACCTCGATCCAGGCCGCGCTGAAGAAGGTCGGCATCAACGCCGAGATCCAGCAGTTCCCGCAGGGCAAGTACCTGGCCGACAGCGCCGGCGCTCCGAAGTTCGCCAAGGAGCACAACATCGGTCTGATGATGATGCAGTGGGGCGCCGACTGGCCGACCGGCTACGGCTTCCTGCAGCAGATCGTCGACGGCCGCGCGATCAAGGCCTCCGGCAACAGCAACCTGGCCTCGCTGAACGACCCCGCGGTCAACAAGCTGCTCGACGACGCCGCCACCAACCCGGACCGCGCGGCCCGCGAGAAGATCTACGGCGACATCGACAAGAAGGTCATGGAGGCCGCGGTCTACGTCCCGCTGACCGACTTCAAGGTCTTCCTGTACCGCCCGGACAACGCCACCAACCTCGCGTCCACGCCGGCCTTCTCGGGTGAGTACGACTACCTGAACATCGGCACCACCAAGTAAGAGCCTGGCTCTGCATCCCTGAAGGCAGGTGAAGGCAGCGGCAAAGCCCGCCGCCGTCCGGAGGATCCCGGACGGCGGCGGGCGGCCGGAGCCGACCAACTGTGTTTGCCTACATCATCCGCAGGATCCTCGCCGCCGCGGTGCTGCTGCTGGTCGTCAGCGCGGTCACCTTCGCGATCTTCTTCCTGCTCCCGCGCCTCGCCGGCGAGACGGTCGACCAGCTGGCCACCCAGTACATCGGGAAGAACCCCTCTCCCGACGCGATCGCGGCGGTCAAGAAGAACCTCGGCCTCGACCAGCCGCTGTACACGCAGTACTGGAACTTCCTCAAGGGGCTGGTCAGCGGCGCCGAATACAAGTTCGGCCCGGAACCGGCCACCTGCCACGTGCCCTGCTTCGGCTACTCCTTCAAGAACCACCTGGAGGTCTGGCCCGAACTGTCCAAGCGGATCCCGGTCACGCTGTCGCTCGCCATCGGCGCGGCCACGCTCTGGCTGGTCTCCGGCGTCGCCACCGGCGTCGTCTCCGCCCTCAGGCCGCGCTCGATCTTCGACCGGATCTCGATGGGCATCGCGCTCGCCGGCGTCTCGCTGCCGGTCTTCTTCACCGGCGCGCTGCTGCTCACGGTGTTCAGCTACGAGTGGCCGATCCTGGACAACCTGCAGTACGTCAACTTCACCGACGACCCGCTGATGTGGGCCCGCAACCTGATCCTGCCCTGGATCTCGCTGGCCTTCCTCTACTCCGCGCTCTACGCCCGGCTCACCCGCGCCGGAATGCTGGAGACGATGAGCGAGGACTACATCCGCACCGCCCGGGCCAAGGGCCTGGCCGAGCGCAAGGTCGTCACCCGGCACGGACTGCGCGCCGCGCTCACCCCGATCGTCACCATCTTCGGCATGGACCTCGGTCTGCTGCTCGGCGGTGCGCTGATCACCGAGCAGGTCTTCTCGCTCCAGGGCGTCGGCCAGTTCGCCGTCCAGGCGATCTCCGACAACGACCTGCCGAAGATCCTCGGCACCACGCTGCTCGCCGCCTTCTTCATCGTCCTCTGCAACCTCGTGGTTGACCTCCTGTACGCCGCTGTCGACCCCCGGGTGAGGCTGTCGTGACCGAGCTCCAGAAGACCCCGGCCCGCGCGGCCGCCCCGGCCGGAGGAGGGGAGCCGTACCTCTCCGTCCGGGACCTGCGGATCCACTTCGACACCGACGACGGCCTGGTCCGCTCGGTCGACGGGGTCAGCTTCGACCTGGCCAAGGGCCGCACCCTCGGCATCGTCGGCGAGTCCGGCTCCGGCAAGTCCGTCACCTCGCTCGGCATCATGGGCCTGCACCGCTCCAAGCGGGCCCGGATCACCGGCGAGATCCGGCTCGACGGCGAGGACCTCGTCGCGGCCGGCCCGGACCGGGTCAGGGAACTGCGCGGCCGGGAGATGGCGATGATCTTCCAGGACCCGCTGACCGCGATGCACCCGTACTACACGGTGGGGCAGCAGATCGTCGAGGCCTACCGGGTGCACCACCCGCAGGCGACCAAGAAGCAGGCCCGCGCCCGCGCCGTCGAGATGCTCGACCGGGTCGGCATCCCGCAGCCGGACCGCCGGGTCGACGACTACCCGCACCAGTTCTCCGGCGGCATGCGCCAGCGTGCCATGATCGCCATGGCCCTGGTCAACGACCCCTCGCTGCTGATCGCCGACGAGCCCACCACCGCCCTGGACGTCACCGTGCAGGCGCAGATCCTGGACCTCATCCGGGACCTCCAGGAGGAGTTCGGCTCGGCCGTCATCATCATCACCCACGACCTCGGGGTGGTCGCCGAGCTCGCCGACGACATCCTGGTCATGTACGGCGGCAAGTGCGTCGAGCGCGGCCCGGCCGAGACCCTCTTCGACTCGCCCGAACACCCCTACACCTGGGGCCTGCTGGGCTCGATGCCGCGTCTCGACCGGGAGCTCCAGGAGCGGCTCGTCCCGGTCAAGGGCACCCCGCCCAGCCTGATCAACGTGCCGTCCGGCTGCGCCTTCCACCCGCGCTGCCCGTACGCGGCGCTGACCGGCGGGCGCTCCACCGAGGAGACCCCGGGGCTCACCGAGGTCGCGCCCGGCCACCACGCGGCCTGCCACCTCGCGCTCTCCGAGCGGCACCGCATCTTCACCGAAGAGATCGCGCCCCGGCTGTGAGCCCGGACTCGTACCACCTTTCTGGAGAGAACCGATGACGGACACCCAGGCGGCGACCATCCCCGCGCCGGCGCCCGCCCCGGACCGGCAGCCGCTGCTCCGGGTGACCGGCCTGACCCGGCACTTCCCCATCCACAGCGGCCTGATGCGGCGCCAGACCGGCGCCGTCCGGGCGGTCGACGGCATCGACTTCACGGTCAACGCCGGTGAGACCCTGGGCGTCGTCGGCGAGTCCGGCTGCGGCAAGTCGACCATGGGCCGACTGGTCACCCGGCTCGACGAGCCGACCGCAGGGAAGATCGAGTTCGAGGGCACCGACATCACCCACCTGGGTGTCGGGGCGATGCGGCCGCTGCGCCGCGACATCCAGATGATCTTCCAGGACCCGTACTCCTCGCTGAACCCGCGGCACACCGTCGGCACCATCGTCGGTGCGCCGTTCCGGCTGCAGAAGGCCGAGCCCGAGGGCGGGGTCAAGAAGGCCGTCCAGGAGCTGCTGGAGCTGTGCGGGCTCAGCCCCGAGCACTACAACCGCTACCCGCACGAGTTCTCCGGCGGCCAGCGCCAGCGCATCGGCATCGCCCGGGCGCTCGCCCTGCGACCCCGGATGATCGTCGCCGACGAGCCGGTCTCCGCCCTGGACGTCTCCATCCAGGCCCAGGTGGTCAACCTGCTCGACGACCTCCAGCGGGAGCTCGGCCTGACCTACCTGATCATCGCGCACGACCTCTCGGTGGTCCGGCACGTCTCCGACCGGGTCGCCGTGATGTACCTCGGCAAGATCGTCGAGATCGCCGACCGGGACTCGCTCTACCGCGCCCCGATGCACCCGTACACCACCGCGCTGATGTCGGCCGTCCCGGTGCCCGACCCGCGCCGGCGCCAGAGCGGCGGGCGCGAGCGGATCCTGCTCAAGGGCGACGTGCCCTCGCCGATCAACCCGCCCAGCGGCTGCCGCTTCCGCACCCGCTGCTGGAAGGCCCAGGAGATCTGCGCCACCCAGGAGCCGCCGCTCGTCGCGGCGACGGCCGGCCACCAGGTGGCCTGCCACTTCCCGGAGAACGCCGTCACCGGCGACGGGGCGCGGGCCTCCGCCTGACCGCGCGGTCGGAGGGGAGGGCCGGCCGGGTCACACTGGTGCGGTGACCTCGCAGATCTTCCCCTCCGACGTGCAGCAGTCGCTGGACCTCGTCGGCATCTTCGTCTTCGCCCTCTCCGGAGGGCTGCTCGCCGTCCGCAAGAACATGGACATCTTCGGCATCTGCGTCCTCGCCGAGGTCACCGCGCTCGGCGGCGGAGTGATGCGCGATCTCGTCATCGGCGCCACCCCGGTCGCCGCGTTCAGCAACCTCGGCTACTTCAGCACCCCGCTGCTCGCCGGCCTGGTGGTCTTCTTCCTGCACCCCGAGGTCGAGCGGATCAACCGCGCCGTGCAGACCCTCGACGCGCTCGGCCTCGGCCTGTTCTGCGTCACCGGCACCGCCAAGGCCCACGACTACGGGCTCGGCGCGGTCTCCTCGGTCGCCCTCGGCATGGTGACCGCCGCCGGCGGCGGCGTGATGCGCGACGTCCTCGCCGGCGAACTCCCCTCGCTGCTGCGCTGGGACCGCGAGATCTACGCCGTGCCGGCCCTCGTCGGCGCCGCCCTGGTCGCCGTGCTGATCGCCCTCGACAGCCTCACCGCCGCCACCGGCACCGCCGCCGCGCTGACCGCGTTCATCCTGCGGATGCTCGCCCTCAAGTACGGCTGGCGCGCGCCGCGGGCCTGGCACCGCAACGGTTCTCGCACCAGCGAGGAGTAGGCGAGCCGCCGTACGCCAGCGAGACCGCCTCCGCGGTGCAGAGCAGCTCCGGCACCAGCCGCAGCAGCTCGGCCGACGGCATCCGGTCGGCCGGCGCCGAGATCGCGCAGGCCGCGACCGCCCGCCCGTCGCTGCCCGCCACCGGCGCCGCCACGCAGGTGACCGCCTCCCGGTGCTCGGCCGACTCCGCCGCCCAGCCCCGGCCGCGCACCGCCGCCAGATCGGCGGCCAGGGCGTCGGCGGCC
>NZ_JAIY01000006.1:912929-917515 GCF_000710405.2 Kitasatospora sp. MBT66 | reverse complement strand
GCCGAGCAGGGTCAGCGCCCGATCGACCGACTGCGACATTGCGCTCCCCGTTCCTGGTTCCGACCGGGCCGCGGGCAGGGGCCGTCGCGCCGGGTGCTGGTGGCCGTCGGGCCGCTCGGCGGTGGCCGTCCGGCCGCGCGGCGATGGCCGTCGGGCCGCTTGGTGGTGGCCGTCAGGCTAACCGTTCGGGGGCCGCATTCCGTAGCGGGGCTGCCCCGAGGGGCACCGTCCCGGTGACCGCCGTCCGGTGGCCGGATCGGTGCGGTGCGCCCGGCCGCCCCGGGCACGCCGGTCCGGTGCGGGCCGGAGGGCCACTACAATCGCATGGTTATGCCATACCTGGACCATGCGGCGACCACGCCGATGCTGCCCGAGGCGATCGCCGCGATGTCGGCACACCTGGGGGTCGTCGGCAACGCCTCCTCCCTGCACGCGGCCGGCCGCCGGGCCCGCCGGGTGGTCGAGGAGGCCCGCGAGTCGCTCGCCGAGTCGCTCGGCGCCCGGCCCAGCGAGATCGTGCTCACCGGTGGCGGCACCGAGTCCGACAACCTGGCGGTCAAGGGCCTGTACTGGGCCCGCCGCGGCGCCGACCCGGCCCGCACCCGGGTGCTGTGCAGCCCGGTCGAGCACCACGCGGTGCTGGACGCCGTGCACTGGCTCGCCGAGCACGAGGGCGCCACCGTCGACTACCTGCCGGTGGACGCGCTCGGCCGGGTGCACCCGGCGGCGCTGCGCGAGGCGATCGAACGCGACCCCGCCTCGGTCGCGCTGGTCACCGTCATGTGGGCCAACAACGAGGTCGGCACCGTCCAGCCGGTCGTCGAACTCGCCGCCGTCGCCGCCGAGTACGGCATCCCGATGCACGCCGACGCGGTGCAGGCGCTCGGCCAGGTGCCGGTCTCCTTCGCCGGCTCCGGACTCACCGCGCTCACCGTCACCGGCCACAAGATCGGCGGCCCGTTCGGCATCGGCGCGCTGCTGCTGTCGCGCGGCGCGACGCCCGTCCCGCTGCTGCACGGCGGCGGCCAGGAGCGCGACGTCCGCTCCGGCACCCTGGACGCGCCCGCCGCCGCCGGCTTCGCGGCCGCCGCGGCCATCGCCGTCGAACGCCGCGAGGAGCACGCCCTCGCCCTCGGCGCGCTGCGGGACGAACTGGTCGCGACCGTGCTCGCCGCCGTCCCCGACACGGTGCTCAACGGCGACCCGGCGGGGGAGGGGCGGCTGCCCGCCAACGCGCACTTCTCCTTCCCCGGCTGCGAGGGCGACGCGCTGCTGATGCTGCTCGACGCCCGGGGCATCGAGTGCTCCACCGGCTCGGCCTGCTCGGCCGGCGTCCCGCAGCCCAGCCATGTGCTGCTGGCGATGGGCGTCGACCCGCTGCTCGCCCGGGCCTCGCTGCGCTTCTCGCTCGGCCACACCTCCACCCGCGAGGATGTCACCGCCCTCGCGGAGGCCATCGCCCCGGCCGTCCAGCGGGCCCGCAACGCCGGACTCGCGGCCGTCCGGCGCTGAAGCCGGAAGGCTGACGGGCCGAGTACCGGAAGGCCGTCCGGCCGAGCGCCGGAACCCCGGCGGAATGCCGGGCGGCACCACGTACGCTTGTTGTCATCATGACTGACTTCCCGGGTGCCCCGACCGCTCCGTCCACCACCGGCCGCCTGCGTGTGCTCGCGGCGATGTCCGGCGGGGTGGACTCCGCCGTCGCCGCGGCCCGCGCGGTCGAAGCCGGCCACGAGGTGACCGGTGTGCACCTGGCCCTGTCCAGCAACCCGCAGTCCTTCCGCACCGGCGCGCGCGGCTGCTGCACCATCGAGGACTCCCGGGACGCCCGCCGCGCCGCCGACGTGATCGGAATCCCGTTCTACGTCTGGGACCTCGCCGAGCGCTTCCGCGAGGACGTCATCGACGACTTCGTGGCCGAGTACGCGGCCGGGCGCACCCCCAACCCGTGCCTGCGCTGCAACGAGAAGATCAAGTTCGCGGCGCTGCTGGACAAGGCGGTCGCCCTCGGCTTCGACGCCGTCTGCACCGGCCACTACGCCCGGATCGTCGACCTGCCGGACGGCACCCGCGAACTGCACCGCGCCGTCGACGCGGCCAAGGACCAGTCCTACGTGCTCGGCGTGCTCGACGCCGACCAGCTCGCCCACTCGCTCTTCCCGCTCGGCGACACCACCAAGGACGTCATCCGCGAGGAGGCCGAGCGGCGCGGCCTGGCCGTCGCCAAGAAGCCCGACTCGCACGACATCTGCTTCATCGCCGACGGCGACACCCAGGGCTTCCTGGCCCGCCACCTCGGCACCGCCACCGGCGACATCCTGGACGTCGACGGCACCAAGCTCGGCGAGCACGACGGCGCCTACGGCTTCACCATCGGCCAGCGCAAGGGCCTGCGGATCGGCCGCCCGGCCGCCGACGGCAAGCCCCGCTACGTGCTGGACATCTCGCCGGTCAACAACACCGTCACCGTCGGCCCGGTCGAGGGCCTCGACGTCACCGGCCTCACCGCGATCCGCCCCCGCTGGTGCGGCGCCGAGCCCCTGGCCGACGGCCGCTACACCGCCCAGCTGCGCGCCCACGGCGAGGAGGTCCCGGTCAGCGCCTCGGTCACCGACGGCACCCTCCGCGTCGACCTCGACACCCCCGCCCGCGGCATCGCCCCCGGCCAGGCCGTCGTCCTCTACGACGGCACCCGCGTCGTCGGCTCCGCCACCATCGCCACCACGGAACGCCCGGCCGTCAACGTCTGAGGACGAGAGGACCGCATGAGCTTCCACGAGCGGCACCGCGACTTCATCGAGGAGCTGGAGCGGATCGCTCCCGAAGGCGTCCGGATCGAGTGGTCCGGGGACGTGCTGGTCATGCAGGCGTCGCCGACGGACGTCCACCGGCTCAACATCGTCCAGGTGCGCCGGCAGTTCGAGCGGCACGCTCCTGACGGGTACCTTCCCGGTGAACGCACCAGGATCATCAGCCCAGACGTCTCCAAGGGGCGTGAGCCGGACCTCACCTACCTGCCGGTGGAGGTCCTCTCCGAGCCGGGCAACCGGGCCCCCGCCGCCGAGGCGCTGATCGCCGTCGAGATCGTCTCGCCCTCCAATCCGGGCAACGACTGGATGGACAAGCTGCACGACTACGCCGTGATGCGGATCCCGCTCTACCTGATCGTGGACCCGCGCGAGCGGACGGTGACGCTGTTCTCCGAGCCCGACCACGATCGCTACCACACCCGCACGGACCGGAAGTTCGGCGACGGGATCGGTATTCCGGAGCCGTTCGGCTTCACGCTGGACCTCGCGGTGCTCGTGCCGTACCGGGACTGAGCGGCGGAAACGTGGCTGAACGGGCGAGCCCGAATGTGATAGACCGATGAAACTATGAACATCACTGTCTTCTGCTCCGCGTACTCGCTCGACGACCGCTACTCCGTGCCCGCCTCCGAATTCGCCCGGCTCATCGGGGAGGGCGGGCACACGCTGGTGTGGGGCGGGTCGAACGCCGGGCTGATGGGGTTGCTGGCCGACGGGACGAAGGCGGCGGGCGGGCGGCTGGTCGGCGTGATGGTCGAGATGCTGAAGCACAAGGCGTACGTCGGCGCCGACGAGCTGGTCATGACCCGCGACCTCGCCGAGCGCAAGGCAGAGCTGGTCGCCCGGGCCGACGCGATCGTCGTCCTGGTCGGCGGGCTCGGCACCATGGACGAGGTGACCGAGGTGCTGGAGCTCAAGAAGCACGGGATGTTCGAGAAGCCGGTGGTCGTGCTCGACACCGAGGGCTTCTACGCCGGGCTGCGCACCCAGCTGGAGCGGATGGACGCCGAGGGCTTCCTGCCCCGCCCGCTGGGCGAGCTGATCACCTTCGCCGACACCCCGGCCCAGGTCTTCGAGCAGCTCAAGGGCTGAGAGGATCACGGTCATGGCCTCTCATCTGATCACTGGCGCCGGCTCCGGCATCGGCGCCGTCCTCGCCGCCCGTCTCGCCGAGCGCGGGGACGAGCTCTGGCTGCTGGCCCGCGACGCCCGCCGCGCCGCCGAGCTGCGCGAGCGCTTCCCCGGCGCGCGGACCCTGGTCGGCGACCTCGCCGACCCGGCGAAGCTCTCCTGGGCCCTCGGGCACCAGGCGCCGCCGGTCGAGCTGGACTCGCTGCTGCACGTGGCGGGCGTGGTCGAGCTGGCCCCGGTCGGCGAACTGCCGGTCAAGGCCTGGCAGGAGACCCTGAACGTCAACCTGGTCGGCCCCGCCGAGCTGACCCGGCTGCTGCTGCCCTCGGTGCGGCTGGCCAAGGGCCACGTGGTGTTCGTCAACTCCGGTGCCGGGCTGAGGGCGAGCGCCGACTGGTCGGCGTACGCGGCGAGCAAGCACGGGCTGCGCGCCCTCGCCGACTCGCTGCGGCTGGAGGAGCACGGCAACGGCGTGCGGGTCACCTCGGTGTACCCGGGCCGCACCGCCACCGCGATGCAGGTCAAGGTGCACCAGCAGGAGGGCCGGGTGTACGACGCCGGCCAGTGGATCGAGCCGGAGTCGGTGGCGAAGGCGATCCTGGCGGCGCTGGACGCCTCCCGGGACGCGGAGATCACCGACATCAC
>NZ_JAIY01000006.1:891907-912864 GCF_000710405.2 Kitasatospora sp. MBT66 | reverse complement strand
GCGACCCCCCGTTGCCCGGGTGATACCCGGGTGTGCGATCATCCGTTCGTCCCCGGCCCATCCGGTCGTGGGACGGATGCATCGTCAGGCTGTCTGCCTGTCAGGGGGATTGCATGTCCAGACTTCGCACCGCGCTGGCCGTCGGCGCGTCACTGCTCGGGACGGTCGGCCTGCCGGCCGTCGGCGCGAGCGGCGCGCAGGCGGCGGTCGGCACGCTCTACGTCAACAACTCGGCCAACGCCGCCTGCGCCGACGACGGCGCGGGCACCCAGGCCCAGCCCTACTGCACGGTGGCCGCCGCGGCCGCCGCCGCCCGGCCCGGTCAGACGGTCCAGATCGCCGACGGCATCTACGTCGAGCCGGTGACCGTCGACCACTCGGGCGCGGCCGGGGCGCCGATCACCTTCCGCGGCCCGACGCCCGGACAGCCCGCGCCGTACAACTCGGGCTGGGCCTACCTCGGCACCTCCGACAAGCCCAGCGGGGGGCTCACCGTCAAGGGGGCCCAGTACGTCCGGTTCGAGCTGCTGAAGGTCACGACCGGACCGCAGGCCGCGGCCGTCGTCGTCGACGGCTCGCGCGACGTGTCCTTCTCGGAGGTCGGCCTGGCCGGCGGCCCGGCGCTGCGGATCACCAACGGCTCCGAGCGGGTCAGTGCCGT
The DNA here is from genome assembly GCF_000710405.2 of Kitasatospora sp. MBT66. Classification (NCBI taxonomy): domain Bacteria; kingdom Bacillati; phylum Actinomycetota; class Actinomycetes; order Kitasatosporales; family Streptomycetaceae; genus Kitasatospora; species Kitasatospora sp. MBT66. Next base: position 912,203 of record NZ_JAIY01000006.1, on the reverse strand, counting down.
CCGCAGCGGCCTCTCCGACGTCACGGTGGACGGCGGCTCGACCGGGACCCTGCTCAGCACCAACACGGCCGGCTCCGTCCGGGTCGACGGCGCCCCGGGCACCGTCGTCGTGAGCAACACCCTCGGGGACTGCTCGAAGGGCCTCGTCCTGACCGGCGCCTCCGCCGGCACCACGGTCGAGAACAACGTCATCAACACCGTGAACGAGCGCGGCGACCGGTGCGACGCCGGCACCCCGGCCGTCGGCATCACCGTCGACCGGAGCGCCACGGCCGGTCTGAAGCTCGACTACAACGTGGTCGACTCGCGCAGCGGGTCGCCCGCCTACGACTGGGCCGGCACCGGCTACACGGACCGGGCGGCCTTCACGGCGGCCAGCGGACAGGGCGCCCACGACTTCGTCGAACCCACGTCCAGGGACGCGCGGAACCGCCCCGACGCGCCCAAGCACCAGTTCGACTCGGCCGACGAGAACGCGCCCGGCATGCTGACCGTCGACCTCAAGGGGAACACGGCGCAGGACGACCCGACGGTGCCCAACACCGGCACCGGCAGCGGAATCCGCGACCGGGGCGCGTACGAGGACCGGACCGGCGGCAGCGCGTACACGCCGGTGGGCCCGGTGCGGCTGCTGGACACCCGGGAGGCGATCGGGGTCCCGCAGGCGCGGGCCGTGGCGCCGGGGGAGACGATCAACCTGCCGGTCACGGGCGTGGCCGGGGTGCCGGCCAACGGTGTGACGGCCGTGACGATGACCGTCACCGCGACCGAGCCGACGCGGGACGGCGACCTCGCGGTGCGCCCGTTCGGCTACGCCTGGTCGAGTCCCTCCTCGATGATCGACGAGAGGGCGACCACCTCCACCCTGAACTGGGTCGCGGGCCGGACGGTCCCGAACCAGGTGACGGTGCCGGTGAAGGACGGCAAGGTGTCGTTCTACAACCACTCCGGCGGCACCGTGCACGTGATCGCGGACCTGGCGGGCTACTACAGCACCAAGGGTGCCCTCTTCCAGCCGCAGGACCCGGTCCGGGTGCTGGACACCCGGGAGCCGATCGGGGTGCCGCAGGTCCAGGCCGTCCCGGCCTTCGGCACGCTGGAGCTGCCGGTCGCGGGCGCGGCCGGGGCCACGGCCGTGACGATGAACGTGACGGTCACCGAGCCGGAGCAGGAGGGGCACCTGACCGTCTACCCGCACGGTGACGCCGCGCCGAACACCTCGAACCTGAACTGGACGGCGGGCCGGACCGTGGCCGGCCTGGTGACGGTGCCGGTGAAGGACGGCAAGGTGTCGTTCTACAACCACTCCGGCGGGACCGTGCACCTGGTCGCCGACCTGGCCGGCCACTACGGCGCCGACGGGCGGGCCGCGTTCTACCCCTCCGGCCCGTCGCGGATCATGGACACCCGGGAGTACTGGAGCCGCCCGCAGTACCGCTTGCCGGCTGTCGTTCCGGCCTGGGGTTCCGTCACCGTCTACCCGGCCTGGGGCAGCTACCCGGCCGACGTGACCCTGAACGTCACCGTGACCGAGCCGGGCGCCGCGGGGCATCTCAAGGCGTACTCGGCGGGCAGCCCGAACGACACGTCCGTCCTCAACTTCGCGCCCGGCGACACCGTCGCCAACCAGGTCGTGGTGCCGATGAAGAACGGCAGCGACCAGGTCACCTTCTACAACGCCAGCGGCGCGCCGCTGCACCTCGTGGTCGACCGCTACGGCGTCGAGCGCTACTGACCGGTCCCACCCCGCCCCACCCCGCGGCCCCGGCGCCGAGCATCCGTGCTCGGCACCGGGGCCGCGGCCGTGCCCGGGGCGTGCGGGTGGAGTGCCGGCCTCCGCGGTTCGGGGGCGGCCGCCCGTGGCATCATCCGTGCGTCCTCCGGGGCCCACCGGGACCGGAGGACGGGACACGACAACGGGCCCCGGGCCCGTCAGGGGGAGTGCCATGCACAGAGTCCGAACCGGAATCCGAACGAGAATCCGAACCTCGCTGGTCGTCGGCGCGACACTGCTCGGGGCGGTCGGCCTGCCGGCCGTCGGCGCGGGCGGTGCGCAGGCCGCCGTCACCACGCTCTACGTCGACAACACCGCGGCCGGCTGCGCCGACGGCGGCCCCGGCACCCGGAGCGTCCCGTACTGCCATGTCGCCGCCGCGGCGGCGGTGGCCGGGCCGGGGCAGACGGTCGAGATCGCCAGGGGCGAGTACGAGGAGACCGATCTGACGATCACCCGCTCCGGTACGGCCGGGGCGCCGATCACCTTCCGCGGCCCGTCGCCGTACGAACCGGGCTACGGCGGCAGCGCCGTGATCGGCTCCTCGGCCCACCCCGGCGGCGGCCTCACCGTCCGGGGCGCCCGCTACGTCGTGTTCGATTACCTGGAGGTCGAGGCGGCGGCCGGACGGCCGGTCGTGCTGGCCGACGGGGCGCGGGACGTCTCGTTCACCGGGGTCAGCGGAAGCGGCGGCACCGGCGTGCGGGTCACCGGCGGCTCCGAGCGGGTCCGCTACGCCCGGGCCAACCTCCGGGGCGCGCAGGGGCCGGTCGTCACGGTGGACGGCGGTTCGACCGGGACCGTCGTCAGCACGAACAACATCGTCTCCAGCACCGGCGAGGACCACCCGGCCGTCCTGGTCGACAGCGCCCCGAACACCGTGGTGGTCGCCAACAGCACCCTCGGGTCCTGCTCCCCGGGCATCGTGCTGACCGGCGCCTCGGGCGGGGCCACGGTCGAGAACAACGCGGTCAACGCGGGGCGCGACATCGATTCGCCGTGCGACACCTGGAGCTACATGGCGACCGGCATCACGGTCGCCGCGAGCGCCGTCGCCGGGACGAGGGCGGACTACAACGTCGTCGACCCGCGCAGCGGCGGCGCACCGTACAAGTGGGCCGGTGCCGAGTACGCCGACCAGCCGTCGTTCACGGCGGCCAGCGGTCAGGGCGCGCACGACTTCGTGTCGCCGACGACCTTCTGGCGGGGGCCGGACCGGCCGCTCAACCACCTGATCGACTCGGCCGACGAGAACGCCCCCGGCATGCTCGCCACCGACCGCCAGGGCAGGACCCCGGTGGACGACCCGACGCTGCCCAACACCGGTACCGGCCACGGCACTCGGGACCGGGGCTCGCAGGAGTTCCTCGACGTGGGCAGCGCGTACACACCCGCGGGCCCGGTGCGGCTGCTGGACACCCGGGCGCCGATCGGGGTGCCGTCCGCGCAGGCGGTGCCGGCCGGGGGGACGCTCGACCTGGCGGTCACGGGGGTGGCCGGGGTCCCGGCGACCGGTGTCACCGCCGTGACGATGACCGTGACGGCCACCGGGCCGACGCAGGACGGCGACCTCACGGTGTACCCGCACGGCCAGGACCGGCCGGGCGCCTCCACCCTGAACTGGGTCGCGGGCCGGACGGTCCCGAACCAGGTGACGGTGCCGGTGAAGGACGGCAAGGTGTCGTTCTTCAACCACTCCGGCGGCACCGTGCACGTGATCGCGGACCTGGCGGGCTACTACAGCCCGAGGGGCGACCTCTTCCACCCGCAGGGCCCGACCCGGGTGCTGGACACCAGGGCGCCGGTCGGGGTGCCGTCGGCCCGGCCGGTCGCGCCGAACGGGACGCTGGAGCTGCAGTTGGCCGGCGCGGCCGGGGTGCCGTCGACCGGCGTGACGGCGGTGACGGTCAACGTGACCGTGACCGACCCGGGTGACGACGGCCATCTGACGGTCTACCCGCACGGTGGCGCGGCGCCGGACACCTCGAACCTCAACTGGACGGCCGGCCGGACCGTGGCCGCGCTGGTGACGGTGCCGGTGAAGGACGGCAAGGTGTCGTTCTACAACCGCTCCGGCGGCACGGTGAACCTGATCGCGGACCTGGTGGGCTACCACGGCGCCGAGGGCCGGATCGCGTTCTACCCGGGCGGGCCGACCCGGGTCATGGACACCCGCCTGGACTGGGGGCGTCCCTACTACCGCCCGGCGGGCACCGTCCCGGCCTGGGGCTCCCTGACCCTCTTCGCGACCGGGGCGAGCTTCCCGGCCGCGGCGACCCTCAACATCACGGTGACCGAGCCGGGCGCCGCGGGCCACCTCACGGCGTACTCCGGCGTCGGCCCGGTCCCGGACACCTCGACGCTCAACTTCGAGGCCGGGCAGACCGTCGCCAACCAGGCCGTGGTCCCGGTCAACCCGGCCGGTAGCTCGGTCGTGCTCCACAACGCGAGCGGGGCGCCGGTGCACCTCGTGGTCGACTCCAGCGGCAGCGAGAGCTACTGACCGTCACCCGGTCCGTACCCTCCGGCGGCCCCGTACCGAGCCTCCCGCCCGGTACGGGGCCGTACCGGTGGGACACCTGATGACGCGTCGGCCACCCTGTGGAATGATCCGTACGCCCTCCACCTCCGCTCGGTGCGCAGGGCCGGAACCGCGGCCTCCGGCCGCGACTCACAGGGGGAATTACCGTGTCGAAAGACATCGCCAGATCCCGCATGTCCAGAACCCGTACCGCGCTGGCCGCCGGCCTGACGCTGGTCGCGACGATCGGGCTGCCCGCCGTCACGACGGGCGGCGCCTCCGCCGCCGCCGGGACGCTCCACGTCGACCGCGCGCCCGGCGCCAACTGCAGCGACTCCGGCGGCGGCAGCGCGGCCCAGCCCTTCTGCACCGTGGCGGCCGCCGCGGCCGTCGCCTCCGCCGGACAGACGGTGGAGATCGCCTGGGGCGTCTATCCCGAGGAGCTCGTGTTCACGCGCTCCGGTCGGCAGGGTGCGCCGATCGTCTTCCGCGGCAAGCCCCATGACGTCATGACCCACGGATCGGTGATGATCGGTGCCGCGGAGACCCCGTCGAAGGGCATCACCGTCCGGGGCGCCGAGTTCGTCGAGTTCGAGCACCTGGACGTGGTCACCAATTCACCGGCGGCGAGCCTGGTGGTCGACGGCGCGAACCGGGTGAAGTTCACCGATGTCGGCGCCTACGGCAGGCTGTGGATCACCAACGGCTCCCGCCAGGTCACCTTCGCCCGCGGCAACGTGAACGGTAACTACGGTCGTCCGGGGATCACCGTCGACGGTGGCTCCACCGGGACGGTGCTCACCACCAACACGGTCTTCCCCGGATACCAGTCCCCGGCCTCGGTCCTGGTCGACGGCGCGCCCGGCACGGTCGTGGTCAGCAACACGATCCACGCCGAGTGCGCCACGGGCATCGCGCTGGACGGGGCCTCGGCCGGTGCGGTGGTCGAGAACAACCTGGTCAACACCGCGCGGTCGCAGAACGAGCGCTGTGCCGACACCGCGGCGGCGACCGGCATCGGCGTCGCCCCGACCGCGACCGCCGGCACGATCGTGGACTACAACGTCGTCGATCCGCGCAGCGGCGGCGTGCCCTACCGCTGGGCCGGTACGGAGTACCCGACCAGGCCCGAGTTCACCGCAGGCACCGGCCAGGGCGCCCACGACTTCGTGGCGAAGATCTACGAGCCCCGCACCCCGGACGGACCCCAGGCCGTGTCCATCGACTCGGCCGACGAGAACGCCCCCGGCATGCTTCCGGTGGATGCCATCGGAGAGGGCCCCCTCGACGACCCGACGGTGCCCAACACCGGTACCGGCAAGGGCTACCGGGACCGCGGCGCCAATGAGCACGGCGACTTCGGCAGCGTCTTCACCCCCGCCGGCCCGGTCCGGCTGCTGGACACCCGGGAGGCCGTCGGCGTCCCCGGTACCGAGGCCGTCCCGGCCTTCGGCCAGGTGGACCTCCAGGTCGCCGGGGTGGCCGGCATCCCGGCGAGCGGCGTGACGGCCGTGACGATGAACGTCACGGTGACCGGGCCGACCGACAACGGCCACCTCCGGGTCTACCCGCACGGCGAGGAGCGCCCGGACACCTCCAACCTCAACTGGACGGCCGGCCGGACCCTCGCCAACCAGGTGACCGTCCCGGTGAAGGACGGCAAGGTGTCGTTCTACAACCACTCCGGCGGCACCGTGCAGGTGATCGCCGACCTGGCCGGCTACTACGGCGCCAAGGGCGACCTCTTCCACCCGCTCAGCCCGTCCCGGCTGCTGGACACCCGGGAGGCCGTCGGCGTCCCCGGTACAGAGGCCGTTCCTGCGGGCGGCACGGTGGAGCTCAAGGTCGCCGGTGAGGGCGGGGCGCCCCTGGACGGGGTGACGGCCGTGACGATGAACGTCACCGTGACCGACCCGAGCGAGGACGGCCACCTCCGGGTCTACCCGCACGGCACCGCGCTGACGCAGACCTCCAGCCTCAACTGGACGGCCGGCCGGACCGTCCCCAACCTGGTCACCGTGCCGGTGAAGGACGGCAAGGTGTCGTTCTACAACTCCTCCGGCGGCACCGTGCACCTGATCGCGGACCTGGCCGGCTACTACAGCGCCGAGGGCAGGCTGACCTTCACCCCGAACAGCCCCTGGCGGGCCATGGACACCCGCGAGGACGTCCGCACCGAGTGCTGCCTGCGCCCGGCCGGAACTGTCGGGGCCTTCGACGCGCTGGACGTCGAGATCTACGCGCCGAACATCGCCGCGGCGACCCTCAACGTCACCGTCACCGAGCCCGGCACCGACGGCCACCTGATCGTCTACCCGGGCAACGAGCTCATGCCGGCCGTCTCCAACCTCAACTTCCAGGCCGGGGAGACCGTCGCCAACCAGGTGGTGGTGAAGGTGAACGAGGGCCACATCACCATCCGCAACGCGAGCGCCGCACCTGTCCACATCATCGTGGACCTCTTCGGGACCCAGAGCTACTGAGCCCCCGGGTCCCGGCGGCACTGCCGCCGGGACCCGGCACCGACGGCCCCGTCACCGAGCCCCGCGCCCGGTGCCGGGGCCGTCGGCGTTCCCGACCCCATAGGCTTCGGCCGTGAGCAACGGACTTCCCTTCCCCGACCTGGTCGGCGCCGCCACCGGCGTCGGATCGCTGCCCGGCACCGACGCCCGGGAGGCCGCCCGGACCTCCACCGGCGCGCTGGAGCACCTGCCGTTCCTCCCCGAACTCCCCGCCCGCGGGCCGGGCGCCGACATGATCGGCCGTTCCGCCGGCCTCCTGGTCGAGCTGTTCGCGCAGACCGAGCCGAGCGGCTGGCGGTTCGCCGACCGTCCGGGCCGGGACACCCGGCGGGCGCACTCCTGGCTGGGCGAGGACCTCGACGCGATGGAGGAGTTCACCCAGGGGTACACCGGCGCGCTGAAGGTGCAGGCGGTGGGCCCGTGGACGCTGGCCGCCTCGATCGAGCTCAAGTACGGCGAGAAGGCGCTCGCCGACCCCGGCGCCTGCCGGGACATCGCCGGTTCGCTCACCGAGGGCCTGCGCCGCCACCTCGCCGAGGTCCGCCGCCGGGTGCCCGGGGCGGAGCTGGTGCTCCAGCTCGACGAGCCCTCGCTGCCCGCCGTGCTGTCCGGCGAGGTGCGGACGGCGAGCGGGTTCCAGCGGCTGCGCTCCGTCGACCGGCAGCTCGCCGAGGAGGCGCTGCGAAACGTGATCGGCGCCCTGGACGCACCCGTGGTGGTGCACTGCTGCGCGCCCCGGGTGCCGCTGCCGCTGCTGCGCCGGGCCGGGGTCGCCGGTGTCTCGCTGGACTTCTCGCTGCTGACCGAGCGTGAGGACGAGGAGTTCGGCGAGGCGGTCGACGCGGGCACCGTGATCCTCGCGGGCGTCGTCCCCTCCACCGAGCGGGCGCTCGCTCAATCAACGGCACTGTCGGACCCGGCCGGTAGTGTCCAGGGTGTCAGGGCGTTGTGGCGCAGGCTCGGGTTCGCCCCGGAGCTGCTCGGCCGCCGTGTACTGGTGACGCCGACCTGCGGGCTGGCCGGGGCATCCCCGGACCACGCGCGCCGGGCGCTGTCACTCAGTGTGAACGCGGCCAGGAGCCTGGTGGACAACCCGGAATGAGAGATTGACGGAGGGCTTGCGGTGGTGGCTGTCGAGGGCTGGGAGGACGTTCCGGCGGAGGTGCGCAAGCGGCACGCCGAGCTGGCCGCCGAGATCACGGACCACCGGGCCCGCTACTACGAGCAGGACGCGCCGGTCGTCAGCGACGCCGAGTTCGACGCGCTGATGCGCGAGCTGGAGGGGCTGGAGGCGGAGCACCCCGCCCTGGTCACCCCGGAGTCGCCCACGCAGCGGGTCGGCGGCGCGCCGACCCTGCTGTTCGCCCCGGTCGAGCACCGGGAGCGGCTGCTCAGCCTGGACAACGCGATGGACGACGAGGAGCTCGCGGCCTGGGCCGAGCGGGTCGCCGGCGAGCTGGCCGGGATCGAGTACCACTACCTGTGCGAGCTCAAGGTGGACGGCCTGGCCGTCAACCTCACTTACGAGAACGGCCGGTTGACGCAGGCGGCGACCCGGGGCGACGGCCGGGTCGGCGAGGACATCACCGCCAACGTCCGCACCATCGAGGAGATCCCGCACCGGCTCACCGGCGAGGACGTGCCCGAGCTGGTCGAGATCCGCGGCGAGGTCTACTTCCCGACCGAGGCCTTCGAGGCGCTCAACGCCTCCTTCGCGGAGGAGAACGAGCGCCGCCGGCTGGAGAACGAGGAGCGCGCCAAGGAGGGCAAGCGGCCCCGGGCGATGATCCGGCTGTTCATGAACCCGAGGAACGCCGCGGCCGGCTCGCTGCGCCAGAAGGACCCGCTGATCACCGCCTCCCGCCCGCTGCGGATGGTGGTGCACGGCATCGGCGCCCGGGTCGGCTTCGACATCGACAACCAGTCGCACGCCTACGACCTGCTGCGCGGCTGGGGCCTGCCCACCGCCCGGCACAACCGGGTGGTCGGCACGCTGGCGGAGGTGCGGGAGTTCATCGCGCACTTCGGCGAGCAGCGGCACTCGGTCGAGCACGAGATCGACGGCGTGGTCGTCAAGGTGGACGAGATCGCCCTGCAGGGCCGGCTCGGCTCCACCTCGAAGTCCCCGCGCTGGGCGATCGCCTGGAAGTACCCGCCGGAGGAGGTCACCGGGAAGCTCGCCGCGATCAAGGTCGGGATCGGCCGCACCGGCCGGGCCACCCCGTACGCGGTGCTGGCCGAGCCGGTGAAGGTGGCCGGTTCGATGGTGCAGTACGCGACCCTGCACAACCAGGACGTGGTCAAGGCCAAGGACGTCCTGCTCGGCGACACCGTGGTGCTGCGCAAGGCCGGCGACGTGATCCCGGAGATCCTCGGCCCGGTGTACGACCTGCGGGACGGCAGCGAGCAGGCGTTCGTGATGCCCTCGCACTGCCCCGAGTGCGGCACCGGACTGCGGCCGATGGCGGAGGGGGACATCGATCTGCGCTGCCCCAACGCCCAGTTCTGCCCGGCCCAGATCCGGGAGCGGATCGCCTTCCTCGGCGGGCGCTCGGCGCTGGACATCGAGGGCCTCGGCTACGTCGCCGCCACCGCGCTGACCCAGCCCCTGGCGCCGGCCGAGGCGCCGGTGGGCAACGAGGGCGACATCTTCGGCCTGACGGTGGAGCGGCTGCTGCCGATCAGGGTGCTGGTGCGCGACCAGAAGACCGGTATGCCGAAGCTGGACGACGAGACCGGCGAGGAGAAGGAGGTGTTCTTCTTCGCCACCACCGCCGGTGCGCCGAAGAAGAACACCGGACTGATGCTGGAGAACATCGAGAAGGCCAAGGACCGCCCGCTCTGGCGCTTCCTCAACGGCCTCTCGATCCGGCACGTCGGCCCGGTCGCCGCCCAGGACCTGGCCCGGGAGTTCCGCGACCTGGACGCGATCTTCGCGGCGAGCGAGGAGCGGCTGGCCGCCACCGACGGGGTCGGCGCGGGCACCGCGCGCTCGATCGTGGAGTGGTACCAGGTGGACTGGCACCGGGAGATCGTCGAGAAGTGGCGGGCGGCCGGGGTCCGCTTCACCGAGGAGGCCACCGAGGAGGAGGGCGAGCGCCCGCTGGAGGGGCTGACCATCGTCGTCACCGGCACGCTGGCCGGGCACACCCGGGACGGCGCCAAGGAGGCGCTGACCTCGCGGGGTGCGAAGGTGACCGGTTCGGTGTCGAAGAAGACCCACTTCGTGGTCGCGGGCGACAATCCTGGGTCGAAGTACGACAAGGCCGTTCAGCTGGGGCTGCCGGTCCTCGACGACGCGGGCTTCACGATCCTGCTGGAGCAGGGTTCGGCCGCCGCCCGGGTCCACCTGGGGCTGCCGGCGGAGCCGCCGGAGGAGCCGGCGAAGAAGGCACCGGCCCGGAAGAAGGCCGCCGCCAAGAACACCACCGAGGACGCCGCGGAGAACACCGCCGAGGACGGTACGAACGACGGCGGGAGCGATGCCGCGGCGAAGGATCCCGAGGTGGGGGCACCGGACGCCGCCGAGGCCGCCGCCGAGGCCGCCGCGGAGCCCGTCGAGGAGGGCGCCGAGGGCTGACCCCGCGCGCGGAAGCCCCGAATCCGGCTTGTTATCGTCCTGATGCAACGTCATCGGGTGCCGCACAGTGATAGCGGGCATCGTGACACTGTGCGGCACCCGCGCGGTGGCGTATGTCCGGTTGTCCGAAAGTCTGCCCGTCGGGTGAAGCCGCGCATACCCTGGAGCGCAACAGAGTGTCAGCAGGGGTGGGGGTACCGGCCGAGCCGGACTCCGCGGGGCCGCTCCATGCCCGGCAGGCTGCCGGCGCCGGTACGGTGCCTCACCGCTAGGCGGCCTGACGGGGCGGGCCCGACGGAGGACTGGGCTTATGGATCGTACGACCGGCGGTGCGCCCACACGCCCGCCGCAGGGGGTGGCGGGAGCGGTCCTGCTGCTCGGCGTGCTGCTGGCCGGCGCCGCGCCGCTCATCCCGCTGGCCGTGCTGGTCTACCGCTACGAGGCGGAGCTGCTGCCACTGTTCGCGGTGCCGCTCGCCGTCCTGGTCGCGGCCTGGCGGATCGCCCGCGACCGGGCGCGCGACCAGCTCACCGACCCGCTGACCGATCTGCCCAACCGCCAGGCGTTACTCCTCGCCGCCCAGGAGGCGATCGCCGAGCACACCGAGGGCTACAGCGTCGGTCTGATCCTGCTCGACCTCGATCGCTTCCGGTCGCTCAACGACACCCTCGGCCATACCGCCGGCGACCGGCTGCTCGTCCACATCGCCCGCCGGCTGCACCGGGCGCTGCGCTCCGGCGGGGCCTCCGGCAGCGCCACCCGCGAGTCCATCGACGACGTCTTCGCCGGACTGCCCCGGCACTACCGCGGCCGCCCGATGGTGGCCCGGATGGGCGGCGACGAGTTCGCCGTCCTGCTGCCCGGCATCGGCTGCCCCGACTCGCTGGAGAAGGTGGCCAAGGCGCTGATCGCCGAACTGGCCGCCCCGATCCGCCTGGACGGACTGCTGCTGGTGCTGGAGGCCAGCGCGGGCGTCTGCGTCTTCCCCCAGCACGCCCAGGACGCCGAGTCGCTGCTGCGCCGCGCCGACGTGGCGATGGGGCACGCGCAGCGCGGCCGCACCTCGGTCGAGCAGTACGACGAGGCGCAGGACGCCGACACCCCGTACCGGATCGGGCTGCTGGGCGACCTGCGGCGGGCCCTGGAGACCGGCGAGGTCCAGCTGCACTACCAGCCCAAGGTGGCCTTCGACGGCCGGGTGGTCGGCCTGGAGGCGCTGCTGCGCTGGGAACGCCCCGGGCAGGGCCGGGTCTCCCCGGACGAGTTCGTGGGCCTCGCCGAGTCCAGCGGGCTGATGCCCCGGCTGACCGACTACGTGCTGGAGGCCGCCGTCGGCCAGCTCGCCAGCTGGCGCGAGCAGGGCCTCCAGGTGCAGGTCGCGGTGAACGTCTCGCCGCGCGACGTGCTCAACCCCGGCTTCGCCCAGCGGGTCGCCGGCCACCTCGTCCGCCACCAGGTGCCGGCCCACGCGCTCCAGCTGGAGATCACCGAGCGGCTGCTGCTGGACGACTCCCGCCGCGCCGCCGACACCCTGGCGGAGCTGCGCGGCTACGGGGTCGGGATGTCCCTGGACGACTTCGGGACCGGCCACTCCTCGCTGGTGCGGCTGCGCAGCCTGCCGGTCGGCGAGCTGAAGATCGACCGCTCCTTCGTCTCCCGGATGGCGACCGACGACCACGACGCGGCGGTGGTCCGCTGCTCGGTCGAGCTGGCCCACTCGCTCGGCCTGACCGTGGTCGCCGAGGGCGTCGAGGACGACGAGACCTGGGAGCGGCTGAACTGCATGGGCGTGGACGCGGTGCAGGGCTGGCTGGTGTCGGCGGCGCTGCCGGCCGAGCAGGCCACCGCCTGGCTGCGGGTGCACCGCACCGGCGCCCCGCCGGTGGAGCGGCTCTCCTCCGCCGCGGACCGGCTGCCGCCCGCGATCCAGCCCGTGCTGCCGCCGGTGATCCAGGCGGCGCAGGCGGCGAAGCTGGAGATCCAGGCGCCCAAGCAGCAGAGTTGGGCGCCGACCCGCCCGCAGTGAGGGTGCCGCGCGGCGAGGGTGACCGGGTCCCACCGCCGGTCGTTGGCCGGTGGCCGGGCCGTGCCCCATAGGATGGGGACCACAGACCACGAGGACGGGAGCGCCGGACAGGCGGTTCCCGGCCCGGGCCCGGCGCCGCCGGAAGGCGGATCCGGGCCTCACCAGAACTCACCCTGAGGATCGCTGCATGCCTGGCATCACGCGCGAGGAGGTCGCCCACCTCGCTCGGCTGTCGCGTCTTGAGTTGCAGGCCGAAGAGTTGGACCACTTCGCCGAGCAGCTCGACGTGATCATCGGCGCGGTCGCCCGCGTTTCCGAGGTCGCCGGACAGGACGTCCCGCCCACCTCCCACCCGCTGCCGCTGACCAACGTCATGCGCGCGGACGAGGTCCGGCCGTCGCTCACCCCGGACCAGGCGCTGGCCGGGGCCCCGGCCGCCGAGGAGCAGCGTTTCCGTGTGCCCCAGATCCTCGGGGAGGACTGACCGATGACCGAGCTCATCCGTTACACCGCGGCCGAGACCGCCGCCGCCGTCGCCAAGGGCGAGGTGTCCGCCGTCGAGGTGGCCCAGGCGCACCTGGACCGCATCGGCGCCGTCGACAAGAAGGTCAACGCCTTCCTGCACGTCGACACCGAGGGCGCGCTGAGCGCCGCCCGGGCCGTCGACGAGAAGCGCGCCAAGGGCGAGGAGCTGGGCCCGCTGGCCGGCGTCCCGCTCGCGCTGAAGGACGTCTTCACCACCAAGGGCGTGCCGACCACCTGCGGTTCGAAGATCCTCGAAGGCTGGATCCCGCCGTACGACGCCACCCTGACCACGCGTCTCAAGGACGCCGGCGTGGTCATCCTCGGCAAGACCAACATGGACGAGTTCGCGATGGGCTCCTCCACCGAGAACTCCGCCTACGGCCCGACCGGCAACCCCTGGGACCTCTCCCGGATCCCCGGTGGTTCCGGCGGCGGTTCGGCCGCCGCGCTGGCCGCCTTCGAGGCGCCGCTGGCGATCGGCACCGACACCGGCGGCTCGATCCGCCAGCCCGGCGCCGTCACCGGCACCGTCGGCGTGAAGCCGACCTACGGCTCGGTGTCGCGCTACGGCCTGGTGGCCTTCTCCAGCAGCCTGGACCAGGGCGGCCCGTGCGCCCGCACCGTGCTGGACGCGGCGCTGCTGCACGAGGCGATCGCCGGCCACGACCCGCTGGACTCCACCTCGATCGACGCGCCGGTCCCGGCCGTGGTCGAGGCCGCGAAGCTGCGCGACGTGCGCGGCATGCGGATCGGCGTGGTGAAGGAGTTCTCCGGCGAGGGCTACCAGGCCGGCGTGATGCAGCGCTTCGACGAGTCGGTGGAGCTGCTGCGCGAGCTGGGCGCCGAGGTCGTCGAGGTCTCCTGCCCGTCCTTCACCCTGGCGCTGCCGGCGTACTACCTGATCGCCCCGAGCGAGGCCTCGTCCAACCTGGCCCGCTTCGACGCGATGCGCTACGGCCTGCGGGTCGGCGACGACGGCTCCCGCTCGGCCGAGGAGGTCACCGCGATGACCCGCGAGGCCGGCTTCGGTCCCGAGGTGAAGCGCCGCATCATCCTGGGCACCTACGCGCTGTCCTCGGGCTACTACGACGCCTACTACGGTTCGGCCCAGAAGGTGCGGACGCTGATCTCCCGCGACTTCGACGCCGCCTTCGCCGGCGTGGACGTGCTGGTCTCGCCGACCACGCCGACCACCGCCTTCCCGATCGGCGAGCGCGCCGACGACCCGATGGCGATGTATCTGGCCGACCTTTGCACGATTCCGTCCAACCTTGCGGGCAACGCGGCCATGTCGCTGCCGGTGGGCCTGGCCCCGGAGGACAATCTCCCGGTCGGCCTGCAGATCATCGCACCCGCGATGGCGGACGACCGCCTGTACCGCGTGGGCGGCGCCGTCGAGGCCGCACTCAACGACAAGTGGGGGCACACCCTGCTGGAGGAGGCACCGGCACTGTGAGCAAGATCGAGAACGCCAAGGCCCAGTCGGCATCGCTGAAGGGGTGGAAGCACTCCAAGCCCGGGCTCTGGCTGTCCATCGGCACCAGCGCCTTCGGCGCGGTCTCCATCGTCAAGGACGTGCGCAAGGCCCGCGGCGAGAGCGACACCCTCAAGCTGGTCAACGCCCTGGTCGGCGCCGCCGCCCTGGTCACCGGCACCGCCCTGCTGGTCCGTGAGCTGCGCCGCCTCGGCGACGACGACGTCCTGCTGGGCTGACCCAGCCCGTGAGGCCCCGGCCCGCACCCTCGCGTGCGGGCCGGGCCCGCACCACCGAAGACTTTTTAGTGAAGGGGACGCTGTGAGCGTCAAGAACCTGGTCTCCTACGAGGACGCGCTCGCGTCGTTCGACCCGGTGATGGGCCTGGAGGTCCACGTCGAGCTGGGCACCAAGACCAAGATGTTCTGCGGTTGCTCGACCGAGCTGGGCGCCGAGCCGAACAGCCAGGTCTGCCCGACCTGCCTGGGCCTGCCGGGCTCGCTGCCGGTGGTCAACGCGATCGGTGTGGAGTCGGCCGTCAAGATCGGCCTGGCGCTGAACTGCGAGATCGCCGAGTGGTGCCGGTTCGCGCGGAAGAACTACTTCTACCCGGACATGCCGAAGAACTTCCAGACCTCGCAGTACGACGAGCCGATCGCCTTCAACGGCTACCTCGACGTGCAGCTGGAGGACGGCTCGACCTTCCGGGTGGAGATCGAGCGCGCCCACATGGAGGAGGACACCGGCAAGTCCAGCCACGTCGGTGGCGCGACCGGCCGGATCCACGGCGCGACCCACTCGCTGCTGGACTACAACCGGGCCGGCATCCCGCTGATCGAGATCGTCACCAAGCCGATCGAGGGGGCCGGCGAGCGCGCCCCCGAGGTCGCCCGGGCGTACGTCGCCGAGCTGCGCGAGGTCATCCGCTCGCTGGGCGTCTCCGAGGCCCGGATGGACAAGGGCCAGATGCGCTGCGACGTCAACCTGTCGCTGCGTCCGAACGGCACCGAGACCTTCGGCACCCGCTCGGAGACCAAGAACGTCAACTCGCTGCGCAGCGTGGAGCGGGCCGCCCGCTTCGAGATCCAGCGGCACGCCACGGTGCTGACCGACGGCGGCACGATCGTCCAGGAGACCCGGCACTTCCACGAGGAGGACGGCAGCACCACCGCCGGCCGGATCAAGGACAACGCCGAGGACTACCGGTACTTCCCGGAGCCGGACCTGGTGCCGATCGCCCCGGCCCGCGCCTGGGTGGAGGAGCTGCGCGCCGCGCTGCCCGAGCTGCCGCGGGTGCGCCGGGCCCGGCTGCAGGCCGAGTGGGGCCTGACGGACAAGGACATGCAGTCGGTGCTGAACGCCGGCGCCGTCGAGCCGATCCAGGAGACC
Source organism: Kitasatospora sp. MBT66 (assembly GCF_000710405.2). Taxonomy (NCBI): domain Bacteria; kingdom Bacillati; phylum Actinomycetota; class Actinomycetes; order Kitasatosporales; family Streptomycetaceae; genus Kitasatospora; species Kitasatospora sp. MBT66. Next base: position 896,392 of record NZ_JAIY01000006.1, on the reverse strand, counting down.
ATCGCCGCCGGCGCCCCGGCCGACCAGGCCCGCAAGTGGTGGATGGGCGAGCTGGCCCGCCGGGCCAACGAGACCGGCACCGAGCTGGCCGAGCAGCCGATCACCCCGGCGCAGGTCGCCCGGGTGGCCGCGCTGGTCGCCGAGGGCAAGCTGAACGACAAGCTGGCCCGCCAGGTCATCGAGGCCGTGCTGGCCGGCGAGGGCGAGCCGGACGCGGTCGTCGAGCAGCGCGGCCTGGCCGTGGTCTCGGACGACTCCGCGCTCGGTGCCGCCGTGGACCAGGCCATCGCCGAGAACGAGGCGATCGCCGCCAAGATCCGCGACGGCAAGGTCGCCGCGGTCGGCGCCCTGGTCGGCGCGGTCATGAAGACCACCCGCGGCCAGGCCGACGCGGCCCGGGTCAAGGATCTGATTCTTGAGAAGCTGGGCGTTTCTGCCTGAGGTTCCAAGGCGTCTTAGGCGTTCTTAGGGCTACTTAGTGGCCTGAGGCCCGGTCTTACCCTGCATAAGGGGTAGGACCGGGCCTTTGCCGTACCCGGGACCCCTCGCCTAAGGCGGAAGGGGGCCGGAACATCCGGCAGGCTGCCGATGCGGCGCCCCCCTCTGGGAGAGGAATCTTTACCTCAGAACGAGAGAGACACCGAAACCCACGAGGGGAAACACCGTGATCGAGTACGAGCTCATCAAGCAGCAGGAACTGGAACTCCGGGCCCAGGCCCAGCACGAGCGCCTGGTCCTCGAGGCGAAGGGTGCCAAGCGCACCGGCTGGCGTCCGAACGTGGGCTTCCGCCTGCAGCGGCGCGCCGTCCGTCCGCGCGAATGCTGACGGACCGGCACCGAGGTGCCGAGCAGGGACCGGAAGGGGAGGCGCCACGGGGGTGCGCCTCCCCTTCCGGGCGTCCAGGGGGCGGGATAACCCCTCGGAGCGCACCCGACCTCTGTGGCATGCTCGCCTCCATGCAGCAGATATCGGTGAGTCCCGTCTTCGTCGGCCGCGATCCGGAACTCACCGTCCTGCTGGACGCCATGCGCAGGGCCGGGGACGGCCAGCCGCAGACCGTGCTGATCGGTGGCGAGGCTGGCGTCGGCAAGACCCGGCTGCTGGAGGAGTTCCTCCGCCAGGCCTGCCTCGACGGCGTGGTCACCACCGTCGGCGGCTGCCTGGAGATCGGCGCCGAGGGCCTGCCCTACGCGCCGCTGGCCACCGCGCTGCGCCGGCTGCACCGGGGGCTGGGTCCCGAGCTGGAGGCGGCCGCCGCCGGGATGGAGGGTCATCTCGCCCGGCTGATGCCCGACTTCGGCGAGGCCGACGGCGAACCCAACGACGAGTACGGACGAGCCCGGCTGTTCGAGCACACCGCGAGGCTGTTCGAACGGCTCGGCACGGACCGTACCCTCGTGCTCGCCGTCGAGGACCTCCACTGGTCCGACCGCTCCACCCGGGAACTGCTGGCCTACCTGGTCCGCACCCTGCACCGGGCCCGGGTGCTGCTGGTCGCCACCTACCGCAGCGACGACCTGCACCGCCGCCACCCGCTGCGGCCGTTCCTGGCCGAGCTGGAGCGGCTGCGCACCGTGCAGCGGGCCGAGCTGGAGCGGTTCGGGCCCGGCGAGGTGGCCGCGCAGCTGGCCGGCATCCTCGGCACCGCCGCCCCGGACCGGGAGCTGGTCGACCGGATCCACCGCCGCTCCGAGGGCAACCCCTTCTTCGTCGAGGAGCTGGCCACCGCCTTCCGCGAGGGCTGCTCGGCCGGGCTCACCGACTCGCTCCGGGACATGCTGCTGGTCCGGGTCGAGGCGCTGGACGAGCAGACCCAGCGGGTGCTGCGGATTGCCGCCGAGGGCGGCTCCTACGTCGAGCACGCCCTGCTGGCCGCCGTCCTGGAGGACGAGGAGGAGCTGATCGCCTCGCTCCGGGTCGCGGTCGGCGCCAACATCCTGCGCCCGGACACCGACGGCGACGGCTACCGGTTCCGGCACGCGCTGGTCCGGGAGGCGGTCTCGGACGACCTGCTGCCGGGCGAGCGGCACCGGATCAACCGGCGCTTCGCGGCCGCGCTGGAGGCCGATCCGCACCTGGTCGGCTCCGACGTCCGCCCCGCCCGGCTGGCCAACTACTGGTACCACGCCCACGACCCGGCCCGGGCCCTGCCGACCGCCCTGGAGGCCGCCAGGGCCGCCCGCCGGCGCAATGCCTTCGCCGAGCAGCTGCGGATGCTGGAACGGGCCCTGGAGCTCTGGGACGAGGTCCCGGCGGAGGTGCTGGCGGGCACCCTGCGCCCGCACGACTGGGCCGAGACCTACCCGCCCTGCTCCTGCGACGTGGACCGGCACGACGAGCGCTGCGACCGGCTCTGCCTGATCGACGTGCTGGCCGAGGCGGTGGTCGCGGCCCGCCGCAGCGGGGACCGCGAGCGCGGGCTGAGCCTGGCCAAGCGGGCGCTCAAGCTGGTCGACGAGACCGAGCACCCGGCCCGCGCCGCCTGGTTCCGGATCAACCGGGCCCGGATGCTCGGCCACCTGCGCCGCTCCGGCGACGAGGAGGAGATCGCGTACGCGCAGCGGCTGGTCGAGCACTTGCCGCCGTCCGCCGTCCAGGCCGAGGTGCTCGCCCTCGCCGCGGGCAGCGGGATGCTCTCCAACCCCCGGCCCGAGCTGGTCGAACTCGCCGAGCGGGCGGTCCGGATCGCCCGCGAGGTGGGCGCCGACGCGGTCGAGCAGCACGCCCTGATGACGCTCGGCGGGCTGCGCAACGACCTCGACTCCGACCCGGAGACCGCGGTCGCCCAGCTCACCGCGGCGGTGGAGGCCACCCGGCGGATCGGCGCCCCCGACGTGCTGCTGCGCGGCCTCAACAACCTGTCCTCGATGCAGCGCGGCCTCGGCCGGGCCGAGGAGGCGGCGGCACTCGCCCGCGAGGGCCTGGAGTCGGCCCGGGGCAACGGCCTCCAGCGCAACATCGGCGCCATCCTGACCGGGAACCTCGCCGAGGCGCTGATGGACCTCGGGCGGGTCGACGAGGCCGAGCAGGTGCTCGCCGAGTGCCAGCTGATCGGTGTGACCGGCACCCACGCCGAGTTCCTGGACCGGATGCGCGGCGAGATCGCCCTGCTCCGCGGCGACCTGCCCGGCGCCGCCGCGATGCTGACGCAGGCCAGGGCGGCCAACCGGATCGGCCAGCTCCAGCACTCCGTCCCGATCGCGCGGCTGGCGCTGCGGGTCGCCGCCGGGGCGGGCCGTCCGCTGGACGCCCGCGCCGAGCTGATCGCGGCCCTGGACGAGGACCTCCGCTGCGGCTACCTCGCCGACCTCTACCCGCTGCTGGTGGACGGCGCCGCCGCCGAGGCCGACAGCCGGGGCCTGCCCGAGGCCGACCGGGGCCGGGCCGCGGTGCTGGCCAGGATCGCCGCGACGGCGGCCGGGCTGACCCCGACCGTGCCGCTGCACCACGGCTGGGCCCGGCTGCTGGAGGCCGAACTGGCCCGCGCCGAGGGGGCGGACACCCCCGAGCAGTGGGCCACCGCGGTCGCGGCGCTGCGCCGGACCGGGCTGCCGTACCCGCTGGCGGTCGCGCTGCTGCGGGCCGGCGAGGCCGAGGTGCTGGCCGGGCGCCGCGAATCCGGTGCCGAACTCCTGCGCGAGGCGCGGGAACTGGCGTCCGCCCGGTCCGACGCCGCACTGCGGGCCGAGATCGACGCGCTGGCCGCGCGGGCCGGTCTCCCGCTCGTCGCCGGCCGCCCGGTGCCCGCTCCGGCACTGCCGGCCGGTGAATCCCTCGGCCTCACCCCCCGTGAGCGGGACGTGCTCCGATTGCTCGCCCGGGGGTGCACCAACCGGCAGATCGCCGAGGAACTGTACATCTCGCCGAAGACCGCGAGCGTGCACGTCTCCAACATCCTCGGCAAGCTCGCGGTGGCCGGCCGGGGCGAGGCGGCCGCGCTGGCCCACCGGCTGCGGCTGTTCCCCGAGGACCTTGCCCCGGCCGCCCGCTGACGGCCCGTCGGCCGCTCCCGTCGGGTGCGCCCGTCCGATGCCCCGCCCGGCGTACCGCCGCGGTGGCCGGTGCCGGGCGGGCGCTGCCGCGTGCTCCCGTGCGCGCTGCGTGAGCCCCCTTGTGCGCGCCCCCGTCAACCGGACCGATTCGGTGGAATCGGACGCAATTCCCCACCCCTGGGCCATTACTCTAAGTTGAGTGTGCGTGTCATTGAGTGACCGAAGTGGTGTAGGGTCCCGAACGGGAACATCGGTGTGGCGGGACGGCCGGCAGGCCCCCCGCCCCCTGGGTCACCGCCCTGCCGGGGCGCCAGGTCACCGCGCACGGCCACCGGGCGCGCGGCCGGTGGTCCGTGACCGGGGCGCGAGGCCCCGGGCCGGAGGGGGAGAGGCCGAGTGAGCTCCACCGACGCGGTGCTGCCCGGAGCCGGACGGCCCCAGGCGCCGGACGCCGTCCTGCCCGCGGACGGTCCGCCGAGACCGGGCCCGCCG
>NZ_JAIY01000006.1:873739-891886 GCF_000710405.2 Kitasatospora sp. MBT66 | reverse complement strand
GCGCCCACGCGGCGTCCGCGCGGGCGGCCCGCCCCCGTACCGTCCGGCCGGCGGCGGCGCGAGACCCGGACCGCTCCGCCGGGCGCTCTGCAGCCGCAAGCTGCCGGGCGCCGTCCTCGGCGTGCTCTGCCTCGCCTACGCCCTCGGCGCCGCACTCGGCTGGGGCTCGCGCCAGGTCGCCGTCTTCATGGGCGACTTCGGCCTGGCGGCGGCCGCCCTCGCCGCCGCGCTCTCCTGTCTCGCCTACGGCTGTACCGTCGGCGGCCACGCCCGCCCGGCCTGGCTGCTGTTCGGCCTCTCCTCGCTCATGGTCGCCTTCGGCAACGGCACCTGGGGCTGGTACGAGCTGGTCGAGCGGACCCAGCTGCCGCCCAACTCGCTGGCCGAGTACGCCTTCCTGCTGTTCGCCCCGCTGGCCATCACCGGCGTCCTGGTGCTGGCCCAGCGCCCGCGCACCGCCGCCGGCTGGCTCTGCCTGCTGCTGGACGGCTGGCTGGTGGCCGGCTCGCTGTTCACCCTCAGCTGGAGCCTCGCCCTCGGCCGCACCGCCGCCGGCGAGGACGGCTCCCCGCTGCGGCTGGCCCTCAACCTGGCCTACCCGGTGCTGGACATCCTGCTCGTCTCGCTGGTCGTCGGCCTGCGCTTCGGCGGCCGGGACGGCAACCGCGCCGCCGTCCACACCGCCATGGTCGGCCTCGCCGTCACCGTGCTCTGCGACGCCCTGTTCACCTCGCCCGAGCTTCGCAGCAGCTACCACTCCGGGGAACTCCTGGACGCCGGCTGGTTCGCCGGCAGCCTGCTGCTCGCCTGGGCCCCGTGGTCCCCGCGCTGGCGCCGCCCGCTGCGCGAGCACCCGGCGCTCGGCGGGCTGCCCCGCCGCCGGGTCGCCACCACCTTCAGCGCGCTCACCCCGTACGCGGCCGCCGCCGTCTGCACCGCCGGGATCCTCTACAACGCCCTCGGCGGGCGCTCGCTGGACCGGGTGGTGGCCTCGGCGGCCTGCACCGTCGGCCTGGCGCTGATCCTGCGCCAGGGCATCATGCTGCTCGACAACCTCTCGCTGGCCCAGGAACTCGCCCACAAGGAGGCGCACTTCCGCTCCCTGGTGCAGGGCTCCAGCGACGTCATCATGATCGCCGGCGCCAACGGTGTGCTCTCCTACGTCTCCCCGGCCGCGCTCGGCGTCTACGGGCGGGACCCGGAGGAGCTCGTCGGCGGCAACCTGCTCGACCTCATCCACCCCGAGGACGTCGACCGGGTGCTGCTGGAGGTCCGCCGCTTCCTCGCCCGGGGGCGGCTCGCCGCCCACCGCGACCCGGGCGCCGAGCCGCTGCCCGCGGCCCGGGTGGAGTGCCGGATCGGCTCCGGCGGCGGCGAGTGGCTGCACGTCGAGTCGACCGTCGACCGGTACCGCGACGGCCTGATCCTGAACAGCCGCGACGTCACCGAACGGGTCATGCTGCAGGCCCAGTTGCAGCACAACGCGTTCCACGACCCGCTCACCGACCTGCCCAACCGGGCGCTGTTCACCCAGCGGCTGCGGGCCGCCCTGGCCGCCCGCGGCCCGCAGGACGAGGCGGGCTCCGGGGTCGCCGTGCTCTTCCTCGACCTGGACGGCTTCAAGGCGGTCAACGACACCGCCGGCCACCAGGTCGGCGACGAGCTGCTGGTCCAGGCCGCCCGCCGGCTCCAGGGCGCCGTCCGCTGCGGGGACACCGTCGCCCGCTTCGGCGGCGACGAGTTCGCCGCCCTGGTCTGCGGCCCGCTCGGCCGGCTCCAGGTCCAGGAGCTCGCCGAACGGCTGCGCGCCGCGCTCTCCGAGCCCTACTGGATCGGCGGCAGCGAACTCAGCGTCGCCGCCAGCATCGGGATCGCCTTCGGCACCCCGGAACGCGGTCCGGCCGCCGACCCGCGCGCCGCCGCCGACGAGCTGATGCGCAACGCCGACCTCGCGATGTACCGCGCCAAGTCCGAGGGCAAGGGCCGGGTGATGCTCTACACCCCGGCCATGCGCGCCGACCTGGAGCGCCGCACCGAGCTGGACGAACGGCTCCGCGCGGCGGTCCGCGAGGGCGGCTTCACCCTGCTCCACCAGCCCGTGGTGGACCTCACCACCGGCGCGGTCACCGCCGTCGAGGCCCAGGCCCGCTGGCGCTCCGCACAGGGCCTGCTGCTCACCCCCGCGGAGTTCCTGCGCTCCACCGAGCCGGGCGACGCCGCCGCGCGGTTCTCCCGCTGGCTGGTCCGCGAGGCGGTGACCGCCGCCGCGCTGCGCCGGGGCCTGCCCGTCCGGGGCCGCGCCGTCCCGCCGCCGGTCCCGGTGTCGGTCCGGCTGTCGGCCGAGCGGCTGTGCGCGCCCGGGCTCTACGAGGCGGTGGTCGCGGCCCTGCGGGACAGCGGGCTGCCCGGCGGCCAGCTGATCGTCGAGGTGGCCAGGACCGGCCCGGACGACCTGGCGGACGAGCTCGGCCGCCGGCTGGACGCGCTGCGCCGGCTCGGCGTCGGTACCGCGCTGGCCGGCTTCGGGGCCGGCCGGGGCTCGCTCGGCACACTGGTCCGGCTCCCCTTCGACGGCCTCAAGCTGGACCGCTCGCTGGTCCAGGACCTGGGCGAGTCCGCGCTCGCCCGGACCCTCGCCGGGCACGCCCTGCGGCTCGGCCGGGACCTCGGGCTGGTCACCGCCGCCGAGGGCGTCGACCTGCCGCGCCAGGTGGCCGTGCTGCAGGAGCTGGGCTGCCGCCAGGTGCAGGGCTCGGCGTTCTCCGCGCCGCTGGACGAGATCCGGCTCCGGCGCGAGCTGGCCCGCCGCGCGTATCCGGTGCCGAGGCCGCTCGGCCCGCTGCCCGCGCGGCGCGCCTTCCTGGCCGCGGACACCCGGACGAGTGGCCGCGGCGAGGCCGCCGCGGGGCGTGTCGCACCTCACCACAACGGCTCCGACCTGCCCGAACACCCGGCCGTGGCAGGTCCGGGAGCCGGTCCGCATGGCGAGACGGCCGTCCCACCTGCTTGACAGCCGACCCTCGGCGGGAGGAAGGTCGTTGCCATGCGCACCCGAATTCTCGTACTTGGCGGGCGCGTCGGCTGAGCGGGCCCTGCCCCGTTCGTGACAGACCGACGCGCCACCCCTCGCATGCCCTTGGGCACGAGGGGTTTTTTGTTGCACCGACGCTGTTCCACCACCGCAAGACCCCTGGCCCCGAGGCCCCGCGAAAGGGACGATTGGGGCAGAGCCGGCGATCGGCCCGCAAGCGGGACCCCACCCTCGACCCCCCCGGGGCCCGCAAACCACCGGGCCGGCCAGAACCGAGAAGAGACAGGCAGATGACCGAGCACGCCGCATCCCCCCGCCGCGGGGACACCCCGGCCGCCCACGCTCCCGCTCCTCAGCACGTCGTCGAGACCATGACCGGCGCCCAGTCGCTCATCCGCTCGCTGGAGGCCGTCGGTGCGGACACCGTCTTCGGCATCCCGGGCGGGGCCATCCTTCCCGCGTACGACCCGCTGATGGACTCCACCAAGGTGCGCCACATCCTGGTCCGTCACGAGCAGGGCGCCGGCCACGCCGCCACCGGCTACGCGCAGGCCACCGGCCGGGTCGGCGTCTGCATGGCGACCTCCGGTCCGGGCGCGACCAACCTGGTCACCCCGATCGCCGACGCGTACATGGACTCGGTGCCGATCGTCGCCATCACCGGCCAGGTCACCTCCAAGGCGATCGGCACGGACGCCTTCCAGGAGGCGGACATCTGCGGCATCACGATGCCGATCACCAAGCACAACTACCTGGTCACCGACCCGGCCGAGATCCCCCGGGTGATCGCCGAGGCGTTCCACATCGCCGCCACCGGCCGCCCCGGCCCGGTCCTGGTCGACATCGCCAAGGACGCCCTGCAGGCCACCACCACCTTCCGCTGGCCGGTCGAGACCTCGCTGCCCGGCTACCGCCCGGTGACCAAGCCGCACGCCAAGCAGATCCGCGAGGCGGCCAAGATGCTGGTCACCGCCAAGCGCCCGGTCCTGTACGTCGGCGGCGGCGTCATGAAGGCCGGCGCCACCGCCGAGCTGCGCATCCTGGCCGAGCTGACCGGCGCCCCGGTGGTCACCACCCTGATGGCGCTCGGCGCCTTCCCGGACAGCCACCCGCAGCACCTGGGCATGCCCGGCATGCACGGCTCCGTGCCGGCCGTCACCGCGCTCCAGAAGGCCGACCTGCTCTTCACCCTCGGCGCCCGCTTCGACGACCGGGTCACCGGCAAGCTGGACAGCTTCGCGCCGTACGCCAAGGTCGTCCACGCGGACATCGACCCGGCCGAGATCGGCAAGAACCGCCCGGCGGACGTGCCGATCGTCGGTGACGCCCGCGAGGTGCTGGCCGACCTGATCGTCGCCGTCCAGGCCGAGTTCGACGCCGGCCACAAGGGCGACTACGGCGACTGGTGGGAGCGGCTCGACGAGTGGAAGACCACCTACCCGGTCGGCTACGAGCCCGCGCCCGGCGGCCAGCTCTCCCCGCAGCAGGTGATCGAGCGGATCGGCCGGCTGGTCGGCCCGGACGCCGTCTACGCGGCGGGCGTCGGCCAGCACCAGATGTGGAGCTCGCAGTTCATCCGGTTCGAGAAGCCGGGCACCTGGCTCAACTCCGGCGGTGCCGGGACCATGGGCTACGCGGTCCCGGCCGCGATGGGCGCCAAGGCCGGCCGGCCCGAGGCCGCGGTCTGGGCGATCGACGGCGACGGCTGCTTCCAGATGACCAACCAGGAGCTGGTCACCTGCGCCCTGAACGACATCCCGATCAAGGTCGCGGTCATCAACAACGGCTCGCTGGGCATGGTCCGGCAGTGGCAGACGCTGTTCTACAACCAGCGCTACTCCAACACCGTGCTGCACGCCGGTCCCGGCCACGACGGCATCGAGCCGCCGGCCCAGGGCACCCGGATCCCCGACTTCGTGCTGCTGGCCGAGGCGATGGGCTGCGTCGGCCTGCGCTGCGAGCGCCCCGAGGACCTCGACGCGGTGATCAAGCAGGCGATGGAGATCAACGACCGCCCGGTGGTCATCGACTTCATCGTCCACCAGGACGCCATGGTCTGGCCGATGGTCGCGGCCGGCACCAGCAACGACGAGATCCAGTTCGCCCGCGGCGTCCGTCCCGACTTCGGCGACGACCTCGACTGAGCCCCTTCCGGAACGACCAAGGGAACCCACGACCCATGTCCAAGCACACCCTCTCCGTCCTGGTCGAGAACAAGCCCGGCGTGCTCGCCCGGATCGCCGCGCTGTTCTCCCGTCGGGGCTTCAACATCGACTCCCTCGCCGTCGGCCCGACCGAGCACCCGGACATCTCCCGGATGACCATCGTGGTCAACGTCGAGGACCTCCCGTTGGAACAGGTCACCAAGCAGCTCAACAAGCTCGTCAACGTGATAAAGATCGTCGAACTCGACCAGTCCGCTGCGATCCAGCGGGAACTGGTCCTGGTGAAGGTCCGGGCCGACAACGACACCCGGTCGCAGATCGTCGAGATCGTCCAGCTGTTCCGTGCCAAGACGGTCGACGTGTCCCCGGACGCGGTGACCATCGAGGCCACCGGCAGCTCGGACAAGCTGGAGGCCATGCTCCGGATGCTGGAGCCCTACGGCATCAAGGAGTTGGTCCAGTCCGGCCTGGTCGCCATCGGCCGCGGCGCCCGTTCGATCACGGACCGCTCGCTGCGCGCCCTCGACCGCAGCGCCTAGGACCCGACCGGTCCTCGCCCCTCCGGGACGCGCCGCCGTCTCAAACCCTGAAGCACCGCCCCACCCCGACGCCGGATCCGCATACGGTAGGAACCACCGCAGACCCGGCAATCCACTCGCAAGGAGATGTGCCCCCGTGGCCGAGCTGTTCTACGAAGACGACGCCGACCTGTCCATCATCCAGGGCCGCAAGGTCGCGGTCATCGGCTACGGCAGCCAGGGCCACGCCCACGCGCTGTCCCTGCGCGACTCGGGCGCGGACGTCCGGGTCGGCCTGAAGCCGGAGTCCAAGTCCCGCGCCAAGGCCGAGGAGGCCGGCCTGCGCGTGGTCACCCCCGCCGAGGCCGCGGCCGAGGCCGACGTCATCATGATCCTGGTGCCGGACCCGATCCAGGCGGACGTCTACGAGGCGGACATCGCCCCGCACCTGAAGGCCGGCGACGCCCTGTTCTTCGGCCACGGCCTGAACATCCGCTTCGGCTTCATCAAGCCCCCGGCCGACGTCGACGTCTGCATGGTCGCCCCGAAGGGCCCGGGCCACCTGGTCCGCCGCCAGTACGAGGAGGGCCGCGGCGTCCCCGCGATCGTCGCGGTCGAGCAGGACGCCACCGGCAAGGCCTTCGACCTGGCGCTGTCCTACGCCAAGGGCCTGGGCGCCACCAAGGCCGGCGTCATCAAGACCACCTTCACCGAGGAGACCGAGACCGACCTGTTCGGTGAGCAGGCCGTCCTCTGCGGTGGCACCGCCGCCCTGGTGAAGGCCGGCTTCGAGACCCTGGTCGAGGCCGGCTACCAGCCGGAGATCGCCTACTTCGAGTGCCTGCACGAGCTGAAGCTCATCGTCGACCTGATGTACGAGGGCGGCCTGGAGAAGATGCGCTGGTCGGTCTCCGAGACCGCCGAGTGGGGCGACTACGTCACCGGCCCGCGGATCATCACCGCCGACACCAAGGCCGAGATGAAGAAGGTCCTCACCGAGATCCAGGACGGCACCTTCGCCAACACCTGGATCGCCGAGTACAAGGCCGGTCTGCCCAAGTACAACGAGTACAAGAAGGCCGACGAGGACCACCTGCTGGAGACCACCGGCAAGAAGCTCCGCAAGCTCATGAGCTGGGTCAAGGAAGAGGCGTAAGGCCTCGGGGGAGGGCCCTCGCGGGTTTGTATCCCCCTTGTACAACAAGGCGGCTCCCGTCCGGGTGATTTTGCCGGACGGGAGCAGCCCGTTACCCAGCCCGTCGATACACTTCCGAGTGCGCGTCAGGCCCACAGCGTCGTGCGTCTAGCTACGCGGCATGCCACCTTCCCCCCGCCCGGCAAGGCCACCCTCGTGCCCGGATCCGGGGAGAACCGGACAGTTAAGGACACACTGTCGTGAGCGCTGCTACAACTGTGAAATCTGGCGTAGTACTGATCGCCGAAGAGCTGTCGCCCGCCACCGTCGACGCCCTCGGCCCGGACTTCGAGATCCGGCACTGCAACGGTGCGGACCGCACCGAACTGCTGACCGCCATCGCGGACGTGGACGCGATCCTGGTCCGCTCCGCCACCAAGGTCGACGCCGAGGCGCTGGCCGCGGCCCGCAAGCTCAAGGTGGTCGCCCGCGCCGGCGTCGGCCTGGACAACGTGGACGTCTCCGCCGCCACCAAGGCCGGCGTCATGGTCGTGAACGCGCCGACCTCCAACATCGTCACCGCCGCCGAGCTCGCCTGCGGTCTGCTGATCTCCGTCGCCCGCAACATCGCGCCGGCCAACGCCGCGCTCAAGGGCGGCGAGTGGAAGCGCAACAAGTACACCGGCGTGGAGCTCAGCGAGAAGGTCCTCGGCGTCGTCGGCCTCGGCCGGATCGGCGTGCTGGTCGCCCAGCGGATGTCCGCCTTCGGCATGAAGATCGTCGCGTACGACCCCTACATCCAGGCCGCCCGCGCCGCGCAGATGGGCGTCAAGCTGGTCTCGCTGGAGGAGCTGCTGGAGGTCTCGGACTTCATCACCGTCCACCTCCCGAAGACCCCGGAGACCATCGGCCTGATCGGCGACGAGGCGCTGCACAAGGTCAAGCCGACCGTCCGGATCGTCAACGCCGCCCGCGGCGGTATCGTCGACGAGGCGGCGCTGCTCAGCGCCCTGCGCGACGGCCGGGTGGCCGGCGCCGGCCTGGACGTGTACGCCAAGGAGCCGTGCACCGACTCGCCGCTGTTCGCCCTCGACAACGTGGTGGCCACCCCGCACCTGGGCGCCTCCACCGACGAGGCCCAGGAGAAGGCCGGCATCGCCGTGGCCCGGTCGGTCCGCCTGGCGCTGGCCGGCGAGCTGGTGCCGGACGCGGTCAACGTCCAGGGCGGCGTGATCGCCGAGGACGTCCGGCCGGGCCTGCCGCTGGCCGAGAAGCTCGGCCGGATCTTCACCGCGCTGGCCGGCGAGGTCGCCGTCCGGCTCGACGTCGAGGTGCGCGGCGAGATCACCCAGCACGACGTCAAGGTGCTCGAACTGTCCGCCCTCAAGGGTGTGTTCGAGGACGTCGTGGCGGAGACGGTGTCCTACGTCAACGCCCCGCTGTTCGCCCAGGAGCGCGGCGTCGAGGTGCGGCTGACCACCTCCAGCGAGAGCCCCGAGCACCGCAACGTCATCACCGTGCGCGGCACCCTGGCGGACGGCGAGGAGATCGCCATCTCCGGCACGCTGGCCGGCCCCAAGCAGGTCCAGAAGATCGTCGGCGTGGACGCCTTCGACGTGGACGTGGCGCTCACCGACCACATGGCCTTCTTCAAGTACGAGGACCGGCCCGGTGTGGTCGGCGTCCTCGGCCGCCACCTCGGTGACGCCGGCATCAACATCGCCGGCATGCAGGTCGCCCGCGACGGCAGCGGCGCGCTCGCCTCCCTCACTGTGGACAGCGAGATCCCGCAGGAGGTGCTGTCGGCGATCGCGGCCGAGATCGGCGCCCGCTTCGCCCGCTCGGTCGACCTCGGCGCCTGAGCCCCGCACCGCCACGCGTCACCCCGCACTACCCCGCACCATCCCTGACCAGGGCCCGGACCGCCGTTCGCACGGCGGTCCGGGCCCTGGCGCGTTCCTCCGGGTGACGGCCGTCTCAGATAGTAGGAAATCCAAGTATTCGTGCAGACACGGCTGAGCGCGGGTCGTACCGTGGAGTCAGCCGCACGGTGTGCCGCCCCTGTAGCCAGGGCGTCCGGCCCGTGCGCGCGTCCGCACCCGATGGGCGGGAGACCCCTGCCCGGTGTACCTACCCCCCTCCTCCCCACCCCGCCGCGTCCGTTTCCCACGGCGCGTATCGAACCAAGGAGCCCCGGTATGCCCCCGACCGCCGACCGCCACGCCGCTTCCGCCCCCGCCGCCCCGCAGACCCGCGCCCCCCGCCGCCGCCGGGCCGTGGAGCGGAACCCCTTCGCCGCCGCCGCGCTCCAGCGGGCGCTGGACCGCCGCGACAACGGCGGCGCCACCGGCCACTGACCGGCCGCCACTGACCACCGGCCACTGACCGGCGGCCCCTGGTCGGCCGGCTCCGACGGGCCGCCTCCGGCCCGTTCGGCGTTCATCCGCCGAATGGGCCGGACGGACTGACGGAGGGTCACTCCCAGGAGTGCAAGTTGCCGCCGTTCGGTGGAAGTTACTCGCCCGGACCGGCGCGATATTCCTAATTTGGGGCCCCCGGAAGGGTGATCGACGGCCGCGCGGGCGGGCGTCAGCGGCACCGGATGCGGATCAGTTCCCCCGGCCGGGGGAGAGGACCATGCGCCATCCCGTCGTCCGCCGACCGCTTGCCCGGCTCGGCCTGACGCTCACCCTGCTCGCCGGACCGGCCCTGCTCACCGGGGCCGCCCCGGCCACCGGCAGCCCGCCGACGTCCCCGTCGGCCCCGCCGGGCCGCTCCGCCGCCGGACCCGTCGCCGTCCTGCTGGAACTCGCCACCGAACCGGTCGCCCCCGCCTGGCGCCGGGCCGGGGACGAGGCCCGCCGCAACCGGCGCTCCCCGGAGGCCGTCCGGGGCGAGGCCGCCCGGGCCGGCGCCGCCCAGCGGACCCGCGCCTCCACGGCGCTGGACCGCCTGGCCGACGCCGTCCACGAGGCCGTCCCCGCCGCCCGGGAGCTCTACCGCACCCGCACCCTGGTCACCGGACTCGCGGTCAACGCCCCCGCCGACCGGCTGCCCGCGCTGCGCACCCTGCCCGGGGTCGCGGCCGTTCACCCGATCGTCCGCAAGCAGCGGGACAACGCCCACTCGGTGCCGGTCACCGGCGCGCCCGAGGTCTGGACGGGCGGCTCCTCCGACGGCGGCCCGGACGGCGGCGACACCGGCCGGGGCGTGCGGATCGGCATCGCGGACAGCGGCATCGACTACACCCACGCCGACTTCGGCGGCCCCGGCACCGAGGAGGCGTTCCGCTCCGTCGACGGGGCGAAGCCCGCGCCGGCCGGCCTCTTCCCGAGCGCCAAGGTGACCGGCGGCCGCGACCTGGTCGGCGACGACTACCAGCCCGACCCGTCCTCCCCGCACTACCAGCCCGAGCCGCACCCGGACGAGAACCCGATCGACTGCGTCCGCAACGGCCACGGCACCCATGTGGCCGGCACCGCCGCCGGCCTCGGCGTCACCACCGACGGACAGCCCTACCGGGGCCCCTACCGGCCCGGCCTGGACCCGGCCGGCTTCCGGGTCGGCCCCGGCGCCGCGCCCGGCGCCCAGTTGTACGCGATCCGGGTGTTCGGCTGCGACGGCTCCACCGACCAGCTCGGCGAGGCCCTCGACCTGGCCGCCGACCCGGACGGCGACGGCGACCCGAGCGACCGGCTCGACGTCCTGAACCTCTCGCTCGGCAGCCGCTTCGGCGCCACCGACGACGCCGACGCCCTCGCCGTCGACCGGCTCGCCGCGCTCGGCACCGTGGTGGTCGCCGCCGCGGGCAACGAGGGCGACGTGTACGCCATCGGCGGCAGCCCCGGCACCGCCGCCAGGGCGCTCGCCGTCGCCGCCTCGGTCGACCCGCACAGCGACGCCGACGGCCTCACCGTGCTCGACCCGCAGCCGCTGGCCGGGGTCGTGCCGGCCCACTGGAGCGCCCGCTACCAGGACTGGTCCACCGCCGACGTGGCCGGCGAGCTCGCCCTGCCCGCCGACCAGCGGGACGGCTGCACGGCCTTCTCCGAGGCCGACCGGCAGCGGCTCGCCGGGCGGATCGCCGTGCTCGCCTGGAGCACCCGCGAGTCCGAGCGCGCCTGCGGCTCGGGCCCGCGCGCCGACCACGTCGCCGGGGCCGGCGCGCTCGGCGCCCTGCTCGCGGCCGACGACGACCACCTCGCCGAGATCGCCGGCAACGACCGGGTCCCGCTGGCCCTGCTCGCCCGCGCCGACGGCGAACGGCTTCGCGCGGGCGCCGCCGCCGGCCCGGTCCGGGTCCGCCTCGCCGCGCCGGGCAACCCGCTGCACGGCGTCGTCGCCCAGGACCAGCCCCAGCGGCTCGACACCCTCACCGACTTCACCTCCCGCGGCATCGGCGTGCCCGGGGTGGTCAAGCCGGACCTCGCCGCCCCCGGCGAGACCATCTGGTCGGCCCGGGTCGGCAGCGGCACCGGCGGCCAGCGCGAGGACGGCACCTCGATGGCCACCCCGCACGCCGCCGGCCTGGCCGCGCTGGTCCGCGCGGCCCACCCCGGCTGGACCGTCGAGCAGGTCAAGGCCGCGCTGATGAACACCGCCGGGGACACCTGGCTCGGCGACGGCGCCACCGGCCCGGTCTACGGGCCCGAGCGCACCGGCGCCGGCCGGGCCGCCGTCGACCGGTCCGTCCGCACCCCGGCCG
Organism: Kitasatospora sp. MBT66; assembly: GCF_000710405.2. NCBI lineage: Bacteria > Bacillati > Actinomycetota > Actinomycetes > Kitasatosporales > Streptomycetaceae > Kitasatospora > Kitasatospora sp. MBT66. The sequence continues at coordinate 880,332 of NZ_JAIY01000006.1, read as the reverse complement.
TCGCCTACGCGGCGGGGGAGGGCGCGGTGGAGGGGGCCGTCGGCGTCTCCTTCGGCCCGGTCGCCGTCACCGGGCCGCTCGCCCTGGTGCGCGAGGTCGAGGTCCGCAACCTGTCCGCGGCCCCGGTCGCCTACCGGACCGGCTACGCGGCCGCCACCGAGCTGCCCGGCGCCCGCTTCGAGCTCGCGCCCGACCGGATCGAGGTGCCGCCCGGCGGCACCGCGCGGGTCCGGGTCACCCTGAGCGTGCCCGGCGCGCTCGGCCGTGCCCCGGACCCGACGATCGCCACCGTCCAAGGCGGCCGGGCCCGCAGCTACCGGGGCGAGCTCTCCGGCCGGCTGCTGCTGACCCCCGACGACCCGGCCGCCCCCGGCCTGCGGGTGCCGCTGTTCGCGGCCCCGCGCCCGGCCACCGACCTGGCCGCCACCGCCCCGGTCCGCACCACCCGCTCCGGGGCCGTGGTCGCGCTCACCGGCACCGACGCGCCCGGTGACGCGCCGGGCCTGCTCAGTGCCTTCGTGCTCGGCGGGGAGGGCGCCCGCTGGGCGGACTGCCCGCCGGACAGCGGGGCGGCCGTCGGCCCCGGCGCGGGCTTCGTGCCGGAAGGCAGCACCGAGGAGGCCGAGCACCTGCGGGACGTCTGCGTGGAGCGCCCCGGCGACCGCGCGGCCAACCTGCGGGCCGCCGGCGTCGCCACCGACGCGCCCGCCGTGGCCGGGGACCCGCTCGCCGAGGGCCGGCTCTACCTCGGTGCCCAGGTCTGGGCCCCGGCCGCCACCCCGGTCGGGCTGTTCGGCGTCCGGGCCGTGCTGGACACCGACGGGGACGGCACCACCGACGTGCTGGTCAAGGCCGACCGGATGCGCGGCAGCGACGTCCTGGTGGCCCGCACCCTGGACGCCCGCACCGGCGCCGAACTCGACGTCCAGCCGCTGAACGCCCGCTGGGGCGACACCGACACCGCCCTGCTGGACTCCGACACGGTGGTCCTTCCGGTCCGGCTGTCCGTCCTCCCGGGCGTCCGCGCCGGGCACAGCACGGTCCACTACGCCGTGTGGACCGGCCTGTCCGGCGCCGGTCGGGACCCGGCCGACGCCTTCTCCGCGATCGGTCTGCGCGGCACCCGTCCCACCCTGGCCGTCGACGTCCTGCACCCCGCCGTCGACATCCGCACCGGCCCCGGCGGCCCCACCGCCCTGGCCGCCCCCGTTCACCCCGCCACCCTGCTCGACATCCGCCGCACCGACGGCGACCGGTCCCGCGTCCTCCTCCTCCACCACCTCAACCCGGAGGGCCGCCGCAGCCAGATCCTGACCCTGCCGTAGCCGCACCCGAGGGGGCGCGCGACCACCGTCGGGCGCCCCCTCGAATGGGTGAAGTAGGGGGAGAATCGTCCGAGTAGCCTGGGAACCGCCACGAGGATGCCCGCATGGGAGGAACCATGAGCGTCGCGCCGTACCCTGATTGGATCATTCCCCCGACCGAGGGGTACACCGCCGAGGACCTCGACCGGCTGCCGGATCTCCCGCCGCACACCGAGCTGCTCGACGGGAGCCTGATCTTCGTGAGCCCGCAGACCCTGTTCCACATGCGCATGCTCCGTAGGTTCGAGCGGGCCCTGGAGGCGGCGGTCCCGGACGGTTGGCAGGCGTGGCGGGAGATGACGATCCGGCTCGACACGCGCAATCGCCCCGAGCCGGACCTCACCGTCGTGAACGAGCAGGCGGACACCGGCCCCGACGGCACCTACTGCGATGCACAGGACGTCCTGCTCGCTGTTGAGATCGTTTCCGAGGAGTCCCGCGAGCGTGACCGCGAGGTCAAGCCGCGCAAGTACGCCGCCGCCGGCATCGCCCACTTCTGGCGAGTGGAGAAGGACGAGCACGGGCATGCGGTCGTCCACACCTACGAGATCGACCCGGCCACCCGGCTCTACGGGCTGACCGGGATCCACCACAAGCAGTTGAAGCTCGACCGGCCCTTCCCGGTCGAGATCGATCTCACCTGATCGCCTCCCGCCAAGGGTGCTGTCCGAATGGCGGACGGCGGATGTCAGGCTCTGGGATGCCGGAGTAGCCTCCGAGCATGTCTCGCACGATTCGTCTCGCAGTCGTCCCCGGTGACGGTATCGGCCAGGAAGTGGTGGCCGAGGGCCTCAAGGTGCTGGAGGCGGTGCTTCCCGCCGATGTGAAGCTGGAGAGCACCGAGTTCGACCTCGGCGCCCGGCGTTACCACCGCACCGGTGAGACCCTCCCGGACAGCGTCCTGGCCGAGCTCAAGGGCCACGACGCGATCCTGCTCGGTGCCATCGGCGACCCGAGCGTGCCGTCCGGAGTGCTGGAGCGGGGGCTGCTGCTGAAGCTGCGGTTCGCCTTCGACCACCACATCAACCTCCGGCCGGGCCGGCTCTTCCCGGGCGTGAAGTCGCCGCTGGCCGGCGAGCCGGAGATCGACTTCGTGGTCGTCCGCGAGGGCACCGAGGGCCCGTACGTCGGCAACGGCGGCTCGCTGCGCACCGGTACCGAGCAGGAGGTGGCCACCGAGGTCAGCCTCAACACGGCCTTCGGCATCGAGCGCGTGGTGCGCGACGCCTACCGCCGGGCGCAGGCGCGTCCGCGCAAGAAGCTGACCCTGGTGCACAAGAACAACGTGCTGGTGCACGCCGGCCACCTGTGGACCCGGATCTTCGAGCAGGTCGGCACCGAGTTCCCCGAGGTCACCACCGACTACCTGCACGTCGACGCGGCGACCATCTTCTTCGTCACCCAGCCCGAGCGGTTCGACGTCATCGTGACCGACAACCTGTTCGGCGACATCCTGACCGACCTGGCCGCCGCCGTCACCGGCGGGATCGGCCTGGCCGCCAGCGGCAACATCAACCCGAGCGGCGCCTTCCCGTCGATGTTCGAGCCCGTGCACGGCTCGGCCCCGGACATCGCCGGCCAGGGCAAGGCCGACCCGACCGCCACCGTGCTGTCGGTCGCCATGCTCCTCGACCACCTCGGGTACGCCGCCGAGGCCGCCCGGATCGAGGCCGCGGTCGCCGCGGACCTCACCGAGCGGACCGGCACCCGTACCACTTCCCAGGTCGGCGACGCGCTCGCCGCCCGAGTATCCGCCTAGGAGGCCGGGACCCGACAAACGGTGTTCCGGCCCGAGGGCCGGACCCCATAACGGCAGCTTGCGGTTCTCCAAGGAGTCCGCGACTGTTCGGCACGGCCCTCTGGATGCGAGTATCGACAGTGGGCCGTGCCGTCGTGCGTCCGTACCGGAGCGAGAGTCCGGGACGAGCACCGGCGGAGGCGGCCCGGACCAACCCCACGGTGAAGGACACACAGCCATGAGCACGCCCACCCAGGCGCCCATCACGTTCGACCTCAAGCCCTCCGCGCACCCCCTGCCCCAGGCGGAGCGCGAGGCCCGGCTGGCCAACCCGGGCTTCGGGCGCGTGTTCACCGACCACATGGTCACCATCCGCTGGACCGAGGGCGTGGGCTGGCACGACGCCCAGCTGGCGCCCTACGCGCCGATCGAGATGGACCCGGCCAACATGACCCTGCACTACGGCCAGGCGATCTTCGAGGGCCTCAAGGCCTACCGCCAGGCCGACGGCTCGATCGCGACCTTCCGCCCGGAGGCCAACGCCGCGCGCTTCCAGGCCTCCGCCCGCCGGCTGGCGATGCCGGAGCTGCCGGTCGAGGCCTTCGTCGAGGCCGTCGAGCTGCTGGTCCAGCAGGAGCAGGCCTGGGTCCCGAACGAGCCGGAGCAGAGCCTCTACCTGCGGCCGTTCATGTTCGCCACCGAGGTCGGCCTGGGTGTCCGGCCCGCCAACTCCTACCTCTTCATGATCATCGCCTCCCCGGCCGGCGCCTACTTCCCGGGCGGCGTCAAGCCGGTCTCGGTCTGGCTCTCCGAGGACTACGTCCGCGCAGCCCCGGGCGGCACCGGTGCCGCCAAGTGCGCCGGCAACTACGCTGCCTCCCTGGTCGCCCAGGCCGAGGCCGCCGCCAAGGGCTGCGACCAGGTCGTCTGGCTCGACGCCGCCGAGCACCGGTGGATCGAGGAGATGGGCGGCATGAACCTCTACTTCGTCCTCGGCGAGGGCAAGGACGCCCGGATCGTCACCCCCGAGCTGTCCGGCGCCCTGCTGCCCGGCATCACCCGCGACTCGCTGCTTCAGCTCGCCACCGACCTCGGCTACGCGGTCGAGGAGCGGAAGATCTCCACCGAGGAGTGGAAGCAGGGCAACGCGGACGGCACCCTGACCGAGGTCTTCGCCTGCGGCACCGCCGCCGTGATCACCCCGGTCGGCTCGGTCAAGTCCCGCGGCGGCGACTGGACCGTCGGCGCCGGCGAGCCCGGCCCGGTCACCATGGAGCTGCGCCGCGCCCTGCTCGCGATCCAGGGCGGCCAGGCCCCCGACACCCACGGCTGGCTGCACCGGATCGTCTGATTCCGCCCCGCCGGGCGGGCCGCTCGTCGAGCCCGCCCGGCGCGCCCCGGCTCCACCCGCCCGTCCCGGCCCGCCCGTTCCGGATGCCGAGACGGGCGGGCCGCGACGCGGACGATGTGCCAGACTGCCGACGTGTCCTCGCTTTCGCTGATTATTAGCAGCAGGCGCGCCGGTCCGCAGTGACCGCTCCCGCACCACCCGATGCGGAGCAGCGACCACCAGCGTCCAGACCCGCGCGCAGACCTCTCGCACCCGCGAGGGGTCTTTTTGTTTCCCCCGGACCGGCCGGAGCCCCCACAAGGGGCCGAGGGACACCGGGCGCGCGCGGGATGCTGGACAGTGGAGCCGGAATCAGAACCGGCAGAGCAGTAAACCGACCTCCCGGAACGGAGACCCAGGGTCATGACCCAGGCGAGCAACCTCCCCGACGACGCCTTCCACGTCTTCGACACCACCCTGCGCGACGGCGCCCAGCGTGAGGGCATCAACCTCACGGTGGCCGACAAGCTGGCCATCGCCCGGCACCTGGACGAGTTCGGCGTCGGCTTCATCGAGGGCGGCTGGCCCGGAGCCAACCCCCGGGACACCGAGTTCTTCGCCCGCGCCGCCGAGGAGCTGGACCTCCGGCACGCCCGGCTGGTCGCCTTCGGCGCCACCCGGCGGGCCGGCGGCCGCGCCGCCGACGACCCGCAGCTCGCCGCGCTGGTCAACTCCGGCGCACCGGTGATCACCCTGGTCGCCAAGGCCCACGACCGGCACGTCGAACTGGCGCTGCGCACCACCCTGGACGAGAACCTGGAGATGGTCCGGGACAGCGTCGCCCACCTGCGGGCGCAGGGCCGCCGGGTCTTCATCGACTGCGAGCACTTCTTCGACGGCTACCGGGCGAACCGGGACTACGCGCTGGCCGTGGTCCGCACCGCCCACCAGGCCGGCGCCGAGGTGGTGGTGCTCTGCGACACCAACGGCGGGATGCTGCCCTCCGGCGTGCGCGACACCGTCGCCGACGTCCTCGCCGCGACCGGCGCCCGGCTCGGCATCCACGCCCAGGACGACACCGGCTGCGCCGTCGCCAACACCCTGGCCGCGGTCGAGGCCGGCGCCACCCACGTCCAGTGCACCGCCAACGGCTACGGCGAGCGGGTCGGCAACGCCAACCTCTTCCCGGTCGTCGGCGCGCTGGAGCTCAAGTGCGACCGCCGGGTGCTGCCGCCCGGCAGCCTCGCCGAGATGACCCGGATCTCGCACGCGATCGCCGAGGTGGTCAACCTCGCCCCCTCCACCCACCAGCCCTACGTCGGCTTCTCGGCCTTCGCCCACAAGGCCGGCCTGCACGCCTCGGCGATCAAGGTCGACCCGGACCTCTACCAGCACATCGACCCGGAGACGGTCGGCAACACGATGCGGATGCTGGTCTCCGACATGGCCGGCCGCGCCTCGGTGGAGCTCAAGGGCAAGGAGCTCGGCTACGACCTCTCCACCGACCGGGACCTGGCCGGCCGGGTGGTGGCCAGGGTCAAGGAGCAGGAGAACCTCGGCTACACCTACGAGTCCGCCGACGCCTCCTTCGAGCTGCTGCTGCGCGACGAGGTCCGCGGCCGCCGCGAGCGCTACTTCGCCCTGGAGTCCTGGCGCACCATCAGCGAGCAGGGCCCGGGCGGCAGCGCGGGCAACGAGGCTACGGTCAAGCTGTGGGCCAAGGGCGAGCGGATGCTCGCCACCGGCGAGGGCAACGGCCCGGTCGACGCGCTGGACAAGGCGCTGCGCACCGCGCTGGAGCGGATCTACCCGCAGCTGGCCAAGCTGGAGTTGGTGGACTACAAGGTCCGCATCCTGGAGGGCCAGCACGGCACCGGCTCCAAGACCCGGGTGCTGATCGAGACCACCGACGGCACCGCCACCTGGTCCACGGTCGGGGTGGCCGACAACGTGGTGGCCGCCTCCTGGCTGGGGCTGGAGGACGCCTACACCTACGGCCTGCTGCGGGCCGGACTGGAGCCGGACCCGACCCAGGACTGAGGGCCGGTCAGCCCGTCGCGGTGACACGACGGCGCGGCCCGGGGACCGGAGGGTCCGCGGGCCGCGCCGTTCGGCCGTGCGTCGTGGAACGGTGCCCCGGGGTCACCGCAGCCGGGCGAGG
>NZ_JAIY01000006.1:867955-873703 GCF_000710405.2 Kitasatospora sp. MBT66 | reverse complement strand
GGAGGGCGTGTTCGACGAGGGTGATGAGGGCGCTCTTGGCGCTGTCGCGTCGTCGGGCGTCGAGGGTGATGACGGGGGTTTCGGTGCTGAGCTGGAGTGCTTCGCGGACTTCGTCGGGGGTGTGGGGCTGGTGTCCGTCGAAGCCGTTGAGGGCGACGACGAAGGGGAGTCCGCTGTTCTCGAAGTAGTCGAGGGCGGGGAAGCAGTCGGCGAGGCGGCGGGTGTCGACGAGGACGACGGCGCCGATGGCTCCGCGGACGAGGTCGTCCCACATGAACCAGAAGCGGTCCTGTCCGGGGGTGCCGAACAGGTAGAGGATGAGGTCCTCGTCGAGGGTGATGCGGCCGAAGTCCATGGCGACGGTGGTGGTCGTCTTGCCGGAGACGTGGCTGAGGTCGTCGATGCCGGCGGAGGCGCTGGTCATGACGGCTTCGGTGCGCAGGGGGTTGATCTCGGAGACGGCGCCGACGAGCGTGGTCTTGCCGACGCCGAAGCCGCCTGCGACGACGATCTTCGCGGAGGTGGTGGCGCGGGTGGGGGCGGCCGCGTTAGAGCTTGCGAAGTCCACTGAGGACCCTTTCGAGCAGCGTGACGTCGGGCTGGTTTCCGGTTTCGCCGCCGGAAGCGGGCTGGTGGATGGCGACCAGGCCGGCCTCGGCCAGGTCGGCCACGAGGATCCGCGCCACTCCCAGGGGAAGGGAGAGCAGCGCCGAGACCTCGGCCACGGACTTCACCTCGGTGCACAGGGTGCAGATCCGCTGGTGCTCCGGCAGCAGGGTGGACAGTCGCTGCGGATCCACGTCGGCGGAGACGAGCGCCTCCAGGGCGAGCTCGTACCGGGGCCGGGTCCGTCCGCCGGTCATCGCGAACGGGCGGATCAGCGGGCCGCTGTCCGGCTCGTCCTCGTAGTCGTCGTACCCGGACCGGGACGGTCCGCCGGGCTGCTGCCCGGACGGCTGCCCGGCAGCCGGTCCGCGACCGCGGAGGTGACCGGACTGCTGCCCGCCCGCCCCGCCCGGATACCCGGCCGGAGGAGCGTCGTACGAGGGCTGGGGCTGGGTGTACTGGTCGTACTGCCCCGGCGGGTACGGCTGGCCGTAGGCCGGCTGTCCGTAGGGACGGCCGTGCTGCTGGCCCTGCTGCTGGCTTTGCTGCTGCTGGCCGGGGAGCGGCTGGCCGTACTGCTGACCGTGGCCGACGACGCCGGGTGTTCCGAAGGCGTCGTGGCCCGTGCCAGGGTACGGAACGCCGTACTGGCCGCTGCGGTCGTCGGGCGGTGTCACGGTTCCTCTCCTCACAAGGTGCGGCGGTGCGGTGCGAGCTCGGGCACGAGTCCTGAGCCAGTGGTGCGAAGGCCGTACAACGTCCGAACCCGAGCCCGCCGAAGCGGGCCCGGGACGGGCGTGGAGGTGCTTCGAATACCTGGACGGTATCCGACGAACCGTCAGTGCAGGAGACTGCCCTGGAGTTCAGCGCGGAGCGCGGGGGTGAGGACCGCGCCGGCGCGGTCGACGAGGAGGGCCATCTCGTAGCCGACCAGGCCGATGTCCGAATCGGGGGCGGCCAGGACGGCGAGGGCGGAGCCGTCGCTGACGGCCATCAGGAAGAGGAAGCCCCGTTCCATCTCGACCACGGTCTGGTTGACCTCGCCGCCCTCGAAGATCCGGCTGGCGCCGGTCGTGAGGGAGGTGAGGCCGGAGGCGACGGCGGCGAGCTGGTCTGCGCGGTCGCGAGGGAAACCCTCCGACATGCACAGCAGGAGGCCGTCCGCGGAGACCACCACCGTGTGCGACACCCCAGGGGTGTTGTCCACGAAATTGGTGATCAGCCAGTTCAGGTTCTGTGCGGCCTGGCTCATCTGACTCAACTCAACGCTCCTGGTGGTTCGAGCCGCCGAAGAGATCGGTGCTGCGATTCTGCTGTCCGTTGCCGGACGGGTCTACCTGATCGGGGTCGATCCGGAAGCTTCCGGTACTGCCGGCGCTGCGGCCCTGCTCGACGCCGCGGCGCAGGTTGGTGAGACGGCCGCGGACCTCCTCGGGCGCGCGGGACACCTGCGGACCGTCCTGCGGGGTGGGCTGGGCGTTGCCCGGCACCAGGTTCTGCTTGGGCACGCGCCGGGGCAGGCCGGCCTGGGTGGTGCCGCTGGAGGAGGGCTCGCGGAGCTTCTCCGCCCGCTGCCAGTCGCCGTCGTTGGGCGACTGCCAGGTCTGGCCGCCGGCCGCGGTCGGGCCGGTGGGCCCGTAGCCGCCGAGGGCGGACACGTCGTGGCTGCCGCGGGGCTCGGCCGGACCGGACGAGGTGTCCTTGGCGCCGGCGAACCAGTTGGGCGTCTCGCCGCTCTCCTGCGGGCCGGACGGGAACCCGCCGCCGGCCAGCTGCTGGCCGGGGCGGCGCTGCGGCAGCCCGGACGGCAGGGTGGCCGAGCCGTTGTCGGCGGCGGCCGGGAGGGCCGGCTGCTCCGGGGCGTACGGGTGGCCCGCCGGGGCCTCCTCGGCGTAGCTCTCGCCGGCGTAGCCGGAGCGGTCGTAGCCGTCGCCCTGGCCGTACTCGTCCGGCCGGCCGTACTGGTCGTAGCCCTGCTGCGGGTACTGGGCGTAGCCGTCCTGCTGGCCGTAACCGTCCTGCTGGCCGTATCCGTCCTGCTGGCCGTATCCGTCCTGCTGGTACCCGGCGTCCTGGCCGTACTCGTCCTGCTGGTAGCCGTACTGGTCGTCGGCGTAGCCGGACTGCTCGTAGCCCTGCTGCGGGTACTGCGCGTCCTGGCCGTAGTCCTCGTCGTTGCGACGGCCGTACGCCGGGTACTCGTCCTCGACCTCGGCGTCCAGCACCTGCCGGTCGCCCTCCGGGCCGGACTCCAGCGCGGCGCGGCGGACCTGGTCCAGGCGCTGGGAGCGCTGGACGGCCTCCAGGGCCGGGCTGAAGCCGCTGGAACCGGTGCCGTTGTGGCCGGTGAGGTGGTCGTCGAAGCCGAGTTCGGCGGCGCTGCGGGCCTGGTCCCGGTCGGGGGCCCACTCGGCGGCGGGCTCCTGGTCGGCGAAGATCCGGGAGACGGTGAACTGCTCCTCGGGCTCCGGCGCCGCGGCCATCTGGGTCAGGAACGGCGGCAGCATGACCAGCGAGGTGGTGCCCGCGGACTCGCCGGAGGGGCGGAGCTGGACGCGGACGTCGTGCCGCTGGGACAGCCGGCCGACCACGAACAGGCCCATGCGGCGCGAGATGGTGGCGTCCACCGTGGGCGGCTCGGCCAGCTTCTCGTTGATCTCCGCGAAGTCCTCGGCGGTGAGGCCGATGCCCTTGTCGTGGATCTCGACCAGCACCCGGCCGTCGGGCAGGCGGGTCGCGTTGACCAGCACCCGGGTCTGCGGGCTGGAGAAGGTGGTGGCGTTCTCCAGCAGCTCGGCGAGCAGGTGGACGAGGTCGGTCACGGCGGCGCCGACGACCTCGGCCTCGGGGATGCCGGAGAGCTCGACGCGCTCGTACTGCTCCACCTCGGAGGCGGCGGCGCGCAGGACGTCGACCAGCGGGACCGGGGTGTTCCAGCGGCGGCCGGCTTCCTCGCCCGCGAGGACGAGCAGGTTCTCACCGTTGCGGCGCATTCGGGTCGCGAGGTGGTCCAGCTTGAAGAGGTTCTCCAGCTGGTCCGGGTCGGCCTCGTTGTTCTCCAGGTCCGTGATCAGCGCCAGCTGGCGCTGGATGAGGCTCTGGCTGCGGCGCGACAGGTTGGTGAAGATCGCGTTGACGTTGCCTCGCAGCAGGGCCTGCTCGGCCGCGAGCGCGACCGCCTGCCGGTGGACCTGGTCGAAGGCCCGGGCGACCTCGCCGATCTCGTCCTTGCCGTACAGCGGGATCGGGACGACGTTGGTGTCCACCCGCTCCGGGTCGGTCTTGGAGAGCTTCTCGACCAGCTCGGGCAGACGGTGGTCGGCGATGTCGAGCGCGGCGCTGCGCAGGGTGCGCATGCCGAGGATCATCGAGCGGGCCACGTAGCCGGTGAGCACACCGGCGAGGACCAGCGCGACGATGACGATCAGCGAGTTGAGGATGGCGTCGAAGCGCGCGTTGTCGCGCAGGTCGGCGGCGTCCGCGAGCACGTCGTCCAGCAGCACGACCTCGGTGGCGCGGAGGCTGGAGATGTGGGTGTTGGCGGCCTGGTTCCAGTTCTCCGGGGTGAGGCCGGCGTCCTTGGCCTCCTTGTACGCCCGGTCGGCCACCTCGCGGCCCTGGGACTGCCCGTTGGCGGCGGCCTGGGTGTAGGCGGCACCGATGTTGAGCAGGCCGCCCATGGTCGGGGCGCTGCCGTTGGGCATCCGGTACGCGGTCCGCTGGTCGGCGTTGGCCTGGGCGACCTGGGCGTCGGCGTACTTCTTGGCGTCCTCGGGGGCGCTGCCGGTGTTGAACTCGGAGAGCGCGGTCTGCTCCAGGCGCTGGGCGACCAGCAGCTGCTGGATGAGGTCGACGTTCTCGTAGCGCGTGGTCTTCTGGGCGGCGATGCCGACCAGGAGCTGCAGCATGAGGGCGCGCTGGGTCGAGGCGGAGGCCTTGGCCAGCGACATCGCGTAGATCGAGCGGCCCTTGCTGGTGAGGTTGCTGGAGCCGAGGCCGACCGAGTTGTCGTAGGCGAGCAGCGGGGCGAACATCACCGAGTAGGCGCTGACGGTCGCGGAGGCGAACAGCGTGTCGCTGTAGGCGGTGGCGCGCAGCTGGGGCAGGAAGACGACCATCTGCTGGAACGCGTCGTGGCGCCGGGGGAGCTCGCCGGACTTGTCGCTCGCCTCGTAGGCCGCGTTGTACGACTTGAGGGCGGCGTCGGTGGTCGAGCGCGCCTTGGTGACGTCGTTGTTCGGGTCCTGCTTGGTGATCAGGGGTATGAGCGTCTTGTCGCGCTCGCTCTCCAGTGCCTCGGAGAGCTCGGTGGCGGCCTTGGCGAGGGCCGCGGTGCGCTGGGCGCGGTCGGCCTTGACGAAGCCGTCGATCGAGGTGTTGACGCGCAGGCCACCGAAGACCAGGGCGATGATGACCGGGATCAGCAGAATCGCGATCAGACGGGCCGGCACGCGCCAGTTGCGCGGCCGCACGAAGTCGTACCGGCTGCTCTTCGGCCCGGCGCCGTCCGTGCCCTGGCCGCTGCCGGACCCGAGGACCGGGGCGCCCGTGGGGCGGTCCTTCCCGGTGCCGGGCGGCTGCGGTGCCGGGGCGGCTTGGGGCCGCTCCTCGGTCGGGGTGAACGCCGAGAACCCGCCGGGTTCCGGTGCCGTGCCGTTCGGCTCGCTCTGGCGGGGCTCGGAGCGCCGCTGCGGGGCGACCTGCTGCTTACGCCTCACTCGACAACTACCTCTCGGCCGACAGGCGGCCATGGATCAATCCAGCGCTACCCCCGGTGGCCGCGCGCTCCGGGGAGCGGAGCGACAGCCGTACGGGATCCAGGGGTAGCTGGAATTTCAGCACGTGCAGGGATGGGGGACAAACAGCTGCTGGTGGGCGCTGTGTGCGGTGCAATTTAGGACATTCGCCGACAACTTGGAGCAAAACTGTGGTCTTCTGGCGCTGAGCGACGCTGATTCGCTACAAACAGTCATTGTTGATCACGAAATGCCTACCGAACTGTTATCCGCTGCTTATGCGAGGGTCTTGCGCGTGGCGCCCGGACGACACCTCCCCGCAAGCGAACGCGCCCCGGCACCCCGCCGGTGGGACGGGGTGCCGGGGCCGCCGACCTGGGACTCCGCTCAGCGGAGCCGGGCGAGG
>NZ_JAIY01000006.1:865303-867867 GCF_000710405.2 Kitasatospora sp. MBT66 | reverse complement strand
GGAGGGCGTGTTCGACGAGGGTGATGAGGGCGCTCTTGGCGCTGTCGCGTCGTCGGGCGTCGAGGGTGATGACGGGGGTTTCGGTGCTGAGCTGGAGTGCTTCGCGGACTTCGTCGGGGGTGTGGGGCTGGTGTCCGTCGAAGCCGTTGAGGGCGACGACGAAGGGGAGTCCGCTGTTCTCGAAGTAGTCGAGGGCGGGGAAGCAGTCGGCGAGGCGGCGGGTGTCGACGAGGACGACGGCGCCGATGGCTCCGCGGACGAGGTCGTCCCACATGAACCAGAAGCGGTCCTGTCCGGGGGTGCCGAACAGGTAGAGGATGAGGTCCTCGTCGAGGGTGATGCGGCCGAAGTCCATGGCGACGGTGGTGGTCGTCTTGCCGGAGACGTGGCTGAGGTCGTCGATGCCGGCGGAGGCGCTGGTCATGACGGCTTCGGTGCGCAGGGGGTTGATCTCGGAGACGGCGCCGACGAGCGTGGTCTTGCCGACGCCGAAGCCGCCTGCGACGACGATCTTCGCGGAGGTGGTGGCGCGGGTGGGGGCGGCCGCGTTAGAGCTTGCGAAGTCCACTGAGGACCCTTTCGAGCAGCGTGACGTCGGGCGTTCCGCCCGACTCGCCCGCGGCGGCGGGCTGGTGGATGGCGACGAGACCGGCCTCGGCCAGGTCGGCCACGAGGATCCGGGCGACACCGAGCGGGACACCGGCGAGCGCGGAGATCTCCGCGATGGACTTGACCTCTCGGCAGAGGTTGACGATCCGGGCGTGCTCGGGCAGCAGGCCACCGGTCCGCTCGGCGGAGCCGGTGGTCGAGATCAGGGCCTCGATCGCGAGCTGGTACCGCGGCCGGGTGCGGCCACCGGTCATCGCGTACGGGCGGACCAGCGGCTGCTGCTCGTAGCCGTCGGACTGCTGCCCGCCGTAGCCGCTGCCGTACCCGTTGCCGTACGAGCCGGCGGGATTCGAAGGCGGGGTCATGGGTCCTCCTTGTGCTGCAGCCTGGGGCAGCCGGTTCCAGCTGGGGCGATGCCAGCTGAGGCGAAATCAGCTGCCTGAGGGTAGCTGAGGGCGGAACGCCGGGTCCGGTCGGGTCGGACCCGGCGGGGAGGTGGGACGGTTGAAGTACCGCTCAGGGCGACTCAGTGCAGGAGACTGCCCTGGAGTTCTGCGCGGAGTGCGGGGGTGAGGACCGCGCCGGCGCGGTCGACGAGGAGGGCCATCTCGTAGCCGACCAGCCCGATGTCGGAGTCGGGGGCGGCCAGGACGGCGAGGGCGGAGCCGTCGCTGACGGCCATCAGGAAGAGGAAGCCCCGCTCCATCTCGACCACGGTCTGGTTGACCTCGCCGCCCTCGAAGATCCGGCTGGCGCCGGTCGTGAGGGAGGTGAGGCCGGAGGCGACGGCGGCGAGCTGGTCCGCGCGGTCGCGGGGGAAGCCCTCGGACATGCACAGCAGGAGGCCGTCCGCGGAGACCACCACCGTGTGCGACACCCCGGGGGTGTTGTCCACGAAATTGGTGATCAGCCAGTTCAGGTTCTGTGCGGCCTGGCTCATCTGATTCAACTCAACGCTCCTGATGATCTGCGGCGTTGCCGTCGGTCCGGCCTCCGAAGCTATCGAACCCGGGCTGCTGGGCACCATGGTGGGAACCGGCCGGGTTGGCCGGCGGCTGACCCGCGGCCTGCTCGGCACCGGCCCGGCGGCCCTGCTGGATGCCGCGGCGCAGGTTGGTCAGGCGGCCGCGCACCTCCTCGGGCGCGCGGGACACCTGCGGACCCGTCAGCGGGGACGACTCGGCGGTCCCGGAGACCAGGTTGGCCTGCGGGGTGCGCCGGGGGAGGCCCGACATGGTGACCCCGCTGGTCGAGGGCTCGCGGACCTGCTCGGCCCGGCGCCAGCGCTCGTCGTTGGCGGACGGGCGCCACGGTGCCTCGCCCGGCTGCGGCTGGCCCGGGACCTGCTGCGGGGCCTGCGGCTGCTGGCCGTGCGGCTGCTGGGCCTGCTGCTCGGGCCGCGACTGCGGAGCCTGGGCCTGCGGTGCCTGCTGCTGGTGCGGCTGCTGGGCCTGCGGTGCCTGGGCCTGCTGCGGCTGCCGCTGCTGCGGTGCCTGCTGCTGCGGGCCCTGCGGTCGCTGCGGCCGGCCCTGGGGGGCCTGTCGCTGACCCTCCTGCGCCGGGAAGCCCGGGGCCGTGGTGCCGGGACGGCGCGGCTGGTACGCCTGCTCGCCCGGGCGGCCCTCCTCGCGGTACCAGCCCTGCTCGGCCGGCGCCCCGCCCTCGGACGGGCCGGACGGCAGCGCCATCGGCTCCTGCCGCACGGGCGGCTGCTGGGGCTGCACCTGCTGCTGAGGCGCCTGCGGCTGCTGGACGTTGCGCTCCGGGCGGCCCGGGTTCGGCACGCTCGGCAGCACCGGCTCCACCAGGCCGAGGCCCAGCGGGTCGCGCGGGTCGATGTCACTGGCCTCGAACCGCGGCCGGGCCATCTGCTGGGTGCTCTCCATCGAGGAGGCGTCGGCGGCCGGCAGCGGCTGGGGCTGCGGGGCCTGCGGCAGCGGCTGCTGCTGGCCCGG
>NZ_JAIY01000006.1:860099-864196 GCF_000710405.2 Kitasatospora sp. MBT66 | reverse complement strand
CTCGACCAGCACCCGGCCGTCCGGCAGGGCGTGGCCGGTGACCCGGACGCGGGTCTGCGGGCTGGAGAACGAGGTGGCGTTCTCCAGCAGCTCGGCGAGCAGGTGGACGAGGTCGTTGACGACGCGGCCGGCGACCTCGGCCGACGGCACGGCGGCGAGTTCGATGCGCTCGTACTGCTCCACCTCGGAGGCGGCGGCGCGGAGCACGTCGACCAGCGGGACGGGGCGGGTCCAACGGCGGCCCGGGTCCTCGCCGGCGAGGACGAGGAGGTTTTCGCCGTTGCGGCGCATACGGGTCGCGAGGTGGTCCAGCTTGAAGAGGTTGGCCAGCTGGTCCGGGTCCGCCTCGCGGCTCTCCAGCTCGGAGATGAGCGACAGCTGGCGCTGGATGAGGCCCTGGCTGCGGCGCGAGAGGTTGGTGAACATCGCGTTGATGTTGCCGCGGAGGAGGGCCTGCTCGGCGGCGAGGCGGACGGCCTCGCTGTGCACCATGTCGAAGGCGTGGGCCACGTGGCCGATCTCGTCCGCGGAGTCGACGCCGACGGGTTCGACGGCGACGTCGACGTCGTGCGGGTCGGTCTCGGAGAGCGTCTTGACCAGTTCGGGCAGTCGCCGCTCGGCGACGTCCTCGGCCGCGGACTGGAGCCGGGTCAGCGAGCGCACCATCGAGCGGGCGATCAGACCGGCGCCACCGAGGGCGACGAGCAGCACCAGCGCGACGGCGGCACCGATGATCAGGGCCTCGGTGTCGGCCTGGGACTGGAGCTCCTGGGCCTTTCCGTCGAGGTCCTCGATGAGCTTGGACTCGATCCGGCGCTCGGCGGCGATCTTGGCGGTGGACTGCTCGTACCAGTCCTTGTAGCTGACGACCTCGCTCTGGTGGATACCGCTCTGCTGCAGGATCGAGCGCGCGTAGCGGTCGGCCGCGGCGACGACCGAGTTGTAGCTCAGCTGGCCGCGCAGGTTGTCCAGGTCGTGCGAGGTGTAGATGTTGTTGAAGCCGGTCAGCGCGTTGTCGTAGGACGACTTCAACCGGATACCGAAGGACTCGTCGCTCAGGCTGAGGTCCGGGCCGCCCGGGTTGGCGAGCGCGGCGCTGATCAGCGCGCGCTGCTGCGAGGTGGAGTTCTTGGCGAGCGAGAACTGCTGCAGGGCACGGGTCGCGCGGACCAGCTCGCGGTTGTTGGACGCGAGCGCGATGTCCTGGGTGATCGACAGCAGGTCGCGGATGATCACGTCGTAGGCGGTGATCGTGGCCTGGATGTTCTGGTTGTTCTGGTACGGGTTGCCACGCGCGTCGGAGACCGAGTTCAGGTCCTTGCGGATCTGGAACAGCAGGGCCTTTCCGCCGGAGAGTTCGAGGTTCTCGAACTTGTCCGCGGACGCGGTGAAGGTGCGGCTGAGGTCGTCGGTGACCTTGCGGGCGGCGACGATGTCGTCGTCCAGCGGCGCGTTGGGCTTGTTGGTCATCGGCCCCGCGCTGACGTCCCGCTCGTTCTGCAGGGCGTTGGCGAGGTCGGTCGCCTTCTTGGCCAGGTCGGAGAGGTTGGCCATCTGGGCCAGCTGCTGCGAGGTCTCGAGCGAGGTCTGGATGCGCAGGCCACCGAGGACCAGCGCGACCATGACCGGGAGCGCGAGCAGCGCGATCAGCTTGCTGCGGATGCGCCAGTTGCGCATGGCGAGCCGGCTCATGCCCTTGGCCCGGCGGCGGGTCAGGGAGGACCGGAGCTTGCCCCGGGCCGACTTCCGCTCCGCGCCCTCGTCCTCGGGCCGCCCGATCACGTCGGGCGTCGGTTCGGCCGGACCGCCGGGGGCCGCCGCCTGCTGGGGGGCTGCCACCGGCTCACGCGACTCAGGGTCACCCGCGCCGCCGCTACCCCTTTTGAAACGTCCCTGCACTGGCGTCGCAACCTCTGGACCGGGCGTCCCGCCGCGTCGCCGCAGCCTGGACGGTGTGGAGTTTCCATCCGCACCCCGGCCGGTCCGGGAGAGCGGGTCACCGGGGTGGAGTACTCCCTACCCACGGTCCGTGGCATTCCAGCACAGCCGGGGAATCCCAACAAGGGCGAGCGGGGCACATCGGGCGGCACTACCGAACGCGCGCGGAATCTCACGGTCTGTACGGCAACCGGACCTGAATACCGCCTTTTTCGGACACTCGTCAGATACATGCCAAGCTGAGCCGAGATCAACCTGATGCACGGCGCTTCGGGTATGACCGATATATCCGATATGCCGGTAAAAACTGATGCAGCGACATGTCGGATATCGGAGTTATGTTCCATGATTTGTGACGAAAATCACAGATGAATGTGTAGCTTTGGTCACGGTGCCTGTGGAAAGAGATCCGTAACCTTGCGGTATCCGGAGCACGGCCCCGATCAGCCTGCCCAGAATCCTCCCGAATCACTCAGGCCGGGGCCGATCGCGGTCGGTCGCCCGGCCACGACCTTGAGGTGCTGACGAGATGTCCCAGGCGAAGAAGGCCGCCGAGTCCACGCTGTCCGCCAATTCCACCGCGAACCCGCGCCGGACGACGCTGGCCTCGGTCGAGGACTTCGGCCAGATCCCCGGCGCCCGCCGGCCGGAGGCCGTGGCCTACCCGACCGACCTGCCGACCTCCACCGCCAACCCGCGCCGCACCCGGCTGATGGTCGCTCCGGTGGTGAACGTCCCGCAGGACTGAAGCGTTCCGCATACGCCCTGAAGGGCCCCGCCACCCCGGTGGCGGGGCCCTTCGCGTACCCGGGCACCCCCGCCGGCGTCCGGACACCCCGGGCCGGTGGAGCGGCCGGTCCGGGGCCCGCGCGATAGCCTGGGCGGCGATTGAGCGGGGCCGGGCCCGAAGCGGGACCGGCCTCCACCAGCGCCCGGGCGCGCCCCGGGCGGCCGACGACGCGAGGGGTGCCCGAGCCGTGCGCATTGCCAGGTTTTCCGTCCGGGAAGGGAGTCCTGCCGCCGGCAGCGTCTCCTTCGGTGTGGTCGAGGGGGACCCGGCGCGGCCCGAGTCCCTGGTGGTCCACGGGCTGGCGGGCCACCCGTTCGGCCAGCCCCGGCCGACCGGTGAGAGCTACCGGTTCCAGGACGTCCGGCTGCTGAGCCCGATCCTGCCCAACAAGATCGTGGCGGTCGGCCGCAACTACGCCGCGCACGCCGCCGAGCTGGGCAACGCCGTCCCGGACGTCCCGCTCACCTTCTTCAAGCCCTCCACCTCGGTGATCGGGCCGACCGAGAGCATCGCCTACCCGCCGTTCTCCTCGGACGTCCAGCACGAGGCGGAACTGGCCGTGGTGATCGGCCGGATGTGCCGCGAGGTGCCGCTGGAGCGGGTCCCCGAGGTGATCCTCGGCTACACCTGCGCCAACGACGTCACCGCCCGCGACGTCCAGCAGCGCGAGGGCCAGTGGGCCCGCGCCAAGGGCTTCGACACCGCCTGCCCGCTCGGCCCGTGGATCGAGACCGACCTCGACCCCTCCGACCTCGCCGTCACCTGCACGGTCAACGGGGAGCTCCGGCAGACCGGCCGCACCTCCCTGATGGTCCGCTCGGTCGCCGAGCTGATCGTCCACATCTCCGAGGCCATGACGCTGCTGCCCGGCGACGTCGTCCTCACCGGCACCCCGGCCGGGGTGGGCCCGATCCAGGTCGGCGACGAGGTCGCGGTCACCGTCGAGGGCATCGGCACCCTCGCCAACAAGGTGGTCAAGCGCGGCTAGCGAGCCCGTCGGACCGGTCGCCGGACGCCGGCGGCACCCCCGCGGGCCCGGCCTCGGCGCCGGGCCCGCGGCGCCCCCGGAGGTCACCGGACGGCCCCCTTCCCGCTGCCTGGGGTTATCGATTTTGGAGCCGGGGCGGACGTCGGGTAATGTTCTTTCTGCGCCGCCCGGGAGGGCAACGACGAGGGAGTCAAAGCCCCCGACGGAGCCGAGCGGGAGGCGCAAGCCCGAGATGGTCCCCGACAGGGGTTCAACTCTGGTGGGGTATGGTGTAATTGGCAGCACGAGTGATTCTGGTTCATTTAGTCTAGGTTCGAGTCCTGGTACCCCAGCGCAGTACCCGCGGTCCACACCGCGACAAGTGAAGACAAGCCCCCGTTG
>NZ_JAIY01000006.1:853912-859832 GCF_000710405.2 Kitasatospora sp. MBT66 | reverse complement strand
TCGGGGGTACTGAAGCAGGAAGCCGATGGGGTTGCTCATCGGCTGATTGCTTTGTGTTGGGGTATGGTGTAATTGGCAGCACGAGTGATTCTGGTTCATTTAGTCTAGGTTCGAGTCCTGGTACCCCAGCCAGAAAAGAAAGGCCCCGGTCCCCGGGGTCTTTTTTGATTTCCCGGGCCGCGCCGGGAATCCACCGGGAATCCGTCGGAACCCCGTCCGAAGGGCCCCGCTCGACAGCGAGCGGGGCCCTTCACGGTTTTTCGGTGGGGGGAGAGTGCGGGGGAGTCCGGGGAAGGCGTGGGGGTGGGTGGGGGACGGGCGGGTCAGCTGCGGCGCAGGGCCTCGGTGAGCCGGTTGGCGGCCTCGATGATGGCCTGGGCGTGCAGCCGCCCGGGGTGACGGGTCAGGCGCTCGATCGGCCCGGAGACCGAAACGGCGGCCACGACGCGGTTGGAGGGGCCGCGGACCGGCGCGGAGACGGAGGCGACGCCCGGCTCCCGCTCGCCGATCGACTGGGCCCAGCCGCGCCGCCGGACGCCGCTCAGCGCGGTGGCGGTGAACCGGGCGCCCTGGAGGCCGCGGTGCAGCCGCTCGGGCTCCTCCCAGGCCAGCAGGACCTGGGCGGCCGAGCCGGCCTTCATCGGCAGGGTGCTGCCGACCGGGACGGTGTCCCGCAGACCGGAGAGCCGCTCGGCGGCCGCGACACAGATCCGCATCTCGCCCTGCCGGCGGTAGAGCTGTGCGCTCTCGCCGGTGACGTCGCGCAGGTGGGTCAGGACCGGGCCCGCGGTGGCGAGCAGCCGGTCCTCGCCCGCCGCGGCGGAGAGTTCGGACAGGCGCGGGCCGAGGATGAACCGGCCCTGCATGTCTCTGGTGACCAGACGGTGGTGTTCGAGTGCGACGGCGAGTCTGTGGGCCGTGGGGCGCGCCAGACCGGTGGCGGCGACCAGCCCCGCCAACGTGGCGGGGCCCGACTCCAGTGCGCTCAGCACCAGAGCGGCCTTGTCGAGCACGCCGACGCCGCTAGAGTTGTCCATGCGCTAAGACTGCAGTCTCATTCCGCGAGACGCAAGTTCAATCTTCTGCGAAAAGCGCCACTCTGGATGCAGCAGCCCGGGAGACATCCAGGATGCGACCCCGCCGAGGTGTCCGCATCGTGGACACCGATCCGGTGTGCAGGTCGCTCGTCGCGTGCCGCACCGGGCCGCGACAGCTTTGACCTCGACGACACGAGAAGGCCGGCAACGCGGCCGGCTGGAGGGAATCCGATGGGACGGACACTCGCAGAGAAGGTCTGGGACGACCACGTCGTGCGGCGCGCGGAGGGCGAGCCCGACCTGCTCTTCATCGACCTGCACCTGCTCCACGAGGTGACCAGCCCGCAGGCCTTCGACGGCCTCCGGCTGGCCGGACGCACGGTCCGCCGCACCGATCTCACGATCGCCACCGAGGACCACAACACCCCGACTCTGGACATCGACAAGCCGATCGCCGACCCGGTCTCCAGGGTCCAGCTGGAGACCCTGCGCAAGAACGCGGCCGAGTTCGGCGTCCGGATCCACTCCCTCGGCGACATCGAGCAGGGCGTCGTGCACGTCGTCGGCCCCCAGCTGGGCCTCACCCAGCCCGGCACGACCGTGGTCTGTGGCGATTCCCACACCTCCACCCACGGCGCGTTCGGCGCCCTGGCGTTCGGCATCGGCACCAGCCAGGTCGAGCACGTGCTCGCCACCCAGACGCTGCCGCTGGCCCCGTTCCGGACCATGGCGATCACCGTCGAGGGCGAACTGCCCGAGGGCGTCACCGCCAAGGACCTCATCCTGGCGATCATCACCCGGATCGGCACCGGCGGCGGCCAGGGCTACGTCCTGGAGTACCGCGGTTCGGCGATCCGCGGCCTCTCCATGGAGGCCCGGATGACCATCTGCAACATGTCCATCGAGGCGGGCGCCCGGGCCGGCATGATCGCCCCGGACGAGACCACCTTCGCCTACCTGAAGGGCCGCCCGCACGCCCCGCAGGGCGAGGACTGGGACGCCGCCGTCGAGTACTGGCGGACCCTGGGCACCGACGAGGACGCGGTCTTCGACCACGAGATCTTCATCGACGCCGCCGAGCTGACCCCCTTCGTCACCTGGGGCACCAACCCCGGCCAGGGCGCCCCGCTCGGCGCCTCGGTGCCGGACCCGGCCTCCTTCGCCGACCCGCAGGAGCGGATCGCCGCCGAGAACGCCCTCGCCTACATGGGGCTGGAGGCCGGCACCCCGCTGCGCGAGGTCGCGGTCGACGCGGTCTTCGTCGGCTCCTGCACCAACGGCCGGATCGAGGACCTGCGCGCCGCCGCCGACCTGCTGCGCGGCCGCCGGATCGCCGACGGCGTGCGGATGCTGGTCGTCCCGGGCTCCGTCCGGGTCGCCCTCCAGGCCGTCGAGGAGGGCCTGGACAAGGTGTTCACCGCCGCCGGCGCCGAATGGCGGCACGCGGGCTGCTCGATGTGCCTGGGGATGAACCCGGACCAGCTCGCCCCCGGCGAGCGCTGCGCCTCGACCTCGAACCGCAACTTCGAGGGCCGCCAGGGCAAGGGCGGCCGCACCCACCTGGTCTCGCCCCAGGTCGCCGCCGCGACCGCCGTCCTGGGCCGCCTGGCGGCCCCCGCCGATCTGGCGTCCAGCGCCGCCGTGGAGGTCTGAGCAGCATGGAGAAGTTCACCACCCACACCGGGCGGGCCGTGCCGCTGCGCCGCAGCAACGTCGACACGGACCAGATCATCCCCGCCCATTGGCTGAAGAAAGTCACCCGTTCCGGTTTCGAGGACGGCCTTTTCGAGGCCTGGCGCCGGGACGAGTCGTTCATCCTCAACCGGCCCGAGCGGCAGGGCGCCACCGTCCTGGTGGCCGGCCCCGAGTTCGGTACCGGCTCCTCCCGCGAGCACGCCGTCTGGGCCCTGCAGAACTACGGCTTCCACGCCGTGATCTCCTCGCGCTTCGCCGACATCTTCCGCGGCAACTCGCTGAAGAACGGCCTGCTCACCGTGGTGCTCCCGCAGGAGACCGTGGAACGGATCTGGGCGCTGACCGAGGCGGACCCGACCGCCCCCGTCACGGTCGACCTGGAGGCCCGCGAGGTGCGGGCCGAGGGCATCACCGCGCCGTTCGAACTGGACGACAACCTCCGTTGGCGGCTGCTCAACGGACTGGACGACATCAGCATCACGCTGCGGAACGAGGCCGACATCGCGGCCTTCGAGGCGAGCCGTCCCGCGTTCAAGCCGCGCACCCTCCCGGCGGCCTGATCGCCCGTTCTGAACAAGCATTCTGACGAACCGCCGGATGGCCCGCCTCCCCCCTCGGGGGGGCGGGCCATCCGCCGTTCCGGGGCGGGAGTTGTGCCCGTCCGCGGGCCCCGGATTGAGGATTCGGTTTTGCGGCGGAGGGCCCCGCGCATGCACAACTGCGCGTAGATGGCACAATCAGTGCATGCACCGGCACCATGAACCTCCGTACGCGGGCGGCGAACCCGCGTCACCGGAGTCCACGGGCCGGGGATCCGAACGCCGAATTGACGATCGGCCGGACGCCGCCACCTCAGCTGCTGAGGAGCCGGACGACCCGGAAGTCGCAGCGCTCTTCGCGCTTGTGGCCGAGCGGTTGAAGCAAGCTCACGACCGCGTGCATGCGCTGAACGTGTCTGCCGATGCAAAGACCGCTCTCACCCGTCAACTGCTCATCGTCACCGAGGCCGCCAAGCGCGATCTTCCGGAGGCGGCGCGGCGGTTGAGTCGCTTTGTGCAGGACCTCGACGAGGGGCGCCCGCCCGTCGTCTGAGGTCGCCGACGCGCAAATCCATTGCGACACTAGGGTGATTCGCGCGTTTGGTAATTGAAAGTCCGCAGATACATACCTAACGTGCGAAATGAACGGATGGAATCATCCGGCGCCCGTTTCTGAAGGGGAAGACGTGAACAAGGCTCAGCTTGTCGAAGCGGTGGCCGAGCAGCTGGGC
This sequence comes from Kitasatospora sp. MBT66, assembly GCF_000710405.2. Lineage (NCBI taxonomy): Bacteria > Bacillati > Actinomycetota > Actinomycetes > Kitasatosporales > Streptomycetaceae > Kitasatospora > Kitasatospora sp. MBT66. Next base: position 855,830 of record NZ_JAIY01000006.1, on the reverse strand, counting down.
GGTCGCAAGGCTGCCGCAGAGGCCGTCGACGCAGTGCTCGACACCATGGTGCGCGCCGTCGTGGCCGGCGACCGTGTTTCGGTCACCGGTTTCGGCACCTTCGAGAAGGTGGAGCGCTCCGCGCGCTTCGCCCGCAACCCGCAGACCGGCGAGAAGGTCAAGGTCAAGAAGACCTCGGTGCCCCGCTTCCGCCCGGGCCAGGGCTTCAAGGACCTGGTCAGCGGCGCCAAGAAGCTGCCGAAGGAAGGCCCCTCGGTGAAGAAGGCGCCCAAGGGCTCCCTCACCCCGGGCAAGAGCGGTGTCGCCGCCACCCCGGCCGCCAAGCGTGCCGCCACCAAGCGCGCCGCCACGGCCGCTGCCGCCGCCGCTGCCGCCACCCCGGCGAAGAAGGCCGCCGCCAAGAAGACGGCCACCAAGGCGACCGCCACCAAGGCGACCGCGACCAAGGCCGCCGCCACCAAGACGGCCGCCACCAAGAAGACGGCCGCCGTCAAGAAGGCCACCACCACCGCCGCCGCGAAGAAGACCACCGCGACCGCGACCAAGAAGACGGCCGCCGCCGCCAAGAAGGCGACCACCACCGCCGCCGCGAAGAAGACCACCGCGACCGCCAAGAAGGCGACCGCCACGGCCAAGAAGACGGCGCCGGCGAAGAAGACCACCACCCGCAAGACCACCGCGCGCAAGACCACCGCCAAGTAGTCGGTGCGCGTCGTCGTCGGACGGCCTTCGCGAGCCGTGGCGCCGCCCTCCTCCGGGAATTCCCGGCGGGGTGGTGCCACGGCTTATCGCTTTTCCGGGATTTCTCCCCGAGCCCGCGGCTCCCGGCGGCTCCGCGGCTCCTGAGGGCGCCGCCGCCCCGCTCAGTCCGCGGCCGGGTCCGGGAAGGTCTGCAGCGTCAGGAAGACCACCCGCCGGGCGTCACCGGCGCCCTCCGTGCGGATCCGCACCCGCTGGCCCGGGCGCAGCAGCCGCAGCCCGCCGGCGTCGAAGGCGGCCGCGTCGAACGGCACCGGGGTCCCGTCGTCGAGCAGCACGGAGCCGGCCCGGGTGGCGGGGTCGTAGGTGAACGCGGTGGCCTGCATGCCAGCAGCATAGCGAGGGGCACCGACAGTCCCCGGTGGTGTCCGGGGCGGGTCTCCCGGATCGTGCCGGGCGGGCGGCCGCCCGGACCCGGAGGACGCGCGCCGGGGCCCGTCCTCGAACCCCTGCCCGCGGGACGGCGTGGTCCGAAGGACGCGCCCTAACCGGGCAGCGGTGCGCCGGAGCGGTTCTGCCGGGGCAGGTAGCCGAGCCGGGCGGCCAGGGCCAGGGTGTGCGGCCCGACGCCGAGCGCCAGTGCCTCGGCCAGGTCCTCGCCGGTGTCGACGTCCCGGCGGACCGACTCCACGCCGGACAGCCGCAGTTCGCGGGCCCCGCCGGCCGCGTGCCGGGCCCGTGAGCCGTCCCCGAACGCGGGGTCGAGCGCACTGCCCGGGGCGCAGGCCAGCAAGGTGGTGCCCAGCCCCGGCGCGTCCGGCAGGAAGGCCCGGCCGGTCGCAGGGACGGCGGCCAGCACCCGGCCCAGTTCGGCCGGGCGCAGGGCCGGCAGGTCCGCCGAGAGGGCGGCCAGCGGCGCGTGGGGCGCGAGGGCCAGCGCGGCCGCCGCGCCGTGCGCCAGTGCCTCGTTGAGGCCGCCGCCGGGCTCGTCGTCGACCACCAGGGCGCCGAGCGCGGCCAGCCGCGCCCCGGCCCCGGCGTCACGGGTGACCACCAGCACCCGGCCGGTCCCCGGTGCGGCCAGCGCGGCCGCGACGGTGTCCAGGGCGAACGAGAGTGCGAGGTCGGGGCGGTGCGGGCCGGCGAACGGGGCCAGCCGGGTCTTGGCCCCGGCGAGCCGCTTGAGCGGCACTACCAGCGACCAGTCGGCGGCGGGTGC
>NZ_JAIY01000006.1:830421-853890 GCF_000710405.2 Kitasatospora sp. MBT66 | reverse complement strand
GGGCGCGACGGGCCTGCCGGGGCGTACGGTGTCCTGGGTCATCGGCGTCATTGTGACGCCGGTCCCGGAGCCCTCGCCAGGCCGTCCGAACTGTGCGGACGTGCGTTTGATCACGCCCGCCGGACGTCCGGGCGGGGTTGCTCGACAGCCGGTGAGCGGTCGGGCGACACTGTTCCGCGCCCGCGCCCCGAGAGGGCGGCGGAAGCGAGATCGACCGCGGCACCCCACGTGCCGCACGAATGAGGAGGACCTGGGGTGGCCCGCCGCTCGTACGCCAGCTTCGGCAACGCCGACTACGGCTTCTGGTACCGCTTTGCGGCCGTGCTGGTGAAGCCGGTGAACACCGCGCTGGTCAAGCCCGACTGGCGGGGCTGGGAGCACCTGCCCGAGCGGGGCGGCTTCATCGCCGCGGTCAACCACAACTCGATCATCGACCCGGTCGTGTACGCGCACTGGCAGTACAACAGCGGGCGGCCGCCCCGGATCCTCGGCAAGTCCTCGCTGTTCTCGATCCCGTTCATCGGGTTCATGCTCCGCAAGACCGGCCAGATCCCGGTGTTCCGCGAGTCGACCGACGCGGCGCAGGCCTTCCGGGCCGCCATCGACGCGGTCAACAGCGGCCAGTGCGTGCAGTTCTACCCGGAGGGAACGCTCACCCGGGACCCGGACCTGTGGCCGATGACCGGCAAGAGCGGCGTCGCCCGGGTGGCGCTGATGACCGGCGCGCCGGTCATCCCGGTGGCCCACTGGGGCGCGCACGAGATCATCCCGCCGTACGGCCGGGGCGGCGGGGGGAAGAGCAGGTTCAACCTGTTCCCGCGTCACCGGGTGGTCGTGGCGGCCGGACCGGCCGTCGACCTGAGCAAGTACCAGGGCCAGGAGCTGACCGCCCAGGTGCTCAGGGACGCGACCGAGGACATCATGACGGCGATCACCGCCGTGCTGGCCGACATCCGGGGCGAGGAACCGCCCGCGGAGCGGTACGACATGCGGGAAGCGGCCCGGCTGCGGGCCGCCGCCGCGGCCCGCCGCGAGGGCCGCGGCCGTGGCACCGACGAGGCAGGGGAGGAAGCCAAGTGACCCGCTGCGCCGTGTTCGGCACCGGTTCCTGGGGCACCGCGTTCGCGATGGTGCTCGCCGACGCCGGCTGCGAGGTGACCCTCTGGGGCCGCCGGCAGGAGCTGGTGGACGCGATCCACGGCACCCACGTCAACCCCGACTACCTGCCGGACGTCCCGCTGCCCCCGTCGGTCCGGGCCACCACGGACCCCTCGGTGGCACTGGCCGGGGCCGACTTCGCCGTGCTCGCGGTGCCCTCGCAGACGCTCCGCGAGAACCTGGCCGCCTGGGCGCCGCTGATCGAGCCGCAGACCGTGCTGGTGAGCCTGATGAAGGGCATCGAGCTCGGCACCGCGAAGCGGATGAGCGAGGTCATCGGCGAGGTCGCCGGTGTCGGACAGGAGCGCGTCGCCGTGGTCAGCGGGCCCAACCTGGCCCGGGAGATCGCCAACCGGCAGCCCGCCGCCAGTGTGGTCGCCTGCACCGACGAGGCGGTCGCCAAGCGGCTCCAGGCGGCCTGCCACACGCCGTACTTCCGTCCGTACACCAACACCGACGTGATCGGCTGCGAGCTGGGCGGCGCGGTGAAGAACGTGATCGGCCTGGCGGTCGGCATGGCCAACGGCATGGGGCTCGGCGACAACACCAAGGCGACGCTGATCACCCGCGGGCTGGCCGAGACCACCCGGCTGGGGCTGGCGCTCGGCGCGGACGCGCACACCTTCGCCGGGCTCGCCGGGATGGGCGACCTGGTGGCGACCTGCTCCTCGCCGTTGTCCCGCAACAACACCTTCGGCACCAACCTGGGCCGGGGGATGTCGCTGGAGGAGACCATCGCGGCCACCCGGCAGACCGCGGAGGGCGTCAAGTCCTGCGAGTCGGTGCTCGACCTGGCCCGGCGCAACGGCGTCGACATGCCGATCGTCGAGGCGGTGGTGGACGTCGTGCACAACGGGCGGCCCACCCAGGAGGCGCTGCGGGCGCTGATGTCCCGCTCGGCCAAGCCCGAACGGCGCTGACGCCCCGGTGCCGGGGTCGGGCTCCGGCCCGGGCCCGGTCGGGTCGGTCACTGTCCCGAAACCCGCCTCGGGGTACCCTCTGTCGCGATATGAGCATCGAACAGACCTCCCAGAACCCGTCCGCGAAGCCGCGGGTCGCCGTCGTGTTCGGCGGCCGCAGCTCCGAGCACGCCATCTCGGTCTCCACCGCGGGCAGCGTGCTGAGGGCGATCGACCGCGACAAGTACGAGGTGCTGCCGATCGGCATCACCCACGAGGGCCGCTGGGCGCTGGTCAGCGACGAGCCGGCCCGGATGGCGATCACCGACGGCCGGCTGCCGGACGTCGAGCACGTCGCCGAGTCCACCGAGGGCCGGGTCGCGCTGCCGGTCGACCCGGGCAGCCGCGAGGTGGTCTGGAGCGAGCCCGGTGCCGCCCCCAAGGCGCTCGGCGAGGTGGACGTGGTCTTCCCGCTGCTGCACGGCCCGTGGGGCGAGGACGGCACGCTGCAGGGCCTGCTGGAGCTCTCCGGGGTGCCGTACGTCGGCAACGGCGTGCTGGCCAGCGCGGCGGGCATGGACAAGGAGTTCACCAAGCGCCTGCTGGCCTCGCACGGCATCGGCGTCGGGCGCTACACCGTGGTCCGGCCGCGCGAGTGGGAGACCGAGGAGGGCCGGGCCGCGGTCCGCGAGCGGGTCGCCGGCCTCGGCCTGCCGCTGTTCGTGAAGCCCTGCCGGGCCGGCTCCAGCATCGGCATCAGCAAGGTCAAGGACCTCTCCGACCTCGACGCCGCGATCGAGGAGGCGCGCCGCCACGACCCCAAGCTGATCATCGAGGCGGGTGTCTCCGGCCGTGAGCTGGAGTGCGCGGTGCTGGAGTTCGAGGACGGCCCGCGGGCGAGCGTCCCGGCCGAGGTCCTGGTCGGCGGCGGCTACGAGTTCTACGACTTCGAGGCCAAGTACATCGACTCCTCCGAGGTCCGGATCCCGGCCGAGCTCACCGAAGGGGAGACCGCCGAGATCCGCCGCCAGGCGATCGAGGCCTTCGAGGCGCTCGGCTGCGAGGGCCTGGCCCGGGTGGACTTCTTCCTGCTGGACGACGGCAGCTGGATGGTCAACGAGGTCAACACCATGCCCGGCTTCACCCCGATCTCGGCCTACCCGAAGATGTGGGAGGCCAGCGGGATGTCGTACCCGGAGCTGGTGGACCGGCTGCTGCAGGCGGCGCTGCGCCGCTCGACCGGCCTGCGGTAATCCGCGCGGACGCTGCGGAGGGGCGGTCCCGGGCTTCCGGGGCCGCCCCCGTGCGTGCCGGTCCGGTCCTGCTCCGCGCCGGTCCGCGCGGTCCGGTCCGGTCAGGGGATGTTGGCGGCGACCACGGGGGAGAGCGCGGCCACCACGTCCATCGGGTTGGCGAACGAGCCCTTGGGCACCGTGAGCTCCACGTAGGCCTTGCGCATTGTGGTGGTGTAGCGGTAGCCGCCGTCCCCCAGCTCCTGCGGCCACCAGGTCACGTCGTCGATCATCGGCGAGACGTCCAGGGCGGCCGGGCCGTTCAGGGCCTCCGGCCGGTCCACGCCGCAGCGCAGCACCGCCTTCGGCGAGCTGGCCCAGGCGGCCACGAACGGCGAGGCGGGGGTCGGGTCCTTGCGCGGGTGGCCGAACAGCTCCTGGGGGAGCGCCGCGGCGAGGGCCCGGCAGTAGCCGGCGGCCTTCGGGGCCGGGTCCGGTGTCTCGATCTTCTCGGGCTCGCTCCAGCTGCCGACCAGCACCACGACGGTGCAGGCGAGCGCGGTCGGCACCGCCAGCCACCGAACGGGGGCCGGCAGTGCCGCCAGGAAGCGGGGGGCGCGGAGTTCTCGGGTCACCCGCCGATGGTATGCGGGTCCTACAGGTGGACCACAGGACAGGTCAGGGTGCGGGTGATGCCCTCGACCTGCTGGACCTTGGCGACGACGAGACGGCCGAGGTCGTCCACGGTGTCGGCCTCGGCCCGGACGATCACGTCGTACGGTCCGGTGACGTCCTCGGCCTGGAGGACGCCGGGGATCTTGGCGATGGACTCGGCGACGGCGCTGGCCTTGCCGACCTCGGTCTGAATCAGGATGTAGGCCTGTACCACGGGGACCTCCGGGCGGCTGGGTACGGGGATCGCGGCCGTGCGGGCCCGGTCGGGTGTCGGGTGGCGACCGGGCTCACGGCAGACTGATCACCACGCTACCCCCCGGTGGGCCGGGGAGGGGAGACCTCTGCGCCTTCGGAGGGCGTACGCTGCGCGCGAGGCGGCGTGACCGCAGGACGTAGGCGCCCGACCGGGCGCGACCGGGAGGACGGCAGATGCAGGGGACCGTGGGCGAGCTCGGCGAGTTCGGACTCATCAGGGAGCTGACCGCCCGGGTGCCGCTCACCGACGCGGTCGACCTCGGCCCGGGCGACGACGCCGCCGTGGTGAAGGCCCCGGACGGCCGGGTGGTGGCGACCACCGATGTGCTGATCGAGAACCGGCACTTCCGCCGGGACTGGTCCACCGCGTACGACGTGGGCCGCAAGGCGGCCGCGCAGAACCTCGCCGACGTCGCCGCGATGGGCGCGGTGCCGACCGCGATCCTGCTCGGCCTGGTCGCGCCGGCGGACCTGCCGACCACCTGGGCCACCGAGCTGATGGACGGGCTGCGCGACGAGTGCCAGGTGGCCGGCGCGACGGTGGTCGGCGGCGACGTGGTGCGCGGGGACACCATCACGCTGGCCATCACGGCGCTCGGGGACCTTCAGGGGCGCGCGCCGGTGACGCGCGCCGGTGCCCAGGTGGGCGACGTGGTCGCGGTCACCGGCTGGCTCGGCTGGTCGGCGGCGGGTCTGACGGTGCTGCAGCGGGGCTTCCGCTCGCCGCGGGCCTTCGTCGAGGCCCACCGCCGTCCCGAGCCGCCGTACCACGCGGGGCCGTCCGGCGCGGAGCTCGGCGCCACCGCGATGATCGACGTGAGCGACGGACTGGTCGCCGACCTCGGGCACGTGGCGCTGGCGAGCGGGGTGGACATCGACCTGCGGGCGGCCGACTTCGACGTGCCCGCGCAGATGGCGGACATCGGCCAGGCGGTCGGGGTCGACCCGATGGTGTGGGTGCTGTCCGGGGGAGAGGACCACGCGATCGTGGCGACCTTCCCGCGCGGGGTCCAACTGCCCGCCCGCTGGCGGGTGGTGGGCGAGGTCGTCGGCCGCTCGCGGGCGGCCAGGGGCGGCCGGGTGACGGTGGACGGCGAGGCCTGGGACCGGGTCGGCGGCTGGGACCACTTCTCGGAGTGACCGGCCCGGTGCCGGGGGAGCGGCAACGGTGCGGCGGGGGAAGGTGGTTGACGCCCGGCCGGGGCGGTGGCGGGGCGGTGGCGGTGCGGTGCGGGGGCGTACGACGGGGGCGTGCGACGCTCCCGGGCGCTCGTACGAACCGGTCCCCGGCGGGGTGTGCGCATAGGCTTGACCCACAGCCCGGCCACCCGTCCTCGACAGGAGTGGTCTGGACCACTGTGGTCTGAACCACTTGGAGCGGGGAGGCGTCGGCATGCGCATCGGAGTCCTGACCAGCGGCGGCGACTGCCCCGGCCTGAACGCGGTGATCCGCTCCGTGGTGCACCGCGGCACCGATGTGCACGGCGACGAGATCGTCGGCATCGAGGACGGCTTCCTCGGGCTGATCGAGGGCCGCACCCGCCAGGTCTCGCACGACGACGTCACCGGTCTGCTCACCCTCGGCGGCACCGTGCTCGGCTCGGCCCGGGTGCAGCGCGAGCGGATCGCCTGGGCGGTGGAGAACGCCAAGACCCTCGCCCGGGACATCGGCATCGACGCGCTGATCGCGATCGGCGGCGAGGGCACCCTCACCGCCGCCCGGCTGTTCAGCGAGGCCGGACTGCCGGTGGTCGGCGTCCCGAAGACCATCGACAACGACATCGACGCCACCGACGTCACCTTCGGCTTCGACACCGCCGTGCACGTCGCGACCGAGGCGATCGACCGGCTCAAGACCACCGCCGAATCGCACCAGCGGGTGATGGTCGTCGAGCTGATGGGACGCCACACCGGCTGGATCACCCTCACCGCCGGCATGGCGGGCGGTGCGCACGGAATCCTGATCCCCGAGAAGCCGTTCGACATCGAGGGCGTGGCCCGGATGGTCGAGGACCGCTTCGCCCGGGGCAAGAAGTTCGCCATCATCGCGGTCGCCGAGGGCGCCTCCCCGATGCCCGGCACCATGCGCTTCGACCACGGCGAACTCGACCGGTTCGGGCACCGCACCTTCGGCGGGATCGGCAACCGCCTCGCCCACGAACTGGAGAACCTGCTCGGCAAGGAGGCCCGCCCGGTCATCCTCGGCCACGTCCAGCGCGGCGGCACCCCGACCGCCCGCGACCGGGTCCTCGCCACCCGCTTCGGCTGGCACGCCGTGGAGGCCGTCCACCGGGGCGCGTTCGGCCACTTCACCGCGCTCCGCCGGGGCGACATCCGGCTGGTGCCGATCGCCGACGCGGTGACCCGGCTCAAGACCGTCCCCGAGGAGCGCTGGGCGGAGTCGGAGGCCGTGCTCTGACCGCGTAGGTTGGGGGCCATGTCCTCCACCGCACCCCCTCGCGTGCTCACCGTCGCCGGCTCCGACTCCGGCGGCGGCGCCGGCATCCAGGCCGACCTCAAGGCGATGCTCGCCCTCGGCGTCCACGGCATGAGCGTCGTCACCGCCGTCACCGCGCAGAACTCGCTCGGCGTCCAGGGCTACTGGGAGCTGCCGGCCGAGGCCGTCCGGGCCCAGTTCCGCAGTGTGGTCGACGACATCGGCGTCCAGGCCGTGAAGACCGGCATGCTCGCCTCGATCGAGCTGGTCGAGACCGTCTCCGAACTGCTGGCCGGCGTCGGTGCCCCGGTCGTGGTGGACCCGGTGGGCGTCTCCAAGCACGGCGACGCGCTGCTCGCCGCCGAGGCCGTGGCCACCGTCCGGGAGCGGCTGCTGCCGGTCGCCACCCTGGCCACGCCCAACCTGCACGAGGTGACGCAGCTCACCGGCCGGACGGTCGAGCGCGAGGGCGAGATGCTGGACGCCGCCAAGGCGCTGCTCGACCTCGGACCGCGCTGGGTGCTGGTCAAGGGCGGGCACCTGGACGGCGAGGCGGCCGACCTGCTGTACGGGGGTGCGGGCGAGGAGTACTGGTACCGGGCGCCGCGCTACGACAACCGGCACACCCACGGCACCGGCTGCACCCTGGCCAGCGCGATCGCCTCGGGCCTGGCCAAGGGCGAGGAGCTGCCGGCGGCGGTGGCCTCGGCCAAGGAGTACATCACCGGCGCGATCGCCGGCGGCTTCGCGCTCGGCGCCGGCATCGGCCCGGTGGACCACGCCTGGCAGTGGCGCTAGGTCCCGTCCTCGAACCCGCGCCCGCGGGGCGGCCGGAGCCCGTCCCCGGACATGCCTGTGGGCGGGCCCGAGGGCCCGCCCACATCAGGTCGGTCGGATACCGGAACAACAGAAAGCCGGTTCACCCGAGGATGAACCGACTCACTGGAGGACCGGCATACCGGTCTGCGCGTCAGCGCGAGACCTTACCGGCCTTGATGCACGAGGTGCAGACGTTGAGCCGCTTCGGCGTCCGCCCAACCACAGCGCGCACCGTCTGGATGTTGGGGTTCCAGCGACGGGGGGTACGGCGGTGCGAGTGGGAGATGCTGTTGCCGAAGCCCGGCCCCTTGCCGCAGACGTCGCAGTTGGCAGCCACAGGAGTCACTCCAAGACTTCAGAATCATTTACGTGAGACAACCCCGCCGGACCAGCGGAGCACTCACGTGAACCGAACCGGGCCAAGGGGAGAGCCTGGAACTGTTCCAGGCAACCGGAAGAGCATACAACGCTTGCTTCCGTTCGACGAAACTACCATGACCAGCGGGGTGATCGCTCCGGCCGCCGTGTCCGCCGCCGCCGTCCGGGCCCCGATAACCTGCCCGTACCACCCCTCGCCGTTCACCCTCAGGCCATCACGGCGTCCCACTCCGGAGGAGACCTGGTGCTGCACACGCTCGACGCCCCGGCCGTGCGCAGCTGGTGCCAACTGGCGCTGCGGGCGCTCGGCCAGGCCCGCGAGGAGATCGACGCACTCAACGTCTACCCCGTCCCGGACGGCGACACCGGCACCAACCTGTACCTGACCGTGGAGTCGGCCGCCGCGGCCGTCGAGAGCCGCTTCGCCGACCCGGGCCCCGGTCCGGCGCCCGGCCTGGCCGAGACCGTCCGGGCGATGGCCCGCGGCGCGCTCGTCGGAGCCCGCGGCAACTCCGGGGTGATCCTCGCCCAGTGGCTGCGCGGCGCCGCCGAGACCCTCGCCGGGGGCGGCGACGCCGACCGGCTGCGGGCCGCCCTCCAGCGGGCCGCCGACTCCGCCTACCAGGCGGTCGCCGAACCGGTCGAGGGCACCCTGCTGACCGTCGCCCGGATCGCCGCCGGGGAGGCCGCCCGGGCCGTCGGCGGCCTCGGCCAGGTCGCCGAGGCCGCCCACCGGGCCGCCAGGGAGGCCCTGCGGCACACCCCCGAGCAGCTCCCCGTGCTGGCCGAGAACGGCGTGGTGGACGCCGGCGGCCGGGGCCTGGTCGCCGTCCTCGGGGCGCTCGCCGACGCGGTCGCCGGCCACCAGCCGATGGGCCCGGTCGCGCTGCGCGACGACCTCCGGCCGGTGGAGAGCTGCCGGCTCCATGTGCGCCCGCCCGGGCCCGGCCACCCCGCCTTCGAGGTGATCTACCTGCTGGACGCGCCCGACGAGGCGCTGCCCGCGCTGCGCGAACGCCTCGCCGGTCTGGGGGACTCGCTGGTGGTCGGCGGCGGCGACGGCCTGTGGAACGTGCACGTCCACGTCGACGACGCGGGCGCCGCCGTCGAGGCCGGGCTCGGGGCCGGGCGCCCGCACCAGATCCGGATCACCCACTTCGCCGAGGCCGCCGCCCGCTCCGGCGCCGCCGCCGGCCGGGGCGAGCCCGAGTGGCGGGACCGCGCGGTGCTCTCGGTGGTCTCCGGCGCGGGCCTCGCCGAACTCTGCGAACAGGCCGGCGCGGTCGTGCTGCACGCCGAGCCCGGCCGCCCGCCGGCCAGCGCCGAGCTCACCGCCGCCGTGCGCCGGGCCGCCGCCCGCGAGGTGGTGCTGCTGCTCAACGACCCCGAGCTGCGGGCCGCCGCCGGGGCCGCCGCCGACCAGCTGCGCGAGGAGGGGGTGCGGATCGCCGTGCTGCCCACCCGCTCGCCGGTCCAGGGGCTGGCCGCGCTCGCGGTGCACGAGACCGGCCGGCGCTTCGACGAGGACGTGGTCGCGATGACCTCGGCGGCCGGCGCCACCCGGTACGCCGAACTGGCCGTCGCCGAGGGCGAGTCCTGGACCATGGCCGGGGTCTGCCAGGCCGGCGACGTGCTGGGGCTGATCGACGGGGACGTCGCGGTGATCGGCACCGGGCTGGCCGAGGTCGGCGCGAGCGTGCTGGACCGGATGCTCGGCGGCGGCGGCGAACTGGTCACCCTGATCCTCGGCGAGGGCGCCCCCGAGCGCCTCGCCGAACAACTGGCCGCCCACGCCCGGCACAGCCGCCCGGAGGTGGACGCGGTGGTCTTCCACGGCGGCCAGGAGTCGGCGCCGCTGCTCATCGGCGTCGAGTGACCGGGCGGTGTGCGGGCCGCACTGTCGGTCCGGTGGTGTAGACAGGGGCCTGATGGGCGCTCTCGATGAACCACTGACCAAGCTCGTCGGCGACCGGACCGCCAAGGTGCTCGCCGACAGTCTCAAGCTGCGCACGGTCGGGGACCTGCTGCACCACTATCCGCGCCGCTACGTCGAGCGGGGCCAGCTCACCAGCCTGGACGAGCTGGAGGTCGACGAGCACGTCACCGTGCTGGCGCGGATCGACAAGGTCACCCTGATCCCGTTCCGCGGCCGCAAGGGCGACCGGCTGGAGGTGGTGGTCACCGACGGCCGCAGCCGCCTCACCCTGGTCTTCTTCAACCAGGGCTGGCGGCAGAAGGAGCTGCGGCCGGGCACCCAGGGCCTGTTCGCGGGCAAGGTCGGGGTGTTCAACCGGGCCCGCCAGCTGGCCTCCCCGGACTACCAGCTGCTCGACGAGACGGACGGCGACGGCGCCGCCGCCCGGTTCGCCGGCCGGCTGATCCCGGTCTACCCGGCCAGCGCCCAGATGCCCAGCTGGAAGCTCGCGCTCTGCGTGGAGACGGCGCTCACCAAGCACGTGTCCGACGTCGGCGAGCCGCTGCCCGCCGAACTCCGCGACCGGCACGGCCTGATCGCGCTGCCCGAGGCGCTCGAACTGATCCACCGCCCGCGCAGCCAGGCCGACCGCGAGCGCGCCCAGGACCGGCTCCGCTGGGACGAGGCCTTCGTCCTCCAGGTCGCCCTCGCCCGGCGCCGGGCCGCCGACTCCGCCCTGCCCGCCAAGCCCCGCGCGGCCCGCCCCGGCGGCCTGCTGGACGCCTTCGACGCCCGGCTGCCGTTCACCCTCACCGAGGGCCAGCAGAAGGTCTCCGCCGAGATCGCCGCCGACCTGGCGACCGAGCACCCCATGCACCGCCTGCTCCAGGGCGAGGTCGGCTCCGGGAAGACCCTCGTGGCGCTGCGGGCCATGCTGGCCGTGGTCGACGCGGGCGGGCAGGCGGTGCTGCTCGCGCCCACCGAGGTGCTGGCCCAGCAGCACCACCGGTCGATCGTCGAGATGATGGGCGACCTCGCCGAGGGCGGTCTGCTCGGCGGCTCTGACCTGGGCACCCGGGTGGCGCTGCTCACCGGGTCGATGGGCGTGCCGGCCCGGCGGCAGGCGCTGCTCGACATGGCCTGTGGGGACGCCGGCATCGCGATCGGCACCCATGCCCTGATCGAGGACAAGGTGCAGTTCCAGGACCTCGGCCTGGTCGTGGTCGACGAGCAGCACCGGTTCGGCGTCGAGCAGCGGGACGCGCTGCGGGCCAAGGGCGAGCAGCCGCCGCACCTGCTGGTGATGACGGCCACCCCGATCCCGCGCACGGTCGCGATGACCGTCTTCGGGGACTTGGAGACCTCGGTCCTGGACCAGCTGCCGGCCGGGCGCTCGCCCATCTCCACCCATGTGGTGCCGGCCGTGGAGAAGCCCAACTTCCTGACCCGGGCCTGGGAGCGGGTGCGCGAGGAGGTGGCCAAGGGCCACCAGGCGTACGTGGTCTGCCCGCGGATCGGCGACGAGGAGCCGGAGCCGGCCAAGGGCGCGAAGCGCAGGCGGCGTCCGGCGGAGGACTTGGAGGAACTGCTCGACGACGCGCCGGACGAGGGCGCGGCGGCCGACGGCGACCGGCGGCCCCCGCTGTCCGTGGTGGAGACCACCGCGAAGCTGGTGGCGGGCCCGCTGGCCGGGCTGCGGGTGGAGATCCTGCACGGCCGTCTGGCACCGGAGGCCAAGGACGAGGTGATGCGCCGGTTCGCCGCCGGCGAGGTGGACGTCCTGGTCGCCACCACGGTGATCGAGGTCGGGGTGAACGTGCCGAACTCCACCGCGATGGTGATCATGGACGCGGACCGGTTCGGCGTCTCCCAGCTGCACCAGCTGCGCGGCCGGGTCGGGCGGGGCTCCGCCCCCGGGCTCTGCCTGCTGGTCACCGACATGCCGGCGGCCAGTCCCGCCCGGGCCCGGCTGGACGCGGTGGCGGAGACCCTGGACGGCTTCCGGTTGTCCCGGATCGACCTCGAGCAGCGCCGCGAGGGCGATGTGCTGGGCCAGGCGCAGTCCGGGGTGAAGTCCTCGCTCAAGGTGCTCTCGGTGCTGGAGGACGAGGAGGTCATCGTGACCGCCCGGGCCGAGGCCACCCGGCTGGTCGCCGAGGACCCGGAACTCACCGAGCATCCGGACCTGCGCACGGCCCTGGCCAGCCTGCTGGACGAGGACCGCGCGGCCTACATGGAGAAGGGCTGACGGGCACGGGCAGGGCCGGCCGGGCCATCCGCCGGACCTGCCCGCCGGGCCCTCGGCCGGGCCCGATTGTCAGACCCCCGGGAGAGAATGAAGGTGTTCGGGACGCACCCCCAAGGTGCCTTCCCGGCACGACACTTGGGGGTTTAGCCAATGGCATTCCGTCATCTCAACGAGCTCCCGCTGGGCGACAAGGTCTTCCGGATCGAACTCGCCAGCGACGACGACCGCGAGGTCACCCTCACCCTGGCCGGCTGGCGCGAGGGGGCCGCCGCCACCCCGCTCGCCTCCGGCAAGCTGCGGCTCCCGGTCGAGGACGTCGCCTCGCTGCGGATCGCCCTCAACCGCGCGCTCCGGGCCCTGGCGATCGTCGCCGACGTCTCCGAGCCGATCCCCGACCGCGACGTGCTGCGCGAGCTCTACCCCGGCCACGGCGCCCCCTGGGTGCCGCAGCACGAGGAGGAGCTGGTCCGGCGCTTCCACGAGAGCGAGACGGTCGCCCGGATCGCCGCCCGCTTCGGCCGCACGCCCGACTCCGTCCGCACCAAGCTCCGCGAGCTCGGCCACGACCCGCGCCGTCCCGAGTACTGCCCGCCCGACGGCTGCCTGTCCTGGTCCCGCTACGCCTCGCCCTCGCTGCTCGGCGCGGCGGCCCCGGACCGGGCGGCGGGCTCCGAGGCGAGCTGACCCGACCGGGGGGTGGCACCGGAGGGGCGTCCCGCGCGGGCGCCCCTTCGGCGTGAGCGGAGGGCGGTGATCGGGATAGCGTGGTCGGGCAGCGACGAAAGGACCCTCCACCACCATGACCCGCGTGATCGCCGGGGCGGCCGGCGGCCGCCGACTGGCCGTACCGCCCGGCCGGGGCACCCGACCGACCTCCGACAAGGCCCGCGAGGCGATGTTCTCCACTCTGGAGGCGCTGCGCGGCACCCTGCACGGCGCCCGGATGCTGGACCTGTTCGGCGGATCGGGCGCGGTCGGCCTGGAGGCGCTCTCGCGCGGGGCGGCACACGTACTGCTGGTCGAGGCGGACGCCCAGGCGGCCCGGGTGATCCGGGAGAACGTCCGGACGGTCGGCCTGCCGGGTGCGCTGGTGCAGGCGGCCAGGGCCGAGAAGGTCGTCGCCGGGCCGGCCCCGGAGGAGCCCTACGACCTGGTCTTCCTCGACCCGCCGTACGTGGTGACCGACGACGAGGTCCGGGAGATGCTGATCACACTGTCGGCCGGGGGCTGGCTCGCGGAGGACGTACTCGTCACCGTGGAGCGCAGCACCCGCGGTGGTGCGTTCGGCTGGCCGGAGGGCTTCGAGGAGCTGCGCTCCCGTCGCTACGGCGAGGGCACGCTCTGGTACGGTCGCGCCGCCGACGAGCCCCGCGACCACCCCTAGCGGGCCCGGGGCCCGCAGCAATCACGTCACCCCACGAGGGAGCACACACGCCATGCGCCGCGCCGTCTGCCCCGGGTCCTTCGACCCGATCACCAACGGTCACCTCGACATCATCGAGCGGGCCTCGAAGCTGTACGACGTGGTGCACGTCGCGGTCGCGATCAACCGGAACAAGCAGGGCATGTTCACCATCGAGGAGCGCATCGCGCTGATCGAGGAGACCACCGCCCAGTACGGGAACATCGTGGTCGAGTCGCACCTCGGCCTGCTGGTGGACTTCTGCCGGGAGCGGGACATCCCGGCCATCGTCAAGGGCCTGCGCGCGGTCAGCGACTTCGACTACGAGCTGCAGATGGCGCAGATGAACCACGGCCTGACCGGTGTCGAGACGCTCTTCGTGCCGACCTCGCCGACGTACAGCTTCCTCTCCTCGACCCTGGTGAAGGAGGTCGCCTCCTACGGCGGCGACGTCTCGCACCTGCTGCCGGAGACGGTGCACCGCCGGCTGGTCGAGCGGATCGCCGAGCGGCGGGCCCAGCAGTAGGGAGCGGTCCGGAGGAGGGCGGGCGGCGGCCGGTCCACGGTGACCGCCCGTCCGTTTCTGCCGGTTCGTCACGGTATGCCGGGCAGCTGGCGGAGCGGCCCGGTCCGGGCGTTGTGAGCTCGCCCGGCGCTGGCCGTACAGTCTGTATTCCTGCCCTGCGGTGACGTCCACCGCGCCGGGCGCTGCCTCCGCCGGACCTCGGCGGCACACGGAAAGACGAATCCCCGTGGACGTGCAGAACAAGGTCGACGAGATCGTGGCGGCCGTCGAGAACGCCCGCTCGATGCCCATGTCGGCCTCCTGCGTGGTGAACCGTGCCGAGCTGATCAGCCTGCTCCAGGACCTCAGGTCGGCCCTGCCGGCCGAGCTGGCCCAGGCCCGTTCGGTGGTGGCCGACCACGACTCGATGGTCGCCGGCGCCCACGCCGAGGCCGACCGGATCATCCAGGGCGCGCACGCCGAGCGCGGTTCGCTGATCTCCGACACCGAGGTGGTCCGGCGCGCCCAGGCCGAGGCGGACCGGATCCTCGCCGAGGCCCGCGCCGAGGTCGACACCAAGCGCACCGAGGCCGACGACTACGTGGACAGCAAGCTGGCCAACTTCGAGGTCGTGCTCACCAAGACGCTCGGCGCGGTCGGCCGCGGCCGCACCAAGCTGCGCGGCGACGGCAGCGTCTTCGAGGTCGAGTACGAGGCCGAGACCGACGGCGAGGAGTTCCGGCCGCAGCGGATCAGCCCCAGCCCCGAGGTCGACGAGTACGTCGATGTGAAGCTCGCCACCCTGGAGAACGTGCTCAGCGCGACCCTGGAGGCGGTCGGCAAGGGCCGCGACAAGCTGCTCGGCAAGCGCCCGATCGACGAGCTGGGCGCCTACCTGGCCGCCGCCGACGAGGCGCAGCAGGCCAAGGAGCGCGCCGAGGCGGTCGCGGCCGGCTTCGCCGCGGACTCGGACGGCAGCGAGCTGGCCTGGTACCGCGAGGAGGTGCCGCAGCAGCAGACCTGGCCGGAGCAGACCCCGGCCGCGGCCGGCTGGCAGGCGCCCGGCGCGGACCAGTACGCGGTGGCCCAGCAGGGCGGCGCCCAGTACGCCGAGGTGTACGGCGGCGGCTTCGACCCGGCCGCCGGCCAGGGAGCGGACCCCTACGGCGGCCAGTGGGGCCACCAGGGCCCGGAGACCGGCGGGTACCAGCAGCAGCACCAGGGCTACTCCGACGGCCAGCAGGCCGGCTACGGCTACCCGGCGCAGCAGCAGGGCTACGAGCAGCAGCAACAGCAGCAGCAGCAGTACGGCGGGGGCGGCTACGACTACCCGCAGCAGCCGGCCAACCCGCCGGCGCCGGTGCCGCAGCAGAACCAGGCCGGACTGGACGAGACCAGCTTCTTCGACACCAGCATGATCGACATGACCCGGCTGCGGGAGCTCGGCGGCCGGTAGGACGGGCGCGCTCCCCGCTCCCGGCCCCGCGGCCGGGAGCGAAGTTGGGCCTGGCGGGAGACTCGGGTAGTCTGACCACTCCGGCCTCTCCGTGTCGGGCCGCAGGTCTGCCCGCGAACCGCCCGAAGAGCAGCGCCGCGCACCAGATCCCCCTCAGGAAGTCAGGACATCTTGAACCGCCTCGACCACCGCGACCCCCTCGTGTTCGACACGCACGAGCTGGGCCGTCGTCCGGGTGCGCTGCGCAAGGTGTCCCGCACCCTGGAGGCCCCCGAGGGCCTGGGGATCATCGATGTGATCGGTGTTCCGGAGAAGAGCGAGATCGAGCTGGAGCTCCGCCTGGAGTCCGTGGTCGAGGGCGTGCTGGTCACCGGCACCGCCGGGACCGTGGTCGAGGGCGAGTGCGTCCGGTGCCTGGAGCCCGTCGAGTTCGACCTCGACGTGGACTTCCAGGAGCTGTACTACTACCCGGAGTCCGACGAGCGCCACCGCGCCCGGACCTCCGGGGCCGAGGACCTCGACGAGGACTCGGAAGACGAGACTTACCGCCTGGAGGGCGATTTCTTCGACCTCCAGCCGGTGCTGCGTGACGCGGTGGTGCTCGCACTGCCGCTGCAGCCGGTGTGCCAGGAAGACTGCCTGGGCCTGTGCTCCGAATGCGGGGCGCGCCTGAGCGACGACCCGGCGCACCACCACGATGCCGCCGACCCCCGGTGGGCGGCTCTGCAGGGACTCTCCGCCGCCCCCGGCGACGAGGGTGACGGAACCAAGAACAGCGGTACCCGTGAGGGTCTCGCCGAGAACCAGGAGAAGTAGCCGTGGCTGTTCCGAAGCGGAAGATGTCGCGCAGCAACACGCGCCACCGCCGTTCCAACTGGAAGGCCGTTGTCCCGGCCCTCGTGGCGTGCGACCGCTGCCACGAGCCGAAGCTGGGCCACATCGCGTGCCCCAGCTGCGGCACGTACAACCGTCGCCAGGTCCTCTCGGTCTGATCGGCGGGGTGTACGGATCGATGTCGGACAGTAACTCTTCCCGCAAGGCGACCAGCGCACCGAAGGCCCCTTCGGGCGGTGGTAAGGCCGGCGGGCCGGCTTCGACCGAATACGACGTCCTGGAAGGGCGCCTCGGGTACACGCTCGAGCGCGCCCTTCTGGTGCGTGCCCTGACCCACCGCTCGTACGCGTACGAGAACGGTGGCCTGCCCACCAACGAGCGCCTGGAGTTCCTCGGCGACTCGGTGCTGGGCCTGGTGGTGACCGACACCCTCTACCGCGTCCACCCGGACGTTCCCGAGGGCACGCTCGCCAAGCTGCGCGCCGCGGTGGTCAACTCGCGCGCGCTCGCCGATGTCGGCCGGGGTCTGGACCTCGGTGTGTTCATCCGGCTCGGCAAGGGCGAGGAGGGCACCGGCGGCCGCGACAAGTCGTCGATCCTCGCCGACACGGTCGAGGCGGTCATCGGCGCGGTCTACCTGGACCAGGGCCTGGACGCCGCCACCGAGTTCGTCCACCGCCTGTTCGACCCGCTGATCGAGGAATCCTCTCAGCTGGGCGCGGGCCTGGACTGGAAGACCAGCCTCCAGGAGCTCACCGCCTCGGTGGGCATCGGAGTGCCCGAGTACGTGGTCGAGGAGTCCGGTCCGGACCACGAGAAGACTTTCACCGCGGCGGCCCGGGTGGCCGGCGAGGACTTCGGCAGCGGCGTCGGCCGCTCGAAGAAGGAAGCCGAGCAGAAGGCCGCCGAGAGCGCCTGGCGCGCGATCAAGGAGAAGCACGCCGACCGGCTGCCGAGCGGCGCCTGAGCACGCAGTAGCCTTCCTCCTGCAGAGCCCAGTCCGTTCCGCAGGAGGCGTGTTCCCGTGCCCGAACTTCCCGAGGTCGAGGTCGTCCGCCGAGGTCTGGCGAACTGGGTCGCCGGGCGGACGGTCGCCGGCGTCGACGTCCTGCACCCGCGCGCGGTCCGCCGCCAGTCGGCGGGTGCGGCGGACTTCGCGGCCCGGCTCACCGGCACGACGTTCGGCGCCGCGCAGCGCCGCGGCAAGTACCTCTGGGTGCCGCTGGCCGGGCGGGGCCAGGGCTTCTCGATGATCGGCCACCTCGGCATGAGCGGCCAACTGCTCGTCCAGGACCCGGCCGTGCCGGACGAGAAGCATCTGCGGGTCCGGCTGCGGTTCACCGACGGCGGGCGCGAGCTGCGCTTCGTCGACCAGCGGACCTTCGGCGGGCTGGCGGTCGAGGAGGCCGAGGACGGCGATCCCGAGGGCACCCCGGTCTCCATCGCCCACATCGCCCGCGACCCGCTCGACGCCCGGTTCGACGACGCCGTCTTCGTCGCGGCGCTGCGTGCCCGGCGCACCACGGTCAAGCGGGCGCTGCTGGACCAGACGCTGATCAGCGGGGTCGGCAACATCTACGCGGACGAGGCGCTGTGGCGCTCCCGGCTGCACTACGACCGGCCGTCCGCGACGCTCACCCGGCCGCAGGCGGCGCTGCTGCTGGCGAACGCCCGTGAGGTGATGACGGCGGCGCTGGCGGTCGGCGGCACCAGCTTCGACAGCCTGTACGTCAATGTGAACGGCGAGAGCGGCTACTTCTCCCGGGACCTGGACGCCTACGGCCGGGAGGACGAACCCTGCCGCCGCTGCGGCACCGCGATCCGGCGGGCCGCCTGGATGAACCGGTCCAGCTACTTCTGCCCCCGCTGCCAGCGGGTTCCGCGGGTGCGCGACGGGGGCTGAGCGGGCCTGAAGGGGCCGGAAGGGGCGGCGGGGCGAGGCACCGCCGCCCCCGGCGCCCGTTCAGGCCCCGGCGTCAGCGGTCGGCGAGTTCGGGGTGGGCCGCTTCGCCGTCGGGCAGGCCGCCGTGGGTGTCCTGGCCGAAGTAGGCGACACCGACCGCCGAGACCACCGCCAGCACGAAGCCGGCCACGCCGAGCCAGCCCAGCCCGGCCTTGGTGGAGTCGCCGAGCCACAGCACGCCCACCGCGCCCGGCAGCACCGTCTCACCGACCACCAGGGCGGCCGTGGCGCCGTTCACCGAGCCGATCTGCAGGGCCACGGTGTGCACGTACATGCCGCCGATGCCGCCGACCAGGATCGCGTACAGCGCCGGGTCGGAGAGCAGGCTGCCGAGGTCGAAGGGCTGGACGCCGTTCAGGATCCGCACACCGACGCCGAGCGCGCCGAAGCCGAGGCCGGAGAGCAGACCGGCCACGATCGCGCCGTTGGCTCCCATCCGGCGCACCAGCAGTCCGCCGCCCACCAGCAGCACGGTGGTGATCACCAGCAGCCACCAGTGGAAGGACATCTCGGCGTGGTGCCCGCCCTCCGGGCCGGCCGAGACGGCGAGCAGGACGAGCGCCGAGCAGAGCACGCCGATCGAGGCCCACTCCAACTGCTTGAGCCGGATCCCGAGCAGCTTGATCGACAGCACCGCGGTGATCACCAGGTTGGCGCTGATGATGGTCTGGGAGAGGAACAGCGGCAGCAGCCGGGCGGCCAGCGCGCCGAGTCCGAAGCCGATGAAGTCCAGCACCGTGCCGAGGATGAACTCCCAGGTCACGGCGGCCTTGGCGGTGGAGGACAGGCTGGGCCCGCCGTGCGCGGTGGTGCCGGCGGAGTCGCCGCCCTTGGCGGCCTCCTCGCGGGCGGAGCGCCGGGATCCCACGGCCTGCAGGACCGAACCGGTGCCGTAGCAGGCGGAGGCCGCCACAGCGGTGACGAGGCCGATGATCACACGTGCTCCGATCAGGAGGGACGGGACAGGACGGTCGGGGGCACGGGTGACCGTTCGGCCACCACTATGCCTGGTCGCGCGGTACGGCCGGGACGCCCGGGGACGGGCTCCGCGCCCGCCGGGACACGCCGGGAGGTACGACCGGGCCGGTGGCCGGGTTCCCGCCCGGACCGCGGTTCCGGGCGGCCGGAGGAAAGATCATCCCGTGGAAGGGGACCCACCCCGGCGGACGGTGGGGGTGCCGGTCCGCTCCGTACCCGGCCGGTATGCCCTGCCGGGGGACCGGTCGCGGTAGCGTCGGTGGCATGAGAACCCTTGCTCGACGACGTTCCCGGGGCGCCGGGCCGCTGGCCTTGGTGGCGGCGCTGCTCGGGCTGCTGCTCCTGCTGGCGCCGGCCGCCTCGGCGGCGGGCGGTCTCGACGACGCGGCCGCCGCGCTCAAGCAGGGCCGGGTGTACGTCGACCCGGCGATGGCGGGCCGGTTCGGCCAGGGCCAGGCCGACGCGCTGACCGAGAAGATCCGCAAGGCCGACAAGCCGATCTTCGTGGCGGTGGTCCCCGCGGCCGACCCGTACGGCGCCTCGACCGTCTTCGACGACCTGCGTACCAAGGTCGGCATCACCGGCACCTACGCGATCTGGCGCGGCGACCAGTTCCAGGCCCGCTCGGACAAGGAGGCGCTGCCCACTGCGAGCGCCCAGCGGATCGCCGGCGCGTCCTTCCGCGCGCACCCCGGCGACATCGACGCCACCCTCAACGACTTCGTGGACACCGCGGCCCCGCAGGTCAAGGGGCACGGTGTGAACAGCACGGCGGGCGGGGTCTCGGCCGCCGCGATCGCCGTCCCGCTGGCCCTGCTGGCGCTGGCCGGCACCGGGGTCTTCCTGCTGTTCCGCCGCTCCAAGCGGCGCAAGGAGGAGCAGCGCCGGGCCGAGCTCGCCCAGGTCCGCCGGGTGGTGGACGAGGACATCACCGCCTACGGCGAGGAGCTGGACCGGCTGGACTTCGTGCCGTCCGCGCCGGACGCCGACGAGGTGCAGCGCGGCGACTACACCCACGCCCTGGACTCCTACGAGCGGGCCAAACTGCTGATGGACCAGGCCAAGGGGCCGGAGGACGTCAAGCCGGTCGCCGAGGCGCTGGAGGACGGCCGGTTCGCGCTGGCCACCCTGGCCGCCCGGCGGGACGGGCACCCGCTGCCCGAGCGGCGTCCCCCGTGCTTCTTCGACCCCCGGCACGGCCCGTCGGTCAAGGACGCCGACTGGGCCCCGGCGGGCGGCGCCGCCCGCGCCGTCCCGGTCTGCCGGGCGGACGCGGACCGGCTGGCGGCCGGGCAGGACCCGGACATCCGGACCGTGCCGACCGAGCACGGCCCGCAGCCGTACTGGAACGCGGGCCCGGCGTACGGCCCCTGGGCCGGCGGCTACTTCGGGGGCTTCGGCGGCGGCGGTCTGCTGCCGGGCCTGCTGGTCGGCACCATGCTCGGCTCGATGATGGCCACCCCGGCCTACGCGTACGGCCCGGCGGACGCCGGCTCCGGCTACGAGGGCGGGGACCAGTCCGGTGCCGACTTCGACTCCTCCGACTTCGGCGGCGGCTTCGACGGCGGTGGCGGGGACTTCGGCGGTGGCGGTGGCGACTTCGGTGGCGGCGGCGACTTCGGCGGGGGCTTCTGACCCGGCCGTCCCGCCCGCCCGATCCCGCCGCCCCCGGCCGGTCCCACGACCGGCCGGGGGCGGCGTCGTCGTACCGGCTCCGCCGTGACGCGGGCCGCCGCCGCGGCGGATAGGGTCGGGGGCATGCACGGTCGCGACGCCCACAGTGACGAGCCGGTCCGCGTCACCGCCTGGGTACGCGGCAAGGTGCAGCAGGTCGGCTTCCGCTGGTGGACCAGGGCGCGGGCGCTGGAGATCGGCCTGACCGGCTACGCGAGCAACCTCGGCGACGGCCGGGTGCAGGTGGTGGCGGAGGGCCTCGCCCCGGACTGCGAGCAGCTGCTCGCGCTGCTCAGGGGCCCGGACACACCGGGCCGGGTCAGCGGGGTGACCGAGATCTGGACCGCCGTCGGACCCGGGTACGGGACCTTCGAGATCCGCTGAGAACCCGCCTCGGACGGGGCCCGGGCCGGTCGATCGAAAACGATCGTCAACCGGCGGTGTCGTACGGTTGCCATCCGGGCAGACTCGTGGTTGACTCCGCATCGAACGATGATCCACGAGCATGTGGTGGACCCCCCTTCGGAGCCGCCGGGCGTGACGACACCGCCAGGCAGGTGACAGGGGCGCGGTAGCGTGCGGTGATCGTGTTGACCCGTACCGTCTTTGGTGAGACGCTGGAAACCCGCGCACACGACCGCGTTATTCCGGTAGGTGCATGCCCCCGTGGGCCCAGCTCACGGTGGTTGTGCCGTAGTGCCCAGCCAGCACTGCCGGTGCACGCCGCGCGTGCGTCCCCCTTCCCCCTAGACCTGTACCGTTCCGGTTCGGTCACTCAGCGTGGAGGACCATTCATCATGGCAAAGGCGCTTCTCGGGTACGTCGGCGGCCCCGACCCGCGAATGCTCTCCGAGATGCGACGGCTGCAGCAGCGCGTCCAGGATCTCGAAGCCGAGCTCATCAGGATGCAGGCTGTGAACGACGCACTCACCGCTGTCGCCGACGAGCACTCGTTGCTCAACAGCATCGATCTGGATCAGCGGGAGCCGGCTCTCACCTGAGTTCCGCCCGATCCCCGATCGACGCCGCTGTGCACCGAGCCGCCCCGAAAGGGACGCAGCTTGCAAGGGACGCCCCGTGTGGCGTCCCTTCGTCGTGTCCGGCCGCGATCGCCGCAGGTCCCGGTGGGGGAGGCGGATACAGTCGCCGCAGGGCCCCGGCCAGGGTCCGCGAGCGAGGGGCGAGGAGAGCGGCGCGTGCACCTGAAGAGTCTGACGCTGCGCGGGTTCAAGTCCTTCGCCTCCGCCACCACCCTGCGCTTCGAGCCCGGCATCACCTGCGTGGTCGGGCCGAACGGCTCCGGCAAGTCCAACGTCGTCGACGCGCTCTCCTGGGTGATGGGCGAGCAGGGCGCCAAGTCGCTGCGCGGCGGCAAGATGGAGGACGTCATCTTCGCCGGCACCAGCGGGCGCGCCCCGCTCGGCCGGGCCGAGGTCAGCCTCACCATCGACAACACCGACGGCGCCCTGCCGATCGAGTACGCCGAAGTGACCATCACCCGGACGATGTTCCGCAACGGCGGCAGCGAGTACGCGCTCAACGGCGACACCTGCCGGCTGCTGGACATCCAGGAACTGCTCTCCGACTCCGGCATCGGCCGCGAGATGCACGTCATCGTCGGGCAGGGCCGGCTCGACTCCGTCCTCCAGGCCGACCCGATGGGCCGGCGCGCCTTCATCGAGGAGGCGGCCGGCGTCCTCAAGCACCGCAAGCGCAAGGAGAAGGCGCTGCGGAAGCTCGACGCCATGCAGGTCAACCTCAACCGGGTCCAGGACCTGGTGGCCGAACTCCGGCGCCAGCTCGGCCCGCTCGGCCGACAGGCCCGGATCGCCCGCCGGGCCGCCGGGATCCAGGCCGACCTGCGCGACGCCCGGCTGCGGCTGCTCGCCGACGACCTGCTCGGCCTGCGCCGGGCCGTCGAGGCGGAGATCGCCGACGAACTGGCCCTGCGGCTGCGCCGCTCCACCGTCGAGCAGGAACTCGGCCGGGCGATCCAGCGCGAGGCCGTGCTGGAGGCGCAGGTCCAGCAGCTCGGCCCCGGCCTGGAGGCGGCCCGGCAGACCTGGTACCGGCTCTCCGCCCTCGCCGAACGCACCCGCGGCACCGTCGGACTGGCCGGGGCGAAGGCCCGGCACGCGGCCGCCGGCGGGCAGTCCGAGGAGCGGCGCGGCCGGGACCCGGAGGAGCTGGAGCGCGAGGCCGAACGGGTCAGGGAGGAGGAGGCCGCGCTGGCCGAGGCCCTGGAACAGGCCCAGGAGGCGCTGGACGAGGCGGTCGACACCAAGGCCGAGCTGGAACGCGCCCTCGTCGCCGAGGAACGCCGGCTCAAGGACGCCGCCCGGGCCATCGCCGACCGCCGCGAGGGCCTGGCCCGGCTCCAGGGCCAGGCCGCCGCCGCCCGGTCCAAGGCCGCCGCCGCCGAGGCCGAGATCGGCCGGCTCGCCGAGGCCCGGGACGAGGCGCTGCAACGTGCCGGGGCCGCCCGCGAGGAGTACGAGGAACTGAAGGCCAGGGTCGACGCCGAGACCGAGGACGGCGAACGGGCCGACACCGCGCACGAGGACGCCGGGGAACTGCTCGCCGCCGTCGAGCGGGAGCTCGCCGCGGCCCGCGAGGCGGCCGCCGTCGCCGAGCGCGAGCG
>NZ_JAIY01000006.1:826884-829499 GCF_000710405.2 Kitasatospora sp. MBT66 | reverse complement strand
AGCAGCAGCGGCTGGCCGGGGCCGCCACCTCGGCCCGGGCGACCGAACTCGAGGCCCGGCTCGCGGTGCGTACCCACGAGGAGCGGGTCCGCGCCCTGGCCGGGCGGGCCGATCAGCTGGACCGGGCCGCCCGCGCCGAGCGCGAGGCACGCGCCCGGGCCGCCGAACGCCGCCGACGGGCCGAGCAGGACGCCGCCGTGGCCGTCGCGGTCGCCGAGGGCGCCCGGCAGCTGCTCGCCTGCCTGGAGGTGTCGCTGGCCCGGGCGGACGCCGAACGGGCCGCGATCGAGCAGGCCAGGGCGGCGCGCGAGGCGGAGCTCCGGGAGCACCGCGAGCACGGCCGCGAACTCAAGGACGAGCTGGACAAGTTGGTCGACGCCGGGCACCGCGACGAGGTGCTGCGGGCGGAGAAGCGGCTGCGGATCGAGCAGTTGGAGAGCCGCGCGCTGGAGGAGTTCGGCATCGAGGGCGGCGAACTGCTGGACTCCTACGGGCCCGACCGACCGGTCCCGCCCTCCACCCCGGAGGAGGGGCAGGAGCCGGGCGAGCCCCGTCCGTACGTCCGGGCCGAGCAGGAGAAGCGGCTGCGCGCGGCCGAGCGGGCGTACCAGCAGCTGGGCAAGGTCAACCCGCTGGCGCTGGAGGAGTTCTCCGCCCTGGAGGAGCGCCACCGGTTCCTCGGCGAGCAGCTCGACGATCTCAAGCGCGGTCGGCGCGACCTGCTCGACATCGTCAAGGACGTCGACCAGCGGGTCGAGCAGCTGTTCACCGCCGCCTTCCACGACACCGCCGCGCAGTTCGAGGGCGTGTTCTCCCGGCTGTTCCCGGGCGGCGAGGGACGGCTGGTGCTGACCGACCCCGACTCCATGCTCACCACCGGGGTCGAGGTGGAGGCCCGCCCGCCCGGGAAGAAGGTCAAGCGGCTCTCGCTGCTCTCCGGCGGGGAGCGCTCGCTCACCGCGGTGGCGCTGCTGGTCTCGATCTTCAAGGCCAGGCCCAGCCCGTTCTACGTGATGGACGAGGTCGAGGCGGCGCTGGACGAGACCAACCTGCGCCGGCTGATCGGGATCATGGAGGAGCTGCGGGAGAGTTCCCAGCTCATCGTGATCACCCACCAGAAGCTGACCATGGAGTCCGCCGACGCGCTGTACGGGGTGACCATGAAGGGCGACGGCATCTCGCAGGTGATCAGCCAGCGGCTGCGGGAGGAGCGGAAGGAGCGGCGGACCCGGCCCGCGCCCGCTCCGGCGGCGGAGCCGGCGGCCGTCCCGTCCTGAGCCGGCGGTGACCGGGCGGCGGACCGACCGCGGTCCGTTCCCGATCCGTTTCCGATCCGGTCCTCCGCCTGCGGTCCGCGCGGACCGGCGTCACGGATACTGGTGGAGTTATGGAATACGTGATTCTTGCCGTAGTCATCGCGGTGGTCGCCGTCGGCGCGATCGCCGGACTCGTCGTTTCCGGCAGACGACGCCAGCAGCTGCCCCCGAAGTCGCAGGCGCCGGTCATCACGGCGCCCCCGACCCCGCGCGAGCCCGCCGTCGGCGAGGAGGCCGCGCCGCCCACCGAGGAACCGCGCCGCACCGTCGAGGAGGTGCAGCTCCCCGAGGCCGAGGTCGTTCCCGAGGCCGTCGAGGAAGCCCCCTCCGTCGAGATCCCCGAGCCCACCGCCGGCCGCCTGGTCCGGCTGCGCTCGCGGCTCTCCCGCTCGCAGAACTCGCTGGGCAAGGGGCTGCTCTCGCTGCTCTCCCGCGAGCACCTCGACGAGGACACCTGGGAGGAGATCGAGGACACCCTGCTGACCGCCGACGTCGGCGTGGCCCCCACCCAGGAGCTGGTCGAGCGGCTGCGCACCCGGGTCAAGGTGCTCGGCACCCGCACCCCGGACGAGCTGCGCGCCCTGCTGCGGGAGGAACTGGTCGAGCTGATCGGCAAGGACGCCGACCGCGTCGTCCGCTCCACCAAGCACGAGGAGGGCCCCGCGGTCGTCCTCGTGGTCGGCGTCAACGGCGTCGGCAAGACCACCACCACCGGCAAGCTGGCCCGGGTGCTGGTCGCCGACGGCCGCAGCGTGGTGCTCGGCGCGGCCGACACCTTCCGTGCCGCCGCCGCCGACCAGCTGCAGACCTGGGGCGAGCGCGTCGGAGCCCGCACGGTGCGCGGCCCCGAGGGCGGCGACCCGGCCTCGGTCGCCTTCGACGCGGTCAAGGAGGGCATCGCCGAGGGCGTGGACACCGTGCTGGTGGACACCGCCGGGCGACTGCACACCAAGACCGGCCTGATGGACGAGCTGGGCAAGGTCAAGCGGGTCGTCGAGAAGCACGGCCCGGTCGACGAGGTGCTGCTGGTGCTGGACGCCACCACCGGTCAGAACGGGCTGGTCCAGGCCCGGGTCTTCGCCGAGGTGGTCGACATCACCGGCATCGTGCTGACCAAGCTGGACGGCACCGCCAAGGGCGGCATCGTGATCGCGGTCCAGCGGGAGCTGGGCGTGCCGGTCAAGCTGATCGGTCTGGGCGAGGGTGCCGACGACCTGGCGCCGTTCGAGCCGGGTGCGTTCGTGGACGCGCTGATCGGGGACTGAGGACCGCCGGTCCACCGATGAAGGGTCCGCTCCC
>NZ_JAIY01000006.1:819362-826830 GCF_000710405.2 Kitasatospora sp. MBT66 | reverse complement strand
GGGAGCGGACCCGGCCGTGCCGGGGGCGACTCCCGCCCCTTCGGCTCGGAGGCGAGCGTGCGAAAAGACAGCTAGGCGATCCAGGCCGGTTCCGGGGTGCGCTCCCGGCCGCGGTGGCAGGCGTAGGCGAGGGTGCCCAGCAGCAGCCGGGCCTCGGGCGGGCAGCCCGCGTTGTCCCGGGTCGGCCGGCGCAGCCAGCGGACCGGGCCGAGGCCGGCCAGCACGGTGGGCGGCGCGGCGACGAAGCTGCCCTCGCCGTGGCAGGCGAGGTCGAGCGCGGCGTCGTCCCAGCCCATCCGGTAGAGCAGGTCCGGCAGCCGCCGCGCGGTACCGGCCGCGACCAGGAACTGCAGCCGCCCGGTGGGCGCGGCGAGCACCGGCCCGACCTGGGTGCCCATCCGCTCCAGCCGGACCAGCGCCTGGAGGCCGGCCTGCTCGGGGACGTCCAGGACGTCGAAGGCGCGGCCGGTGGGGAACAGCACCGAGGTGTCCGGTCCGGGGCCGGCGTCCGGGCCGGCTCCGGGGACGGGGTGCAGACCGGGGGCGGCGCAGCGCGGGGTGCCGCAGTGGCAGCGCTCCGGGGTGCCGGCGGCGCGGGCCGGCTCGCCGACGACGACGGCCCAGCCCCACCGGCCGGTGTACTCCGCGGCCGCCTGGCTCGTGGTGACGCGGGCGCGACGGCGCGCGCCCAGCGGTGCCAGCCGCAGGCTCCCCAGTCGAAGTTCGCCGAACAGGTTGTCCATGCCTCCCCCAACAGGTTCTGGTTGCCGATGGTTACGGGACGGTGACTTTGTGTTGATTGTCCGTTGCGTGGTGCGTTGTGCGGTGACGGCGCGCAGCGCCCGGTGTGCGCCAGTTGCGGTGATGTGCCTCGGGCGCCGCCTTGTGGCGGGCGGTACGGATGCCGGATCGTCTTGTGCGCGGGGCTGCCGGTGATCGGTGCGGGTGGCGAAATCCCCTGCGGCGGCGGCGGTTCGCCCGAAGGGCCGGATATTTGTGGGGACTTGGCGGCCCGCATATGCCGGACCGTCGGGACCTCCTAGTGAACCGTCTGTCGACAGCCTTCGGTTCACTCCTGGGGGTGGCGAAAGGTGGCGTTTCGCCAGGGCCGCTCCCCGGGGCAGTACGCGGGGCGTTACGTTCAGCACACGGACCTCGTCAGGGGACCGCTCCGGGCCCTGGGGAGCCGGGAGTTGGGGAACTGACGGTTCGTCTGCGACGGCAGCGCCGCAGTTCGGCAACGGCACGGCTGGCAAGAGCCCGCAACCGTCGGGCGGTCACGATCGGGGCCCCGCGGGGGCCGGGCGGGATGGGGACCCATGGCAGAGAAGCAACCCAACGAGAAGCTGACCACGTGGTTCGCCCGCAGCGGCTGGTCCAAGGGGGAGTTGGCCCGCCAGGTCAACCGCCGGGCCAGGCAGATCGGTGCCCACCACGTCTCCACCGACACCTCGCGGGTGCGCCGCTGGCTGGACGGCGAGCAGCCCAGGGAACCCATCCCCAAGATCATGTCGGAGTTGTTCTCCGAGCGGTTCGGCTCGGTGGTCTCGATCGAGGACCTCGGCCTGCGCGCCGCCGTTCCGGTCTCCACCGTGGGCGGCGGCGTCGACCTGCCGTGGAGCGCCCCGCAGACCGTCCAGTTGATCAGTGACTACTCCCGCAGCGACCTCATGCTCAACCGGCGCGGCTTCCTGGGCACCTCGCTCGCCCTGACCGCCGGCGCCGCCCTGATCGAGCCGATGCAGCGCTGGCTGGCCCCCGGCCCGAACGGCGCCCCCACGCCGATCCTGGCCGCGGCCAACGGCGGCGAGCCGTTCACCGGCCGGCTGTCCGAGCCCGAGCTGGAACTGCTGGAGCAGACCACGGTCATGTTCCGCCAGTGGGACGCGCAGAACGGCGGCGGGCTGCGCCGCAAGGCCGTGGTCGGCCAGCTCCACGAGGTCACCGACCTGCTCCAGGAGACCTACCCGGAGCAGACCACCCGGCGGCTGTTCCGGCTCACCGCCGAGCTCGCCCACCTGGCGGGCTGGATGTCCTACGACGTCGGCATGCACCCGAGCGCGCAGAAGTACTACGTGCTGGCGCTGCACGCCGCCAAGGAGGCCGGGGACCGCCCCTTCGGCGCCCTGATCCTCACCGACATGAGCCGGCAGATGATCCACCTCAACCGGGGCGAGGACGCGCTGGAGCTGATCCACCTCGCCCAGTACGGCAGCCGGGACACCGCGACCCCGCGCCAGCAGTCCCTGCTGTACGCGATGGAGGCGCGCGCCTACGCCACCATCGGCGAGGTGAACCGGTGCGCCCGGGCGGTCCGGTTGGCCGAGGACACCTTCACCGACATCCGCGAGGGCGACGCCGACCCGGACTGGCTGAAGTTCTTCTCGCCGGCCGAGCTGAACGCCGAGAACGCGCACTCCTTCCGCGACCTCGCCTACCACTCCGACAACGGGGCGCTCTACGCCTCGATGTCCGCGCCGGTGATGGAGCGCGCGGTCGACCTGTTCCGGCAGGACGGCGACCACGTCCGCTCGTACGCCTTCAACCTGGTCGGCATGGCCAGCGTGCACCTGCTCCAGAACGAGCCGGAGCAGGCGGCGGTCTTCGCCGAGCAGGCGGTGGACATCGCCACCAAGGTCCGCTCCGAGCGGCTCAACTCCCGGGTGCGCAAGACCACCGAGGCCGCCTCGTCCCGCTACCGGGGCGTGGACGCGGTCAGCCGGCTCAAGGAGCGGGTGGTGCAGGACATCCCGGAGTACGTCTCGGTGGTCTGAGCCGGCCCCGATCCCGACCTCTGCCCCGATCCCGACCTCTGCCCCGATCCCGACCTCTGCCCCGATCCCGACCTCTGCCCCGATCCGGGCCTGACCCCACCCTGATCCGGCCACGACCCGCCGACCGTGCCGTCCGCCGACGGCACGGTCGGTGTCGTTCGGTGTCGTTCGGTGTCGGCCCGTGCCACTCGGCGCCGTCCCGTTCCGTGGCGCTGCGGGCACACCCCGTGCGGAGCGGCCGTACGGTAACCCCTCCGGCCCCGTGACACGGCCGGGGTTCACGCGCGTGTAACCCCGCCGTCGCCCTCGTCACGGCGGTGAAACAACCGGCAGCATCGGCCGAAACCGGCCTTCGGCACGCTCCTCCTCATCGCCGACGCCCCGGTGCACGGGACAGGAACCCGGGTGCGGATCGGCTTCCAGTCAGGAGGTACGCCGATGCCGGACGGCTTCAGCGCGGGTGACACCGCCTTCGTACTCGTCAGTGCGGCCCTGGTCATGGTGATGACCCCGGGGCTGGCCTTCTTCTACGGGGGGATGGTCCGGGCCAAGAGCACACTGAACATGCTGGCGATGAGCTTCCTCTCGCTGGGCATCGTCAGCGTGCTGTGGGTCCTCTACGGCTACTCGCTCAGCTTCGGGCCCGACGCCGGCGCCGGTCTGATCGGGAACCTGGACTTCCTGGGGATGCAGGGAATCGGCCTCGACGACCTCGCCGGGACGATCCCGGTGACGGCCTTCTCCGCCTTCCAGCTGATGTTCGCCATCATCACCCCGGCCCTGATCAGCGGGGCGATCGCGGACCGCGCCAAGTTCACCGCCTGGGGCCTGTTCGTGGCGCTCTGGGTCACCGTGGTCTACTTCCCGGTCGCGCACTGGGTGTTCTTCTTCGACGGCGGCAACGGCGGCTGGCTCGGCGACCGCAACGGCGTGATCGACTTCGCCGGCGGGACGGCCGTCCACATCAACGCCGGTGTCGCGGGCCTGGCGCTGTGCCTGGTGCTCGGCCGACGGATCGGCTTCCGCAAGGACCCGATGCGCCCGCACTCGCTGCCGCTGGTGATGCTCGGCTCCGGGCTGCTGTGGTTCGGCTGGTTCGGCTTCAACGCCGGCTCGGCGCTGGCCGCCAACGGCGTCGCGGCGATGGCCCTGATCAACACCCAGGTCGCCACCGGCGCCGCGCTGATCGGCTGGCTGATCTACGAGAAGCTGCGGCACGGCGCCTTCACCACCCTGGGCGCCGCCTCCGGCGCGGTGGCCGGCCTGGTGGCCATCACCCCGGCCTGCGGCTCGGTCTCCCCGCTCGGCGCGGTGGCGATCGGCCTGGTCGCCGGAGCCGCCTGCGCGGCCGCGATCAGCCTCAAGTACCGCTTCGGCTTCGACGACTCGCTCGACGTGGTCGGCGTGCACGCGGTCGGCGGGGCGATCGGCTCGCTGCTGGTCGGCCTGTTCGCCACCGGGACGGTCGGCCAGACCGCCAAGGGGCTCTTCTACGGCGGCGGGTTCGAGCAGTTGGGCAAGCAGGCGATGGGCGTGGCGGTCGTCGCCGTCTACTCCTTCGTGCTCTCCTGGCTGCTGGCCAAGGCGATCGACCGGACGATCGGGTTCCGGGTCGCCGAGGAGGTCGAGGTGGCCGGTATCGACCAGGCCGAGCACGCCGAGTCCGCGTACGACTTCAGCGCCCTCGGCTCGGGCCTGGGCCGGTCCTCGGCCGCCCCGGCGCCCGCGACCGCCGTACCCGCCGCCACCGCTGTCGCCGCCGTGGCGAAGAGCACCGAGAAGACCGAGGTGGACGCCCGATGAAGCTCATCACCGCCGTCATCAAGCCCCACCGCCTGGACGAGGTGAAGGCCGCCCTGCAGTCCTTCGGCGTGCACGGCCTGACCGTCTCCGAGGCGAGCGGCTACGGCCGCCAGCGCGGCCACACCGAGGTCTACCGGGGCGCGGAGTACACCGTGGACCTGGTGCCCAAGGTCAGAGTCGAGGTCCTGGCCGAGGACGAGGACGCCGACCAGCTGATCGACGTCCTGGTCGAGGCGGCCAGGACCGGGAAGATCGGCGACGGCAAGGTGTGGACCGTCCCGGTCGACACCGCCGTCCGGGTCCGCACCGGCGAACGCGGCCCCGACGCCCTCTAGGCCCCCAGGCCCTCCAGGCCCTCCGGCGCCCCACTCGGCAGTCCCTCCCGCGGGCCTGCGACCCCCCACGGTCGCAGGTCCGCCGACGGCGTTCCGGCGCCGGAACGACCGACCCGCACGACCCGCACGACCACGGACGGGGACTTCACATGACTTCCCACACCGACGACTCCCGCCCGGGCCCGGCCGGACCGGCCGATCCCGCCGCCGCCAGGGCCCGGCTGCTCACCGCCCCCGGGCCCGGCGGCCGGGCCCGGCGCGCCGAGCTGTCCGCGCGCACCGACGACTGGCTGGCCGCCCTGTTCGCCTCGGCCGGCGCCCCCGCCGGGGTCGCCGTGGTCGCGGTCGGCGGCTACGGGCGCGGCGAGCTCTCCCCGCGCAGCGACCTCGACGTGCTGCTGCTGCACGAGGGCCGGCTGGACCAGGCCCTGCCTGAGCGGCTCTGGTACCCGGTTTGGGACTCCGGCGCCGCCCTGGACCACTCCGTCCGCACCCCGGCCGAGGCGCGGGCGGTGGCGGCCGCCGACCTCAAGGCGCAGCTCGGCCTGCTGGACGCCCGGCACGTGGCGGGCGACCCGGCGCTGACCGCCGCGCTGCGCTCCACCGTGCTCGCCGACTGGCGGGAGGGCGCGGTGCGGCGGCTGCCGGAGCTGCGCGAGCTGGGCCGGGAGCGGGCCGAGCGGCACGGCGAGCTGTCGTTCCTGCTGGAGCCCGACCTCAAGGAGGCCAGGGGTGGTCTGCGGGACGTGGTCGCGCTGGACGCGATCGCCGCGAGCTGGCTGGCCGACGCGCCCCGGGAGGGACTGGACGCGGCCGCGCTCCGGCTGGCCGACGTCCGCGACGCGCTCCACCTGGTCACCGGCCGGGCCACCGAACGGCTCGCCCTGCAGGACCAGGACCAGGTCGCCGAGCGGCTCGGGGTGCTGGACGCGGACACCCTGCTGCGGCAGGTCTACGAGGCGGCCAGGACTGTCGCCTATGCCGCGGACGTCACCTGGCGGGCGGTGGACCGGGTGCTGGCCGCCCGTTCGGGCCGGGGCCGGCGTCCGCTCCGCCGCGGCTTCCCGTTCGCCGGTCCGTTCGGCGGCGCGTCCGGTGCGGCCGGACGCGGCGCGGGCGCGGTGGCCCGGGGCGCGGTGGATCGCCGGCCGCTCGCCGAGGGCGTCGTCGAGATGGACGGTGAGGCGGTGCTCGCCCAGGGCGCCCGCCCGGCGGCGGACCCGGTGCTGCCGCTGCGCGCCGCGGCGGCGGCCGCGCAGAACGGGCTCACCGTCTCCCACGCGACCGTGCGCCGGCTGGCCGCCGAGTGCCGTCCGCTGCCGGTGCCCTGGCCGGACGAGGCGCGCGAGCAGCTGGTCACCCTGCTCGGCGCCGGCGAGGCCTGTCTGCCGGTCTGGGAGGCGCTGGAGGCGGAGGGGCTGATCACCCGGCTGCTGCCGGACTGGGAGCGGGTCCGCTGCCGGCCGCAGCGCAACGCGGTGCACCGCTGGACGGTGGACCGGCACCTGGTGGAGACCGCGGTGCGGGCCGCCGCGATGACCCGCCGGGTGGCGCGGCCGGACCTGCTGCTGGTCGCCGCGCTGCTGCACGACCTCGGCAAGGGCTGGCCCGGCGACCACAGCGAGGCGGGCGAGGTGATCGTCCGCGACGTGGCCGCCCGGATGGGCTTCGACCCGGAGTCGGTGGAGACCCTGGCGGTGCTGGTCCGCCACCACCTGACCCTGGTGGACACCGCGACCCGGCGCGACCCGGACGACCCGGCCACCGTCGAGGCGGTCACCAAGGTGGTCACCACGCTGCCCCGGCTGGAACTGCTGCGGGCGCTGACCGAGGCGGACGCGCTGGCCACCGGCCCGGCCGCGTGGAGCGGCTGGCGGGCCTCGCTGGTGGACGGCCTGGCGGCGCGGGCCGCCGCCCGGCTGGCCGGGGACGCCGCCTCGGGCCCGGAGCCGGCCGCCGCGCCGACCGCCGAGCAGGAGCGGCTGGCGGTGGAGGCGGCCAGGACCGGCGAACCGGCGCTCTCCCTGCTGGCCCAGGCCGAGGCGGACACGGCCGGTACCGAGCCGATGGGCGTGCGGCTGCTGCTGGCCGTCCCGGACCGGCCGGGGCTGCTCGGCACCGTCGCCGGGGTGCTGGCCCTGCACCGGCTGGCGGTCCGCTCGGCGGGGCTGCGGGAGCTGGACCCGATCGGGGCGGGGCCGGTGCTGCTGCTGTCCTGGACGGTGGCGGCGGAGTTCGGCGAGCTGCCGGAGGCGGCGCGGCTGCGGGCCGACCTGCGCCGGGCGCTGGACGGCTCGCTGGACGTCGCGCGCCGGCTGGCCGAGCGGGACGCGGCGGCCCCGCGCCGGCGGGGGATCCCGACCCCGCCGCCGGTGGTGGCGGTGGCGCCCCCGGTCGCCTCGTCCACCGCCACGGTGCTGGAGGTGCGCGCCCACGACGCCCCCGGGCTGCTGCACCGGATCGGCCGGGCCCTGGACGGCGCGGGGGTACGGGTGCGGACGGCGCACGTCTCCACCCTGGGCGCGGACGTCGTCGACGCCTTCTACCTGACCGACG
>NZ_JAIY01000006.1:794729-819340 GCF_000710405.2 Kitasatospora sp. MBT66 | reverse complement strand
CGCGGCGGGCCGTCCGCTCTCCGCCGAGCGGGCCGGGGAGGTGGCGGCGGCGGTGCGCGAGGCCCTGGGCTGAGCGGCTCCTGCGGGGCCGCCGGAGTTCCCCCGAACCCGGGTGGAGACCGTCCGCGGACCGGCCGGATACCCTTGGGGGCGACGACCGTACTCAGACCGATGCCGTAGAGGACCCGCGACGACGTGTTCGACACCCTTTCCGATCGCCTCGCAGCGACGTTCAAGAACCTCCGGGGCAAGGGCCGCCTGAGCGAGGCGGACATCGACGCCACCACCCGCGAGATCCGCATCGCGCTGCTGGAGGCGGATGTCGCGCTGCCGGTCGTCCGGGCCTTCATCAAGCGGGTCAAGGAGCGCGCGCTCGGCTCCGAGGTCTCCGGTGCGCTGAACCCGGCGCAGCAGATCATCAAGATCGTCAACGAGGAGCTCGTCGCCATTCTCGGCGGCGAGACCCGCCGGGTGCGGTTCGCCAAGAGCGGCCCGACGGTGATCATGCTCGCGGGCCTCCAGGGTGCCGGCAAGACCACCCTCGCGGGCAAGCTCGGCCACTGGCTGAAGAAGCAGAAGCACACCCCGCTGCTGGTCGCCTGCGACCTCCAGCGCCCCAACGCCGTCAACCAGCTGCAGGTCGTCGCCGAGCGCGCCGACGTCGCGTTCTACGGACCGCAGCCGGGCAACGGCGTCGGCGACCCGGTCCAGGTGGCCCGGGACTCGATCGAGTACGCCAAGCAGAAGCAGTACGACGTCGTCATCGTCGACACCGCCGGCCGCCTCGGCATCGACGCCGAGCTGATGCAGCAGGCCGCCGACATCCGGGCCGCGGTGAACCCGGACGAGGTCCTGTTCGTCGTCGACGCGATGATCGGCCAGGACGCGGTCACCACCGCGCAGGCCTTCCTCGACGGTGTCGACTTCACCGGCGTGGTGCTCTCCAAGCTCGACGGCGACGCCCGCGGCGGTGCCGCGCTCTCGGTCGCGCACGTCACCGGCCGCCAGATCATGTTCGCCTCCAACGGCGAGAAGGTCGACGACTTCGACGCCTTCCACCCGGACCGGATGGCCTCGCGCATCCTGGGCATGGGTGACGTCCTCTCGCTGATCGAGAAGGCCGAGCAGACCTTCTCGCAGGCCGAGGCCGAGAAGATCGCCGCCAAGCTGCGCGGCGGCCCGAAGGCCTTCACGCTGGACGACTTCCTGTCGCAGCTGGAGCAGGTCCAGAAGATGGGCTCGATCTCCAAGCTGCTGGGGATGCTGCCCGGGATGGGTCAGATCCGCGACCAGATCAACAACATCGACGACAAGGACGTCAACCGCGTCGGCGCCATCATCAAGTCGATGACCCCGGCCGAGCGGGCCGAGCCCGAGCTGATCAACGGCTCGCGCCGGGCCCGTATCGCCAAGGGTTCTGGCGTCCAGGTCGGCGAGGTGAAGAACCTGGTCGAGCGGTTCTTCGACGCCCGCAAGATGATGTCGGCGATGGCCTCCGGCAAGGGCGTCCCCGGTATGCCGGGCATCCCCGGCATGGGCGGCGGCGGCAAGAAGAGCACCAAGAAGGCCCCGGCCGCCAAGGGCAAGCGCAAGAGCGGCAACCCGCTGAAGCGGGCGCAGGAGGAGGCCGCGGCCGCCGAGCGCCGCGCGCTCGGCCCCGGTGCCGACCAGGCCCCCGCCCAGGGCGGCGCGTTCGGCCTCGGCGCGGGCAAGGGCCCGGCCGACTTCGAGCTGCCCAAGGAGTTCAAGGACCTGCTGTAGTCCGGCCCGGTCCTGCCACGGTCCTCCGACCCGGTTTCCCGCCGCCCGCGGGTCCCGGGGCGAACGGCCCTCCGTCCCGGTCTGCCCGGGGTGGAGGGCCGTTCGCATGCCCGATGGTCATCCGAGATGATGGTCCGATGCGAGTATCGATCAGGGCCCCGCGGGCCGGGGACGAGGTGGCGTACGCCGAGGCGGTCCGGCGGTCCGCCGAGCACATCGGCCGGTGGAACCCGGTCGAGCCGGACGCGCTGCCGGACCTGCTGGAACGCCAGGGGCCGGGTCTGCGGACCTTCCTGATCGTCGACCTGGAGACCGGCGGACTGGTCGGCAAGGTCAATGTCGCCAACATCGTGATGGGCCGCTTCTGCAACGGCTCGCTGGGCTACGACTCGTTCCTGCCGTTCGCCGGCACCGGGCGGATGACCGAGGGGCTGCGGCTGGTGCTGGACACCTGCTTCGCCGGGCACCCGGAGGGCGGTCTCGGGCTGCACCGGCTGGAGATCAACGTCCAGCCGGACAACGGGCGGTCGATCGCGCTCGCCAAGCGGCTGGGCTTCCGGCACGAGGGGTTCACACCGCGGATGCTGTTCCTCCAGGGGGCCTGGCGGGACCACGAGCGGTTCGCGCTGACCTCGGAGGAGTGGCCCGGGTCGGCCGCGGTGGACGAGCGGGGCTGACGGCGGGGCGGTCGGCCGGGTCGGCGGGGCGGTCGGGTCGGCGGGGCGGCCGGGTCGGCGGGGCGGTCGGCCGGGCGTCGGGGAGCGGCCCAGGAGTGCTCCGGGGGTGGGCGGGGAGCGGCCGGGGAGCGGCGTTGCGGTTGGAGGCGCCGAGCGGATGTCCGTATTGTCCGACAGGTGACTGATCCCGTACCGCCGCGCCAGACCCCCGACCAGCCGTGGCGTTCAGAAGGGGCCCCGCCCCCGCCACCCCCGCGCCGCAGGATGCCCGGCGGCTGGACGGGCCTCGTCCTGACCGCGCTCGTGGTGTTCCTGATCAGCGATCTGCTGCTGTCCTTCTTCGGCCCCGGCGGCGCCACCACGATCTCCTACACCGAGTTCAACAACCAGCTGAACAAGGGCAACATCACCAAGATCTACTCCAAGGGCGACGCGATCGAGGGCACCCTCAAGAACGCCGAGCCGAAGCCGGACGGCGGCAAGGGCACCTACACCGAGTTCGACACCCAGCGGCCGGTCTTCGCCGGGGACAACCTCTGGACCACCCTCCAGCAGCAGGGCGTCGAGGTCACCGCGTCGCCGGTCGTCCAGCAGCGCAGCTTCCTCGCCAACCTGCTGCTCTCACTGGCCCCGATGCTGCTGCTGATCCTGGTCTGGGTGCTGCTCGCCCGCCGGATGGCCGGCGGCCTCGGCGGCGGCGCGCTCGGCCGCAAGGCCCCGCCCAAGCCGGTCACCGCCGAGGCCGGCCGGCGCACCACCTTCGCCGACGTGGCCGGCATCGACGAGGTCGAGGCCGAACTCAGCGAGGTGGTCGACTTCCTGAAGAACCCGCAGCAGTACCGCCGGCTCGGCGCCAAGATGCCGCGCGGCGTCCTGCTCAGCGGCCCGCCCGGCACCGGCAAGACCCTGCTGGCCCGGGCCGTCGCGGGCGAGGCGGACGTGCCGTTCTTCTCGGCCTCCGCCTCCGAGTTCATCGAGATGATCGTCGGCGTCGGCGCCAGCCGGGTGCGCGAACTCTTCGCCGAGGCCCGCAAGGTCGCCCCGGCGATCGTCTTCATCGACGAGATCGACACCATCGGCCGGCAGCGCGGCAGCGGCGGCGGGATGGGCGGCCACGACGAGCGCGAGCAGACGCTCAACCAGATCCTCACCGAGATGGACGGCTTCAGCGGCTCCGAGGGCGTCATCGTCATCGCCGCCACCAACCGGGCGGACGTGCTCGACCCGGCCCTGCTGCGCCCCGGCCGCTTCGACCGGCGGATCACCGTCAGCCCGCCGGACCGCGACGGCCGCGCGGCCATCCTGCGGATCCACTCCCGGCACGTCCCGCTGGCCGGCGACGCCGACCTCGGTCAGCTGGCCAAGGTGACCCCCGGCATGACCGGCGCCGAACTGGCCAACCTGGTCAACGAGGCGGCGCTGCTGGCGGTCAAGCGCCGCCAGGACGCGGTGAACGAGCGCGACCTCTCGGACGCGCTGGAGAAGGTCCAGCTGGGCGCCGTCCGACCGCTGGTGATGCCGCAGGCCGAACGCGAGCGGACGGCGTACCACGAGAGCGGCCACGCCCTGCTCGGCATGCTCCAGCCGGGCGCGGACCCGGTCCGCAAGATCACCATCGTGCCGCGCGGCCGCGCCCTCGGGGTCACCCTGTCCACCCCGGAGACCGACCGGTACTCCTACACCGAGCCCTACCTGCGCGGCCGGATCATCGGCGCACTCGGCGGGATGGCGGCCGAGCAGGTGGTCTACGGGGTCATCACCACCGGGGCGGAGAGCGACCTGGAGCAGGTCACCAACATCGCCCGCGGCATGGCCGGCCGGTGGGGCATGAGCGAGCGGGTCGGCCGGCTCACCGCGGTGCCGTCCGACCCGCAGGGGGCGTACGGGCTCTCCGCCGCGCCGACCACGCTGGACGCGGTGGACGAGGAGGCCCGGCGGATCGTCGCGGAGTGCTACGACGAGGCGGTGCGGCTGCTGACCGAGCAGCGGGCCCGGCTGGACGCGCTGGCGGCGGCGCTGCTGGAGGCGGAGACGCTGGACGAGGAGGCGGCCTACCGGGCGGCGGGGGTGCCCCGGAAGACGCTCGACCAGGCCTGAGCCGGGGCCCGGTCGCGGGCGGTCCCGGATCCCGGTTCCCGGGCGGAGGGGCGTGCGTCAAGGTGACGCGCGCCCCTCCGTCGTTGCCGCACTGCGGCCGCCGGGGGCTCGGCAGGGCCGCTGTCAGCGGGGACGTTCGGCGATCAGATAGCGGAAGACGTTCGCCATCCGCACCGTCCCGTCCGCCCGCAGGTAGGGCTGCAGCGCCTCCTCCAGCTCCTTCGCGACCAGCGGCGCCCCGGAGAACTCCGCCGCCGCGTCGTACAGCCCGGTGGAGAGCAGCCCGCGCACGGCACTGTCCAGGTCCGGGTAGGCGAAGGGGCAGCCGACCCGCCCGCCGCCCGCCGGGCGCAGGCCGGTCCCGGCGAGCAGGTCCTCCAGCGCCCCGGGCGGGCTCAGCTCGAACGGGTCGCGCGCGCCGCTGCGCCGGGCCATCCGCCGGGCGACGTCCAGGACGGCCGCGCTCTCGCAGCGCTCCCTGGGTCCCCAGGCGGCCAGCACCACGTGTCCGCCGGGCAGTACCGACCGGGCCGCCGCCGCGACCGTCCGGCGCGGTTCGCCCGCCGGCGGCGGCTGCTCGAAAACGGTGACCAGCGAATAGGCCGAGCGGGCGACATCAGCGGTCGGCGGGTGACCCGCGCCGACCCGCAGACCGCGTCCGCCGGCCAGCGCGCGCAGCTCGCCGTCCCGTTCCAGACCGGTCACCTGGGCGCCCCGTCCGGCCGCCAGCAGCAGGGCGAGACCGGAGCGGCAGCCCAGGCCCAGCACGCTGGTCGCCGGACCCACCTCCAGCCGGTCGTGGACGGCCTCGTAGAGCGGTACCAGCATCCGTTCCTGGATCTCCGCCCAGTCCCGGGCCCGGGCGTTGTCCTGCCCGGTGCCTCGGGGTACTGCGGTCGTGCCGATCACCCCAGCTGAAGCCATCGCGGCCTCCCATCCGGTCTTTCGAGGTGCTGCTCCGAACCCCCCTCGACGTCCCGCCCCACTCCAGCGAACAGCGGCTCGGGCGCGGCGTCCAGAGGGGTGCGGGGTGGTGCGCGCGCGTCGGGGGCGTGCGCCCCGGTGCGGGACACCGAGGACGGTGCCCGGACGGCGGCCCGGAACGGATTCGAAGTCGGGGGCCCGCTCCCCGTACGATTCGCCCATGGCTAAGGCACCCGTTCTCACCCCCCAGGCGGAAGACTTCCCGCGCTGGTACCAGGACCTCATCAACAAGGCCGAGCTGGCCGACAACGGTCCGGTGCGCGGCACCATGGTCATCCGACCGTACGGCTACGGCCTGTGGGAGCGGATGCAGCAGGAGATGGACGCCCGGATCAAGAAGGCGGGTGCCCAGAACGCCTACTTCCCGATGTTCATCCCGCAGTCGTACCTGACCAAGGAGGCCGAGCACGTCGAGGGCTTCGCCCCCGAGCTCGCGGTGGTCACCCACGGCGGTGGCAAGCAGCTGGACGAGCCGGTCGTCGTCCGGCCGACCTCCGAGACCATCATCAACGAGTACTTCTCGAAGTGGGTGCAGAGCCACCGCGACCTGCCCCTGCTAATCAACCAGTGGGCCAACGTGGTCCGTTGGGAGCTGCGTCCGCGCGTCTTCCTGCGCACCACCGAGTTCCTCTGGCAGGAGGGCCACACGGCCCACGCCACCTACGAGGACGCGCGCGACTACGCCTCGATGATCCACACCCAGGTCTACGGCGACTTCATGACCAACGTGCTCGGCATCGACGTCGTGCTCGGCCGCAAGACCGCCAAGGAGCGCTTCGCGGGCGCCATCAACACCCTCACCCTCGAGGGCATGATGGGCGACGGCAAGGCGCTGCAGATGGGCACCAGCCACGAGCTGGGCCAGAACTTCGCCAAGGCGTTCAACACCACCTACCAGCTCCAGGGTGCCGAGCGCGAGTACGTCTGGCAGACCTCCTGGGGCGTCTCGACCCGTATGGTCGGCGGCCTGATCATGTCCCACGGCGACGACAACGGCCTGCGCGTCCCGCCGCGGCTCGCCGCCGTCCAGGCCGTCGTGCTCGCCATCAAGGGCGACGACGCGGTGATCGCCAAGGTCCGTGAGATCGGTGCCGCGCTGGAGGCCGCCGGCATCCGCGTGGTCGTCGACGACCGCACCGACACCCCGTTCGGCCGCCGCGCGGTCGACTGGGAGCTCAAGGGCGTTCCGCTGCGGATCGAGGTCGGCCCGCGCGACCTGGAGAACGGCACGGCCATGCTGGCCCGCCGGATCCCGGGCGGCAAGGAGCCGGTCTCGATCGACTCGCTGGTGTCGATCCTCCCGGGCATCCTGGACGAGGACCAGGCCCTGCTGCTGCGTCAGTCGCGCGAGCGCCGCGAGGCCCGCACGGTGGACGTGACCAACCTGGACGAGGCCGTCGAGGCCGCCGCCACCGGCTGGGGCCGGATCTCCTGGGCCGAGCTGGGCCCGGAGGGCGAGGCCAAGCTGGCCGAGCAGGGCGTTTCGGTCCGCTGCATCGTGGCCGCCGACGGCTCGGTGCCGCAGACGGACGACCAGGACGGCAACATCGCGATCGTCGCGCGCGCCTACTGACCGTTCGGTGGCTTCCGCGGCAGCGTCCGCGATCGCTTCCGGGCGGTGTCCGGGGTGGCGTCCGAGGTGGTGTCCGGGGTGGCTTCCGGTGGTGTCCGCGGCGCTTCCCGTGCGCGAAGGATGTTGCCGTAAAACGATGCCCGGCGACGCGTTCTGACGGTTCTCGACCTTGCCGACAGGAAATTCGAACGTCCGATGAGCGGTGTTGTTCCACGGACGTCTCACCTGTCGACATCCCTACTGGTCGGTCAACTGCCGGTATTAACGGAATAGCGGTACGGTGTACGGCCCGTGGCCCTGTCAACTCGACAGGACCGCGGGCCGTACGTCCTGGGGGCGACAGCCCGTCTCCGGGCGGAATTGACGAGGCGCCCGTCGAGCTCGACGGGGCCCGAACCTGTAGGGGGTTGGTCTTGCGTCAGATCCGGAACGCGCATTTCGCGCGAGGTCGCACATTCCTGAGAGTTTCCTGGGAAATCCCGGGGAACGGGAACACGCGGAACATCAGCTCCTACTCCATCGTTGGTCTAGCGTGAGCACGACACAGCCCCTCGTTCTCGCGGCCGAACTGGCCGCCGCCTGGAGTGACATCCAGGCCTACCACCAGGACCTCCCCGACCTCGCCTCGCCCGAGGCGCTGATCGGCGAGTCCTCCTCGGCCTGTGGCACCCGGCTCGGTTTCGAGCGGCTGCTCCACGAGGCTGCCCACGGTCTGGCCGCGGCCCGGGACATCCGGGACACCTCGCGCGCCGGCCGCTACCACAACCGGCGCTTCCTGCTCCTGGCCTCCGAGCTGGGCCTGGCGCACCCGGTCGAACCGCACGCCAGTAGCGGCTTCTCCCAGGTGACCATGCTCAAGGAGACCCGCGAGCGGTACGCCGACACCATCGAACGCCTGGACCGCGCCCTCGGCGCGCACCAGGAGGCGGTGGCCGGCGAGGGTGCCTCGCGCGCCTTCCGCGGCCCGGCCGCCCGGCACGGCTCCTCCGGGGGCGGCGTCCGGGTGAAGGCGGTCTGCGGCTGCGGGCGCAACGTCCGGGTCGTCCCGTCGGTGCTCGCCCAGGCGTCCATCGTCTGCGGCGCGTGCCAGCAGCCGTTCAAGATCGCGTAACGCGGGTCGCGTCACGCGAGCGGTGCAACGCGCGTCGCGCAGTCCGGGTCGAGTGATCCGGGTCGCGCAGTTCACGTGATTGCGCAGTTCGGGAAGTTCCGGGACTCGGGGAGACCTGAGGCCCGGGGAACCAGGAGAGCCGGCCGGCGACTGTGCGGGCAGTGGTTCGGCCGCAGTGACGAACGGTGACCGCAAGGGGATCCGCAGGGGGTCTGCGGATGTCCGCGGGCGATCGGCCGACAGTCGGCCGGTGGTCCGGGAGGCGGTCCACCGCGATCCGCCAGGGAGGTGCGCCGCGAAGGCGCACGTGTTGGGCTGACCGGGAGCGGGGGCTCCCGGTCGACCTGTTTTCGGGGGTAGGGCGCCCTTGTGGCAGAATGGACCGCTGAGTACCCGGCAGCCGGGCAGGACCCCTCTCTCCTACGGCTGGCGTGTCCCTTGAACGGCCCACCACGCAACCCCACGCGAGGGCAGGGCCGCTCACCCACGTCAACACCAGGAGAATCCACTCCCGTGGCAGTCAAGATCAAGCTGAAGCGTCTCGGCAAGATTCGCTCCCCGCACTACCGCATCATCGTCGCCGACGCCCGCACCAAGCGTGACGGCCGTGCGATCGAGGAGATCGGCCTCTACCAGCCGACCTACAACCCCTCGAAGATCGAGGTCGACAGCGACCGCGCCCAGTACTGGCTGTCCGTCGGTGCCCAGCCGACCGAGCCCGTGCTCGCGATCCTGAAGCTGACCGGCGACTGGCAGAAGTTCAAGGGCCTGCCGGCCCCGGCGCCGCTGCTGGTTGCCGAGCCGAAGGTCGAGGACTTCTCGCACCTGTTCGCCAAGGCCGTCGCCGGCTTCGAGGACGCCACCACCGGTGTCGCCATCACCCCGAAGGCCAAGAAGTCGGACAAGGCCGAGGCCGACGCCGACGCCGAGGCCTGAGCGTGATCGAGGATGCCCTCGACCACTTGGTGAAGGGCATTGTCGAGCACCCCGACGAGGTGCAGGTGCGCTCGCGCAACCTGCGTCGGGGCAACACCATCGAGGTGCGGGTGCACCCCGATGACCTCGGCAAGGTGATCGGCC
Organism: Kitasatospora sp. MBT66; assembly: GCF_000710405.2. NCBI lineage: Bacteria > Bacillati > Actinomycetota > Actinomycetes > Kitasatosporales > Streptomycetaceae > Kitasatospora > Kitasatospora sp. MBT66. The sequence goes on along the minus strand of NZ_JAIY01000006.1, from coordinate 810,057 downwards.
GGGGCGGTCGTACGGCTCGTGCTCTGCGCACGGTCGTCGGCGCCCTCGGCGGTCGCAACGTCCGGGTCGACCTGGTCGACGTGGACAACATTCGCTGATCCGGCTGCTCGTTCAGCCGTCAGGGTTTCGAGGCCGGCCGGGACGCATGTCGTCCCGGCCGGCTTTCGCCGTTCCGGCGGCAAATCCGTAACTTCGCAACTCCGCAGCACTCATCCAGGAGAACGATCACCGTGCAGCTCGTCGTCGGCAAGATCGGCCGCGCCCACGGCATCAAGGGGGACGTCAGCGTCGAGGTCCGCACCGACGAGCCCGAGCTCCGGCTCGGGCCCGGTGCCGTCCTGTTCACCGACCCGGCCTCCGCGGGTCCGCTGACCGTCGAGTCGGGCAAGGTCCACAGCGGGCGGCTGCTGCTGCGGTTCGCCGGCGTCAAGGACCGCAACGCCGCCGAGGAGCTGCGGGGCACGATCCTGATCGCCGAGGTGGACCCGGAGGAGCGTCCGGACGACCCGGAGGAGTACTACGACCACCAGCTGATCGGCCTGGACGTCGTCCTGCTCGACGGCACCCTGGTCGGTGAGCTCACCGAGGTGGTCCACCTGCCGTACCAGGACCTGCTCACGGTGCGGAAGCCGGACGGTACGGAGGCACTGGTGCCCTTCGTCACCCGGATCGTGCCGACCATCGACCTGGAGAACCAGCGCGCGGTGATCGACCCGCCGGTCGGGCTGATCGACCTGGGCCAGGCCGAGGTCGCGGCCGGTGACGGCACTGGTGACGGTGCTGCTGGTGACGGCGCTGGTGACGGCGCCGAGGCCGGTGCCGGTGACGACGCTGCTGCCGACGCCGGTGACGCGGAGGAATCGCGTTGAGCACCGAGGAAGGCGCGGCGGCCGTGACGGCGGACGCGGGGGAGCCTGTGGGCGTGTCCGCGGAGTCGTCCGCGGAGTCGTCCGCGGTGTCGTCCGAGCGGCCCTCCGTGCGGGACGGGATGCGGATCGACGTCGTGTCGATCTTCCCCGAGTACCTGGAGCCGCTGAACATCTCGCTGGTCGGCAAGGCCCGCGCCCGCGGCCAGCTCGACGTGCACGTCCACGACCTGCGGGACTGGACGCACGACGTGCACCGGACCGTCGACGACAGTCCGTACGGCGGCGGCCCCGGCATGGTGATGAAGCCCGAGCCGTGGGGCGAGGCCCTGGACGCGGTGCTCGGCCAGGGGCCGGAGGGCGAGGTGCCGACCCTGGTGGTGCCCACCCCCAGCGGCCGGCCGTTCACCCAGGAACTCGCGCAGGAGCTGGCCGGCCGGCCCTGGCTGGCGTTCACCCCGGCCCGGTACGAGGGCATCGACCGGCGGGTCATCGAGGAGGCGGCCACCCGGATGCCGGTGGTCGAGGCGTCGATCGGCGACTATGTGCTGGCCGGCGGCGAGGTCGCGGTGCTGGTCATGGTCGAGGCGATCGCCCGGCTGCTGCCCGGCGTGCTCGGCAACGCCGAGTCCCACCGGGACGACTCCTTCGCGCCCGGCGCGATGGCCGACCTGCTGGAGGGGCCCGTCTACACCAAGCCCGCCGAGTGGCGCGGCCGCACCGTGCCGGACGTCCTGCTGAGCGGGAACCACGGCCGGATCGCCCGCTGGCGCCGCGAGCAGGCCTTCGCCCGCACGCTGGCGAACCGGGCGGACCTGGTGGCGCGCTGGCGGCACGCGGACTTCGACAAGAAGGACCGCGAGGCGCTCAGCGTGCTCGGCCTGGCCTGGGACGAGCACCTCGGCCGATTTCGGTCCGCGGCCGATGGTGTGGAAGAATAGGCCGCTGCTGTCTGTCGCTGGGCTCCTCCCGTAGGGGTCACGTGGTCCGTCGCCCCCGCCACGGGGGGCTCGTCGGTAACCGGTGCGGCCCGCAGCGAACCCCATTTGTGACGACTTCCGTGGGCGGCCCGTGGCGCCTGCGATGGAGAGCAACATGAGCAACAAGCTCGCTGCTGTCGACGCGGCTTCGCTGCGTAGCGACATTCCGGCCTTTCGCGCCGGTGACACCCTGAAGGTTCACGTCCGGGTCATCGAGGGCAACCGCTCCCGTGTCCAGGTCTTCCAGGGCGTCGTCATCCGCCGTCACGGCGCCGGCATCGGTGAGACCTTCACCGTTCGCAAGGTCAGCTTCAACGTCGGTGTCGAGCGCACCTTCCCGGTGCACACCCCGATCGTCGAGAAGATCGAGGTCGTGACCCGCGGTGCGGTTCGCCGCGCCAAGCTGTACTACCTGCGTGACCTCCGCGGCAAGGCCGCGAAGATCAAGGAGAAGCGCGACCGCTGATCCACCGGCCCCCGGCACCGCCGGGGGATCGGGATAGCTCTGGGGGGCCGAGCTGCCGCACGGTAGGCTCAGCCCCCGATGAGCACGCACGAACCACCCGCGGACCGCGACGGCCGTCCCGCACCCACCGGTGCGGACTCGCCGACGCGGTCCGCGGTCGTTTCCGCGCCCGACGCCAGGGTGGCGCCCGACGCGGGGGAGGCGGTCGACCGGGGGCCGCAGGACGGCCCGGGCGCCGCAGGTCCGTCGGGCGCCTCGGACGGGCTGGACGGTCTGGGCGGCTCGGACCGCGCGGCCGACGGGGCCGACGCGGACGGCGGGGCCACTGCGGACGAGGACCCGGGGGAGGGCGGGCGCTCGCGCTCGCGCTCGCGCGAGCTGTTGCTGCTCACCGGTATCTGCCTGTTCGTACTGCTGCTGGTGAACGCCTTCGTGGCGCGCCCGTTCTCGGTGCCCTCCGAATCGATGGAGAACACCCTGCGCCCGGGTGACCGCCTGATCGTGAACAAGCTCTCCTACGCCTTCGGCGGCCATCCGCGCCGCGGCGACGTGGTCGTCTTCGACGGCACCGGCTCCTTTCTGCGCAAGCCCCTCGAACCCGCGGGCCTCGGGACCTCGCTGCGCTCCTTCGGCCGGGAGGTCGGACTGGTCCCGGCCGGTGACTCCGTCTACGTGAAGCGGGTCGTCGGCATCGGCGGCGACCGTGTCACCAGCGCCGGCCCGGGCCACCCGATCACCGTCAACGGTGTGCCGGTCGACGAGTCCGGCTTGCTCTTCCCGGGGGACGAGCCGTCCAATGTGGCCTTCGACGTGGTGGTGCCGCCCGGCAAGCTCTGGGTGATGGGCGACCACCGCAGTGCCTCCCGCGACTCCCGCGACCACCTCGGCGAACCGGGGGGCGGCTTCGTCCCGGAGTCCAAGGTGATCGGGCGGGCCGCCTGGGTGGTCTACCCGGTCGGACACTGGGCCGACCTGGACCGGCCGGACGCCTACGCCGCTGCAGAAGGGACGGGCGGCCATGGGGAGCAGGGGTAGGGGGCGGCTCGCCGACCGCCCGGACGCCGGCTCCGAGCCCTCGGCCGGAGCCGGCTCCGGCTCCGGGACGGTGGGCGGGTCCGGGACGGAAGCCGGGGCCGGGGAGCCCACCTGGGCCGGGACGGGGACCGGGCCGGGGGAGGCCGGCGGATCGGTGGGCACTGCCGACGCAGCCGACGCAGCCGATGCCCCGGTGGTGCGCGGCCGCGCCGAGCGCCGCCGCACCGCTCGCAGGGCGGCCCGTCGCCGCAGGCGCTCCCATCTGCGGGAGATCCCGCTGATCATCGTGGTGGCGCTGGTCGTCGCGCTGGTGATGAAGACCTTTCTGGTGCAGGTCTTCGTGATCCCCTCGGGATCGATGGAGCAGACGATCCTGATCGGGGACCGGGTTCTGGTCGACAAGTTCACTCCCTGGTTCGGCGCCGAGCCGGAGCGCGGCGAGGTCGTGGTGTTCAAGGACCCGGGCGGCTGGCTGGAGAACCAGCACGGGGCGTCGACGGACGGTGCGCTCCTGCGCGGGGCCAAGCAGGTGCTGACCTTCGTCGGACTGCTGCCCTCCGACAGCGAGCAGGACCTCATCAAGCGGGTGATCGGGGTCGGCGGCGACACGGTCGAGTGCTGCGACGAGCAGGGCAGGCTCCTCCTCAACGGCAAGCCCCTGGACGAGCCCTACCTCGCGTCGGGCAATCCGCCGTCGCGGCAGCCGTTCAAGGTGAAGGTGCCGCCGGGGCGGCTCTGGGTGATGGGCGACCACCGGGACGTCTCCGCCGACTCCCGTTTCCACATGGGAAATCCGGGCCAGGGCACGATTCCGGTGAGCGGCGTGCTGGGGCGGGCGTTCATGATCGCCTGGCCGGTCGGCCGGGTTCATCAACTTGATGTGCCGGTTTCACTCTCCTCGGTGGCGCGGGGTCCGACGGACCCCGGAACTGCGCGGAACGCGGTGGGTGTTGACCCGATCCCTGAGGAACCTCCGCTCGTTATGGGTGTGTTGGGCATCCTTCCGCTCGTCGGCCGCCGGGTGGGACGACCCAGGCTGTAGGCCCGGCCGGGCCGGTGGACGGTCGGAACGCGCGCGTGGGACCGCGAGCCGGATGTCCGGGAGTGATAGAGAAGTGCTGGGTGCGGCCGTTGCGACGAGCCGCGCCCGACGGCTGTGCCGGTGTCGGACACCCCGCAGGGGCGGTTCCGGCGGGCGCGGCCGATCGTGGAACGTGGTGCCCGCTGTGCGGCACTGTGAGCGCGGACGCGCAGGCGTCCGCACAGCAGGGAGGAGACGTTGTGGGGGATTTGGTGATCGGCGCCCGCTCGGGCGCCGGAGAGCCCGAGGGTGTCGGCGGCCGGGCGGCCCGGTCCGCGGATGCCGCGGCGCCTACGGCCTCGGCCGAGGACGCGGCGGCCCATTCCGCGGACGAACACGGCGACGGCACGGACGACGTCTCGAAGCCCACCCCGGACAGCACCGAGCCGGCGGGCGGCACCGAGGACCAGCCGGAGCGGAAGGAGCGCAAGCCGCGGTCGTTCTGGAAGGAACTGCCGATCCTCATCGGCATCGCCCTCGTGCTGGCGCTCGTGATCAAGACGTTCTTCGTCCAGGCGTTCTCCATTCCGTCGGAGTCGATGCAGAACACGCTCCAGGTCGGTGACCGGGTCCTGGTGGACAAGCTCACCCCGTGGTTCGGCGCCGAGCCGGAGCGCGGCGAGGTCGTGGTGTTCCACGACCCGGGCGGCTGGCTGGCGGACGAGCCCACCAACGAGAGCAGCAACTCCTTCGTCCGGGGCGTCCAGAACGTGCTGAGCTTCGTCGGCCTGATGCCGTCCGACAACGAGAAGGACCTCATCAAGCGCGTCATCGCGGTCGGCGGGGACACCGTCGAGTGCGAGGGCGAGGGCCCGGTGAAGGTCAACGGGATCGCGCTCAACGAGCCTTACGTCTATCCCGGCAACACCCCCTGCGGGACCAAGCCCTTCGGTCCGGTGAAGGTGCCGGACGGCCGGATCTGGGTGATGGGCGACCACCGCGCCGACTCGCTCGACTCGCGCTTCCACATGGACCAGCCGGGTGGCGGCACAGTCCCGGTGGACGATGTGATCGGGCGTGCCTTCGTGGTGGCCTGGCCGATCAACCGCTGGGCGACGCTGCCGGTGCCGGACACCTTCGACCAGAAGGGGCTTGCGGCGGCGGCCCTGCCCGCGATTCCGGCCGCGGCCGGTGCCGTGGGCGCCGTCGCACTGCTCCCGCTGGTCCGCCGGCGGTGGAACGGGACGGACCGCGACGACCGGTCCTGACGACGGCCGGGGGCGCCCGGGTCTTGCGCGGGCCGTGGTACCGACGAGTAATCTGCTCGGACGTGCCACGGCCCGCCGGGTTTTCCGCCCGTCGTCCCGGCGCGGCGCCGTGGGCGTTTCCGGGTCGGTCTGGGTTTGGACGGTATCGATGAGCAGTGTCGTGGAACGCGCGACCGACAATCCGCCGATCGCTGCCCGCCGCCGGCGCGAACCCGCGGCCGTGGCCCAGGGAGTACTGCTCGGCCTCGGGCTGGTCCTGCTGATCGGCGGCTTCGCGGTGATCGCCGTGAGTTACCGGCCCTACAACATCCCGACCGCCTCGATGGCGCCCACCCTCCAGGCCCAGGACACCGTCCTGGCCAGGAAGTCCGACGGCTCGGACATCGGGCGGGGCGACGTGGTGGTCTTCCGCGACCAGGCCTGGGGCGGCGAGCTCATGGTCAAGCGCGTGGTCGCGGTCGGAGGGGACACCGTCGCGGTCGGCGAGGGCGACCGGCGGCTGACCGTGAACGGCAAGCCGGTGGACGAGCCCTACCTCGCCGGCACAGATGCCCAGGGCGCCTCCTTCAATGTGGAGGTGCCGCCCGGCCGGCTCTTCCTGCTCGGTGACAACCGGCTCGGCTCGCTCGACTCCCGGGTGCACCTGGAGACGGACGGCGGGACCGTCCCGGCCACCGAGGTGCAGGCCAGGGTGGAGGCCACCGTGCTGCCGTTCGGCCGGATGGCGCTGCTGAGCGGCACCTCGGCGTTCGACGCGATCGACGGGCACCGGCCGGCGGGCCCGGGGCCGCTGGAGCCCGCGTTCTGGGCGAGCGTCGTAGGCGCGGCGACGATCGTCGTGACCTCGACGGTGGGCGGTGCGGTGGGCCTGGCGCGCCGCCGTCGCCGCACCGCCTGACCCCGGCCGGTGCCGCCCGCGCCGGGACCGCTCTGCCGAACCTCGCCCCGGACGACCGCGCCGGGTGGCAGGATCGGGGGAACGACCGGGGCGGACGGAGGGAGCGTGGAGGCTCGTCATGGCGGCACAGCGGCGCAGGGCCTCGCGGATCCTGCTGCTCGACGGGCAGGACCGACTGCTGCTCTTCCACGGCTCGGACCCGGCGACGCCCGGCGTCACCTGGTGGTTCACCCCCGGCGGGGGACTGGAGCCGGGGGAGAACGTCCGGGACGCCGCCGAGCGGGAGCTGGTGGAGGAGACCGGGTTGCGCGGCGTGGAGCTGGGACCGGTGGTCGCGTACGGCAATGCTTCGTTCTCCTATCAGGGGCAGCGGTTCGAGCAGGAACAGTGGTTCCACCTGGCCCGGACGACCCGGACGGGGCTGGACCACTCGGGCATGGGCGAGGACGAACACGCCCAGTTGCTCGCGGCGCGCTGGTGGACGGTCGAGGAATTGCGGTCCACCTCCGAGACGGTCTATCCGGTCGGACTGGTGGACTTTCTGGAGCGGCTGTTGACCGAGGGGCCGCCGGTCGCCCCGGTACGGCTCTGAGGGTGAGTGCGGTGGTCCACAATGGGTGGACGTGACAAGTTGAGGGGACGCCTGGATGAGTGCCGAAGATCTCGAAAAGTACGAGACCGAGATGGAGCTCAAGCTCTACCGGGAGTACCGGGACGTCGTCGGCCTGTTCAAGTACGTGATCGAGACCGAGCGACGGTTCTACCTCACCAATGACTACGAGCTGCAGGTGCACTCGGTACAGGGCGAGGTCTTCTTCGAGGTGTCGATGGCGGATGCGTGGGTCTGGGACATGTACCGGCCGGCCCGGTTCGTCCGCAAGGTCCGGGTGCTGACCTTCAAGGACGTGAACATCGAGGAACTCGCGAAGAGCGATCTGGAGCTGCCCTCGGACGAGTCCGGCTTCGGGAACTGACGTTGGACCGCCCGGTCCTCGGATGTCCAGGGGAATTTCGGATATTCCGGAATTCTCACTCCCGTGGGTGACAGGAGTTATCCACAGGCCCGGGTTTTCCACAGGAAATAACAACCCTCTGGTCCGCTTCCGGATCGCACGGCAGCCTCCCCGTCGGAGGTGGTCACCGTGCAGGACATCGAGCGCGCCACGCGCCAGCAGACCGAGAAGGCCCGGCGGGACGGGCAGTCACGCCGACGGGCGGCACGCGCCCCGGCGGGAGGTCCTGCGGGAGGCCCGCCCCCGCAGGCCGACCCGGGCTCCGTCACGCCCGCATCCGCTCCGACCGAGCCCGCCCCGCCCGTAACGGCCCTGCCCGCGCCCGCCGGGGTCGGACCGGCGAGGCTCGGCAACACCGGCCTCGGCCGCTACGGCGAGAGCGTGGCCGCCCGCCGGCTCGCCGAGGAGGGGCTGCGCATCCTCGACCGCAACTGGCGGTGCGTGGAGGGCGAGCTGGACATCGTCGCCCTCGACGGCGACACGGTGGCGGTCTGCGAGGTCAAGACCCGCTCCGAGCGGAGCTTCCAGCAGCCCAGCGAGGCCATCGACCACATCAAGGCGGACCGGCTGCGCCGCCTGGCCGAGCGCTGGATGTCCGAGCGCTGGCCCGGCCACTTCGCCCGGCTGGCGGGGCCCGAGTACCGGCCCGGCCCCACCGACCCGCCATGGGCGCCCGTCCCGCCGGGCGGCGTCCGGATCGACCTCGTCGCCGTCATCAACCGGGTCCGCGGCGCGGCCACGGTCGACCACCTGCGGGGGGTGGTCTAGATGGCCTTCGCCCGGACGTGTTCCGTGGCCCTGGTCGGGGTCGACGGGGTGATTGTCGAGGTCCAGGCCGACCTGGAGCCCGGGGTGGCGGCGTTCACCCTGGTCGGCCTGCCCGACAAGGCGCTCTCCGAGGCCCGCGACCGGGTCCGCGCGGCGGTCGTGAACAGCGGCGAGGCCTGGCCGCAGCGCAAACTGACCGTAGGACTGAGCCCGGCGTCGGTGCCCAAGAGCGGCAGCGGCTTCGACCTCGCCGTGGCCTGCGCCGTACTGGCCGCGGCCGAACGGCTCGACCCCTCGGCGATCGCCGACCTGCTGCTCATCGGGGAGCTGGGGCTGGACGGGCGGGTGCGTCCGGTCCGCGGGATCCTCCCGTCGGTGCTGGCGGCCGCCGACGCCGGCTACGAGCGGGTGGTGGTCGCCGATCAGACGGCCGCCGAGGCCGAGCTGGTCCCCGGAGTGAGCGTGATCGGCGTGCGCAGCCTGCGCCAGCTGATCGCCGTGCTCACCGGCGCCCCCGAGCCGGAGGAGCCCCCCGACCGCCTCGTCGGGCGCCCCGACCCGCTGATGGCGGGCCTCATGCTCCCCAGCGCCGGGGTGCGCGGCCTGCCCGACGAGGCAGCCGCCCGGATGGACCTCGCCGACGTGGCCGGACAGTACGAGGCCCGCCGGGCCCTGGAGATCGCCGCCGCCGGCGGTCACCACCTCTACCTCAAGGGCCCGCCGGGCGCGGGCAAGACGATGCTGGCGGAGCGGCTGCCGGCGCTGCTCCCGAGGCTGACCCAGAAGGAAGCGCTGGAGGTCACCGCGGTCCACTCCGTCGCCGGCCTGCTCCCGGCCGGCCGGCCGCTGATCGACCGCGCGCCCTACTGCTCCCCGCACCACTCGACCACCATGCCCGCCATCGTCGGCGGCGGCAGCGGCCTGCCGAGACCGGGTGCGGTCTCGCTGGCCCACCGAGGGGTCCTGTTCCTCGACGAAGCGCCCGAGTTCCCCGTCCGGGTCCTGGACGCGCTTCGCCAACCGCTCGAAGCCGGCGAGGTGGTGATCGCGCGGTCCGCCGGATCGCTCCGGCTGCCCGCCCGCTTCCTGCTCTGTCTGGCAGCCAACCCCTGTCCGTGCGGGCGCCACTCGCGGCGGGGCGAGGGGTGCGAGTGCACGCCCGCCATGGTCAGCCGCTACCAGGGCAGGCTGTCCGGCCCACTGCTCGACCGGGTCGACCTCCAGGTCCAGGTCGCCCCGGTGACCAGGGCCGAGCTGATGCAGCGCGACACCTCGGCGGAGACCACCGAGGTCGTCGCGGCCCGCGTACTGGCGGCGCGGGAGCGCGCGGCGGCCAGGCTCGCGGGCACACCGTGGCGGACCAACGCCGAGGTCCCCGGACACGAGCTGCGCACCCGCTGGCAGCTGGCGCCGGGCGCGCTGAACGACGCGGCGCGCCAGCTGGAGCGGGGACTGCTGACCGCCCGGGGTCTGGACCGGGTGCTGCGGGTCGCCTGGACCGTCGCCGACCTCGCCGGCCGGGACCGCCCCGAACAGCGCGACATCCGGACTGCCCTCGTGCTGCGCACCGGGGTGGAACAGGGGCTTCCACTGACGGAGCAGTTCTTCCGCAGTCCGAGGCCCGCCGCCGACCGCCCGGACCGTGCCGACGACCCCGACCGGTCCGACGACCTCGCCGAGAACCTGACGGGCGACCGTTCCGGCGACGGGTCGGACGAGCGGCCGGAGGAGCGACCTCAGGAGTCACCGGACGCCCGGGCCGGACGCCGTCCCACCCGCTCCCGGTCCGCCCGCCGCCCGCCCAAACCCACCCCCACCGAGAAGCCCGAGAAGCCCGAGAAGCCCGAGGGGAGCGGCACATGAGTCTCACCGCGAACAACCTCCCGCAGCACCCGCCCACCGATCCGGCAGCCGTCCCCGAGCCGGGGCCGCAGGCCCGGTCCCGGCCCGAGCCGGAGCGCCTCGCCAGGGCTGCGCTCAGCCGGCTCGGCGAACCGGGGGACGCCACGCTCGGCCGCTGGCTCGCCCGCCTCGACGCACTGGACGTCGTACGGGCGATCCGGGGCGACGCCCCGGCCGAGCAGCTGGGCGTGGACAGCGCCAGACTGGCGGCCTTCCGGGCCCGGGCGGTCGACCTCGATCCGGTCGCCGATCTGGAGCGGGTGCGCGCGGTCGGCGGGCGCTTCATCATTCCGGGCGACACCGAGTGGCCGAGCCAGCTGGACGACCTCGGGGAGGGTCGGCCCACCGGGCTCTGGGTGCTCGGGACGGGGTCGCTGCGCCTGCTCGCCCTGCGATCGGTCGCGGTGGTCGGGGCCCGGGCCTGCACGGCGTACGGTGCGCACGTCGCCGGTGATCTCGCCGCACAGCTCGCCGAGCGCGGCTGGGTGGTCGTGTCCGGCGGCGCCTACGGGATCGACGCGGCCGCCCACCGGGGCGCGCTGGCGGTCGGCGGTCCGACGGTCGGTGTCCTGGCCTGCGGGGTGGACGTGGCCTACCCGCGGGGCAACACCGCGCTGATCCGCCGGATCGCCGAACAGGGACTGCTGGTGAGCGAGCTTCCGCCGGGGGAGCACCCGACCAGGTTCCGGTGTGTTAACTGCACTAACCGCTTCCGATCATGGAGCGACACGCTCTCCACCTGCAAGGAACGTTGTGCAGCAAGACCTCCACCGCCAGCTGATCGAGGGGCGGGCCAATGTGCCCCGGATCGGGTCCGTCACCAAGATCGAGTCCATACCCGGGTACGCCGTCCTGGACGCTGACGGCAACGTCGTCGCCCCGGTCGCCCCATACCTGCTCGGCCTGGTCCTAGACGACAACCGGCCGCTGACCGCCAAGAGCTACGCCTATGACCTGCTGAGATGGTTCCGGGTGCTCTGGCACCTCGATGTCGACTGGGACCGCGCGACCGAGGCCGAAACCACCGCGATGGTCGGCTGGCTGCGCGTCGCCCCGAACCCGCAGCGCCGCCGCAGCAACCCCGACTCCCCGCCGCCCGGGTCGGTGAACCCGCGCACCGGCAAGCCCTACCTCAAGGCCGGCTACGCGCCCACCACCATCAACCACTGCCTGACCGTCGTCAGCAGCTTCTACGCCTACCACCGGCACTACAACCGAGGCCCGCTGGTCAACCCGGTCCCGGAGTCGGCGCCGGTGCGCCGGACCGCGCCCAGCAAGAGCCCGGACAGCCCGCGCACGCCGTTCCGCCGCTCACGCCTTCGCCAGAAGGTCCCCAAGACCGCTCCGCGCTCGATCCCCGACTCGCTCTGGGACGAGTTCTTCGGGGCGATGACCTGCGACCGGGACCGCGCCGCCGTCCTGCTCTACGTCTCCAGCGGCGCCCGCGCCAGCGAACTGCTCGGCGTCCGGCCCTGCGACATCGACTGGGCCAAGCAGCTGTTCTGGGTCGTCACCAAGGGCACCGACGACCGCGAACAGGTCCCGGCCAGCCCCCAGGCCCTCATCATCCTGGCCGCCTACCTCGACACGATCGGCCTGCCGCCGGCCACCGAGCCGGTCCTGCGCACCCGCCGGGGCCCGGACCGGCCGCTGACCTACTGGGCGATGCGCCGGGTGATCCAGCGCGCCAACGAGAAGCTCGGCACGAACTGGACCTTGCATGACCTGCGGCACACCGCCGCCAAGCGCATGGCCAACGACCCCAGCCTCACTCTCGCCCAGGTCCGCGCGATCCTGCGGCACTCCGACTTGGCCACCACCGGCATCTACCTGAACGAGCGCGTCGAGGACCTCTTCGACGCCCTCCAGGCCCACTACAACCGGCCCCGCGTCCAGCGGACCTTCGCCCCCGGCTACGACCCTGAGGACATGAAGGCGGTGTTCGGTGGCTAACCGCGGAGTCCTCGCCGAGACCTACACCACCCGCAACCGGCGCCAGAACTACGACGAGATGCCGCGCACGCCGGAGCCGACGCGCTTCACCAGCGCCATGGTCAAGGCCGCCCCGGCACCCCGGCCCGACAAGCCCCCGGCCCCGGTCGGCGACTGGTCGACCGCCGGCACGGAAGAGGTCGCCGACTTGGTCCGCGACATCAGCCCGACCCGCACCCGGCACGGAGCAATCAAGCTCGCAGCCGGCGTCCGGGTGCTGTTCGGCCACCTTGAGACCCTGCCCGGCGCCACCTGGCAGGAGCGCTGGGAGAACAGCGGCTTCAACGTCGAGAAGGCCCCGCCGGTCAACATCCTGGGCCGTCCCGGGATCGGTTACGACGGCAGCAACGCGACGGCGGCGCTCAGGGCGGTGTTCTCCGCCCGGATCATCCAGCCCTCACTGGCCGGATTCCGGGCCAACCGGTTCGCCGGCTACCCCGAGACGTTCCGGAAGATCCAGAACGACCCCCTCGTCGACGCCTACTACGCGGCCGTCGACGCCCAGCTCCAGATCAGCGAGGTCCACCGCAACCGGGCCAAGTTCGACGTCGCCTGCGCGCTCACCACCCAGGGAATCGACCTGGCCGACCTGACCCCGTCCGCGCTGCTGCACTATTCGCTGGAGTGCAAGCGCCTGGGGGTGACGCCGGGCGCCAACAACGACACCACCCGCTTCTCCGCGCTCGCCGCCTGGGAGATCCTCCACAAGATCGGCCACTTCCCGGCCGGCACCGCGCCCACCCTGCGGACGTTCATCTACAACGGCCAGCGCACCGTCGAGGAACTCGTCGGCCGCTACCGCTTCGCCAACGCCGACGTCCGCCAGCTCCTGGTCGACTACCTCACCCGCCGCCGGGCCGACACCGACTACAACACCCTGGAGGGCCTCGCCCGCAACATCGCCGGGCAGTTCTGGGACGTCGTCGAGGAGCTCAACCCCGGCCAGAAGGACCTGGCCCTCAGCCCGGAGCTCTACGACCAGTGGCGGGCGGAGATCCAGTACTGGCGCAAGAACGGCCGCACCGACTACACCCGTCGGCGCAAGGATGTCGCCTCCGTCCTGCTGGCCGTCCGCGGTCTCTACATGGACCTGCACAGCTGGGCCGTCGCCGAGCCCGAACGCTGGGCCCACTGGGTCGCGCCCTGCCCGATCCTGCCCCGCGACCTCAAGGGCTTCGGCAAACGCCGACGTGACGTCAACCGGCGCATGGCCGACCGCACCCGCGTCCGCCAGCCCCTGCTGCCCGTCCTGGTCCGCCACCTGGAGGACCGGTTCGAGCACCTGGCCGGCCTGCTGGACGCCGCCCGCACTCTCCCGCTCGGCCAGACGTTCACCCACAACGGCCACCGCTACAGCCGCTCCGACTCCCGCGAGGACCGGCGCCGCGCGAAGATCCTGACCGATCCAGCCGTCCGCGTCGTCGACCACGCCACCGGCGAGACGATCAACCTCACCCTCGTTGAGGACGCCGCGTTCTGGGAGTGGGCCGCCGTCGAAGTGCTCCGGCACAGCGGCATCCGGGTCGAGGAGCTCACCGAGCTCACCCACCTGAGCATCCGTCAATACGAGCGCCCCAACGGCGAGGTCATCGCCCTGCTGGTCGTCGCCCCGTCCAAGAGCGAACGCGAGCGGGTCATCCCAATGTCTGCCGAGCTGTTCCACGTCATCGCCCAGATCATCCGCCGCCACACCAGGGGCGGTCGGCCCATCCAGCTCCTCACCCGCTACGACGGGCACGAGAAGACCTGGTCAGAGCCCATGCCGTTCCTCTTCCAGCGCCGACTGGGGACGGTCTTGAACGTCATCTCGCCGGCCACCGTCCTGCACATGATCGGCCGCAGCTGCGAGGAAATCGCCGCCACCAACCCCGCGTTCGAGGACACCAAGTTCACCCCGCACGACTTCCGCCGACTGTTCGCCACCGAGATCGTCAACGGCGGACTGCCGATCCACATCGGCGCCGCCCTGCTCGGCCACCTCAACCTGCAGACCACCCAGGGCTATGTCGCGGTCTTCGCCGAAGACGTCGTGAAGTCGTTCCAGGAGTTCCTCAACAACCGCCGGTCCATGCGGCCGGAGGAGGAGTACGCCGACGTCACGGCGGAGGAGTGGGCGGAGTTCGAGGAGCACTTCGACCGGCGCAAGGTCGAGCTCGGCAACTGCGCGCGCCCCTACGGATCGCCCTGCCAGCACGAACACGCCTGCATCCGCTGCCCCGTCCTGCAGGTCAACCCCAAGATGCTGCCCCGCCTCGCGGAGATCGAGACAGACCTCATCCTGCGGCGCAAGCGCGCCGAGGAAGAGCAGTGGCTCGGGGAGATCGAGGGCATCGACCTGACCCTGACCTTCGTCCGCGCCAAGCAAGCCGACGCCGCCCGCCTCACCCGCCGAACCACCGTCACGCTCGGCATGCCCACCAGCCGACCGGGCTCCACCCCACCGGATGTCACCATGAGCAACTGACAGATCGCGAAGTGCGCTCTTCAAATGCGCTGGGCCCCGCCCTTCGGGCGGGGCCCAGCCACGAAGCCGCTGCGTCAGGCGACGGTGACGGTGATCTCACTGGAGATGCTCGGCTTGAACGGCACGTGGTACTGATCGACGATTTCCGCGCGAAGCGTGTGCTGCCCGGGGGCGAGCACGAATTCCGCCGTCGTCTCGGCCTTGCTGAGGTTGACGACAGCGGGGGTGGCGAGGACGGCGCCCGGCTCGACACGCGAGGTCGGGACCGGCTGGTCACTGCGGAAGGCCGGAGCGTCGATCGCCACCACCAGGTGACCGGTGTGTGGCGTCTGATCGCCCGCAGGCTTGAGCCCCATGCCCTCGACGCCGAGCTTGACGGTGAACGTCTTCTCGACCGTTGCCCCGGCAGCGGGCGAGACGAAGAAGACCTGAGCGCCCTCCGGGGCCTGCCGCGATTTCAGTGCATCCACCATCAGATGTTTCCGACCTTCCCTCATGGGCCGGCGTGGTCGCCGGCGATCACTCACGACTCATCGTGGCGACCATCGGCGCGAACAAGCAGGGAAGGTCTCGATCTTCACCCGTTGGGGTGAATTTGTATCGTTCGGCTTGCGCACCCCCTCCTCTCAGCGGACTGAAGCACACCTTGACTTAG
>NZ_JAIY01000006.1:784702-794689 GCF_000710405.2 Kitasatospora sp. MBT66 | reverse complement strand
TGCAGAGAAGGTTCGTGCTGCGCAACCGGGTGATCGCGGCGCTGACCCGCGGCACCGTGGTGGTCGAGGCGGCGCTGCGCAGCGGGGCGCTCAGCACCGCCAGACGCGCCCGTGACCTCAACCGGCACACCATGGGTGTGCCCGGGCCGGTCACCTCGGAACTCTCCGCCGGGGTGCACGCGCTGATCCGCAGCGGCGCCGCCGCGGTCGTGACCGACGCGGCCGAGGTCGCCGAGCTGATCGGAGCGATCGGTGAGGACCTGGCGCCGCAGCGCAGCGGGCCGGTGCTGCCCAGGGACCTCCTGGAGCCTGAGGCCGCACGGGTCCTGGAGGCTGTGCCGGCCACCGCGGAGGGTGCGCCGGTGGAGCGGTTGGCCCGACAGTCGGGACTTCCGCCGGACGAGGTGCTCCAGCGGCTCTACGAGCTGGGCTCGCTCGGCCATGTCGAGCGCCACGGCGCGCACTGGCGCCTGGTGCGGAGGAGGTGACGGCCCGTCCGGACGGTGACGGCGGAACGGCTCGGGGGCCGGCATGGGGGCGGTGTGGGGCGGAGCGTCAGGAGGACGCGCCCCCGAAGGGCGACCGGGAGGAGGACGGGGAAGGGCGCGGGGTTGACGGGGCGGAACGGCCGGGCGGGGCGGGCATCCGGTTCGTCCACCCCCGGTGCCCGGGTGGGGCGACACGAACGCCACCGGATCGGGGGACGACCGAGTGGCGGTAGCACTCTGCAGCGAGTCGGTCACGCTACGCTCGCCATGCCTTCCCTATCAGCACATGACTCGGCAGAACGGCGCAGACCAACGTATGCCCACACACATTCCCGGACACCGAGTGACCGGTGGCGCCCGGTCCTCGGGAGGGCCGCGCACCGAGCGGCGGACCGCGACCGAGTACCCGTCCAAGTCCACGGGTGCGATGGGGGCCCTGGCGCGGCAGGGCGGCCGTCCGGCGCTCACCGGGGCGCACGACGACCGCCCGGACGCGCCCGGCGCTCCCGCCGACACGGCCGCCCCCGCGTCCGCCGGGGCGCCGGCTCCCCGCCGCGAGCGCACGGCGCTCGAAGAGCTCTGGCGCTCCTACAAGGAGACGGCCGATCAGCGGCTGCGGGAGCAGCTGATCCTGCACTACTCACCGCTCGTCAAGTACGTGGCGGGCCGGGTCGGGGTCGGCCTGCCGTCCAATGTCGAGCAGGCCGACTTCGTCTCCTCCGGTGTCTTCGGGCTGATCGACGCGATCGAGAAGTTCGACATCGAGCGGGCCATCAAGTTCGAGACCTACGCGATCAGCCGGATCCGCGGCGCGATCATCGACGAGCTGCGCGCGCTGGACTGGATCCCGCGCTCGGTGCGGCAGAAGGCGAAGGCGGTCGAGCGCACCTACGCGACGCTGGAGGCCCGGCTGCGGCGAACGCCGACCGAGCCCGAGGTCGCGGCCGAGATGGGCATCGCGATCGAGGACCTGCACACCATCTTCAGCCAGCTCTCGCTCGCCAACGTCGTCGCGCTCGACGAGCTGCTCCACCCCGTCGGCGACGGCGGCGACCGGCTGAGCCTGATGGAGACGCTGGAGGACCACGGGGCGGACGACCCGGTCGAGGTGGCCGAGGACCGGGAGCTGCGCCGACTGCTGGCGCAGGCGGTCAACACCCTTCCCGAACGGGAGAAGACCGTGGTGACGCTCTACTACTACGAGGGGCTGACGCTCGCCGAGATCGGCCAGGTCCTCGGGGTGACCGAGAGCAGGGTCAGCCAGATCCACACCAAGTCGGTGCTCCAGCTGCGCGCCAAGCTGTCGGACATCCGGTAGCCGAACACCCCCGGCCGAAAACCGTCCCCGGTCGGACGCCCCTCGGCCGGACACGCCCCGGCCGGTCGTGGCGCGGACCGGTCGGTGCGCCGCGTACGCCGGGTCGGCGCCCCGCGCCCCGGAACGCATCCCTCCGTATCCGTCGCCGTACGCGGCACCGTACCGGCGGGATGTAGGGCTCCGTACAGTGGAGGGCGTGCCGAAGATCCGAGCAGCCAGTGTGGCCGAGCATCGCCAGATGCAGCGGGCAGCCCTCCTCGATGCTGCCCGCAGTCTCCTCACCGAGGGAGGCATGGAAGCCCTGACCTTTCCCGCGCTCGCCATGCGCACCGGGCTCGCGCGTTCCTCGGTGTACGAGTACTTCCGCTCCCGCGCGGCGGTGGTGGAAGCGCTCTGCGAGGTGGACTTCCCGCTGTGGGCCGCCGAGATCGAAGCCGGGATGGCGAGCCGGGACACCGCCGCCGAGCGGATCGAGACGTATGTCCGGAGCCAGCTCGCGCTGGCCGCCGATCCGCGCCACCGGGCGGTTGCGGCGATCTCCGCGCTGGAGCTGGACGACGCGGCCCGGGAGCGTATCCGGGCCGCGCACGGGACGCTGGTCGGGCTGGTGGTCCAGGCGCTCGAGGACCTCGGCCACGAGCAGCCCCGGCTGGCCGCCGCGCTGCTCCAGGGCATCGTCGAAGCGGCGGTGCGGCAGGCGGAGCACCGGGCCGCGGGCGGCCGGGCCGAGAGTCCCGAGGTGATCGCGGATGCCGCCGTCGCCCTCGCGCTGTACGGCCTCGGCCCGAGCTGAACCGCCGGGCTCCGAGGACGGCACGCGGTCCGGCCGGGGGGACCGGCGCGGCGGCGACGGTCGGTTCCGTCGGACGGTCGAGCGGGAGCAGTCGGGCCGGACCGCTCCCGAACAGGGCCGGCGGGTCGAGGTAGCGCTTCCCGCGCAGCAGGCCCCAGTGCAGGCAGGGACCGTCGGCGCAGTGGCCGCCGCCGGGGGCGAGCCGTCCGATCACCTGTCCGGCCGCCACGGCGGTCCCCACCGGGAGGGTGCCGTCCACCGGTAGATAGGTGGTCCGCAGCGGGGGAGCCGGCGGAGCCGCGGACGCCGAGGATCCCGTCGGCGCATGGGTGACCGTGACGACCGGCCGTCCGGCCACCGGCCCGGCGAACGTCACCACCCCCGGCGCGGCGGCGCGGACCGCCGCGCCGGCGGTTGTGGCCAGGTCGACGCCCCGGTGGCCCGCGCCCCACGGTCGCGCGGGCGGCTCGAAGCGGCCGACCACGGCGCCCGGCCTCCCGTCCGACCCGTCCACCGGCCACCACCGCCCGCCCTCACTCATCCCGGAAGCCCCGGTCTCTCCCGCGCCACCGGTCGTCGCCCCGGCCGCCCTGCCTGCGGCATGCCCGAGCGCCCCGGGCGCCCCGGGCGGGCCACCGGTCAGCAGGGCGACCGCCACCACCGTCACGACCAACACCACCCGCCGCCTCGCCCCCGTCCCGCCGCCCCTCCCGTCCGGAGCGGCACCAACGCCCACACTTGCGTCCACACCCACATCCACGCCGACACCCGCACCCGCACCCACACCCACCACCCCCACGCCGACAGTCATGCCGCCGAGGCTCCCCGGGGCGGCCCGGCCCGGCCACCGGGGGCCCGTTTCCTGTGGACAACCGGCCCCTGGGGACAATGGCCATCCCTCCAACGGGTGGACCCGGCAGGTTCACGGGACCCCAACACCGCCGCCCGGGTGCCCCGGACCTGGCCGGTCCCCGCCCGCCCGCCTTCTGCGGAGTCGCTCGGCGCTCGGCGCTTCCCGTACACTTCACACGCGACCCGGTCCGCCGGGTCGACTTCGCACGCCCCGCCACCGGCGGTCGGACAGCGGCTCAGCCGCCGCCCCCGCCAGGTGCGAGTGCCGCTCGGTCCGCCGAGCCCGACCGGTCCCAGGACCGCCGGGGGAAGCGGCTCGGCACGTTCGGGGCGTCAGGCGTGGCTGTCACCTGGCCGCCACGGACAAAACCGAGCCTGACCCGGCCGTTCGCAACAGCCGAACGGGAAGCGCGATCGCGCGCCTCCCGTGACGCCGCTGCGTGGGAGCCGGGCGTAACACCTGAGGAGCACGGCTATGGCCGTCGTCACGATGCGGGAGCTGCTTGAGAGCGGCGTCCACTTCGGTCACCAGACCCGCCGCTGGAACCCGAAGATGAAGCGCTTCATCATCACCGAGCGCAACGGCATCTACATCATCGACCTCCTGCAGTCGCTGAACTACATCGACCGCGCCTTCGAGTTCATCAAGGAGACCGTTGCCCACGGCGGCAGCGTCCTCTTCGTCGGCACGAAGAAGCAGGCCCAGGAGGCCATCGCCGAGCAGGCCACCCGCGTGGGCATGCCCTACGTGAACCAGCGCTGGCTCGGCGGCATGCTGACCAACTTCTCGACCGTCTACAAGCGCCTGCAGCGCCTCAAGGAGCTCGGCGAGCTGGACTTCTCGGACGTGGCCGGTTCCGGCCTCACCAAGAAGGAGCTCCTGGTCCTCCAGCGCGAGCACGACAAGCTGGAGAAGACCCTCGGCGGTATCCGTGACATGCAGCGCGTTCCCAGCGCTGTCTGGATCGTGGACACCAAGAAGGAGCACATCGCGGTCGGCGAGGCCCGGAAGCTCAACATCCCGGTCGTCGCCATCCTCGACACCAACTGTGACCCCGACGAGGTCGACTACAAGATCCCGGGCAACGACGACGCGATCCGCTCCGTCACCCTGCTGACCCGCGTGATCGCCGACGCCGTCGCCGAGGGCCTCAAGTCCCGCGCGGGTGTCGCCAAGGGCGACGTCAAGGCCGAGCCGGGTGCCGACCAGCCGCTCGCCGACTGGGAGAAGGACATCCTGGAGGGCGAGAAGAAGGCTGAGGAGGCCCCCGCCGCCGACGCCGAGGCTGCCCCGGCCGCCGAGGCCGCCGCCGTCGAGGCCCCCGCCGCTGAGGCCGAGGCTGCCCCGGTCGCCGAGGCCCCCGCCGCCGAGGCTCCGGCCGAGCAGGCCTGACGTACCAAGGGTGAGGGGCACCCGCCGGTACGACACCGGTCGGTGCCCCTCTCTCCCGCGCCGGGGCCGAACCATCGGTCCCGGCGCTACTCCACGCAGACACGCGAGACGCGAGAAGAGATTCACACCATGGCGAACTTCACCGCCGCGGACGTCAAGAAGCTCCGTGAGCTCACCGGCGCCGGCATGATGGACTGCAAGAAGGCCCTGGACGAGGCCGAGGGCAACGTCGAGAAGGCCGTCGAGCTTCTGCGCATCAAGGGCCAGAAGGGCGTTGCCAAGCGTGAGGGCCGCGACGCCTCCAACGGTGCCGTCGCCGCGCTGATCGCCGAGGACAAGAAGTCCGGCGTCCTGGTCGAGCTGAACTGCGAGACCGACTTCGTCGCCAAGGGTGACAACTTCGTCCAGGTCGCCGACGCGATCGCCGCCCACGTCGCGAAGAGCGCCCCGGCCGACCTGGACGCCGCCCTGGCTTCCGAGATCGAGGCCGGCAAGACCGTCCAGCAGTTCGTGGACGAGGCCAACGCGACCCTGGGCGAGAAGATCGTCTTCCGCCGCTTCGCGCAGTTCGGTGGCGACGGCTTCGTCGCCGTCTACCTGCACAAGACCAGCCCCGACCTGCCGCCGGCCGTCGGCGTCCTCGTCGAGCTGGACAAGGAGAACGCCGAGGTCGCCAAGGACGTCGCGCAGCACATCGCCGCCTTCGCGCCGAAGTACCTGTCCCGCGAGGACATCCCGGCCGAGGACATCGAGAACGAGCGCCGCGTCGCCGAGGCCACCGCTCGCGAGGAGGGCAAGCCGGAGGCCGCCCTGCCGAAGATCGTCGAGGGTCGCGTCACCGGCTTCGTGAAGGAGAACTCCGTCCTGGAGCAGGCCTTCGCGAAGGACAACAAGAAGACCGTCGCCAAGGTCCTCGAGGAGAACGGCGTCGCCCTCAAGCGCTTCGCCCGCTTCCGCGTCGGCGCCTGAGCCACGTTCCACCGGTCCCCCCGGCCGTAGGCTGGGAACCGCCCCCCGCCCGCTGACCAGGGCCACGGGGAACGCGCCGTACGGGCTCACCCAGCGCCATCCGTTCACGGGCGAGCCGCGTCGGCGACATGAACGACGAGGAGGCCATTGCCGTGCAGGACACCGAACCGGTTCCCGCGGCAGTGGCCTCCTCGCGTGTACGCGCAGGCCGGGCACCCGCACACCCGCGCCTGTGAACCAGTAGGTGCAGAAGGAGAAGTCCATGCAGGAGACGCAGGAGACCGCGCGGGAGATCCAGGACGGCACGCGCCGCCGGGTAATGCTGAAGCTGTCCGGTGAGGCCTTCGCCGGCGGCGGCGGGCTCGGCGTCGATCCGGACGTCGTGCACGCGATCGCCCGTGAGATCGCCACGGTCGTCCGCGCGGGCACCGAGGTCGCCGTGGTGATCGGCGGCGGCAACTTCTTCCGCGGCGCCGAGCTCCAGGTCCGCGGTATGGACCGGGCCCGCTCGGACTACATGGGCATGCTCGGAACGGTCATGAACTGCCTGGCGCTCCAGGACTTCCTGGTCAAGGAGGGCATCGAGACGCGGGTCCAGACCGCCATCACGATGGGCCAGGTCGCCGAGCCGTACCTGCCGCTGCGCGCCGTCCGGCACCTGGAGAAGGGCCGCGTGGTGATCTTCGGCGCCGGTATGGGCATGCCCTACTTCTCCACCGACACCACGGCCGTCCAGCGGGCGCTGGAGATCCACGCCGATGTGCTGCTGATGGGCAAGAACGGCGTGGACGGCGTCTACGACTCCGACCCCCGCACCAACCCGGACGCGGTCAAGTTCGACGCGCTGGAGTACTCCGAGGTCATCGCGCGCGACCTCAAGGTGGCCGACCTCACCGCGATCACGCTGTGCAAGGACAACAACCTGCCGATGCTGGTCTTCGAGCTGCTTGCGGAGGGCAATATCGCGCGCGCGGTGAAGAGTGAGAAGATCGGCACACTCATCAGCCAGGATTCTGTCCGGGCCTGAGCAGTAACCAGCCGTACCGGACGGCGCCGCCGCGAGGCTCCGGCGCCCGACCCCGGTCGGGACACCAGCAGATGAACCGGACAGGGAGATCACAGTGATCGAAGAGACCCTCCTCGACGCCGAGGAGAAGATGGAGAAGGCCGTCGCCCACGCCAAGGACGACTTCGCCGCCATCCGCACCGGCCGCGCGCACCCGGCGATGTTCGCCAAGATCGTCGCGGAGTACTACGGCGCCGTGACGCCGATCAACCAGCTGGCCTCCTTCTCCGTTCCGGAGCCCCGGATGGCGGTCGTCTCGCCGTTCGACAAGACCGCGCTGAAGGCGATCGAGCAGGCGATCCGCGACTCCGACCTGGGCGTCAACCCGTCGAACGACGGCTCCATCATCCGGGTCGTGCTCCCCGAGCTGACCGAGGAGCGCCGCCGGGAGTTCATCAAGGTCGCCCGCGGCAAGGGCGAGGACGCCAAGGTCTCGATCCGCGCCGTCCGCCGCAAGGCCAAGGACGCGATCGACAAGCTGGTCAAGGACGGCGAGATCGGCGAGGACGACGGCCGTCGCGCCGAGAAGGAGCTCGACGACACCACGGCCAAGTACGTGGCCACCGTCGACGAGCTGCTGAAGCACAAGGAAGCCGAGCTGCTCGAGGTCTGATGAACGACGCCCCTGACGCCCCTGGCTATTGGGGCACGTCCGACCAGCAGTACCAGCCGTACCGTCCGCACGAGCCTGCGCAGGCCCCCGGCACGCCTGCGCAGGCCGCCGGTGCACCCGGCACACCCGGCGCGTCCGGTCCGTCCGGCGCGCCCGCCGCCGGCGGGTACCCGGCGCAGCCGCCGCACGGGCAGTACGACCGGCCGGGGCAGTACGACCGACCCGGCCAGTACGACCGGCCCGGGCAGTACGACCGGCCCGGGCAGTACGGCTCGGGTGACCCCGGCCACCGAACGGGTCACTCCCAGCAGCCTCCGGTGTACTGGGACCCCGACGCGGAGGAGACTCAGGTCATGCCTCCCGTTCCGGCCGACCCGGGCCCGCAGCCGGCAGCCCCGTCCGGGCCCGACCCCGCCGAGGGGTCGTCCCGCGAGACGGGCCGGCTGAGCGGACCGCTGTTCCGCGACGAGCAGCCCGGGGCGGTGGAGCCGGGCGCGTCGGAGACGGTCGTGCTGCGCGCGATCACCGACGACGCCAGGTCCGCCCCGGTCGGCGGACCGTACCCGGGCGCCGCGGCGTACCCGGGGCCGTCGGCGCCGCAGGCGCCGCCGGTCGCGGCGGGTCACCCCGGTGTGCCGGGCGGACCGGCGGCGGGGCAGCCGTTCCTCGTGCCGTCGTCCCACCCAGGGCAGGAGACACCAGTGGCCCAGCCCGATCCGCAGCCTCAGCCGGCGCAGCGCAAGCAGCGCGGTGGCCGCAACCTCCAGGCCGCGATAGGCGTGGGAGTCGGCCTCGGCGCGGTCATCGTCGCCTCGCTCTTCTTCGTCAAGGCCCTGTTCCTGGCCGTGGTGATCGCGGCGGTGTCGGTCGGCGTCTGGGAGCTGACCAGCAGGCTCGCCGAGCGCAAGGAGATCAAGGCGCCGCTGGTCCCGCTGGTCGTGGGCGGCATCGCGATGGTCGCCACCGGCTACTGGTCGGGGATCCAGTGGGCGGCGGCCTCGCTCGCGCTCACCGGCCTCGCGGTGATGGTCTGGCGGATGGCCGAGCCGCCGGAGAACTATCTGCGGGACATAACGGCGGGCATCTTCACCGCCTTCTACGTCCCCTTCCTCGCCACCTTCGTGGCGATGATGCTGGCGGCCGACGACGGTCCGCAGCGGATCGTGCTGTTCCTGATCGTCACGGTGTGCAGTGACACCGGCGCCTACGCGGTGGGCTACAAGTTCGGCCGGACCAAGCTGGCGCCGACGATCAGCCCGGGCAAGACCCGCGAGGGCCTGGCCGGCGGCATCGGCCTGTCGATGCTGGCGGGCGCGCTGCTGATGGAGCTGATCATCGACGGCGGCAGCTGGTGGCAGGGCCTGATCCTGGGCGGCTGCGCGGCGGTCACCGCGACCCTGGGCGACCTGGGCGAGTCGATGATCAAGCGCGACCTCGGCATCAAGGACATGGGCACCCTGCTGCCCGGTCACGGCGGCATCATGGACCGGCTGGACTCGCTGCTGCCGACCGCCCCGGTGGTCTGGCTGCTGCTGGCGGCCTTCGTGGGCAGCTGAGGCCACCCGCCCCGGCCCGGGGCCCCGGACGCACGGCGTCCGGGGCCCTCGCGCGTCTGCGACACTGGATGAACCATGCCTAAGCCCGGAGAACTCACCTTTGTCGCGCCGCGCGGCGCCAAGCCCCCGCGACACCTCGCCGACCTGAGCCCCGCCGAGCGCAAGGAGGCCGTCGCCGAGCTGGGCGAGCAGCCGTTCCGCGCGAAGCAGCTCTCCAACCACTACTTCGGCCGGATGTCGAACGACCCGGCGAGCTGGACGGACATCCCCGCCGCCAGCCGGGAGAAGCTCACCGAGGGGCTGCTGCCCGAGCTGATGTCGGTGCTGCGGCACGTGTCCTGCGACGACGACACCACCCGCAAGACGCTGTGGAAGCTGTTCGACGGCACGCTCGTCGAGTCGGTGCTGATGCGCTACCCGGACCGGGTCACCATGTGCATCAGCTCCCAGGCGGGCTGCGGCATGAACTGCCCGTTCTGCGCCACCGGCCAGGCCGGGCTGACCCGCAACCTGTCGACGGCCGAGATCGTCGAGCAGATCGCCGCCGGGATGCGCTCGCTCCGCAGCGGGGAGATCCCCGGTGGCGAGGCCCGGCTGTCCAACGTGGTGTTCATGGGCATGGGCGAGCCGCTGGCCAACTACAAGCGGGTGCTGGCCTCGATCCGCAGGCTGACCGACCCGGCGCCGGACGGCTTCGGCCTGTCCCAGCGCGGCATCACGGTCTCGACCGTCGGCCTGGTCCCGGCGATGTACCGGTTCGCCGACGAGGGGCTCAGCTGCCGTCTGGCGCTGTCGCTGCACGCTCCGGACGACGAGCTCCGCGACGAGCTGGTGCCGGTCAACACCCGTTGGAAGGTCGCCGAGGTGCTGGACGCGGCGTGGAACTACGCCGAGAAGTCCGGTCGCCGGATCTCCATCGAGTACGCGCTGATCAAGGAC
>NZ_JAIY01000006.1:784182-784513 GCF_000710405.2 Kitasatospora sp. MBT66 | reverse complement strand
GAGCGGGAGTTCGTCCGGCGGCTCCAGTCGCACGGCGTGCCGACGACCGTCCGCGACACCCGCGGCCAGGAGATCGACGGCGCCTGCGGCCAGCTCGCGGCGGCGGGCTGATCGAACGACGAGCCGGACCACCGGCCGAATCACGCAGAAGGGCCCGGCCATCGGCCGGGCCCTTCCGCGTAGTCCGTAGACCGCCCCGGCGGCTCAGCGCAGTCCGGCGGCGGCCAGGGCGGCGGTCGCCCCGCCGGTGACCAGCAGGACCGTACCGGTCATCAGGGTCCGCAGCACGACGGCGCCGAACAGCAGCCGGGGCGCCGCCCCGAGCCGCAGC
>NZ_JAIY01000006.1:783279-783629 GCF_000710405.2 Kitasatospora sp. MBT66 | reverse complement strand
CGGCGGTCAGCGGCACGAGGGCGAGCAGGGTGACCGGTGCGGCGGCGGGGAGGGCAACGCCCATGCCCAGTTCGTCGGCGAGGCCCGGTCCGGCGATGTCGTTGCGCAGGACCAGGAAGAGCAGCAGGGTGAGTCCGGCGCCGGCCCCGCAGGCGAGCGCGACCTCGCCGGCGATCAGCGCGCGGATCCGGCCGGCCCCGGCGCCGGCGGTGGTGAGCCCGGTGATCCGGTCGGCCCGCCGGGCGGGCACGGCGCGGGCGGCGACGGCCGCGAACCAGGCGACCGCGGCCAGCGGGGGCAGGCACCAGAGCAGCCGGACGAGCGCGTCGTGGCCGTCGGCGGGGCCGCTC
>NZ_JAIY01000006.1:762694-783070 GCF_000710405.2 Kitasatospora sp. MBT66 | reverse complement strand
CAGGCGGCCGTCGAGGAGGGCGACGGCGCGGTCCGCGTACCGGACGAGCTCGGGGTCGTGGGTGGCCAGCACGAGGGTGAGCTGGTGGGAGCGGGCCGCGCTGGTCAGTATCCGCAGGACCTGTTCGGCGGTCTCGCGGTGCAGCGGGGCGGTGGGGTCGTCGGCGAAGACGACCGGCGGGAGCGGCGCGAGGGCGCGGGCGACGGCGATCCGCTGGCGCTGGCCCTGGACCAGCCGTTCCGGCCGGACCTTGGCGAGGTCGCCGATGTCCAGGCGTTCCAGCCACTCGTCGGCGGCGGTGTAGGCGGCCTTGCCGCCGGCGCCGGCCAGCAGCAGGGGCAGGGCGACGTTCTCCCGGGCGGTCAGTTCGGGGACCAGGTGCGGTTCGGAGCCGACGAAGCCGAAGCGGTCGCGGCGCAGCCGTTCGCGGCCGGCCCGGCCGAGGGTGTGCACGGGGGAGCTGTTGAACCAGACCTCGCCCTCGTCCACCGGGAGCAGGGCGGAGAGGCAGCCGAGCAGGGTGCTCTTGCCGGAGCCGCGCGGGCCGGTGACGGCGAGGACTTCGCCCTCCCGGACCCCGAGCGAGACGCCGCGCAGCGCGGGGGTGCCCTGGTGGGACTTGACGATCCCCCGGGCCCACAGCACGTCGTTGTCAGGAGGGGCCGCTGACATGAGGTTCCATCCTGGGTGGCCGCAGGGATATGACAGTCGTCAGATTAGAACGATCGGGCCTGGGCGCGGTTGCGGCACACTGGCCCATCCGGGGCAAATCACCCGCAATCAGGCGTGTTTGATCGACGGACCGATGGCGGAACGGCCGGGAACCGCCGTCGGAACGGCGCCGGAGTACTACCGGTGCCGAGTCGGGGCGGTACCGGTAACCGCAGTCGGGGCAGTGCCGGGAACGCCGCAGGGCGGCCCCGCTGAAGCGGGACCGCCCTGCGACTGAGGGTGGGGAGGAAAGTTCCGAGGGGTCAGATCTTCGCCCACGCGTCGGTGAGGCTGGTCCGCAGGATCTGCTCGATCTCGTCGAAGGTCGACTGGTCGGAGATCAGCGGCGGCGCCAGCTGGATGACCGGGTCGCCACGGTCGTCGGCGCGGCAGTACAGGCCGTTCTCGAAGAGCGCCTTCGACAGGAAGCCGTAGAGCACGCGCTCGACCTCGTCGTCGTTGAACGACTCCTTGGTGACCTTGTCCTTCACGAGCTCGATGCCGTAGAAGTACCCGTTGCCGCGGACGTCGCCGACGATCGGCAGGTCGCGCAGCTTGTCCAGGGTGCCCAGGAACTTCGACTCGTTGTCGAGGACGTGCTGGTTCAGGCCCTCGCGCTCGAAGATGTCGAGGTTGGCCAGCGCCACCGCGGAGGAGACCGGGTGGCCACCGAAGGTGTAGCCGTGCAGGAAGGTGTTGTCACCCTTGTAGAACGGCTCCGCCAGGCGGTCCGAGATGATCGTGGCGCCGATCGGGGAGTAGCCCGAGGTCATGCCCTTGGCGCAGGTGATCATGTCGGGCTGGTAGCCGAACTTGTCGGCGCCGAACATGGTGCCGAGGCGGCCGAAGGCGCAGATGACCTCGTCCGAGACCAGCAGCACGTCGTGGCGGTCGCAGATCTCGCGCAGGCGCTGGAAGTACCCGGGCGGCGGCGGGAAGCAGCCACCGGCGTTCTGCACCGGCTCGACGAAGACCGCGGCGACGGTGTCGGCGCCCTCGTTGAGGATCGCGACCTCGATCTCGTCGGCGCACCAGCGGCCGTACGCCTCGGGGTCGACCGTGCCGTCGGGGCCGGCCAGGAAGGCCGGGGCGCGGTAGATGTTGGTGTTCGGGGCCTTGTGGGTGCCCGGCACCAGCGGCTCGAACGGGGCCTTCAGGCCCGGCAGGCCGGTGATGGACAGGGCGCCCTGCGGGGTGCCGTGGTAGGCGACGGCCCGCGAGATGACCTTGTACTTGGTCGGCTTGCCGGTCAGCTTGAAGTACTGCTTGGCAAGCTTCCAGGCGGTCTCGACGGCCTCGCCGCCACCGGTGGAGAAGAAGACCTTGTTCAGGTCGCCCGGGGCGTAGTTGGCCAGGCGCTCGGCCAGCTCGACGGCCTTCGGGTGGGCGTAGCTCCACACCGGGAAGAAGGCGAGCTCCTTGGCCTGCTTGGCGGCGGCCTCGGCCAGCTCCTCGCGGCCGTGGCCGGCCTGGACGACGAACAGGCCGGCGAGGCCGTCGAGGTACTTGCGTCCCTTGTCGTCCCAGACGTAGGTGCCCTCGCCCTTGACGATCGTCGGCACGGGGGAGTTCTCGTACGACGACATGCGGGTGAAGTGCATCCACAGGTGGTCGTAGGCGGTCTTGGAAAGGTCCTTCTGCGCCGGGTCGGCTGTCATCGGGTGCCCCAGGTGTAGGTCTGTTTCCGGAGCTTCAGGTAAACGAAGCTCTCGGTGCTCCGCACGCCGGGAAGCGCGCGGATGCGCTTGTTGATCATTTCGAGCAGGTGCTCGTCGTCCTCGCAGACCAGTTCGGCCAGGAGGTCGAACGAGCCGGCGGTGCAGACGACGTAGTCGACCTCGTCGAGGGCGGCCAGCGCGTCGGCGACGGGATCGATGTCTCCTTCGACCCGGATTCCGACCATCGCCTGGCGGGTGAAGCCGACGGTGAGCGGGTCCGTGACGGCGACGATCTGCATCACGCCCTGGTCGAGCAGCTTCTGGACGCGCTGTCGCACGGCCGCCTCGGACAGGCCGACGGCCTTGCCGATGGCGGCGTACGGGCGGCGCCCGTCCTCCTGGAGCTGCTCGATGATCGCCTTGGAGGCGGCGTCGAGGGGAACGCTGGCGTTCCGGTCGCGGTTGGCCACGCCGCCACTGTGCCCGATCGGTCTCGTGTGCGCAAGCGCGGCAGCTGCTGATTTCGTCGAGATCTTGGAAAACGCATGCGGATTTCATCGTCTATGCGCGCTCGGCCTGTCGATAACGGCAGTCGTACGGCTACCCTGGCTACGGTACGCGCGCGGCTCCGCTGTGCCGCGCGCATTCCGCCAACCAGTGGACCGCGGCACGACCGGCGCGGCCACTCGGCGCCCGCCGTCGGCCCCGGCAACCGACGTACCATGGCGCCGGATTCTGCAATGCCGCAGGCCGAGACCGAGGAGACATCCGTGAGCGACCTTCGCACGCTGCGCAACTACATCAACGGTGAGTTCGTCGATGCGGCCGACGGCCGCACGCTCGACATCGTCGACCCGACGACCGGCGAGGTCTACGCGACGTCCCCGCTGTCCGGCGCCTCCGACGTCGACGCCGCCATGGACGCCGCCGCGGCCGCGTTCCCGGCCTGGCGGGACTCCACCCCGAGCACCCGGCAGAAGCTGCTGCTGAAGATCGCGGACGCGGTGGAGGCCCGTGCCGACGAGATCGTCGACGCCGAGGTCCGCAACACCGGCAAGCCGCGCGGGCTGACCCTCTCCGAGGAGATCGGTCCGATGGTGGACCAGATCCGCTTCTTCGCCGGCGCCGCCCGCCTGCTGGAGGGCAAGTCCGCCGGTGAGTACATGGACGGCATGACCTCGATCGTCCGCCGCGAGCCGGTCGGCGTCTGCGCCCAGGTGGCGCCGTGGAACTACCCGATGATGATGGCCGTCTGGAAGTTCGCCCCGGCCATCGCCGCCGGCAACACCGTGGTGCTGAAGCCCTCCGACACCACCCCGGCCTCCACCGTGCTGCTGGCCGAGATCATCGGCGGCATCCTCAAGGACCTCGAGCTCCCGGCCGGCGTCTTCAACGTGATCTGCGGCGACCGCGAGACCGGCCGGCTGATGGTCGAGCACCGGACCCCGGCGATGGCCTCCATCACCGGCTCGGTGCGCGCCGGCATCCAGGTCGCCGAGTCGGCCTCCAAGGACGTCAAGCGCGTCCACCTGGAGCTGGGCGGCAAGGCCCCGGTCGTGGTCTTCGAGGACGCCGACATCGCCGAGGCCGTCGAGGGCATCTCGGTGGCGGGCTTCTTCAACGCGGGCCAGGACTGTACCGCCGCCACCCGCGTGCTGGTGCACGAGTCGATCCACGACGCCTTCGTCGAGGCGCTGGCCAAGGCCGCCGCCGAGACCAAGACCGGTGGCGTGGACGACGAGGACGTGCTCTACGGCCCGCTGAACAACGCCAACCAGCTGAAGCAGGTCTCCGGCTTCATCGAGCGCCTGCCGCAGCACGCCAAGGTCGAGGCCGGTGGCCACCGGGTCGGCGACAAGGGCTACTTCTACGCCCCGACCGTCGTCTCCGGCCTGAAGCAGGACGACGAGATCATCCAGAACGAGGTCTTCGGCCCGGTCATCACCGTGCAGCGCTTCTCCGACGAGGAGCAGGCCGTCGACTACGCCAACGGCGTCGAGTTCGCGCTGGCCTCCTCGGTGTGGACCAAGGACCACGCCCGCGCCATGCGGATGTCGCGCCGCCTGGACTTCGGCTGCGTCTGGATCAACACCCACATCCCGCTGGTCGCCGAGATGCCGCACGGTGGCTTCAAGAAGTCCGGCTACGGCAAGGACCTCTCCTCCTACGGCTTCGAGGACTACACCCGCGTCAAGCACGTGATGACCGCCATCTGAGCGAGCACCACCACCGGAGCACGGTCCGACCGGACGACGATCGTGTGATCCGACCATGGGCCCGGGTCCCCGCGACCCGGGCCCTGTGCCTTTGCACCCTGTCGGCCGTTGAGCCGACCGGCTGACAGGATGGCTCTCCACTTCGGTACGGCGAGTCCCTAGCCTTGCCGCATGAGCATCCCCACCGCCGACTCGGCCGCCGGCCAGGCCGTCAAGGCCGCCGACCGCGCGCACGTCTTCCACTCGTGGTCCGCCCAGGCGCTGATCGACCCCCTCGCGGTGGCCGGCGCCGAGGGCTCGTACTTCTGGGACTACGACGGCAACCGCTACCTGGACTTCTCCTCGCAGCTGGTCAACACCAACATCGGGCACCAGCACCCGAAGGTGGTCGCGGCCATCCAGGAGCAGGCGGCGAAGCTCTGCACCATCGCCCCCGGCTTCGCGGTGGAGGCGCGCAGCGAGGCCGCCCGGCTGATCGCCGAGCGCACCCCCGGCGACCTGGACAAGATCTTCTTCACCAACGGCGGCGCCGAGGCCAACGAGAACGCCATCCGGCTGGCCCGGCTGCACACCGGTCGGCAGAAGGTGCTCTCCACCTACCGCTCGTACCACGGCGCCACCGCCAACGCGATCGCCCTCACCGGCGACCCGCGCCGCTGGGCCAGCGAGACCGGTGTCTCCGGCATCGTGCACTTCTGGGGCCCGTACGCCTACCGCAGCAACTTCCACGCCGAGAACGAGGCGCAGGAGTGCGAGCGCGCGCTGGCCCACCTGGAGCAGGTCATCGCCTTCGAGGGCCCCGGCACCGTCGCGGCCGTCATCCTGGAGACCGTGGTCGGCACCGCCGGCATCCTGATCCCGCCGCCCGGCTACCTGGCCGGCGTCCGGGAGATCTGCGACCGCTACGGCATCGTGTTCATCCTCGACGAGGTGATGGCCGGCTTCGGCCGCACCGGCGAGTGGTTCGCCGCCGACCACTGGGGCGTCACCCCGGACCTGCTGACCTTCGCCAAGGGCGTCAACTCGGGCTACGTCCCGCTCGGCGGCGTGGCGATCAGCGCGGAGATCGCCGCCACCTTCGCGGAGCGGCCGTTCCCCGGCGGGCTCACCTACTCCGGCCACCCGCTGGCCTGCGCCTCGGCCGTCGCCACCATCAACACCATGGCGGAGGAGGGCATCGTCGAGAACGCCAAGCACATCGGCGAGACCGTGCTCGGCCCCGGCCTGCGCGAGCTGGCGGAGCGCCACCCGTCCATCGGCGAGGTGCGCGGACTCGGCGTCTTCTGGGCGCTCGACCTGGTGAAGGACCGCGCCACCCGCGAGCCGCTGGTGCCGTACAACGCGGCGGGTGCCGCCAACGGCCCGATCGCCGAGCTGGCCGCCGCGTGCAAGCAGCGCGGGCTCTGGCCGTTCGTGAACATGAACCGCTTCCACGTCGTTCCGCCGTGCACGGTGACGGAGGAGGAGGCGAAGGCCGGCCTCGCCGTCCTCGACGAGGTGCTGTCGCTGGCCGACGCGCACACCGTCTGACTCTCACCGACAGGACGGCCCCGGGCGCCCTCGCGTCCGGGGCCGTCTCCCGCTCCGGAGGCCCCACCATGCCCAGCACCACCCCCGCCCGCCGCCCGAGCGGTCTCCACGGTCCGACCCGCCGCCGTCCGTCCCGCCGCGGGGTGCTCGGCACCGGTGCCGGACTGTTCGGGGCCGCCGCCCTGACCGGCTGCGGCATCCCGTCCGCCTACGTGGACGAGGACCGCCGCTCCGCCCCCGACCGCTCGGAGAGCGAGAAGCGGCTGGGCTTCTCCAACTGGACCCAGTACATCGACGTCGACGACGACGGCGGGCGCCCGACCCTGGACGCCTTCACCGAGCGGACCGGCATCAAGGTCACCTACACCGAGGACATCAACGACAACGACGAGTTCTTCGGCAAGATGGGCCCGGTGCTCACACAGGGCACCGACCCGGGCCGCGACCTGATGGTGGTCAGCGACTGGATGGCCGGCCGGTACGTCTCGCTCGGTTGGGTGCAGGCCATGGACCGGGCCAACCTGCCCAATGTCACGGCGCAGCTGGACCCGCAGCTCGCCGACCCGGCCTTCGACCCCGGGCGCCGGCGCAGCGTGCCCTGGCAGTCCGGGATCACCGGCATCGCGTACAACCGCAAGGAGCTCGGCCGGGAGATCAAGTCCGTCGCCGACCTCTGGGCGCCCGACCTGAAGGGCCGGGTCACCCTGTTCGCCGGGCTGGACGAGGCGCTCGGCCTGCTGATGCTCGCCCAGGGCGCCGACATCTCGGCGTTCACCGAGGACCAGGCCCGGCAGGCGATGGACCTGGTGCAGCGGATGGTCGACAGCCGGCACGTGCGGCGGTTCACCGGCAACGACTACACCAGCGACCTGGCCTCCGGCGCGGCGCTGGCCTGCCAGGCGTACTCCGGCGACGCCGTGCAGCTCACCGCCGAGAACCCGGACATCGCGTTCGTGGTGCCCGAGGAGGGCGGTGAGCTGTGGGCGGAGAGCCTGATGATCCCCAACCGGGCCGAGCACAAGCGCAACGCCGAGCTGCTGATCGACCACTACTACCAGCCCGAGGTGGCCGCCGAGCTGGCGGCCGCGGTGCAGTACATCTGCCCCGTTCCGGCCGCCCGCGAGGTGCTGGCGGCCAGCGGGGACCGGGAGAAGGCGGAGCTGGCGGAGCACCCGCTGCTCTTCCCGACCGAGGAGATGCGGGCCCGGCTGCACACCATGCGCGACGTCGGCTCCGCCGAGCGGCCCGGTCTGCACAAGGTCTGGACCCGGATCACCGGCGTCTGACCGGCGTCCAGGGGCCGTGGCCCCGCCCCCGTCGACCGGTCCTTCTCGGGGCGAGCGCGGGGGCGGGCGGCGACCGGGTCAGCGGCGGACGGCGTCCAGCGCGAGCAGGGCGACATGCAGCGAGAGGCAGGACTCGACCTGGTCGAGGTCGACCCCGAGGATCCGCTCGACCTTGTGCAGCCGGTCGTAGAAGGACGGCCGGGACAGGTGCGCGGCGTCCGCCGCCGCGGACTTGTTCCGGCCCTGCTCCAGGTAGATCCGCAGCATCTGCACCAGCTGGCCGTTGTGCTCGGCGTCGAAGGCGAGCAGCGGCCCCAGCTCCCGCTCCACGTAGGTCTGCAGCCGGGCGTCGTCCCGCAGCAGGTGCAGCAGTCCGCGCAGCCGCACGTCGGGCAGCCGGTAGTAGGACGCGGCCCGGCCGCCGGGCGCGTCGTGCAGCGCCGCGTCGGCGACCTGGGTGGCCTCCAGCAGGGTGCGCCGGGCGTCGCGGACCGAGCCGACCGAGGAGCCGACCGCGACCACCGGTTCCGGCGCGGCGGCGTCCCGGGCCGCCTCGGCGGCCAGCCGGCGCAGCGCCGCGGCGAAGGCGTCCAGCGCGGCGTGCTCGTCCTGCTGCGGGCCGAGCGTGATCAGCACGCCGACGCCCTCGTCGTCCAGGGCCCCGACCAGGGCGGACAGCCGGCAGGCGCGGACGGCGCTGGCCGCGAGTTCGGTGAAGTCGCGCAGCCGGGCCTGGGCCTCCAGCGCGGCCGGGATCGGGCCGCGCCGCTGCCGCAGCACCGCGCCGACCAGCCGCCGCCCCTCCAGCGGCACGCCGAGCGCCTGGGCGCGCAGGGCCACCTCGGAGACGGTCAGCGCATGGGTGAGGATCCCGGAGAGCAGCGTGCGGTGGGTCTGCCGCTCCAGGCTCTCCCGGTCGCGGACCACCAGCCGGTTGAGGGCCAGCGCGGAGGCGCCGCGCTCCAGCAGCATGGTGAACGGGTGCGGCCCGCCCTCCGGCTGCGGACCGGGCTCCTGCATCAGCACCAGCCGGCCCCAGTCCTGCCCGCGGGCGCCGACCGCGGTGACCAGCCAGCCGCTGCGCGGGTCGTACCCGGTGCGCCCGGGCGGGCGCACCCCGCGCGAACGGCGCTCCCAGTCCTCCAGCAGCTCGGCCTCGGGCCGCCCGGCGGACTCGTGGGTGAGCACCTGGTGGGCGAGGTTCTCCAGGACGACCGGGGCTCCCGCTATCCGGGACACCTGGCGGACCACCTCGGCCGGTTCGGCGCCCTCCACGACCAGTTCGTTGAACACCTGGTGGATCGCCTCGGAGGTGCGCAGCTGCTCCAGCTGGGCGTTGACCACCAGGGCGTGCACGGCCTCGGTGACGGAGACGAAGCGCAGTTCGCGGCGGAGCGCGATCAGCGGCAGTCCGCGCTGCTCGGCGGCGTGCACCAAGGCGCGCGGCAGGCTGTCGAAGTAGCGCCGGCCGTACTCGATGACCAGTCCGGCGACGCCGATGTCGGCGAGCTCGCGCACGTACCGGGCCAGGCCCTCGCGGTCCTCGGGCAGGGCGATGCCGGTGCTCAGCACCAGTTCGCCGCCCTGCAGCATGCCGGCGACGTCGGGCAGCTCGCTGACGTGGACCCAGCGGACCGGGCGTTCCAGGTGGTCGGCTCCGGCCACCACCTGGGGGAGGCCGCGGCGCATCACCTCCAGGTCGAGTACACGGGCGACGGTGGGGAGCATCGCGGGGCCTCCAGGGTTCAGAGTGTCAGGGAAATCATCCATCGCGGCGACGACCTGTTGCCCTGCCCGAAGCCTTGCACCTTGTAAGGCGCTTTCCGCCGAGGTTGTCGCAGTGGTCCTTGTCACGCCCCGGCGCCAGCAGGCATGGTCAGCGGGTCGACCGTGACGGTTCCGGCCCTGTGGCCGGAACCCGGCGCCACGAGCGCGACGACCGGCCTGCCGGCCACGCCCTGTCCGCCCCCTCGCCCGCCCCCCACGGCGGCGCGGGCGGGACGGCCCGGGGCGGTCGTCCGGACGGTCGCACCACCGGAACCTGGAGGAACCAGATGGACCTGACCGACTTCGGCGCGGGCGCGCAGTACATCGCGGGCCGACAGAGCCGGGGGAGCGGTGACGCCTTCCAGGTCGTCAACCCGGCCGACGGAAGCGTCGTCGAGGAGTTCTCCCTGGCCTCCACCGGACAGGTCGACGAGGCCGTGGCCGCCGCCCGGGCCGCGCTGCCGGAGTGGGCCGGTGCCACCCCCGGTGCCCGCTCCGAGGCGCTCACCCGGCTGGCCGCCGTCCTCACCGACGCGGCCGCCGACCTCGCCCGGGTGGAGACCGCGCAGACCGGCAAGCCGATCAAGCTCTCCACCGAGTTCGACGTCCCCGGCACCATCGACAACACGGCCTTCTTCGCCGGGGCCGCCCGCAACCTGGAGGGCAAGGCGGCCGGCGAGTACTCCGGCGACCACACCTCGTACGTGCGGCGCGAGGCGATCGGCGTGGTCGGTTCGATCTCGCCCTGGAACTACCCGCTCCAGATGGCCGCCTGGAAGGTCCTCCCGGCGATCGCGGCCGGCAACACCATCGTCCTCAAGCCGGCCGAGCTGACCCCGCTGACCTCGCTGATGTTCGCCCGGGCCTGCACCCTGGCCGGCATCCCGGACGGCGTGGTCAACGTCGTCACCGGCGCGGGCCGGGTCGCGGGCGAGCACCTGGTGTCGCACCCGGACGTCGCGATGGTCTCCTTCACCGGCTCCACCCCGGTCGGCAAGCGGGTCGCCGAACTCGCCACCGCGACCGTCAAGCGCACCCACCTGGAACTCGGCGGCAAGGCCCCGTTCGTGGTCTTCGACGACGCCGACCTCGACGCCGCGGTGCACGGCGCCGTCGCCGCCTCCCTGATCAACAGCGGCCAGGACTGCACCGCCGCCACCCGCGCCTACGTCCAGCGCCCGCTCTACGACGCCTTCGTGGCCGGCGTGGCCGAGCTGTACCGGGGGATCCGGCTGGGCGACCCGCTGGACCCGCGCACCGACCTCGGCCCGCTGGTCTCCTTCACCCACCGCGACCGGGTGGCCGGCTTCGTCGAGCGCGCCCGCGGCTACGCGACCGTGGTCACCGGCGGCGCCGCGCCCGCGAAGGGCCACGACGGCACCGACCTCACCCGCGGCGCCTACTACCGCCCCACCCTGATCACCGGCGCCGCCCAGGACAGCGAGGTCGTCCAGGGCGAGATCTTCGGCCCGGTGCTGGTGGTCCTGCCCTTCGACAGCGACGACGAGGGCCTGCGGCTGGCCAACGACACCCCCTACGGCCTGGCCGCCTCCGCCTGGACCAGCAACGTCCACCGCTCGCTGCGGGCCACCCGCGAGCTGGCGGCCGGCTGCGTCTGGGTCAACGACCACATCCCGATCCTCAGCGAGATGCCCCACGGCGGCTACAAGTCCTCCGGCTACGGCAAGGACATGTCGCAGTACTCGCTGGACGAGTACACGCAGGTCAAGCACGTCATGTTCGACACCACCGCGGTCGCCCGCAAGGACTGGCACCGCACCGTCTTCGGAGACAGATAACCCGGACCGGGGTGCCCCCCACACCCCCCTTCGCCCCCCAGGAGGCCCGTCCCATGGCGTTCAACGAGCTCACCGACGGACTGTCGGAACCGGTCCGCAAGGCCTGGGAACGCAGTCTGACCAGTGGCCGGGCCGCTCTCGGCCGGCGTGCCGTGCTGCGCGCCGCCGCCCTGACCGCCGGCGCGGCCGGCCTCGCCGCCTGCGGCATCCCGCCCGCCGGACACACCGGCGGGACGGGCGACTCCACCGCGAACGCCGCCAAGGACCTCTCGGACAGCGAGAAGGAGGTGAACTTCTCCAACTGGCCGCTCTACGTCGACACCGACGAGAACGACAAGGAGAAGCACGGCACCCTGGAGGCCTTCACCGCCGCCACCGGCATCAAGGTCAGGTACACCGAGGACGTCAACGACAACGTCGAGTTCTTCGGCAAGGTCAAGCCGCAGCTCGCCGCCGGCCAGGACACCGGCCGCGACCTGATGGTGCTCACCGACTGGATGGCGGCCCGGCTGATCCGCCTCGGCTGGGCGCAGAAGCTCAACCCGGCCAACGTCACCACCGCCATCACCAACGTCGAGTCCCGCTTCCGGGCCCCCGACTGGGACCCGGGCCGGCTGTACAGCTACCCGTGGGCCGGCATCCAGGTGGTCATCGCCTACAACCGCAAGGCCACCAAGGGGAAGGAGGTCACCAGTGTCGCCCAGCTGCTGGAGGACCCCGACCTCAAGGGCCGGGTGACCTTCCTCTCCGAGATGCGCGACAGCATCGGCATCACCCTGCTGGACATGGGCAAGGACCCGGCGAAGTTCACCGCCGACGACTACGCTGCCGCGGTCGCCCGGCTGCAGAAGGCGGTCGACAACAAGCAGATCCGCCGCTTCACCGGCAACGACTACGGCCAGGAGCTCTCCTCCGGCGACATCGCCGCCTGCGTCGCCTGGGGCGGCGACCTGATCCAGCTGCAGGCCGACAACCCGGACATCGAGTTCGTCATCCCCGAGAAGGGCTTCGTGACCAGCACCGACAACCTGCTGGTCCCGGCCAGGGCGCAGCACAAGACGAACGCCGAGAAGTTGATCGACTTCTACTATCAGCCGAAGATCGCGGCGCAGCTGACCGCAGGCATCGGCTTCGTCTCCGCCGTCACCGGGGTGAAGGAGGAACTGGCCGCGATCGCCCCGGACAGCGCCGCCAACCCGCTGGTCGTCCCCACCCCCGGGATGGCGGCCAAGGCGCACGTCTTCCGGACCCTCACCGAGACCGAGGAGAGCGACTTCGAGGAGAAGTTCTCCAAGCTCATCGGCGCCTGACCCCCACTGACGGCAGCGAACCCAGAGAGACACCATCCATGACAGAGCAGCAGAGCCCCGCAGCCGTCGGCGGCGACGTCCGGCTCACCGGCATCGGCAAGACCTACGGCTCCTTCACCGCCGTCCACCCGCTGGACCTGACCGTCCCCCAGGGCTCCTTCTTCGCCCTGCTCGGCGCCTCCGGCTGCGGCAAGACCACCACCCTGCGGATGATCGCCGGCCTGGAGGAGCCCACCAGCGGCACCGTCCTCATCGGCGGCCAGGACGTCACCGCGCTGCCCCCGTACAAGCGGCCGGTGAACACCGTCTTCCAGAGCTACGCGCTCTTCCCGCACCTCGACATCTTCGAGAACGTCGCCTTCGGCCTGCGCCGGCGCGGCCGCAAGGACGTCAAGAAGCAGGTCGAGGACATGCTCGAACTCGTCGAGCTCGGCCAGTACGCCCGGCGCAAGCCGCACCAGCTCTCCGGCGGCCAGCAGCAGCGCGTCGCCGTCGCCCGCGCGCTCATCAACCACCCGCAGGTGCTGCTCCTCGACGAGCCGCTCGGCGCCCTCGACCTCAAGCTCCGCCGCCAGATGCAGCTGGAGCTCAAGCGGATCCAGACCGAGGTCGGCATCACCTTCGTGCACGTCACCCACGACCAGGAGGAGGCCATGACCATGGCCGACACCATCGCGGTGATGAACGGCGGCCGGGTCGAGCAGCTCGGCGCGCCCGCCGAGCTCTACGAGAACCCCGCCACCACCTTCGTGGCCAACTTCCTCGGCCAGTCCAACCTGCTGCCCGCCGACGTCACCGGCGGCGCCGGCGAGGACCTGCTGCTCAGCGCCGCCGGCGCCCGGCTCACCGTGCCCCGGGCCCGCTGCGCCACCGAGGCCAGGCGGGTCCACCTCGGCGTCCGCCCGGAGAAGATCACCATCGAGCACGGCTCCGCCGAGGTCGCCGAGGGCCGCAACCGGCTGGCCGGCACGGTCGTCGACTCCAGCTTCATCGGCGTCTCCACCCAGTACCTGGTGCGCACCGACGGCGGCCAGGAGGTCACCGTCTTCGAGCAGAACATGGAGCGCGACGCCCGGGTCGTCCCCGGCGCCCCGGTGGTCCTGCACTGGAACCCGGCGCACTCCTTCGCCCTCGACGCCGCGCAGGCGATCGACGCGGGCACCGGGGAGGCGGCGGCATGAGCACCCTCACCGAGGCCGCCCCGCCGCAGGCGATACCCCCCGACAGCGGCCAGCCCGCCGGCTCCGCACCCAGGACCCGGCGCAAGCTCACCCCGTACTGGCTGCTGCTGCCCGGCGTCGCCTGGCTGGTCGTCTTCTTCGCCGTGCCGATGCTCTACCAGGGCTCCACCTCGCTGCAGACCGGCTCGCTCGAGGACGGCTTCCGCGTCACCTGGCACCTCGCCACGTACTGGGACGCCCTGGTCGAGTACAAGTGGCACTTCGTCCGCTCGTTCGGCTACGCGGCCACCGCGACCCTGCTCTGCCTCGCCATCGGCTACCCGCTCGCCTACACGATCGCCTTCAAGGCGAGCAAGCGCTGGCGCAGCGTGCTGCTGATCCTGGTCATCGCGCCGTTCTTCACCAGCTTCCTGATCCGCACGCTGGCCTGGAAGACCATCCTCTCGGACGGCGGCCCGGTGGTCGGCCTGCTCAACACCCTGCACGTGCTGGACGTCACCAGCGCGATCGGCCTCACCTCCGGCGACCGCGTGCTGGCCACCCCGCTCGCCGTGGTCTGCGGCCTCACCTACAACTTCCTGCCGTTCATGATCCTGCCGCTGTACACCTCGCTGGAGCGGATCGACCCGCGCCTGCACGAGGCCGCCGGGGACCTCTACGCCCGCCCGTTCACCACCTTCCGCAAGGTCACCTTCCCGATCTCGCTCCCCGGTGTGGTCGCGGGCACCCTGCTCACCTTCATCCCGGCCTCCGGCGACTACATCAACGCCCAGCTGCTGGGCTCGCCGAGCGAGCAGATGGTCGGCAACGGCATCCAGAAGCAGTTCCTGAACGTGCTCGACTACCCCACGGCCGCCGCGCTCAGCTTCATCCTGATGGCCCTGATCCTGGGCATGGTGACGGTCTACATGCGCAAGGCCGGGACGGAGGAACTGGTCTGATGTCCCGATTCTTCACATGGATCCGCGCGCACCTGGTGGTGCTGGCGGGCCTGCTGGCCCTCGCCTACCTGGTACTGCCCAACCTGGTGGTCCTCGCCTTCTCGTTCAACAAGCCGGTCGGCAAGTTCAACTACGAGTGGAACGAGTTCTCCACCGACGCCTGGACCGACCCCTGCGGCGTCGCCGACATGTGCCAGTCGCTCTCGCTGAGCCTCCAGGTCGCGGTGCTCGCCACCGTCGGCGCCACCGTGCTCGGCACCATGGTCGCCTTCGCGCTGGCCCGCTACCGCTTCCGCGGCCGCTCCGCCACCACCGCGATGATCTTCCTGCCGATGGCCATGCCCGAGGTGGTCATGGCCGCCTCGCTCGGCACGCTCTTCCTCAACATGCGCATCCCGTTCGGCTTCACCACCATCCTCATCGCGCACATCATGTTCTGCCTGAGCTTCGTGGTGACGGCGGTCAAGGCACGCGTGATGAGCATGGACCCGAGGCTCGAGCAGGCCGCCCAGGACCTCTACGCCACCCCGGTCCAGACCTTCCTACGGGTCACCCTGCCCCTCGCCGCCCCCGGCATCGCGGCCGGCGCGCTGCTCAGCTTCGCGCTCTCCTTCGACGACTTCATCATCACCCAGTTCAACTCGGGACCGACCACGGTCACCTTCCCGATGTTCGTCTGGGGCGCCTCGCAGCGCGGCATCCCGGTCCAGGTGAACGTCATCGGCACCGCGATGTTCATCGCCGCCGTCGGGCTCACCGTGGGCGGGCAGTGGCTCGGGAACCGCCGGAAGGCGACCGCCTGACCGCCCCGGCCGCCGTCCCGGCGTACCGTCGGGACGGCGGCCGATCATCACCATCAATGTGCAGAAAGTGGCTGATAATGCATGGACTCCGCCCGCGCGCTCAGTGACGCCAGGCCCACCCCCTTCTGGCTCGAGGACCCGGGGCGGCCGACGGCGCAGCCCGCCCTGGTCGGCGACGCCCACTGCGACCTCCTGGTCGTCGGCGGCGGCTACTCCGGCCTCTGGACCGCCCTCGTCGCCAAGGAGCGCGACCCCTCCCTGGACGTCGTCCTGGTCGAGGGCCAGGAAGTGGGCTGGGCCGCGTCCGGGCGCAACGGCGGATTCTGCGCGGCCAGCCTGACCCACGGCTTCGGCAACGGCCTGCAGCGCTGGCCCGCCGAGCTCGGCCGGCTGGAGCGCCTCGGCGCCGACAACCTCGACGGCATCGAGACCACCCTCACCCGCTACGGCATCGACGCCGAGTGGG
Source organism: Kitasatospora sp. MBT66 (assembly GCF_000710405.2). Classification (NCBI taxonomy): domain Bacteria; kingdom Bacillati; phylum Actinomycetota; class Actinomycetes; order Kitasatosporales; family Streptomycetaceae; genus Kitasatospora; species Kitasatospora sp. MBT66. Next base: position 767,402 of record NZ_JAIY01000006.1, on the reverse strand, counting down.
AGCGCACCGGCGAGATCGACATCGCCACCCAGCCGCACCAGCTCGACGAACTCCACGAGGTCGCCGAGGCCGTCGCCCAGTACGGCCTCGACGTCACCGTGCTCGGCCGCGACGAGCTGCGCGCCCAGGTCGACTCGCCGACCTTCCTCGGCGGGATCTGGGACAAGGAGGGCGTGGCCATGGTCCACCCCGCCAAGCTCGCCTGGGGCCTCAAGCAGGCCTGCCTCGGCCTGGGCGTGCGGATCTTCGAGCACACCCCGGCCGAGGCCCTGCGCGAGCACGGCGCCGGCATGGCCGTCCGCACCCCCTACGGCCGGATCTTCGCCGGCAAGGTCGCGCTCGGCACCAACGCCTTCCCCTCGCTGGTCAAGCGCGTCCGTCCGTTCATCGTCCCGGTGTACGACTACGCGCTGATGACCGAGCCGCTCAGCGACGAGCAGCTGGCCGCGATCGGCTGGAAGGGCCGCCAGGGCCTCAGCGACAGCGCCAACAAGTTCCACTACTTCCGGCTCTCCGCGGACAACCGGATCCTCTGGGGCGGGTACGACGCCGTCTACCGGTTCGGCGGGCACGTCCGGCACGAGTACGACCAGCGGCCGGAGACCTTCCGCACCCTGGCCCGGAACTTCTTCACCTGCTTCCCGCAACTGGAGGGCGTCCGCTTCACCAACGCGTGGGGCGGCGCGATCGACACCTGCACCAGGTTCTCCGCGTTCTTCGACACCGCCTACCGGGGCCGGGTCGCCTACGCCGCCGGCTACACCGGCCTCGGCGTCGGCGCCACCCGGTTCGGTGCCGAGGTCATGCTCGACCTGCTCGCGGGCGAGCGCACCGAGCGCACCGAACTGGAGATGGTGCGGCGCAAGCCGCTGCCCTTCCCGCCCGAGCCCGTCCGCTGGGCCGGCATCGGGATCACCACCCGCTCGCTGGAGCGCGCCGACCGCACCGGCGGGGAGCGCAACCTGTGGCTGCGCACCCTCGACAAGCTGGGGCTCGGCTTCGACAGCTGACCGGTGCACGAGCTGACCGGTACAACGGGTCCGGTCCACGAGTTCGGTTCACGAATCCGGGCCGGACCCGTGAACCGGACCCGTGTACTCGTGTAAGAGAGACCCGCCGTTCGCCTCTCGAAGGTGACGGCGGGTCTCCGCATGCCCCGCCGCGTTATCGAACACACCGACGCGCAGAGCGGGGACAGCACATGGAGACCACGGCACTCGACTGGCTGGCCCAGGCCGCGCCGGACCCGCAGGCCTTCCGGGCCCAGTGGGAACGCTCCGGCCTCGGCCTGGTCCTGCTCCCGGCCGGACGGCACTGGGACGTCCTCTCGGTACCCGGCCGGCTGGGCCGCCCGGTCGTCGAACTCCTCGGCACCGGCTCCTGCGGACCGGTCCTGGCCGACTTCGGTGACGAGCACATCGGCTTCCTGGTGCCCGCCGGCACCGCCGCCCGCTGGATCGGCACCGGCGTGCGCTGCGCCGGGGAGGGCACCTGGATCGTCGTCCCCCACCCCGAGCGGCGGGGCCGGGGCGTGCGCTGGCTCGTACCGCCCGACGGGTCCGGACGGCTCAACGACCCCGTACTCCTGGAACTCGCCCTGCACGAGGCGGCGGCCGGGCTCGGCGACTGGTGACCGGAGCGGTCCGGCCCGCCTGCGGTCCTCCCGGTCGGGCGCGCCGGAGGGGGCGGCGCGCCAGACTGGAGGGGTGACCACAGCCCCGGACGCCGTCGACCCCGCCCTCCACCCCGGCCCGGCCCAGCTGCGCCTCGTCGACCGGGCCCGACCCGTGCGCGAGCGGTACGGCCTCGCCCTCGCGGGCGGGCACGCCCTGCGCGCCCACGGCGTCCGGGCCTGCGACCAGGACGGAATCACCCTGGTGGCCACCGGGACCGCCGACCTGCCCCGGGCCGCCGCCGAGCTGGCGCAGGCCTACCGGACGGTGGGCGGCGTGGTCGCGGAGCGTCCCGGCACGCCCCGGCTGGAACAGCTCTCCGTCCGGCTCACCCTGGGCGGGCGGGCGCACACCGTCGAACTGCGCAAGGAACCGCTGGGGCACCGTCCGGTCCGCCTCGACCTCGGCGGCCCCGGTCCCGACGGCGCTGGTTCCGACGGCGTTGGTTCCGACAGCGTTGGTTCCGACAGCGCGCCCGGCACCCCGCTCGTGGTGGACACGGTCGCGCTGGAGGACGCCGCCGCCCTCACCACCGCGCTGCTCGTCGACCGGGCGATGCCCCGGGACCTGATCGACGTGCACGCCCTCACCGCCTGCTACCGGGAGGGCGAACTGCTCGCGCTGGCCACCGCGCTGGACGCCGAGTTCCAGCCCACCGCTCTCGCCGACCGGCTGGAGACCCTGGCCGAGGCCGCCGACGGGCGGTTCCGGGCCCGCGGCCTGCCCGGCGGGGAGGTCGACGCGCTGAAGCGGTGGGCGCTGGCCTGGGCCCAGGACCTCAGGCTGGACCTCCTGGAGACCCGTGAGGACGCGGACGGCCTGCACGACCCGTACCTCGAGGACGTGGAGGCCCGGGAGGACCTGGTGGACCTGGTGGACCTGGAAGACGTGGAGGACGTGGAGGACCGGGCCCTCGGAACGGGTCGGCAGTACGACCTGTAAGGCTGAATCCGCAATCCCCGTCAGCCTGTTCGTTGAGGCAGCCCCCACCGCCCAGCAGACTGGACGAGTGAGCGCGGTAGCCCCGTGACCTCGCCGCCCCCGTCCCGTGCGGGCGGCGTCACACAAGGGACCGGTGGCGCAAGGCCGCCCGGACTTCGGAGGCAGACGGACCTTGAGCAAGCACATCACCCACTGGATCGGCGGCCGCCCGGTCGCCACCGCCGGTGCCGCGCCCCGTCGCGGTGACATCTTCGACCCGGCCACCGGCCAGGTCACGGGCCACGTCGACTTCGCGGACGTCGCGGACGTCGACCAGGCGGTTGCCGCCGCCGCCTCGGCCTTCACCGAGTGGCGCGCCGCCTCGATCGCCAAGCGCACCACGGTGCTCTTCGCCTTCCGCGAGCTGCTCAACGCCCGCAAGGACGAGCTGGCGTCGATCATCGTCGCCGAGCACGGCAAGGTGCACTCGGACGCGCTCGGCGAGATCGCCCGCGGCCTCGAGGTCGTCGAGTACGCCTGTGGCATCCCGCAGCTGCTCAAGGGCGGCTTCACCGAGCAGGCCTCCACCGGCATCGATGTCTACTCGATCCGTCAGCCGCTCGGCCCGGTCGCCATCATCTCGCCGTTCAACTTCCCGGCCATGGTGCCGATGTGGTTCTTCCCGATCGCCGTCGCGGCCGGCAACACCGTGGTGCTCAAGCCGTCCGAGAAGGACCCGTCCGCCGCCAACTTCCTGGCCGAGCTGTGGAAGGAGGCCGGTCTGCCGGACGGCGTCTTCAACGTCGTCCACGGTGACAAGGTCGCCGTGGACCGGCTGCTGGAGCACCCCGACATCAAGTCGGTCAGCTTCGTGGGCTCCACCCCGATCGCCCGCTACGTCTACGAGACCGGCACCCGCTACGGCAAGCGCGTCCAGGCCCTCGGCGGCGCCAAGAACCACATGCTGGTCCTGCCGGACGCCGACCTCGACCTGAGCGCCGACGCCGCCGTCAACGCCGGCTTCGGCGCGGCCGGCGAGCGCTGCATGGCGGTCTCCGTCCTGGTCGCGGTCGACCCGATCGGCGACGAGCTGGTCGAGAAGATCAAGCAGCGGATCGCCACCCTCAAGGTCGGCCCCGGCTGCAACGGCGAGTCCGAGATGGGCCCGCTCGTCACCGGCCAGCACCGGGACAAGGTCACCTCCTACGTGGAGTCCGGCCTCGCCGACGGCGCCGAGCTGGCCGTCGACGGCCGCAAGCACGAGATCACCGCCGAGGACCGCAACGGTTCGCCGACCGCGGACGGCTTCTGGCTCGGCCCCACCCTGTTCGACCACGTCAAGCCCGGCATGTCCGTCTACAACGACGAGATCTTCGGCCCGGTCCTGTCCGTGGTGCGGGTCGACTCCTACGAGGAGGGCCTGGCCCTCATCAACGCGAACCCGTACGGCAACGGCACCGCCATCTTCACCAACGACGGCGGCGCGGCCCGGCGCTTCCAGTACGAGGTCGAGGTCGGCATGGTCGGCATCAACGTGCCGATCCCGGTCCCGGTCGCCTACTACTCCTTCGGCGGCTGGAAGGCCTCGCTGTTCGGCGACGCCCACGCCTACGGCCAGGACGGCGTCCAGTTCTTCACCCGCGGCAAGGCGGTCACCCAGCGCTGGCTGGACCCCTCGCACGGTGGCATCAACCTGGGCTTCCCGACCAACAACTGATCCGGACGGGCACCCGCCCGCTCCCGCTCCGAGCCCCTCCCGCTCGACAGGCCGGCCCGCACCCGTGCGGGCCGGCCTGCGGCTTGTCCCGGGAGTTTGCCGGGCGTTTGCCTTCGGCCGCGAACCGGCGTAGTGTTCCCTAGTCGCTCGACAGGGAGCACCGGACACGCAGCAGCGCGGACGGTCCCGGGGCGGCCAATCCTCGAAACACCACTTCCAGAACCGACTGAGCTGCGCCATGCCTTTTGGCTTTCGCAGCAAGGGTTTGTTTTGTTGTGCTCATTTTTGAGGATTGCGGCCGGATTCGCTTTTCGGAGCGGGGATCGGCTAGAGTTTGAAACGTCGGACGGGGCGTCAAGCCGCAGAAGACACCAGCGAGTTGGACGAAGGAAGCGCC
>NZ_JAIY01000006.1:757454-760609 GCF_000710405.2 Kitasatospora sp. MBT66 | reverse complement strand
GGTCGTTGTTTGAGAACTGCACAGTGGACGCGAGCATCTGTGGCCAAGTTTTTAAGGGCGCACGGTGGATGCCTTGGCACCAGGAACCGATGAAGGACGTGGGAGGCCACGATAGTCCCCGGGGAGCCGTCAACCAGGCTTTGATCCGGGGGTTTCCGAATGGGGAAACCCGGCAGTCGTCATGGGCTGTCACCCATACCTGAACACATAGGGTATGTGGAGGGAACGCGGGGAAGTGAAACATCTCAGTACCCGCAGGAAGAGAAAACAACCGTGATTCCGGGAGTAGTGGCGAGCGAAACCGGATGAGGCTAAACCATGAGCGTGTGAGACCCGGCAGGGGTTGCGCTTGTGGGGTCGTGGGATTTTTCTTGACCGGTCTGCCGGCCGGTCGGCGAGTCAGAAACCGTATGGATAGTCGAAGGACATGCGAAAGGTCCGGCGTAGAGGGTAAGACCCCCGTAGGCGAAATCTGTACGGCTCGTTTGAAGAACTCCCAAGTAGCACGGGGCCCGAGAAATCCCGTGTGAATCTGGCGGGACCACCCGCTAAGCCTAAATATTCCCTGGTGACCGATAGCGGATAGTACCGTGAGGGAATGGTGAAAAGTACCGCGGGAGCGGAGTGAAATAGTACCTGAAACCGTGTGCCTACAAGCCGTGGGAGCGTCGGACATGCAGCTTGCTGTGTGTCTCGTGACTGCGTGCCTTTTGAAGAATGAGCCTGCGAGTTTGCGGTGTGTAGCGAGGTTAACCCGTGTGGGGTAGCCGTAGCGAAAGCGAGTCCGAATAGGGCGATACAGTTGCATGCCCAAGACCCGAAGCGGAGTGATCTAGCCATGGGCAGGTTGAAGCGGAGGTAAGACTTCGTGGAGGACCGAACCCACCAGGGTTGAAAACCTGGGGGATGACCTGTGGTTAGGGGTGAAAGGCCAATCAAACTCCGTGATAGCTGGTTCTCCCCGAAATGCATTTAGGTGCAGCGTCACGTGTTTCTTGCCGGAGGTAGAGCACTGGATAGGCGATGGGCCTCACCGGGTTACTGACCTTAGCCAAACTCCGAATGCCGGTAAGTGAGAGCGTGGCAGTGAGACTGTGGGGGATAAGCTCCATGGTCGAGAGGGAAACAGCCCAGAACACCGACTAAGGTCCCTAAGCGTGTGCTAAGTGGGAAAGGATGTGGAGTCGCAGAGACAACCAGGAGGTTGGCTTAGAAGCAGCCACCCTTGAAAGAGTGCGTAATAGCTCACTGGTCAAGTGATTCCGCGCCGACAATGTAGCGGGGCTCAAGCACATCACCGAAGTCGTGTCATTGCAGCATATAGGGCCAACGCCTGCTGTGATGGGTAGGGGAGCGTCGTGTGCCGGGTGAAGCGGCGGTGGAAACCAGTCGTGGACGGTACACGAGTGAGAATGCAGGCATGAGTAGCGATACAAGAGTGGGAAACTCTTGCGCCGATTGACCAAGGGTTCCTGGGTCAAGCTGATCTGCCCAGGGTAAGTCGGGACCTAAGGCGAGGCCGACAGGCGTAGTCGATGGACAACGGGTTGATATTCCCGTACCCGCTTTGAAGCGCCAACGCTGAACCAGGTGATGCTAAGGCCGTGAAGCCGGCCCGGAGTCTTCGGACAAAGGGACGTGGTGGAGCCGCTGAACCAAGTCTGTACTAGGTGAGCGATGGGGTGACGCAGGAAGGTAGTCCAGCCCGGGCGGTGGTTGTCCCGGGGTAAGGGTGTAGGGCGTTGTGTAGGCAAATCCGCACAACAATAGCCTGAGACCTGATGCCGAGCCGATTGTGGTGAAGTGGATGATCCTATGCTGTCGAGAAAAGCCTCTAGCGAGTTTCATGGCGGCCCGTACCCCAAACCGACTCAGGTGGTCAGGTAGAGAATACCGAGGCGTTCGGGTGAACTATGGTTAAGGAACTCGGCAAAATGCCCCCGTAACTTCGGGAGAAGGGGGGCCATTCCTGGTGACGGCACTTGCTGCCAGAGCTGGGGGTGGCCGCAGAGACCAGCGAGAAGCGACTGTTTACTAAAAACACAGGTCCGTGCGAAGCCGTAAGGCGATGTATACGGACTGACGCCTGCCCGGTGCTGGAACGTTAAGGGGACCGGTTAGCTCTGATTCGTCGGGGCGAAGCTGAGAACTTAAGCGCCAGTAAACGGCGGTGGTAACTATAACCATCCTAAGGTAGCGAAATTCCTTGTCGGGTAAGTTCCGACCTGCACGAATGGCGTAACGACTTCTCGACTGTCTCAACCATAGGCCCGGTGAAATTGCATTACGAGTAAAGATGCTCGTTTCGCGCAGCAGGACGGAAAGACCCCGGGACCTTTACTATAGCTTGATATTGGTGTTCGGTTCGGCTTGTGTAGGATAGGTGGGAGACTTTGAAGCCGTGACGCCAGTCATGGTGGAGTCGTCGTTGAAATACCACTCTGGTCGTGCTGGATGTCTAACCTGGGTCCGTGATCCGGATCAGGGACAGTGTCTGGTGGGTAGTTTAACTGGGGCGGTTGCCTCCTAAAGAGTAACGGAGGCGCCCAAAGGTTCCCTCAGCCTGGTTGGCAATCAGGTGTTGAGTGTAAGTGCACAAGGGAGCTTGACTGTGAGACTGACGGGTCGAGCAGGGACGAAAGTCGGGACTAGTGATCCGGCGGTGGCTTGTGGAAGCGCCGTCGCTCAACGGATAAAAGGTACCCCGGGGATAACAGGCTGATCTTCCCCAAGAGTCCATATCGACGGGATGGTTTGGCACCTCGATGTCGGCTCGTCGCATCCTGGGGCTGGAGTAGGTCCCAAGGGTTGGGCTGTTCGCCCATTAAAGCGGTACGCGAGCTGGGTTTAGAACGTCGTGAGACAGTTCGGTCCCTATCCGCTGTGCGCGTAGGAGTGTTGAGAAGGGCTGTCCCTAGTACGAGAGGACCGGGACGGACGAACCTCTGGTGTGCCAGTTGTCCTGCCAAGGGCATGGCTGGTTGGCTACGTTCGGGAGGGATAACCGCTGAAAGCATCTAAGCGGGAAGCCTGCTTCGAGATGAGCACTCCCACCTCCTTGAGAGGGTAAGGCTCCCAGTAGACGACTGGGTTGATAGGCCGGATATGGAAGCCCTGTGAGGGGTGGAGTTGACCGGTACTAATAGGCCGAGGGC
>NZ_JAIY01000006.1:750504-757175 GCF_000710405.2 Kitasatospora sp. MBT66 | reverse complement strand
TCTGCGTGAATTTCCGACAGGGCGTGAATTCCGTCAGAGCGCGAGCTTGAAGCCCAGGTGGGAGGGGACGAAGCCGAGGCGTTCGTAGAAGCGGTGCGCGTCGGTGCGGGTGATGTCGGAGGTCAGCTGGACCAGCTGGGCGTCGAGTTCGCGGGAGCGCTCGATCGCCCACTGGATCAGTTCGGTGCCCAGGCCGCTGCCGCGTTCGTCGCTGTGGACGCGCACACCCTCGATGACGGTCCGGGTGGAGCCCTTCCGGGAGAGGCCCGGGATGACGGTCAGCTGCAGGGTGCCGACGGTCCGGCCGGCGCGTTCGGCGACGACGAGGTGCTGGTGCGGGTCCGTGTCGATGCGGTCGAACGCGGTGCGGTAGGGGGTGAGATCGTCGAGGCTCTCGCGGGTCGCGCCCAGGGCGTCGTCGGCGAGCATCGCGACAATGGCCGGCAGGTCGTCGCCGGTCGCCCGGCGGATCGTCAGATCGTTCATGGTCACACCCTAGAAGGGCGGTTGGCGTCGTCAGCCGGGCGGGGCGCTGGTGACGACGGCGAAAGCGGCGCCGTGCGGGTCGACGAGCCGGGCCAGGCGGCCGACGCCGTGAACGTCCTCGGCGGGGAGCCGGACGGTGGCGCCCAGCCCTTCGGCGGTGGCGAGGGTGGCGTCGACGTCGGGCACCTCGAAGGAGGGGAGCCAGTGCGAGGAGATGCCGGCGGCGGCGTCCTCGGGCGGGATCGGGCAGATCCCGCCGTGCGCGTCCGCCGTCCCGCCGCCGGGCGGGGTGAGCACCGTGTAGAGGTCGAGCCCGAGCGGGACGTCCTGCTCCTGCCAGCCGAACACCGCTCGGTAGAAGGTCTTGGCGGCCTCGGCGTCGATGCTGAAGCACTCCGTCCAGCAGAGGCTGCCGGGTTCGGTGACGGTGTCCAGGCCGTCGACGGCGTGCGGCTGCCAGACCGCGAAGTCGGCGCCGGTCGGGTCGGTGCAGCTGGTGGTGCGGCCGCTGTTGAGGACGTCGAAGGGGCCGAAGCGGACCCGGCCGCCGGCCGCGCGGACCAGGGCCGCGGTGCGGTCGGAGTCGAGGGTGCGGAAGTGGACGGTCCAGGCGGCGCGGTCGCCCTCGGAGGTGACCGGGCCGAGCGCGGCGACCGTCCGGCCGTCCCGGCGGAAGAGGCTGTGCCGGGCGGCACCGGGGCCGGTGGCGGAGCTCCAGCCGAACAGGCCGGTGTAGAAGGCGGCCGAGGCCGGGGTGTCCGGGCTGGCGAGGTCCAGCCAGTTGGGAGCACCCGGCCGGAAGGCGGTGGTGAGCACGGTGTTCCGCTCCTTCGACTTGATCGGATGTCGGCCTGGCCCCGCCCCGCTGCCCCCAGCCTGGCACTGCCACCCGGGATGTCGCACCCGGACGGTACGGTGCGTAGCGGAAGTCCTTCCGCACGGTGACAGGAGGCCCGGTGGCCAGGCAGACGGCGGCGCGCACCGGAACCGGGACCGGGACCGGTACGAGCGGCGACCAGGCGGTGCCGCGCCAGCTCGCCCAGGTCGAGGGGGTGCTGGAGCGGATCACCTACGCGAACGAGGAGACCGGCTACACCGTGGCGCGGGTCGACACCGGGCGGGGCGGCAACGATCTGCTGACGGTGGTCGGCGCGTTGCTCGGGGCGCAGCCGGGGGAGTCGCTGCGGCTGCACGGGCGGTGGGGGTCGCATCCGCAGTACGGGCGGCAGTTCGTGGTGGAGAACTACACGACGGTGCTGCCGGCCACGGTGCAGGGCATCCAGCGCTATCTGGGGTCGGGGCTGATCAAGGGGATCGGGCCGCGGTTCGCCGAGCGGATCGTGGAGCGGTTCGGGGTGGACACGCTGGAGGTGATCGAGCACGAGCCGGGCCGGCTGATCGAGGTGCCGGGGCTCGGGCCGAAGCGGACGAAGAAGATCGCGGCCGCGTGGGAGGAGCAGAAGGCCATCAAGGAGGTGATGGTCTTCCTGCAGGGGGTGGGGGTCTCGACCTCGCTGGCTGTACGGATCTACAAGCAGTACGGGGACGGCTCGATCGGGGTGGTGAAGAACGAGCCGTACCGGCTGGCTTCGGACGTCTGGGGCATCGGCTTCCTCACCGCGGACCGGATCGCGCAGGCCGTGGGCATCCCGCACGACAGCCCGGAGCGGGTGAAGGCGGGCCTGCAGTACGCGCTGTCGCAGAGCAGCGACCAGGGGCACTGCTACCTGCCGGAGGAGCGGCTGATCGCCGACGGGGTGAAGCTGCTCCAGGTGGACGTGGGGCTGGTGATCGACTGCCTGGCGGAGCTGGTGGCCGCCGAGGGGGTGGTGCGGGAGCAGGTGCCGGGGGCGGCGGGGGAGCCGATCACGGCGGTGTACCTGGTGCCGTTCCACCGGGCGGAGATCTCCTTGGCCAACCAGTTGCTGAGGCTGCTGCGGGCGGACACCGACCGGATGCCGTGGTTCGGGGACGTGGACTGGCCGGCGGCGCTGGGCTGGCTGGCGCGGAAGACGGGGGCGGAGCTGGCGCCGGAGCAGGAGCAGTCGGTGCGGCTGGCGCTGACCGAGCGGGTCGCGGTGCTGACCGGCGGCCCCGGTTGCGGCAAGTCGTTCACGGTGAAGTCGATCGTGACCCTGGCGCTGGCGAAGCGGGCCAAGGTGGTGCTGGCGGCGCCGACCGGGCGGGCGGCGAAGCGGCTGGCGGAGCTGACCGGGGTGGAGGCCTCGACCGTGCACCGGCTGCTGGAGCTCCGGCCGGGCGGGGACGCCGCGTACGACCGGGACCGGCCGCTGGACGCGGACCTGGTGGTGGTCGACGAGGCGTCGATGCTGGATCTGATCCTGGCGAACAAGCTGGTCAAGGCGGTGGCGCCGGGCGCACACCTGCTGTTCGTGGGGGACGTGGACCAGCTGCCCTCGGTGGGTGCGGGGGAGGTGCTGCGGGACCTGCTCGCCGAGGGCGGGCCGATTCCCTCGGTGCGGCTGACCCGGATCTTCCGACAGGCGCAGCAGTCGGGGGTGGTGATCAACGCGCACCGGATCAACGAGGGGCTGCCGCCGCAGACCGAGGGGCTGCCGGACTTCTTCCTGTTCGCGGAGGAGGACGCGGAGCTGGCGGCGGGTCTGACGGTGGACGTGGTGGCCCGGCGGATCCCGCAGAAGTTCGGCTACGACGCCCGGCGGGACGTCCAGGTGCTGGCGCCGATGCACCGGGGCCCGGCGGGCGCGGGGAACCTCAACACGCTGCTCCAGGCGGCGGTGACGCCGGCCCGGGAGGGGCTGGCGGAGCGGCGGTTCGGCGGGCGGACGTTCCGGGTGGGCGACAAGGTCACGCAGATCCGCAACAACTACGACAAGGGGCGGAACGGGGTCTTCAACGGCACAGTGGGAGTGGTGACGGCCCTCAGCGTGGACGACCAGCGGCTGACGGTGCTGACGGACGAGGACGAGGAGGTGCCGTACGACTTCGACGAGTTGGACGAGCTCGCGCACGCCTACGCGGTGACCATCCACCGGTCGCAGGGCAGTGAGTACCCGGTGGTGGTGATTCCGGTCACCATGTCCGCATGGACGATGCTTCAGCGAAATCTGCTCTACACCGCGGTGACCAGGGCCCGAAAACTGGTTGTGCTGGTGGGGTCACGGAAAGCGATCGCCCAGGCTGTTCGCAGTGTCAGCGCAGGTCGGAGGCATGCCGCGCTCGACCACCGGTTGGCGTCTGGATGATTCTCCAAGGGATGCTTGCCTCTATTGTTCTCTTGACGTGAAGAGATTTACGGCAGAGCCTGGTGGGGTGCCGATCTTGTCCGGTTCGTACCGGCTGCGGCGGCAGGTTTTGTAGGGGCGGGCCCTTTCGGGTCACCCCGGGTGCGCGGCTGTCCGCCGGATGGGGGAAGGTAGAGACAGTCAGGGCACCTTGGAAGAGGATTCATTTCGTCGGTGAGGAAGACGTGAGCGACAACTCGGTAGTACTGCGGTACCAGGACGGCGAGTACGAGTACCCCGTCGTCGAGAGCACTGCGGGCAACGCCGGCTTCGACATCTCGAAGCTGCTCCCGCAGACCGGCCTGGTCACCCTGGACAACGGCTTCGGCAACACCGCCGCCTACAAGTCCGCGATCACTTTCGTGGACGGTGACAACGGCATCCTGCGGTACCGCGGTTACCCGATCGAGCAGCTCGCCGCCAAGGGTGACTTCATCGAGACCGCCTACCTGCTGATCAACGGCGAGCTGCCGAACGCGGACCAGCTGGCGGAGTTCAACCGCGAGATCACCCAGCACACCCTGCTGCACGAGGACGTCAAGCGCTTCTTCCAGGGCTTCCCCCGGGACGCCCACCCGATGGCCATGCTGTCCTCGGTGGTCGGCGCGCTGTCGACGTTCTACCCGGAGAGCCACAACCCGTTCGACGCGGCCCAGCGCCACCTGTCGACGGTCCGCCTGCTGGCGAAGCTCCCGACCATCGCGGCGTACGCGTACAAGAAGGCGATGGGCCAGCCCTTCGTCTACCCGCGCAACGACCTGAGCTACGTCGAGAACCTCCTCCGGATGACCTTCGCGGTCCCGGCCGAGGACTACGAGCTCAACCCGGTCATCGTCAACGCGCTGGACAAGCTGCTGATCCTGCACGCGGACCACGAGCAGAACTGCTCGACCTCCACCGTGCGCCTGGTCGGCTCCAGCCACGCCAACCTGTTCGCCTCGATCTCGGCGGGCATCTCGGCGCTGTGGGGCCCGCTGCACGGCGGTGCCAACCAGGCCGTGCTGGAGATGCTGGAGAGCATCCAGAAGGACGGCGGCGACGTCGACGCCTTCATCACCAAGGTCAAGAACCGCGAGTCCGGCGTCAAGCTGATGGGCTTCGGCCACCGCGTGTACAAGGCCTTCGACCCGCGCGCCGCGCAGGTCAAGCTGCTCGCCCACGAGGTGCTCGGCCAGCTCGGCAAGTCGGACGAGCTGCTGGAGATCGCGCTCAAGCTGGAGGAGCACGCGCTCAAGGACGACTTCTTCGTCTCGCGCAAGCTCTACCCGAACGTGGACTTCTACACCGGTCTGATCTACCGCGCCATGGGCTTCCCGACCAGCATGTTCACCGTGCTGTTCGCCCTCGGCCGGCTGCCGGGCTGGATCGCCCACTGGCACGAGATGATCAACGACCCGACCAGCCGGATCGGCCGTCCGCGGCAGATCTACACCGGCGTCGAGATCCGCGACTACGTCGGGATCGACGCCCGCTGACGCCAAGCGCACGCCCTGACACCGTGCCACGAGGGCCCGGCCGCACTTCTGCGGCCGGGCCCTCGGTCTCTGCTCCTCCATGTCCGGCGCACGACTCCGGGGGCGGCTGCGGGCCCGGGACGGCCGCTCAAAGCGTCCCCGGCCCCTGCCACACCCCGGCGTCGTGCGCGAAGGCCGCCAACCTCGGCGACCGACCCGGGGCCCGCCGGAGCCCCGTCGGCGACAGTGGTGGCCACGCGTCGACGTTATGCCGTTCGCCACGTCTTCGCCCACCGGAAAAACTGCCGCACTACCAACCTAAGACGTATCAGCGTGCGAGAAGTTACGCCCGGGGGGTGTGAGCTGCCTCTCGCCACGCTCCGTGTGCGTGCGGTACCGGCTCCATACCACACCTTCCGGCGGCGGCGACGTCACCCTCCCCGCAGTCACGGCAACCGAGCGTGATAGGAATCGTGGCATTCCGGTACGGACCGCCCCGCACCCAGCAGCGTGGCGGCGGAGCTGGGGAGGGAGTGCGCAGATGACCAGGAACGTGGTTGTCACCGGCGGTGGCACGGGGATCGGGTACGAGGTGGCGCGGCGGTTCGCCGAGGCCGGCGAACGGGTCGTGATCGTCGGCCGGCGGCGCGCGGTGCTGGAGGAGGCCGCCGCCGGCTTCGGGCCGAACGTGACCCCGCTGGTCTGCGACCTCGCCGATCCGGACGCCGTGGAGTCCGCGCTCGCCGAACTGCCCGAGCGGATCGATGTGCTGGTGAACAACGCCGGCAGCCGGGAGACCGTGATCGGCGCCGGACCGCACGCCCTGCTGGCCCGCTGGCGGGGCGACTTCGAGCGCAATGTGCTGACCGTGGTGCTGCTCACCGAGTCGATCCGGGACCGGCTGACCCCGGGGTCCGGCCGAGTGGTCACCATCAGCTCGATCGCGGCGCTGCGCGGGGCGGGCTCGTACGGGGCGGCGAAGGCCTCGCTGCACGCCTGGAACAACTTCCTGGCCGCCCAGCTGGGCACCTCGGGCATCACGGCCAACATCGTGGCCCCGGGCACGGTGGCGGGCACCGAGTTCTTCGGGCCGCGGCTGGACGAGGCCGAGGTCTCCCGCCGGGCGGCCCGCACGCTGCTGGGGCGGATCGGGGAGACCGGCGAGGTGGCGGCGGCGGTGCAGTTCCTGGCCTCGCCGGAGGCCGGGTTCATCACCGGCGAGATCCTGCACTGCAACGGCGGCGAGCTGCTCGGCCGCTGAGGGCCGCCGAACGGCCGAGGGGCCCCTGCCGCGGCTGCGGTAGGGGCCCCTCGGCCGTCTCCTGGGCGTCTTCCCGGGTGTGTTCCGGGCTGCTGCTAGCCGGCCTGGAAGGTGCGGAGGCGGAGGCTGTTGGTGAGCACGAAGACCGAGGAGAAGGCCATCGTGGCGCCGGCGATCATCGGGTTGAGGAGTCCGGCGGCGGCC
>NZ_JAIY01000006.1:719006-750450 GCF_000710405.2 Kitasatospora sp. MBT66 | reverse complement strand
CCAGGGGGATCGCGGCGACGTTGTAGCCGAAGGCCCAGAAGAGGTTGCCCTTGATGGTGCCGAGGGTCTTTCGGGAGAGGCGGATGGCGTCGGCGGCGGAGCGCAGGTCGCCGCGGACCAGGGTGAGGTCACTGGCCTCGATGGCGGCGTCGGTGCCGGTGCCCATCGCGAGCCCGAGGTCGGCCCGGGCCAGCGCTGCGGCGTCGTTGACGCCGTCCCCGACCATGGCGACGACCCGGCCCTCGCCCTGCAGCCGCTCGACCACCGCCACCTTGTCCTCGGGCAGCACCTCGGCGATCACGTCCTCCGCCGGGATACCGACCTCGGCGGCGACGGCCTCGGCGACGGCGCGGTTGTCGCCGGTGAGCAGGACCGGGCGCAGGCCGAGGGCGCGCAGTTCGGCGACGGCCCGGGCGCTGGTGGGCCGGACGGCGTCGGCGACCTCCAGGACGGCACGGGCGGCGCCGTCCCAGCCGACCGCGACGGCGGTCCGTCCGGCGGCCTCGGCGGCCCGCTTGGCCTCCGCCAGCTCCGTCGGCAGGTGCTGCGCCCATTCGGCGAGCAGGGCCTCGCGTCCGGCGACGACGGCGTGGCCGTCCACGACGCCCTGGACGCCGAGGCCCGGGACGTTCTCGAAGCCCTCGACGGCGGGCAGGGTGCCGAGGCGTTCGGCGGCTGCGGTGGCGATCGCGGTGGCGATGGGGTGCTCGGAGGCGTGTTCCAGGGCGCCGGCCAGGCGCAGGGCCTCGTCCTCGGCGGTGCCCTCCGCGGTGCGGACGGCGAGCAGGGTCATCCGGCCGGTGGTGACGGTGCCGGTCTTGTCGAGCACGACGGTGTCGACCCGGCGGGTGTTCTCCAGCACCTCGGGGCCCTTGATCAGGATGCCGAGCTGGGCGCCGCGGCCGGTGCCGACCATCAGGGCGGTCGGGGTGGCCAGGCCCAGGGCGCACGGGCAGGCGATGATCAGCACCGCCACGGCCGCGGTGAACGCCTCGGTCGAGCTGTCGGTGGCCAGCAGCCAGCCGATCAGGGTGCCGAGCGCGATCAGGATGACCACCGGTACGAAGACGGCGGAGATCCGGTCGGCGAGCCGCTGGGCGGCGGCCTTGCCGTTCTGGGCGTCCTCGACCAGTTGGGCCATCCGGGCGAGCCTGGTGTCGGCGCCGACCCGGGTGGCCTCCACCACGAGCCGGCCGCCGGCGTTCACGGTGGCGCCGGTGACGGTGTCGCCGACGGCGACCTCGACCGGTACGGACTCGCCGGTCAGCATCGAGGCGTCGACGGCGGAGGCGCCCTCCACCACCACGCCGTCGGTGGCGATCTTCTCCCCGGGGCGGACCACGAACCGGTCGCCGACGGTGAGCCGGTCGACCGGCAGTCGGACCTCGCGGCCGCCCTGGAGGACGGCGACGTCCTTGGCGCCGAGGTCCAGCAGGGCGTGCAGCGCGGCCCCGGCTCGGCGCTTGGAGCGGGCCTCCAGGTAGCGGCCCAGCAGGATCAGCACGGTGACGGCGGAGGCCGTCTCCAGGTAGAGCATGGACGAGGCGTCGGTGTCGCCGACCGAGAACGAGAACTCGTGCCGCATCCCGGGCATGCCGGCGTCGCCCCAGAAGAGCGCCCAGAAGGACCAGCCGAAGGCGGCCAGGGTGCCGAGCGAGACCAGGGTGTCCATGGTCGCGGCGCCGTGCTTGAGGTTGGTCCAGGCGGCGCGGTGGAACGGCAGGCCGCCGTACACCACGACGGGGCCGGTGAGGGCGAAGGCCAGCCACTGCCAGTTGGTGAACTGGAGCGCCGGGATCATCGACCAGAGGACCACCGGCAGGCTGAGCAGGGCGCTGACGAGCAGCCGGTCGAGCAGGGGGTCGGCCGACCCGGTGCCGGCGGCGGTCCCGGCGGGCGCCTCGGCCGGGGCGGCGGGCACGGGCGGGGGCGGGAGTTCGGCGGTGTAGCCGGTGGCCTCGACGGTGGCGACGAGGTCGGCCACGCTCACGTCCGGCCCGAAGTCGACTCTCGCCTTCTCGGTGGCGTAGTTGACGGTGGCCTCGACGCCGTCCATCCGGTTGAGCTTCTTCTCGATCCGGGCGGCGCAGGCGGCGCAGGTCATGCCGCCGATCGACAGTTCGACGCGCTCGCGGACGGCGGTCGGTCCCGCCGGGCCGGCTATGGCGCTCGTCGCGTCGGGGGAGGTGGAGCCCGGGGTGGAGGTGCTCATGTGCTGATCAGCTCCTAGGGGGAGGGGCGCGGCGGGGGGCGGTCGCCGACCCCGCCGCGCGGCGGGGGCTCTCAGGCCGAGCGGCCGACCAGCTCGTAGCCGGCCTCGTCGACGGCGGCGCGGACCAGCTCGTCGTCCAGCTGGTCGCTGGTGGAGACGGTGACGGTACCGGCCTTGGCGTCTGCGGAGACCTCCGTCACCCCGGCGAGGCCGGAGAGCTCCTTGCTCACCGAGTTCTCGCAGTGTCCGCAGCTCATGCCGGTCACGGTGTAGGTGATGGTGCTGGACATCGGGGCCTCCGAAGGTTCGGTACGGCCGCGAGCGTACGCCCGGGCCCTGCTCTTGGGAACACCATACCCTTGGGGGGTATTCCGTACGAGTGCGGATGGTGTGGTGTGGATCGCATTCCGTTTGTCGCGCCGCGTGCGGCCGGAACGTTTTCCGAGAGCAGAGCGTAGGCGTCCGGACACGCTCCGCTCGAATCCGCGCCGGTGGCGCGGGTGGATTCGAGTGCCGCGGGTCCGGATCCCTGCACCGGTGGGGGCGTCCTGGGTGGGGCCCCTCCCAGTAGTCGGACGGAGGGCCGTTCTGGTTCGATCCGGAACGGGGCGGATCGGAGCAGTGAGGGGGCGGGTGTTCGGAGCGGGCTCGGAGCGGGCTCGGAGCGGGGGCAGGGCGGGGCGCAGGGTGGGTGTCAGAGCGGGGCGGACGGGAGCTGGGTCGGGATCGGGGACCGCCGGTCGCCGCGGACCAGCCGGCGCAGCCAGTACAGACCGCCGAGCGCGACCAGCAGCAGCCCGGTGGTGTCGTACAGGGTGTAGAGGTGGACCTGCTCGGTGGTCGGGCTCGGCAGGCGGCCGAGCTCGAACAGGGCGCGCTGCCACTCGGCGGAGGTGCTGCGGGCCACCAGCCAGACCGCGATGCCGCTCGTCGAGTCCCAGAGCGCGTGCAGCGTCGAGACGCCCAGATAGGTGAGCAGGACCGGCGGGGTGAGCCGGAACCGGCCGCCGCGCCGCTCGCGGAACAGCACGCCGCCGAGCAGCGCCGTCCACAGGATGTGGCCGACCGGCGCCAGGACGCCGCGCAGGATCTCGGTCTCCACCAGGTTGCGCAGCGAGAGCCCGTCGGTGGTGAGTACGGCGTTGAAGGCGTATCCGGCGCTCTCGAAGGCGGCGAAGCCGGCGCCGACGGTGGCGCCCAGTACCAGGCCGTACCGCAGGCCGCTCACCCGCAGTCGCCGGCTGACCAGGACCAGGGCGGTCAGCTTGGCCGCCTCCTCGATCAGGCCGACGCCCAGGTGCGTCCAGGCCGAGGGCGAGAGCAGGCAGGTCTCCAGGACGGAGGCGCCGAGTACGCCGATGAGGCCGCCGACGCCGAAGCAGCCGAGGATCCGGTCGGCGCCGAGGCCGGTGGTGTGGCGTTCGTACGCCCGGGTCGCCACGGTGACCGGGACGAGGAAGCTGCCGAGCAGGACGATCGTCGGCACCAGGTTGCTGTTCCCGGTGAGGAAGGTGACGGCGACGGTCGCGATCCACAGCAGCAGTCCGCCGAGGAGGATCCGGGGCCACTGGGCGGGGCGGGCCGAGGGGCGTACGGACGGGGCGGAGAGGTGGGGGGTGTTGCGGTATCCGGACACCGGTGAGGGCTCCCTTGTGTGATCCGCTTTCGTCGCACTGTATGACGGATTGGGTGCTTTGGTACCTTTTGGCGCAGTCGGTGGAGTGACGGTGCCCGCGTCCGGGGGAGTGCCCGCGATCGGGGGTACGGGGCGGGTGCGGGGGTGGGCGGGTTGATCGTCCGTTATGTTCGATATGTGTTCCCGATCCGTCGAGCCCAGTCGCCGTCCGATCCGACCGGCGCCGGGCAGCCGCCGGCCCGGCGGCGCGGCGCGCTGCTCGCCGTCGACCTGCTCGACATCCCGTTCTGGCGCCGGGCCTCACCCGCGCTGCTCGCGATCGTGCTGGTCGGGCTCGCGGACCTCTACTCCGGCCGGGACCGCTACCTCGCGCCCCTGATGACCGTCGTCCCCAGCATCGCCGCGCTCACCCTGCGGCCGCTCGAACTGCTCGGCGTCTGCGCGCTCGGCCTGCTCGCCGTCTTCGGCCTCAGCCACTACGACGAGGTCGACACCATCAACGACGCCCGCTTCCTCTGGGGCGCGATGATCAGCTATCTGCTGCTCACCGTCTTCTCCGCCTGGGTCGCCAGGATCAGGATGCGCCGGGCCGCCGCCTTCGCCGCGGTCAGCTCCGTCGCGGAGGCCGCGCAGCGGGCTCTGCTGCGGCTGCCCGGGCCGGTCGTCGGACCGCTGCGCCTCGCCGTCCGGTACGTCTCCGCCGCCGACGCCTCCAAGATCGGCGGGGACCTCTACTCCGTCCTGGAGACCCCGCACGGCACCCGGGTCGCGGTCGGCGACGTGCGCGGCAAGGGGCTCGGCGCGGTGCAGACCGCCGCCGTGGTCCTGGGCGCCTTCCGCGAGGCCGCGTACGACGAGGCCGGACTGCCCGGGGTGGCCGCCAGGATCGAGGCCAGCGTGGAGCGGCACGTGCCGGACGGGGAGTTCACCACCGCGCTGTTCGCCGAGTTCCGCCGGCCCGGCACGGTCGAGCTGCTCCAGTGCGGGCACGTCCCGCCGATCCGGGTCGACCAGGACGGCCTGGCGCACGTGCTGGACGCGCCCGACCCCTGGGTGCCGCTCGGCCTCGGCCGACTGGCCTACGGCGAGCCGAGCACCTGGGACCAGACGTTCGGGACCGAGGACGTACTGGTGCTGTGCACCGACGGCGTGATCGAGGCCAGGCACCGGGACAACGGCGAGTTCTACCCGCTGGCGGAGCGGGTCGGGCCGCTGGTGCGCGGCGCGGCCCGCTCCGCCGCCGAGCTGGAGGCGGCCGTCGGCCGGGTCTACGCCGACCTGCTCGCCCACACCGGCGGCGAGCTGCGGGACGACGCGCTGCTGCTGCTCGTCACCCGCACCGACCCGGACTGGACCGCAGGTCCCTGAACCGGACCGCAGGGATTGTCGAGCAAGCGTGCACGCTGCGCACACACGACCGCGCCGATCGGGCCTAGGTTCGATGCCGCCGGGGGCCGCGCGGGGTCCCGGCGTCCGAGCCGGAGCGGGGTCCGCCCCGCCCGTCCAGCCACGATCGAGAAACCGGGGGATCGCCATGAGGCGACTTCATTCGCTGCTCCTCACCCTGTGCGCCGTCCTCGGCCTGGCGTTCGCCAACAGCGGCACCGCCAGCGCCATCACGTACAACCAGCTCCGCGACGGCTACTACCTGGGTGCGCCGCTGTGCGCCACCCCGCAGGGCAACAGCACGGCGAACGGAACCGTCGTGACCACCTGGAGCTGCACCGGCAGCGACCTCCAGCAGTGGACCTACCGCGGCGGCGGCTGGATCTACCACGAGGCCAGCGGCAAGTGCCTCACCCCGCGGGGCAACGCCAGCGCCGAGAACGGTGCCGTCCTCACCCTGTGGACCTGCGACTGGAGCTACACCTCGCCGCAGAAGTTCGTCGTCGCCCTCGACCCGATGAAGATCTACACGTCCTGGGGCGGCAAGTGCATCACCAACAAGGGCGGCTCGATGGGCGACGGTGCCTACCTGACCCTGTGGACCTGCTCCAACAGCAGGATCCCCGAGCAGGAGTGGTCGGTCTGACCGACGGCCGCCCCGTCCGTACGGACGCGCGCGAGCGGGGCGGAGCCGGTGGCGCCCCGGTCCCCGGCCCCGACGGCGGCCTCAGCCCGCGGTGATGTCGGCGAGGGCCCGGAAGAGCAGGGCGGTGGAGGCGGCGCCGGGGTCGCGGTGGCCGACGCTGCGCGGGCCGAGATAGGAGGCGCGGCCCTTGCGGGCCTGGAGCGGCTCGGTGTCCCGGGCGCCCCGCTCGGCGCCCCCGGCCGCCGCCGCGGCGGCCTCCGGCAGTCCGGCCCCGGCGGCCACCGCCGCCCGGTAGGCCTCCAGGGCGGGCGTCCAGGCGTCCACGAGGGTCTTGTCCCCCGGCTCGGCCCGGCCGAGGTCCCGGACCGCCCGCAGCCCGGCGGCCAGCGCCTCGCCGAACCCGGCGGCGTCGGCGGGCGGTTGTCCCGGCGGCAGCGCGGCGCCGATCGCGCGGAAGGCCTTGCCGTAGAGCGGGCCGGAGGCGCCGCCGACCTTGGAGATCAGGGTGGTGCCGGTCCTGGTCAGCAGCGCGCCGGGGCCGCCGTCCGGCGCGGGCGCGTCCGGGCCGTCCAGGACGGCGAGCACGGCGGTGAAGCCGCGTCGCAGATTGCTGCCGTGGTCGCCGTCGCCGATCGCCGAGTCCAGCTCGGTGAGCCGCTCGTGCTCGCGCTCGACCGCCGCGGCGATCGCGCGGACCCAGTCCTCGGCGAGACGGGTGTCGACGTCCATGCGGACAACTCCTTCAGGTGGCCCGGGCAGGTGGCAGGTGCGGGGCGGGTTCAGGCGCGCTTGAGGGCCGGGGTGTCCGCCGGGGCGTCCCACAGCTCCAGCAACTGCGCGTCGGCCTTGGTGAGGGTGAGCGAGAAGCCCGCCATGTCCAGGCTGGTCACATAGTTGCCGACCAGGCTGCGGGCCACCGTGATGCCGTGCTCGGCCAGCCGGGCGGCGACCTCGCCGAACGCGATGTACAGCTCCAGCAGCGGCGTCCCGCCCAGCCCGTTGACCAGGGCGATCACCTCGTCCCCGGCGGTCAGGTGGTGGTCGGTGAGGATCGTCGACACCACCTCGGCGACCAGTTCGCGGGCCGGGCGGAGCTTCTCCCGGCGGCGGCCCGGCTCGCCGTGGATGCCGACGCCGACCTCGATCTCGTCCTCGGCCAGCTCGAAGCCGGGCCGGCCCGCCGCCGGGACGGTCGCCCCGGTCAGCGCGATCGCGAACGAGCGGGAGGCCGCGTTCACCCGCTCGCCGAGGGCCGCCACCGCGTCCAGCGGCGCGCCGCGCTCGGCCAGCGCGCCCGCGATCTTCTCCACCGCCACCGTCGCGCCGGTGCCGCGCCGGCCGGCCGTCCAGGTGGAGTCCTCCACCGCGACATCGTCGTTGACCAGCACGGTGCGGACCTCGATGCCCCGCTCGGCGGCCAGCTCCGCGGCGAGCTCGAAGTTCATCACGTCACCGGTGTAGTTCTTGACCACGAACACCACGCCGGCGCCGGAGTCCACGGCCTCGGCGGCGGCCAGCACCTGGTCCGGGACGGGCGAGGTGAAGACCTCGCCCGGGCAGGCCGCGTCCAGCATGCCGGGGCCGACGAAGCCGCCGTGCAGCGGCTCGTGCCCGGACCCGCCGCCGGACACCAGGGCCACCTTGGGGGCCGGTGGCCGCACCGCCCGGGTGATCACCCGGGCGGCGAGGTCCACCGCCAGCTCCGGATGGGCGGCGGCCACTCCGGCCAGCGCGTCCTCCAGGACGCTCTCCGCGGTGTTGATGAGCTTCTTCACCTTGTACGCGCTCCCCTCGGCCGACGGTGCTGACCCGACGCTACGCCGGACGGGCCTCCGGCGTCCCGGAACCGGCCCGCCACCCGCAGTCTCACTCGAACGGAGTAACTGTCGGACGCCTGACGGGCTCTAGGGTCGGGGCATGAGTGGACACGTGGGCATCGTCCTGGTCTCGCACAGCGCCACGCTGGCCGCGGGGTTGAGGGAACTGCTGGGGGAGCTCGCCTCGGCGGAGGTGCGGGTGGTGGTGGCCGCCGGGACCGAGGACGGCGGGCTCGGCAGCAGCTACGAGCTGATCGCCCGGGCCGTGGCGGCCGCGGACTCCGGGGCGGGCGCCGTGATGCTGCCGGACCTCGGCAGCTCGGTGCTGACCGCGCTGACCGTGCTGGAGGACCAGCCCCGCCCGGGGGTCGTGCTGGTCGACGCGCCGTTCGTGGAGGGCGCGGTCGCCGCCGCGGTGACCGCCTCGACCGGGGCCGCGCTGGCCGAGGTGGTGGCCGCCGCCGAGGAGGCGCGCGGCTTCCGCAAGCTGTGAGCTGCAGCGTCGACGGCAGCGGCGGCTTCCGCTACTTGGCGTCGGCGTAGCACTCCACCACGGCGGTGCTCAGCGGGAAGCGGACCGGGGTCTCGCCGAAGACCAGCCGACGGGCCTCGTCCGCCGACGCGTCGACCGCCGCCGCCACCTCGTCCGCCAGATTGGCCGGGGTGTGCACCATCACCTCGTCGTGCTGGAAGAACACCAGGTGCGGGCGGTCCGCCGCCGAGGACACCGGCAGCTCGGCGAGCCGACGGCGCAGCGCGGCCAGCAGCGCCAGCGCCCAGTCGGCGGCACTGGCCTGGATGACGAAGTTGCGGGTGAACCGGCCCCGGGAGCGGGCCCGGCGCCCGCCCTCCTCGCCGCCGGCCTCGCCCGCCTCGGTCAGGTCGAGGAAGTCGGCCGAGGCGGGCGGGCACGGACGGCCCAGCCGGGAGGCCACCACGCCGCCGTCCTCGCCGGTGCGGGCGGCCGCCTCGACGTAGCCCATCGCCGCCGGGTAGCGGCTGCGCAGGGTGGCCAGCAGCGGGCCGATGTCGCCGCTGGTCTGGCCGTACATGGCGCCGAGCAGGCCGAGCTTGGCCTTGTCGCGGTCGCCCTGGAAGGCGGAGGCGGCGAGCGCCTCGTACAGGTCGCCGCCGGCCGCGGTGCGGGCCAGCCCGGCGTCCTGGGAGAGCGCGGCGAGGACCCGCGGCTCCAACTGGGCGGCGTCGGCGACGACCAGCAGCCGGCCCGGGTCGGCGACCACGGCCCGGCGCAGGATGCGCGGGATCTGCAGCGCGCCGCCGCCGCGGCTGGCCCAGCGGCCGGAGACCACGCCGCCGACCACGTACTCGGGGCGGAACCGGCCGTCGCGCACCCAGGCGTCCTGCCAGGCCCAGCCGTGCGCCACATGGAGCCGGGACAGCTCCTTGTAGCGGATCAGCAGCCGGGCCGCCGGGTGGTCGATCCGCTTCAGCTCCCAGGAGCGGGTGGAGCCGAGCTGGATGCCGGCCTCGGCGAAGGCGCGCAGCACCTGGGCGTGCGAGTCGGGGTTGAACACCCGGCCGCCGAGCGCCTCCCGCAGCTCGGCCGCGAGCTCGGCGAGCAGGCGCGGCTGCGCGCCGGCGACGGTCGGGCGGGGGCCGAGCAGCTCGGTGAGCAGCCGGTCGTGCACGTCCGTCCGCCAGGGCAGGCCGTCGTGGCCCATCTCGGCGGCGGCCAGCGCGCCCGCCGACTCGGCGGCCAGCAGCAGCCGGTACCGGCCCCGGGCCTCCTGGTCCTCGATCGCCGCCAGTCGGCGCTGCTGCTCGGCGTGGACGGCGACCACGGCCGCCAGCGGGTCGGTGCCGGGCGGCAGCTGGAGCCGGTCGGGGGCGAACAGCGTGTCCTGGCCGTCGTCGGCCTCCGCGGAGCCCGGCTCGGGCAGGTCGGCGGGCACCGGCAGGCCGCGCAGCCGGGCCCAGGCGGCGCCCAGCGACCGGGGGGCGCCGAACCGGCCCTCGTGGGCGAGCAGCAGCGCCTCGACCAGCCGCAGGTCGTGGCAGCGGGCGAGCCGGCCGGGCAGTCGGGGGAGCAGCGGGTCGTAACCGGAGTCGGCGGCGGCCCACACCCAGCGCGGGTGCTCGGCGGCCTCCCGCCCGGCGACGGCGGCGGCGAGGTCGGGCACGGGGACGGGCGGGCCGAGCGGGACCCCGGCGTCGTCGAGCGGCTGGAGCCGGCCGCCGCGGCCGTGCGGGTCGGGGGCGAGGGCGATCCTGGGTGCCACGGGGCTCCTCCTCTCGAGCGGACGGGGACCGTCCGGGGGCGTACGGCCGGTCGTGCCGACGGTAGCGGGAGGGTACGACAACCGGGGCCGCGCCGTTCCGCGGCCGGGCCGGGGCGCGCCCGCGCCCCCCGCGCGCCGGTGGCCGGGAGGAGGCGTAGGCAGCGCCGATGACACGGCGTAAGGTCGGCGGAATGACCGAGAACCCGTTCTTCACGGCCAGCACCCTGGCCTACGAACTGCCGCCGTTCGCCGAGATCCGGCCGGCGCACTACCTGCCCGCCTTCGAGCGCGGGATGGCCGAGCAGCTGGCCGAGATCGCCGCGATCACCGCCGATCCGGCGCCGGCGACCGTCGAGAACACCCTGGTCGCGCTGGAGCGCTCGGGGGCACTGCTGCGCCGGGTCCGCGGGGTCTTCGACAACCACTCCTCCGCCGACACCACCCCCGAGGTGGACCGGATCGACGCGGAGATCAGCCCCCGGCTGGCCGCGCACCGGGACGCGATCCACCTGGACGCCGCGCTGTTCGCCCGGGTCGAGGAACTGCATTCCCGCCGCGCCGAGCTCGACCTGGACCCGGAGTCGCTGCGGCTGCTGGAGCGCCGGTACACCGCGTTCGTCCGGGCGGGGGCCCGGCTGGGTGCCGAGCAGCAGGCCCGGCTGCGCGAAATCAACGCCGAACTGGCGACCGCCGCCTCGGAGTTCCGCCAGAACGTGTCGGCCGACTCGCAGGCCCGGGCGCTGGTGCTGGACTCCGCCGAGCAGTTGGCCGGCCTCTCCCCGGACGCGATCGCGGCGGCCGCCGAGAACGGCCGCGCGCTCGGGCGCGAGGGCACCTACGTGCTCAGCCTGAAGAACTTCTCCAACCAGACCGAGCTCGCCTCGCTCACCGACCGCTCGGTGCGCGAGCGCCTGCTCACCGCCTCGCTCGGCCGGGCCGCCGGGACCAACGGCCCGCTGGCGATCCGGATGTCCGCCCTGCGCGCCGAGCGGGCCCGTCTGCTCGGTTACGACACCCACGCCGCGTACGTGGTGGCCGACGAGACGGCCGGCACCGTGGAGGCGGTGGACGCGCTGCTCGCCCGGCTGGTGCCGCCGGCCGTGGCCAACGCCCGCCGGGAGGCCGCCGAGCTGGCCAAGGTCGCCGCCGCCGACGGAGTCGAGGAGATCGCCGCGCACGACTGGGCGTACTACTCGGAGCAGGTCCGGCAGTCCTCGTACCAGGTGGACGCGGCGGCGCTGCGCCCGTACTTCGAGCTGGAGCGGGTGCTGCGGGACGGCGTCTTCTTCGCCGCGAACCTCGCCTACGGTGTGAGCTTCACCGAGCGCCCCGACCTGGTCGGCTACCACCCCGATGTGCGGGTCTTCGAGGTGTTCGACGCGGACGGCACCGCGCTCGGCCTGTTCCTCGGCGACTTCCACGCCCGGGCGTCCAAGCGCGGCGGCGCCTGGATGGACGAACTGGTCACCCAGTCGGAGCTGCTGGGTCAGCGGCCGGTGGTCTACAACAACCTGAACATCGCCAAGCCGGCGCCCGGCGAGCCGGTGCTGCTGTCCTGGGACGAGGTGCGCACGCTGTTCCACGAGTTCGGCCACGCGTTGCACGGGCTGTTCTCGGACGTGCGCTTCCCGTACTTCGCGGGCACCGCGGTGCCGCGGGACTTCGTGGAGTTCCCGTCGCAGGTGAACGAGATGTGGATGGTGTGGCCGGAGGTCCTGGCCAACTACGCGCGCCACCACGCCACGGGCGAGCCGCTGCCGGCCGAGCTGGTCGGGCGGATCGAGGCGGCGGAGTCCTTCGGGCAGGGCTTCCGGACCGTCGAGTACCTGGCGGCGGCGCTGCTGGACTGGGCCTGGCACACCCTGCCGGAGGGCCAGGAGGTGGCGGACGCCGAGGAGTTCGAGGCGGCGGCGCTGGCGAAGGCCGGGCTGGCGGTGGCGGCGGTCCCGCCGCGCTACCGGACCACGTACTTCGGGCACATCTTCGCCGGCGGGTACAGCGCGGGCTACTACGCGTACATCTGGTCGGAGGTCCTGGACGCCGACACGGTGGAGTGGTTCAAGGACGGCGGGCGGAGCGTGCGCGAGAGCGGCGAGGTGTTCCGGCGCGAGCTGCTGGCGCGCGGCGACAGCCGGGACGCGCTGGACTCCTTCCGCGCGGTGGTCGGGCGCGACCCGGAGACCGCCCCGCTGCTGGCCCGGCGCGGGCTGCTTTAGCAGGGGCGCCGGTCCGGTGGCGCGCTGCGCGCCGCCGGACCGGCGTGGATCCGGGTGGAGCGGCGGCCGGGGCTCAGCGGGCTTCGAGCACGACGGTGACCGGAGTGCCCGGGCGGGCGTGCGGGAGCCGGATCCGGGCGCGGCCGGCCCGCTCGCCGCTCGGCTGCTCGACCTCGACCAGGGCCCCGGACGGCTGCGCCGTGACGCGTACGCCGGTGGGGAACGCGGCGGCGGGCAGCGCGAGTTCGGTGCTCCGGCCGGTGCCGTCGGCGTTCCAGCGAACGGTGTGCCGGGCGCCGTCCGAGGCGGTGCGGGCGCTCGTGCCGGCGGTCGCGACCGGGTACGGGTCGAAGGCCGGCTCCTCGCCCGGGGCGGGCCGGCCGGCCGGGTCGAGCGCGCAGTAGCCGCCGTTGCCCCGGCACCAGTACCAGAGCGTCCAGCCGCCCGCGAAGCCGTCCATCGCCTCGACCTGGCGGCGGACCAGCTGGGTGTTGCCGGGGGTGCGGGAGTTCGGCGGGCCCCACTCGCCGACCAGGACCGGCAGGCGGCGGGCGTTCGGGTACGCGGTGATCGCGGCGGTGTAGCGCTCGACGAAGCCGCCGGCCGGGTCCCAGTCGGCACCGGACTCGACGGCGGTGTCGTAGAAGTGCGGCGCGTAGCCGAGCCGGGGCGCGCCCGGGCGGGGGTCGGCGAAGCCGGGCAGCCGGGTGGGGACGCCCTGGCCGACCAGGACGGTCGGTTCGACGAACAGCCAGGCGCGGGTGTCGGCCCGGCGCACGGCGGTGATCAGCCGCCGGTACATGGCGGCCAGCCGGCCCTGTTCCAGCTCGGCGGCGGCGCGGGCGAGCACCTCCGGGTCGGCCGGGTCGCCGTCCACCGGGCCGAACGGCTCGTTGAACAGGTCGTAGCCCAGCAGCGAGCGGTGGCCGCGTAGTTCGCGGGCCAGTCGGGTGTAGAAGTCGGCCTGCCAGGCGCGCAGGTCGGGGTCGTCGTAGAGGTGCCGGAAGGCGGCCTGGACGCCGGGCTGGAAGTAGCCGGCGAACCAGTCGTCGGGGTCGGGCTCGAACGGCAGGCCGTCGTCGCGGGTGGCCCAGGGCGGGATGCCTCGGTCCCCGCCGCCGAAGTACGGGCCGTAGACGTCCTGGTGGAGGTCGACCAGGACGAGCAGGCCGGAGCGGTCGGCGGCGTCCAGGAGCCGGTGCAGCCGCCGCAGTTCGGCCGGGTCGAGGCGGCCCCGGGTCGGCTCCAGCCTGGTCCAGGAGACCGGCAGGCGGACCAGGGTGAAGCCCTGGGCGGCGATCGACCCGAGGTCCTGCTCGGTGGCCTCGGCGTACTTGTCCAGGTTGAAGCCGCGCAGCTGGAGCCGGCGGCCGGCGGCGTCGGTGAGGTCGGTGCGGCCGTCCGGGGCGGTGGCGGTCCCGGTGGGGAACGCCGGTGCGCGGGAGGGGGAGTGGGCCCGGGCCGGGGCGGCGGGCAGGGCGAGGGCGGCGGCGATCAGGAGGGCAACGGCGGTGCGGGGCGGGCGCATCGGGACCTCCGGGGTGGGCGGGGGTGGGGCCCGATGATGCCCGCCGGGCCCGCGCCGCACAAGGGAGCGGTGCGGACCCGTAGCGGAACGCGGCCGCCGGTACAGCCTGTTGGCGTCAGGTCAGCCGGTCAGCCGGTGGGGCGGTCCGGGAACTCGGCCGCCGGGGCCGGGGTCGGCGCCGGTCCGGCGGGCAGGGCCGCGGTCGGCAGGTCGGCGGCGGCGGCGAGCCGCCCCCAGAGCAGGTCGGCGAGCGCCTGCACCATCCGGGTGCGCGAGCAGGGCCGGGACTCCAGCCACCAGTCGCCGGCCGCCAGCACCATGCCGGTGATCGCCCGTCCCCAGACCTCGGCGAGCAGTTCGCGGTCGGCGCCGAGGTCGACCTGCCCGGCGACGGCCCGGGTGATCTCCTCGGCGATCTGCCGGAGGGCCGGGGCGAGCGCGTTGCCCGCGCCGCTGGGGTCGCCGGGTTCGGGGTGGGTGAGCAGCCGGTAGACCTGGGGGCGGGACTCGATCCCGGCCAGGTAGGTGTCGAGGACGTGTTCGACCCGGTCGCGGCGTTCCAGCGGTTCGGCCAGCGCGGCCCGGACGGCGGCCAGCAGTCCGCCGGTGTGGCGCTCGGTCAGGGCCCGGATCAGGCCGTTCCGGTCGCCGAAGTGCCGGTAGAGGATCGGCTTGGTGATGCCGGCCTCGGCGGCGATGGCGTTCATGCTTGCGGCGGGGCCCTCGCGCTGGACGACCCGGTCGGCGGCGTTGAGCAGCTGCTCGCGGCGGGGCTCTGGGTCCATGCGCTGTTCCTTCGCTTCCGGGCCGGGTGTTGCTGCACCGGCGTTGACACCGATTACCAAGCAGTAGCAGACTCCGACGATGTTACCGGTGGTAACACCCTGGTCGGTCGCACCTTTCGTCGGAGGCACCCACTCATGAGCACCTTCTCGCTGGACCCGGGTCCGGACCAGATCGCCGTCCGCGACTGGCTGCACGGCTTCGCCGCCGACGTGGTGCGGCCCGCCGCCGCCGAGTGGGACGAGCGCGAGGAGACTCCCTGGCCGATCATCCAGGAGGCCGCCAAGCTCGGCATCTACTCGCTGGACTTCTACGCCCAGCAGTACTTCGACCCCTCCGGCGTCGGCATCCCGATCGCCATGGAGGAGCTGTTCTGGGGCGACGCGGGCATCGGCCTGGCCATCGTCGGCACCACCCTCGCCGCCGTCGCCGTCCTCGCCAACGGCACGGACGAGCAGATCGGCACCTGGGCGCCGCAGATGTTCGGCACCCCGGACGACGTCAAGGTGGCGGCGTTCTGCTCCTCCGAGCCCGACGCCGGCTCCGACGTCTCCGCGCTGCGCACCCGCGCCGTGTACGAGGAGGCCACCGACGAGTGGGTGCTGAACGGCACCAAGACCTGGGCCACCAATGGCGGGATCGCCGCCGTCCACGTGGTGGTGGCCACCGTCGACCCGGCGCTCGGCGCACGCGGGCAGGCGTCCTTCGTGGTGCCGCCGGGGACGCCGGGGCTGAGCCAGGGCCAGAAGTTCAAGAAGCACGGCATCCGGGCCTCGCACACCGCCGAGGTGGTGCTCGACTCCGTCCGGCTGCCCGGGCACTGCCTGCTCGGCGGCAAGGAGAAGCTGGACGAGCGCCTCGCCCGGGCCCGCGAGGGCGCGCGCAAGTCCGGGCGGAACGCCGCCATGGCCACCTTCGAGGCCTCCCGGCCGGCCGTCGGCGCGCAGGCGATCGGGATCGCCCGGGCCGCCTACGAGGTGGCGCTGGACTACGCGAAGACCCGGGTGCAGTTCGGCCGCCCGATCATCGACAACCAGGGCGTCGCCTTCCAGCTGGCCGACATGAAGACCCGGATCGACGCGGCCAGGCTGCTGGTCTGGCGGGCGTCCTGGATGGCCGCCACCAACCAGCCGTTCACCTCGGCCGAGGGCTCGATGTCCAAGCTCTACGCGGGCGAGACCGCCAAGTGGGTCACCGCGCAGGCGATGCAGATCCTCGGCGGCAACGGCTTCACCCGGGAGTACCCGGTCGAGCGGATGCACCGGGACAGCGCGATCTACTCGATCTTCGAGGGCACCAGCGAGATCCAGCGGCTGGTGATCGCCCGGGCCGTCTCGGGGCTGCCGATCCGCTGACCGTCGGCGGCCGGGCTGCCGGTCCGCTGACGGCCGGCGGCCGGGCCGGGGGTCAGCGGGCGGCCGGGCCGGGGGTCAGCGGGCGGCCCAGAAGGTGAGCCCGGCCGACAGGGCGCCCACCACGGTGCCGACGACCGTCTGCGCGGTGGTGTGGTCCCGCAGCACCACCCGGGACCAGCCGATCGCCGCGACCAGCGGGTACAGCAGCAGCCACCAGGGCGAGAGCGCGACGGCCATGCAGACCGTCGCGCCGCTCGCCACGGCGGTGTGCACGGAGATCTTCCACCAGACCGTGATCACCAGGATCGGGACCAGCGAGGCGAGCATCGCCACCACCGTCGCGGTCAGGTCGCGCGGGGCGTCGGCGGCGAGCATCACCACGAGGCCGGTCGCGACCGAGGCCATGATCAGCGGGAAGAGCGTCAGCCGCCGCTGCCGGTGGCCGACGTGGCGGTCGCCGACGGTTCCCCTGCGCATGCCGTAGTGGATGAACAGGGTCGGGACCACGGCGGTGAACACGGCCGCGAACGCCGCCCAGGCGAGGCCGGTCCAGCCGTAGCGGAGGCCGCCGAGCAGGAGCAGCATCGCGACGATGACGTTCTTCGGCTCCAGGCCGTCGGTGATCCGGCGGGCCCGGGCCGTCGCGGGCGGCGTGTCGGTGGTCGTCGCGGCGGTCATCGCGGTGGCGCTCCAGGCGGGTTCGGCTGCGGATCGGTCGCATGATCGTATCCGCCGGACCGGTCCCGTTCCGGCCCGTTCCTGTCCCGGCACCCGCCGATCGGGCCGGTCAGAACCGGGGCGGGCGGCGTTCGAGGAAGGCGGCGAGGCCCTCGCGGACGTCCGGGGCCTCGCGGGAGCGGCGCTCCCAGGGCGCCAGGGCCTCGGCCGCCCGCTCCGGCGGCACCGCCAGCGCGGCCTTGACCGCGCCGATGGTCTGCGGCGAGCGGGTGGTCAGCACCCGGGCGAACTCCAGTGCCACCGCGTCCAGTTCGACGGCCGGCAGGACACGCTCGGCCAGCCCGAGCGCGGCCGCCTCCGGCGCGGACAGCAACTCGCCCGAGAACAGCAGGTACTTGGCGCGGGCCGGGCCCACCAGCCGGGCCAGCCGCAGGGTGGGCACCGCCGGATAGACCACGCCCAGCTTGGCCGGGGTGATGCCGAGCCGGGCGTCCTCGGCGACGAAGCGCAGGTCGCAGGCGACCGCCAGCTGGCAGCCGCCGCCGACGCAGGCGCCGTGCACCACGGCGAGGGTCGGGTGCGGGAACGCCGCCAGCGCCTCCTCGGCGGCGACGTTGACCGCGTGGTAGGCGTCGGCGCGGTCCGGATCGCCGTAGACCGCGGCCAGTTCGTCGATGTCGGCGCCGGCGCTGAAGGTGCCGCCCGCGCCGGTGACCAGCAGCGCGCGCACGCCCGGCTCCTCGGCCAGCCGCTTGAGCACCTGCGGCAGGGCCTGCCAGATCGCCAGCGTGACGGCGTTGCGCCGGTGCGGGCGGTCGAACTCCAGCACCGCGACGCCGTCCTCGCCGACGTGGGCGTTGAGGCCCTCGGTCTCGGTGGGCAGCGGGGCGCGGTCGCGCGTCAGCAGCGGCCGGGTGGCCATGGGCACCTCCGGGAGGGTGTGGGTGCGGCCACTCTCCCAGAGTCCGCTCCCCCGGAGTCCGGCGGCGTGGCTCAGGACCGGGTGGCGCCGTAGTCGCCGAGCCCCTGCCCGGCCAGGGCGAAGGCCCGGTCGGCGGCGGCCAGGGCCTCGGGCAGGACGTCCGCCGCCCGGTCGCCGGCCATCATCCGGCGCTGGTTCTCCTCCGTCAGGGTCAGCCGGGTGCCGAGCAGCTGGGCGGCGGCGACCCGGGCGGTCAGCGGGTCGTGCTCCGGGTCCCGGGCGAGCAGTTCGGCGGTGAGCGCCGCCCGGGCGCCCGCGTCGAAACCCGCGTACGCCCGCAGCGCCAGCACCGGGGTGCGGTGGATCAGCCGGACCACGTCGGTCACCTCGGGCTGGTCGCTCAGGCCGGTCGCCGGGTCGAACGCGGCGAGCGCGGCGACGTAGTGGGTGTGCAGGGCGGCGACCGCCGGGACGTCCGGGGCCGCCTCGCGCACCACCCGGGCGGGCTCGTCGATGTGCTGCTCCATCGGCCCGAGGACGAGGTCCTCCTTGGTCGCGAAGTAGTTGAAGACGGTCATCTTGGACACCTCGGCGGCGGCGGCGATCTCGGCCACCGAGACCTCGTCGAAGCCGCGTTCGGCGAACAGGGCGATGGCGGTCCGCCAGATCCGGATCGCGGTCTGCCGCTTCTTGCGCTCCCGCAGGCCCAGTCCGGCTTCGCCGGCCCCGCTCCCGTCGGCCCCGGTTCCGTCGGTCCCGATCGCGATTCTCGTCATGGAATGACTGTACCAGGATCAAAGATGTACCGGGCTGAAGAATTGACCGAGTCAAAAAAGACTGCCATGATGGTGCCGCGCCGCCGGGCCGAACCGGTTCGGCGCAGGGCGTCCCGACGCCCGAACTCCGCGATCCCAGGGGGGACTTCCGATGGCCGTGACGACACCGCCGATCGCTCCGGCGACCGAACCGCCGACCGCACCGGTGCCGACCGCTCCCGGGCCGACCGCGCCCGCGGCGGCGCTGATGACCGAACCCCGGCGCAAGCTGGGCATGCTGCTCTGCCTGGTCACGATCGTGCTGGCGGTGCTCGACATGAACATCGTGTCGGCGGCCACCGTGCCGATCGTCCGCGACCTCGACCCGGTCCACGGCGTCGACCGACTGCCCTGGCTGGTCAGCGCCTTCGCCCTGGCCGCCACCGCGCTGCTGCCGCTCTACGGCAAGCTCTGCGACGTCTTCGGGGCGAAGCGGGTGCTGATCGGCGCGGTCGGCACCTTCCTGGTCGGCTCGGCGCTCTGCGGGACGGCCGGCTCGATGGAGCAGCTCATCGCCTTCCGGGCGGTCCAGGGCATCGGCGGGGGCGGGCTGATGAGCGTGACCATGGTGGTGATGGCCCAGCTGAAGGACCCGGACGAGGACGGGGGCGGCGGGGGCGGCATGGGCGGGATCGTCGCCGGCGGCGGCATGGCCGTCGGCCCGCTGATCGGCGGGCTGCTCGCGGACCACCTGAGCTGGCGCTGGATCTTCTACGTCAACCTGCCGATCGGCCTGGCCGTCCTGGCCGGGGCCGTGCTGCTGCTGCGGCTGCCCGCCGGGACCGGTCGGCGCGGGCTGGACTTCCTCGGCGCGACCCTGGCCGCGGCCTTCGCCACCGGCCTGCTGCTGATCACCGAGTGGGGCGGCCGGACCTACGGCTGGACCTCCCCGCAACTGCTCGGCCTGGCCGCGGCCACCGTGCTGGCGTTCGTGCTCTTCCTCCGCCGCCAGGCGACCGCACCCGACCCCGTGCTGCCGCTCTCGCTGTTCCGGATCCCCGAGATCCGGATCGGGTTCGCGCTGCAGGGCCTGGTCGGCATGGGGATGATGGGCGCGATCATGTACGTGATGCTCTACCTCCAGGTCGCCCGGGGCGTCGCCGCGACCTCGGCCGGCCTCTACCTGATCCCGATGGCGGTCGGGATGACCGCGATCGGCCTGGTGGTCAACCGGCTGGAGGCCCGGGGGGTGTCGGTCCGCGCCGTGCTGGCCTCGGGTGCCCTCTGCTCCGCCGCCGCGCTGCTGCTGCTCGGGCTGAGCGGGCCGGGGACGTCGCTGTGGCTGGTCCGGGCCGAACTGCTGCTGCTCGGCGCGGGGCTGGGCCAGCTGATCGGGCACCTGATCTCGGTGGTCCAGCGCGCCGCCCCGGCGCACCAGCTGGGGGTGGCCACCACCGGCGTCCGGTTCTTCCAGACCCTGGGCAGCGCGCTGGGGGCGGCCGTCTTCGGCACCGTGCTGGCCCGGGCGTTCACCGCGAACGAGCCCGGTGTGCCGCTGGGCGCGGTCGGCCGGCTGACCGGCGCGGCCCGGGAGCACGCGGTGGCGGGCTTCGTGGACGCGGTGGACACGGTCTTCCTCTCGGCGGCCGGCGTGATGGCGCTGGTCCTGCTGCTGGCGCTGCGGCTGCGGCCGGCGGCGGCGGAGCACGGGGAGCGGGAGCAGGTCCGGGCCGTCTGAGCGCGGACGCGCGGCGCGGGGTCCGGTGGAGTCGCCCACCGGACCCCGCGCCGTGTTTCCGCCGTTGCGGGCCCGGTTCGGCCGCTGGGTACCGGTTCAGGCGGTGGGGGTGCCCTGGGGCTTCCACTCGTGGGTGAGCAGGGACCAGACCTCGCCGTCCTGGTGGACTCCGGCGTGCAGGTAGCTCTCGCGCAGCACGCCCTCCAGGGTGAAGCCCATCCGCTGGGCGACCGCCCGGCTGCGGAGGTTGTCCGGCCGGTTGTGCCACTCGATCCGGTGCATGCCGCGGACGGTGAAGGCGTAGTCGATCAGGTGCCGGACGGCGGAGCTCACCAGGCCCCGGCCCTGGGCGGCGGGCTCGGTCCAGACCCCGATCTCGCAGGTGCCGCCCTTGGCGTCGAACCGGACGAACATCACGCCGCCGACCAGCGTGCCGTCCAGCCAGATCCCGTACAGCCGGGCGGTGTCGGCGGCCTGCCGGTCGGCGTAGTTCTGGAGGACGGTGCGGGCCGAGTCGAGGTCGGTGGCCAGACCGGCCCAGTTGATCCAGGCGTCGATGTGGGCGCGGCCGCGCTCGATGTGCTCCAGGTACTCGGATGCCTGCCACGGCTCCAGCGGGCGGAGCTCGGCGTTCTCGGAGAGGGGGACGGCGAACATGGGCGTGCCTTTCGCAACGGGGGTCGGTCGGATCGGTCCGTCATGCGTAACAAACGTTTGGTACGTAAGATAACCCCATGACGCCCGCCCGTGGAGATCACGAAGCCCGCCGGACCGAAGTCTCCGAGGCGGTGTGGCGGGTGCTGTCCACCCGGGGTTTCGAGGCGCTCACGCTCCGTGCGGTGGCCGCCGAGATGGGGGCCACCACGGGGCTGCTGACGCACTACTTCCCCAGCAAGAAGGCACTGCTCGCGCATGCGCTGGAGCTGCTGGACCGGCGCTCGCAGGAGCGGCCGCGGCGGTTGGTGCCGGCGGACGGGGGGCCGCCGCCGCCGGCGGGGCTGGCCCGGCTGCGGGCGGCGCTGCTGGACATCCTGCCGCTGGACGGGCCGGGACGGGCGGGCAACCGGATCTGGGTCGGCTCCTGGGACGTGGCGCTGGCCGATCCGGAGCTGGCGGAGGCGCACGCGGCACGGTACGCGCGCTCGCGGCGGGTGCTGGCGGAGTGCGTGGCGGACGCGCAGCGGCTGGGGGAGCTCCCGGCCGGGCCCGCGGCGGACGGGCTCGCGGCGGGTGCGCTGAGCTTCGTGCTGGGGCTGGTGGTGCAGGCATTGTTCGCGCCGGGGGAGTTCCCGGCGGAGCGGCAGGTGGAACTGCTGGACGCCTATCTGGCGGGACTGGCCGCGGTCTGACGGCGGACCGCCGGAGGCGGGTCCCCGGCGTCGGCGCGGCCGGATCCCCGGGGCCGTGCCTGCGGATCTTCGGGGCCGGTGGCGGCGGGTGTTCGGTGCCGGCGCCGGCCGCTGTTCGGCGCGGGTGTTTACGGCACCGGAATTCCCCGGCGGGGACTTTTCGGAGAGTGCATGACACGCATGGTCACGGGTTATGCGCGCTGGGTGCCGAAGGGCGGTCGGTCGCTCGGCGGGGCGTCCGCAATTGACCGGTACGGGTAATACGCGAACTGCCCGGCGGGACGGCGTCGCGAGGTGTGTGGCGCCCCCAGCAGGATTCGAACCTGCGACCTACCGCTTAGAAGGCGGGTGCTCTATCCGCTGAGCTATGGGGGCGGGACGGGCGGCGCCCGGGAGGGCGTGACCGTTGCCGGGATCGGGCGGTGGGCGCGCGGCGCCCGCTGTCCGTCCCCGTACCTGAGGATGGGGTGTGGGGGGTGGCGGGTCCCTGCCCTGTCAGGGGACAGGATAAGGGTGCCCCGTTCCTCGGCCGGGTGTTACGACACCGCCGTTGGTGTGTCGGCCTAGGTGGAGCGGTCCGATAATCGCAGGTGAACGCCGTGCGTGCAGCGGTCTGGCGGTCTTCGGCGCCGGACGTTGTGCACTCGTTACGGGGCTGTCTGCCCACCCGTTATGGATTCGGCACGGAGAAAGCGCCGCGGCCGGGGGCGGCATCGACGCGGGTGGGGGGCCGTATTCGGGTTCCTTCGGTCGGATGACGTGCGCGGACGGTCGGCACGGCCACCCCTGGGGGTGTCCGGGGCCGGGTGTCGGCCTCCGGTTTGTTGTCATGGCCCCGCAGAACGATGGTGCGGCGGTCGTACAAAGGCTGAAATTCACCCCTGCGGGCGACAGCGGTTTTCCACAGGCCCGATTTGTCCACAGGATTTCCGAACTCTGCTGCGCGGATTTCCCGAGAAGCGCACTCTCCGGGTGTGCCGGTCGATTCCGTACGGTGCAACAAGGAGAACGGAGTGTGGCTGTGAACGGTACGCAGGTGACGGTGATCGGGAATGTCGCCACGGAGGTGACGTACGCCCTGACCCCCGGCGGGGTGCCGGTGGCGAACTTCCGGCTGGCCTCGACCGAGCGGCGCTTCGACCGGGCGCGGGAGGCCTGGGTCGACGGCGAGACGCAGTGGCTGACGGTGACGGCGTGGCGGTCGCTGGCGGGGCATCTGATCGACTCGCTGGCGAAGGGCGACCCGGTGGTGGTGAGCGGGCGACTGAGGGTGCGTGAGTGGGCCGAGGGGGAGGCGAAGCGCAGCCGGGTCGAGATCGACGCCCGGTCGGTCGGGCACGATCTGAGTCGCGGTACGGCCAGGTTCAGTTGGGCGCCCGGGGGTCGGGGCGGGGTGCCGGAGGAGGCGGGCGGCGCCGCCGGGGCGGGCTTCGGCGAGGCGGTGCCCGGGTGGATCGTGGACGCCCTGCGGGGGCGGCGGGCGGTGGAGGGCGGCGACGGGCCGGCGTCCGAGGGGGAAAGCGGGGGTGACGCCTAGCGGCCCGCCGGGTGTCCGACGGGTCGTCGGACTGTCGACAAATACGTGAATCGAGACGGTCGTTGCGCCCGTACGCGCAATCCTGTTCCGGTTAGCGGAATGATCCGGTAATTCTGGCTACCCGTCAGCTTGTGTGGATAGTGGGAGGGTTGATAACGATCCAGATACGGAATCGTCCTAATTTCGCATGGGGGTTTCCGGACCTCCGGGGCTCCATAGGATTCGTCTGGTTCACATCGTGAAGCGGCGCCACAGGGGGCGCGGCAAGCAAGGCGGGCTGCCCACCGGCATGGCCCGGCCCGAAGGGATCCCAAGATGTTCCAGAGGCAGGGGCGGGCGCTTCCCCGCATAACCACTGTCATGCTCGCGACCAGCACCGCGCTGGCCGGGGGCCTGTTCGCGGCCGGTGCGGCGGCTGCGGCCGACGAGCCGGGCGGCGGTGTCACGGCGGTGGTCCAGCCGACCTTGATGAGCGAGGAGATCGCCATCGAGGGGAGCCACTCGATCCAGGGCGGGCTGTTCACCCTCAAGACGGCCGACGGCGAGATCAAGACGTACTGCATCGACATCGACCACCCGGTCGACATCACCAAGGCCATCGAGTACCGCGAGTCGGACTGGAAGTCCAGCTCGCTCGGCCGCCCGGAGAAGGCCCAGGACGCCTCCAAGATCCGCTGGATCCTGGAGAACTCCTACCCGCAGGTGACGGACCTCAAGAAGCTGGCCGCCGACGCCGGCGTCAAGGGCGAGCTCACCAAGGAGGACGCCGCCGCCGGCACCCAGGCCGCGATCTGGAAGTTCTCCGACGGCAAGAACGCCGTTCCGGTGGACGCCGAGGCCAAGCAGCTGCGCGACTACCTGGTCAGCGAGAAGAACAAGGGCATCGCCGCCGAGCCCAAGCCCTCGCTGAGCCTCACCCCGGACTCGGTGTCGGGCAAGCCGGGCACCAAGCTCGGCCCGTTCACGCTCAACTCCAGCGCCAACGAGGTCAAGCTGGCGCTCGCCGGCGACGCCGCCGACAAGGTCAAGCTGGTCGACAAGGACAACAAGCCGGTCTCCGACCTGGCCGGTCCGATCGCCAAGGACACCCAGCTGTGGCTGGACGTCCCGGCCGGCACCCCGGACGGCACCGCGAGCATCAACGCCAACGCGGAGACGGTCGTGCCCAGCGGCCGCGTCTTCCTCAGCAAGGGCTACACCCCGGAGAAGCACAGCCAGACCATGATCCTGGCGGGCTCCACCAAGCTCGCCGTCAAGGACACCGCCAAGGCGACCTGGAAGGCCGCCAAGGGCCCGCTGGTCGACAGCACCGCCGTGGTCGAGTGCGTCTCCAACGGCGTCAAGGTCTCCGTCGCCAACGGCGGCGACGAGGCCGCCACCGTCTCGGTGAAGCCGGGCAAGGACATCACCGTCCAGCCGGGCAAGATCGAGACCGTGATCGTCCCGGTCGTCGAGGACACGGCCTACGACATCACCGTCACCGGCCCGAACGGCTTCAGCAAGAACTTCAAGGGCATCCTGGACTGCAAGAACACCAGCGTGACCACGCCGACCCCGACCCCGACCCCGTCGGCCACCACCCCGAGCACCAAGCCGTCGACCCCGGCGCCGACC
This sequence comes from Kitasatospora sp. MBT66, assembly GCF_000710405.2. Taxonomy (NCBI): domain Bacteria; kingdom Bacillati; phylum Actinomycetota; class Actinomycetes; order Kitasatosporales; family Streptomycetaceae; genus Kitasatospora; species Kitasatospora sp. MBT66. The sequence goes on along the minus strand of NZ_JAIY01000006.1, from coordinate 726,038 downwards.
ACCGCGGCCCCGACCACCACGGCTCCGGTGACCCCGAGCGCGACCCCGTCCGCCTCGGCCACCACCACGGCCGCCCACCCGGCGCCGACCAGCACCGCCCCCGGCACCACCGGCGGTCTGGCCCAGACCGGTGGTAGCGACGCCACCCCGGTCATCGCCGCCGTCGCCGGCGGTCTGGTCGTGGCCGGCGGTGCCGCGGTCTTCCTGCTGCGCCGTCGCCGCCAGGGCAACGCCGCCTGAGGCACCGGCCCTAGGCCGATCCGGTAGGACCGGGGCACTGACCCGGGAGTACCGGGCGCCGAACCGCCCGTAACGGCCCGGCTCCCCGCACCACGTGTGCGGGGAGCCGGGCCGTTGCGCGTCCGGACGGCGTCGCGGCGAACCGCGGTGCACCGCGGCGCGGCACCGGGCGGGGGCGGACCGCGTCGGCCGGGCGCCCAGTGGGGAGCAGCCGTTCGGGGCTCCCGTTCCGGTGCGGCACAATGGAAGGCTGCAAGCCGAATAACTCCCGACGACGCCGGAGCGATCTCACGTGGCGGAATACATCTACACGATGCGCAAGGTGCGCAAGGCGCACGGCGACAAGGTCATCCTTGACGACGTGACGCTCAGCTTCCTTCCCGGGGCGAAGATCGGCGTCGTGGGCCCCAACGGTGCCGGTAAGTCCACCGTGCTGAAGATGATGGCCGGCCTGGAGCACCCCTCCAACGGCGACGCCTTCCTCTCGCCCGGTTTCACCGTCGGCATGCTGCTCCAGGAGCCGCCGCTCGACGAGTCCAAGACCGTCCTGGAGAACGTCGAGGACGGCGTCAAGGAGATCAAGGGGAAGCTCAACCGCTTCAACGAGATCGCCGAGCTGATGGCGACCGACTACTCGGACGCCCTGCTGGACGAGATGGGCAAGCTCCAGGAGGACCTCGACCACGCCGAGGCCTGGGACCTGGACGCCCAGCTGGAGCAGGCCATGGACGCCCTGGGCTGCCCGCCCGGCGACTGGCCGGTCACCAAGCTCTCCGGTGGCGAGAAGCGCCGCGTGGCGCTCTGCAAGCTGCTGCTGGAGGCCCCCGACCTGCTGCTGCTCGACGAGCCCACCAACCACCTGGACGCCGAGTCGGTGAACTGGCTGGAGCAGCACCTGGAGAAGTACAAGGGCACCGTCGTCGCCGTCACCCACGACCGGTACTTCCTGGACAACGTCGCCGAGTGGATCCTCGAGCTCGACCGCGGCCGCGCCTACCCGTACGAGGGCAACTACTCCACGTACCTGGAGACCAAGCAGTCCCGGCTCAAGGTCGAGGGCCAGAAGGACGCCAAGCGCGCCAAGCGGCTCAAGGAAGAGCTGGAGTGGGTCCGCTCCAACGCCAAGGGCCGCCAGGCCAAGTCCAAGGCGCGTCTGGCCCGCTACGAGGAGATGGCGGCCGAGGCCGACAAGATGCGGAAGCTGGACTTCGAGGAGATCCAGATCCCGCCGGGCCCGCGTCTGGGCAGCGTCGTCATCGAGGTCGAGAACCTCAACAAGGCCTTCGGCGAGAAGGTCCTGATCGACGACCTCAGCTTCACCCTGCCGCGCAACGGCATCGTCGGCATCATCGGCCCGAACGGCGCCGGCAAGACCACCCTGTTCAAGATGCTCCTGGACCTGGAGACCCCGGACAGCGGCACGGTCAAGGTCGGCGACACGGTCAAGATCAGCTACGTCGACCAGTCGCGCGCCAACATCGACGCGAAGAAGACCCTCTGGGAGGTCGTGTCCGACGGTCTGGACTGGATCAACGTCGGCCAGGTCGAGATGCCGTCCCGCGCCTACGTCTCGGCGTTCGGCTTCAAGGGCCCGGACCAGCAGAAGCCGGCCGGCGTGCTCTCCGGCGGTGAGCGCAACCGCCTGAACCTCGCGCTCACCCTGAAGCAGGGCGGCAACCTGCTGCTCCTCGACGAGCCCACCAACGACCTCGACGTCGAGACCCTCTCCTCGCTGGAGAACGCGCTGCTGGAGTTCCCCGGCTGCGCCGTGGTCATCTCGCACGACCGCTGGTTCCTGGACCGAGTGGCCACCCACATCCTCGCCTACGAGGGCGAGAGCAAGTGGTTCTGGTTCGAGGGCAACTTCGACTCGTACGAGAAGAACAAGGTCGAGCGGCTGGGCTCGGACGCGGCGCGTCCGCACCGGGCCACCTACAAGAAGCTGACCCGCGGCTGACAGCCAGCCATGACGACGGCCCGGCAGATCCGCCCCACCGGGGGCGGGCCTGCCGGGCCGCGGCCCGACCGGCACCGAACGCCGACGGGCACCGGACGTCGAGGAGAACACCCGTGTCACGCCACATCTACGCCTGCCCGCTCCGCTGGTCCGACATGGACGCCTTCGGGCACGTCAACAACGTGGTCTTCCTGCGCTATCTGGAGGAGGCCCGGATCGACTTCATGTTCACCCAGGCCGCCGAGGCCGGCGCCGGCGAGTTCGCGGGCGGTTCGGTGGTGGCGCGCCACGAGATCGACTACAAGCGCCCGTTGGTGCACCGGCCCGAGCCGGTCACGATCGAGACCTGGGTGACCCGGATCGGCGGCGCCTCGCTGACGGTCTCCTACGAGATCAAGGACACCGCCGACGACGGCGCCGAAACGGTCTACGTCCGCGCCTCGACCGTGGTCGTCCCCTACGACCTGGCGGAGGGCCGGCCGCGCCGGATAAGCCCGGTGGAGCGGGAGTTCCTGTCGCGGTTCATGGACGAGGAGCCGGCCGTCGCGGTCTGACCGCACCCGGCCGACCGCACCCGCCCGTACCTGCCCCCGCCGACCGACCGTTCCGCCCGCCCGATGCCCCGGATGTGAGCCGCAGCGTTGAACAGCACCGTCACCCTCGCCCTCGCCGACGCCGGGGAGGCCGCCGACCTGGCCGCCTTCCTGGTCCGACTGCTGCGCTTCGACCGGGCGGCGGCGGTCCGGTCGCAGGGCGTGCCGCAACCGGACGGCAGCGGTGTGCTGGCCGTCTTCGGGCGGCTGCCGCTGGGTGGTTCGGGTGTGCTGGCGGTGCGCACCGCCCGGCTGGCCGGGCTCGACGGGCCGGTCGACCTGACCGTCTCGGCCGGGCAGCTGCTGGACGGCGTCGACACCGAGGGGAACACCCTCGCCCTGCCCGGACCGGTCACCGGCCCGGCCTGGGCCGGCCTGCTGCCGCCGCGCACCGGCTGGCGGCCGGTCGGCGAGCCGCCCGCCGCCCAGGTGTACGGCGAAGTGATGGCCGCCGTGCGGGAGTTCCGCGAGCGCAGTGAGGCCGTCCCGGAGCACCACCGGACCCGGCCGGTGCTCGACGCGCTGGCCGACGAGATCTGGTCCCGCCCGCTCACCGCGCTGCCCGAACTGCCGCTGCGCGCCGCGCACGCGGCCCGGGTGATCGGCTTCCTGGACCCGGTGGCCCCGCTCACCGTGCACCGGGCGGGCGGCTGGCTGCGGCTCTCCGCCCCGGCGGGTTCGGTGGCCCTGCGCACCGCGGCGGCGCCCGGCGCGGGCCTGGGGCTCAGCCCGGTCCGGCCCGCGTAGTCACTGCGGGCCCGCGCGGGTCCGAGGTCCTCGTCAGCCCTCGGTGTTGATCATCGAGGCGGCGGCGTAGGTGAGGTAGTCCCAGAGCTGCTGCTCGGCCTCCGCCGGCAGGGCCAGCTCGTCCACGGCCACCCGCATGTGCTTCAGCCAGGCGTCGTGCGCCGCGCGGTCCACCTTGAACGGCACGTGCCGCATCCGCAGCCGGGGGTGGCCGCGCTCCTCGCTGTACGTGCGCGGGCCGCCCCAGTACTGCATGAGGAAGAGCGTGAACCGCTCCTCGGCCGGACCGAGGTCCTCCTCGGGGTACATCGGCCGGAGCAACTCGTCCTCCGCGACGCCCTGGTAGAACCGGTGGACCAGCCGCCGGAAGGTCGGTTCGCCACCGACCTGCTCGAAGAAGGTCTCCTCGCTGGGCGCGCCACGCCGGATCTCGTTCACCCGACCATGGTCGCAGACGGCGGCGGGGCCGTACACCGGGACCTGGGGACCAGGACCTGCGGCGTACGACCCCGCGCGGGCCGACCAGGGGAGGGGCGGGCGGTCAGTCCTCCCAGCGGAACAGCTTCCAGGAGATGCCGGTCATCACGGCCGCGAACAGCAGCAGGCCGCCCATGGTCGGCAGCGCGTCCATCACGCCGCCGCCCCGGGAGAGCACCGACTGCGAGGCGGTGACCAGGTGCCGCAGCGGCAGCGCCTGGGAGATCGCCTCCAGCCAGCCCGGCATGCCGTCGGTGGGGAAGAACGAGCCGGACAGGAACGACATCGGCAGCACGATGATCTGCGAGATGCCGTTCGCCGCCTCCTCGGTCTTGGCGATCGAACCGGCCAGCAGGCCGATCGACATGAAGGCGACGGTCGCGCAGACCACCAGCGGGACGATCAGCCACCAGTCGCCGGTGAGCTTGAGCCCGAAGAACGGCGTGGTCGCGACCACCAGGAAGACGGCGGTCTGGACCAGCGCGGTGAGGACCGAGACCGCGACCCGGGAGGCGATGACCGACCCGGCGCTCACCGGGGCGAGCCGCAGTCGGCGCAGCACCTTCTTCTGCCGCCAGCCGACCAGGGTCAGCGCGGCGCCGAACACCGCGCCGGTGGCCACCGCCCAGCCGAGCAGGCCGGGGGTGAGGAACTGGATCGGCTTGAGCGACCCGTCCTCGACCTGGCTGCTCTCCATGACGAAGGCCGGGGGCTTGCCGGTGGCGGCCTGGTTGGCCTGCTGGACCACGGAGTTGACGATGCCCTGGACGGAGCCGGAGCGGACCTGGTCGGCCGCGCTGTAGCGGACCACGACCTTGCCGTCCGGGCCCTCCTTGATCATGGCGTCGAGGTCGCCCTTGCGGACCTTCTCCAGGGCGGCGGCCTCGTCGTCGCCCTTGGTGATGGTCAGCACCTGCTCCAGGCCGGCCCGGGCCTCGCCCTGGACCGAGTCCAGGACCCGGACGGCGCCGACCTGTTCGACCTTGGCGTGCGGGCTGGAGGCGCCCTTGAGCAGGGTGCCGAACAGCATCAGGAACATCAGCGGGAACAGCAGCACGAAGAACAGCGCGCTGCGGTCGCGGACGAAGGCGACGATCATCACCCGGGAGAGGCTGGCGAAGGCGGAGACCCGCTCGCGCTCGGCCGGGGGAGGGCTGCCGGGTGCGGGGGCCTGCGCGGGCGCGACCGTGGTGGGCTCGGCGGTCATGCGCGGTACTCCCGTCCGGTGAGCTGGAGGAAGACGTCCTCCAGGGTGGCGCCGCGGACTTCCAGTCCCCGGAGGGCGCCCCGGTCGGCCAGCACGGAGAGCACCGGCGCGGGCAGCCGGGTGGAGAGCGAGAGCGAGACGCCGTCGTCCTCCAGCGAGGTGGTCTCCGCCCCGGCGGCGGTGAGCAGTTCGCGTGCGGTGTCGATGGCGAGCTGCCCGGACTCCACGCTGATCCGGACGGTGTCGTCGATCTCGCGGATGAGCGCGGCGGGTGCCCCGGTCCGCAGGATCCGGCCGCGGTCCATCACCGAGACGCGGTCGCAGAGCACCTCGGCCTCGTCCAGGTAGTGGGTGGTCAGGACGACGGTGCGGCCCTCGGCGTTGATGTCGCGCAGCAGGTCCCAGAGGTTGCGGCGGGCCTGCGGGTCGAGTCCGGTGGTGGGCTCGTCGAGGAAGACCAGCTCCGGTCCGTGGACCAGGGCGCAGGCGATCGAGAGTCGCTGGGCCTGGCCGCCGGACATCTTGTCGGTCATCACCCCGGCCGACTCGGTCAGGCCGACCCGCTCCAGCATCGCGTCGGCGGCCTTGGGGCCGACGCCGTAGAAGGAGCCGAAGGTGCGGATGGTCTCCCGGGCGGTGAGCCGGTTGAAGAAGGCGGAGGCCTGGAACTGGACGCCGATGCGGCGCAGCAGCTTGGGGTTGCGCGGCCAGGGCGCCAGGCCCAGCAGCTCGATCCGGCCCTCGTCGGGCTTGCGGATCCCCTCCAGGATTTCCAGCGTGGTGGTCTTCCCGGCGCCGTTCGGGCCCAGGATTCCGTAGAATTCGCCGGCTTCGACGGTGAGTGACACTCCGTCGACGGCTTGTACGTCCCCGTACCGCTGACGGATACCGTCGGCGGATATTGCAGCAGTCATAGCGACTGAGGGTAGGGGTGCCGGGGGGCCACGGGGAGATGCCGAAGCATCATTTGATGATCATTTTTACAATGTGTTCGAACTGCGGGGTCCCCTGGGCCGGCCGGTGCGGTCCGGGAGTCCCGGGACCGCACCGGCCCGCCGTCCGTGCCCGCTCAGGCGCGGTGCAGGGTGATCGTGGTCCAGGCGCCGATGTGGACGCGGTCGCCGTCGCCCAGCGGGATCGCGGTGTGCGGGGAGATCGGCTCCGCGCCGCCGTTCACCGTGGTGCCGTTGGTGGAGTCCTGGTCGACCAGCACCCAGGTGCCGTCCGGCTGTTCGGCCAGCAGGGCGTGCTGGTGCGAGGCGCCCGGGTCCTCCGGCGCGACCGAGAGGTCGATCTCCGGCACGGTGCCCCGGTGCTGGCTGCGCCGGCCGATCCGCAGCTGGCCGCGCCCGGTCAGCGGGATCCGCCGCTCGGGGCAGTACGGCGGGAAGAACAGCCCGGCCGCCTCCGGACCGCTGCGGGCCATCATGTCGGTGAAGTACTGGCGGTCGGCCGCGATCACCGCGAACCAGGTGGTCCGCACCGGCTCGGCGGGCGGGGCCGGCGGCTGCTCGGCCTGCGGGGGCACCGGCGGGGCCAGGTGGAACGAGGTGCCGAACTCGTCGCCGCGCCGGGCCGGTCCGGGCTGGGCGTAGACCGGACCGGAGTCCTCGCGCGGGGCCGGCGGCCGCTGCTGCTCCGGGTGCGCGGGCGGCAGCCCGTACGGGGCCTCGGCGGGAGGGCCGTAGGGAGCCTCGGCCGGCGGGCCGTACGGCGGCGCCTCGACCGGGCCGGGCGCCGCGGCCTGCTGCCCGTGCGCGGGCGGCGGGTAGCCGTAGCCGGCGGGTGCGCCGTGCTGCTGCTGCTGGTGC
>NZ_JAIY01000006.1:716763-718980 GCF_000710405.2 Kitasatospora sp. MBT66 | reverse complement strand
TGCGGCGCGGCCGGTGCCGCCGGGGCGCCGCCGTACGCCGCCGGGATGTTCAGCGGGGCGGGTGCGGGCGGCGGTGCCGGGGCCGGGAACGGCGGCTGCTGGGCACGCTGCGGCGAGGAGAGGTCGTAGTCGTACCCGCACTCCTCGCAGAACCGCCCGGTCTGCGGGCTGCGGCAGATCGGGCAGATCACCAGGCCCTCGGTGAGGTCGGGGAAGCCCTGCGGGGCCGGCGGCGGGGGCGGCGGCATCGAACCCGGTGCCGGCATCGAGCCGGGCGGCGGCGGGGGCATCGCGCCCGGGGGGAGCGTGGCACCGTACGGCGCGCCGGGTGCCCCGTGCGCCCCCGGGGCACCGGGGTGCGCTCCGGGCGGCGGCGGCAGCGGCTGCGGCGGTGTCATCGGGAATCCGCAGAAGTCGCACCAGTCCTCGGCCTGCGACTCGTGGCCCCTCGGGCAGATCGGCATCAGGTCCCCCCTCAATTCCAGCTCGGCCGGGGCTGGGCCCGGCCGGTTCGCGGCCCGGTCGGCGCTTCGGCGGTCACTTCTTCACGCGTACGGTCTTGGTCGACCGGGTCTCGACGATCATCGAGTCGGCCTCGCTCACGTTCTTACGGAACCGAACGGTACCCTCCTTCGGGTCCACCACGTCCACCACCTTCTGCAGCAGCTTGTAGGTGCCTTCGTTCCCGGTCTCGTGGGCGATCCGGACGGCGGTGCCCAGCCTGGTGGTGGCGAGGGGGACGTTCCCGGCGCGGTGCGCCTCCATGCCCTCCTGGACCGCCGCGGCGAGTTCCGCCTGTCCGGTGTAGTGGGCGACCTGCGGGCTGATCCGGGTGGAGGAGGCGAGGTCGTCCGTCCAGACCGCCTTGACCAGACCCTGGGACAGCACCTCGGGCGTCCCCCCGGCGGCCGGGGGCGGCAGGACCAGGCTGATCCGGGCGGCCAGCATCTCGTTGCCGACCGCGGCGGCCGGGACCTCCACGCAGACGTGGTAGTCGCGGCTCTCGTCGCCCCACGAGCCGGTCGGGTAGTCACCGGCCCGCGGTCCGGCCTCGGCCCGGCGGCCGGTGAGGTCCTCCAGTGCGGGGGCGACCTGCTTGACGAACTTCACCACCGCGTTGGCGGGCGTCCAGACCCGCAGGGCGACATCGGCGACCTGCTTGCCCATCGCGCCGGTCATCATCGAGCGGAAGTCCTCGGCCAGGCCGGAGGGCTCGGGGACGATGTCGACGGTGCCGAGCAGCGCGGAGGCGATCTTGCGCAGCTCCTCGACCTTCCAGTCGGTGCCGACGCCCCGGCAGTCGGCGGTGAAGTGGCCGGTGACCCGTCCGATCGCGCGCTCCAGCTCGGCGGCGGTCTCGTGCTCGTTGTTGCCGTCGGTGAGCAGGATCGCGTGCCGGATCGGGATGTCCCGGCGGGTGAGGAAGAGCTGGTCGGCCTTGGTCAGCCAGGTGCCCATGGCGGTGCCGCCGGCCGCGGTGAGCCGGCGCAGCGACTCCCGGGCCCGGGCCCGGGTCTCCGGCGAGGCGATGGCGAGGGTGCCGTCGCCGGGGAAGACCTCGCGGGCCTCGTGGGTGCCGGCGACCACGGCGAAGGCCACGCCGTCGCGGACGGTGTCGACGGCGGCGGCGGTGGCCTCGCGGGCACCGCGCATCTTGCTGGACGGGTAGTCCATCGAGCCGGAGCAGTCCACCAGGATCACCACGGCGGCGGACTGCCCGTCGCCGCCCGCCGAGGCGTCGCTGATGCCGAGCGGGCGGCCGCCCGAGGTGCCGCCGCCGGTCGCGGTGACGGTGACGATGGCGTTCACTTCGCGGGCGCCGTCCGCGAGGTACTCGTTCTGGAAGATCTCCACATCGAACCTGGGCAGGTTCGGCTTCGCCAGTGTTGCCATGGGCCGGTGGCTCCCGTCGGATCGTCGGATGGTGCGCGGGTGGTGGCCGCGCCGCTGGGACGGGGCGCGGGTGGTCGCTCGGTGCTTGCGGCCCGGGCGGGTGGCCCGGTGCTCGGGTCCGGTGCGTGTGGCTCGGTGCGTGTGGCTCGGTGCGGGTCGTCCGGCGCACGGGGTCCGGCGCGGGTCGCCCGGTGCTCGGGTGCGGTGCTCGCGGCTTGTTGCGGACGGCGCGCCGGGGCCCGCGCCGTGGGGGCGCGGGCCCCGGTGGCGCGGGCGGTTCAGCGGGCCGGTGGCACCTGCGGCGCCGGCGGCACGGGCGGGCGG
>NZ_JAIY01000006.1:707258-716388 GCF_000710405.2 Kitasatospora sp. MBT66 | reverse complement strand
ACGCCGGGCACGTGCGGGGTGAAGTCGAGGGTGTGCGGCACGACCTCCTCGGCGTCCGCGCCGAGCCAGCCGGTGATGGCGTGGGCGCGCGGGTCGGCGTACGCCTCGGCCTCGCCCATCAGCCCCGCCTCGACCATCCGGGCCGCCCAGGAGTCGTCCTGGGTGAGCCGGAACGGTTCCGCGGCGACCCGGTCGTCGGGGATCCAGTAGGCCCGGGTGTCGCCGACCCAGCCGATGGTGATCCGGCCGCCGGAGGCGATCGCGCTGACGTAGGTGCAGGCCGGGGCGTTGACGTCGGGCCGGAGCGGCCGGGTGCCGTCGGTGGCGAGGGCGGCCACCGCGTCGGCCGCGTCGGCGATCGCCCGGCGCATCGCCCGGGTCGGGTCGGTGCCCGCCTCCAGCGAGCTGAGCAGCGACTCGGAGGCCGCGTCGACCGCGGTCTCGGAGGCCTCGTCGGGCCGGTCGGAGGAGGAGACGCCGTCGCAGACCACGGCCACCACGACCGGGTCGCCGCCGGGCAGCGAGGAGGCGGCGACGGTGAAGGAGTCCTCGTTGCGGTGGTGCCGCAGGCCGCGGTCGCTGACGCCGGCGACGCCGGCCAGCGCCTTCTCCATGTGGTCGCGGGGGCGCGGCTGGGCTCGGCCGCAGGCCTCGCAGTAGCCGTCGGGGGTCACCTGGTGGAGCCCGCAGTGCGCGCAGGCGACCGCGCTCCGGTCGGCCTGGGCGGGCACGGAGGGGGTGTTGGGCAGGGTCGGCGGGTGCTCCTCCCCGCCGCCGGCCCGGGCGGCGGACCAGCCGGCCGGCATCGCGCCGGGGGCGGGACGGCCGTCCCGGCCGGCCCCGCAGGACCCGCAGAAGACGTCCTCCGGGTCCATCGGCTCGGCACAGCTCTGGCACACGGTCTGCTGCGGCATCAGTTACACCCACGTCCTGGGACGGGCCCGGTTGGCCCGTTCCACCATCTCGATCCTGGTCTCGGCCCGGTCGGCCAACCGGGCGAGTACCCGGTAGGACTGCTCCAGGGCGAACCGCAGTTCCCTTTCCACCGCGGGCCGTCCCAGCACGCTGACCTCGCCCGTCGCCGGGCCCGTGCCGGTTCCCCCGGGGGATCCGGCGGTGACCCAGCCGAGCGCCGCGCCGAGTACCTCGACGGCGAGTTCCTCACGGCGGCGGTCGTCCAGGCGCAGCGCGGTCAGCTGCTCGGAGCTCGCGCCGAGGTCGGCGCCGAGCGGGTCGGTGGTGGGCCGCTCGCGCAGCCGGGCCCGGACGGCGGCGATCCGGGCGGCGGTGTACTGGCTGGAGGTGGCCGGGACGGTCTCCAGGGCGGCGACGGCGCCGGCCCGGTCGTCCTCGGCGAGCCGGACCCGGGCCAGCCCGAAGGCGGCGCTCAGGTAGCTCTGGTCGGTGCTCCACACCAGGCGGTAGAACTCGGCCGCGTCGCCGCCGTCGCCGAGGAGTTCGGCGCAGACGGCGAGGGCCAGCTTGGGGGCGGCCTCGCCGGGGAAGGCGTCGTAGACGGCGTCGAAGGCCTCGGCGGCGGCGCGCAGGGCCTGTTCGCGGGCCGAGGCCCCCTCGGGGGCGCCCGTACCGGCTCCGGCCTCGGTGTCCGCCTCGGCGGCGGCGACCAGGGAGGCCAGGCCCCGGTACCAGACCACCCGCCAGTCGTCCGGGTGGTCCTTCTCCAGTGCGGCCAGCGCCTCGGCGGACTGGTGCGGCCGGCCGAGTTCGAGCAGGGCGCGCAGGGCCCGCAGTCGCCGTTCGACCGAGTCGGTGGGGGCGCCGTCCAGCGCGCCGAGCGCCTCGGCCGGGTCGGCGGCCAGCAGGGTGGCGAGGAAGCCGGCGTTCGGGTCGGCCGGGTCGACCCGGGGGACGGGCAGCGCGAGCGCGGCGGCGGCCGGGTCGACGGCGGTCAGCCGCAGTTCGCCGGGGCGCACCGTGGTGGCGACCAGTTCGGTGTCGACGACCCGGAGTTCGGGGCCGAACAGGGTGGACTGCGCGGGCCGGGCCCGGCCGTCCTGGAGGGCGAGCACCTCGCGCAGCACGCCGGTGAGCTGGTCGGCCATCTCCTCGGCGGAGCCGAACCGGCGGGCCGGGTCCGGGTCGGTGGCGCGCACCAGCAGGCGGTAGTAGGACTCGTAGGAGGCGAAGACCGGGACCGACTCGGGGCCGGGCAGGGTGTCCCGGTAGGTGGTCGAGTAGCCCTGGAAGTCGAAGCTGAGCACGGCCAGGGTGCGGGCCACCGTGTACAGGTCGGAGGCGGGGGAGGGGCCGTCGGTGGCGATCTCGGGCGCCTGGTAGCCGATGGTGCCGTAGATCGGGCCGTCGTCGTCGAGGCGGCGGACGGCGCCCATGTCGATGATCTTGAGCGCGTCGCCGCTCTGCAGCACGTTGTCGATCTTGAAGTCGCAGTACACCAGGCCCCGGGAGTGCAGGTAGCCCAGCGCGGGCAGCGCCTCCAGCCCGTACGCGATCGCCTGCTCGACCGGCAGCGGGTCGCGCCGGCCGTCCGGGAGCCGGCGCTCGTTGGCGATGTCCTTCAGGGACTTGCCGCCGACGTACTCCATCACGATGTAGCCGTCGGTGGCGCCGGTCCGCAGGTCCGGGTGCTCGACGAAGTTGATGATCCGGACGATGTTCGGGTGGTCCACCTCGGCCAGGAAGCGGCGCTCGGCGACGGCCACCGCCAGGGCGTCCTCGTCCCCGGTGTCCAGCAGGCCCTTGAGCACCACCCACTTGTCGTTGACCCGCCGGTCGACCGCCAGGTAGATCCAGCCCAGCCCGCCGTGCGCCAGGCAGCCGACCACCTCGTACTGCCCGCCGACGAGGTCGCCGCGGCGCAGCTTGGGCGTGAACGAGTACGGGGTGCCGCACTTGGTGCAGAAGCCGTCCGGGCGGCCGGGCCGGCCGTTGCGGTCCCGGCCCACCGGGGTGTCGCACTTGGAGCAGAACCGCTTGCGCTCCGGCACCTCCGGGTTCTCCAGCACCGCCAGCGACGGATCGGCGGCCGGGACGGTGGGCACCGTCACCAGGCCGGCGCCCAGCCGGTGCCGACTGGCCGAACTGCTGCCGCGGCTGCTGCGCACCGAGACCGAGCGGCTGCTGCCGGTACGGGTGGAGCGGTGCGAGCGGGACCGGCCGGACAGCGAACGGGCCGAACCGCTGCGGACCGAGGAGCTGCGCACGGAGGAGCTGCGGGCCGGGCCGGTGTCCTGGCCGCCGGTCAGGGGCGCCGAGGCGGCGCCGAGGCCGCACTCGTCGCAGTAGCCGTCGGGGTCGATCGTCCCGCCGCAGTCGCGCGGGCAGGGGTCACCCGGTCCGGCGACGGACCTCCGGCCCGCGGCCGTCCCGCCGCGGGTCCCGGAGGCCGGGCCGGTCCCGGTCGCCGTGCCGGTGCCCGTCGCCGGACCGGTCCCGGTCCGGCCCGACCCGGGGCCCGATGGCGTCGACCCGGTGCCCGCCCGCGTCGAGGTGGTGCTCGCCGGGGCGAGACCGCACTCGTCGCAGTAGCCGTCCGCGTCGATCGTCCCGGTGCCGCACTCCGGTCGTACGCACGTCTCGCCCATCACCGTCAGCCCCCCTGTACCCGTCCGTCGACAGCCTGTCCGTCGGTCGGCTCCCCGCCGGCCGCCGCCCCGCCCAGCCCGATCCCGTCCCGTTCGATCCTGTCCTGCACCGCGCCGCCGTACCCGGCCGCGCTCGACCCGGCGCCGCCGTACCCGGTGCCGCCGCCGTACCCGGACCCGCCCGGCTCGGCCGCGCCCGCCCCCGGCTCGCCCGGTGCCGGTCGCAGCGCCTGCTGGAACCGGGCCACCGCGCCGGCCGCCGCCCGCAGGTCGCACGGCGCGCTCCACAGCAGCCAGCGCGCCTTCTCGTAGCGCTCCAGCACGACCGGGTCCTCGGACACCCGGAGCCGGGCCGCCATCGCCTTGTACGCGTCCAGGCGCCCGCGCAGTTCGGCCCGGACGGCCAGCGGCTGGGTCACCTCGGTGAGCGACTGCCGGGCCCGGGCCAGCTCCTTGGCGGCGGCGTCCTCCAGCGCGTCGAGCAGCGGCGCCAGCCGGTACCACTGCCCGTTCTGCCGCAGGTCCAGCGCCAGCACGATCCGCTCCCGCAGTGCCGAGGCCGGTCCGGGGACGGCCGGCACCTCGGTGGCGGCGATCTTCGCCAGCACCTCGCCGCGCGCCCGCCGGGCCTCGGCCAGGGTGGCGTCGGCCCGCTGGAGCAGGTCGCCGACGCCCTGCAGCCGCTCCTCGGCGTCGTCGCGCAGCCGCAGCAGGTTCTCCAGTTCCTGCCGGACGCCGTCCAGCGCCCGCCCGGCCCGGTCGAAGCGCTCGGTGTCCACCACCCCGGAGGGGAGGCCCGGGGCGCCGCCGTCCGGCACCGTGCCGCGCTGCGCCGGGACCCTGGCGGGCCGCCAGAGGGCGAGCGGGTCGGTGCGGACCTCGGTCCGCAGTCCCTCCAGGTCGGCGTCCAGCGCCTCCAGGTCGTCGCCGAGCGGGTGGGTGCCGGAACGCACGCCGAGCGAGGCCGCCAGGGTCTGCACCCGGCGCAGTTCGGCGATCAGCAGGTCGATCCGGGCGGGCAGCGCCGTCCAGACCGCGTCGGCCGCCGAGACCACCTCCAGCACGGTGGCGTACCAGGAGTTCATCCGCTCCATGAGCTCGTCCAGGCTGACCCGCTCGACCAGCCGGGCGGGCGCGCCGAGCCGCTGCGGGCCGTCCGGCGCGCCGCCGGGCACGGTGACCGCGTCGCCGGTCAGCAGCTCGCTGAGCTCGGCGAGTTCGGGGCCGCCGGGCCTGGCCTTGCGGGCCCGGACCGCGCGGGCCGAGGCCAGCGCCTCCGAGTAGCGGTCGAACAGCGCCCAGAGCAGCGGCAGGCCCTGTCCGACGACGGACCAGCGCTCCTGGGTCCGCCCGGTCAGTCCGGCGCCGTCGAGCAGGCGCAGGCCCGGGTGGTCCTGGAGCGAGAGCAGCGCGGACTCGACCGCGTCGCGTTCCGCGCCGAGGCGCGCCAGCGCGCGGTCCACCTCCTCCCGGCTCAGTGCCGGGCCGGCCGAAGCCGCCATCGTCCCCTCCCCTCCCTCGCCTGCCGTGTGCCGTACTCCGTGGTTCCGGTTCCTGCCGTTCCGGTTCCCGGGGAATCCGCCCCGACCCTAGCGCGCGCCCCCGCCGCCGGGCCGGGCCCGGTCGTCGAGGAACCGTCGGTGCGGCCCGCCGCTCCCGTCACCGCGGCGTCGGCCAGTGCCGGTCGGCGTCGTCCAGCAGGTAGGGCTTGAGCCAGGTGTCGTACGCCCGCCGCCAGCTGCCGCCGTTGTAGTAGTCGTTGAGCACCTGGTTCACCCGGGCCGTCAGATCGGTGCTGGTCTTCAGCATCGCGACACCCATCACGCCCGGCCGGACCTCGCCGTCGAGCACCCGGACGGTCTGGTCCTGCGCGGCCTGGCTGGCCGCGAGCCCGTCGTCGGTCATGGTGGCGTCGACCTTGCCGAGCTGCATCAGCACCAGGCAGTCGAGGTGGTTCTGCACGGTGACGAGCTGCTTCACCGGACGGGTCTTCAGCTCCTCCTCGGCCGAGGAGCCGGAGGCGGCGCAGGCGGTGGAGCCGTTCAGCGCCTCGTCCATGCTCTTCGCGGGGGAGGACCTCGGCACCAGGACCCGCTGGCTGGTGGTGAAGTAGGGGCGGGAGAAGGCCACCTGCTCCATCCGCTCGCAGGTGATCGACATGGTCCGGACGATGATGTCGACCCGGCCCTCCTGGATGAACTTGATCCGGTCGGCGGTCGGCACCGCCTTCAGCACGACCTTGTCCGGATCGCCCATGATCGCGGTGCCGATCGCCCGGGCGAGGTCGATGTCGAAGCCCTCCACCTGCCCGGTGTTGGGGTTGCGCGAGCCCCACCGGTAGCTGTTCAGGTCGATGCCGACGACCAGGCTGCGCTTGGCCTTGATCGCCTTCACCGCCGGGCCGTCCTCGGTGCTCGCCGGGACGCTGCGGTACAGGTCGCAGTCGGCCTGCCCGCTCTGCTCCGACTGCCCGGACTGCTCCTGCTGCGCCGCCAGCGGTACCTGGCGCGGTGCGCCGGCCGCGGAGGGCTCCTGCGGCCCGCCCGCGCCCAGGACCAGGGCGCCGCCCGCCAGCAGTGCCAGCGCCGCCGCCGTCCGGGCCCCGCGCAGCGCGGCCGCCCGGCCCCGGCCCCGGTCCCGACCGGTGCTCGTGCTCGTGCTCGTGACCATGCTTCCGTCCCCCCTCTACCGGTACTCGGCCAGTCGGCGGCCGAGGCCGCGCAGGGCCGCGGCCGCGGCCAGCAGGCCCAGCACCGCGATCGCCGCGGCCGCGGTGCGCAGATCCTCGTCGACGCCCAGCGCGGCGTCCCGGAACTCGCCCTCCTCCAGCACCGCCGCGTCGGCGAGCTGCCGGTCGGCGGCGGCGAACGCGGCCTCCGCCGTCTTCGGCGCGTCCGCCTCCCGGGCCGTCACGGTGGCGTCCAGCGCGGCCTGGTAGTCGCCGTCGTTCTCCAGCTTGCTCGCGGCGGTGTGCCGCTCGCGCCACTGCTGGTAGTCGGCCACGGCCTGGGCGATCGGCCCCTCGGCCGCCCGCGGTGCCAGCGACTGGGCCTGCAGCAGGGTGCCGGGTCCGGCGCGCCCGGGGTCGGAGGTGACGAGGTGCTCCGTGGTCTTGGACCACAGGTCGGCGTAGACGCCGCTGGAGCCGCGCGCCACGTAGTGGAGGTTCTCCGCCAGGCGGGCCGTCAGCACGTCCACCCGGGCCGAGTTGAGCGCCCGCAGCGGCACTCCGCCCTCGCGGTCGCCGCGCGCCAGCGCCGTGGCGGCGCCGTTCGCGGCCACCGTCAGCCACAGCACCGCGGCCAGCACGGCGGCGGTGGCGGCCACCAGCCCGATGTTGAAGACCCGGTTGGTCCGCCGGAACAGCGTCAGCTGCACCCAGACCAGTCCGGCCAACGCCAGCAGGCCCAGCGCGTACCCGGCCCACGGGGTGGCCCGGGCCGCCTTCATGTCCTCGGCCAGCAGCGCGTTCTCGGCGGCCGAGAACTGCGCGGCGGCCGGCAGCAGCACGGTGCGCATCTGCTCGGAGGCGTACCGCTGGTAGGCGCCGCCGAGCGGGTAGCCCTGCCGGTTGTTGGCCCGGGCGGTCTCCACCAGCCCCGCGTACACCGGCACCTGCTGGTTCAGCTTGGAGAGCAGTTCCCGCAGCTGCGAGGAGGCGGGGGTGCGGGAGGCGGACTCGGCGATCAGCTGGGAGGCCGTCCTGAGGTCCTGCTCGTAGCGGTCCCGTACGGCCCGCGGTTCGGCGCCCGCCAGCAGGAAGCCGGTGGCGGCGGTGGCGTCCGCGTCGGCCAGCGAGCGGTTGATGTCGGCGGCGGCCTGGCTCAGCGGCTGGCTGTTGTCGACCACCCGCTGCGCCGCCGCGGCCCGGGAGTTCACCTGGACGGCGGTCAGCGCGCCGAACGCCAGGGTCAGTACCGCGAGCAGCGCTCCGGCCAGTCGCAGCCGGCCCGGCGCCGTCCGGGTGGCCCGCCCCAGCCGGGCGAGCGGCCCGCTCGGCAGGACCACCGCCCCCGTGCCGCCGGCCCGTCGCTGGGCCGGCACCGTACCCGCGGGCCGTTCCGGCGTGTGCGCGCCCGGCCCCTCCGTGCGTACCGGTGTCGCCACCAGCCACCCCCTCCCCTGTGGCCCGCCCCCCGTTTCGGGGGCCCGGCCGTTGCCAGCAGTATGGCCGTCACTCCCCGCGGCCACACCCGAGTTGCGCGGATCTTGAGCTGTCCGTCCCTGCTTCGCCCGCCGGTCCGTCCCCCCACGGGCCGTGCGGCGAACGGGTCGACGCGGCACGCACCCTACGCGGTTCCCGAGTAGAGCGGAGGATTGGGGTCCGATTGTGTGGGAGTCGCGTCCGCGCCGGGGTGTCCACGGCGCGTTCGGCGGCGTGAACCGGCCGGGCGCGCTCCCGGGGCGCTCGCGGTGCGGGTCCGCCCCGGCGGCCCGGTCCTTCGTACGATGACGCCATGCGCCTTCTGGGAACGATCTCCGCCGACCGTCCGCTGCTCGTCGTCGCCGTCCGGGAGGAGGCCGCCCACCTCGGCGACCGCCTTCCGGTGCTGCTCACCGGCATCGGCAAGGTCAACGCCGCCGCCGCGCTGGCCACCGTCCTCGCCGGGGGGCAGCACCCCTCCGAGGTGGTGAACCTCGGCACCGCCGGCGCCCTGCGCCCCGGCTGGGAGGGCATCCACACCGTCACCCAGGTGATCCAGCACGACCTGGACACCCCCGCCCTGTACGCCCTCACCGGCCGCACCTACGGCGCGCCGCTGGTCGTCGGCAAGGGCGGCGACGGGCCGGTCCTGGCCACCGGCGACCTCTTCGTCTCCGACCCGGCCGCCCGCGACCGCCTCGCCGAGCACGCGGACCTGGTGGACATGGAGGGCTACGCCGTCGCCGCGGTCGCCCACCGGGCCGGCCTGCCGGTCCGCCTGGTCAAGCACGTCAGCGACGAGGCGGGCGACGGCGCCGCCCACAGCTGGCAGGAGTCGGTCGACGACTGCGCCCGGCACCTGGCCGACTGGCTGCACGCCCAGGGCTGGTGACGGTCCGAAGGACATCGCTGTGGGTGGGGCTGTGGGCGGGGCCTCCTAGGGTGGCCGGGTGACCGACAACACCGACGCCCCCGTGCGGGCCGACCTCCGGCCGCCGGGGCTGAACGCCGACGAGCACACCACGCTGCTCACCTTCCTCGACTACCTGCGCACCTGTGTGATCGCCAAGACCGACGGGCTGTCCGACGAGGACGCCCGCCGGCCCGGCGTCGCCTCCGGGACGAGCCTGCTCTGGCTGGTGCGCCACCTGACCGCCGTCGAACTCAACTGGTTCCTCTGGGCCTACCGGGGGGACGACGTCGACCTGTGGGACGACGACGCGCCCTCGCCCGGCGACGAGACGGTGGCCGGGTCGGTGGCCGCGTACCGGGAGGCGATCGCCCGGGCCAACGAGGTGATCGGGTCGGCGGCGGCCTGGCCGGACCGGCCCGGTGTGCGCTCGCTGCGGCCCAACGCCGAGGCGCCGTCGATGCGTTGGCTGCTCGTCCACATGATCGAGGAGACCGGCCGGCACGCCGGACA
>NZ_JAIY01000006.1:685876-706179 GCF_000710405.2 Kitasatospora sp. MBT66 | reverse complement strand
TGGTCTGGACGGCCGGCCACTGCATCCACCAGGGCAAGGGCGGCAAGTACTTCAGCAACATCTCCTTCATCCCGGCGTTCAACAGCAACGGCGCGCTGAGCGGCGGCAAGCAGGCCGACGAGGCGCAGTACGCGCCGCTCGGCATCTGGAACGCCACCCAGGCGGTCACCTCGCCGCAGTGGAAGGCCGAGGGCGGGGACGGCGGTTCGCCGGCCACCCAGTACGACTTCGCGATCATCCGGGTGCAGCCCGGCGAGGGCGGCAAGTCGCTGGAGGAGACGGTCGGCGGCGCCGTGCCGGTCTGGTTCAACGCCCCGCGCGAGCAGCTCAGCATCACCGAGTACGGCTACCCGGCGGCCCCGCCGTTCGACGGCATGGAGCTCAACCGCTGCGAGAGCGGCAAGCCGACCCGGCTGTCCTACGACCCGACCCGCCCGCCGATGCACGCCATCGGCTGCACCATGACCGGCGGTTCCAGCGGCGGCGGCTGGCTGGCGGTCAAGGATGGCAAGCCGGCGCTGGTCAGCAACGTCTCGGTCGGGCAGCACACCGGTGACCCGAAGTTCCAGGCCGGACCGTACCTGGACGACGTCGCCGCCGGCGCGTACGACTTCATCTCCAAGAAGGGCTGATCGGAGAAGGGCCGACGCACGACGGACGCACTGCGGCCGCCCCCGCACACCCAGGTGTGCGGGGGCGGCCGCATGCCCGCCCGAGGTGGCTCAGTCGGCGAACGCCGTGAGGTCCAGCGCGGCCAGCCGGTCCGGGTCGGTGAGCACGTCGATCGCCACGATCACGCCGCCCACCACGGTGAACGCCATGATCGACACCGGCCGCCCGTTCGCCCCGATCACCACGACCCCCGCCGCGCCGTTGACCAGCGCCGGCCGCGCGTACGGCGACAGGCCGCGGAACATGACCGCCTGGCCCGCGACCGTCCGGGCCCCGTTGAGCACCACCGGACGCCGCTGCTCCCGACCGGCGGCGGCCCCGTCGGCGCGCAGCACCACGTCCGGGTCCAGCACCGCGAGCAGCGCGTCGAGGTCCCCGGTGCGGGTGGCGGCGAAGAACGCGTCGACGGCCACCCGCTGGCGGGCCAGGTCCCGGTCCGGCGCGGGCGCCCGGCCCTGCACCTTGCGCCGGGCCCGGCTGGCCAGCTGCCGGGTGGCCGCCGCCGTCTTCTCGACCAGCGGGGCGATCTCCTCGAACGGCACCGCGAACATGTCGTGCAGCACGAAGGACACCCGCTCGGCGGGCGAGAGCGACTCCAGGACCACCATCAGCGCCAGCCCGACCGAGTCGGCCAGCAGCACCTCCTGCTCGGGGTCCGGCGCGTCCGCCCGCCTGAGCAGCGGGTCCGGTATCCGCGGCGGCTCGATGTCGCCGCCCCCGCTCCCCGCCCCGATCCGGGACTCGAAGGACTCCTCGCGCCGCTGGGCCCGCGAGCGCAGCTGGTTGAGGCAGATCCGTCCGACCACCGTGGTCAGCCAGCCGCCGAGGTTCTCCACCCCGGAGGTGTCGGTGCGGTCGTAGCGCAGCCAGGTGTCCTGGACGGCGTCCTCCGCCTCGGCGATCGAACCGAGCATCCGGTAGGCGACGGCCCGCAGGTGCGGCCGGTGCGCCTCGAACGAGTCCACGTCCCCCGACCCGGCGCCCCTCGCGGTCGCGGCGTCGTCCGCCGCGTCCGCCGCCAGAAAATTCTCGTCCACCCGTGTCACATTCCTCTGCCGCCGTGGGTCAAAGCTCCGGAAGCACGAAGCTAGCGGGTCCGCCGGAAGCGCGGCCTCCGTTCGTCCTAGGAGTGACGATCATGACTCTCCCGACCCCGACCCACGCCCCCGTTCTCGTGACCGGCGGCACCGGCACCCTCGGCCGCCACGTCGTACCGCTGCTGCGGGCGGCCGGCCGCGACGTCCGGGTGCTCACCCGCAACCCCCGACCGGCCGCCGACGGCGTCGAGTACCTGGCCGGCGACCTGCTGGTGGACGGCGGGAAGGGCGTCGACGCGGCCCTCGCCGGGGTCGAGGTGGTCCTGCACCTGGCCGGGGACGCCAAGAACGACGAGGCCACCACCCGCAACCTGGTCGCCGCCGCCCGGCGGGCCGGGGTGAAGCACCTGGTGTACATCTCGGTGATCGGCGCCGACCGGGTGCCGCTCGGCTACTTCCGGGCCAAGCACGCCGCGGAGCAGGCCGTCGTCGGCTCGGGCATCCCGTACACCGTGCTGCGCGCCGCCCAGTTCCACGACCTGACGGCGAAGACCGCGGCCGCGATGGCCAAGCTGCCGGTCGTCCCGAAGCTGGGCGGCATCCGCTGGGAGCCGGTGGACTCGCGGGACGTCGCCGAGCGGCTGGTCGAACTCGCCCTGGCCGCGCCCGCCGGGCTCGTCCCGGACCTCGCGGGCCCGGCCGTGCGCACGCTCGGCGACCTGACCCGCGACCACCTGCTGGCCGCCGGGAAGCGCCGCCCGATGCTGCCGCTGCGCGCCCCCGGCAAGGTGGGCCGCTGCTACCGGGAGGGCGCCAACCTCGCCCGGCCCGGCGCCGACCGGGGCACCCGCACCTGGGAGGCCTTCCTCGCCGAGACCTTCCCGGCGGGCGCCGCCGGCCGACTCGGGATCAGCTGATGTCGGCGGGCGCGCCGGTCTTCGCCGCCGCGGCCACCGCCGCGGTCGGCACCACCTTGGCGAACCGCATCGCGTGCAGCACCGTCGCGGTGGCCCGGGCGAGTTCGGCGGCCGGGAGGGTCACGCCGTCCGGGCCGGTCATGTCGAAGGCGTGCATGGCGTCGATCGGGAAGACCGTGTCGTAGCCGAGGTTGCCCGCCATCCGGGCGGTGGTCTCGTTGCACACGTTGGTGATGATCCCGGCGACCACCACCTGCCGGGCGCCCCGCTCCTGGAGCCAGGCGTGCAGGTCCGGGGTGCCGTAGAAGGCGCTGTTCACCGTCTTGGTGATGTGCAGCGCGGGCTCCACCGCCGCCACGAAGTCCTTCAACTCGTAGCCGGGGGTGCCCGGTTCGAGCGGGCCGGTGGAGGAGGCGTGCTGGACGACCACGATCGGCCGCCCGGTGGCCTGCCACACGTCGATCAGTTCGCCGATCCGCTGCTCGGCCTCGGGGTTGTCGCGCTCGCCCCAGAACGCGGTGTCCTCGAAGCCCTTCTGGACGTCGATGACGACCAGGACGGCGTCGGTGTCGATGGTGAGCGGGGCGTCGAAGGCGCTGGTGTTCGTCATGCGTCCATGCTGCGGCGGGCCCGGGCGCACCCGTGAGCGGCGGTGGAGCCACCCATCGATACGATCCTGCCACTACGCTTCCCCCATGCGCACGGTGGGGTGTCTGGTCTTCGACGGGGTGCGGCCGTTCGACTACGCGGTGATCGGCGAGGTCTGGGCCGAGAAGGAGGGCCGCCCCGGCGTCCCCGCCTTCGACCTGCGGGTCTGCGGCCCGGACGGCGCCCGGGTGCGGCTCGGCGGCGGGCTGGAACGCGTCCCGGACTTCGGCCTGGACGCGCTCGCCGACTGCGACCTGGTGGTCGTGCCCGGCGTGGAACGCCCGGAGGAGTCGCGCGACCCGGCCGTGCTCGCCGCGCTGCGCACCGCCCACGAACGCGGCGTCACGGTCGCCTCGCTCTGCGCGGGCGCCTTCGTCCTCGCCGAGGCGGGCCTGCTGGACGGTCGTACCGCCACCACCCACTGGGCCCTGGCCGAGGACCTGGCGGAGCGCTTCCCGGCGGTGGACGTGCGGCCCGAGGTGCTGTTCACCGGCGAGGGCCGGCTGTGGACCTCCGCCGGGGTGGCGGCCGGCATCGACCTCTGCCTGCACCTGGTCCGCGCGGCCCACGGCGAACGGGCGGCCGCGTCGATCGCCCGCGCCATGGTCACCGCGCCCTTCCGCTCCGGCGGCCAGGCCCAGTTCATCCCCTCCCCGGTCCCCGAGCCCGCGCCCGCCGGGGACGACCCGCTCGCCCGCGTCCGCACCGAGGTCCTCGCCGCGCTCGACACCCCCTGGACCGTCCGCCGGATGGCCGCCCTCGCCCTGATGTCCGAACGCACCTTCGCCCGCCGCTTCGCCGCCGCCACCGGCACCACCCCGCTGCGCTGGCTGCTCGACCAGCGCATCCTCACCGCCCAGCGCCTCCTGGAGGACACCGACCTCCCGGTGGACACGGTCGCCGCCCACTGCGGCTTCGCCTCCGCCGTCTCGCTGCGGCCGCCGTTCACGGCCCGCCTCGGCATCCCGCCCCGCGAGTACCGCAGGACGTTCCGGGGCCGGGACGCGGGCTGACGTCCGGGACTCGGCGTTGTCGCGGGGCGCAATCCGATGGCGGCGGACGGCGTGGGTGTGTGACGGTTCGGCCCATGGGCAACTCCACGGCGTACCCCGTCTTCCGGACCACCGACCCGGCCGAGGCCCACGCGCGGGCCGAGTGGCTGCGCGCGTTGCTGGCCCACTGCGAGGACGAGGTCGGGCTCAGTGCCGAACTGTTGACGGCCGCCGACGTCCGGCGGATGGCCGAGGTCCTTCCCGGCGCCCGCTTCCACTACATGGACGCGCGGACCGGTCCGGAGGGGGAGTATCTCCGGTTCGATCTCGACCCGCGAACGGCGGAGGATGCCGCGCTGGAGCCGCACCTTCCTCTGGACGTCCAGGTGAATGCCCCGGCGGGGAGCGTGGAGGAGCGTTTCGCGGCGGCCGTCGGCCGGGGTCGGGGCATGGCCGCCGTCGACTGGCACGGCCGGTGGCCGGACGATCCGGAGACCGGAAGCGTCGGTTCGCCGAAGTACGACGGCGTCCAGATCGTGTTCCACGGTGACCAGGCCCAGTGGGGCGGCCGGACCGAGCACCACACCGTCTTCGTCCATGTGAGCAAGTTCGGTGACGAGCACCGGGCGCGGAAGCTCGCCGCCGCCATCGGTGGCGAGGTCCTCGGCGAGGCCCAGCTCGGCTGGTGACGCGGCCCTCAGCTGCGCCCTGCCGTGCCCTCGATCCTCGGGGTGAGGCCGTCGAGGAGGGTGGTGAGGCCGGATTCGAAGAGGGTGTCGAGGTCGAGGTCGTAGCCCTCGTCCAACTGGGCCGTCAGGCGGGTGAAGACCGGGAAGCGGGCCGCGGCGATGCGGGTGTCGAAGGCGGCGAAGCGGGTGTCGGTCCACTGGTCGCCGGTGAGGCCGGTGGCGGCCTGGGCCCGGGCCTCGCGTTCGAGGTTGGCGGCGAGGCCCTCGATGTAGCTGTAGAAGAGCACGTGGATGTCGAGGACGGTGGCGGCCGGGAGGCCGTGGCCGTCGAGGGCGGCGAGCGCCCACTCGGCGTGGGTGAGCAGGTTGGGCAGCAGCAACGGCCGGGTGACGGGGCCGAGTTCGGCGAGCCAGGGGTGGCGGCGGAACAGCGACCACAGGGTGCGGGCGCCGAGTTCGAGCCGGGGGCGCCAGCCGGCGGGCGGGTCGGCGGGGTAGCCGGCCTCGCCGAAGGCGGCGTCGGCGGCGAGCAGGACGAGTTCGTCCTTGCTGGTGACGTAGCGGTAGGCGGTCATCGGGGCGACGCCGAGCCGGGCCGCGACGGCGCGCATGGAGAGGGCGGCGAGCCCTTCCGCGTCGGCGATCCCCAGGGCGGCCGCGATCAGCCGTTCGCGGCTCAACTCGCCCTCTTCGGAGGATGGGCGGGGTGCAGCTGGACCGGCTGGCGCGGGCGCGGCGGCGACCACGGTGCCGACCCGGGGCCGGGCCTCGACCAGGCCCTCCGAGCGGAGCACCGTGAGCGCCTTGGTCGCGGTGGCGAGGGCTACGCCCCAGTCCTCGGCGAGCCGCCGGTTCGAGGGGACGCGCGCGCCGGGGGCGAGTTCGCCGCTGGTGATCCGCCGCCGGAGGTCGGCGGCGATGCGGCGGAACGGCGGGTCCGTCTCGGGAGCCACGGCGGCGCCCTCCTGTTCGGGAAATTCTCGGCGGCCGCGCCCGGCCTGTACTAGCGCAGACGCTACCAGGGGAATCGGCTCCGAAATGCCTGCTGTCCTAGCTCAGAAACGGCTCTGACCTGCGGTTTCAGGGCTTGCGGGACTCTGTATGTACAGCGTACGTTCAGGGTGTTCGCGGCGGAAGGCGCCGTACCGGGCACAACGAACCAGGGGAGCATCCATGCAGAACGTCCTCGTCTCCGGCGGCGGCATCGCCGGCACCGTCCTCGCCCACTGGCTGGCCCGCCGCGGCTTCGCCCCGACCGTCGTCGAGCTGGCCCCCGGCCCGCGCTCCGGCGGCCAGGCCGTCGACATCCGGGGCGTCGCCCTCGACGTGATCGAGCGGACCGGCCTCACCGGGCCGGTCCGGGCCGTCCGCACCCGGATGCGCGGCATGTCCGTGCTCGGCGCCGACGGCACCGAACTGCACCGCTCGGAGGAGGTCACCTACAGCAGCGGCCGACTCGACAACGGCGACGTCGAACTGCTGCGCGGCGACCTGGTGGAGATCCTCCACGACCACACCCCGGCGGAGGTCGAGTTCGTCCACGGCGACAGCATCACCTCGCTCCAGGAGGACACGCGCGGGGTGCACGTCACTTTCGCCCACGGGCAGCCGCGCACCTTCGACCTGGTGGTGGGCGCCGACGGCCTCCACTCCCGGGTGCGCCGGCTCGCCTTCGGCCCGGAGGCGGACTGCCTCAGCCCGCTCGGCACCCATGTGGCGATCTTCGCCGCCGACAACTTCCTCGGACTGGAGGACTGGCAGGTCTGGCAGCGCGACGGCGAGGCCGGCTACGGCATCTACCCGGTGCGCGGCAACACCGAGCTGCGGATCGTCTTCGGCTGGGCGAGCGACACGCCCGTCGAGCGCGACCCCGAGGCGGCCCGGAAGACGGTCGCCGAGCGGATGGCCGCGCTGCCCTGGGAGCGGACCCGGCTGCTGGACGCCCTGCACCGCTCGACCGACTTCTACGCGGACGTGATGGCGCAGGTCCACCTGGACTCCTGGTCGGCCGGCCGCACCGTGCTGCTCGGCGACGCGGGCTACTGCGCCTCGCCGCTCTCCGGCCAGGGCACCAGCCTGGCCCTGGTCGGCGCGTACGTGCTCGCCCAGGAACTCGGCCGGGCCCGCGACACCGGCGCCGACCACCGCGCGGCCTACGAGCGCTACGAGCGCCGGATGCGCCCCTTCGTCACCCTCAACCAGGCCCTCGCCACCGAGAACCCCGGCGGCCCGGCGGCCGAGGAGTCCGTCGAGCGGGCGAAGAACGCGATCGACCTGGACGCCGCATAACCGGACGTCGGCGGGCCCGGCGCGGGGTGCACGTGACGGGGACCGCTCCCCGGCCCGATACCCTTTGGTTCCATGACCGAGGTTTCCCGTCCCGTCCGCGTCCGTTTCGCTCCGAGCCCCACCGGCATGTTCCACGTCGGCGGTGCCCGCTCTGCGCTGTACAACTGGGCGACGGCACGACAGCAGGGCGGTGTCTTCGTCCTGCGGATCGAGGACACCGACGCAGCCCGCAACAAGCCCGAGTGGACCGACGGCATCATCAGTGCCCTCGCCGCGATCGGCATCCACGAGGGCGACCCGGCCTTCGAGGGCCCGTACTTCCAGTCCGCCAACGCCGGCACCCACCGCGCCGCCGCCGAGAAGCTGTACGCGGCCGGCCGCGCCTACTACTGCGACTGCACCCGCGAGCAGACCGCCGAGCGCACCGGCTCCGCCCAGACCGGCTACGACGGCTTCTGCCGCGAGCGGGGCCTGGAGTACGCCGAGGGCCGGGCGCTGCGCTTCCGCACCCCGGACGAGGGCGCCACCGTCGTGGTCGACCTCATCCGCGGCGAGCCGGCCTTCCCGAACTCCGCCATCGAGGACTTCGTCGTCGCCCGCGGCGACGGCAGCCCGGTGTTCCTGCTCGCCAACGTGGTCGACGACCTGGAGCAGGGCGTCACGGAGGTCATCCGCGGCGAGGAGCACCTGTCCAACACCCCGAAGCAGCAGTTGCTGTGGGAGGCCCTCGGCGCCACCCCGCCGGTCTGGGCGCACCTGCCGGTGATCGTCAACGAGAAGCGGCAGAAGCTCTCCAAGCGCCGTGACAAGGTGGCGCTGGAGGACTACCTGGCCGAGGGCTACCTGCCCGAGGCGATGGTGAACTACCTGATGCTGCTGGGCTGGGGCCCGAAGGACGACGTCGAGATCCGTCCGTACGCCGAGCTGGAGCAGCTGTTCAGCATCTCCGAGGTGAACGCCGGCTCGGCCTTCTTCGACGTGGCGAAGCTGCGCTCGTTCAACGGCGAGTACATCCGCGCCCTGACGGTGGACGCGTTCATCGCCGCCTGCGCGCCGTACCTGGCCGCCGACCGCGCGCCGTGGCCGGCCGAGGCCTTCGACGCGAAGGCGTTCGCCGAGCTCGCCCCGCTGGCGCAGTCCCGGATCGCGGTGCTGAGCGAGATCGTCGAGCAGGTCGACTTCCTGTTCCTGGCGGAGCCGGTGGAGCACGAGCAGTCCTGGGCGAAGGCCATGAAGGACAAGGACGGCGCGCTGGCCCTTCTGCGCACCGCCCGCGAGAAGCTCGCCGTGGCCGACTGGAAGGCCGACGCGCTGAAGGCCGAGCTGGAGGCCGTCGCGGCCGAGCACGGGCTGAAGCTGGGCAAGGCGCAGGCGCCGATCCGGGTCGCGGTCACCGGCCGCACCGTGGGTCTGCCGCTGTTCGAGTCGCTGGAGGTGCTGGGCCGCGAGCGGACCCTGGCCCGCCTGGACGCGGCGGCGGAGCGTCTGGCCGGCTGACGCTCCGAGCCGTTCCGTACGGGCCGCACCCCCACCTCGGGGGTGCGGCCCGTCGTCGTTCCCGGGGTCTTCTCCGCGTCGAATTGACCCATGTTTCTGGTGCAGAAATGCACCCGTCAGTGGGTCGATCGGGCTCATAGAGTGATCATCACAAGGCGACGGCAGGGGAGCCGGAGCCGCCCGAGACGGGGAGAACCACCATGAACGCCGGCCCGATCAAGCCCATCCTGACCCGCGCCGCCACCGCCGAGACCACCAGCGACCCGAGCAGCGTGATGACCCTGCTGGCCGACCACGGCACCGACGGCAGCCCGGTCACCAGCTACCGGTCCACCTTCGCCAAGGGTGCGGTCGGCGCCCCGGCCCACTTCCACACCCGGGCGTCGGAGCTGTTCTTCGTCATCGGCGGCAAGCTCCAGGTCCTGCTGGACGAGAAGGTCGAGACCCTGGAGAGCGGCGACTTCCTGCTCGTCCCGCCGCACACCCCGCACGCCTTCGCGGCAGCGCCCGGTTCGGAGGCCGACGTGCTGTTCGTCTTCACCCCGGGGATGCCGCGCTTCGACTACCTGCGCCTGCTCGGCCGGGTGATGCGGGGCGAGGCCAGCCCGCAGGAGATCAAGGACTCCTCCGAGCTCTACGACAACCACTACGTCGACAGCCCGCTGTGGCGCGCCACCCTGGAGGCCGCGGCCGGGAAGTGACGCTCAGACGGTGACGAGTCTCGGCGACCGGCCGAAGACCAGCTCGGTGAACCCGGGGGCGGGGGAGATCACCACCCAGACGAACTTGCCGATTCCGCCGGCGCGGGGGCAGCAGCCCCAGCGCTCGGCGAGTTCGTCGACGAGGAGGAGGCCGCGGCCGTGCTCGTCGTCAAGGTCGACGGAGGGGCGGAGGACGGGGCGACCGGTGCCGGCGTCGTGCACTTCGATCCGGAGCCGGTCGGCGACGACGGCGAACCGGACTTCCACGAGGCGGTCCGGCGGCGCGTCGGAGTGCCGGACGGCGTTGGTGACGAGTTCGCCGAGCAGCAACTCGCCGATGTCGGAGAAGCGTTCGCCGCGAGGCAGGCCCGCCAGGTAGGCGCGGAGGAACGAACGGGCGAGGGGGGCCGAGTCGTTCCGGGAGGGAAGGCGGGCGGCGAACTCGCGGGGCCGGCGGGGGAGGCGGAGACAGGGCATGGCGAAGCCTTCGGGTGAGAGGGGGGAGTGGAACGGGCTTGCGAATGGGGCGCGATATTCACGCTGTGCAAGCGAATAACTGCGTTCCGGTGTCAATCATCGCTGCTCCATGGGTACGGTGACTGCCGATTCGTGGTGCAGCGGGGCACGGCACAAGAGGGGTGACGGACGTGTCACATCGGAAGGCAGATGCGGGACCGACGGCGAGCCCGGCGAAGCTGTTCGGGGAGGCGCTGCGGTTCGCCCGGGAGCAGGCGGGTCTCACGCAGGAGGCGTTGGGGAAGCTCCTGCACTGCGACCGCACGGTGGTGACGCGGTACGAGGGCGGTCACCGGCCGATGCCGCTGGACTCCGTCAAGGCCTGCGACCGGATCCTCCAGACGGGCGGGATGCTCTACCTGCTCTGGAAGCGGGTGGACTGGCAGGCCGATGTGGAGCATCCGGACTGGTTCCAGAAGTATGTGGACCTGGAGGCGGAGGCGTTGGCGATCCGCGTGTATCAATGCGTCCAGGTCAACGGCCTGTTGCAGTGCGCGGATTATGCGCACGCAATGTTCCGGACCGGCGTCGACAGGGACAGTCCGACCTTGCTTCGGGAGCGTGTGGCCGCGCGCATGAGTCGGCAGAAGCGATTGCTCGGGCCCGACGGTCCTTTGCACATCGCCGTGTTGGACGAGAGTGTGATCCGTAGTGTCGTCGGTGGCCCGGGGGTGATGAGGCGGCAGATGGAGCATCTGCTGGAGGTCGGCAAGCGCTCCAACGTCAGCATCCAGATCGTGCCCTTCGGTTGTGCGCCGTCGAGGCGTCCCGGAACCTCAATGTTCCTGCTGGAGATGCCGGATGGGAGCGAATGGCTCTACTCGGAGAGTCTCTATCGAGGGCACTTCAGTGATGCCGCGTCCGTCGTCGCCCAGCATCGCGGTGACTATGATCTGCTGCGCGGGGACGTGCTCTCGGTCAGCGACTCTCGGGTGCTGATCGCCGATGCGATGGAGGGGTACCGGTATGAAGAGCGTCGATCTCGGGATGGCCTGGCGAAAGAGCAGCTACAGCGGGAACAACGGCGGCGAGTGCATCGAGGTGGCCCTCGGGTCCCCTTCCCCCGCCATCGTCCCGGTGCGTGACTCCAAGGACCCGTCCGGGCCGGTCCTCCTCTTCCCCTCCGCCGCCTGGTCCTCCTTCGTCTCCGCCCTCAGGGACGGGTCACTCCCGGTTGGTTAGGACCACCCCTGGGCATGGGCTACTATTTACCCATCACCCAGTTGCGCGGGTGGCGGAATAGGCAGACGCGCTGGATTCAGGTTCCAGTGCCCGAAAGGGCGTGGGGGTTCAACTCCCCCCTCGCGCACACAGAGAACGGCCGGTCGGATCCTCGGATCCGACCGGCCGTTCCAGTTTCCGGACGTACGGGTCGCCCCTCACGACACCGTGAGGGGCGACCCGCGTTCGCGCTGGTTGGCGGAGTCGGTCACCCCTGCGAAGCAGGCCTGGGTGACGGCAGCTGCGTCCTGGCTCGTGTAAGGCTCGGCAGCCCAGCGGTCCGGGTCAGCGTGCCGGTCGACGGCCGCGTAGGCGTGTCCGTCCCACTGCCACGGCCGGTCCGCTGCAAACAACTCGCGCGGCAGCGCGGCCACGGCGAGCGCTCCGGCCAGTACCCGCGCGAGCGCACCAGGATGTCCCCCTCTCAGGTGTGACGGTCCAAATGGGCTCTCCAGACAGGCGCTAGCGTGGACCGGACGACGTCCGCGAACAGAGGAAGCACCCCGTGACGCAGCACAGCAGCGAGCCGTTCCGGCTGATCGTGACCGGAGGCGGGACCGGCGGTCACACGTACCCGGCCCTGACCGCGGTCCGGACCCTCCAGGCTCGGCTCGCCGCGGCGAGCCGAGCGCTGGAGGTGCTGTGGGTCGGCGTTGACGGTGGCCTGGAGAACCGCGTCGCCGCCAGCGAGGGCATCCCATTTCGCGCGGTCGCTACGGGCAAGGTCCGGCGCTCGTCCAACCCCCTCAAGCTCGTGTCGCCCGCGAACGTGCGCGACATGAGCCGCGTCCCGCTCGGCGTGGCCCAGGCCCGCGCGATCGTCGCCGGCTTCCGGCCGGACGTCGTCCTCGCCACCGGCGGGTACGTGGCGGTGCCGGTCGGTCTGGCGGCGAAGATGTGCCGCAGGCCGCTGGTCGTTCACGAGCAGACTGTGCGACTCGGGCTGGCGAACCGGTCGCTCGCGCGCGCGGCCACCAGGTTCGCGGTCTCCTCGGAGGCCACCCTCGAACTTCTGCCGGAGTCGGTGCGCGGCACCACGGTGGTGACGGGCAACCCGGTCCGGCCCGAGGTGCTGGCCGGCCACGCCCGGAAGGCGGTCGACGCGCTCGGCCTGCACTCCTTCGCCTCCGGACTGCCGACCGTGTACGTGACCGGCGGCGCCCAGGGCTCGCAGCAGATCAACGAACTGGTGCGGGACAGCCTTCCGTGGCTCCTCTCGCGGGCGAACGTGATCCATCAGTGCGGGCCCGCGAACCTCGACGCCCTCCGCGCGACGGTGAACGCCCTGCGGCCGGACCTGGCCGCCCGCTACCACCTGACCGGATACGTCGGCCCCGAGCTCCCCGACGTGCTGGCGCTGGCCGACGTCGTCCTGTCCCGCAGCGGCGCCGGAACGATCGCCGAGCTCACCGCCCTGGGCAAGGCTGCCGTGCTTGTGCCGCTCGCGACATCGGCCGGCAACGAACAGGCCCAGAACGCGATGCACCTGCAGCGGCGACGCGCAGCGGTGGCGCTGACCGGAGAGGTCAACGCCACTATGCTGCAAGACGCAATCGAGCCGCTCCTCACCGACCCCGGGCTGCGGGGACAGATCGCCTACCAGGCTCGGCAGATGGGCCGCCCCGACGCTGCCGAGCGACTGGTCGACGTGCTGCTTTCCGCCGCCTCCGCCTGATCAGCAGGCCTGGGGCCTCGGCCTCCGATATGCAGGGCTGTTGCCAATGCAAACGGTCAGGATGATGCGCATCACGGTCCTCCTGCCGATGTGAGGGCCTGTTCGAGTGAGTTCACCACGCGGTCGATGTCGGTTTCGGTGAGGTGCTGGTGGAACGGCAGGCTCAGGATCTCCTTGCTGACCTTCTCGGTGACCGGCAGCGGCCGGTGCCAGGGCTTGAAGGCTGCCTGGAGGTGGTTGGGCGGGTAGTGGACGCCCACCGCGATGCCCTGGGCCTTCATCAGCCGGAACACGTCCTCGCGGTGCGGCACCCGGACCACGCACAGGTGCGGCACCGTGCGGGTCACGTCCACGTCCACCAGCTCCACCGCCGAGATGTCGCGCAGCGCGTCACGGTAGGCGACCCACAGCTCCCGCCGGGTCGTCTCCGTCTCGGCGAAGCGGCGCAGCTGCGCGAGGCCGATGGCGGCGTTGATGGAGGACATCTGGTAGCGCAGGCCGAAACCCTCCACGCTGTAGCTGGTGATGGCCTGGCGTTCGGCCTGGGACTGCACTACACCGAGCATCCGCACGCCGCGTAGGAAGTCGGCCTCGCCGGGGTTGCGCGGGATGATCATGCCGCCCTGACCGCAGGTGAGGTTCTTGATGGGGCCGAACGAGAAGCACGTCAGGGCTCCGGTCGCGCCGACGCGCCGGTGGTTCAGGTGCGAGCCGAAGGCGTGCGCCGCGTCCTCGATGACGGCGATGCCGCGCTCTTGGAGGGTGTCGTAGGCCGCGCCCAGATCCACGGCCCGGCCGCCGTACAGCACCGGCAGCACTGCTTGAGTGCGGTCGGTCACGGCGGCCATGACCGTGGCGGCCTCCATGCACAGGGTGTCGGGGTCGACCTCGACGAAGCGGGGGACCGCGTCCACGGCGCGGATGGCCTGGATGGTGGCGCAGAACGTCATGGACGGAACGATCACCTCGTCGCCCGCGCCGACGCCGGCGGCCAGCAGGGCGCAGTGCAGGGCGGCCGTGCCGGAGGCGGTGGCGACGGCGTCGGGGGCACCGAGGAAACGGGCGACCTCCTGCTCGAACTGTTCGGTGACGGCGGTGTGCCCGTACTGGCCGTCAGCCAGGACGTTTCCCACGGCCTCCAGTTCCGTCCCGTACAGGTACGGGCCGGCGTTGCGTGCGGCGTCGGGCCGCGGCGGGGTGGTCACGATGCCTCCCGGGTCGGTCGGATGATCGGTCGGAGCAGTGAGGTGGCCTTGTCCAGGGCCTCGGACACATCTGCGGGCGACGGTCCGGCGGCGGTGATCATGCCGATCTTGTGGCCGGACCGGTCGTGCGGGTGCACGGGGTCTCCGGGCCGGGCGTACAGCTCGATGCCTGTGACACCGGGGACGTTGCGGGCTTCGTCGACCCCCTCCCAGGTGGCGAGTTCGCCTTCCACGTCGAGGGGGGAGCCGAGCAGTTCCACCCCGGCGTGAGCGTTTCGTGTCGGCCTCAGATAGGCGTCGAACGGTTCACCGAGCGCGAGTGCGATGAGTGCGCCCACGACGTTGACGCCGTAGGCGGCCTCGTGCAGGCGCGGGATGCTGTCCCCGCTCAGGCGCGGGTTGGCTTCGACGATGCGGCCCTGGCCGTCCTCGCCAAGGACGAGGTCGAAGTTCGCGGGCCCGTCGACGATGCCCAGCGCGGCGCACAGCCGGACGGCGATGTCCTCAAGGTGGCGGTGCTCCTGCTGGGAGAGTTGCGCCGTGCCGATGCGCCGGACGACGCTCCTGCCGGCCACAAGGTGCTGGTCCTTGATACAGGTCATGACCGGCGTGCCGTCGCGGAGGAAGAGGTCGATGGTCAGCTGGCGGCCGTGGACGTACTCCTCGACGAGGACGGTGCCGGAGGCGGAGCAGGCACGCGCACGGGCGATGGCGGCGGGGAGGTTGTCAGGGTGAGTGATGCGGGTGACACCTTTGCTGCCCGATCCGTCCACCGGCTTGACCATGAGCGGGAAGCGCAACTCTGCCGCCTTCGCAGCGACCTCGCCCGGGTCGTCCGATGCGGCCCATCCGTATCCGGCGACACCGCAGGACGCGACGACCCTGTGAAAGGCGGCCTTGTCGAGACCCGCCAAGGCCGCCTCCGGGTACACGTAGGTCATGCCGTAGCGCAGGCCCAGGACACGCCAGGTGAGCAGCGCGGCGTCGCTCGCACCGACCACGATCCCGACGGGCCGAGTGTCGCCCAGTGCTTCGGCGATGGCATCCGCGTCCCGGGTGGAGACGTTCATGGCCGCATCGGCGAAGGGGAACGCGGGGGCGTCCGACCGCATGTCGACGGCGATGGTCGGGATTCCTCGGCGTCCCGCCTCCTGGTAGAGAGGGATGTGCTCCTCCGATGCGCCGAGCACGAGCAGCGCGTTCTGTGGCAACTGGTCAGCGGACACGGTCACGCTCCGGGCTCGGGGCTCGGGGCCGAAATGCGGACGGTGGGTACCGGGGGTTGCGGGTAGCGGGCCTGCGGGGCCCAGCGGTCCGGGTGGTGCTGGTACCAGGCGACGGTCTCGGCGAGACCGTCATCGAGAGAGCGGCGCGGCCGGTAGCCGAGCTTTTCGGCCTTGGAGCAGTCCATCGCGTACCGCAGGTCGTTCGCGGTCCGATCCGGGACGTAGACCACGCGGCTCCAGTCCGCGTCGCAGGCGCGCAGCAGTAGTGCCGTGAGCTCTCGGTTCGTCAGATCCGTTCCGAGGCCCAGGTTGTAGGCCTCGCCGGGCGTGCCGTCGCGCAGCACGAGCTCGACGCCGGCGCAGTTGTCCTCGACGTGCAGCCAGTTCCGCACGTGCTGTCCCTGCCCGTGAACGGTGACCTTGTCGCCCCGCATCAGGGCGGAGACGAACCGGGGGACGACCTTCTCCGGGTGCTGGCCGGGCCCGTAGTTGTTCGAGGAGCGGGTGACGCACACCGGCAGCCCGAACGTGGACGCGTACGACAGGGCGACCAGGTCCGATGCGGCCTTGCTCGCGGCGTAGGGGACCGTCGGGCGCAGCGGCGCGTCCTCGGTCGCGGCACCGTCCTGGAGCGGCCCGTAGACCTCGTCGGTGGACACGTGGACGAACTTGGACACCTCGGCCTTGGCCGCGGCCTCCAGGAGCCGCTGGGTGCCAAGCACGTTCGTCGCCGCGAACGCGCCGGCGTCGGCGAAACTGTTGTCGACGTGGGACTCGGCGGCGAAGTGCACGACCGCGGTGTGCCGGGCCATCAGGTCGGTGACGAGCGTGGTGTCGAGGATGTTGCCGTGGACGAACGTGAGCTTCGGCGAGTCGAGCGCCGCGCCCAGGTTGTCCAGGTTGCCCGCGTACGTGAGGGCGTCGAGGACGGTGATCCGCTCGATATCGTCGGCGGCAAGCATCCGCTTGACGAAGTGGGATCCGATGAAACCGGCGCCGCCGGTGACGAGCAGCTGGCGCATGTGCGCCTCCATTCCGGGGGACGGCCGCCCTGCCCTGTCGCGAGGAGCGGTCCGACCGGCTTCCAGAACACTCCTGGAAGGGTGGTGCCCGGCAGGCACACAGAGGGGGCCCATAAATCACAGAAGCGGTAACGGTGTTGCTGCCTGCGGCTCTACCCTCGAAGCCCGGCCACCGGCAGGCAGGAGAGCCCTCATGGCGCCGGCACCACGCAGGACCCGCGAACCGAACCACCGCCTCGGCGCGCTCCTGGCTGCGAGCGGCCGCAGCCGCAAGGGCCTCGCGCAGCGGGTGAACGAGCTCTCCGCGCAGCGCGGTCAGCCGCGCGCATACACCCATACGAGTGTCGGCAATTGGGTGGACAAGGGCATGATCCCCGATGCCCCGGCGCCCGGGCTCATCGCCGTTGCGCTGGGAGAACGCCTCGGACGGCCGGTCACCCTTGGGGAGATAGGCATGGCTGGCCTCCCCGCCGACCCGGCCGCGGTGGGGTTGGATTTCCCCAGAGACCCCGGCGACGCCGTGCGCAACGCCGCGAACTTCTGGAGCACCGTGCACCGACGCGACTTCATCGGCGGCGCGTTCGCCGTCGCTGCCTACACCACCCCGGTCACCCGCTGGCTGGTCCAGCCCTCCGTGCCACTCCCTGGGCACCGCGGCAGCCTCCAGGTCGGGCGCGCGGACCTGGAGGAGCTGTGGCAGGCCGCGAGCGAGGCCCGCTCCTGGGACTCGAAGTACGGCGGCGGCAGCTGGCGCTCCAGCGGCGTCGCGGACTGCCTCCGGCACCGCGCGAGCCCGTTGCTGGTCGGCACCTACCCGGAGAAGATCGGCGCCGAGCTGTACTGCGTGACCGCCGAGCTCGCCCGGGTCGTCGGCTGGGCCGCGCTGGACATGGGCCAGCACGACGCCGCGCAGCGGCACTTCATCCAGGCCCTCGCGCTCGCCCGCGCGGCCGGCGACACCGAGGTCGGCAGCCACGTGATGTCCACGATGGCGCTGCAGGCCATGCTGCGCGGCTACCCGAGCGAGGCCATCGACATGGTCCAGGGCGGCTACGAGCGCGCGAAGGGGTCGGCGAGCCCGCGGGTGCTGGCGTTCGCGAAGATGGTCGAGGCCCGGGCGCACGGCCGGTCACGGGACGCGCGGGCGGCGTCGCGCGCCCTGTCGGAGGCGGAGACGCTCCTCGGCCGCGCACGGCCCGGCGACGATCCGGAGTGGATCAGCTACATGAGCCACACCCGGCTCGCATCGGATGCGGTCGAGGTGTGGCGTGACCTCGGTAAGCCCAAGGCGGCGTTCACGTGGAACCGGCACGCCGACGCGATGCCCGAGGGCTCGTTCGCCCGCTCGGTCGGGCTGCGCCTCACGGTGCTCGGGACGGTGCACCTGCAGGGCGGCAGCCTTGAGGAAGGCGTCGCGATGGGGCACCGGGCGGTCGACATCCTCGCGCGGGTGCAGTCGACGCGGGCGCGGGACTACGTGCGGGACTACACGACGGAGTTGCGGCGCTGGCCGAAGGAGCCGACGGTTCGGAGCCTGCTGCAGCGGGCACGCACAGAGCTGGCCATGGCCAGCTGAGCGGCCAGGCACGCCGACCTGAGGTCAGCCGTCCGGCCTCGGCACCTGCCAGTCGACCTTCCCCGGAGGAGCCTCGCCCTTGCCCGGGCTCCGAGGACCCCAACTCGGCCGCCGCGATCAGGCTGGTGTGCCCGCCCGCCCGGTAGCGACGCCTGCCGTGTGCCACGGGCGGCCCGGGTGCTCCGGGCCGCCCGTTCCGGTGGGGGCCGTTCGAGGACCAGAACCCTCAACCGAGCGCGGACACCCACCCACCCCCGAACCACATCTGACCAGCAGAGACCCGGATCGCCCCTCACGGAGTCGTGAGGGGCGATCGGTACGTTCGGAAGCTGGAACGGGCCGGACCGAGGAACTGCTGTGACGGACCGCCTCCACCCGCTGCGCCACTGGGCGGTAGCCGGGTCCGGGCCTCCACCTGTGGAGGCCCGGACCCACGATCGAGGGCGTCGTACCGCACGATCCGATTCGCGGAACGGTTGAGGATCCGCAGCACGCGATGCCTACGTGGCGCCCCGGCTCCCCCCGGACACATACGTGCCGAAGACAGAGGTATCGAGATCCTTGAGGGACTCCAGTACTAGCGTGGCAATCGCATAGCGAGGATCGCAGCGATCAGCGGCCTCGGGAACGGCGACGACCGTCATCCGGGCCGACACGCCGGCGAGGACGCCGTTGAGCGAGTCCTCGATCACGATGCATTCGTCGGGTGACGCGCCGAGGGCGGCGGCTGCGCGGAGGTAGGCGCCCGGGTGGGGCTTGCCGTGTTCGTCGTCCTCGGCCGAGAACACGGCATCGAAGAATCGGTCCAGGCCGGTGCTCGCGAGCGCGGCCCGAATCACCGACTCCGGCGAGGACGACACGACGGCCATCGCCCTCGATGTTCGCGCGCATGCCGCGACGGCGTGTTCGGCGCCGGGCTTCAGCACCACCCCCGCCAGCCCACGGCACACGGCGGCCACGATCTGCTGCTCGACCTCGTCGGGGTCCGCTTCAAGGGTGGCCCGATCGAACCAGTGGGCCACCATGTCCCTTTGTCGCAGCCCGCGCGTCGCCGCCTGCATCTCCGCGGTGAGGTGCAGGCCGAGCGGACCGAACACCTCACGCTTTGCCGCGTCCCAGATCGGCTCGGAGTCGATCAAGAGGCCGTCCAGGTCGAACAGGACAGTCGGTTGCATCTGTTGCTCTTTCGTCGGCGATCACGCGAGGACGGGACCGAGTCGCTGCCCGCCGTGCATGACCAGATGGTGCCGTGGTCGATGACCATACTCATGAGCCGCCGGCCGGCCCGGCGCGGGGAGCGAGCGTGTCCATGGAACGCGCGGGAGCCAGGACGAACGGTGCCGGTAGGTCAGCTTCCGCGGGGAACGGCGTGGTAGTACGTCCGCCTGGAGGTATCCGTTGAGCTGGCGACGAACCGCAGGACGGTGCCGTAGTGGGCTCTGGCCTCCGCCACACTCGTCGGTGTCTGCGGGACGGTCGAGCAGCGCCGGTAGATCCCGCCGCCGGCGGCCTCCGGGGCCGGAAGGTTCGCCTCCTCGATCCGATTCACGAGCGGGAAGTCCAACCGGTCCCAATCGATCTCCAGTGACGTGGTTTTGAGTACCGGCGCGGGCATCGTCCCGCCATCGGGGTACCGTCCCCGATGGCGGTGGTAGTCGATCGCGTAGGTGATCGTCCCGCTTGAGCCCGGCTGGTCCTGCCCTTGCCCGTCCCGCGGTCCCCAGGCCGCGATGTCGGCCTCGCGGATCCGGGCCAGGACATCGGTGATGTCGCCCTGGACCCCGAAGTAGGAGACGGAGCGCATTCCGCACCGGAGCACGTCCGTGGGCCGTGCTCCGAAGGACGCGCCGCGATAGGGCCTGTTGCAGGAGTCCGTGAAGGTGGTCAGCACGTGCTCCAGGCCCTCGACGGTGGACAGTCGCGCGGTGAGGTCGTCGATCCTCTCCTGCGCCACCGCCCTGCGGGACTCTGCCTCGGGTGAGGTGGCGCGCTTGCGCAGCTTCCTGTCCGACGGTCCGCGTGCGCTCGCTTCGCTGATCGCCAGCAGGGGAATCGCCAGCAGCACTCCTGCCGCCTCCTTGAACCTGTTCCGGCGCATCGCGTCCTCCTCTGCCGTCGGGGGCACCGCACACCGGTGGACGAACGCATGCCACGATCTCTCGGCCCGGCGTCCTGCGGGCCCGCCGTCGGGAAGGCGAGGTCGTCGCTGCAGATCGCGTCGGCTCCAGCTGTCCGGCCCATTGTCGCGAGCACCAGCGGGTGTTGGCCTGAGTACCCGTACTCAGGCCAACTCTGCGGGGGACCTCGGTGCTCGGCTGACGATGATCGAGCCGAGGCACGGGAGCGGGCGGACCTGTCCGAGCCTTCCGGTCCGCGCGAAGGCCCTCGGCGCGCGGTCCGACGTCCCCCGCGGACAACAG
>NZ_JAIY01000006.1:675258-685840 GCF_000710405.2 Kitasatospora sp. MBT66 | reverse complement strand
CTGTTGTCCGCGCCGATGTGGATGTCCATCGGTGCGGCCCGAATCACGGCGTGCACCCGAATCTGCGCGTGGGAGGGCTGCCCGTCGGCGCCCTCCGCTCATGGTTCGATCCTCCGGGCGTACACGCCCTCACCGATGGGCCGGAAGTCGTGCCGCTCCCAGGCGAGCCGGAGCTTCTCCATCGCCTCCTCGTCCGGCCGCCGCACCTCCGGATCATCGGACGCGTAGGAGCACGGCTCGTCCGGCCCGTGATCGTGGATCGGTGCCGGGTAGCACACCGCCACCGTGCCGGGGACGGCCAGGCGCCGCAGCGCGGTGACGGTCAGGCGCATCCCGACTCCCCTGCCGCGCCACGCATCCGAGACGCGGACGGACTCCAACAGGAGCAGAAGTACGGGACTCAGCGCGGACACGGCCGGGGCAAGGCTTCCGTCCTCGCCGAAGATCACCCGGGGGATGCGGTCGAGGAGGCCGGGGTCGTCCTCCAGGGCGGCGCGGGGGTTCGGCGTGACGCCCGGGATGACACGGGTGATCTCGGCAGTGCCGATCTTCTCGTCGGGAACGTAGAACTTCGCTGTCCACCGCTCCGCCCGCCCGGTCCACGTCTCGTCGGCGAACTGCCGCATGGCATAGGAGATGTGGAGCCGATCGGGGTCCATGCTCGCTCCTTCGAGGGGTGGGCCCCCGCCCGTCGCGGCGGAGGCCCACCCCTGTGTCGGCCGACTGCTTCGGGTCGGGGGCAGGCTGTTTTCCCATCCCTCCACAGCTGTGATCAGAACGCTACGGACGGTGCACAGTCGATCGCAAGGGCAGCAGGGTACCTACTCGCGTTCCCGAACAATCTCCTGGCCGACCACGGAGAACGGCCGGTCGGATCGTCGGATCCGACCGGCCGTTCCGGTTTCCCCGCCAGCAGTGGCTGCGGCGTCGATCAGCCCAGGAAGTCGACCCGGTCGATCAGACCGTCCCGTACGCGGTACGCCACCAGGACGCGGAGCGGCTCGGGGGACAGGCCGTGGGCGATCTCGTGGTCGACCACCCAGTCGCCCTCGGTGAGTCGCCCCGCGATCTCCGCCCGGCACCGGCCCTCGGCGAACTGCCCGGCGTACGTGTCGCGCAGGGCCGGCCTGCCCTGGAGGAGGCTGCCGTCGGTCCGGCGGATCGTGACGTCCTCGGCGTAGGTGGCGAGGAAGGCGTCGAGGTCGTGGCTGTTGTAGGCGGCGAGCTGCTGCTCGACCACGTCGCGCGGTTCGGTCATGTGCTTGAACGTTCCTTCATCGATGGGTGGTTCAGGCCGCGAGGCGGCGGGCGGCGAGTTCGGCGTAGAGCGCGGCGCCGTCGGGGAGCACCGCGTCGTCGAACTCCGCGTGCGGCGAGTGGTTGGACGGCAGGGTATCGGGGTCGCTGCCCTTCGGGGCGGCGCCGAGCCAGGCGAACGAGCCCGGGACGGCCTCGAGCACCCGGGAGAAGTCCTCCGAGCCGGGGATCGGGTTCGGCAGCGTCCGGAAGCGCTCCTCGCCGAAGACCTCCCGGACGGTGTCCGCCAGGAAGTCGGTCTCGGACTCGTCGGTCACGGTCACCGGGTACTCGGGGAGGTACTCGATCTCCGCGCGCAGGCCGTGGGCGGCCGCGATGGCCCGGACCAGCTCCACCGAGGCGTCGGCGACCTTGGCCTGAGCCTCGGGGGAGAAGGTGCGCACGGTCGCCTCGAAGTGGGCGGTGTCGGGGATGATGTTGCGCCGGGTGCCGGCCTGGAGGATCCCGACGGTGATCACCACCGGGTCGAAGATGTCGAAGCGGCGGGTCACCATGGTCTGCAGGGCGGTGACGATCTCGCAGGCCGCCGGTACGGGGTCCTTGGCCCGGTGCGGCACCGCGCCGTGGCCGCCCGCACCGTGGAGGGTGACGTGCAGCGCGGCCGACGCGGCGAGGATCGGCCCGCGCCGGGAGCTGAACTCCTTGTGCGGCATGGTCGACGACACGTGCAGGGCGTACGCGGCGACCGGGCGCTGCCCCGCCGCGTCCAGCACGCCCTTGGCGAGCATGGCACCGGCGCCGTCCCAACCCTCCTCGCCGGGCTGGAACATGAAGACCACGTCACCGTGCAGCTCCTCCCGCCGCGCGGCCAGCAGCTGCGCGGCGCCCGCGAGCATGGTGGTGTGCAGGTCGTGGCCGCAGGCGTGCATCGCGCCGTTCTCGGCGGCGAACGGCACCGGGGTCTTCTCCACGACCGGCAGGCCGTCCATGTCACCGCGCAGCAGCACGGCCGGTCCCGGCCGGCCGCCGCGCAGCACCGCGGTGACCGAACTCAGGCCGGTGCCCAGGCTCACCTCCAGCGGCAGCCCGTCCAGGGCCTGCAGCACCCGCTCCTGGGTGCGCGGGAGGTCGAGCCCCACCTCGGGGAAGCGGTGCAGGTCCTGGCGGAGCCGGACCAGGTCCGGGGCCAGTGCGAGGGCGTCGTCGTGCAGGGACACAGGTACCTCCATCGGACCCGCGTGCGGCGGGATTTGTGCGGAGCGGTCTCGTTCCGTGATTCTGGGTGCCGCGGCGGGAGTCGCTCGCGATTTCGCAGGATCACGCCACGGAGAGCCCCTTTCATGAACGAATCGACCGGAAGCCGACGGTGACCGGTGCGGAGGAGACCGGCACGGAGGCGACAGGCACGACGGTGAACGGCCCGACGGTGACGGTCGACGAGCTGGACCTCGCCCTGGTGAACGCGCTGCAGCTGCGCCCCCGGGCGCCCTGGTCGCTGCTCGGCCAGACCCTGGGGATCAGCCCGGTCACCGCGGCCCGCCGCTGGCAGCGGCTCTCGGAGGCCGGGATCGCCTGGGTGACCGCCTACGGTCTGCCGCACCCCGAGGACCGCGGGTGCGTCGCCTACCTCGACCTCGACTGCGCCCCCGACCGGACCGGGCGGATCGCCGACGAACTGGCCGAGGACGCGCACGTGATGAGCATCGAGCACTTCGCCCAGGGCTGCGACCTCGCCGTCACCGCGGCCTTCACCGACCTGGCGGCGGTCTCCCGCTACACCGCCGAACGGCTCGGCCGGATCCCCGGGGTCGACTCCGTCCGCGTCCACCTGGCCACCGGCTTCTACGCCGAGGGCATCCGCTGGCGCCTGGACTCGCTGGACCCGGCCCAGCGCGGGGAACTGCACGACGACCAGTCGGCGGGCAACGGGAAGCCGTTCGCCGCGCGGGCCGAACTCCGCAAAGAAGAAAGGGAGTTGCTCATCAGACTGGGCGTCGACGGCCGCCTCGACCAGGCCGGGCTGGCCGCCGCGACCGGGCTGAGCCCGTCCACGCTGCGCCGTCGCCTCGACCGGCTGGCGGGCTCCGACGCGATCCGCTTCCGCTGCGAGATCGCGGCCCGCGACGCCGGCCGGCCGGTCCTGGCGACCTTCCGGGCCGACCTCCCCCCGGACCGGCTCGACGAGGTCGGCCCCCAGCTCGCCAGACTCCCCGAGGTCCGGCTGTGCGTGTCCGTCACGGGCGCGCACAACCTCGTCCTCTCCGTCTGGCAGCGCTCCCTCGCCGACGTCCAGCGCCTGGAGGCCGCGCTCACCCGCAGGTTCCCCGACCTGCGGGTGGCCGAGCGCCGGGTGGCGCTGCGCACGGTGAAACGGATGGGCCGGATCCTCGGCGCGGACGGACGCGCCGTCCGCGCCGTTCCGATGGACATCTGGCGGGACCCGGTCCCGGCTCCCTGACGGCCGTGCGCCCGTCCGGCGTCGACCGGACGGGCTCAGCAGACGGCGGGCACCGTGACCGTGGCGGTGACCGTCGGCCGGCCCGCCCTGGTGGTGGTGAAGGTGGCGGTGACACCGGTGCCGCACGGGACGGTGCTCGCCACCGGGCCGACCGTGATTCCGCCGGCCGGCACCACGGCGCCGAGGTTCTCGCGCTCCAGGATCGCGCCGCCGGTGGTACGGAGTTCCAGCTCGAACGAGGCGAGCTGCGCGGGCCCTCCGGTCGATG
The DNA here is from genome assembly GCF_000710405.2 of Kitasatospora sp. MBT66. Taxonomy (NCBI): domain Bacteria; kingdom Bacillati; phylum Actinomycetota; class Actinomycetes; order Kitasatosporales; family Streptomycetaceae; genus Kitasatospora; species Kitasatospora sp. MBT66. The sequence goes on along the minus strand of NZ_JAIY01000006.1, from coordinate 681,857 downwards.
ACACCCAGCCGGTGGCGGACGCGAGGCGGCCGTCGATCGTCAGGCAGACCTGGGCCCCGACGCCGTAGCCGCAGGTGGTCGTACCCGTGGGCGTGGCGGCGGCCTGGCCGGCCCCCGCGATGCCGAGCCCGGACAGTGCGGCACCGGCCGCGAGGACGGCGACGAAACGCTTCATCAGAATTTTCTCCTTCGATGACAGGAGGAGCCCCAGCCCACCTGTGTCATGTCACGCTGCACATGGCACATGCTGGCACTGGCCCGGGCCTCCGTCCCCGATCGGGCCGAACTCCGGGCAGGAGTACCGGAATCGGCCCCTCGTTGGCGGATTCCGGGCTCTCGGGCCGCCGAGAACACCTCGGCGGCCCCCACATTCCGGGGAGAGAATTGACCCCGGCCCGTCCTCCCGGGCGCTGCGGTCAGCGTTCGAGGAGGGCCTCGCGCACGGCGCGCTCCACCAGGGGAGCGGCGTTGGCGTGTTCCCCGGCGTTGGGGTGCAGGAGGGTGGCGCGTTTGCCGATGGCGGCGCAGTCGAACGGCAGGCCGCCGGGCACCGCGGCCGGCCAGAACGGCTCGGCGTCGCCGCAGATGCCCTCGATCCACCGGGTGTCCTCGGGGGCGCACACGTCGTGGCCCACGCTGGAGGTGTAGCGGTCGACGTACCTGTCGCCGCGCTTCGCCGTCTCCGTTCGGATGATCGTGTTCATCGCCTTCAACGCGTCCTCGCGCAGCCAGTCGATGTCGGCGGGGGTGATCGGGCCGAGCTGCGTGGGACCGCCGCCGCAGGCGCTGCCCCGCTCCGGCAGGACGGCCGGGTAGCCGACCGTGATCACCGTGGCGTGCGGTGCGGCGCGGTGGATCACGTCGAGCATCCGGCCGTACTCGTCGCGGATCCTGGCGAGCTTCGCGGCGAGGCCCTCCACGCCCTCCGGTGGATTCGCGAAGTACGCCGCGCAGGGGATGTGGGCGAGGGTCAGTTCCAGGCATTCGCCGAAGGGCAGGGCGATCGCGCCGACGCCGACGGTGACGACGTCGGCGCGCTCGCCGAGCCGGGCCCGCCGGATCTGCGGATCCACCACGGGCCACCCGGCGGGGTCCCCGCCGGGCGGTTGCACCGGGCTGGCCGGCTGCTGCCTCTCGCGGGTGATGTTGGCGATGGTGGCGTTGTCGCAGCTGACGTCGGTCAGCCGCACGGGCCGGTCCGGCGGGCGGGCGGCGAGCGTCCGCCGGACGAGGTCGGGGTATGACCCGGTGGTCCGGTCGCACCCGTCCCGTGCGGTGCTGCCCAGTGCGGGCCGCGGATCCCCGATGAAGAGGCCGGCGGTGTAGGAGTCGCCCAGCGCGGCCCACTCGTAGCGGTCCCTGCTGCTGCCCTCGGCCGCGACCGAGGGCAGCAGCAGGGTCACCGCCAGCACAGCCAGTCCCAGCACCGGCACTCGGGTGCGCAGACGGGTCGCGGGGTTTCGCACGGTTCCTCCAGGGCATGGGACAACACGCGGTGGGTGCAAGAACGATCCGCGCACCGCAGTACCCATCCCCGCACAGCCGGGCCGCTCCCGCCGGTCGGGGCCGACCGATCGGATTCATCGTGGCGCCGTCGGCGGTGCCGGCCCACACTCGGGGCGGCGATCACATTCGCCGCTTCAGGACGACCGACGGGCCTGCTTGAGCTCCTGGTGGACGGCCCAGGCGTCGGCGACCGGGCCCAGGTGGGCGAGCTTGTCGGGGTTGGTGACGGATCGGACGGTCCCGATCCGGCCGTCCAGCACCTCAAGGACGAATGTGGTCAGCACCCGGCCCTCGCGGTCGCGGAACACGGCGCCGGGCCGTCCGTTGACCTCGTGCGGCTCGAAGGTCACGTCGATCCGGGCCATCAGCGGGACGATCGCGGCCAGCAGCCTCGCGACGTTCACGGCGCCGGCGACGGCCCGGGCGAGCTGCGGGGTCTTGCCGCCGCTGTCGCCGACCATGGTCACGTCGGCCGCGAGCAGTTCCTGGAGCCCGGCCATGTCGCCCTCGCGCAGGGCGTCGAAGAAGCGGGCCGCGAGTTCGTCCCGCTCCTTGCGCTCGGCCTCGAAGCGCGGCCGCCCCTCCCGCATGTGCCGCCGGGCGCGTGTCACGAGCTGCCGGCAGGCCGCCTCGGAGCGGCCCACCGACTCGGCGACCTCGTCGTACCCGAAGCCGAACACCTCGTGCAGCACGAACGCGGCGCGTTCCAGCGGGCTGAGCCGTTCCAGCAGCAGGAGCGCTGCCATCGACACCGAGTCGGCCAGCTCGGCGGCCCGGGCCGGGTCCTGGTAGGGGTCGGTGAGCAGCGGCTCGGGGAACCACGGGCCCACGTACGCCTCGCGCCGCACCCGGGCCAGGCGCAGCACGTCGATCGAGATCCGGGTGACCGTGGTGGACAGGAAGGCCTTCACCGAGTCGGGCCGGGTCGGCGAGGCGTCGAAGCGAAGCCAGGCTTCCTGGACGGCGTCCTCGGCCTCGCCCACGCTGCCGAGGATCCGGTAGGCGATCGAGAACAGCAGTGGCCGCAGCTCCTCGAACTCCTCGACCTTGCTCACGCCGGTTTCCTCTCCCTCGGACGGACGGTTCTCGAAACGATCATGACGGGTGGCCCGCCGGGCCGGGGTCGCTGCCCCGGTCCGCCGCTCCGGTCCGCCGTCCCCTGCTCGGCGGACCGGGATCCGTGGACCGGGATCGGCGGACCCGCGGAGGTCAGTGGAACTGCCCGGCCACGTAGGTGCCGGCCGGCTGCTGGGTGATGATGTTCGCCCGGTTGGCGAGGTTCATGAACGAGATCAGCATCACCAGGGCCGCCAACTGCTCCTCGTCGTAGTGCTCGGCGGCCTTCGCCCAGACCTCGTCGGGGACGCCGCCGGCCCCGTCCGCGACCCGGGTGCCCTCCTCGGCGAGGGCCAGGGCGGCGCGTTCGGCCTCGGTGTAGACGGTGGCCTCGCGCCAGGCCGCGACCAGGTTCAGCCGCACCGCGGTCTCCCCGGCCGCCGCCGCGTCCTTGGTGTGCATGTCGATGCAGAAGGCGCAGCCGTTGATCTGGCTCACCCGCAGCGACACCAGCTCCTGGGTGGCGGCGGGCAGCGGCATGGCCTTGATCTCCTTGCCCAGTCCCATCAGGACCTTGATGGCCTTGGCGCCGGTCGGGTTGCCGAAGAAGTTCAGTCGCGCGTCCATGGGGTGTGCTCCTTCGTGGTGGTCGGTGCTTCACCCCTCAAGACGGAACGGCCCGGCGGCCTGTGACACGGCGCGGTGTGACGCCCGCCACTCGCCGACTTCCCGCCTGCTTTGCAAAACCTTTGCGAAGTCCGTTGACAGGTATAGACCTTGGCGTGAAGAGTCGTCGCCGCCCGGTACGGGCACACCCTGCGGACTCCCTGCGCCGTCCACCGTTCCCACGATCGTGCGGCCCACCGCACTAGGGGTGATCTCGACCATGCGTCACCGACTCTCCACCCGTTTGACCTTCGGCGCCGCCACCGCCGCCGTCCTGGCGCTGCTGGCCCCGCTCGCCCCGGCGGCCGCGGCCGCCGATCTCGACGGGGCGGGCGATTCCGCGCGCCACGGCGGGGCCGCCTACAAGCGGGTCGGGTACTTCATCCAGTGGGGCATCTATGCCCGCAACTTCCACGTCAAGGACCTGGAGACCAGCGGTACCGCCGGCAAGCTGAGCCACATCAACTACGCCTTCGGCAACGTCGGTTCGGCCGGCACCTGCCAGATCGGCGGCCCGGGATCCGACGGGTGGGCCGACTACGTCCGCCCGGTCGGCGCGGAGGAGGCAGTGAACGGCGTCGCCGACACCGACGGCCAGGCACTCGCGGGCAACTTCAACCAGCTGCGCGAGCTCAAGGCGAAGCACCCCGAGCTCAAGGTCATGATCTCGCTGGGCGGTTGGAGCGGTTCGGCGTACTTCTCGGACGCCGTCCGCACCGAGGCGGGCCGCAAGGCGCTGGTCTCCTCCTGCATCGACCTCTACCTCAAGGGCAACCTGCCCAAGGATGGCGTCCGGGGCGGTGCGGGCGCGGCGGCCGGGATCTTCGACGGCATCGACCTCGACTGGGAGTGGCCGGGCTCCGAGGGCAACCCCGGCAACGGGATCCGCCCGGAGGACAAGCAGAACTTCACCAAGCTGGTCCACGAGTTCCGCACCCAGGTGGACGCGTACGGCAGGACGCTGAAGGGCCGCAAGCACTTCGAGCTGAGCGCCTACGTGCCCACCGCGCCCGCCAAGATCGACGCGGGCTTCGAGGTCTCGAAGATCATCCGGGACTTCGACTTCGTCAACCTCCAGGGCTACGACTTCCACGTCTCCGGTGAGAAGACCACCGCCCAGCAGTCGGCGCTGTACGCGCGCAACGACTTCAGCCTGGACGGGACCGTCGACGCCTGGCTGCGGCGCGGCGCCCCGGCCCGCAAGCTGGTCACCGGCCTGCCCTTCTACGGCCAGGGCTGGACGGGCGTCACGGGCGGCGGCAACGGCCTCGGCCAGCCCGCCGCCGGGCCGGCCCCGGCCACCTGGACGGCCGGCACCGAGGACTACAAGGCGCTGAAGAAGCTCGCCGACTCCGGCACCTACAAGCTGTACCGGGGTCAGCGCAACGGCCACGCCTGGCTGTTCGACGGCACCACCCTGTGGACGTACGACGACGCCACCGTGCTGCGCACCAAGGCCGAGTACGTGCGCCGCGAGGGCCTCGGCGGGGCGATGATCTGGTCGCTGGACGGGGACACGCCGAACGGCGAGCTGATCACCGCGATCGACAAGGGCCTCAGCCGCCGGTAGTCGTACCCCGGCACGCGGACGCGGGCCCGTCCCCCGGAGGGACGGACCCGCGTCGTGCTGCGTGTGTGGCGACCCGGTGGGTCAGGCGTTGATGCAGGTGTTGCCGAACGCCGGGCTCAGCGCGCTGATGACGCCGATCGAGTTGCCGCAGACGTTGATCGGGATGTGGACCGGGATCTGGATCTGGTTGCCGGAAAGCACGCCCGGGGAACCGAAGGCCAGGCCGTTGGCGGCGGCGTCGGCGGAAGCGGTGCCGGCGCCGGCGAGCAGGGCGGCCACGGCGAGGACGCCGGCGGCGAGGGCGGTGCGAGTACGCATGTCTCTCCTTGGTGGGTGAGTCAGCAGATCAGAGCACCAATCACACCGGGGGAGAGCCGTGATCCCCCCGGATTGGTCGGAACGCGGGCGTGTCCCGGCATCGGCCGATCGGGTACCGGCGTCGGCCCGGCGCCCCCGGCGTCAGCCGGTCGGAAGCTCCTGCTCGGCCCAGATGGTCTTGCCCCGGCGGGTGTAGCGGCTGCCCCAGCGGGTGGTGAGCTGGGCGACCAGGTAGAGCCCCCGGCCGCCCTCGTCGGTCAGCCGGGCCCGCCGCATCCGGGGCTGGGTGGCGCTGGGGTCGGACACCTCGCAGGTGAGGCGCTCGGCCCGGATCAGCCGGACGCCGACCGGGCCGCCCGCGTACCGGATGGCGTTGGTGACCAACTCGCTGAGCACCAGTTCGGTGGTGAACTCCAGCTCCTCCAGGCCCCATTGCCGCAGCTGCGCGGTGGCGGCCTCGCGGACCCGGGCGACCCCCGACGGGTCCGCGTCCAGGGTCCAGCCGGCGGTGTCCGCGGCCGGCACCTCGCGGGTCCGGGCCAGCAGCAGGGTGACGTCGTCGGTGAGGCGGTGGGCCGGCAGGTCGGCGACCAGGTCCCGGCCGAGCTGCCGCAGCGAGGCCCCGGCCGGGGTGACGGCGCCCTCCGGCGGGTTCGCCGCCGCGGCCAGCCGGTGCGACAGCGCGTCCATGCCCTCCTCCAGGTCGTCCGCGTAGCCCAGCAGCAACCCGTCGGTGTAGAGCGCGAGCAGGCTGCCGGGCTCCAGCTCGACCTCGGTCACCTCGAACGGCAGGCCGGTCACGCCGAGCGGCGGTCCGGGCCGGAGCGGCACATAGGTCACCCGGCCGTCCGGCGCCGCGACGGCGGGCGGCGGATGCCCGGCGGAGGCCATCGCGCAGCGCCGCGACACCGGGTCGTACACCGCGTAGACGCAGGTGGCGCCGAACGGCACGGTCTGCTGCTCGTCCGCGCCGTCCCCGGTCCCGTCCAGCCACAGGCCGTGGCCGACCGGGGGCCGGGAGGCCGCGCCGGGGCCGTCCAGCTCGCCCTCGTCGTCCTCCCTGTCCCCGGCCGCCCCGTCCTCGGCCGCCCTGTTCTCCTCGTCCTCGTCCTCGTCCGGCCGTTCCGCCTCCACCATCAGCTGGGCCACCAGGTCGTCCAGGTGGACGAGCAGCTCGTCCGGCTCCAGGTCGAGGTCGGCCAGCGTCCGGACCGCCGTCCGCAGCCGCCCCATGGTGGCGCTGGCGGCGAGGCCGTGCCCGACCACGTCGCCCGCGACCAGCGCGACCCGGGCGGAGGACAGCGGGATCACGTCGAACCAGTCGCCGCCGATGCCGCTCGCCGTGTCGGTGGGCAGGTAGACGCTGGCGGTGGAGACGGCCGTGGTCTCGGCCTGCGAGGGCGGCAGCAGGCTCCGCTGGAGGCCGACGGCGGCCCGGTGCTCGCGGGCGTAGCGGCGGGCGTTGTCCAGGGCGAGCGCGGCG
>NZ_JAIY01000006.1:647060-674884 GCF_000710405.2 Kitasatospora sp. MBT66 | reverse complement strand
CGCCCGGGCCTGCGGCGCCCGGTGCGGTCCGGGCGGCGGTGGGCGGTGCGGCGACGGGCGTGGCGGGGGCGACGGGCGGCGCGAGGACGGCGGCCAGTTCCTCCGCCGTCCCGGCGACTGACAGCGAGCCGCCGACGGCGGCCGTGGCCCGGTGCAGCAGGGCGAGCCGTTCACCCGAGCGGTGGAGTTCGGTGACGTCGGTGAACAGCGCGGTGACCCCGATCACCTGCCCGTCCGGGGCCTGCAGCCGGAACGCCGAGATGGCCATCACCGCGCCGCCGGACGGGTCCTCGATGGTGCGGACGATCTCCTCCGCGCCGATCAGCGGCCGGCCGGTGCGCAGCACGTCGTGCAGCCCGCGCTCGACGGCCGCCGCGTCCTGCGGCTGGAGGAAGTCGCCGAGGCGGCGGCCGCGCAGGTCGGGTGGGAGGCCGCTGTAGGGGAGCAGATGGGTGTTGGTGCGGACGAGGCGCAGCCGTTCGTCGAAGACGGCCAGGCCGACCCGGTCCTGGAGGAAGAGTTCGCTGGTGAACGCCTGGTCCTGGCGCCAGCGGGCGATCTGCGGGGTGGGGGCGGCGAGCACCAGGTAGCGGGCGGTGCCGGGTCCGTCGGCCGTGCCGGAGCCGCCGGGGGTTGCGGAGCCGTCGGCGGTTGCGGCGCCGTCCGGGGTCTCGGGGGCCACCGGGGCGTCCAGGGGCAGCACCTGGAAGGAGAGCGCGAGCCGTTCGCCCCGGCCGGAGCGGAACACCGCCTCGCCGGACCAGCCCTCGGCCCGCTGCTGATCGGTGAGCTCGGACATGGCCGGCCACCCCGCGGGGTCGTCGAGCAGCTCGCGCGCCGGCCGTCCGCGGACCTGCCGGGCGTCGACGCCCAGGAGCCGGGCCGCCTCCGGGGTCCAGCGGACGATCCGGCCGTCCGCGTCGAGCAGGGCTCCGACGGCGTTGTCGACGAAGGGGGATCGGCCACGCTGCAGGGCGTCCGCCGTGCTCATCCGGTCGGCTCCTCTCCGTCGGCGGGATCACGGCCGCGATCTCTCCATCATCCTCCGGCCCGCCGAGCCCGCCAGTCCCGCCGGTGGCCCCCGTCGCACAGGAGGCGGTGCGCGGGGGGTTCTCGGGCGTCCGCTCTTATTGTAATCTCCGTCAATAAGCGGGGCCTACGCCGCGGTAACGAGCCCCCGCGCAGGCCACGCACCTGACGGAGGCAGCCATGGCTCACTCGGCGGAACGCACCCCCACCCTCACCCCCGGCGGCCACGGACGGACCCACACCGCCGCCGACGACGACGTGTCCAAGCGGCTGCTCGAATCCGCCGCGACCCTCTCCTACGACCCGGCCACCGAGATCGACTGGGACGCCCCGCTGGAGCCCGGGCACTACGGGCTCAACCCGGAGTGGAGCACCCTCTACGGCACCGCGCTCTGGTCCGAGATGACCGAGGAGCAGCGGGTCGTTCTCACCCGCCACGAGGTCGGCTCGATCATGACCACCGGCATCTGGTTCGAGATGATCCTTCAGCAGATGGTGCTGCGCGACCAGTACCTCAAGGACCCGGCCAGCGCCGAGTTCCGCTTCGCGCTCACCGAGATCGCCGACGAGTGCCGCCACTCGATCATGTTCGCCCGGGCCTGCGAGAAGATGGGCGTCCCCCAGTACAAGCCCAACCAGCTGGTCGCCCAGGCCGGGCGCGCCTACAAGGCCCTCGCCCGCGGCGAACTCGCCTACGGCGGCATCCTGGTCGCCGAAGAGGTGCTGGACGTCATGCAGCGCGACTGGATGCGCGGCGAGAACGTCCTCGACATCGTCCGCGGGACCTCCCGGATCCACGTGGTCGAGGAGTCCCGGCACATGAAGTTCGCCCGCCAGGAGATCCGCGAACGGCTGCGCGGGGCCGGCACCCTGCGCCGCCGCAACGCCGCCTTCGGCATCGCCGCCGGCGCCTACGTCATCGTCACCAGCATGGTTCACCCGTCCGTGTACAAGGCCGCCGGCCTGGACGTCGCCCGGGCCCTCGCCGAGGTCCGCGCCAGCGAGCACCGCCGCGCCATGATGCGCACCAGCAGCCGCCACCTGATGGCCTTCCTCGCCGAGAACGGCCTGCTCACCGGCCCGTCCACCAAGCTCTACCGCCGCATCCACATGCTCTGAGCGCCGCGCGACCCGTACCCCCGCACGCCGAACCCCACCCAGCGAGGAACCCCGCCCCCGCCATGGCCTACGCGATCACCCGGTCCTGCTGCAACGACGCCTCCTGCGTGTCCGTCTGCCCGGTCAACTGCATCCACCCCACCCCCGACGAGCCCGACTTCGGCCGCACCGACCTGCTCTACATCGACCCGGCCGCCTGCATCGACTGCGGCGCCTGCGCCGACGCCTGCCCCGTCGATGCGATCTTCCCGGTCGACCGGCTCCAGGGCCCCGACGCCGTCTACGGCGACCTCAACCGCGACTGGTACCGCGACCACCCCACCGACCACGCCTGGGGCGCGCCCGTCTTCCCGCGCAGCCTGCCCACCGGCCTCGACCTCGGGACCGGCCCGCTGCGGGTCGCCGTCGTCGGCACCGGGCCCTCCGCGAGCTACACCGCGCAGGCCCTGCTGCGCACCACCGATGCCGAGGTCACCATGCTCGACCGGCTGCCCGTGGCCGGGGGACTGCTGCGGCACGGGGTCGCCCCCGACCACCAGTCGACCAAACGGATCGCCGAGAGCTTCGCCTCCGTCTTCCACGACCCCCGGCTGCGGGTCCACCTCAACGTCGAGGTCGGCACCGACCTCGACCACGCCGAACTCGCCGCCCACCACCACGCGGTGGTGTACGCGGTCGGCGCCGCCGCCGACCGCCGGCTCGACGTGCCCGGCGAGGACCTCCCCGGCAGCCTGCCCGCCACCACCTTCGTCCGCTGGTACAACGCCGAACCCACCGTGCCCGCCGACGCGGTCGCCCTCGACGCCGGCACCGGCCCCGGCGCCGAACGGGCCGTGGTCGTCGGCAACGGCAACGTCGCCGTCGACATCGCCCGGATCCTGCTCACCGACCCCGACCGGCTCGCCGCCACCGACATCGCCGACCACGCCCTCGCCGCCCTGCGCCGCAGCCCGCTGCGCGAGATCGTGCTGACCGCCCGGCGCGGGCCCGAGCACGCCGCCTGGACCACCCCCGAGTTCCTCGCCCTCACCCGGCTCCCGGGCGTCGAACTCGTCGTCGACGACCGGCCGGAGGTCCGCGCGGCCCTCGCCGCCGCACCCGAGGGCTCCGGCGCGGCCCTGCTGGCCGGCCTCCCACTGGTACGCCTGGACGGCACCGCCCCGCCCCGGCCGGGCCGCCGGATCGTGCTCCGCTTCCACGCCGCGCCCGTCGAACTCCTGGGCGGCGAAAGGGTCGAGGCCGTCCGCCTGACCGGCGACGACCGGCCGCTGCACGCCGCCCTGGTGGTCCGCTCCATCGGCCACCGCGGCGTCCCGCTCCCCGGACTGCCCTTCGACGAGGCCACCGCGAGCGTCCCGCACCGCGGCGGCCGCGTCCTCGACCCGGCGACCGGCCGCCCGCTGCCCGGCACCTACCTCGTCGGCTGGGCCAAGCGCGGCCCCTCCGGCGGCATCGGCGCCAACCGCGCCTGCGCCGAGGAAACCGTGCACGCCCTCCTGGACGACGCCGTCGCGGGCACCCTGCCCCACCCGACCGGCGACCGCAGGGCCTTCGACCGCCTGGTCCGCACCCGCCGCCCCGACGCCCTCGGCCTGCGCCACCTCCGCGCCATCGACCGCGCCGAACGCGCCCAAGGCGAAGCCACCGGCCGCCCCCGCGTCAAACTCCCCACCGTCCCCGCCCTCCTGGCGGCGGCCCGGCGGTGACGGGCGCTCAGGCCACCTGGGCCCCGATGGCGCGCAGCACGTCACCGAGCCACACGAAGCCGTACCCGACGGTGCGCGACTCGTCCTCGACCATTCGCTCCAGGTGCTCCCAGGACTCCGACACCATCCCCGGGGTGGGCTCCGCCGGCCCGGCGTAGATGTCCACTGCCTCCCCCGGCGGCACCGACCAGTACGGATCCGCCACGGCGACCCGCCCCTCGGTGGCCTGCGCCTCGACCTGCCGCACGAGCACGTCGAGCACCCGCCGCAGCTCGGCGAGCGGGATCCGCACGGAGGGTTCGTCGAGGACCAATGGCGTCCCCGGCCGGTCGAAGGCGGTACGCAGGGCGTGCTCGACCTCGGGGAGGGTGCGCAGGTGCAGCAGTTGCTGCCAGCCCTTGAGGTAGTTCCCGAGATCGGCCAGGGGCACCTCCTCGACCTCGGCGGTGAAGCGGGCGAGGTCCGAGCCGGTCAGGGTCTCGCGGAACTCCCGGATCGTCCGCGGGCCCGCGGACGGCAGCCGGGGCTGGACGGGTTGGGCGTTCATGGCGGTGCCTCGCTTCGGTCGGGGCGCGCGGAATCTGCGACCGCAGGGACGCCGCGCCCCGAACCTACCGCCCGTCCCGGACCCGCCGCGTCCGCGCCGAACAAGTCGGATCATCGGCCGGACGCCCGTCAGCTGAAGAGGGCGCTCAGGTCCAGCGGGGTGATCAGGTAGCTGTCGGTGGCCGGGTCGTGGGCGTGGAGGAGGGCGGTGCGGCCGGCCGGGACGGTGGGGTCGCCGGGTGGGGTGCGGACCGCGATGAGGAGCGGCGCGCCGTCGTCCGTGGTGACCTCGGCCCAGCCGCCGGTGGCGGTGGCGTCGCCCGGGAGGACGAAGCAGGAGCGGCCGACCAGGGGGAAGGGTTCGGAAGCGAGCAGGTCCCCGGGAAGATCGTCCGGAAGAACCCCGGGCACGGCGTCGACATGGGGATCGGCGCCGCACCCCCCGTTCCGGGTCCCGGTGGGGTGGCCGACGTCGTGTCCCCCGGACACGACGTCGGCGCCAAGGCCGCTGAGCAGGGCCAGCATCCAGTACTCAGCGGTCACCACCAGAGTCGGAAAGCCGGGTGCGGCTCTGAAATTCCCCCGCAACCGCCCCGCCCCCCAGACTCTTTCCTACAGCGCCGGATCCCCCGTGCGCCGCAGTGATCCTGTCAGGGGCGGGGCGTCCGCACACTGCCAGGATCCGGCAATCTTGACGACGCTTTGACACCCTGAAAATATCCGGAAACCGCAAGCAACGCGGGGCGGTCCGAAACGTCTGACGGAACGGATCAGAGCGGCTGGTCGGGCCAGTCGAGCAGCCGCGCGCCCATCACGGCGGTCTCCAGGGTGTACCGGTGCAGCGCCTCCGACGGGTCGTAGCCGGTGAGGTCGCGGATGCGTTCCAGCCGGTAGCCGAGGGCGCGCACGCTCAGCCCCAGCCGCCGGGCGGTCTCCGCGTTCACGTACCCGGCCTCGGCCTGGACGGTGATGGTCTCCAGCAGCGGACGGGCGCCGCCGCGCGCGGTGGTGAGCGGGCCGAGCACGGTCCGCACCAGGTCGGCCATGGCTTCCCGGTCCCGCATCAGCACCGGGAAGACCAGCAGTTCCTCGGCCCGCAGCCGGGCCGCGGGCAGGCCGAGCCGCTCCGCGTACTCCAGCGTGGCGAGCGCCTCCTCGTAGCTGCGGACGATGCCGCCGGTGCCGCCGTACCGGCGGCCGGTGGCCACCCGCAGGGCCGGCGGGTAGCCGGGGCCGGGGCGCAGGGCGAGGTCGGTGAAGGCGGTGAGGACGGCCTGTTCGCCGTCGGAGGCGATGCAGACCAGCCGCCCGTCGCGGACGGCCAGCAGCAGGGTGCGGTCGTCGTAGCGGCCGGTGAGTTCGCGCAGGACCCGGTGCGGGGTGGGCGCGCCCTCCAGGTAGGCCTCGGCGCCGACGGCGACGGCGACGGTGTAGCCGGCGGCGAGCCGCAGGCCGAAGCGTTCGGCGCGTTCGGCGAGCCGGCCGAGGTCGGTGCGGCCGTGCAGCAGGTCGTTGACGAGTTCCCGCCGGTTGGCCTCCTCCTGGCGGACGGCCATCCGCTGGGCGCGTTCGTGGCCCTCGGCGACGGCGCCCAGCGCGGCCTGGGTGGCGGCGAGCACGGCGTCGCCGGTGCGCCGGACCTCGGCGGTGGTGACGGCGGTGAGGCCGGGGAAGGTCTGCCAGGACGCGCGGGTGGCGCCCAGGCAGACGCCGACCAGGTCGCGCAGTCCGTGGCCGGCCTCGGCGGCGCGCTCGCCGAGGTCGCGCAGTCGTTCGAGTTCGGCGCGGCGGAGCAGGCGGCCGGTGCGGGAGACCTCGGTGAGCAGGGCCAGACAGTGGCCGGCGAGCTTGCCGGGGATGTCGGGGGTGCCCGGGCTGCCCGGGGTGCCGGTTCCGTTGGCCGCCGTCATGGTGTCGTGTCCGCCCCGGCCCGTGGGTGTGGTGCGGCCGTCCGGCGGGCCGTCCGGGCGGCCGATCGGCCTCTGCGCCGGTCGGCCGGACCGCCGGGCCGTGAGCCGTTCGGCCGGCCACCCAGCCCGGGCATGTTATCGGCTCGGCCGACCGGAGACCTCGCTGTCCTGCGCCGCCGCTCCGTCCTGCGCCACCGCGCTGTCCTGGGCCGCCGCGACCGGCAGCAGCGGCCGGTGGCAGGCGACGGTCCGTCCCGGCGCCACCTCGCGCAGCTCCGGCACCTCCCGCGCGCACCGCTCGTCGGCGAACGGGCAGCGGGTGCGGAACCGGCAGCCGGACGGCGGGTCGAGCGGCGAGGGCGGGTCGGCCGGGAGCAGCCCGGTGTCGCCGAGCGGCCGCCCGGGCTCGGGGACGGCGGCGAGCAGCGCGGCCGTGTAGGGGTGGGCGGGGGCGGCGAGCACCTCTTCGGTGGGGCCCTGCTCGCAGAGCCGGCCGAGCTGGAGCACCGCGACGTCGTCGCTGACCGCGCGGACCACACCGAGGTCGTGCGAGATGAACAGGCTCGCCAGGCCCCGTTCCTCGGTCAGCCGGCGGAGCAGGTTGAGCACGGTGGCCTGGGCCGAGACGTCGAGCGCGGACACGGCCTCGTCGGCGATCAGGACCCGGGGTTCGGCGGCCAGCGCCCGGGCGATGGCGACCCGCTGCGCCTGGCCGCCGGAGAGCTGGGCGGGCCGGCGGTCGCCGAACAGGGCGAGCGGCAGCCCGACGGCCTCCAGTTGGCGTTCGACCACGGCGGCGCGGTCCACCGCCGGGTCGGGGTGGGCGTCGAGCGCTTCGGCGACCAGGTCGCGGACGGTGCGGCGCGGGTTGAGCGAGGAGACCGGGTCCTGGAACACCATCTGCAGCCGGGGCCGCAGGGCCCGCAGCGCGCGGGGGGCGAGGGCGGCCAGGTCGGTGCCGTCCACGGTGACGGTGCCGGCGGTGGGCGGGGGCAGTCGGAGCAGGGCCTTGGCGATGCTGCTCTTGCCGGAGCCGGACTCGCCGACCAGGGCGAGGGTGCGGCGTTCGCGCAGAGTCAGGTCGACCTCGCTGACGGCGTGCAGCGGGCCGGAGCAGGTGCGGTGGACCACCGACAGTCCGGTGGCCCGCAGCACGACGGGGGAGGGTTCGGGGGTGGGGACGACGGGGGTCGTGGCGGGGGTCATACGGTCTCCTGGGCCTTCGACACGGACGCGGACGCCGGACCGATCGGCAGGGTGAGCGGGAAGTGGCAGGCGGCCGTGTGGCCGTCGCCGGCCCGGTGGAGCGGGGGCGCCTCCGTCGAGCAGACCGCCTCGGCGCGCTCGCAGCGCGGCGCGAACGGGCAGCCGACGGCCGGCCGGGAGAGGTCCGGCGGCGAGCCGGCCACGGCGGGCAGGACGCGGCGCAGCGGCCCGGTGACCCTCGGCACCGAGCGCAGCAGCGCGGCGGTGTAGGGGTGGGCGGGTGCCTCGGTGACGGCCTCGGTGGGCCCGGTCTCGACGATCCGCCCGCCGTACATGACGGCGATCCGCCGGGCCCGGCCGTACAGCAGGCCGATGTCGTGGGTGATGAGCAGGGTGGCGAGGCCGCGGGTCCCGCGGTGCCGGTCGAGCAGGTCGAGGACGGTGCGCTGGACGGTGACGTCGAGCGCGGTGGTGGGCTCGTCGGCGAGCAGCAGGGCGGGGGAGCCGGCCAGCGCGGCGGCGATGCCGACCCGCTGCCGCAGTCCGCCGGACAGCTCGTGCGGGTAGGCGCGGGCGCGCCGGGCCGGGTCGGGCACGTCGACGGCGGCGAGCAGTTCGGCGGCGGTGCGCAGCCGTTCCCGGCGGCGCATCCGGCGCCGGTTGGTGAGCGACTCGGTGACCTGGTCGGCGATCCGGACCACCGGGTTGAGCGAGGTCATCGGGTCCTGGTGGACCATGGCCACGCCGGTGCCGAGGAGTTCGGCGCGCCGGCGCGGGGCGGCGGTGAGCAGGTCCTCGCCGTTGAGCAGGACCTGCCCGGTGGCGGTGGCCCGGGTGGCGCGGGGGTGGACGCCGAGCACGGTGCGGGCCAGTACGGACTTGCCGGAGCCGGACTCGCCGACCACGCCGAGGCACTCCCCGGCGTCGATGCTGAGGTCGATGCCGTGCAGGACGTGCAGGGTGCGGCCGTCGGGGGTGTGCAGGGTGGTGTCCAGCGAGCGGACTTCCAGGACAGGGCTGGTCATCCCCGGCCTCCCTTCGAACGGAGCTGCTCGCCCAGGTAGTTGAGGGCGAGGACGGTCAGGCAGAGCACCGCCGCGGGGGCGAGCGAGATCCACGGCGCGCTGCCGAGGGTGGTCCGGCCCTCGGCGATGATGCCGCCCCAGGACGGCTCCGGCGGGCGCAGGCCGAAGCCGAGGAAGCTGAGCGAGCCCTCGGCGACGATCGCGACCGTGGTGGCGGTGAACGCGAAGGTGAGCGCGACCGGCGCGACGTGCGGGACCACCTCGCGGCGCAGGATGCGCAGCGGCGCGGTGCCGATCATCCGGGCGGCCTGGACGAAGCCGCGCTCGCTGAGCGACAGGACGACGGCGCGCACCACCCGGGTGAAGTGCGGCACGGTGAACAGGCCGATCAGGCTGCCGATCACGGTCAGGCTCGGGCCGCGCAGCGCGACCGTGATCATCACCAGGATCAGCGAGGGCACCGACATCAGCAGGTCGGTGGCGAAGCCGATCGCCTTGTCCACCGGGCCCCGGAACCAGCCCGCCGCCAGGCCGAGCGCCCCGCCGCCGAGCAGGCCGACGGCGATGGTCAGCCCGGCGACGGCGAAGGAGGCGCGGGCGCCGGCGACGGTGCGCTGCAGGACGTCCCGTCCGGCCGCGTCGGTGCCCAGCCAGTGGCCGGGGCCGGGGGCGGCGGAGGGGTGGGCGAAGTCGCCGTGCAGCGGGTCGAACCCGGGCAGCAGCGGGAGCAGCAGGGCGGCGAGCGCGACCAGCGCCAGCCAGGCGCCGGCGGCCAGCACCCCGGGGGCCGGACGGCGCGCGGTCGGACGGCGGGCGGCGGCGGGCGGAGCAGTCGGGCCGGTAGTGGCGGAAGTGGCGGTAGTGGCGGGCTCAGCGACGCTCATCGGCGATCCTCGGGTCGACGGTGCGGTACAGCAGGTCCACGGCGACGGTGGCCGCCACCACGCCGACGGCGCTGACCACCACCACGGCCTGCACCACCGGGAAGTCGCGGCCGGCGATCGCGGTGGCCGCCAGGGTGCCGACGCCCGGTACCGCGAACAGCGACTCGACCAGCACCGAGCCGCCGAGCGACATCCCGATGCCGATCCCGACCAGGGTGACCAGCGGCAGCGAGGAGGGCCGCAGCGCGCGCCGCAGCAGCAGCCGCACCGTGCCCATGCCGCGGCTGCGGGCGGCGGCCACGTAGGTCTGGTCGAGGGTGTCGATCAGCTGGCCGCGCAGGGTGCGGGTGAACACGGCCGCCTCGGTGAGGCCGAGGGTGAGCGCGGGCAGCACCAGGTGGCGCAGGTTCTCGAACGGGTCCTCGGTGAACGGCGTCCAGCCGGTGGCGGGCAGGATCCGCAGCTGGACGGCGGCGAGCCAGATCAGCACCAGGCCGAGCACGAAGCCGGGCACCGCGAGCCAGACGAAGGCGCCGGCGGTGGCGATCCGGTCGACCGCGCCGCCCGGCCGCCAGGCCGAGTACAGGGCCACCGGCAGGGCCAGGCCGAGTGCCACCAGCTGGGCGGCGACGAAGAGTTCGAGGGTGACCGGGATCCGGTCGGCGAGTTCGGTGGTGACGGCCGCGCCGGTGGACAGCGAGTGGCCGAGGTCGCCGTGCAGGGCGTCGCCGAGCCAGCGCCAGGCGGCGACGAGCACGTTGTCGTCCAGGCCGAGCTTCGCCTCGTACGCGGTGACCTGCTCGGGCGTGGCGGTGGGGCCGAGCGCGGCGAGGGCGGGGGAGCCGGGCATGAGGTGGGGCAGGGCGAGCGCCGAGACGGTGACCAGCAGCAGGACCGCGGCGGCCCGTCCGGCCCGTCCGGCGACGCGCCCCGCGGTTCGCAGGACGGGCGCCAGGGCGGTCGGAGCGGTTGTCCGGGCTGCTGTCCGGGCGGCTGGTGCGTGGGCTGGTGCGTGGGCGGGTGCGTGGGCGGGTGTCACTTCTTCACCCACAGCACGGCGGGGGAGACGCTGACCACGGTCCGCTTCGAGACGTCGGGAAGTCCGCCGAGCTTGGCGGAGGCGAGGAAGCCGACCGGGTTCTCGGTCAGGAAGAGCATCGGGGCGTCGGCGACGATCTCCCGTGCGGCCTCCTGGTAGGCGCGGGCCCGCTGCGCCGGGTCGACGGTGCCGTGCCCGGCGGTGATCGCCTGCGCGGCCCCCGGGTTGTTCCAGCCGGTGAAGTTGTAGGGGGAGTTGGGCAGGAAGAGGCTGGTCAGGGCGGTGTCGGTGTCGCCGAACATGCTGGTGACGAAGTCCATCACCTGGAACTGGCGCTGGTACATCGCGGTGCCGAGGCCCGCCTGGTCCAGCGGCTTGATGGTCATCCGGACGCCCGCCTCGGCGAACATCTGCTGGAGCACGGTGGCCCGCTGCTGGGCCTCGGGCCGGCTGTCGACCAGGTAGTCGAAGGCGAGGTCGGCGTGGCCGGCCTCGGCGAGCAGGGCCTTGGCCTTCGCGGCGTCGTGCGCGGGGTACCCGGCGTCGGCGCCGCCCCGGTAGGGCGAGGTGGAGCCGATCGGGCCGTCCGCGACCCTGCCCTGGTCGAGGTGGACGACCCGCTCGACGGCGGCGCGGTCCACGGCGTACTGGAGCGCCTTGCGGACCTTCGGGTCGTCGAAGGGGGCGGCCTTGGTGTTGAACAGCACGGTGGAGGTCGAGCCGGGGCCGGTCGCGGCGCGCAGCCCGTCGCCGGCGGCCTGCTTGTACTGCGCGGGGGTCTCGGTCCAGACGAGGTCGGCGTCGCCGGAGCGCAGCGACTGGTAGCGGCTGTCGGTGTCCGGCAGCACCTTGTAGACGAGCTTGTCGGCGTGGCCCTGGGGCCCCCGGTAGCCCGGGTTGCGCACCAGGGTGGCGGAGACGCCGGGCTGCACGCTCTCCACCGTGTACGGGCCGGAGCCGACGGCGGGGGTGTCGGGGCCGGCGGGCGCCTCGGAGATGTAGCCGAGGGAGCGGGTGAACAGGTTGGGGAAGGCGGCGTTCGGGGCCTTGAGGGCGAAGCCGACCGAGGTCGGGGAGTTCACCGTCATGGCGCCGATGCTCGCGGCGTCGATCGCGCAGGCGCACTTGGCCTCGGGCCTGGCGAGCCGGTCGACGTGGTCGACGACGGCCTGCGCGTCCAGCGGCTTGCCGTCGCTGAAGGTGACGCCCTCGGGCAGCTCCAGCGTCCAGGCGGTGGCGTCGGCGTTCGGGGTGAAGGACTTGGCCAGGTGGGGCTGGACGGCACCGTTGTCGGCGTTGGCCATCAGCGGGTCGTAGAGCGCGTTGGCCAGGATCATCATCGGCATCGAGGTGAGGCCGCTGTCGGCCGGGTCGAGCTTGGTGAACGGCCGGTCGAGGCCGATGCGCAGGGTGCCGCCGTCGACGGCGGGGCCGTCGTCCTTGGGCGCGGAGCCGGTCGCGGCGCCGCCGGAGAGGGTGTCGTCGGAGGCGGAGCAGGCGACGGCGGTGAGGGCGAGGGCCGCCGTGCAGACCGCGGATGCCAGAACGTGCGTGTGCCGCTTCATGGTTCCTCGTGGGGTTCGGTGGGGGCGGGGGGAGTGGGGACGGCGCGGATGGCCGAGGGGAGAGCGAGGGAAAAGCGGAGCGGGAGCGGGGGGAGGACGGGCGGTCCCGACCGGGCCGGTCGCCGTCGGTGCCCAGCTTTTGGAAGTGGCACAACTGCCAATTGGCAGTTCTGCAAACTTCACATGACGAGCTGACGACGACTTCACGCTCGGCTTGAGCGGCCGCTCCGGGCGTGATTCCGTACGACCAAGGCCGCTGGCGGCAGACGAGTTGACGAGGAGCGAGCAGGATGCAGGGGCAGGGGACGGACACCGCGGCGGAGCCCGGACTGCGCGACCGCAAACGCGCGCGGACCAGGCAGGCGATCCGTACGGCGGGGCTCGACCTCTTCGAGGAGCAGGGCTTCGAGAGCACCACGGTGGACCAGATCTGCCGGCGCGCGGACGTCGCCCACCGCACCTTCTTCCGGTACTACGAGTGCAAGGAGGCCCTGCTCTTCGGCATGGACTTCGGGCTCGCGGTCCTGGACGCCTTCGCCGCCGCCCCGTCCGGACTCGGCATCTGGGAGGCCTTCGAGCACGCCGGGGCCACCACCGACGGGCAGCTGGAGGAGCCGGCCGAGCACACCGCGCGGCGCCGGGCGCTGCGGCGCCGGTTCATCGGCATCCGCAGTGTGCACGACTTCGCGCTGATCATGATCGACACGTTCTCGCAGCGGGCGGCGGCGATCGCGGCCGACCGGCTGGGCGTGGACGTGGCCGCCGACCTGCGGCCGCACGCCCTGGCGGCGCTGCTGGCGGGGATGACCCGGCGGCACGTCGTCGACGGCGAGGAGGGGCGGCCGCTGGCGGACTGGGCGGTGGCCTTCCGGCAGTTGCTCGGGCCGCTCGCGGGGCCGGAGCCGGAACCGGAGCCGACGGCCGTGCCGTCCGGGCCCGCCGTGCCGTCCGGACCCGCCGGGTGAGCGCGCCCGGCTACCGGGCGGGCCCCGACCCGCCCGCGCCGTCCGCCCCGCCGGGCTCGCGGTAGTGCAGCACGAACCGCGCGCTGCTGCCGTCGATCCGCCGCCGCACGTACAGCGCGGGCGTGCCGTCCGGCGTGCAGCTGACACCCTCGCGGACCAGCAGCGGCGTGCCCGGCGTCACCCCGAGCAGCTCCGCGTCCGCGAGGTCCGCGCCGATCGCGCCGAACGCCCGCCAGTCGTACTCCAGCTCCACCCCGGCCGCCCCGGCCAGGGCGAGCACCATGTTCCCCGGCCGTCCCGGCCGCAGCAGTTCGGCCGGCAGCGGCCGGGTCGGCACCCAGTAGCTGTTCGCCACCCGGGGCCGGCCGCCGATCCGGATCACCGTGTCCAC
The DNA here is from genome assembly GCF_000710405.2 of Kitasatospora sp. MBT66. Lineage (NCBI taxonomy): Bacteria > Bacillati > Actinomycetota > Actinomycetes > Kitasatosporales > Streptomycetaceae > Kitasatospora > Kitasatospora sp. MBT66. The sequence continues at coordinate 661,499 of NZ_JAIY01000006.1, read as the reverse complement.
CCGGGACAACTCCCCGACGGTGCAGCCCAGTTGCCGGGCCGCCTCGCCGTCCTCGGCGGAGCCGCCGACGGCCGGGGTCGCCACCACGGCCTCGCCGTCGCCCTCGACGGTGCCCGCCGCCCCCTCCGGCAGGGGGGTGTCCAGCGGCAGGGCGCGGTGGACGCTGCCGAGGTCGAACCGCTGGCTGCGCGGGTCGACCGTGATCGAGACCCGCACCGCCGGCGGGCGCACGAAGGTCCCCACACCCCGGCGGATCTCCAGCACCGCGGCCCGCTCCAGCTCCGCCACCGCCTGCCGGACGGTCAGCCGGTTGACGCCGAAGTCGGCGCTCAGCTCCGGCTCGCTGGGCAGCCGGGAGCCCGCCGGGTACGTCCCGGCGTCGATGCGCTCCTGGAGCTGCCGGGCCAGCCGGCGGTACAGCGGGGTGTCGCTTCGGTGCGTTGCCACGCGCCCGATCCTACGGAGCCGCGGGGCGGCTTCCGTCCGGGGTTGTCCGGAAGTTCACCCCGGCGCCGCTTGCCCCGACGCCGACCGGCCAGGTAGACATCTAGACGTCTAGATGTCCCGCCGCACTGTGACCCTCCCCCTGGCTCTCCCCCTTCCCCCGACCGACCCCCACCACCGAGAGGCCCCCACCATGACCCTGGTCAACTTCCGCGACCCCGCCACCCTCGCCGACCCCGCCGGCCGCTGGATCCGCCCCGGCGCCCTCTACCGCTCCGCCCAGCCGTTCCCCCACGACAACGCCGACATCTCCGCCCAGCTGCGCACCGCCGGCGTCCGCACGATCGTCGACCTGCGCGGCGACGCCGAGGTCCGGGACAACGACTGGGCGGTGTCGGCGGCCGACGGCGTCGAGGTGGTCGCCGCCCGCATCCAGCCCACCAACGGCGAGCTGGCGGCGGCCATGCGGCAGATGACCACCGACGCCGACCTCGGCGCCTTCTACCTGCTGATGGCCGAGTCCGCCCCCGAGGCCGTCAAGCTCGCCGTCGAGGCCGCCGCCCGCCCCGGCGGCGTGCTGCTGCACTGCGCCGCCGGCAAGGACCGAACCGGCCTGCTCACCGCCCTGCTGCTCGACCTGCTCGGCGTGCCCGCCGAGGAGATCGTCGCCGACTACGCCCGCACCGGCGCCGCGCTGACCCAGATCTTCGAGGGCCTGGCCGAGCGCAACCGGGCCGCGCTGAACGACTACGAGAACGGCACCCTGACCGTCCCCCGCCCGCTGCTGGAGGCCCCGGCCGGCGCGATGGCGGCCTTCCTGGAGCTCGTCGGCAACCGCTACGGCGGCACCGAGGGCTTCCTCGCCCACTGCGGCGTGGACGCCGGGACCGTCGCCGCCTTCCGCGCCAAGGCCGCCGCCGGGGTGACCGCATGAGCACCGCGAGCCGCCCGCAGCCGCTGCGCCACACCGACGGCACGCCGTTCCGCGACCTCAACCACAACGGCACCATGGAGCCCTACGAGGACCCGCGGCTGCCCGTCGAGGAGCGCGTCGAGGACCTCCTGGCCCGGATGACCCTGCCGGAGAAGGCCGCCCTGATGCTCCACGGCCGGATGCTCCCCGGCAACCAGGGCCCCTTCCCCTCCGGCGAGCACCTCGTCACCGAACACGGCCTCACCGCCTTCGCCATGATGGCCGTCCCCGACGCCCGCGCCATGGCCGAGTGGAACAACCACGTCCAGGACCTCGCCGCCGCCGCCCGCCTCGGCATCCCGGTCACCCTCGCCTCCGACCCCCGGCACGGCTTCACCGCCAACCCGGCCACCGCCTTCACCGGCGGCGGCTTCTCCACCGGCCCCGAGCCGATCGGGCTGGCCGCCACCGACGACCCGGAACTCGTCGAGCGCTACGCCGCCCTGATCGGCCGCGAACTGCGGGCCGTCGGCATCCGGATCGCCATCCACCCGATGGCCGACCTCGCCACCGAGCCGCGCTGGGCCCGGATCAGCGGCACCTTCGGCGAGGACCCGGACCGCGCCTCCCGGATCATCGGCGCCTACATCCGCGGCCTCCAGGGCGGGCCGATCGGCCCCGACAGCGTCGCCTGCATGACCAAGCACTTCCCCGGCGGCGGCCCGCAGTTCAAGGGCGAGGACTCGCACTTCGCGGCCGGCCGCCGGCTGGTCTACCCCGGCGGCGCGCTCGACCGGCACCTGCGCCCCTTCGAGGCCGCGTTCGCGGTCGGCACCGCCCAGATCATGCCCGCCTACGCGATCCCCTCCGGCAGCGGGCTGGCCGAGGTCGGCGCCAACTTCAACCACGACGTCATCACCGGACTGCTGCGCGGGAAGTACGGCTTCGACGGCGTGGTCTGCACCGACTTCAACGCCATCACCGGCATGGACGTCCCCGGCATCGTCAGCCTGCCGCCGCGCCACTGGGGCGTCGAGGAGCTGTCCGTGCCGGAGCAGGTGGCGCTGACCCTGCACGCCGGGGCCGACCAGCTCGGCGGCGAGACCGACCCGGAACTGATCCTCGGCGTGGTCCGCTCCGGCGCCGTCACCGAGGCCCGCATCGACGAGTCCGTCCGCCGCATCCTGCGCGACAAGTTCCGCCTCGGCCTGTTCGACGACCCGTACGTGGACGTCGAGGCCGCCGTCGCCCTGGTCGGCACACCCGAGGGCCGCGCACTGGGCCGCGAGCTCCAGTCCCGCTCGCTGGTCCACCTGTCCGGCCGCCCGCTCACCGGCACCCGCCTCTACGTCGAGGGCGTCGACCCGGCCGTGGCCGCCCGCTACGGCACCGTCGTCGACCGGCCCGAGGACGCCGACCTCGCGGTCCTCCGCCTCGCCACGCCCTACGAGAAGCGCGAAGGACTGCTGGAGCAGGCCTTCCACTCCGGCTCGCTGGAGTTCGAACCGGCCGAGGCGGCCCGACTGGCGGAGCTGGCCCGGACACTGCCCACGGCGCTCGTCGCCCAGCTGGAGCGCCCCGCCGTCCTCACCCCGCTCGCCCCCCACGCGGCCCTGCTGGTGGGCGAGTTCGGCGCCGCCGACGACATCGTCCTGGACGCCGTCCTCGGCCGCACCCCGATGACCGGCACCCTCCCCTTCGACCTCCCCCGCTCCGACGGGGCCGTCGACGCCGCCCGCGAGGACGTCCCCTTCGACACCGCCGACCCGCTGTTCCGCTACGGCCACCCGATTGCCCCGCGCGACGGGGGCAGCCCGGCCTGAGGCGCCCCCGGCCCCTCCCCGAGCAGGAGGTGCGGAGCGAGAAGTCGGCCGGACCGACTTCCCGCTCCGCACCTCCTCTTCCGTACCTCCTGCTCCGTTCGGTGCCGCGACCGCTGTAACGCGCCGTCGGTCCTGGAGCGTGTTGGTGGTGACATCAGTTCGAGAGGGGACCATTCGGTGGGGGACACACCCGCGGACTTCCTGGAGTTCGCCCACGCCCGCAGCGACCAGCTCTTCCGCACGGCGTGCCTGCTCACCGGCGACCGGCATCTGGCCGAGGACCTCGTGCAGGAGACGCTCGCCAAGATGTACCGGTCGTGGCGGCGGATCGACCGCACGCACGCGCCGGCCGCGTACGCCCACACCGTCCTGGTTCGCACCTTCACCTCGTACCGCCGTCGGCGCAGTGCGCAGGAACGCCCCGTCGAACGGCTTCCGGAGGGCACCGAGGCCTCCGGCGACCCCGAGCTGCGGCTGACCCTGCTGGACGGGCTCGCCCGGCTCGCCCCCAAGGAACGGGCGGTGCTGGTGCTGCGGTACTGGGAGGACCGGTCGGTCGAGGAGACCGCGCGCATGATGCAGCTGAACCCCGGCGCCGTCCGCACCCGCAGCCTGCGGGCACTGCAGAAGCTCCGTGCCGTACTCGGCGACGAGCTGCTCGCCGACCTCGCCCACCTCTGACCGGGCTGTGAACCCGCCATCCCCGCCCCTCGAAAGGAGAGCACCGTGAGCCCCGATCAGCAGCCCGGCCGACGTCTGCACGAGGCGATGCAGCACAGCTCCGACGCGTTCGGCCGGCACCGTGCCGACCTCGTCCTCCGCGCGGCCGCGCAGGGCCACCGGCTCCGCCTCGTCCGCCGGGCCCGGATCGCCGCGCTGGCCGGCGCCGTCGCCGGGGCCGCCGTGCTGGGGGCCGCGCAGCTCTCGCCCGGGGCCGCACCCGCCCCGCCACCGGCCGTGACCCCGACGTCGACCCCGACGTTCGCGCCCGTTCCGACCCGACCCCCGTCCGCCGCCCCGCCCGTCGGCGGCCCGCGCTCGGGACCGCTCGCGGCGCAACTGGCGGCCTTCATGCCTCCGGGAACGACCACCCGGGTCTCCAGCAGCGGGGCCTTCGAGGACGGACGCGTCACCTTGAGCCAGACCGGAACCGCCTCGGGATACGTCCTCCACGACGACGGGCGCGGCGGGGCCTCCGTCGGTGTGAGGCTCGCCGACGTCGACCGGCGCACCCCCACCTGCGACCCGGGGCCATGGCTCTTCTGCGACATCCTCGCGGACGGCACCGCGGTCAAGGCCGAGAAGGCCAGGCTGGCCAGTGGTTACCTGCTCTGGTCGGTGCACGTCCTCCACCCGGACGGCCGGAAGGTCGACGTGGACGAGCTCAACACCGACCGGATCCCGGAGAAGGCGACGACCGCCAGTCCCACCCGGGCCGAACCCCCGCTGACCATCGACCAGTTGCAGGCCATCGCCCTCAGTCCGCACTGGAACCGCTGACCGGCGGTCGCGGTGCCTCGCGCGTTCCGGGCGAGGCACCGTCGGGGGCGCCGCCGGTGACCGCCCCCGCCCGTCCCCGGGCCCGTCGCCTGACCCGGGCGCGCGACCTCGGGGAAAACCGCTCGCTCCGCCCGCCGCGCCGCTGGCAGAGTCGGACGCCATGCAGCACCAGTGCGAGATCCGGGCCGACTTCGACGCCACCACCATCACCCTCTACCAGGCGTACGCCCCCGCCGTCGCCGAACCCGCGCTTGCCGCACAGCGGTTCGTGCCGCCGTTCTCCTTCGGTCGGACGACCTGGATCAAGCCCTCGTTCGCCTGGCTGATGCACCGCAGCAACTGGGCGCGCAAGCCCGGCCAGGAACGCGTGCTCGCCGTCCGGATCACCCGTGCCGGCTGGGAGGAGGCCCTGCGCCGCGCCGTCCTGACCACCGCCGACCCGGCGGAGCTCGCCCGCGCCGAGGTGCACGTCCAGTGGGATCCGGAGCGTTCGCTGCGGGGCGCCGCGCTCAACCACTACAGCATCCAGGTGGGCGTGGGCCGGAGCCTGATCCGGACCTTCGCCGAGGAGTGGATCACCGGCATCACCGACCTCACCCCGCGGGTCCGGAGGATCGCCGACCTCGTCCGGGGCGGCCGGGCGGACCGGGCCCAGCGCCTCCTCCCGCCCGAGCGTTTGTACCCACTGCCCGCCCCGATCACTGCCCGGTTGGGCATGGACGGCTGACCCGGCACACCCCGTCCGGCGGTGCCGTCGTGTCAGGCCCCGGCCGGGACCGGTGAGTCGAAGACCTCGGGCGGGCCGTAGTCGCTGAACGCCATCGTGACCAGGAGCGCCGTCCCGTCCGCGGTCCAGCGCTTCTCGGCGTAGCGGGTGCGGCCGCCGGCGTCGACCCACTGGTCGAGGTCGATGCCCGTGGCACCCTCGGACTCCACGTCGGCGCGCGCCCGCGCGGAGACCTGGCCCAGCCGGTCGAGGTCCAGATGGCCGGCGAGGTGGTGGACGAGGACGCCGTCGCGGGTCTCCACGCCCTTGCGGGCCTCCGGGCCGAGGGAGAGCAGCACCGGGGCGTAGCCCGTGAGGTCGAACTCCGAGGCGTGGACGAGGGGCAGCGACATCCTGGTCCAGCTGCTGGTCGGGCCGCCGACGCGGTGGTACTCGGCGTCGGCGGTGATGACGATCTCCCTCGTGCTGCTGCCGACGCGGCGTTCCTGCCGGCCGGTGAAGAGGGTGTTGAAGTTCTGCCGTGCGGTGATGTTCATGAACACCTCCCCGCCGGTCTCGATCGTCGACCGGACCGAGACGGCGTACGGCTCCTTGCCCGCCTTCGCCACGGCCGCGGCCGGGTCGACCTCGGGCCTCGCGGTGGACGTGGCGACCGGGGCGGCTGCGGTCGACGGGCCGGAGGCGGCCGACGGGTTCCCGCCGGTGCAGCCCGTGAGCAGCAGCAGCCCGGCAACGGCGGCGGCAGTGGTGAGGACGTCGGCAGGGCGGACGGATCGGCGCATAGGGGCGGTGACTCCGAGAGTTGTCGACGGGTCAGCCGGAAACGTGGACCCACGTGCCCCAAGGACCCTCCGGATACGAATGTTTCAAGCCATCCGGATCTTATACGGCTAACAACCCCTTCGGCCCTGCCCCCGACGAGCCGTCCGGTGAACGGCGGCGGTCCGCGCTGTCATGGCGCTGGGCAGCCCACGCCCCATGGGAAGGCAGGAACATGAGGAGATTCACGTACACGGTCACCGGACCGGCACTGGCGCTCGCGGCCTCGGCGGTCCTCCTGGCCGCAGGCGATACGGCCCGCGCGGAGTCCGCCTACGACCAGATCACCATGCTGAAGCAGGAGAAGACCCAGTGGTGCTGGTCGGCCTCCGGGCTCACCATCGCCAAGTTCCAGGGATACGGCACCACCCAGGCGGACTTCTGCAAGCGCGCCTCGTCGTACGCCGGCGGTCCCAGCTGCGACAACCAGCCCGCCAGGCTGGAGGACATGGCCAACGCCTGGTACAGCCTGGGCATGGCCAAGCCCGGTACCGGTCTCACTCGCGCGGCGTCGTTCGCCGAGGTCACCACCGACGTCAAGGCCGCCCGGCCGATCGGCGCCCGGATCGGCTGGAAGACCGGCGGGGGGCACATGAACGTCGTCTACGGCTTCGACACCTCCAACAACACCGTCGCGGTCGGCGACCCGTGGCCGGACACCACCACCTACACGTGGTGGAACTACGCCGACTACGTCAACAACAGCTCGTTCCAGTGGACCCACTCCCGTACCGGCATCTCCGGCTAGACCGAGAAGACAGAGAAGGAGGACGACACATGCGTGACCGAGCTGTCCCCGTCGGCCGGAAGGCCGTCCGGCTCACCCCGCTCGCCCGGCTGCCGCTCGCCCTGGTGCTGGGCGCTACCGTGCTGCTGTCCGCCGCCGGTCCGGCCCGGGCCGTCGACATCCCCGACTACCAGGCCGCCCTGGACGTGGTGCGGTCGGCCGGCGTCCACGACGCCGTCTGCCGCTTCCTCGCCACCCCGCTGCCCGGGGCCGGTTCCGACCCCGGTTCCGACACCGTGGTGACGGTCCCCGACATGCCGGACCCGTGCGCCGGCCTGCCCGCGTTCACGCTCAACGACCCGCTCGCGGTGCACGAGATCACCCCGGACTTCGTCGCGGGCACCGCGCTGCCGGTCCCCACCTCGGCGGTCAGGCTCAGCCACCTGGTCTCCTCGCTCGGCGGCGCCGTCAACGACCGCACCGCCACCGTGCTGCTCGCCCCGTCCGAGGGCGGCGGCTGGCACCTCGCGGGGGTGCGGGACGGCGACAGCGACGCCGGGTACGCGGGCAGCGCGACGCCCGGCTCCCTGGTCTTCACCGAACCGCAGATCCGCGGCTGGTACCGGCTGACGCTCACCACCGTGGAGCCGCTCAACGACCCGGCCAGGGCCGGGCTCGACGGCAAGTCCGCGATGTCGCTGGCCGACTACCAGCAGGTGGTCAAGGCCCGTTACGCCGACAAGCTGCCCGGCTCCGATTACGACACCCGGGGCATGTCCAGCGGCTACGGGCCGGACGGCCGGGCGGCCGAACCGTCCGACCGCACGCCCCTGCTCGCGGGCGGCTCGATCGCGGCCCTCGCGCTCGCGGGCGGCGCCGCCGCTCTCGGCCGGCTCCGGCGCCGCCGCCGCGGCACGGTCTGAGCACTGCCCGCTGCCCCGTCCTGAGCCGGGCCCAGGGGGACTTTGCAAAGTCTCGTCGGACTTTGCAAAGTCCCCCTCTAGGCTTCGAGGGCCTTGCCGTACATCGACGAGGTGCGCCGGACCGTCATCCCCAACCGCTCGTACAGCGGCAGCGCGCCGGTCTCCGAGTGCGTCCACAGGGTGCACCGCTCCCGGCCGTACCGGTGGAACGCGCCGAACACCTCACCGAGCAGCAGCCGGGCGATCCCCCGGTGCCGGTGGTCGCGGCGGACGGCCAGCCGCTCGACGTGCCCCTCACCGCAGTCCGGCAGGTCCAGGGCCAGCGCCGCGCCGACCATGTCCCCGCCGGCGAAGGCCACCCGGGAGAGCGCGGGCACGAACGAGTCGTGCCCGACCGTCCGCAGCGCCCACTCCTCGTACGGACTGCGCCGCACCTGCCACTCGTCGAACGCGTCCTCGGTCACCCGGTGCGCCGTCCGCTCGTCGCCCGGCCGGAACGGCCGCACGGAGACCCCCGACGGCGGCGCGGCCGCCACCGGAGCGGCGGGCAGCGCGATCCCCAGCTGCCACTGGGAGACGAACGGCAGGTAGCCGCGCGAGCGCAGCAGCCGCACGGCGGCCCGGTCGCCGTCCTCCACGGCCTGCGCCAGCCGCTCCCCGCCCGCCCGCCGGGCCCGGTCCTCGGTCCAGTCCAGCAGCCACCCGCCCAACCCGGCGCCCCGGTGGCCGGGGTGGACGTCCACCCGGCTCCGCCGTCCGCCGCGCACCCATGCCCAGCCGGCCACCTCGCCGCGGCCGTCCCGCACCAGCAGGGCGTCCCGGGCGGGGTCGAGGCCGGGGTGCGCGAGGTCGGCGGCGACCTCGCCCGGCCCGCTCTCGGTACGGCCGAGCAGGTCGCGCTCGCAGGCGGCGACCAGCCGGGCGACGGCGGGGGCGTCGGCGACCGCCGCCGGTGCGGACCGGTAGCGGGCGGGGAGCGGCGGGAGTCCGGCGAGGTCGGTCATGCGTCCTGACTCTGCGCCACCCGCGCCGCTCCTGTCGACCGGATTCGGCGGACCGGGCCGGATCCGCCGGACCGCCGGGGCCGGGGACGGGAGAGGGGCCGCCTCCTGGCACGATCGTTGGATCGGAGGCGGCCCCGGCACCGGCCCCGGGCCACGCCGCTGACTGGGCATCGACCGCGTGGCTCGGACCGGTCACGAACCATCCGACAACCTCAACCGCACATGAGGTCAAGCCCCGCCGTCGAAAGGCGCCGGGTCCCGCCGCCCGCGCGGGACGACCCGGCACGGCTCAGGAGGACGTCCGCAGCTCCCGGATCCGGGTGATCCGGCCGCGGGCGTCCACGACCAGGTCGTAGGTGTCGCCGTAGCAGGCGTAGGGGGGTTCGGGCTCGCCGCCGGACAGGCAGGTGTCGAGGTGGTCCAGGAGGACGGGCAGCTGGACCTCCTTGGCGGGCTCGTCGTGCGGGAGGTCGACCAGGGTGGCGGTGGCGTGTGCGGCCAGGGCGAGTTCGACCGGTTCGGCGTCGCTGGGACAGCCGGGCGGCACCGGGCGGACGCTCAGCCGGCCGTCCCGGACCTCGAGGACCTGGACCACCCGGCGCCCGGCCCCGGTCTCGCAGGCGGCGGGGGAGACGGCGGGGGAGGCGAGGTCGAGGTCGGCCCCGGCTCCGGGGGACGCCCAGTACTCCTCGGTGTCCGGGTACCCGTCCTCCCCGGCGTCGTCGATGTCGTCGGCGTCGTCGGGGTCCCGGGCGTCGCCGACCTCGTCCGAGGACATTGCCAGCGTCGGGTCCTCGTCGATCGGGGTGCAGGCGGCGAGGCCGGTGGTGACGGCGCAACTGAGCAGCACGGCGAGGAGGAGGCGGCGGGGCGCGGTCATGGGATGAGTCTTCCAGGAACGTGACCGGACGAGACACCCGCGTACACGTGGAATCCGTCCGACCGGTTCCGCTTCACCGCCGCCACCGCCCCGGAACACTTTGCAAAGTCCCGGCAGCACTTTGCAAAGTGCCGCCGGAGGGCGCTCCTGCCCCACCGTTTCCGCCGGCCACCGCCCCCCACCACCGACCCCCACTGTTTCCGCCCCGGACGCACGACCGCCCCCGCCGGGCGTGCGGGCCCGGCGGGGGCGGAGGACAGGGGGCGGAGGACAGGGGGGAGGACACGGCGGCGGACGGGGAGCCCGGAAGCCCGGCAGCAGGGGAGCCCGGGACTACGCGGCCACCGGGTGCAGCGGGTCGTAGGCCCGCCGCGCCCGCTCCTGCGCCTGCGGCCCGGCCCGCAGGTGGTCCAGCCCGAGCAGAACGGCGCCCAGCACCGGCGGCGCGACGACGACCCGGGGCTCGGCGAGCGGCGCCACCCGCGCCAGGCGCGCGGTCAGGTTGTCCAGCAGCAGCGACTGCCGGGCGGCCAGCACTCCGCCGCCGAGCACCACCGGGGTCGGCGTGTCCAGCAGGTCGAGGCGGCGCAGCGCGACCAGCGCGAGCCGGGTGATCTCGTCGGCCTGCCGGTCGATCAGCTCCAGCGCCGCCCCGTCGCCCTCCCCGGCGACCGCGAACAGCACCCGCACGATCTCGTGCAGCCGGGCGAACGGCAGGTGCCCGAGGTGGACGGCCTCGGCGACGGCGACGGCGCTGGGCAGGCCGAAGTGCTCGGCGATCGCGGCCGCCAGGGCGGTCGGCCCGCCGCGCCCGTCCTCCGCGCGGACGGCGTGCCACATGCTGCTGACGGCCAGACCGGCGCCGCCGCCCCAGTCGCCGGTGAGCTCGCCGAGGGCGGGGAAGCGGGCGGTGCGGCCGTCCGGCAGCAGTCCGACGCAGTTGATGCCGGCGCCGCAGACGACGGCGACCCCGCGCGGGCCGTCGGTGCCGGCCCGCAGCAGGCCGAAGGTGTCGTTGACCACGGTGTTGCTGACGCCCCAGGGGTGGGACTCCAGGGCCACCCGCAGCGCCTCCTCCTCGACCGGGAGGTCGGCGTTGGCCAGGCAGGCGCTGACGTGGCTGGTCAGCGGGCCGGTCCAGCTGGTCAGCCCGGCGGCCGCGGCGGCCTCCTCGACCAGCGGGGCGAGGCCGGCCACGGCGGCGGCGCCACCGGTCTTCTGCGGTGTGAAGCCGCCGCCCCGGGCGGAGCCGAGGACACGGCCGTCGGCGCCGACGAGGGCGACGTCGGTCTTGGAGTTGCCGGCGTCGATGGCGAGGACGCCTGGCAGGTGTGGTTCGGGCTGGTGGGTCATCGGGTCCCCGCGGCTCGTCGTACGTGGCCCGGCCGGGGGTCTTTCCCGGCCGGGGATGGCTTCTCCTCCCGGCGTCCGCCGGGCGCCGGCCGCCGCGCCGCCGGTGGCCCGGCCCGCACTCCCCCCACGGGGTGCGGGCCGGGGGACCGGCGGCCCGGTCCGGCGCCGGGACGGGACCGGCGCGGAGGCCGGGCGGGTCAGGCCCAGGCGAGGTGCTCGCGGTTGTGGGCGAGCAGCCGGTCCGTGAGCCGGTCGGCGAGGTCGATCTGGCCGACCAGCGGGTGGGCGAGCAGTGCGTCGAAGACCCGGTCGCGACCGCCGCGCAGGGCGGCGTCCAGGGCCAGGTGCTCGTAGGAGGTGACGGCGGCGACCAGGCCGGCGTACAGCGGCTCCAGCGGGCGCTGCGGCAGCGGGCGCACGCCCGCCGCGTCGACCTCGGCCGGCACCTCGATCACGGCGTCGTCGGGCAGGAACGGCAGCACCCCGTCGTTGCGGGTGTTCACCACCTGCACCGAGGTCCCGCCGCCGGTGCCGAGCAGGGCGGCGATGAGCTGCACCGCCGCCTCGGAGTAGAACGCGCCGCCGCGCCGGTCGAGCAGCTCCGGCTTGGTGTCGAGGGCCGGGTCGGCGTACAGCTCCAGCAGCTGCCGCTCGATCTCGGCGACCTCGGCGGCCCGGGAGCCCTTGACCTTCAGCTCCTCCACCACCAGGTCGTGCTGGTAGAAGTACCGCAGGTAGTAGGACGGCACGACGCCGAGCCGCTCGACCACCCGCTGCGGCAGCCGGATGTCGTCGGCGATCTCCTTGCCGAAACCGGCCAGCAGTTCCGGCAGCACCTCCCGGCCGCCGGCCGCGCCGGGCGCGTCCAGCAGGGTGACGCCGCGCTCCCAGCTGAGGTGGTTGAGGCCGACGTGGTCGAGCCGGACCAGCTCCGGGTCGACCCCGAGGTGCTTGGCGAAGCGGCGCTGGAAGCCGATCGCCACGTTGCACAGGCCGACGGCCTTGTGGCCGGCCTCCCGCAGGGCGCGGGTGACGATGCCGACCGGGTTGGTGAAGTCGACGATCCAGGCGTCCGGGTTGGCGCGGCGGACCTTCTCGGCGATGTCGAGCACCACCGGGACGGTGCGCAGCGCCTTGGCGAGGCCGCCCGCGCCGGTGGTCTCCTGGCCGACGCAGCCGCACTCCAGCGGCCAGGTCTCGTCCTGGTTGCGGGCGGCCTGTCCGCCGACCCGCAGCTGCAGCAGCACCGCGTCGGCGTCCGCGACGCCGGCCTCGATGTCGGTGGTCGTGGTGACGACCGCGCCGTGGCCCTGCTTGGCGAAGATCCGCCGGGCCAGTCCGCCGATCAGCTCCAGCCGGTCGGCGGCCGGGTCGACGAGGACGAGTTCGCCGATCGGCAGGGTGTCGCGGAGCCTGGCGAAGCCGTCGATCAGCTCCGGGGTGTACGTAGAACCGCCGCCGATGATGGCCAGCTTGAGTGCGGACATCAGCCCTTGACCCCTGTCAGTGTCACGCCTTCGATGAAGGCCTTCTGTGCGAAGAAGAAGAGGACGATCACCGGGGCCATCACCAGCAGGGTGGCGGCCATGGTGAGGTTCCAGTTGGTGTGGTGGGCGCCCTTGAAGGACTCCAGTCCGTAGGAGAGGGTCCAGGCGTCGTGGTTGCTGCTGGCGTAGATCTGCGGGCCGAAGTAGTCGTTCCAGCAGTAGAAGAACTGGAACAGCGCGACGGCGGCGATGGCCGGCTTGGCCATCGGCAGCACCACCCGCAGCAGGGTGCGCAGTTCGCCGCAGCCGTCGATCCGGGCCGCCTCGATGTACTCCTTGGGGATGGTCAGCAGGAACTGCCGCAGCAGGAAGATCGAGAAGGCGTCGCCGAAGGCCATCGGGATGATCAGCGGCCAGAGCGAGCCGCCGAGGCCCAGCTGCTTCGCCCAGAACAGGTACATCGGGATGATGGTGACCTGCGGCGGCAGCATCATCATCGAGATGACCGCCATCATCGCCAGGTTGCGGCCGCGGAAGCGGAACTTCGCGAGGGCGTAGGCGACCGGCAGGCTGGAGACGACGGTCAGCACGGTGCCGGCGAGCGCGTAGAGCAGGGTGTTGCGCCACCAGGTCAGGAATCCGGGGGTGTTCCAGACCTTGCCGTAGTTGCCCCAGTTCCAGGAGGTGGGCCAGTAGTCGGTGGTGAGTGCCTGGCTGTCGGTCATCACCGAGGTGAGGAAGACGAAGACGAACGGCAGCAGGAAGAACAGGCCGGCGGCGATCGCCAGCGAGTGGACGGCCACCCAGTTGAGCAGCGCGCGCCGGCGGGCGACCCGCTCGGCGGCGGTGACGGGGCCGCGGGCGACGCCCCGGCCGGTCCGCTTCCCGGGTGCCTCGGAGGGGAGGGTCGAGCTGAGAGTCATGATCGTGTCCTCACTGGGCCGCTAGTCGTCGCTGGCCATGAAGCCGGACTTGCGGCGCATCAGCACCGAGGTCACGGCCATCGAGATGACGAACAGCACCAGGGCCACGACGCACGCCGCGCCGTAGTTGAAGCGCTGGAAGCCGAGGTTGTAGACCATCTGCGGCAGGGTCCAGGTGGAGCCGTTCGGGTAGCCGGGCTCGAACTGCTGGCCGGAGTTGCCCGCGTTGCCGGCGGCGACCCTTCCGGCGACGAAGGCCTGCGTGTAGTACTGCATGGTCTGGATGACGCCGGTGACCACCGCGAACATGATGATCGGCGAGATGTTCGGCAGGGTGACGTAGCGGAACCGCTGGAACGGGCCGGCCCCGTCGAGCTCGGCGGCCTCGTACTGCTCCTTCGGGACGTCCAGCAGGGACGCCATGAAGATGACCATCAGGTCGCCGACGCCCCACATGGCGAGCAGGGTGAGGGCGGGCTTCGACCAGTTCGGGTCGGCGAACCAGCCGGGCTGCGGCAGCCCGATCTCGCCGAGGAAGTGGTTCACCGGGCCGGTGCCGGGGTTGAGCAGGAAGGCGAAGGCGACGGTGGCGGCCACCGGCGGGGCCAGGTACGGCAGGTAGAAGGCGGTCCGGAAGAAGCCGACCCCGGACTTGATCTTGGTGATCAGCATCCCGATGCCGAGACCGAACGCCACCCGCAGGCTCACCATGACGACGACCAGCCACAGGGTGTTGCGCAGGCCCTGCCAGAACGCCGGGAGGTCGTTGAAGACGTAGTCCCAGTTCTTCAGGCCGGTGAAGGTCGGCGAGCCGAAGCCGTTGTACTTGGTGAACGAGAAGTAGATCGTCGAGATCAGCGGGTACAGGAAGAAGACGCTGAAGCCGATCAGCCAGGGGGAGAGGAAGGCGAGGGTG
>NZ_JAIY01000006.1:641590-646994 GCF_000710405.2 Kitasatospora sp. MBT66 | reverse complement strand
CGGTCGCTCCGGCCCCCTTGCGGGTGGCGGACGCGAGTGACATGGGAGCTCCGAGGACGGGCCGGGCGCGCGGGGTACGCGCTACTTGGCCTGGGCGATGGCGGCGTCGATCTCCTTGGCGGTGGCGCTGAGGCCTGCCGTGAGGTCGGTCTGCTTGCCGGACTCGTAGTCGTAGCCGAGGTTCTGCACGGAGACCAGGTAGCCGCCGCCGTTGACCACGGCCGGCGTGGTGCCGGAGCTGGCGTGCTTGGCGATGTTCACGAAGGTCTTGAAGTTCTCGTCGGCGACCAGCTTCGGCGACTCCAGCGCGGCGAAGGTGCTCGGCACGTTGTGGATCGCGTTGGCGAAGGAGACGACCGCGTCGGTGTCGGTGGTCAGGAACTTCACGAACTCCCAGGCGGCGGCCTGCTTCTTGCTGGTGCTGGCGATGCCGACGATGGTGCCGGTCTGGTAGCCGCGGCCGTAGGTGTCCTGCTGGTCGTCCGGCACCGGGAACGGGGCGGTGGCCCACTCGAAGTCCGGCTTGTCGGTGGCGAGCGAGGCGGTGCGCCACTCGCCGTCGATGGCCATCGCGACCTGGCCGGTGTGGAACGGGTTCTTGGCGCTGAACTCCTCGCCGAAGGTGGCGCGGTACTTCTCCAGCTTGTCGAAGCCGCCGAGCTTGTCGACCATGCTCTTCTGCCACTTCATCATCGCGGCGACCTTCGGGTCGGTGGCGACGGTGGACTTGCCGGCGGGGTCGAAGTAGGTGGGGCCGTACTGGCCGAGGAAGTGCTCGGTGGTCGACTCGTAGCCGTGGTAGAGCGGCATGAAGCCGAGCTGCTTGTAGCCGTCGCCCTCGGGGACGGTGAGCTTGTTGGCGACCTCGGCGAACTCGCTGAAGGTCTTCGGCGGGTTGGTGATGCCCGCGTCGGCGAAGGCCTTCTTGTTGTAGTACAGGCCGAAGGCGTCGCCGAGCAGCGGCAGGGAGCACTGGTTGCCCTGGAACTGCGTGTAGTTGAGCATCGCGGCCGGGAAGGTCTTGGCGGCGTCGATGCCGTCCTTGGCCAGCAGCGGCTTGAGGTCGACGAAGGCCTTGGTCGAACAGAACATGCCGACGTTGTTGGTGGTGAAGGAGGACACCACGTCGGGGGCGTCGTCGCCGCCGGCCCGCAGGGACTGGTTGACCTTGTCGTCGGCGATGTTGCCGACGGCCTTGACGTGGATGTTGGGGTGGGCCTTCTCGAAGGCGGCGATGTTGTCGTTGATCGCCTTCACCTCGGAGTCCTGGCTCCAGCCGTGCCAGAAGGTGATCGTGACGTCCTTGCCACTGGCCGAGTCGTCGCTGCCGCCGCCGTCGCTGCTGCCGGTGCAGGCGGTGGCGAGCAGGGCGAGGACGGCGCTGCCGGTGACGGCGGCGAGGGTCCGGCGGCTTCTGCGGGCGGGGGAGGTGGTGGATTGCACTTCGAGGTCCTCCTGGGGGTGCCGCGGGCAGGCGTCATTGCCTCGGGTCCCGCGTTCGGGATGGGGAGAGGTGGGTGCAGGGTCGGGCGGTGCAGGCGGTGCGTCGGGCTGTACGTCGGGCCTGGGGCGGTGCGTCGGGCCGTGCGGCGGGCGTCAGTGGGTCGAGAAGACCGCCTCGCGGGCGGCGGCCAGCGCGCGGGCCAGTGCGCCGATCAGGACGGGCGAGCCGGTCAGCGTGCTGCCCCGGACCTCGGGCCGGGCGGGCGAGATCCTGGCCAGCTCCTCCTCGACCAGGGCCCGCAGCCGTTCGCCACCGGTGGTCGGGACCCCGCCGGAGAGCACCACCAGCCGGGGGTCGACGACGGCGACGATCACGGCCAGGCCGACGGCCAGCCGGGCGGCCAGTTCGGTGAGGAAGGCGTCCCCCGCGCCGGGGGTGGCGAGGGCCCGGGCGACCGCCTCCTCGGCGGTCGGCGCGGCGATCCCGTGCTCCTTGGCCAGGGCCCGGACGGCGGGGGCGCCGACCAGTTCCTGGAACCCGCCGGAGTTGCGCCGGCGGACGTCCCGGACCGGCGAGCCGGGCACCGGCATGTAGCCGACCTCCCCGGCGCCGCCGGTGAAGCCGCGGTGCAGCCGGCCGGCGATCACGATCGCGGCGCCGGTGCCCTCGCCCGCCCACAGCAGCACGAAGTCCTCGAAGCCGCCGGCCGCGCCGGAGGACTGCTCCGCGACGGCGGCGAGGTTCACGTCGTTCTCGATCGTCACCGGCGCGCCGATCGCCTCGGCCAGCCCCTCGACCAGCCGGGGCGCGTGCCAGCCGGGCAGGTGCGAGGCGTACCGCAGCTTGCCGGTGACCGGGTCGGGCGCGCCGCCGACGCCGATCACCACGGTGTGCAGGGCGTCCTCGGCGAGCCCGGCGGCGCGGACCGCCCCGGCGACCGCGTCGGCCACCCGGGGCACGGTCGCGGCGGCCTGCCAGCCCTTGGTGGGGACGACGTGCTCGGAGAGGGTAGTGCCGCTGATGTCGGCGATCGCGACCCGGACCTGGCTGTTGGTCACGTCCAGCCCGGCGACGTATCCGGCGGCGGGATTCACCTGGTACAGCTGCGCGTTGGGCCCCGGTCCGCCGGCCGTGGTGCCCACCGGCAGCACCAGCCCGGCCGCTTCCAGCCGCGCCAGCAGCTGGGAGGCGGTCGGCTTGGAGAGCCCGGTGAGGGTGCCGATCTGGGTGCGGGAGAGCGGGCCGTTCGCCAGCAGCAGTTCGAGCGCGGCGCGGTCGTTGATGGCCCGCAGCAGGCTGGGGGTGCCCGCGAGGGGGGTCTTGGTGTGGCTTCTGGTCACGTGACGATCCTCCTCCTCGGGGCGGCCGGGTTTCCGGTCGGGCCAGCGGCGAACTGTTAGGAAACTTTCCAGTCGCTTGGGACAGGACCGTACGGGCCCCGTCAGCGGAGTGTCAATGGCCCTTCGCACGGAGGATGCCGACTCGTTACCGGACCGCCCCCGAACGGTCCGGAGCCCCGCCCCCGAGTGGCTCGGGGGCGGGGCTCCGCAGGGGTGTCGGACCGGGGTCAGGGGGTCCTGGTGGGGTCGGCCGGAGGGGACGGCGGCAGCGGTATCGGGGTCGCGGCCTTGTAGCCCGCCGAGGTCGGGTCGGCCAGGGCGGACGGCGGGGCCGGGTCGGTGCCCGGGGCCGGGGCCGCGGCGGTGCTCAGGACCATCGCGGCGGCCGTCCCGGCGGCCGCGCCCGCGGCGGCGGCGGGGGTGACCTCCTCCTTGACCTTGATCCCGGCCTCGTCGAAGACCTGCTTGAGCCGCTGGCGCAGCGCCCGCCCCACGCTCAGCGACTTGCCGGGGGCGGTCCGCGCCTCGACCCGCAGCACCACCGAGTCCGCCGCGACCGACTCCACGCCCAGCACCGAGAACGGCGCCCAGACCAGCTCGTCGAACGGCGACTCCTTGGCCAGCGTCTCCGCGGTGTCCTTGATCAGCGCCTCGACCCGCTCCAGGTCCTCCTTGTAGCCGACCTGGACGTCCACCGAGGCGGTCGACCAGCCCTGGCTCATGTTGGCGATGCGCTTCACCTCGCCGTTGCGGATGTACCAGATCTCGCCGCCCGCGCCGCGCAGCTTGGTCACCCGCAGGCCGACCTCCAGCACCGTGCCGGTGGCCACCCCGGTGTCGATCTCGTCGCCGACGCCGTACTGGTCCTCCATGATCATGAAGACCCCGGAGAGGAAGTCGGTGACCAGGTTGCGGGCGCCGAAACCGATCGCCACACCGGCCACACCGGCGCTCGCCAGCAGCGGCGCCAGGTTCACCCCGAGCGCGGACAGCACCATCAGCGCCGCCGTGCCCAGGATCGAGAAGGACGCGACGCTGCGCAGCACCGAGCCGATCGCCTCGGCCCGCTGCTGGCGCCGCTCGGGGTTGACCACCCCGGTGTTGGCCAGCAGCCCGCCCAGCCGGCTGGGCTCGTCCTCGTTCTCGCCCGGCCGCACCATCCGCGTTATCAGCTGGGTGATCACCTTGCGCACCATCGCCCGCAGCACCAGGGCCAGCACGATGATGAAGACGATCCGGACGCCGCTCGCCAGCCAGTCCTGCCAGTGCGAGTCGAACCAGCTGGCGGCCTGCCGGGTGGTGTCGGAGACCTCCTGGGCGCTGGTCGGGATTCTGAGGTCCGGCAACTCCGGGGCCGTGGGAGTCGGGGACGGCGCGGGCGTCGAGGCCGGCGTCGTCGTGGACGCGTCGGCGAGGAGGCCGGCGGCACCGGAGCGGAACACGTGCGGGACCTTCCTGCAGGGGTCGTGACCCGGTCCGCCGCCGCGGTGCCCACCCGGGGTTGGCACGCCCCTGGCCTGCGGACCGTCCGCCTACCCTAGCCGCCGCCCGGCCGCGGGCTTGACACGCCGAGGGCAGGCCGAACGGGCCGGGAGGGTCCGCCGCAGGGCGCGTGCACCTGTCCGGACGCCCCGTCAACGCCCCCGCACGCCGCGTTCCGCGCTGCTCCGCCCGGCCCAGCGACACCCCGGAGGGGCACCGGAGTGCAACCCGCGCTTCCCCCGGGCATACCGGGTATGACAGAACCCACACCCGGAGTTCACATCGGGTCCGTTACACAGGAGTGGTGGCGCCGTACAAAGGCGTAAGGCGACACTGGGGTGGATCACGCACCCGTTGCGTGATCGAACCGCTCGTCCCGGCGCGAGCCACGCGCCGCAGGCGTCCAAGGAGGCATCCGTGCCGCATGTCCTGGTCCTCAACGCGTCCTACGAGCCACTCGGCGTCGTATCGATGCGCCGCGCACTCATCCTCGTCCTCAACCACAAGGCGGTCAGCCTGGAGGACTCGGGGGTCACTCTGCACAGCGCCACCAGCGCCCTTCCGGCGCCGTCCGTCGTCCGTCTGACCCGCTTCGTCCGGGTCCCCTTCTGCGGGCCGGTCCCGCTCACCCGCCGGGCGCTGTTCGCCCGCGACCACGGTCGTTGTGTCTACTGCGGGGCCGCCGCCACCAGCGTCGACCACGTCATCCCGCGCAGCCGGGGAGGCCAGCACCGCTGGGACAACGTGGTGGCGGCCTGCCGCCGCTGCAACCACACCAAGGCCGACCGCCACCTCACCGAACTCGGCTGGCGGATGAAACGACCACCCGCGCCGCCCAGCGGCCTGGCCTGGCGGATCATCGGCACCGGGATCAAGGATCCGCGCTGGCGGCCCTACCTGGAGCCGTACGGCGGGAACGACCAGCTGCGCGCCCCGCAGTGGGACGAGTACGAACACCACGACCATACCGACCCGGCCCACCCGGTCCCACTCGGCCGGGCCCACGCCGGCCACCCCGCCCCCGTCCGCCGCGGTGAGCAGCCCGAACCGCTCTCCGCCTGAGTCCGCACCACAAGGGCTTGCCCGTCATCATTCTCGGTACGCCTCATGGGCCGCCGCGCACCCCGCACCGGGGAGC
>NZ_JAIY01000006.1:629870-641569 GCF_000710405.2 Kitasatospora sp. MBT66 | reverse complement strand
GCCCCCGTGCGGGGCGAACGGCGGGCGACGACGGACGCTAGGGCTTCTGCCGCGAACCGGTCGGACTGCCGCTCGGGGTGCCGGCACCGCCACCCGGGCCGGTGGTGGTGGTCGGTGCGGGGGCCGGCCCGGTCGGGGAGGCCGAGGGCGTCGGCACGGCCGGCGGCGTGGTCGCCGTCCCGCCCCCCGGGCCCCCGGTCTGGCCGCCGCCCGACTGCTGGCCACCGCCCGGCTGCCCGGTCGGCGGCGTCACCGGCGGGGTGACCGGAGGCGTCACCGGCGGCGCCACCTGGCCGTCCACCGGGGCGACGGCGTACAGCTCGACGCCCCAGAGCGAGTAGCCGTACTTGGTCGCCCTGGCCACGCCCTGGATGCGCAGGAACTTCGCGCCCGGCGCGTCGAAACGCACCGTCTCGTTGCCGCCCCTGCCGTCCCCGACGGTCGCGACCGTGGTCCAGGACCGCCCGTCCGCCGAGGACTGGATCTTGTACGCGGCGGCGTACGCGGCCTGCCAGTGCAGCACCGCCGAACCCAGGTGGGTCGCCTTCGGCAGCTCCAGCTGCACCCAGGCGTCGTCCGCCGCCGGCGAGGACCAGCGGCTCTTCGGGTCCTGGTCGGCCACCGCCGAGGCCGGGAAGTTCGCGGTCTCGTCGCCCGAGGAGGTGGCCTGCGCGGTGATCGCCAGGTCGGGACCGCCGGTCGGCGGCACCACGTGCACCTGGAGCACCTGGCGCACCGTGGTCTGGCCGGCCACGAACACCACCGGCACCTGGTACGTCCCGGACGGCGTCTCCGGCCCGGCGGTCACCAGCAGCGGCACGCCGACCTTGCCGCCGCGCGGCACGCTCACCCCGGTCACCGGCGCCACGGTCAGCCCCTTGGCGACCACCGGCACCTCGGTGCGCAGCTCCCCGGTGACCCCCTCCGGCCGGCCGGCCTCGACGGTGACCCGGGCCTGCACCGGGACGGCGTCCCCGGTCACCGCGTCCACCGAGGCGTCGGCCAGGCTCAGCCGGGCCGCCGGGGCGTCCGCGTACCAGGGGATCACCTGGTTGACCACGGGCGGCTCCCCGCCCGGCTTCCAGGCCAGCCGGAACGCGTCGGCGGGCAGACCGCCGGCCGAGAGCTCGTTCCAGCCCGGCTGCACGGTGCCGATCTCGGTCCAGGTGCCGTCCGGGTGCCGCACAGCGACGGCGGCCGAGGCCCGCACGCCCGGGTCGGTGAGCACGGTCAGCCGGTCCAGCGGCCGGGCGGCGCCCAGCTCGACCGTCAGCGGCTCGTCCTGCGCGGTCGGCGCGGTGGCCGCCCGGTAGGCGGTGTCCGGGTTGCCGTCCAGCACCGCGGACGCCGAGGAGCCGGGCAGCGCGGCCGGGCCGCCGGAGACACTGGACGGCAGCTCGTCGGGCGCGGTCACCGAGAACTCGCGCACCGCGACCGCGGTCTTCTGCGCGGCGGTGGCCCGCAGCCGCACCGCCCGGACCACCGTCCCGGCCGGCACCTGCGCCGAGACGGACTTCTGGTTCTTCACCGAGGCCAGCTTCTTCCAGCCGCCCTCCCCGGTGGAGTACTCCAGCACGCCGTCCCGGATGTAGTCGTCCAGCGCGCTCTGCCCGTCCGGGCCGCTGCCCCAGGAGCCCATCAGCACGGTGACGCTGCCGACCGGGCGCCCGCCGCCGAGGTCCAGGCCGACCGAGTCGCCCTGCTGCGGCGGCGCCGAGCTCCAGTAGAAGGTGTCGGCGACGCCGTCGGCCATCAGCGCCGGCAGGTGGTCGTGCGCGGTGCCCAGGGTCGTGGTCGCGGTGATGCCGCCGCCCTGCACCCCGGCCCAGGTGTCGGCCGCCTGCAGCGCCCGCTCCAGGAACGGGCCGAGCACGCCCGCGCCGACCGTCGCCGGGCTCTGGCCGAGCTGCTCGCGCAGCTTGGTCAGCTCCACCCGGGCCTTCCAGGCGGCCCCGCCGTCGCCCCCGCGCTGGGCCAGCAGCATGTCCAGGGCGGACTGCCCGGCCAGCCCGAAGTCGCGCAGCGGCGCCAGCCAGGGCGCGGCCTCGGCGGCCAGCGGGGCGGTGGCCTGGGCGGCGGCCAGGGTCTGCTGGGCGCCGGCCATCGCGGTGAACGCCTCCCGCAGCGGGGCGGCCGACTCGATCAGCCGCGCCAGGTCCGGCGCCGCCCCCGAGGTCGGCTCGGCGGACGCCCAGAACCGGTCCATCAGCGGCAGCAGATAGCCGGACTCCTGCTTGGCCAGCGGCGAGGACACGCTGTTCCCGGCCAGCGCGGTCACCGCGGCCAGGGTCTCCCCGGTCGGCGTGGCCGTCGCGCCGGTCGGCCCGGCCAGCGAGCGCAGCGCCGCCCGCCAGGAGTCCTCCGGCTTGTAGGCGGACGGGTTCCAGGCGAAGTCGCCGGCCGTGGAGAGCGCGATCCGGGAGGCCACCGGCTGCCGCATCGCACCGGTCAGCATGACGGCCGACCGGGTCGCCACCTCACTGTCCCGGCCGGTGTAGGCGCCCAGGAAGAGCCGGTCCGGGGTGGCGTCGTTGACCGGGTAGTTGTCCATGGTGACCAGCGGGTGCCCGTACAGGCCGCCGGTGTCCGCGACCTGGGTGCCGGTGATCCGCTCCGGGATCACCCCGACGCCGCTCCAGGCCACCTGCACCGCGGGGGGCAGCGCGGCGGCCAGCGCCGTCCGGTACGGGCTGGAGCCCTGCTGGTGGTACTCGGTGGGGACGACCGACAGCGGCGCCAGGGCCGGGTTCCGCGCGATCAGCCGGTCCTGCACCTTGGCCGCCAGCTCCGCCTGCGCCCTCGCCGCCGCGGCCGGGCCGGTGCCGTACTTGGACCGGTCGTCGGAGCAGTGCCACTCCTCGTAGGACACGTCCAGGAACTGCAGCTGGAACGCCGAGAAGCCGAGCCGGCGCAGCCCGTCCAGCTTGGCGACCAGCGCGTCCGCGTCCTTCCCGGAACTGAAGCAGAAGGACTGCCCCGGGTCGATCGCGTAACCGAGGGTGACATGGTCGCGCGCGGCGCGGGCGCCCAGCGCGCGCAGGTCGTTCTCCCGCTCCTGCGGGTAGGCGTCCCGCCAGCGGGCCAGCCGGTACGGGTCGTCGCCCGGCGCGTAGAGGTAGAAGTTCTGCTTCGACCGGCCGAGGAAGTCCAGCTGGTCGAGCCGCTGCTGCTGCGTCCACGGGGTGCCGTAGAACGCCTCGGCGGTCCCGCGCACCGGCGCGCCGGACGGCCAGTCGCGCAGCACGATCCCGGGCAGCCCGAGGCCGGCCGCGCCGGGCAGCTGGCCCTGGTCCGCCGGGACGGCCGCCAGCAGCTGGCGCAGCGACTGCGCGGCGTAGAAGGTGCCGGCCGCGTCGGCCCCGGCCAGCACCACCGCGCCGTAGCTGCCGCCGCCGGCCACCGGCAGCTGACCGGCCACCAGCACATGGCCGCCGGACGGCAGCCCGGCGGTGGTGGGCGCGGCGGTGTCCTTGCCGCCGGCCGCGACGGTGAGCTCGCGCAGGATCCGGTCGGTGTCGCCGCCCGCGCCCTCGGCGGGTCCGCCGACGTACACCACCAGCGAGCCGGCCACCGGCGGGTTCGGCGCCGGCAGCGCGGTCACGGCGGTCGCGCCGGCGACGCCGAGGACCTCCCGCACCGCGGCCACCGCGCCGGGGTCCGCGTTCGGCGCGGTGACCAGGGTGACGGCCCCCGGCACGGTGACCGGCTTCCCGGTCACCCGCTGCTCCTGCGGGCGCGGGAACACCTGGGGGTCGCCCAGACTGCCGAGCGGGGTCTGCGAAGTGCCGCTCGCGGTGCTCACCACGTCCGGACCGGGCGTGTACCCGGGCGCCACGGCGTACGCGGCCGGCCCGCTCACCAGCAGACCGCCGACCACGGCGGCCGCCGACAGGGTGGCCGCCACCTGGAGGGTCCGCCGGCTCGGCGCCCCCGGGCGGGCGGCCAGGGCGCGCTCGGCCCGGACCGAAGGCAGCAGCGGCGAGGTGCCCTTGAGATCGGCGATCAGTCGATCGGCCGTCCTGGGCGCCAGTTGACGGCACGTCCGCGCGGTGGCCCGGCGGGCCGCGAGCGCCGTCGGGTGCTGGAGCACCTCGCGCAGCGCGGGGCTCTGCTCCAGCTGCTGACGGAACCGCCGGCCGGCCACCTCGGACACTCGGGCTTGCACAGGAGCCTCCTAGCCAGGCCGGAACCACATCGCGGCACAGCCCACCAGCTCTGTTTGACGGTGTCAACGTCGTCGACGGGTATGCCGACTTTGTCCGGTTTACCCGCGACTGCAACCCTTCGCGCACTGCCCTTTTTTGGGCTCGGCTCGCCTCCGGGGCGCTCTTGTCCGGTGCCGACGGTCGGCGCTCCCTCGCTCCTTCGTCGCTCCCTCGCGCTCTCCCTTTCGGCACCGGCGCGCCCCTTCGGCTCGCTCACCCCTTCTTCGGGCTCGGCTCGCCTCCGGGGCGCTCTTGTCCGGTGCCGACGGTCGGCGCTCCCTCGCTCCTTCGTCGCTCCCTCGCGCTCTCCCTTTCGGCACCGGCGCGCCCCTTCGGCTCGCTCACCCCTTCTTCGGGCTCGGCTCGCCTCCGGGGCGCTCTTGTCCGGTGCCGACGGTCGGCGCTCCCTCGCTCCTTCGTCGCTCCCTCGCGCTCTCCCTTTCGGCACCGGCGCGCCCCTTCGGCTCGCTCGCGGTCCGTGCCTGGCGGGGGTCAAAGAACCCACCCGCGCGTGGTGCCGCTGGACTCCACCCGTGCGTGGCGCCGGTGGACTTGCCCGCTCGTGGTGCCCCTGCGTCCGTGTACTCGTGGTGCCCCGGTCGGCTCCCGGTTCCGATCCCCCTCGTGTCGCGCCGGGTCACCGGGTCGTCACCCGGGTAGGACTGTGCCTGTCCTGACTGGGCGTTGCCGAGACATCGCAGGAGCCGCGAGTGGCCGCTTATCTCGACCGTGACGGAGCCGACGCACTGGAGGTGCCGGCCCAGGACGCGCCCCCACCGCCGCCCGAGCTGGTGGCGCTGGCGCAGGCCCACGGGGTGGACGCCGGCCACGGCCCCGGCGGGGTGCCGGCCGGTGCCCGCACCCTGGTCGCCGTCCTCGCCGCGCTCGGCGTGGCCGCCGCCACCCCCGACGCCGCCCGCGAGGCCCTCGCCCGCCACCGGGCGGAGCAGCGCGCCCGCCTGCTGCCCCCGACGGTGGTCGCCCGGGCCGGCCGCCGCACCGCGCTCGACCTCCCCGCCGACACCCGGCTCACCGTCGTCCTGGAGCAGGGCGAGCGGTGGCGGCTGCCGAACGGCCACGCCCACTGGCTGCCCGCCGACCTCCCGCCCGGCCGGCACACCCTGCACGCCGAGGCCGCGGACCGCACCGCCACCGCGCACCTGATCGTCGCCCCCGACCGCCTCCCCGCCCTGCCCGGCCGGGGCTGGGGCTTCCTCGCCCAGCTGTACTCCGTCCTCTCCGACCGCTCCTGGGGCATGGGCGACCTCGCCGACCTCGCCGACCTCGCCACCTGGGCGGGCTCCCTCGGCGCGGGCTTCGTCCAGATCAACCCGCTGCACGCGGCCCTGCCCTCGACGCCCTCCGACCCGTCCCCCTACCGCCCCTCCTCCCGGCGCTTCGCCGACCCGGTCCACCTGCGGATCGAGGAGGTGCCGGAGTACGCCTACCTGGCCGGCGAGGAGCGGGCCGAGGTCGACGAGCTGCTCGCCCGCGCCGCCCGGCTGCGCGCCGAGGTGCTGGTCCACGACGGCCTGATCGACCGCGACGAGGTCTGGGCCCTCAAGCGCAGCGCCCTGGAGCTCCTGCACGCCGCGTACCGCCGGTACGCGGACGGGCACGGCGCCGTCCGCACGGCCGCGTTCGACGCCTACCGGGCCCGCGAGGGCGAGTGGCTGGAGCGGTACGCGGTCTGGAACGCCCTGGCCGAGCGCCACGGCGCCGACCACCATCACTGGCCGAAGGGCCTGCGCCACCCGGACTCCCCGCACGTCCGCCACGAGGCCGCCGAACTGGCCGACCGGGTCGCCTTCCACCGGTGGCTCGCCTGGCAGGTCGACCGCCAGCTCGGCCGCGCCCAGCAGGCGGCCCGCACCGCCGGCATGCCGGTCGGCCTGGTGCACGACCTCGCGGTCGGCGTCCACCCGGACGGCGCCGACGCCTGGGCGCTCCAGGACGTCCTGGCCGCCGGGATCTCGGTCGGCGCGCCGCCGGACGCCTTCAACGCGCACGGCCAGGACTGGGGCCTGCCGCCCTGGCGCCCGGACGCGCTGGCCGCCGCCGGCTACGCGCCCTTCGCCGAGCTGATCCGCTCCGCCGCCCGGCACGCCGGCGCCCTGCGGATCGACCATGTGATGGGCCTGTTCCGGCTCTGGTGGGTGCCGGCCGGGCACGCCCCGACCGAGGGCGTCTACGTCCGCTACGACGCGGAGGCGATGCTCGCGGTGCTCGCCCTGGAGGCCCACCGGGCCGGCGCCGCCGTGGTCGGCGAGGACCTTGGCACCGTCGAGCCGGGGGTGCGCGAGGAGCTGGCGGAGCGCGGCGTGCTGGGCACCTCGGTGCTCTGGTTCGAGCGGGACTGGCAGAGCGGGGGCGCGATCCTGCCCCCGGGGCGCTGGCGCCCGGGCAGCCTGGCCACCCTGACCACGCACGACCTGCCGTCCACCGCGGCCCGGCTCTCCGGCGAGCACGTCGAGCTGCGCCACCGGCTCGGCCTGCTCTCCCGCGCGCTGGGCGAGGAGCAGGCGGAGGCGGCCGCCGAGCTGGCCGACTGGCGGGCCGAGCTGCTCCGGCTGGGCCTGCTGTCGGGGGACGAACCGCTGTCGGCGACGGCGCTGTACCGGTTCCTGGCCGACACCCCGGCCGAGCTGGTCGGCGTCTGGCTGCCGGACGTGGTCGGCGACCCGCGCCCGCAGAACCTGCCCGGCACCTGGGACCAGTACCCGAACTGGCGGCTGCCGGTCGCGGACGGCTCCGGGCGCCCGGTCACCCTGGACGGCCTGGCGGCCGCCCCGGCCGCGCGGACCCTCGCCGACCTGCTGCGCTCCGTGGGCGCCCGACCGGCCGCCGGGCCCGGACCGGCTCCCGAAAGGCCGACCCCGCCGAGCGGCTCGGCGTAAGTCACGGGTAAGTTGGCACCGTGGACAAGAGGAACGCTTTGCGAGCCGGCGCGGTCACCGCAACGGTCACGCTGATGATGCTGCTGTCGTCGCCCGCCATGGCCCTCACCCGGGACGACGGCGACGACCCGGGTAGCGGCCTGAGCGTCGCCCAGACCCTCGGCCTGTACGTGCTGCTCCCGATCGCGGCCTTCGTGATCATCGGCGGCCTGGCCGCGATGCCGTACGGCAACAAGGACAAGAAGAAGTAGCCGAGGGCCCTCCACCACGGAGCCCAGCACAGACCCCGAGGGGGCGCCGGACGATGTCCGGCGCCCCCTCGGGCGTTCCCGTTCCGCGAGAGGCGCGACCCGTTGCGGGGCGCGTCCCTCCTCCGCGCGGGAGGGGGACGCACCCCGCCGGTGTCAGCGCTCCCCGGCCGCCCGGTCGACGGCCTGCGCCTTGAGCGCCCGCTCCACGCCGGCCCGCGCCTCGACGATCTGACGGCGCAGCGCCGGCGCCGGCTCCGCGGCGGTCAGCCAGGCGTCGGTGGCGTCCAGGGTGCCCTGCTCGACCAGCAGCGCCGGGTACAGGCCGGTGATGATCTGCTGCGAGATCTCGTGGCTGCGGCTCTCCCAGACGTCCTTCACCGCGGCGAAGTACTTCTCCGAGTACGGCGCCAGCAGCTCGCGCTGGTCGGCCTGCTGGAAGCCGCCGATCACCGCCGCCTGCACGTAGTTGGTGAGCTCGTCCGAGTCCACCACGGAGGCCCAGGCCGCCGCCTTGGCCTCGGCCGTCGGGCGGGACGCCCGGCAGCTGGCCGCGTGCTCCTGGCCGGCCGCGGTGTTGTCGCGGGCGAGCTCGGCCCCGATCGCGGCCTCGTCGGCTCGGCCGGTCGCGGCGAGGCGGCCCAGCAGGACCCAGCGCAGCTCGGTGTCCACGGCCAGGCCGGGGATCACGGTGCCGCCGTCCAGCAGCCCGGCCAGCAGGTCGAGCTGACCGTCGGTCCGGGCGACGGAGCCGAGCACCCGGGCCCAGGCCAGCTGGTGGTCGCTGCCCGGCTCGGCGTCGCGCAGCGCCTGCTCGGCGGCCTCGGCCCAGCGGGCCAGGCCCTGCTCGCGCCAGTCCGGGTCGGCGTAGACGTCGAGCGCGAGCTTGACCTGGCGCTGCACCGACTGGACGACACCGATGTCGCTCTCCCGGGGCAGGCCGGAGAGGGCGAGGGTCAGGTAGTCGCGGGCGGCCAGCTCGCCGTCGCGGGTCATGTCCCAGGCGGAGGCCCAGCACAGCGCGCGCGGCAGCGCCTCGGTGAAGCCGCCGAGGTTCTCGGTGACGACGGCCAGCGAGTCCTCGTCGAGGCGGACCTTGGCGTAGGTGAGGTCGTCGTCGTTGAGCAGGATCACCGCGGGGCGGTGGCGGCCGACCAGCTCCGGCACCTCGGTGCGCGGGCCGTTGACGTCCAGCTCGATCCGGTCGGTGCGCACCAGCGCGCCGTCGTTGAGCTCGTACAGGCCGACGGCGATCCGGTGCGGGCGCAGCACGGCCTCGCCCTTGGCGCCGGCGGGGAGCGCCGGGGCGGTCTGCAGTACGGCGAAGGACTCGATCTCGCCGTCCGTGTTGAGGGTCACCGCGGGGCGCAGCACATTGATGCCGGCGGTCTCCAGCCAGGCGGCGGACCAGGACTTGAGGTCGCGGCCGCTGGCCTTCTCCAGTGCGCCGAGCAGGTCGCCGAGCCGGGTGTTGCCCCAGGCGTGCTGCTTGAAGTAGGCGCGCACGCCCTCGAAGAAGGCGTCCTGGCCGACGTAGGCCACCAGCTGCTTGAGCACCGAGGCGCCCTTGGCGTAGGTGATGCCGTCGAAGTTGACCTGGACGTCCTCCAGGTCGTTGATCTCGGCCATGATCGGGTGGGTGGACGGCAGCTGGTCCTGCCGGTACGCCCAGGTCTTCATCTGGTTGGCGAAGGTGGTCCAGGAGTTGGGCCACCGGGAGCCGGGCGCCTCGGCCTGGCAGACCGCCTCGGCGTAGGTGGCGAACGACTCGTTCAGCCAGAGGTCGTTCCACCACTCCATGGTGACGAGGTCGCCGAACCACATGTGGGCGAGCTCGTGCAGGATCGTCGCGGCGCGGGCCTCGTACGCGGCGTCGGTCACCTTGGACCGGAACACGTACTGGTCGCGCAGGGTGACGGCGCCCGCGTTCTCCATCGCGCCGGCGTTGAACTCCGGCACGAACAGCTGGTCGTACTTGGCGAACGGGTAGGGGAAGTCGAACTTCTCCTGGAAGTAGTCGAAGCCCTGCTTGGTGACCTCGAAGATCGCCTCGGGGTCGAGGAACTCGCGCAGCGAGGGCCGGCAGTAGATGCCCAGCGGCACCTTCTGCTCGCCGTTCTCGTAGCTGTCGAAGACCCCGACGTAGGGGCCGGCGACGAGCGCGGTGATGTACGAGGAGATCCGGCCGGTCGGCGCGAACCGCCAGACCCGGGTGTCGCCCTCGCCCTCGGGCTGGGGGGTGGGCGAGTTGGAGACCACGACCCAGTTGGCGGGCGCGGTCACGGTGAAGGCGAACGCGGCCTTGAGGTCGGGCTGCTCGAAGGAGGCGAAGACCCGGCGGGCGTCCGGCACCTCGAACTGGGTGTACAGGTAGGTCTCGCCGTCGACCGGGTCGACGAACAGGTGCAGGCCCTCACCGGTGTTGGTGTAGGCGCAGTCGGCGACCACCCGCAGCTCGTTCTCGGCGGCGAGGTCCGGCAGCGCGATCCGGCTGTCGGCGAAGGCGCTGTTGTCGAGCCGCACGCCGTTGAGGACGATCTCCTCGACGCTCGGGGCGACCAGGTCGATGAAGGTGGCCGCGCCCGGGGTGGTGGCGGTGAACCGGACCACGGTCGTGGACCGGAACGTGCCCCCCTCTCGGGCCGAGCTCAGGTCGAGCTCGATCTCGTACGCGTCCACGTGCAGGAGGTCGGCCCGGGTGCGGGCCTCGTCACGGGTCAGGTTGGTGCCGGGCACTCGCAGGACTCCTTTGTCGGGCTGATGCCTGGCATCCTGCCATGTCCGCCCGCGGGTGCCGGAGGAATACTCCCCGGGTACGCCGCGGGCGGGGTGGTACGGGCCGGTCGGGCCCGCACCACCCCGCCCGGGGGTGCCGCTACTTCTTGACGAACTTGAACACCGGAGCGTCGATGCTGCTGCGGGAGAACCCGTACAGCGCGCCGTCCGAGTTGAGCACGAACTCGTTGCTGCTCAGGCTGATGCTGAAGGAGGAGGAGTCCTTGCCGAGCGCGATGGTGCCGAGCTCGCTGACGGCGCCGTCGGCGGGGGCGAGCGAGGCCAGCTTGGCGTCGGTGCCGTAGCCCATGTCCATGATGACCCGGACCTTGCCGTCCTTGTCGGTGCCGGAGACCAGCCGCAGGCCGTCCTTGGCCTTGCCGTCGGTCGACCAGAGCCGCTTGCCGGTGTTCAGGTCGTAGGCGTTCACCGCGGGCTTGGTCGGGTTGGTCTGCACGTACAGGGTGCTGCCGCTGACCACGCTCTGGGTGATGGCGTCGCCCAGGCCGCTGAGCCGCAGGCTGTCGTAGCCGGGCTCCTTGACGGGCATCTGGGTGCCGGCCTTGTTGGTCTTGTCGAACGGCAGCACGTAGTCGCCGTTCGGGCCGCTGGACATCGAGACCACGAGCGGCTGCTCGGAGAGCACCTTGTCGACCCGCTCGATGGTGCCGGCCAGGGTGATCGGCGCGGGCGAGGTGACCTTGCCGCTGTCCGTCTCGACGATCACCAGCTGCGACTTGACGGTGGTGTTGAGGCCGTAGCAGCGGTCGGTGACCACGATCTGGGCGCCGGCGACGGTGCCGTAGACGCTGCAGTCCTTCTCGCGCGGCTGGAACGACCAGGCCGCGGAGCCGTCGGCGATGTTGACCGCGGCGGCCGTGTTGGCGCCGATGCCGACCACCTTGTCGGTGACGGTCAGGGTGGGGGAGGACATCCGGCTCTGCCCGACCTTGACGGTCCAGCTCAGCTTGCCGGTGGTGAGGTCGACCGCGGCGATGGTGGAGCAGTCGCTGTCACCGGTGTTCAGCGCGATCGCGGCGACGTGCTTGGAGTTGGCGCTGTACGAGGCGGAGCAGAACTCCTTGGCGCCGGAGGGCACCGGGATGTTCCAGGCCTCCTTGCCGTCCGAGGTGTTGACGGCGCGGATGCCGGTGGTGTCGGCGCGCACCGCGACCTTCTCGGCGCCCCAGATGGCGAGCATCCGGGTCGAGCCGCTGACCGAGCTGGCCGGCTTGTCGGCCGCCCAGGCCGGGTTGTAGGCGCCGGCCTTGCCGCCGCCACCGCCGCCCGTGCCGCCGGTGGCGCCGCCGGTGGCCGGCGCGGTGACCGTGCCGCCGGTGGCGGTGGCGTCCCCGCTGGGCCCGCCGGTGACCTGGCCGGTGGTGCCGCCGGAGGCGGTCGGCTGGTCGTCCTTCTTCTTGTTGTCGTCGGTGAACAGCACGATCAGCGCGGCGACGATGGCGATCGCCAGCACACCGCCGATGATGCCGCCCCAGACCATCACCGGGTTGCGCTTCGGCGGGGCGACGGGCGCCGGGGCGCCCGGGTAGCCGTAGCCGCCCGCCTGCTGCGGG
>NZ_JAIY01000006.1:604358-629649 GCF_000710405.2 Kitasatospora sp. MBT66 | reverse complement strand
CGGCCGGGGCCGGCGGTGCGGCCTGGCCGGGGACCGCGGCCCCGTCGAGCTGTGTCTGCTGGTCGGCCACGGCCGCCGGGTCGACGCCGCCCGCCGGGCGTCCGAGCGAGACGCCCCGGTTGTCCGGACCGCCGCCGGAAGCTTCGCCAGCCCCCGGTGTAGGGTTGTCCCCTGCCATCTGATGCCCCGTCATGTCTGGAATCGTCCCGGGAGCGGCGCGCATCCGCGGCCGCCGGGACGGGTGAGATTGGGCACCATCGTACGGGGGGCCGGTTTTCGCACCTGCGCCGGAACCCGGGCTCACGGCCGCCCCCGCGCCGACCTGCGGCGCTGTCAGCTCCCGGCCCGCCCCGCCGACCTGGGCCGGGACCGCTCCGCGGGCCCGTTCGCGCCCCCTTGGCGGCTTCTTCTCCCTCACCGGCCCTTCGCCCACTCTCCCCCGTGCCTTCACCTGGGGACAGGCCTCAGGGCCTGTCTCCTGGATCCTTGCCGGGGTCGCGGCGGTGGGGCACGCACCTCGCCGCGTTGTCGTCGGTCGCCAATGGCCCCCAGCCTTCGGCCGGGAGGTGCCCCCACCGTAGTGGCTCCCTCCTCCGCCTTGCGATGCACGCACCCCACCGCCGCGACCTTGCCCGACAAAATCCAGGAGACAGGCCCTAGGCTTCAGGAGTTGAAAGGGGACACCCGGCGGAGGGGTCCCCGGCCCCCTTGGGAGGGTGGATCATGTCGACGGACACTCCGGGCTCGCAGTCCTCGCTGCACCGGGCCAACCTGGAACGAGTCCTCCGCGCGGTGCGGATGGCCGGCTCGCTGACCCAGGCCGAGATCGCCCGCGGGACCGGACTCTCGGCGGCCACGGTGTCCAACATCGTCCGAGAACTGAAGGAGAGCGGCACCGTCGTGGTGGCCGACACCTCCTCCGGCGGACGGCGCGCCCGCAGCGTCTCGCTCAGCGGTGACGCGGGCATCGTGGTGGGGATCGATTTCGGCCACACCCACCTGCGGGTCGCGGTCGGCAACCTCGCCCACCGGGTCCTCGCCGAGGAGAGCGCCCCGATGGACGTCGACGTCTCGGCCGCGCAGGGCTTCGACCGGGCCGAGGCCCTGGTCGAGCGGCTGCTCGCGGAGGCCGGCTTCCGTCCGGACAAGGTGATCGGCGTGGGCCTGGGCGTGCCCGGCCCGATCGACGTGGAGACCGGGGCGCTGGGCTCCACCGCGATCCTGCCCGGCTGGACCGGCATCGCCCCCGGCCGCGAGCTGGCCGAGCGCCTCGGCATGCCGGTGCACGTCGACAACGACGCCAACCTCGGCGCCCTCGGCGAGCTGGTCTGGGGCGCCGGCCGGGGCCTGAGCGACCTCGCCTACATCAAGGTGGCCAGCGGCGTCGGCGCGGGCCTGGTGGTCAACGGGCAGATCTACCGGGGCCCGGGCGGCACCGCGGGCGAGATCGGCCACATCACCCTGGACGAGGCCGGCCCGGTCTGCCGCTGCGGCAACCGGGGCTGCCTGGAGACCTTCGTCGGCTCCCGCTACCTGCTGAACCTGCTCACCCCGACCCTCGGCCCCGAGCTCAGCCTGACCCGGGTGGTGGAGCTGGCCCACCAGGGCGACCTCGGCTGCCGCCGGGTGATCGCCGACGCGGGCCGGCAGATCGGCACCGGTGTGGCCACCCTCTGCAACCTGCTCAACCCGCGCCGGGTGATCCTCGGCGGCGACCTCGCGGACGCCGGCGAGCTGGTGCTCGCGCCGATCCGCGACTCGGTGGCCCGCTACGCGATCCCCAGCGCCGCCCGCCAGCTGTCGGTGGTCCCCGGTACCCTGGGCGGCCGGGCCGAGGTCCTGGGCGCGCTCGCCCTGGTCATGAGCGAGGCGGGGGACTCCAGCGCGCTCGCCGTCGCCCGTCCCTGAGCCGCCCCGGCCGGGTGCAACGACACGCCGGTTTTCCACGTTCACTCGAAAGGGTGACCGCCGAGGTGACTGGCGCGTACCGGCCGTCGGCACCGGACGCCCCGCCCGGCGTCCGGTGGGCGGACATTAGACTCGACCGGTCGACACCGGGCAGCGACGCCCGTCGGACCTCCGGTCCGCGAACACGAACGAGGAGGAACGGGTGGCCCTGCTGACCCGCATTCGGGGACCGCGCGATCTCGACCGGCTCACGCCCGGACAGCTGGCCGCACTGGCCCAGGAGATCCGGACCTTCCTGGTGACCGAGGTCTCCAAGACGGGCGGCCACCTGGGCCCGAACCTCGGCGTGGTGGAGCTCACCATCGCGCTGCACAAGGTGTTCGACTCCCCGCGCGACCGCATCCTCTTCGACACCGGCCACCAGAGCTACGTCCACAAGCTGCTCACCGGCCGCCAGGACTTCTCGGGGCTGCGGACGAAGGGCGGCCTGTCCGGCTACCCCTCGCGCGCCGAGTCCGAGCACGACGTGATCGAGAACTCGCACGCCTCCACCGTGCTCTCCTACGCCGACGGCCTGGCCAAGGCCAACCAGCTGCTGGGCAAGCACGACCCGGTGGTCGCCGTGATCGGCGACGGCGCGCTCACCGGCGGCATGGCCTGGGAGGCGCTCAACAACATCGCCGACGCCGAGGACCGCCCGCTGGTCATCGTCGTCAACGACAACGAGCGCTCCTACTCGCCGACCATCGGCGGCCTCGCCAACCACCTCGCGACCCTGCGCACCACCCAGGGCTACGAGCGCTTCCTGTCCTGGGGCAAGGACGCGCTGCAGCGCACCCCGGTGGTCGGCCAGCAGCTCTTCGAGACCCTGCACGGCGCCAAGAAGGGCCTGAAGGACTTCATCGCCCCGCAGGGCATGTTCGAGGACCTCGGCCTCAAGTACATCGGCCCGATCGACGGCCACGACCTCACCGCCCTGGAGTCCGCGCTCACCAAGGCGCGCGGCTTCGGCGGCCCGGTGATCGTGCACTGCCTGACCGAGAAGGGCCGCGGCTACCACGCCGCCGAGAACAACGACGAGGACCGCTTCCACGCGGTCGGCGTCATCCACCCGGAGACCGGCCTGCCGATCAAGAGCTCCGGCAAGGACTGGACCTCGGTCTTCGCCGAGGAGATGGTGGCGCTCGGCCACGAGCGCGAGGACATCGTCGGCATCACCGCCGCGATGCTCCACCCGGTGGGCCTGGCCCCGTTCGCGGAGGCCTTCCCGGACCGGATCTTCGACGTGGGCATCGCCGAGCAGCACGCCGTCACCAGCGCGGCCGGCCTGGCCACCGGCGGACTGCACCCGGTCTTCGCGGTCTACGCGACCTTCCTCAACCGCGCCTTCGACCAGGTGCTGATGGACGTCGCCCTGCACAAGCTGGGCGTCACCTTCGTGCTGGACCGCTCCGGCGTCACCGGCACCGACGGCGCCTCGCACAACGGCATGTGGGACATGTCGATCCTCCAGGTCGTCCCCGGCCTGCGGCTCGCCGCCCCGCGCGACGCCGACCAGGTCCGCGCCCAGCTGCGCGAGGCCGTCGAGGTCAAGGACGCCCCGACCGTGGTCCGCTACTCCAAGGGCTCGGTCGGCGAGGCCGTCCCCGCGGTCGGCACGGTCGGCGGCATGGACGTCCTGCGTGCCGCCGTGCCCGACTCCCTCGGCGGGGCCGAGGACGGCCGCCGGGCCGATGTGCTGATCGTCTCGGTCGGCGCGCTCGCCCCGATGTGCCTGGAGGTGGCCGACCTGCTGGCCGCCCAGGGCATCAGCTCCACCGTGGTGGACCCGCGCTGGGTCAAGCCGGTCGACCCGGCGCTGCCCGGCCTGGCCGCCGAGCACCGGGTGGTCGTCACGGTCGAGGACAACGGCCGGGTCGGCGGTGTCGGCGCGGCGATCGCCCAGGCGCTGCGGGACGCGGACGTGGACCTGCCGCTGCGTGACTTCGGCATCCCGCAGCAGTTCCTGGACCACGCCTCGCGCACGGAGATCCTCGCCGAGATCGGCCTCACCGCCCCGGACATCGCCCGCCAGGTGACCGCCCTGGTCTCCCGGCTGGACGTCGCCACCGTCGAGGCCTGACCGCTCCGCCGCGCGGAGTACCGCCGTCCGGGGGAGAGCCCCGGTCGGCGGCACTCCGCCCCGGCTCTGCGACAGCTCTGCAACAGTGAGGCCGATAATCGCACCAAAGGCGGGACCGGCGCTGCCCGTGCCGATTCCGCCCGGTAGGTTGTCATCCGTGCCGACCCCCACCCGAACCCGCTCGACCGCGCTCACCGAGCGCCTGCCCTTGGGGGTACCCCCGGCCGACGGCTGGGAGTGGGTGAGGACGGGCTACTGGTCGCGGCTGGTGCCGCTGCTGGCCCTGGTCGCCCTGCTCACCCACCTGCCGTCCTTCGTCCGCCCGGTCTGGAGCCCCGACGAGGGCTTCCTGGCCACCCAGGCCCGGATGCTCGCCGACGGCGGCGTGCTCTACGACACCGTGGTGGACCGCAAGCCCCCGCTGCTGCCCTGGCTCTACCAGGCCTGCTTCACGGTCTTCGGCTCCGCCTCGCTCTGGCCGCTGCGCACCCTCGCGGTGGCCGCCCACCTGGTCACCGCGATCCTGCTGGCCTCGATCGCCCGCGGCCGCTGGGGCAACCGGGCCGGCGCCGGCGCCGGACTGCTCTACCTGCTGGTCTCGATCGGGCTCTCCCCGGAGGACACCCAGGCGGCGACCTTCGAGGTCTTCATGCTGCCCGCCATGGTGGCCGCCTTCCGCTACGCCGAACGCCGCCGCTGGCTGGCCGCGGGCATCGCGGTGGCGCTCTGCTCGCTGACCAAGCAGACCGGCGGCGCGGTGCTGCTGCCGGTGCTCTGGATGCTCTTCCAGGACGCCCGGCAGCGCGGCGTCCGCTGGATCCCCGCCCTGTTCAAGATCGGCTTCGGCTTCACCCTGCCGATAGCGCTGGTCTCGGTGATCCTGACCAAACCCAAGGGCTTCCTGTTCTGGGTGGTCACCGGCAGCGGCGACTACGCCACCTCCGGCGGCGCCTGGCTGCAGATGGTCGGGCGGGCGCTCGGCAACTCGGCGATCCTGGTCGGCGCCGGGCTCGGCTTCCTGCTGCCGGTCGGCCGGAGACTGTGGCTGAAGTACCGGCACCGACCGCTGCCGGTCGCCGGCGAGGAGCACGGCTCCACCACCGAC
This sequence comes from Kitasatospora sp. MBT66, assembly GCF_000710405.2. NCBI lineage: Bacteria > Bacillati > Actinomycetota > Actinomycetes > Kitasatosporales > Streptomycetaceae > Kitasatospora > Kitasatospora sp. MBT66. The sequence goes on along the minus strand of NZ_JAIY01000006.1, from coordinate 624,514 downwards.
CTGTGGATGTGGCTGCTCTCCTCGGTGGTCGCGGTCAGCGTCGGCTTCCACTTCTTCGGCCACTACTACCTCCAGCTGATGCCCCCGCTGGTGCTGCTGGGCACCGGGGCGGTCGCCACCTCGGCGGTCCGCTGGAAGCCGGTGCTGGTGTACACCACGGCCGCCGCCACCGTCTTCTGGGGCCTGGCGCTGGCCTGGCCGGGGGAGCGGCTGGACCGCACCACCGAGGTCGCCACCGCCGTCGCCGCGCAGACCACGCCCAAGGACACCGTGCTGGTCTGGGGCATGCACCCGGAGCTGTACTGGCTCGCCGACCGCAAGCCCGCCACCCGGTACCTCACGGCCGGCTTCCTGACCAACTACAGCGGCGGCAAGGACGGCAGCCCCAACGTCGGCGAGCAGTTCTCGATGGCCAACGCCTGGCAGACCTTCGACCAGGAGATCGCCAAGGGCCTGCCCGAGGTGGTCGTCGACGACTCCGGCCTCGCGCCGTACCAGCCGGGCATGATCCCGAAGATCGAGAACCTGCTGGACACCCACTACGAGATGGTCGGCGTCTTCGCCGACACCGTCGTCTACCGCCTCAAGCGCTGACGACGCGCCCGGCACCCGCCGGAAGGCCCGCGACGGCCCCGTACGGGCCGCGGGAGAACGACAGAGGGCCCCGGTGACCGATCAGGTCACCGGGGCCCTCTGTCGTCATCCTCAGGCGGGCACGGAGGCCAGGCCCGGGGCGAGGAAGCGCTTGCCGTTCACACGCTCCGAGATGCCCTCACGGTCCAGGTACGGGGTGATCCCGCCCAGGTGGAAGGGCCAGCCAGCGCCGGTGATCATGCAGAGGTCGATGTCCTGCGCCTCGGCGACGACACCCTCCTCCAGCATCAGACCGATCTCCTGGGCGACGGCCTCCAGGGCGCGGCCCAGCACCTGCTCCTCGGTCAGCACGGTGTCGCCGAAGGTGAGCAGTTCCAGCACCTCGGGGTCGAGGACCTGCTGGCCGTCCACCCAGGTGTAGAAGCCGCGCTTGCCGGCCTTGACCACCCGGCCGAGGTTCTCGGAGACGGTGAACCGCTCCGGGAACGCGCCGTGCAGGGTCTCCGAGACGTGCAGCGCGATGGCCGGGCCGACCAGCTCCAGCAGCACGATCGGGGACATCGGCAGGCCGAGCGGCTCGACGCCCTTCTCGACGGTGGCGATCGGGGTGCCCTCGTCGATGATGCCCTGGATCTCGCCCATGAAGCGGGTCAGGATCCGGTTCACCACGAACGCCGGGGCGTCCTTGCAGAGCACCGCGGTCTTCTTCAGCTTCTTCGAGACGCCGAAGGCGGTGGCCAGCGAGACGTCGTCGGTCTTCTCGCCGCGGACGATCTCCAGCAGCGGGAGGATCGCGACCGGGTTGAAGAAGTGGAAGCCGACGACCCGCTCGGGGTGCTTCAGCTTCGAGGCCATCTCGGTGACCGAGAGCGAGGAGGTGTTGGTCGCCAGCACGCAGGTCGGCGAGACCACGTTCTCCAGGTCCGCGAAGACGGTCTGCTTGACGCCCATCTCCTCGAACACGGCCTCGATCACGAAGTCCGCGTCACCGAAGGCGGCGGCCTTGTCGAGCGAGCCGGAGACCAGGCCCTTGAGGCGGTTGGCCTTGTCCTTGCCGATGCGGCCCTTGCCGAGCAGCTTGTCGATCTCGGCGTGGACGTAGCCGACGCCCTTGTCGACGCGCTCCTGGTCGATGTCGGTGAGGACCACCGGCACCTCCAGCCGGCGCGCGAACAGCAGGGCCAGCTGCGAGGCCATCAGACCGGCGCCGACGACGCCGACCTTGGAGACCGGGCGGGCCAGCGACTTGTCCGGCGCGCCGACCGGGCGCTTGGCCCGGCGCTGCACCAGGTTGAAGGCGTAGATGCCGCTGCGCAGCTCGCCGCCCATGATGAGGTCGGCCAGGGCCGCGTCCTCGGCGTCGAAGCCGGCCTGCAGGTCCTGGTCCTTCACCTGGGCGATGATGTCCAGCGCCCGGTACGCGGCCGGGGCCGCCCCGTGCACCTTGGCGTCGGCGACCATCCGGCCCCAGGCGACGGCGTCGTCCCAGGCCTTGCCGCGGTCGATCGCCTCGCGCTCGACGGCCACGTCGCCCTTGAGGACCTTGGCCGCCCAGAGCAGCGACTGCTCCAGGAAGTCGGCCGGCTCGAAGATCGCGTCGGCGATCCCCAGCTCGAACACGTCCTTGCCCTTGAGCTGCTTGTTCTGCGCCATCGAGTTCTCGATGATCACCTTGACGGCCTTGGCCGGGCCGATCAGGTTCGGCAGGATGCTGCAGCCGCCCCAGCCGGGGACGAGGCCGAGGAAGACCTCGGGCAGCGAGAACGCCGGGACGCCCGCCGACACCGTGCGGTAGTCGCAGTGCAGGCCGACCTCGACGCCGCCGCCCATCGCCGCGCCGTTGTAGAAGGCGAAGGTCGGGACGGGCAGCGCGGCGATCCGCTTGAAGACCTCGTGGCCGCCCTTGCCGATGGCGAGCGCGTCCGCGTGCTGCTGGAGCAGCTCGACGCCCTTGAGGTCGGCGCCGACCGCGAAGATGAACGGCTTGCCGGTGATCGCGGCGCCGACGATCGTGCCCTCGGCGGCCTCGGCCTCGACCTGGTCCAGCGCCTCGCTCAGCTTGAGCAGCGAGCCCGGGCCGAAGGTGGTCGGCTTGGTGTGGTCGAAGCCGTTGTCCAGGGTGATCAGGGCCAGCCGGCCGGCCTGCAGCGGCAGGTCCAGGTGGCGGACGTGCGCGGTCGTGACGACCTCGCCGGGGAAGAGCTCGGCGCCGCGGGTCAGCAGCTCAGTCGTGGTGCTCATGCTCACTTACCACCCTCGAAGTGCGGGTTCTCCCAGACGATGGTGGCGCCCATGCCGAAGCCGATGCACATCGTGGTGAGGCCGTAGCGGACGTCCGGGCGCTGCTCGAAGCGGCGGGCCAGCTGGTTCATCAGGCGCACGCCCGAGGAGGCCAGCGGGTGGCCGAACGCGATCGCGCCGCCGAACGGGTTGACGCGCTCGTCGTCGTCGGCGATGCCGTAGTGGTCCAGGAACGCCAGGACCTGCACGGCGAAGGCCTCGTTGACCTCGAACGCGCCGATGTCGTCGATGGTCAGACCGGCCTTGGCCAGCGCCTTCTCGGTGGCCGGCACCGGGCCGATGCCCATGACCTCGGGCTCGACGCCGACGAAGGCGTAGGAGACCAGGCGCATCCGGACCGGGAGGCCGAGCTCCTCGGCGACGTCCTCGGCGGCCAGCAGCGAGGCGGTGGCACCGTCGTTCAGACCGGCCGAGTTGCCCGCGGTGATGTTGCCGTGCGGGCGGAACGGGGTCTTCAGGCCGGCCAGGCTCTCCATCGTGGTGCCCGGGCGCATCGGCTCGTCCGCGGTGGCCAGGCCCCAGCCAGTCTCGCCGACCTCGGGGTTGGTGTTGCGGATCGAGATCGGCACCAGGTCGGGCTGGATGTCGCCGTTGGCGTACGCCTTGGCGGCCTTCTCCTGCGAGCGCACGGCGTAGGCGTCGCAGCGCTCCTTGGTGATGTGCGGGAACCGGTCGTGCAGGTTCTCCGCGGTCATCCCCATGAACAGGGCGGACTCGTCGACGAGCTTCTCGGAGACGAAGCGCGGGTTCGGGTCGACGCCCTCGCCCATCGGGTGGCGGCCCATGTGCTCGACGCCACCGGCCACGACCACGTCGTAGGCGCCGAAGGCGATGCCGCCGGCGGTGGTGGTCACGGCGGTCAGCGCGCCGGCGCACATGCGGTCGATCGCGTAGCCGGGGACGGACTTCGGCAGGCCCGACAGCAGTGCTGCGGTGCGGCCGATCGTCAGACCCTGGTCACCGATCTGCGTGGTGGCCGCGATCGCGACCTCGTCGATGCGCTCGACGGGCAGGTTCGGGTTACGACGCACGAGCTCCCGGATGCACTTGACGACGAGGTCGTCGGCACGGGTCTCGTGGTAGATGCCCTTCGGGCCTGCCTTGCCGAACGGGGTGCGGACGCCATCGACGAAGACGACGTCCCTCGCGGTACGAGGCACGGGGGCTCTCCTCCCAGGGACCAACGGTTCAGGTGGGCAGGCTGCCGCGAGCCGTCGCACGAATGGACGCGGGCGGCGCCGCCCACGGCCATGCTACCCGTCGGTAACCACCATGCCCAGGCCCGGAAGCCGCAACACCGGATGTGTTGTCGCCCACTCCCTGATTCACCCGCCCGCCGCGGTCCGGGGACGACGAAGGGGATGCCGCCCGCTCCGGGCGACATCCCCTTCCTTGCTCTTCCTTGTTCCTGCCCGCTCAGCCCTGCTGCGCGGCCGTGCCGGCCTTGGCCTCGGCGCCGGCCTTCGCCGCCTCGGCGAAGGCGGTGGCCAGCGTCGGCGCGACCAGGTCCACCTGCCACTGCCGGGCCCCGAGCCGCCGCAGCGCGGCGGCCACGTTGGCGGCCGAGGCGTCGGCCGGCGGCTCCCAGGAGACCCGGCGGACCAGGTCCGGGGTGATCAGGTTCTCGGCCGGCAGGTGGTGCCGCTCGGCCAGCTCGCCGACCGCGGCGCGCGCCCCGCTCAGCCGGGCGGCCGCCACCGGGTCCTTCTCGGCCCAGGCGCGCGGCGGCGGCGGGCCGTCGTGCGGTGCGGCGGCCGGCGGCAGCTGGTTCTCCGGCACCTCCCGCCCGCGCTGGACGGCGGCCAGCCACTGCTCCAGCTGACGCCGGTGCACCCGGGGCCCGAAGCCCTGGACGCCCTGCAGTGCCGCGATGTTCAGCGGCATGGCCAGCGCGGCGTTGACGATCGCGGCGTCCGAGAGCACCCGGCCCGGCGAGACGTCCCGCTCCTGCGCCGTGCGGTCGCGGGCCAGCCACAGCTCGCGCACCACGGCCAGCTGGCGGCGCCGGCGGACCTTGTGCAGCTGCGAGGTGCGGCGCCACGGGTCGGTCCGCGGGGCCGGGCGGGGGGCGGCGACGATCGCCGCGAACTCCTCCAGGGCCCAGTCCAGCTTGCCCTGGGCGTCCAGCTCCTGTTCGAGTGCGTCGCGCAGCTCGACCAGCACCTCGACGTCCAGAGCGGCGTAGCGCAGCCACGGCTCGGGCAGCGGACGGGTGGACCAGTCCACCGCCGAGTGCTCCTTGGCCAGGCTCAGCCCGAGCACGTTCTCGGTCATCGGTCCGAGGCCGACCCGGGCGAAGCCGGCGATCCGGCCGGCCAGCTCGGTGTCGAACAGTCGCTGCGGTCTCATGCCGACCTCGGCCAGGCAGGGCAGGTCCTGGGTGGCGGCGTGCACCACCCATTCGGTGTCCGCGAGGGCCGCGCCCAGCCCGCTGAGGTCGGGGCAGGCGATCGGGTCGATCAGCGCGGACCCGGCGCCCGCGCGGCGTAGCTGGATGAGGTACGCCCGCTGGCCGTAGCGGTAGCCGGAGGCCCGCTCGGCGTCGACGGCGACCGGTCCGGATCCCGCGGCGAAGGCGGCGACGGTGTCGGCCAGCGCCCGCTCGTCCGCCACGACCGGAGGGATCCCCTCCTTCGGCTCGAGGAGCGGGACCGGGGCTGCTTCTTCTGGGATGGCTGCTACGGCGTCGGTCACCTACCAAGGGTACGACGGACCCCGCGACCGGGAGTGTTGTCGGACTGGTCAGACCGATGAAGGGGCCCGCCCGAGGCTCTCCGGACGGGCCCCGGGGGGCGTTCCCGGCCGCGGTGACGGCCCGGGAGGAAACGTTCCTCCTGGGCCGCCGCAGCGGCGCCGGGACTCAGTGGATGATGCCGGTGCGCAGCGCGACCGCGACCATGCCGGCCCGGTCGCCGGTGCCGAGCTTGCGGGCGATCCGGGCGAGGTGGCTCTTCACGGTGAGGGCCGAGAGGCCCATCGCCACGCCGATCGCCTTGTTCGACTGGCCCTCGGCGACCAGTCGCAGCACCTCGACCTCGCGGCCGGACAGCTCGCGGTAGGCGGTCTGCTGGGCGCCCGGAGCGCCGTGGGCGCCGTGGGCACCGGGGGCGCCGCCGGGGGCCCCGGCCGCGCCGGGCATGCCCGGCATCCCGGGGCGCCGCATCCGGCCGGCCAGCCCGGCGGCGCCGAGCGGCAGGCCCGGGCGGCCCGGCATGGCGACATTGGTGCGGGTGCCGGTCACGACGTAGCCCTTGACCCCGCCCGCCAGCGCGCTGCGGACCGCGCCGATGTCGTCGGCCGCGGAGAGTGCCAGCCCGTTGGGCCAGCCGGCGGCGCGGGTCTCGGCGAGGATGGTCAGCCCCGAGCCGTCGGGGAGGTGGACGTCGGCGACGCAGATGTCGCGCGGGGTGGAGACCCGGGGGCGGGCCTCGGCGATGGAGGACACCTCGATCACGTCCCGGACGCCGAGCGCCCAGAGGTGACGGGTGACGGTGTTTCGGACGCGGGGATCGGCGATGACCACCATGGCGGTGGGCTTGGTCGGGCGGTAGGCGACCACGTTTGCGGGGTGCTCAAGAAGGACCGACACCAGGCCTCCTGCGGGAGTGGCGGACGGAACCCCGAGGGGGCGGTCGGAGTGTTCCGCGTTCGGAAAGGGTCACAGTCTGCTTCGGCAGCATCCGTGCCCGGCTTTAGCGAAAGATCACGATCTAGTGAGTAACAATACGGACAAATCGCGCAGGTGACTGATTACGACATGCCTGGAATTCGCACAAAATCGATCAGGCTCGACACGAAGCAGTCGGATTCGACCGGTTTATTGACGGAGAGCCGCACCGAAGTCACACTCCGTCAGCCCTGGGGGTGGCGGTGCGTCCGGTGATGACGCCGCGGCGGCGCCACTCCTCAGTGCGAGCGCGGACGTCGCCTGGCGGGCATCGGGACCACTCCACCGAGTGACGTGACGTCGGCGGGCGCGTGCGGCGCCGCTGCGGCGGGCGGCAGGCCCGCGCTGATGCAGAGCAGGTCCCCCCAGGCCGCCAGATGCCGCTCGAAGCGGCCGTCGGCCGGCGTCCAGGACGCCCTGATCTCGATCTCGGTGGTGGACGCGCGCTCGGCCAGCCCGCCGAAGTACTGCGAGGCGCAGAGCGACACCGTGCCCGACGGCTCCGTGTACCCGGCCCCGTGCGCCTGCAGCGCGTCCAGCAGCCAGGCCCAGCCGACCTCGGAGAGCATCGGGTCGCCGGCCATCTCCGGCTCCAGCTCCGCCCGGGTCATGGTGACCACGCGGAAGTCCCCGTTCCAGGCTTCCTGCCCGGCCGGGTCGTGCAGCAGCACCAGCCGGCCGTCGGCCAGCTCCTCGCCGTCGACCTCGACGGTGGCGGTCAGCGCGAAGGAGTGCGGCGCCAGCCGGCGCGGGGCCGGGGCGGGGGAGAGGACGAGCTCGGGGCGCAGCCGGGCACCGGAGAACGCCTCCACGGCGGCCCGGAACTCGCTCGGCGCCGCCTCCCGACCCGTTCCGCCACCTGCTCCGCCACCCTGTGCGGGGTGCCCTCCGACCGCTGCCATGACCCGAAGACTAGGTCGAAAACCCGGGTAATCGCCGTAACTTCTGCCCGCGCGGCGCGCCGGGGCGGCAATCCGGCCAGATCTCCGGCCGGATCCCGGCCGGATCCATGTTCGGGGTCCCGCCCGGGGTCCCGCCGGATCCTCGTCCGGAACCCCGGTCGGATCCCTGTTCGGATCCTGGAGGAAGCAACGGGACCGCCGGGACGGGCCGGTCCGGGCCGCGTGCGAAGATTTGGAGCGTGAGCGAGACGACGGCAACCCCCCCGACCGGCGCCACCCCCGGTCAGCAGCCCGACGCGCGCCGCGGCGCCGCGTACGACTCGGCGTTCCTGCGCGCCTGCCGGCACGAGCCGGTACCGCACACCCCGGTGTGGTTCATGCGCCAGGCGGGCCGCTCGCTGCCCGAGTACCTGAAGGTCCGCGAGGGCATCCCCATGCTGGAGTCCTGCATGCGGCCCGAGCTGGTCAAGGAGATCACCCTCCAACCGGTGCGCCGGCACAAGGTGGACGCGGCGATCTTCTTCAGCGACATCGTGGTGCCGCTCCGGGCGGTCGGCATCGACGTCGACATCAAGCCCGGCATCGGCCCGGTCATCGCCGACCCGATCCGGACCTTCGCCGACCTGGAGCGGCTGCGCCCGCTGGAGCCGGACGACGTCCCCTACATCACCGAGGCCGTCGGCCTGCTCGTGGACGAGCTCGGCCCGACCCCGCTGATCGGCTTCGCCGGTGCGCCCTACACGCTCGCCAGCTACCTGATCGAGGGCGGGCCGTCCAAGAACCACGAGAACACCAAGGCCATGATGTACGGCGCGCCCGACCTGTGGGCCGCCCTGCTCGACCGGCTGGCCGGGATCACCGCCGCCTTCCTCAAGGTGCAGATCGAGGCCGGCGCCTCGGCGATCCAACTGTTCGACTCCTGGGTCGGCGCGCTCGCGCCGGACGACTACCGCCGCTCGGTGATGCCGGCCAGCACCAAGGTGTTCGACGCGGTGGCCGGGTACGGCGTGCCGCGGATCCACTTCGGCGTGGGCACCGGCGAGCTGCTGGGCCTCATGGGCCAGGCCGGCGCCGACGTGGTCGGTGTCGACTGGCGGGTGCCGCTGAACGTCGCCGCCGAGCGGGTCGGCCCCGGCAAGGGCCTCCAGGGCAACCTCGACCCGGCGGTGCTCTTCGCGCCCACCAGCGCGGTCGAGACCAAGGCCCGCGAGGTGCTGCACGCCGCCCAGGCGATCGGCAGCAGCGGCCACATCTTCAACCTCGGCCACGGCGTCATGCCGAGCATGGACCCGGACGCGCTCAGCCGCCTGGTCGCCTTCGTGCACGAGGCCAGCGCCCGCTGACCCGACGTCCGGTGGCGGCCCCCGCGGAGGGGGCCGCCACCGGCGGGTCCGGGATCAGTTCGCGGGCTCCTCTTCCTCCTCGGCCCGGTCCTGCTCCTGCTCCGGTGCCACCGGGACCGGCTTCCGCCGTCGGCGCACCGCCCGCACCACCGCCGCCACCGGCGCGGCCACCAGCAGGAACGGCAGCACGGCGGCCACCGTCACGGCGACCCCGCGCACGATCGCGCCCAGCAGGTGCCAGCCGCCGCCGAGCGCCGAGCCGACCGAGGCCCAGAACCCCTTGTCCTTCGGCGCGTCCGGCACGTCCTGGACCGGGCCGGTCTTCTGCCGCACGTCCAGCGTGACGGTGGACAGCGAGGTCCGCGCCGACAGCTCCTTCACCTGCTTCTGCAGCGACTCCAGGTCCGACTCCCGCCGGCTCAGCTCGCTCTCCAGACTGACGATCTCGGCCAGCGTCTTCGCCTGCGCCATCAGCGCGCGCACCCGGTCCACGCTCGCCTGCTGGCTCTGCATCCGGCTGTTGACGTCCGCGACCTGCTGGGTCAGGTCCTCCGCCTGGCTGCGCCGGGAGAGCACCTCGCCGAGCCCGGCCAGCTGGTCCAGCGTCGGCTGGAACGCCGCCGAGGGCACCTTCACCGTGATCTGCCCGCTCTGCGGTCCGCCGTCCCCGCCGGAGCTCCCGGTCTCGCTCGCCACATAGCCGCCCGCCGCGACGGCCAGGTCCCGGGCCTTCGCCAGCACCGTGTCCACCTGGGCCGTCCGCACCGTCAGCTGCGCCGAGTACGCGATCTGCCGGCTGTCCACCGCCGGCGCCGCACCCGTCGGCCCGGCCGGCGGCGCCTTGGGCGCCACCGAGGCCACTCCCGGTGCCCCGACGGAGGCGTCCCCCTTGGCCGCCTCCCCGGCGGCGGCCTGCGCCGGGGCGGCCGCCGACATGTCCTTGCTGCCGCCGTCCCTGTCCGCCGAGCAGCCCGCCGCCAGCACCGCCGCCACGGCCACCGCCGCCAGCGCCCCCGCTCTGCGCCGCCCTCGTCCTCGTGCCACGATCGAGCCCTCCCCGTCGTCCGGTGCTTCCCGGCGCCCCCTCCCGGGGCACCCGCACCATTTCGACGGGCCCCGCCCCGCTCCGGACCCACCCGGGAGGTCGCAGCTCGATCACGTCTCGGCCGCGAGCAGGACAAGGCGCCCCGTCCGTCGGTACACCTCGGGCTCGTGGGGGCCCGACGGGCTCCGCGCTTGCCCCGGAGTCGCTACCGTGGTCCGCATGAGCGAGTTGCCGGACTGGATGTACCCGCCCCGCGCCGAGGGATGGTTCGCCGAGGACCTCGACCGTCTGCCGCAGGCGCCGCGCCACACCGAACTGATCGACGGAGCACTGGTCTTCATGATGTCCCCGCAGCGTTGGTGGCACGGTGAGCTCGTCACCGATCTGGTGATCGCGTTGCGTGCTCAGGTGCCCGAGGGCAGCAGGGTGGGTCGGGAGATGACGATTCGGCTCGACAAGCGGAATCGTCCCGAACCTGATCTGATCGTGACCGTTGCCCCGTACGACCCTGATCGGACCCTGTTCGCGCCTGATGAGGTGTCTCTCGTCGTCGAAGTCGTCTCTCCCGAGTCGGCGCATCGGGACCGCACGGTCAAGTGGCGGAAGTACGCCGAGGCCGGCATCCCGCACTACTGGGTGGTCGAGGAGGAGAACGACCTGCCGGTGGTCCACGTCCACGAACTGGACTGTTCGACGGGTGCCTACGTGGCGGCCGGGATCTTCCGCGAGCGGCTGGAGCGGCCGGTGCCGTTCCCGGTCGACATCGACCTGGACGCGCTCGTGCCCGCCCGCAAGGGGCAGAAGCGGGCGGATTGAGGCAAAGGTGTAAAGACCTGCGAGACTGCGAGGCATGGCGCAAGCACATGTCGTGGTGATCGGCGGCGGGATCGCGGGGCTGACCGCAGCGGCCGTGGTCGGTGGGGGTGCGGGGGAGCCGGCGCGGGCGCGGGTGACGCTGTTGGAGGCGTCGGAGCGGCTGGGCGGGAAGCTGCGGGGCGGCGAGGTCGGCGGGGTCCGGGTGGATCTCGGGGCGGAGTCGATGCTCGCCCGGCGGCCGGAGGCGGTCGAGTTGGCGCGGGCCGTCGGGCTCGCGGAGCGGCTGGAGCCGCCGACCACCGCCAAGGCCGCGATCTGGACCAGGGGCGCGCTGCGGCCGCTGCCCGGCGGACAGGTGATGGGCGTGCCCGGGGACCTCGCCGCGCTGGCGGACTCCGGTGTGCTGAGCCCCGAGGGCCTGGAGCGGGCCCGGCACGAGGTGGTCGGGGAGGCGGTCGCGGACGATGTCGCGATCGGCCGCTACGTCGCCGACCGGCTCGGCCGCGAGGTCGTGGACCGGCTGGTGGAGCCGCTGCTCGGCGGTGTCTACGCCGGGCACAGCGGCGAGATCTCGCTGCGCGCCGCGGTGCCCGCGCTGCTGCCGGTCGCCCGCGGCGGCGGATCCCTGGTCGAGGGCGTGCACCGGCTGGCCACCCGGCCGGCGACCGTCGGCACCCCCGTGTTCCAGGGCCTGCGCGGCGGCCTCGGCACCCTGCCGGAGGCGGTCGCCGCGGCCTGCGCCGAGGCCGGCGTCGAGCTGCGCACCCGGACCGAGGTGACGGAGCTGCGCCGCACCCCCGACGGCTGGCGGGTGACCACCGGCGACGGCGAGGTGCTCGCCGCGGACGCCGTCGTGCTGGCCGTGCCCGCGCCGGCCGCCGCCCGGCTGCTGCGCGCCGACGCGCCCGCCGCGGCCGCCGAACTGGACACCGTGGAGTACGCCGGGATGGCGCTGGTCACCCTGGCCTTCCGCCGCGCCGACCTGGCCCGCACCCCGGCCGGAAGCGGCTTCCTCGTCCCGCCCGTGGACGGCCGCCGGATCAAGGCGTCCACCTTCTCCTCCAACAAGTGGGGCTGGCTGGAGCGGTCCGCGCCGGACGCCTTCGTGCTGCGCACCTCGCTGGGCCGGCTGCGCGAGGAGGAGCCGTTGGAGCTGGCGGACGAGGAGCTGGTCGCCCGCTCGCTGGCCGACCTGGGCGAGGCGATCGGCCTGACCGCCCGTCCCTACGACACCGCCGTCACCCGGTGGCGGGCCGGACTGCCGCAGTACCCGGTCGGCCACCTGGACCGGGTGGCCCGGATCAGGGCGGCGGCGGAGCGGGTGGGGGCGCTGGCCGTGTGCGGGGCCGCGTACGACGGCGTGGGCATCCCGGCGTGCGTCGCGAGCGCCCGGGCGGCCGTCGCCGCGCTCGACCGAGTACTGACCCCGCTGGCCGGGGCGAACGTCACCGAGAGGACAATGGGCGCATGACTGAGACCGCTGAGCAGCAGGCCGCCGAGCAGCCCGCCAAGTTGAAGGCGCGGGACCTGAACCAGGTCATCCGCTACACCATGTGGTCGGTGTTCAAGCTCAAGGGCGCGCTGCCCGAGGACCGCACCGGCCTGGTCACCGAGGTCGAGGAGCTGTTCGCCCAGCTGGAGGCCAAGGACGTCACGGTGCGCGGCACCTACGACGTGTCCGGTCTGCGCGCGGACGCCGACATCCTGGTGTGGTGGCACGCCGCCGACTCGGACGACCTCCAGGAGGCGTACAACCGCTTCCGCCGCACCGGCCTGGGCCGGCAGCTGGAGCCGGTCTGGTCGAACATGGCGCTGCACCGCCCGGCGGAGTTCAACAAGTCGCACATCCCGGCGTTCCTCGCCGACGAGCGCCCGCGCGACTACGTCTGCGTGTACCCGTTCGTGCGCTCCTACGAGTGGTACCTGCTGCCGGACGCCGAGCGGCGCGCGATGCTCGCCGAGCACGGCCAGATGGCGCGCGGCTACCCCGACGTGCGGGCCAACACGGTCGCCTCGTTCGCGCTGGGCGACTACGAGTGGCTGCTCGCCTTCGAGGCGGACGAGCTGCACCGGATCGTGGACCTGATGCGCGACCTGCGCCCGTCCCGGGCCCGGCTGCACGTCCGCGAGGAGGTGCCGTTCTTCACCGGGCGCCGCAAGCCGGTCGCCGAGCTGCTGAACGGCCTGGTCTGAGCAAGCCCGTGCACTGACACGCCGAAGGGCCCCTCCGCCGGAGAATTCCGTGCGGGACGGGCCCTTCGGCGTGTCAGTGGCGGCGCAGGGCGGCGCGCAGCCGGGCGTCCTGGAGGGCGGCGGGGCCGTTCATCGCGACGGCGGTGAGCAGTTCGCGCTCGTCGTCGTCGGTGAGGCCGTGCTGGCGCGGCGGGCGGACCTCGCGGAGCACCTCCTGGCCGATCGGCGAGGCCCAGCGGGTGTACGGGTAGACGTCGACCCGGGCCATCAGCAGGGTGCCCGAGGTGAGCACCAGCGGCAGCGAGAACCAGGCCAGCGGGGTCAGCGCGTCACCGTCGGTCAGGCCGCCGACGACCAGCGCCACGGCCAGCAGCACCACCGAGAGCAGCAGCGCCTGCCGGACCTGCCGGACCACCAGCACGGTGTGCCGCCGCACCGTCGCCGGGGTGGCCAGCCCGGCGAGCGAGAGCCGGCTGCCGATCTCCAGCACGGTGGGGTGCGCGGCCATCGCCAGCCGCAGGTCGTCGGTGCGGCACTGGCCCTCGGGGCCGACGGTGGCGATCACCGCGCGTTCCAGCCGGCTGCGGCCGCGCGGGTCGACGACCGTGGTCCAGCCGGTGTGGGCGAGGTGCAGCCGCCCCCGGGAGGCCATCAGGACGAGCGCCAGCTCGACCACCCGGTCCGGTCCGCCGGCCAGGTACGCCGTCTCGTAGAGCCCGATCCCCACCGCCTCGGACGGCCGGGGGCCCTCCTGACCGGACAGCGCGTCGGCGGTGGCGGTCGTCCGGACGAGCCGGATGCAGGAGAGCACCGCGGCGACGCAGGCCGGGAGGAGGAAGAGCAACCACATGGGCTTGTTGTAGTCCCGGCCGCGCCGCACGCGGAACGTCTTCCCGGACCGCGATACCGAACTGTGACGTCCGGTGCGTCCTCGGCCCCCGGCCGGGGCTCAGGATCCGCAGCCCCCGCCGCCGCCGCAGCTGGAGCCACCGCCGCAGCTGGAGCCCGAGGAGGACCCGCAGGAGGAGCCCGAGGAGCAGCTGGAGCCGGAGGAGCAGCTGGCGGAGCTGCCGCAGCCCGAACCCGAGGAACCGCAGGAGCCGGAGGAGCCGGAGGAGTCCGAGGAGGAGCCGCACCAGGTGGCCGGGCCGGTCGCGCAGGAGGAGCCGGAGGAACCGGAGGAACCGGAGGACGAGGGGCCGCCGCCGGCGGCGGCGAAGGCCCGGGCCGACTGGTCGGTGGCCGCCGCGGCGAGCATCGCCTCGTGCAGTTCCGCGTCGCCGAGGCCGTCGGCGCCGACCAGGGCCAGGCCGCCCATCGCGACGGCGCCGAGCAGCACGGCGTCCGCGCCGCTCACGAACGCGCCGTGGTGCGGCTGCCAGGGCTTGCCGGTGTCCATCAGCCCGAGCTGGCGCCGCCCGGCCGGGGTGACCCGGCCCTTGGGCGGACGGGTGGCCAGCAGCGAGACCAGGCCGAGGACGAGCAGCACCATCGGGATCCAGAGCGAGGGGCCGTCGCTGCCCGGCTCGTCGGAGGCCAGCAGCAGGGCGGCCCCGGCGAACGCCAGGGTGACCGCCAGGGCGAGCCAGATCGTCCGGTTCGCGGTCCGGGCCCGGCGCAGCCGCTCCGGGTTGCGCAGCAGGCCGCGGGCGGCCAGGGCGTCGCCGACGGCCTGGACGGCGGGCGCGCGCATCACCGCGACGCGCAGCGAGTCGAGGTCCCGGCTGCGGGACGGGCCGATCGCGTCGACGATCGCGCCGTCGACCTCGTCGAGGGGCTCACTGGCGGTCAGCGTGACCAGCCGGGAGCGGCTGACCACGACGTGGCCGCGTCGGTGCATCCGGACCAGGGCGGTGTCGAAGACCCGGCCCGGGCCCCCGGACAGGAAGGCGGCCTCCAGCAGGGCGATGCCGCGGCCGGGCAGGCCCTTGGGGTCGCTGACGCGCTGCGCGGCCTGCTTGGCCTGCTGCGCGTAGAGCACGGTGGCGGCCAGCAGGAGGCCGGGCACGAGATAGAAGGCGTTGTGCCACATGAGTGGTTCCCCCGGGTGGTGAGACATGGTTCGGGCGCGCGTGGCGCCGTCGTGGGGCGGTGGTGGGGCGGTGCTGGGGTGCGGTCCGGACGGACGCGCGGCCCGGGCGGGCGCGGCGTCGGGGCGGACGGGCACGGGTGCTGAAGGGAGTGGTGCGGTGCGGGCGCGGGCGCGGGCCCGGTGCTCAGGCCTCCCGGCCGGGCCGCAGGGCGCGGCGCAGGCGGGCGAGCGGGCCGGGCCGGCGTTCGGAACGGTCCTCGGGCGCCGGACGGAGCCAGCGTTCCAGGTCCCGTCGTTGGTCCTCGGACGGTTCCGGGCGGCCGGTGAGTGCCCACTCGGCGAAGGCCCGGGCGTCGGCGCGGTAGCCGCCGGTCTGCGGATTGCCGCGGGCGTAGGCGAGGAACAGCGGCCCGTACTGCGCGCCGAGCAGGCGGGGCAGGTCCGGGACCACCTTGGCGGCGGTGTCGCGCCGCTTGGCGGCGAGGCCGGTCGCCTGGGCGCGCACCTGCGCCGGGTCGAAGCCGGGCGGCACCGGGCCGCCGGCCACCAGGGCGGTGAGCAGTTCGGTCTGCCGGGTCGCCAGCCGGGCCCGCGCGGCGTCGGTGACGGAAACGGCGTCGGTGGAGAGAGCGGAGTCGATGGCGGACACGGTGTCGGTGCCGGACGCGGAGACGGCGGCGGCGTCCGCGCCGGGGGCGGCGGTCACCGACCGCCCTCCAGCACCCGCCGGACGGCGTCGAGTTCGGCCGCCAGCTCGGCCGGCGGCGGGAACGCGGCGTCGCGCTCCAGCAGCACCCCGGGCGGCGCGACCCGGGAGCACAGCTCGGCCAGCACCTCCAGCACCGGTTCGGTGACCGGGTGGGCGTGGGTGTCGTGCCAGACACCGTCGACCATGGTGCCGCCCGCGACGTGCACGTAGGCGAGCGCCTCCAGCGGCAGCCGGTCCAGTTCGGCGGCCGGGTCGATGCCGAGATTGACCCGGTTGGTGTGCAGATTGGCGACGTCGATCAGCAGCCGGACCCCGGTCCGCTCGACCAGCTCGGCCAGGAACTGCCCCTCGGTCAGCTCGTCGTCCGGCCAGGCCAGCTGGGCGGCGATGTTCTCCAGGGCGAGCGGCACCGGCAACTGGTCCTGGGCGATCCGCACGTTCTCGGCGACCACCCGCAGGGCGTCGCGCGAGCGCGGCACCGGCAGCAGGTGGCCGGCCTCCAGGCCGCCAGCCCGGACGAACGCCAGGTGCTCGGTGACCACCGGGGAGCCGAGCAGCTCGGCAGTCCCGGCGAGCCTGGCCAGCCGGGCCGGGTCGGGCCGGTCGGCGCCGCCGAGGCCGAGCCCGACACCGTGCGGGACCACGGTGAGGCCCCGGTCGAGCAGGATCCGCAGGGAGGCGGGGAGGTGGTCGTCGCAGATGTTCTCGGCGACGACCTCGACCCAGTCGAGGCCGGGCTGCCGCTCGACCACGGTGTCGATCTCGCTGCGCCAGCCGAGGCCGACGCCGAGCCGGCGCGCGGTGCCGGTGCCCGTGGTGCCCGTGCCCGTGGTGTCGGCGGTGCCGGTGGTTGTGCTGACAGTGGTGCTGCCGGTGGTGCCCGTCGTCGTTGCGGGCGGCTGCGGAGCGGTCCGCAGGGCGGGGGAGGTCATCGGTGCGCCCCCTTCGGAGGGCTGGGTGGAAAGCCGTCGGTCGGCGCGGGCCTCGTCGCCAGGGCCGCCGGGCTGTGGTGCTGAGCATGTCCCCGGACTGAGCGGCTGCCAAGCCTCGACCGGTCATCTCAGAGCATTACTTGAGCTTGGCGTTGAGTCAATCCGCGACCTCGGCCCGAATTTCCCGCATCGCCGCTGGTGGGGGCGGTTGCGGTGGAAAACGAGTTCGCGGACGGACCGACGGTGGCTACTGTGACGCAGCTATGACACCGCTGACGATTCGTGACTTCCGCCCCGAGGACGCCGGGGCCGTGGCGGCTGCCCACCGGGCCGGGCGTGAGCACCTGGTCGAGGCGCCCGAGATGTTCGTCTGGCTGAACGCCCAGCGGACCAGGGGCCACTACCGCACCTTCGTCGCCGAGCTGGACGGCCGGGTGGTCGGCTCGGTCCGCTGCGGGGTGGTGACCGGGACCAGCACGACCGGCGTCGGCCACGCCAACGGCAGTGTCCTGCCCGAGTACCGGCGACGCGGCGCCTTCACCGCCCTGCTGGCCGCCGCCGAACGGCACCTGGCCGGGCACGGCGTGGTCGAACTGCACAGTTGGGTGGACGAGGAGCCAGGCCCGCGCGCCTTCGCCGCGGCCCGGGGCTTCACCGAGGGACGGATCGCCCACTTCGGCGCCCGGGACCTCGCCCGTCCGCTGCCCGAGGCCCCGCCGCTGCCGGCCGGCGTCGAGCTGAGCCCGGCGCGCGACTGGGCGGCCGACCCGCACCCGGTGTTCCTGGTCGAGGCGGACGCGATACGGGACGAGCCGGGCGAGGTGGTGATGGACGCCGCCGACTACGACGAGTGGCTCGCGGGTGAGTGGCAACGCCCGGCCTTCGACGCCGGTCTGAGCGTCGTGGCCGCGGTCGACGGCCGTCCGGCGGCGTTCACCGCCGTCCACACGGACGGCGCGGACCGGTACTGGTCGGCGTTCACCGCCTGCCGCCGGGAGTTCCGCGGCCGGGGGCTGGCCAAGCTCGCCAAGCTGGAGTCGCTGCGCCTGGCCCGGGAGGCCGGTCTGCGGCACGCGTACACCTCGAACGACGCGACCAACGCGCCGATGCTGGCGATCAACGCCTGGCTGGGCTACGAACGCTGTGCCAGTGAGCGGAAGTTCGTCAAGCGTCTGGGCGGCTGACGGGCCTGCCCCGACCGGGCTGGTCCTGTCCCGTCCACCAATGACGGAGTGTGACGCCCGCCGGGCCGGCGGACTGGGCCGGACGGGTGAATCGGGGGCGTGGAGGGGCGTGGACGCCGGGTGTCGGCCCGGCTCGGGAGTTCCCGGGGTTCTACGGGGCATCACATCGGCGCCGACAGTTCGTGCCCGAGTCATCGCGGGGGTGCCGTGGAGATCCTGCTCCAGATACTGATCGGGTTCGTTCCGGCGGTGATCGGCTTTCTCGCGGCGCGGTCGCTCGCCCGGACCCGCCTCTTCCTGCGCTACGGCTTCCTGCGCGCGCTGCTCGGCCCGTACAGCCGGGTGCAGATAGTCACGCCGAGTATCGAGGTCGGCGAGTTCGCCTACGCCAAGGACGGCTGCCGGCTCACCAGCCGGGGCCCGCGGAACGTGCTGTTCATGCCGATGGCCGAGGCGCGGGCGATCGCCGAACTCACCGACCTGCTGCGGAAGATCAACCGCAAGGCCACCATCGAGCTGGTCACCGCGGGCGCGCAGGACCCGAGGATGCCGACCTTCTCGGTCGGCGGGCCGAGCGTCAACGCCTACTCGGCGGGCGTCCTGGCCACCGACTTCCCGGACTTCCGGCTGGAGCACCCGCAGGCGGCCCGGGCCCGCTGGGGCGGGATGGCCTTCGAGGCGCAGTACAACGCGGCCGACGAACTCGTCCGCGACCACGGCTTCGTGTTCGTCACCCGGACCTCGCGGCAGGCGCCCTGCGTGGTGCTCTGCGGGGTCTTCGCCTTCGGCTCGGCGATGGGGGTGGAGGCGCTCGCGGCGGCCGGGCGGCAGTCCCCACTGGCCGGGTTGTTCCGCTCGGGGGAGAAAGGATTCGTCGCCGTCGAGGGCCGGGTGATCGGCCTGGACACCGTGGACGTGACGGTGGAGGTCTGCCGCGTGCTGCCGTCCGGCTGACCGCGCGTCGGCCGTCCGCCCGGGCCGCGTCGGACCTCGGTCCGGGCCGCGTCGGCCGTCCGCCCGAGGCCGCGCCGACCGGATGTCGGGCACACACCGACCGGATGCCGGGCGCGCGTTGACCGGATCCCGGAACGGTGGCGGGCGGCGAACCGGGAGGAAAGGGGCGGGACGGGAGAGTCCGGGGCGGGGAATGGCCGAAAACGCCAGGGTTTCGCTCCACCGCTGTCACATCATCGGCATAATCGCGGCCATGACGATCAACCGTGCGAACGTGAGCGCGATTGCCGAGGACCTGTACGTCTGGCTCCCGCCGAAGCGGGGCTGGGGCCTGGCCAACTGCGGACTGCTCGCCGGTCGACGGACAGCGTTGTGGATCGACACCCCCTACGACCCCTCGCTGGCCGCCGAGTTCCTCGCCGAGAGCCGCAAGCGGCTGGCCGACGGCGTCGACGTCGACCGGATCGTCGTCACTCACGCCAACGGCGACCACCTCTGGGGCGCGGGCGTGCTGCCGGACGCCGAGGTGATCGCCACCCGCGAGGCGCTGGAGCACATCCACTGGGAGCCGACGCCCCAGCAGACCCACGCGCTGGTCACCGGGAGCGACCCGGACTCGCCGCTCGGCGACTACCTCCGGCGCCACTTCGGGCAGTTCGACTGGTCCGCGACCGATCCCGTGCACCCGGACACCGTCTTCCAGGGCGAGCTGGAACTGCGGGTGGGGGAGTACCCGGTGCAGATCACCGGCCTGCCCGCAGCCCACACCGGCGGCGACCTCATCGTCCACCTCCCGCACCAGCGCGCGGTGTTCACCGGCGACGTGATCTTCGGCTCG
This sequence comes from Kitasatospora sp. MBT66, assembly GCF_000710405.2. Classification (NCBI taxonomy): domain Bacteria; kingdom Bacillati; phylum Actinomycetota; class Actinomycetes; order Kitasatosporales; family Streptomycetaceae; genus Kitasatospora; species Kitasatospora sp. MBT66. Next base: position 605,004 of record NZ_JAIY01000006.1, on the reverse strand, counting down.
ACCGCCGCCCAGCCGGGCGACCACCCCTCGCACTGGGCCGGTCCGCTGGAGAACGTCATCGCCGCCTGCGAGCGGATCCTGGCCACCGGCGCCCGGATCGTCGTGCCCGGCCACGGACCGGTGCTCGACCGCCCGGGCGTGCACGAGCACATCGCCTACCTCACCCACGTCCGCGAGCGCACCCACGCCCTGCACCGCGCCGGACTCACCGCGCTGGACGCCGCCCGCCGGATCATCGCCGAGCAGCGCTACCCCGAACTCGGCCTGCCCGAGCGGCTGGTGCTCACCGTCGCCGCCGAGTACCGGCACCTGGACGGCAGCGAGGTGCCGAACATCCTGGCGGCGATGAACCAGGTGGCGCTGGTGGCCCGTGAGATCGACGAGGACACCGACCGCCGGGCACCCCGCCCGCGCGCGGACGGCCGCGCCACGGCCTGAGCCCCGGCCACCACAGCCCGAGCCCCGGCCTGCGGCACCCGGCCGTCGGCACCCCGACCGAGCCCGTTCTTCGTACAAGGAAACTCCGAGGACGTCGATGACGCAGTTCCTGGTACCGGCCCTGGCGCTGATCGCGCTCGCCGCGCTCGTGGCCGCCGCGCTCCTGGCGCGCGGCCGCTCGCGCGCCGTGGCCCGGGCCGACGCCGCC
>NZ_JAIY01000006.1:602986-603871 GCF_000710405.2 Kitasatospora sp. MBT66 | reverse complement strand
GCTGCCCGCTCCGCGATGCGCGGCGCCACCTCCAAGATCCAGACCCTGCTCTACCAGATCCAGAGCCTGGTCCAGCAGCTCCAGGACGACAACGACGACCCCCGGCTGCTGGAGGTCGACTTCCGCAACGAGGTCGCGCTGCGCCGGATCCAGACCGTCGCCGTGCTCTGCGAGGCCTGGCCGGGCCTGGCCCGCACCGACTCGCCGCTCGCCGAGGTGGTGGTCGGCGCGCTCTCCCGGGTGCCCGGCTACGCCCGCATCAAGGTGGCCAACCACCTGCGCGAGGGCCGGCTGGCCGTGGTGGCCCGGGCCGCCGAGCCGGTGGCCATCGCGGTCGCCGAACTGCTCGCCAACGCCACCGCCTACTCGCACCCCGAGACGGACGTCCCGGTCACCCTCCAGCAGGGCGGCCGGGGCGCGATGGTGATCGTCGACGACAGCGGCATCGGGATGGAGGAGGACCAGCTCCGCCGGGCCCGCCGACTGCTGGCGGGCCCGACCGACGTGCTGCTCACCGAGCTGGGCAACCCGCCGCGGACCGGGTTCGCGGTGGTCGGCAAGCTGGCCCGGCAGTACGGCTTCTCCTGCCACGTCGAGCCCTCCCCGTACGGGGGGATGCGCGCCCTGGTCCGGATCCCGGCCGGGCTGCTGACGGTGGTGGACGAGGAGCAGCCGCTGTCGGTGCTCACCCCGCTGCCGCTGCGGGCCGGATCCGGTCCGGCCGGTCCGGCCACCGCCGCGGGCGGACGCGCCCGCGAGGGTGTCCCGACCATCCATGTCGTCCCCCCGGTGCAGGACCGGCCCGAGCTGCCCGGCCCGTCCGACCCGCAGCGCCCGTCCGGCGGACCGCCGGTGCACGCCGTCCCGCCGGTGCGGGCGGTGCCG
>NZ_JAIY01000006.1:574811-602531 GCF_000710405.2 Kitasatospora sp. MBT66 | reverse complement strand
CACCGCCACCGCCACCCCCGCACCCGCGGGCGCGCCCACCGGCGGCGCCCCGGCCGCCGCCGAAGGCATCGGGTGGGTGCTGAGCCCGCTCCTGGAGCTGCCGGGCGTCGTCCACGCGGTGATCGCCACCGGTGACGGCCTGGTCGAGGCCGCCTCGGCCGGCCTCGGCCGCGCCTCCGCCGAGCGGGTCGCCGCGATGACCGCCACCGTCCACGCGGCCGCCCGCGCGTTCACCACCGCCTTCACCGACACCGAGCAGCCCCGGCTGGCGCAGACCGTGGTCGAGTCCGAGCTGGGCTTCGCCGTCGTCGTCCCGGCCGGGGAGAACACCTCGCTCGCGGTGTTCACCACGCCCGAGGCCCAACTCGGCAACGTCGCCTACCAGATGCAGGTCCAGGTGGCCGCCCTCGGCCGCGCCCTGGCCAGCCCGGCCAGGCGGCAGGACGCCCCGCGGTCATGACCGCCGTCCCCCGCAGGCGGATGGTGCCCGCCTACCTGGCCACCGGCGGCCGGGCCCGCGCCGGCGCCGACGGATTCGAACGGCTGACCGTGCTGTTCGCGACCGGCGCCGAGCAGCCGGAGGCGCTCACCGAGCTGGAGGCCGAGCACCGGCGGCTCTGGGAACTGCTGCGGCCCGGCGCGCTCACCGTCGTGGAGGCCGCCGCGCACCTGCGGCTCCCGGTCAGCGCGACCGTCTTCCTCGCGGCGGACCTGGTCGAGGCGGGCTGCCTGCACGCCCGCGCGCCGATCCCCCGCGCCCAGCAGACCGACCGCTCCCTCGTCGAGAGGCTCCTCGTTGGACTCCGCACTCTCCGGTAGGCCGCCCGGTCCGGGGCGCCCGGACCGGGTGGGCTACCTGCCCGACCCCGAACAGACGCTGATGAAGCTCGTGGTCGCCGGCCCCTTCGGCGTCGGCAAGACGACCTTCATCCGCACCCTCTCGGAGATCCCCACCCTGCACACCGAGGAGGCGATGACCGAGACCGGCGCGCCCGTCGACGACCTGGCGGGCCTCCCCGGCAAGTCCACCACCACGGTCGCGGTCGACTTCGGGCGGCTCACCCTGCCCGGCGAGGTGGTGCTGTACATGTTCGGCACCCCCGGCCAGCGGCGGTTCTTCCCGCTCTGGCAGGACATCGCGCGCGGCGCCCTCGGTGCCCTGGTCCTGGCGGACACCCGCCGGCTCGCCGACTCCTTCGAGATCATGGACATGGTCGAGGAGCAGGGCCTGCCGTACGCGGTCGCGGTCAACCGCTTCCCCGAATCGCCGGCGCACCCGCCCGAGGTGCTCCGCGCCCACCTCGACCTGCACCCGGCCACCCCGCTGGTGCTCTGCGACGCCCGCGAGCGCGGCTCCAGCCTGGACGCCCTGATCGCGCTCACCGAACACGTCCTGCACGGCCTGCCGCCCTCCGCCCCGGAGCAGTCATGACCACCCCCACCGCCCAGCCGCCCACTGCCCAGCCCTCCGCCGCGCAACCCCCGACCGCCCTGCACGGCCCGGCCTTCGCCGCCGACCCGCAGACCGTCTACGAGCGGCTGCGCCGGCAGGGCCCGGTCGCCCCGGTGGAGATCGCGCCCGGCGTCGAGGCCCTGCTGGTCACCGACTACCAGGCCGCGCTGGACCTGCTGCGCGACACCGACACCTACTCCAAGGACTCCCGGGCCTGGCAGCAGACCGTCCCCCCGGACTCCCCGCTGCTCCCGGTGCTCGGCTACCGGCCGACCGCGCTGTTCAGCGACGGCGATACGCACGCCCGGTACCGGCAGGTGATCACCGACGGCCTCGCGCTGCTGGAGCCGCACCTGCTGCAACGCCGGGTCGCCGAGGTCGCCCACCGGCTGATCGGCACCTTCGGGGCCACCGGCTCCGCCGACCTCATCGCCGACTACGCCCGCCGGCTGCCCGTCCACGTGGTCACCACCTGGTTCGGCGTGCCCGACGAGCACCGGGAACGGCTGGTGGCCGGCATCGTCGGCATGATCGAGTCCACCCGGCAGGCGGTGACCGCGTACGCGGACCTCGTCGCCGTGGTCACCGCGATGGTCGCCGAGCGCCGCGAACGCCCCCGGCACGACCTGACCTCCTGGTTCCTCACCCACCCGGCGGGGCTCGACAACGACGAGGTGGTCCGGCAGATCACCCTGACCATGATCGCCGGGAACGAGCCGACCACCAACCTCATCGGCAACGCCCTGCGCCGGCTGCTCACCGACGCCCGCTACGCCGGCTCGCTGTTCGGCGGCGCGATGACCGCGCACCAGGCGATCGACGAGGTGCTCTGGCACGAGCCGCCGCTGGCCAACCTCTCCGCCCACTACCCGCGCTGCGACACCGTCCTGCACGGCCGGGCGATCCCGGCCGGCTCGCTCGTCCTGGTCTCCTACGCCGCCGCCAACTCCGAGGCAGCCCCGCCGGCCGACAGCCCCGACACGGCCGGGCTGCGCAGCGGCGAGTCGGCGCACCTGGCCTGGGCGGCCGGCCCGCACGCCTGCCCGGCCCGCGACCCGGCCCTGCTGATCGCGATCACCGCCGTCGAGCAGCTGACCAGCCGGATCGGCGACCTCGAACTCGCCGAGCCCGCCGACACCCTGCGCTGGCGCCCGGGCCCCTTCCACCGCGCCCTGGTCCGCCTCCCGGTCCGCTTCACCCCGGTCACCGGATAGTGCCGAAGGAAAGGTTTAAAATTTCGATCACGTGAGGTTGCATCCATAAAATTTGTGGTCAATTCTGTGGTTTGTTCAAATAGTCACTGCCCGGGCCGTCTCGGTGGCGTACGTTCGTGGTCGGAGCGGAGGAGGCGCAGTGTTGTCCGGATGGCAGTACCGGCTTGATCCGACATACAGTCAGGTCGAGCTGTGCGAGACATTCGGTGACATCTGTCGGGCGGTTTGGAATATCGCCTTGGAGCAGCGCAGGGAATACCGTCGGCGCGGTGCCTGGATGAACTATGAGCCGCAGGCCGCGGAGTTGGCCGTGGCGAAGCGGGAGTTTCCATGGCTCGCGGAGGCGCCTTCTCGCATTCTGCAGCAGGCGCTACGTGATCTCGATCGGGCCTGTCGGGAGCGAGGGACTTTCAACGTTCGATGGCGTTCCAAGGCGCGCTGGTCGCCCTCGTTCCGCTTTCCGGATGCGAAGCAGATTGCGGTGGAGAGAACCAGTCGCAGATGGGGTCGGGTGCGTCTTCCCAAGCTCGGGTGGGTCCGGTTCCGTTGGTCGCGAGCGCCGGGTGGTCGCATCCGATCGGCGACGGTTTCGCGCAGAGGCGGACACTGGTTCGTCTCCTTTCTGATAGAAGACGAGCAGCGGACCCCGGCATGCCATGCGCTTCCCGGAAGCGTGGTCGGAATCGACAGGGGCGTGAAGGTGGCGCTGACCACTTCGGCCGGTCATTTCTACGACCGGCCCTTCGTCTCCCCGGGCGAGTCGGCACGGATGCGCCGACTTCAGCAGAAACTGGCGCGACAGACGGCCGGGAGCGGACGTCGTCGGCGGACGGTGGCGGCGATCGGATCGTTGGCGGCTCGTGCCCGCAACCGGCGGGCAGACTTCTGTGCCTGGACGGCGAACCGGATCGCGGACCAACACGCGGTGGTCGTTCTGGAGGATCTGCGGATCAAGTCGATGACCGCCAGTGCAGCCGGTACGGTCGACGAACCTGGCCGGAACGTCCAGCAGAAGGCGGGGCTCAACCGTTCGATCCTTGCGAAGGGCTGGGGTCTGTTCGAACTGGCGCTCCGTAGTCGGGCTCGTTGCACCGGCACCCGGATCGTGCTGGTGCACCCGGCATACACCTCCCAGACGTGCAACGCCTGCAAATACCGGGACGCGAAGTCGCGCGAGAGCCAAGCCGACTTCCGGTGCACTGCCTGTGGGCATTGTGATCACGCGGATGTGAATGCCGCCAAGAACATCCTCATCGCCGCAGGGCATGCGGTGCCAGGGCGTGGAGACCTCGGGAGTGCCCGGTCCGTGAAGCGCCAACCATCGGGCGCGCGCCCCGTCGGAGGAAGCACGCGCCCGAACCCCTGCCGCGAGGCGGGGAGGAAGTCAAGCAGTAGCGCTGGTCCGTCAGCCTTCATCGGGCTTCAGGGTCAGCGAGACACTGTTGATGCAATAACGGAGGTCGGTGGGGGTTCCGTATCCCTCGCCTTCGAACACGTGTCCAAGGTGGCCGCCGCAACGGGCGCAGCGCACCTCGACCCGTCGCATGCCGAGGCTGCTGTCCTCGAGTAGCTCCACCGCGTCGGAGTTCCGGGGGTCGAAGAAGGACGGCCAGCCGCAGTGGCTGTCGAACTTGGTCTCGGAGCTGAACAGCTCGGCCCCGCAGGCCCGGCAGCCGTAGACGCCGACGGTCTTGGTGTCGGTGTACTCGCCGGTGAACGGGCGCTCGGTGCCGGCCTCCCGGAGGACGTGGTACTCCTCCGGGGACAGCTGCTCACGCCACTCGGCGTCGGTCTTCTCGATCTCGTAGCTCATGACGGCTCCAGGTCGGGGGACTCAGACGTTGGTGGAAACGTTCGCGAGGTGCTCCAGGATTTCCGGTCCCAGGTTGGTGACGTCCCCGGCACCCATGGTGAGCAGCAGGTCGCCGGGGCGGGCCAGGCCGGCCAGCAGGGCCGGGGCGGCGGCGAAGTCGTGCTCGGCGGTGACCTCGGCACCGGCCCGGCGGGCGGCGTCGAGGATCAGCTCGCTGGTGACACCGGGGATCGGGTCCTCGCGGGCCGGGTAGATGTCCAGCACCACGGAGGCGTCGGCGAGCGCCAGCGCGGCGCCCATCTCCTCGGCGAGCTGCTGGGTGCGGCTGAACAGGTGCGGCTGGAAGACCACCAGCACCCGGCCCTCGGTGGCCTCCCGGATCGCCTCCAGGTCGGCGGTCATCTCGGTCGGGTGGTGGGCGTAGGAGTCGATCACCTGGACGCCGCCCGCCTCGCCCTTGAGCTGGAGCCGGCGGCGCACGCCGGTGTAGGCGCCGAGGGCCTTCGCCAGGTCCGCGGCCGGGACACCCAGTGCGACACCGGCGGCCAGCGCGGCGACCGCGTTGTGGGCGTAGTGCCGGCCGGGCACCGAGACGGTGAAGCCCAGCTCCTCGCCGTCCAGCAGCACGGTGACCTCGCTGGTCATGCCGCGCGCGACGACCGACAGCACCCGCAGGTCGGCGTCCTCGGCGGCGCCGACGGTGACCACGTTCAGGTCCTCGCGGCCGGCCACCCGGGCGGTCAGCTCGCGGGCGCCGTCGTGGTCGGCGGAGACCACCAGGGTGCCGCCGGGGGTGATCCGGGCGACGAAGGTCTCGAAGGACTCGTGGATCTCGTCGATCGAGGCGTAGTTGGCGTGGTGGTCCAGCTCCACGTTGAGCACGATCGCCACCTCGGGCGCGTACTTGTGGAAGCTGCGGTCGCTCTCGTCGGCCTCGGCGACGAAGATCTCGCCGGTGCCGTGGTGGGCGTTGGAACCGGGGGCGTCGAGGTCGCCGCCGATCGCGTAGGACGGGTCCAGGCCCAGTTCGCCGAGGGCGACGGCGAGCATGCTGGTGGTGGTGGTCTTGCCGTGGGTGCCGGCCACCGCCAGCGCCCGGCGGCCGCCCATCAGCGCGGCGAGCGCGTCGGAGCGGTGCACCACCGGGATGCCGCGCTCGCGGGCCGCGGCCAGCTCCGGGTTGTCGGCGCGGATGGCGCTGGAGACCACGATGCTGCTCGCGCCGTCCGGCACGTGCTCGGCGGCGTGGCCGATGTGGACGGCGGCGCCGAGGGCGCGCAGCGCGAGGACGGTCTCGGACTCCTTGGAGTCGCTGCCGGAGACGCTGGCCCCGCGCACCGCGAGGATCTTCGCCAGGCCGGACATGCCGGCGCCGCCGATGCCGATGAAGTGCGGGGCGTGCAGGTCGTGCGCGGCGTCGTTCAAGGCGGGGCTCCGTACGGGGCGGGGACGGGGGAGGTGCGGACGACGGTCGTTTCGTCCTCGCGGCCGGGGCGCGCCGGACCGCAAGGACGATTCTGCACCACGACGGCGCCCGGACCCCGCCCCGCCCGACGCGGGGAGGGCCGGGGTCAGGAGTCGCTGGCGAACAGCCGCAGCACCGGGACGCCCACCTTGTGGCGGGCCTGGGAGGCCCAGTCGCGGTGGAAGAACTCCTCCACGAAGTGCGGGGACGTGAGCACCACCACCTCGTCGGCGCGGTGCTCCTCCACCACGGCGCGCAGCCGGTCCAGCGGCTTCTCCTCGACCAGTTCGCCGACCGCCTCGGCGCCGGCCCGGCGCAGGTGGCGCAGGCTGTGCTCCAGCGACTCGGTGGCGACCGTGGGCCCGCTCTCGGACTCGTCGTGCTCGCGCACCACCTTGTCGAGGTGGCCGAGGGCCACGTCGTCCAGCGCCCGCAGCAGTTCGTCCTGCTTGCCGCGCGGCTGCATCAGGACGACGAAGGACACCTTCTCCTCGCTGTGCAGCGTGGTGACGAGCTCCACGTCGGCGTCGGAGAGCGCCTTTTCGATCATCAGTACCGTCTTGAACACGTGAGTCCCTTCCAGACACCGGCCCCCGGGCCCCGGCTTCGCATCCCATACTGCCCGGCGGAAGCTTTCCGCACGCTGCTCACCCGGCACACGGGCCACGCGGAGGAAGTCCCGGAAGAGAGCGGGATCACGGTGCGGAGGTCATGGGGTCGGCGGACGCAGGTAACGGGTGAAGAGGAATCCTTTCTGCTCGATCAATGAGACCAGTCGCATCCGCCGCACGTCAGGCATTTCCGCATCGTGGATGATGCGCGGCGCGTCGCCGCCGGTGATCAGCGGGGCCAGCGACAGGCACAGCTCGTCCAGCAGGTCCGCGGCGGCCAGCTGCCCCAGCAGCCGCGGGCCGCCCTCGGTCAGCATCCGCGGCAGGCCCCGCTCCGCCAGCGCCGCGACCGCCGCCGGCAGGTCCACCGAACCCCGTCCGACCGCGATCACGTCGGCCACCTCGGCCACCGCGGCCAGGCTGCGCGCCGGCGCGTCCTCGGTGGTGACCACCACCGTGCGCACCAGCGGTTCGGTGAACAGCGGCGCCGCGAGGTCCAGGCCCAGCGAGCGGCTGACGACCGCGATCACCGGGGCCGGCGCCTGCCCGGCCGCCCGGCGCGCCGCGGCGGACCCGGCCGGCGCCGCGGCCGGGCCGTACCCCTCGGCGCGCACCGTCTCGGCGCCCACCAGCACCACGTCCGACAGCGCCCGCAGCACCCCGAAGATCCGCTTGTCGGCCGGGCTCGACAGGCCCTCCGAGAGCCCGTCCAGCCGGGCCCCGCCGTCCAGGCCGGCCACCATGTTGGCGCGCAGCCACGGGCGGCCGTGATTCACCTGCCCGGGGTACGCGTACACGGCGGCGAGCGCCTCCGACGACTCCGGATCCTCGAACACCGCGCCCGGCGGAGCGATCAGCTGCTGCATGTCCCCAGTCTCGCAGCGGCCGGGGTCGGAGTCCGCGCCGGGCGGGCGTACCCTTGACCACCGTGCCCGCAGCCTCCCGCCCCGACACCGTGACCGAGCCGATAGCCGGCAGCACCGGTTCGCCGATCGCCCTCACCGACCGCCGTCCGGTCGTGCCCGCCGAGCGCCTGGTCGCCGAGATGGTGCCGCCGCCGCGCTTCTCCGACGTGAGCTTCGGGACGTACATCCCGGACCCGGGCCAGCCCAGCCAGTACGAGGCCGTGCAGGTCCTGGAGCAGTTCGCGGGTGCGCTCAACGGCGGGAACGGCGCCGCGCCCAAGCGCGGCTGGTTCCGCCGCAGCGCCCCGGCCCCCGTCGGCCCGGCCGGCATCTACCTCGACGGCGGCTACGGCGTCGGCAAGACCCACCTGCTCGCCTCGCTCTGGCACGCCGTCCCCGGCCCCAAGGCCTTCGGCACCTTCGTCGAGCTGACCAACCTGGTCGGCGCGCTCGGCTTCCAGCAGGCCGTGCGGACCCTGTCCGACCACCGCCTGCTGTGCATCGACGAGTTCGAGCTGGACGACCCGGGCGACACCGTCCTGGTCTCCACCCTGCTCGGCCGCCTGGTCGAGAACGGCGTCAAACTGTGCGCCACCTCCAACACCCTGCCGGAGAAGCTCGGCGAGGGCCGGTTCGCCGCCGCCGACTTCCTGCGCGAGATCCAGGGCCTGTCGGCGCACTTCCGCCCGATGCGGATCGACGGCCAGGACTACCGCCACCGCGGCCTGCCCGACGCCCCGCCGCCCTACGGCGACGCCGAGGTCGACGCCGTCGCCGCCCGCACCCCCGGCGCCTCCCTCGACGACTTCGACACCCTGCTCGCCCACCTCCCCGCCGTCCACCCCAGCCGCTACGGCGCGCTCCTGGACGACGTGACCGCCGTCTGCCTGCGCGGCGTCCGCCAGGTCGAGGACCAGTCCACCGCCCTGCGCCTGGTCGTCCTCGCCGACCGCATGTACGACCGCGAACTCCCCATCACCGCCTCCGGCCTCCCCTTCGACCAGGTCTTCCCCGAGGAGATGCTCCGCGGCGGCTACCGCAAGAAGTACCTCCGCGCCGTCTCCCGCCTCGTCGCCCTCGCCCGGGACAGCGCCAAGTAGTCCGCGCTTGTCGGTGGTGGGTCGTACGGTGGTGGCGTGCGACCCATCACGAGTATTGAGCGGTCAGTGGCGCCCTTCGAGGTCGTCAGTCCCTACCAGCCCAACGGTGACCAGCCGGCGGCGATCGCCGAGCTGGAGCGGCGGATCCGCGGCGGGGAGAAGGACGTCGTCCTGCTCGGTGCCACCGGTACCGGCAAGTCGGCCACCACGGCCTGGATGATCGAGAAGCTGCAGCGGCCCACCCTGGTGATGGCGCCGAACAAGACGCTGGCGGCGCAGCTGGCGAACGAGTTCCGCGAACTGCTGCCCAACAACGCGGTCGAGTACTTCGTCTCGTACTACGACTACTACCAGCCCGAGGCGTACGTCCCGCAGACGGACACCTACATCGAGAAGGACTCCTCGATCAACGAGGAGGTCGAGCGGCTGCGCCACTCGGCGACCAACTCGCTGCTCACCCGCCGGGACGTGATCGTGGTCGCGTCCGTGTCCTGCATCTACGGCCTCGGCACCCCGCAGGAGTACGTGGACCGGATGGTGCGGCTGAAGGTCGGCGAGGAGATCGACCGGGACGTGCTGCTGCGCCGTTTCGTCGACATCCAGTACACCCGCAACGACCTGGCCTTCACCCGCGGCACCTTCCGGGTCCGCGGCGACACCATCGAGATCTTCCCGGTGTACGAGGAGCTGGCCGTCCGGATCGAGATGTTCGGCGACGAGATCGAGGCGCTCTACACCCTGCACCCGCTCACCGGCGAGATCATCAGCCAGGACGACTCCGTGTACGTCTTCCCGGCCTCGCACTACGTGGCCGGTCCGGAGCGGATGGAGCGCGCGGTCACCGACATCGAGAAGGAGCTGGAGCAGACCCTCGCCAGGATGGAGAAGCAGGGCAAGCTGCTGGAGGCCCAGCGGCTGCGCATGCGCACCACCTACGACATCGAGATGCTGCGCCAGATCGGCACCTGCTCCGGGGTCGAGAACTACTCGATGCACTTCGACGGCCGCGAGCCCGGCTCCCCGCCGAACACCCTGCTGGACTACTTCCCGGAGGACTTCCTCCTGGTCATCGACGAGTCGCACGTCACCGTGCCGCAGATCGGCGCCATGTACGAGGGCGACGCCTCGCGCAAGCGGACCCTGGTCGAGCACGGCTTCCGGCTGCCCTCGGCGATGGACAACCGCCCGCTGAAGTGGGAGGAGTTCCTGGAGCGGATCGGCCAGACCGTCTACCTGTCGGCGACCCCGGGGAAGTTCGAGCTCTCCCGGGGCGACGGCCAGGTCGAGCAGATCATCCGCCCGACCGGTCTGATCGACCCCGAGGTGATCGTCAAGCCGACCGAGGGCCAGATCGACGACCTGGTGCACGAGGTCCGCAAGCGGGTGGAGCGGGACGAGCGGGTCCTGGTCACCACGCTCACCAAGAAGATGTCCGAGGACCTCACCGACTACATGCTCGGCCTGGACATCCGGGTCCGGTACCTGCACAGCGACATCGACACGCTGCGCCGGGTCGAGCTGCTGCGCGAGCTGCGGGCCGGCGAGTACGACGTGCTGGTGGGCATCAACCTGCTCCGCGAGGGCCTGGACCTGCCCGAGGTGTCGCTGGTGGCGATCCTGGACGCGGACAAGGAGGGCTTCCTGCGCTCCGGCACCTCGCTGATCCAGACCATCGGCCGCGCGGCCCGCAACGTCTCCGGCCAGGTCCACATGTACGCGGACCGGATCACCCCGGCGATGGAGAAGGCCATCGACGAGACCAACCGCCGCCGGGAGGTCCAGCAGGCGTACAACAAGAAGCACGGGATCGACCCGCAGCCGCTGCGCAAGAAGATCGGCGACATCCTGGACACCCTCGCCCGCGAGGACGTGGACACCGACGAGCTGCTCTCCACCGGCTACCGCGCGCCGGGCGGCGGCAAGGGGGCCAAGGGCAAGGCGCCGGTGCCGGCCCTGGGCGCCGACCGCAAGCCGGCGAAGTCGATGCCGGCCGCGGAGCTGGCCGAGCTGATCCAGTCGATGACCGAGCGGATGCACGCCGCCGCGACCGACCTCCAGTTCGAGGTGGCGGCCCGGCTGCGCGACGAGGTCAAGGAGCTGAAGCGGGAGCTGCGCCAGATGCGCGAGGCCGGCATCGCCTGACGCCCGCCCGGCGGGCGTGGCCGGTTCTCTGCCCGGCCGCGCCCGCCGGTGCGTCGCCGCCCCGGCGAGGGGGTACACGGCGGGAAAGGCGTTGGACCGCAGGGCCTAGGCTGGTCCGCGGTGCCGTCCTTGTCGGGCGGCCGGTAAAGAGGGGGCCTCAGCCGGGGGACGGCAACGGGGTGTTCCACCGTGGAGCCGGCGCGGGGATCCCGTGCGGCTGGGCAGAGAGGACAACCGCCGTGTCGGTGAACCTGGCCAAGGGGCAGCGGGTCAGTCTGCAGACAGGCCCGGGGGAGACGCTGACCGTGGTCCGGATGGGCCTGGGCTGGCGGGCGGCGCCCCGGCGGGGCCTGTTCGGCAGCCGGACGCGGCAGATCGACCTGGACGCCTCGGCACTGCTGTACGCCGAGCACACTCCGTCCGACGTGGTCTTCTTCCAGCACCTGGAGAGTTCCGACGGTTCGGTCCGGCACACCGGGGACAACCTGGTCGGCGGCTCCGGGGCGGGGGAGGACGACGAGGCGATCCTGGTGGACCTGGCGCACGTGCCGCCGCACATCACCCAGGTGGTGTTCACGGTCAGCTCCTACACCGGGCAGACCTTCGCCGAGGTGCAGAACGCGCACTGCCGGCTGGTGGACGAGTCGACCGGGCTGGAGCTGGCCCGCTACGACCTGACCGGCGGCGGTCCGCACACCGGGCAGATCATGGCGAAGGTGTTCCGGGACGGTGCCGGGGGCTGGGAGATGCAGGCGATCGGCGCCCCGGCGAAGGGCCGCTCCTTCCAGGACCTGCTGCCCGCCATCGAGCCGTTCCTCTGACGGTTCTTTACCTTCTTTACCTTTCCTTGGGAGTGCTGTTACCCTTCTTGCAGCGGAGGGGAGTATTCCCTCGCAGTCGTCCCCGTCATCACGGGTGCCTGTCACGGCACCCCGGGGCGCTGGTCCGCGGTCGCGCAGTCGCGCGTCCGACGGGCGGAAGAGACCTCCGGCAGTGACGATGACTGTCTCGCCTACCTGCCGGAGGAGCAGTAGTGGACGTTTCCGTAAGTTTGTGGGTCGGCACGATCGTGGTGCTGTTGGCACTGGTCGTGGCCGATTTCTTCATCGGCGGGCGCAAGCCGCACGAGGTCTCGATCAAGGAAGCCGGCATCTGGACCACGGTCTGGGTCGTGCTGGCGGTGATCTTCGGCGGTTTCCTCTGGTGGCACTCCGGCGCGACGCCGGCCGGTGAGTTCTTCGCCGGCTACATCACCGAGAAGTCGCTCAGTGTCGACAACCTGTTCGTCTTCATCCTGATCATGGGCAAGTTCGCGGTGCCGCGGATCTACCAGCAGCGCGTGCTGATGTTCGGTGTGATCATCGCCCTGGTGCTGCGTGCGGTCTTCATCGCCGGCGGTGCCGCGCTGGTCGCCCAGTTCTCCTGGGTCTTCTTCATCTTCGGCGGCTTCCTGATCTGGACGGCCTGGAAGCTGATCAAGGAGGCGCGGGCCGACGAGGAGGAAGAGGAGTTCGAGGAGAACCGCCTGCTCAAGTCGATCGAGCAGCGCTTCCCGTCGACCGACAAGTACCACGGCACCAAGCTCTTCGTTCGGGAGAACGGCCGCCGGCTGATGACCCCGATGCTGATCGTCATGATCGCGATCGGCACCACCGACGTCCTGTTCGCGCTGGACTCGATCCCGGCGATCTTCGGCCTGACCCAGGACCCGTACATCGTCTTCACCGCCAACGCCTTCGCCCTGATGGGCCTGCGCCAGCTGTACTTCCTCATCGGCGGTCTGCTGAAGAAGCTGGTCCACCTGTCGTACGGCCTGTCGGTCATCCTGGGCTTCATCGGGGTGAAGCTGGTGCTGCACGCGCTGCACGAGCAGGGTGTGCACGTGCCGGAGATCGGCATCCCGTTCTCGCTGGGCTTCATCGTGGTGGTGCTCGCCATCACCACCGCGACCAGCCTGATGGCCTCCAAGAAGGCCGCCCTGGCCGAGCAGGCGGAGCAGGGCGGGCAGGGCGAGCCGGAGAAGCTGGACGCCTGACGCACCCCCTCCGTCGAACGGGCGGGCCCGCGACCGATCACCTCGGTCGCGGGCCCGCCCGTTCCGGCTGTCGGCGGCTACCAGCCGCGCTCGCGCCACTCCGCGAGGTGCGGGCGCTCGGTGCCGAGGGTGGTGTCGTCGCCGTGGCCGGGGTAGACCCAGGCCTCGTCCGGCAGCACGTCGAAGATCTTCCCGGTGACGTCCCGGAACAGGCTCGCGAAGGCGTCCCGGTCGCCCCAGGTGTTGCCGATGCCGCCGGGGAAGAGGCAGTCGCCGGTGAACACGTGCTGGTGGCCCACCGGGTCGTCGTAGACCAGCACGATCGCGCCGGGGGTGTGGCCGACCAGGTGCCGGACGGTCAGCTCGCAGCGGCCCACCGCGAGGGTGTCGCCGTCCGCGAGCGGCAGCGCGGTGGGGACGTCGATGCCCTCGGCGTCGTGCTCGCCCGCCGCGGTGCGCGCGCCGGTGGCGGCGACCACCTCGGCCAGCGCCCCCCAGTGGTCGTGGTGGCGGTGGGTGGTGACCACGGTGGCCAGCCGCTCGCCGACCGTCTCCAGCAGCACCGGCGCGTCGGCCGCCGCGTCGATCAGCAACTGCTCGTCGGTGTCCCGGCAGCGCAGCAGGTAGGCGTTGTTGTTGTGGGGGCCGACCGCCACCTTGGTGATGATCAGGTGCGCCAGCTCGCGCACGTCCGGCGGCCCGCCGACCTTGACCGCTCCGTGGTACGTCATACGTCCGCTCCTTGTCGGGCTACAGGGTCAGGGCCATCCTCGCGCCTGCGAGGGGGCTCAGCCCAACGGGGGGAGGACCGGCAGGTCGGTGCCGGGGATGCGGCGCAGGGCGGCGCCGTCGGACCGGCCGGAGAGCCAGGCGAGCAGGGCGCGGACGGGGCCCTCGACGGTCAGGGCGGGGGTGCCGGCGCCGATCACGGCGCGTTCGGCGGGGTCCTCGGCCAGCAGCTCGACGGCGGGCAGCCCGGCGCCGGCCGGTCCGGCCAGCTTCTCGGCGAGCTGCCGGAACTCGGTGGCGGCGAACTCCTCCGGCCAGTGCGCGGGGGTGTAGCCGGCGTCCAGGTCGACGTGGTGGTACTCGACCTCCGCCAGCCGCCGCCAGGGGATCTCCGCGGCCGGGAAGACGGCGCCGCTGCGGTGCTTGACCTCCGTGGCCCAGGCCCCGTCCGGCAGCAGGGCGGCCGCCGCTACGAAGCGGGCGTGGGAGGCGCGCAGGTCGGCGAGCTGCTCGTCCACCGGGCGGGGCGCGCCCTCCTCGATGTCCCGGTCACGGGCCTCCTGGCTCGGGTACTGCGGGATGTCGGTGCCGGTGCGGGCGCCGTCCAGCAGGTTGACCAGCGAGTCGGCGTTGCGGGCGAGGTGGGCGAGCACGTGGCCGCGGGTCCAGCCGGGCAGCGCGGAGGGCCCGGCGGCGGCCTCCGCCCCGATCCCGGCGACGGTCCGCAGCAGCAGGCGGGTGCTCTCCTCGACCTCGGCCAGGCGCCGGGCGGCGACGGCGGGGAGGGAGGGGGCGGGGTCGGTCTGCGGCCCGGTGCGCGGGTCGGTCTGCGGGTCGGTCATCGATTCGGCCTTCGGTGGGAGACGGCGCGTTGCCCCGAGGGGGCTTCGCTCGTTGACCAGGTGACGCTACCGCCGTTGCCCCCCGCCGAGCAGGGGCTTTTCGGTCCGCGCGTCAAGACTCCGCGCATCGTCCTCACTCGTTCGGGTGGACCCGGCTGGACGAGCTCGATAATCGAACGCGTGAGCTAGTAGGCTGGCTGCCGCATCCTGGAAGAAGTACACCCCTCGAAACCCAGCCCTCTCGCCCCGGAGAAAGGCGCCAGAAGCAGTGGCCGACCGCCTCATTGTGCGCGGTGCTCGCGAGCACAACCTCAAGAACGTCTCGCTCGACCTGCCCCGCGACTCCCTCATCGTCTTCACGGGCCTCTCCGGCTCCGGCAAGTCCTCGCTGGCCTTCGACACCATCTTCGCGGAGGGCCAGCGCCGCTACGTCGAGTCGCTGTCCTCCTACGCCCGGCAGTTCCTGGGCCAGATGGACAAGCCGGACGTCGACTTCATCGAGGGCCTCTCCCCGGCCGTCTCGATCGACCAGAAGTCCACCAACCGCAACCCCCGCTCGACCGTCGGCACCATCACCGAGGTCTACGACTACCTGCGGCTGCTGTTCGCCCGGATCGGCAAGCCGCACTGCCCGCACTGCGGCCGCCCGATCGCCAAGCAGTCCCCGCAGGCCATCGTCGACAAGGTGCTGGAGCTCGCCGAGGGCACCCGCTTCCAGGTCCTCAGCCCGGTGGTGCGCGAGCGCAAGGGCGAGTTCGCCGACCTCTTCGCCGACCTCCAGTCCAAGGGCTACGCCCGGGCCCGGGTGGACGGCGAGACGGTCCAGCTCGCCGAGCCGCCCAAGCTGAAGAAGCAGGAGAAGCACACCGTCGAGGTGGTCGTCGACCGCCTCACCGTCAAGGACAGCGCCAAGCGCCGGCTGACCGACTCGGTGGAGACGGCCCTGCGGCTGAGCGGCGGCATGGTCGTGCTCGACTTCGTCGACCTCCCGGAGGACGACCCCGAGCGCGAGCGGATGTACTCCGAGCACCTCTACTGCCCGTACGACGACGTGTCGTTCGAGGAGCTGGAGCCGCGCTCGTTCTCCTTCAACTCGCCGTTCGGCGCCTGCCCGGACTGCTCCGGCCTCGGCAACCGGATGGAGGTGGACCCGGAGCTGGTGGTGCCCGACGACGAGCGCTCGCTGGACGAGGGCGCCATCCACCCCTGGTCCGGCGGCCACACCAAGGAGTACTTCCAGCGGCTGATCGACGCCCTCTCCGGCGAGCTGGGTTTCCGCACCGACATCCCCTGGGCCGGGCTCCCGGCCCGAGCCAAGAAGGCGCTGCTGTACGGCCACAAGCACCAGGTCGAGGTCCGCTACCGCAACCGCTACGGGCGCGACCGCTCCTACACCACCGGCTTCGAGGGCGCGGTGCCCTTCATCCAGCGCCGCCACCAGGAGGCCGAGAGCGACTCCAGCCGGGAGCGCTTCGAGGGCTACATGCGCGAGGTGCCCTGCCCGACCTGCCAGGGCAGCCGGCTCAAGCCGGTGGTGCTGGCGGTCACCGTCGAGGGCCGCTCGATCGCGGACGTCTCCTCGATGTCGATCAGCGACTGCTCCGACTTCCTCGGCGCGATGAAGCTGAACGCCCGGGACAAGCAGATCGCCGAGCGGGTCCTCAAGGAGGTCAACGAGCGGCTGCGCTTCCTGGTCGACGTCGGCCTGGACTACCTCTCGCTGGACCGCGCGGCCGGCACCCTCTCCGGCGGCGAGGCCCAGCGGATCCGGCTCGCCACCCAGATCGGCTCCGGCCTGGTCGGCGTGCTCTACGTGCTGGACGAGCCGTCGATCGGCCTGCACCAGCGCGACAACCACCGGCTGATCGAGACCCTGGTCCGGCTCCGCGACATCGGGAACACCCTGATCGTCGTCGAGCACGACGAGGACACCATCAAGATGGCCGACTGGGTGGTCGACATCGGCCCCGGCGCCGGCGAGCACGGCGGCAAGGTGGTGCACTCCGGCTCGCTGAAGCAGCTGCTCGCCAACAAGGAGTCCCTCACCGGCCAGTACCTGTCCGGCAAGCGGAGCATCCCGATCCCGGCCGCCCGCCGCGCCCGGGACAAGAAGCGCCAGCTCACCGTGCACGGCGCCCGCGAGCACAACCTCAAGGACGTCACGGTCGGCTTCCCGCTCGGCACCTTCACCGCGATCACCGGTGTCTCCGGCTCGGGCAAGTCCACCCTGGTCAACGACATCCTCTACACCCACCTTGCCCGGGAGCTGAACGGCGCCCGCACGGTGCCCGGCCGGCACACCCGGATCACCGGCACCGACCTGGTGGACAAGGTGGTGCACGTCGACCAGTCGCCGATCGGCCGCACCCCGCGCTCCAACCCGGCCACCTACACCGGCGTCTTCGACCACGTCCGGCGGCTGTTCGCGGAGACCCAGGAGGCCAAGGTCCGCGGCTACCTGCCCGGCCGGTTCTCGTTCAACGTCAAGGGCGGCCGCTGCGAGAACTGCTCCGGCGACGGCACCATCAAGATCGAGATGAACTTCCTGCCGGACGTCTACGTCCCGTGCGAGGTCTGCCACGGCGCCCGCTACAACCGGGAGACGCTGGAGGTCCACTACAAGGGCCGCTCCATCGCCGAGGTGCTGGACATGCCGATCGAGGAGGCGCTCGACTTCTTCGAGGCCGTCCCGGCGATCGCCCGGCACCTGCGCACGCTCAACGACGTCGGCCTCGGCTACGTCCGGCTCGGCCAGTCCGCGCCGACCCTCTCCGGCGGCGAGGCGCAGCGGGTGAAGCTCGCCTCCGAGCTGCAGAAGCGCTCCACCGGCCGGACGGTCTACGTGCTGGACGAGCCCACCACCGGCCTCCACTTCGAGGACATCAGCAAGCTGATCAAGGTGCTCTCCGGCCTGGTGGACAAGGGCAACACGGTCATCGTCATCGAGCACAACCTCGACGTCATCAAGACCGCGGACTGGATCGTCGACATGGGCCCCGAGGGCGGCTCCGGCGGCGGCTCCGTGGTCGCCGAGGGCACCCCCGAGGAGATCGCGGCCGTCTCCGAGAGCCACACCGGCAAGTTCCTCCGGGACATCCTGCCGGGCGGCTTCGAGGAGGCCCCGGCCGCGCCGGCCAAGGCCAAGACCCCCCGCAAGCGCGCCGCGGCGGCGCGCAAGTAGCGGACGGGCCTCGCCGCCCGCCTCCGCCCGCCCCCGGCACCCCGGGGGCGGGCGGAGGCGCGCCGCATAGAATTCCGGGCGGCCCGCAGCCGCGAAGCCGCCGCCGAACGCCGCCGCCGAAACCAGGAGCACCCTCATGTCCGAGGCCCCCGAGAGTCCCGCCCCCTCCCGCCGCACCCTGCTCTGCGGGGCCGCGGCCGTCCTCGCCGCCGGCGGCACCGTCGCCGTCACCGGCTGCGCCTCGACCTCCTCCGGCTCCGACTCCGCCGCCAAGACCCCGGTCGACCTCGGCCCGGCCTCCGGCGTCCCGGTCGGCGGAGGCACCGTCTTCCGCGAGAAGAAGATCGTCGTCACCCAGCCCGCCGAGGGCCAGTACAAGGCGTTCAGCGCCAAGTGCACCCACGCCGGCTGCATCGTCGACCAGGTCAAGAACCAGAAGATCCAATGCCCCTGTCACGGCAGCATGTTCGGCATCACCGACGGCGCCGTGCAGGACGGCCCGGCCCCGGCCCCGCTGCCCGCGTACGACGTGGTGGTCGAGGGCGGCAACCTCAAGGTGACCCCGCGCTGAAGCAGTTGATCTCCCGCACGCGCCCCCGGCCCGAGTCGGTACGGTGGACCCATGGCTGACCCGTCCACCTACCGTCCGGCGCCGGGTGCGATCCCGACCTCGCCCGGTGTCTACAAGTTCCGCGACGCCCACGGGCGGGTCATCTACGTAGGCAAGGCCAAGAGCCTCCGGCCCCGCCTGTCCTCCTACTTCCAGGACCTCGCCGGACTCCACCCGCGCACCGCGACCATGGTCACCACCGCCGCCTCGGTGGAGTGGACCGTCGTCGCCACCGAGGTCGAGGCGCTCCAGCTGGAGTACTCCTGGATCAAGGAGTTCGACCCCCGGTTCAACGTCAAGTACCGGGACGACAAGAGCTATCCGGAACTCGCGGTCACCCTCAACGAGGAGTTCCCGCGGGTCCAGGTGATGCGCGGCGCGCACCGCAAGGGCGTGCGCTACTTCGGCCCCTACGGCCACGCCTGGGCGATCCGCGAGACCGTCGACCTGCTGCTGCGCGTCTTCCCCGTCCGCACCTGCTCCAACGGCGTCTTCAAGCGCGCCGCCCAGGTCGGCCGCCCCTGTCTGCTCGGCTACATCGGCAAGTGCGCCGCGCCCTGCGTGGGCCGGATCACGCCGGAGGACCACCGGGCGCTGGCCGAGGACTTCTGCGACTTCATGGCCGGGCGCACCGGCAACTACCTGCGCCGGCTGGAGACCGAGATGCAGGAGGCCGCCGCCGACCTGGAGTACGAGAAGGCCGCCCGGCTGCGCGACGACATCGGCGCCCTCAAGCGGGCCATGGAGAAGAACGCCATCGTGCTCGCCGACGCGACCGACGCCGACCTGCTGGCCGTCGCCGAGGACGAACTCGAGGCGGCCGTCCAGATCTTTCACGTCCGCGGCGGCCGGGTCCGGGGCCAGCGCGGCTGGGTCACCGACAAGGTCGAGGACGTCGACACCGCCGGCCTGGTCGAGCACGCCCTCCAGCAGCTCTACGGCGGCGTCGGCGGCGGCGCCGAGGACCGCGGCGAGGCCGTCCCGCGCGAGGTGCTCGTCCCCGCGCTGCCCGACCCGGTCGAGCCGGTGCGGGAGTGGCTGGGCGGGCTGCGCGGCGCCCAGGTGGACCTGCGCATCCCCCAGCGCGGCGACAAGAAGGACCTCATGGCCACCGTGCAGCGCAACGCCCAGCAGGCGCTGGCGCTGCACAAGACCAAGCGCGCCTCCGACCTCACCACCCGCAGCCGCGCCCTGCAGGAGATCACCGACGCGCTGGAGCTGGACAGCGTCCCGCTGCGGATCGAGTGCTTCGACATCTCCCACCTCCAGGGCGAGGACGTGGTCGCCTCGATGGTGGTCTTCGAGGACGGCCTGGCCCGCAAGAGCGAGTACCGCCGCTTCGAGATCAAGGGCTTCGAGGGCCAGGACGACGTCCGCTCGATGCACGAGGTGATCAGCCGCAGGTTCCGCCGCTACCTCCAGGAGCGCGAGCGCACCGGCGAGTGGGCCGTCCCCGAGGAGGGCCCCGAGGACGCCGCGGACGGCACCGGTGCCGGTGTCGACGACACCGGCACCGGCGTCGACACCCGCGCCGAGGACGGCCGCCCCCGGCGCTTCGCCTACCCGCCGCAGCTGCTGGTCGTCGACGGCGGACAGCCCCAGGTCGCCGCCGCCCAGCGGGCCCTGGACGAACTCGGCATCGACGACATCGCGCTGTGCGGCCTGGCCAAGCGCCTGGAGGAGGTCTGGCTGCCCGGCGAGGACGACCCGGTGGTGCTCCCGCGCAGCAGCGAGGGCCTCTACCTGCTCCAGCGGGTCCGCGACGAGGCCCACCGCTTCGCCATCGGCTACCAGCGCGGCAAGCGTTCCAAGCGACTCACCGCCGGAGAACTGGACTCCGTCCCCGGCCTCGGCGAGACTCGCCGTCAGGCGCTGCTCAAGCACTTCGGCTCGCTCAAGAAGCTCCGGGCGGCCACCGTCGACGAACTCTGCGCGGTCCCCGGCATCGGCCGGCGGACGGCGGAGACCGTTGCGGCGGCGTTGTCGTCCCGTACACCTGCCGCACCAGCCGTGAACACCGCCACGGGCGAGATCATCGAGGACGGCGCCGACGAGCCGGCGCCCGCGGCGCCCGAGACCGCACCCATCCAGGAGACGCCATGACGGCCGACGCCGCCCGTCAGCCGGCGTGCCCCGCGCCCACTCGTCCGAGTGGCGCCGGGAAGCATGCCCGCGCGACGCGCGTTCTCCACAGCAGAACCACCGAGAGCGGGGAACCGAAGTGACCGTGTCCGATTACGGGGGCACCGCCCGGCCGGAGGCCGGCGGCGAGAACACCCCGGAGCTGGTGATCATCTCCGGCATGTCCGGGGCGGGCCGCTCCACCGCCGCCAAGTGCCTGGAGGACCTGGGCTGGTTCGTGGTGGACAACCTGCCGCCGGCCCTCATCCCGACCATGGTCGACCTCGGAGCCCGCTCCCAGGGCAACGTCGCCCGGATCGGCGCCGTCGTGGACGTCCGCGGCCGGCAGTTCTTCGACGACCTGCTGACCTCGCTGGACGAGCTGGAGAAGCGCGGCGTGCGGCTGCGCGTCGTCTTCCTCGACTCCTCCGACGACGCCCTGGTCCGCCGCTTCGAGAGCGTGCGCCGCCCGCACCCGCTCCAGGGCGACGGTCGGATCGTCGACGGCATCGCCCAGGAGCGCGAGCTGCTGCGCGAGCTCCGCGGCGAGGCCGACCTGGTGATCGACACCTCCAACCTCAACGTCCACCAGCTGCGGGCCAAGCTCGACGCCCAGTTCGCCGACCACGACGAGCCCGAGCTGCGCGCCACCGTGATGTCCTTCGGCTTCAAGTACGGCCTGCCGGTCGACGCCGACCTCGTGGTGGACTGCCGCTTCCTGCCGAACCCGCACTGGGTGCCCGAGCTGCGGGCCAGGACCGGCACCGACGCGGACGTCGCCGACTACGTGTTCCAGCAGCCCGGGGCCAACGAGTTCCTCAACGGCTACGCCGAGCTGCTGCGCATTGTCACCGAGGGCTATCGCCGCGAGGGGAAGCGTTACATGACCCTTGCCGTAGGCTGCACCGGTGGCAAGCACCGCAGCGTCGCGATGTCCGAGCGGCTGACGAAGCGTCTGATCGCGGACGGTGTGGAAACGGTGCTCGTCCACCGTGACATGGGACGGGAGTAGCCGCCGCACCCCCTGCCGGGCCGCCGGTGGAGGTCGGCGGCCCGGCAAGAGGAACGCGAGGTAGGTGTGACGGGATACGTGCCCGGGCGGCAGCTGCAGAACAAGACCGCCGACCGGAGCGGGACCACGGCCAGGTCGATCGTGACCGGCCGCTCCCGCACCGGGGCGGCCCGCACCGGCCCGGCCCGTCCCCACCAGGCCCCCAGGAGCAGTCAGGCCCCGCGGATCACCGCGCTCGGCGGCGGCCAGGGCCTGTCGGCCTCGCTCTCCGCGCTGCGCCGGCTCACCACCGACCTCACCGCGGTGGTGACCGTCGCCGACGACGGCGGCTCCAGCGGCCGGCTCCGTGAGGAGCTCGGGGTGCTGCCCCCCGGCGACCTCCGCAAGGCGCTCGCCGCGCTCTGCGGCGACGACGACTGGGGCCGGACCTGGTCCGAGGTGATCCAGCAGCGCTTCACCGGCACCGGCGAGCTGGGCGGCCACGCGGTCGGCAACCTGCTGATCGTCGCGCTCTGGGAGAAGCTCGGGGACCCGGTGGCGGCCCTGGACTGGGTCGGCCGGCTGCTCAACGTCCAGGGGCGGGTGCTGCCGATGTCGGCGGTCCCGCTGGACATCGAGGCGATAGTCCGGGGGCACGACCCGGCCTTCCCCACCGAGCTGGGCGCCGTCCGCGGCCAGGCCAGCGTGGCGGTCACTCCCGGCACCGTGCAGTCCGTCCGGCTCGTTCCGGACGAGCCGCCCGCCGTGCCGGAGGCGGTCACCGCGGTCCGGGAGGCGGACTGGGTCGTCCTGGGCCCCGGCTCCTGGTTCACCAGCGTGCTGCCGCACCTGCTGGTGCCCGAGCTGGTCAAGGCTCTGGTGGAGACCCGCGCCCGCCGCCTGCTCACCCTGAACCTCGCCCCGCAGCCCGGCGAGACCGAGGGCTTCACCCCGCAGCGTCATCTGGATGTCATCGCCGACCACGCCCCCGCGCTCGCGGTGGATGCGATCCTGGTGGACGAGCGCGCCGTCACCGGCGGTGCCTTCGGCCAGGCCGACCTGGCCGGCCTGGAGAAGGCGGCCGAGCGAATGGGAGCCGCACTGGTGCTCGGGCGGGTCGCCCGTACCGACGGCACGCCGCGACACGACCCGGAGCTCTTGGCGGCCGCGTACGACCGGATTTTCCGGACACATGGAAGGATCGGGCCATGGCGATGACTCCAGCGGTGAAGGACGAAATCAGCCGGCTCCCGGTCACCCGGGCCTGCTGCCGCAAGGCGGAGGTGTCGGCGATCCTGCGTTTCGCGGGCGGGCTGCACATCGTGAGCGGCCGCATCGTGATCGAGGCGGAGCTCGACACCGGAGCCGCCGCCCGGCGCCTGCGCAAGGACCTGCTGGAGATCTTCGGACACTCCTCGGACCTGGTCGTGATGGCCCCCGGCGGCCTGCGGCGCGGCAGCCGCTACGTGGTCCGGGTGGTCAAGGACGGCGAGCTGCTCGCCCGCCAGACCGGGCTCGTGGACGGCCGAGGTCGCCCGATCCGCGGTCTGCCCCCGGCCGTCGTCTCCGGCGCCACCTGCGACGCCGAGGCGGCCTGGCGCGGCGCCTTCCTGGCCCACGGCTCGCTCACCGAGCCCGGCCGCTCGTCCTCGCTGGAGATCACCTGCCCCGGTTCGGAGGCCGCCCTCGCCCTGGTCGGCGCCGCCCGCCGGCTCGGCATCCCCGCCAAGGCCCGCGAGGTGCGCGGCGTGGACCGGGTGGTGATCCGCGACGGCGACGCGATCGGCGCGCTGCTCACCCGGCTCGGCGCGCACGAGTCGGTGCTGGCCTGGGAGGAGCGCCGGATGCGGCGCGAGGTGCGGGCCACCGCCAACCGGCTGGCCAACTTCGACGACGCCAACCTGCGCCGCTCGGCCCGGGCCGCGGTCGCGGCCGGCGCCCGGGTGGCCCGCGCGCTGGAGATCCTCGGCGAGGAGGTGCCCGAGCACCTGGCCGCCGCCGGCCAGCTGCGGATGCAGCACAAGCAGGCCTCGCTGGAGGAGCTGGGCGCGCTCGCCGACCCGCCGCTGACCAAGGACGCGGTGGCCGGCCGGATCCGCCGACTGCTGGCGATGGCCGACAAGCGCGCCTCCGAGCTCGGACTGCCGAGCACCGAGGCCAACCTCACCGACGAGATGGCGCTCAGCTGACGCCTCCCGCCGACCGGATCCGGCCGGGGTCTTGACGATCGCACCCGGAGATGATCTCTGCGCCGGTGCCCGCCAACGCGGGCACCGGCGCAGTCGTGTCCGGGGGTTGGAACGGGCCGTTGCGGCGGCCCTCGCGCGGGTCGGGACCAACTGCCCGGACGGGCAAGGCCGGACGGCCCGAAATCGGTGGGAACACGCGCCACGCCAGGGGTTGCGCATTCGCCTGATGTGCTCCACCCGGCCTCGGAGGGGTAGGGTCATAGGCGGTCGGGGACATCCCAAAATTCCACCCCGTCGGCATAGCGTCCGGCGTACCTAACGAGGAGATCGGTTCGTGACGATCCGGGTAGGCATCAACGGATTCGGCCGCATCGGCCGCAACTTCTTCCGTGCGGTTAAGTCCCAGGGCGCGGACATCGAGATCGTCGGCGTCAATGACCTGACCGACACCAAGACCCTGGCGCACCTGCTCAAGTACGACTCGATCCTGGGCACCTTCCCGGGCGAGGTGTCCCACACCGCGGACAGCATCACGGTCGACGGCACGACCTTCAAGGTCATCGCCGAGCGCGACCCGGCCAACCTCCCCTGGGGCGAGCTGGGTGTCGACATCGTCATCGAGTCGACCGGCATCTTCACCAAGGCCGAGGCGGCGAAGAAGCACGTCACGGCCGGCGCGAAGAAGGTCATCATCTCGGCGCCCGCCACCGACGAGGACATCACCATCGTCATGGGCGTCAACGACGAGAAGTACGACGGTGCCAAGCACACCGTCATCTCCAACGCCTCCTGCACCACCAACTGTGTGGCGCCGCTGGCCAAGGTGCTGAACGAGAACTTCGGCATCGTCAAGGGTCTGATGACCACGGTGCACGCGTACACCAACGACCAGGTCACCCTGGACTTCCCGCACAAGGACCTGCGTCGCGCCCGCGCCGCGGCCCTCAACATCATCCCGACCTCGACGGGTGCCGCCAAGGCCACCGCCCTGGTCCTCCCGGAGCTCAAGGGCAAGCTGGACGGCACCTCGCTGCGCGTCCCGGTCCCGACCGGCTCGATCACCGACCTGGTGGTCACCCTGGAGCGCGACGTCACCGTCGCCGAGGTCAACGAGGCTTTCCAGAAGGCCTCCGAGACCACCCTCAAGGGCATCCTGCAGTACACCGAGGACCCGATCGTCTCCTCCGACATCGTGAACTCGCCGTTCTCCACGATCTTCGACTCGCTGATGACCATGGTCCAGGGCAACCAGGTCAAGGTCTTCGGCTGGTACGACAACGAGTGGGGCTACTCGAACCGCCTCGTCAACCTGACCACCCTCGTCGGTGCCGGGCTCTGACGCAGCGGGAGCTGACGTGAAGTAGGGGGGAGGGCCCGGAAGGCATGTGCGAAGCCGACCGGGCCCTCCGTCTGCGCACCCTCAACTCCCCTTTGACGGCCCGCTGTTGTGCCGTCGCCTGCTCCACCATCTCGCCAGGAGACCGAAGACCGTGAAGACCATCGAAGATCTGGACGTCGCCGGCCGGCGCGTGTTCGTGCGCGCGGACCTGAACGTCCCGCTGTCCGGCGGCACGATCACCGACGACGGCCGGATCCGCGCCGTCGCCCCGACCATCGCCAAGCTCGTCGAGCGCGGGGCGAAGGTCGTCGTCGCCTCCCACCTCGGCCGCCCCAAGGGCGAGCCGGACCCGCAGTTCTCCCTCGCGCCGGTGGCCGCCCGCCTCGGCGAGATCCTCGGCAGGCCGGTCGCGTTCGCGACCGACACCGTGGGCGAGAGCGCGAAGGCCACCGTCGCCGCCCTGGCCGACGGCGAGGTCACGCTGCTCGAGAACCTGCGCTTCAACGCCGGTGAGACCAGCAAGGACGATGCCGAGCGCGGCGCCTTCGCCGACGAGCTGGCCGGCCTCGCCGACCTCTACGTCGGTGACGGCTTCGGTGCGGTGCACCGCAAGCACGCCTCGGTGTTCGACCTGCCGGCCCGCCTGCCGCACGCGGTCGGCGACCTGATCGCCACCGAGGTCGGCGTCCTCAAGCGCCTCACCGAGGAGGTCGAGCGCCCGTACGTGGTGGTGCTCGGCGGCTCCAAGGTCTCCGACAAGGTCGGCGTGATCGACAACCTGCTCGGCAAGGCCGACCGCATCCTGATCGGCGGCGGCATGGCGTTCACCTTCCTCAAGGCCAAGGGCTACGAGGTCGGCAGCTCGCTGCTGCAGGAGGACCAGATCCCGACGGTGCTGGACTACCTCAAGCGCGGTGAGGAGAACGGCGTCGAGTTCGTGCTGCCGGTGGACGTCGCGGTCGCCGGGTCGTTCCCGGACGTCAAGACGCAGGCGCCGGTCGAGGACTTCGCCGTCGTCGCCGACGACGCCATTCCGGCGGGCACGCTGGGCCTGGACATCGGCCCCCGCTCCGGCGCGCTGTTCGCCGAGAAGCTGGCCGACGCGAAGACGGTGTTCTGGAACGGCCCGATGGGCGTCTTCGAGCACCCGGCCTTCGCCGACGGCACCCGGGCCGTCACCCAGGCCCTGATCGACAGCGACGGGTTCACCGTGGTCGGTGGCGGCGACTCCGCCGCGGCCGTCCGCACCCTGGGCTTCGACGAGACGAAGTTCGGACACATCTCGACCGGCGGTGGCGCGAGCCTCGAATACCTGGAGGGCAAGACCCTCCCCGGTCTCGCCGCACTGGAAGGCTGAATCACGCATGACTGAGCGTCTCCCGCTGATGGCGGGCAACTGGAAGATGAACCTCAACCACCTCGAGGCCATCCAGCACACCCAGAAGCTGGCCTTCGCGCTGGCCGACAAGGACTACGAGGCGGTCGAGGTGGCCGTCCTCGTGCCGTTCACCGACCTGCGTTCGGTGCAGACCCTGGTCGACGGCGACAAGCTGAAGATCAAGTTCGGCTCGCAGGACATCTCGCAGTACGACGGCGGCGCCTACACCGGCGAGATCTCCGGCCCGATGCTGTCCAAGCTGAAGTGCACCTACGCGGTGATCGGGCACTCCGAGCGCCGCGAGTACCACAACGAGACCGACGAGCTGGTCAACGCCAAGGTCAAGGCCGCCTACCGGAACGGGATCACCCCGATCCTGTGCATCGGTGAGCCGCTGGAGATCCGCAAGGCCGGCACCCACGTCGAGTACACCCTGGCCCAGCTCGACGGCGGCCTGAAGGACGTCCCGGCCGACCAGGCCGAGTCCGTGGTCGTCGCCTACGAGCCGGTCTGGGCGATCGGCACCGGCGAGGTGGCGACCCCCGAGGACGCCCAGGAGGTCTGCGCCGCGATCCGCGCGCGGATCGCCGAGCTGTACTCCGCCGAGCTCGCGGACAAGGTCCGGGTGCTGTACGGCGGTTCGGTCAAGTCGTCGAGCGCGGCCGGCCTGATGGCCAAGCCGGACGTCGACGGCGGCCTGGTCGGCGGTGCCTCCCTGGACGCCGAGGAGTTCGTCAAGATCGTGCGGTACCGTGAGCAGGCAGTAGGCTAACGCCGCCGCAGCAACGTAGGCTTTGGGGCCGGACCACCTGGCGTGGTCCGGCCCCTTCGCCGAAGATACGAGAGAGTTGGTCCCGCCGTGGTTCTCGGGTTCTCGATTGCCCTGATCGTCTTCAGCCTGCTGATGATCCTCCTGGTGCTGCTGCACAAGGGAAAGGGCGGCGGCCTGTCGGACATGTTCGGTGGCGGCGCGATGTCCACCGGCGGTGGCTCCGCGGTCGCCGAGCGCAACCTGGACCGCATCACGATCGTGGTCGGTCTGGGCTGGTTCGCCTCGCTGTTCGTACTCAGCATGGTCCTGAAGTACAAGAGCTGACATACCTCTGACGCCCCGTCGCCCCGCGGCCTATCCTGGAAGGGTCCGGGGCGGAGCCGGTGGTGGCGCATCCTTAACTCCTGCTTACACTAGGACGACTTTCGCCACCGACGCGCATCGCGGCGCGTCGGCGCACCAGCACGCAGGGAGTCAGACCGTGGCAAGTGGCAACGCCATCCGTGGCAGCAGGGTCGGAGCCGGCCCGATGGGTGAGGCGGAGCGCGGCGAATCCGCCCCCCGCAACCGGATCTCCTTCTGGTGTGCCAACAAGCACGAGACCCGGCCGAGCTTCGCGGCCGAGGCGGTCATCCCGGACACCTGGGACTGCCCGCGCTGCGGCTTCCCGGCCGGGCAGGACGAGCACAACCCGCCCGCCCCGTCCCGCAACGAGCCGTACAAGACCCACTTGGCGTACGTGCGCGAGCGGCGCACCGACGCCGACGGCGAGGCGATCCTCGCCGAGGCGCTGGCCAAGCTCCGCGGCGAGATCTGAGCAGGCGAACACC
>NZ_JAIY01000006.1:565352-574781 GCF_000710405.2 Kitasatospora sp. MBT66 | reverse complement strand
CGGTGTTCGCCTACGACCTCTGGCCTCAGGCCGAGGCCGGGGGGTACAGCTGGGGCGGCAGCCGGTCCGCGGCGGCGCGGTCCAGCAGCCACAGGGTGCGGCCGGTGCCGTGCGCGCCGGAGGCGGGCGCCTGGAGCTCGCCCGGGCCGGACAGGGCCAGCGCGACCGCGTCCGCCTTGTCCTCGCCGGCCGCCAGCAGCCAGACCTCGCGGGCGGCCCGGATCGCCGGCAGGGTGAGCGAGATCCGGGTCGGCGGGGGCTTCGGCGCGCCGCGCACGCCGATCACCGTCAACTCGGTCTCCCGCACCCCGGGGTGCTCCGGGAACAGCGAGGCGACGTGGGTGTCCGGGCCGACGCCGAGCAGCAGCACGTCGAAGGCGGGGACCCGCAGCCGGTCGGCCGGACCGGCCGCCTTCGCGAGCTCCTCGGCGTAGCGGGCGGCCGCGGCGTCCACGTCCGAGCCGTCGACGCCGTCCGAGGCGGGCATCTCGTGCACCCGCGCCGGGTCGAGCGGGACGGCGTCCAGCAGCTCGGCGCGGGCCTGGACGGCGTTGCGCTCCGGGTCGCCGGAGGGCAGGAACCGCTCGTCGCCCCACCAGAGGTCCAGCCGCGCCCAGTCGATCGCGTCGCGCGCCGGGGAGGCGGCGATCGCGGCCAGCAGGGCGTTGCCGTTGCGTCCGCCGGTGAGCACCACCGAGGCGGCGCCGCGGGCGGCCTGGGCGTCCACGATCCGGGTGATCAGCCGGGCCGCGGCCGCCTGGGCCATCAGCTCCTTGTCCCGGTGGACGACCAGCTGCGGGGTGGCCGCGGTCATGCGCCCGCCTTCTTGGCGCCGCGCTTGGCGGCGCCCTTGCGGGCCCCGGCCTCCGGGGCGGTGGCGGCGGCGGTCTCCTCGGCCACGGCCTCGTCGACGGCCGCGGCGGCGCTGGCGGCCGCGGCCGCCACCTCGGCGGTGTCCCGCTCCTTGAGCCGCTCCACCGGGGTGCGGACGGCCACCGCGTAGATGTCGTCCGGGTCGAGCCGGCGGAGCTCCTCGGCGATCAGCTCCGAGGTCTCGCGCCGCTTGAGCGCCACCTGGCGGTCCGGCGAGCGGGGCATCGAGAGCGTGCCCAGCAGGCCGTCCGGGCGGTCCAGGGTGATGTCCCCGTCCGTGGTGCGCAGGTGCACCGCGGTGATGCCCGGGCCGCTGGTGACGACCCGCTCGACCGGCACGTGCAGCCGGTTGTGCAGCCACAGGCCGAGCAGCTCCACGCTGGGGTTGTACGACTCGCCCTCGACCACCGCGGAGGTGATCGTGGACGGCCGCTGGTCCAGCGCGGCGGCCAGCATCGAGCGCCAGCCGGTGATCCGGGTCCAGGCCAGGTCGGTGTCGCCCGGGGTGTAGCTCTGGGCCCGCTGGGCGAGCTGGCCGACCGGGGACTCGGCGGTGACCGCGTCGGTGATCCGGCGCTGGGCGAGCGCGCCGAGCGGGTCCTGCGCCGGGTGCAGCGGCGCGTTCTCCGGCCACCAGACCACGACCGGGGCGTCCGGCAGCAGCAGCGGCAGGACGACCGACTGGGCGTGCGCGGCGAGTTCGCCGTGCATGCGCAGGACGACCGTCTCGCCGGAGCCGGCGTCGGAGCCGACCAGGATCTCGGCGTCCAGACGGGTCTCGGCGCGGGCCCGGGGCGAGCGCCCGGCGCGCTTGATGACCGCCAGGGTGCGCGAGGGGTGCTCGCGGGAGGCGTCGTTGGCGGCCCTGAGGGCGTCGTAGGCGCTGCCCTCGTCGGTCACGATCACCAGGGTGAGCACCATGCCGGCGGCCGTCGAGCCACTGGCCCGGCGCGCCTCCATGAGCGCTGCGTTGATCTTGCTGGACGTGGTGTCCGTGAGGTCGGTCTTCATGGCCGGCGCCAGCTCCTGCCGTCTCGTGCGAGCATCTCGTCCGCCTCGGCCGGGCCCCAGGTGCCGGCCGCGTACTCGGCGGGCTTGCCGTGGGCGTCCCAGTACTTCTCGATCGGGTCGAGGATCTGCCAGGAGAGCTCGACCTCCTGGTGGCGCGGGAAGAGGTTGGCGTCGCCGAGCAGCACATCGAGGATGAGCCGCTCGTACGCCTCCGGGGAGGACTCGGTGAAGGACTCGCCGTAGGCGAAGTCCATCGTGACGTCCCGGACCTCGAAGGAGGTGCCTGGCACCTTGGAGCCGAACCGCACGGTGACGCCCTCGTCCGGCTGCACCCGGATGACCAGGGCGTTCTGCCCCAGCTCCTCGGTCGCGTAGGAGTCGAACGGCAGGTACGGGGCACGCTGGAAGACCACCGCGATCTCGGTGACCCGGCGGCCCAGCCGCTTGCCGGTGCGCAGGTAGAACGGCACTCCGGCCCAGCGGCGGTTGTTGATCTCCAGCTTGATCGCCGCGTAGGTGTCGGTCTTGGAGTCCGGGTTGATGCCGTCCTCGTCGAGGTAGCCGCCGACCTCCTCGCCGCCCTGCCAGCCGGCCGTGTACTGGGCGCGCACGGTGTGCTCGCCCAGGTCGGTCGGGAGCTTGACGGCGCTGAGCACCTTGAGCTTCTCGGCCACCAGCGCCTTCGGGTGGAAGGACGCCGGCTCCTCGATGGCGGTGAGCGCCATCAGCTGGAGCAGGTGGTTCTGGATGACGTCACGGGCGGAGCCGATGCCGTCGTAGTAGCCGGCCCGGCCGCCGATGCCGATGTCCTCGGCCATCGTGATCTGCACGTGGTCGACGTACGACCGGTTCCAGATCGGCTCGAACATCTGGTTGGCGAACCGGAGCGCCAGGATGTTCTGGACCGTCTCCTTGCCCAGGTAGTGGTCGATCCGGAAGACCTCGTCCCGGGGGAAGACCTCGTGGACGATCCGGTTCAGCTCCTGGGCGGACTCGAGGTTGTGGCCGAAGGGCTTCTCGATGACGGCGCGGCGCCAGGATCCGCTCGGCGGGTCGGCCAGCCCGTGCTTCTTGAGCTGCTGGACGACGGTCGGGAAGAACTTCGGCGGCACGGACAGGTAGAAGGCGAAGTTGCCGCCGGTGCCCTGTGCCTGGTCCAGCTCCTCGATGGTCTCGCGGAGCTTGTCGAAGGCGTCGTCGTCGCCGAAGTCGCCCTGGACGAAGCGCATGCCCTTGGCGAGCTGCTGCCAGACCTCCTCGCGGAAGGGGGTGCGGGCGTGCTCCTTGACCGCGTCGTGGACCTCCTTGGCGAAGTCCTCGTCCTCCCACTCGCGGCGGGCGAAGCCGACGAGCGAGAAGCCCGGCGGCAGCAGGCCGCGGTTGGCCAGGTCGTAGATGGCCGGCATGAGCTTCTTGCGGGAGAGGTCGCCGGTGACCCCGAAGATGACCAGGCCGGACGGCCCCGCGATGCGCGGGAGCCGCCGGTCCGAGGGGTCGCGAAGCGGGTTGACGGGTGCCGACGGGAGGTCGTCCGCGTCCTGCACCGGGGTCAACTCGGGGAAGTCAGTGCTCACTTGATGGGCTCCGCTTTCGTGCGCCGTTCGCAGGGGGTCACTTCTCGTCGGCGAAGGAGGCGAGCGAGGCGGTGACGGTGTCGAGCAGCTCGTTCCAGGACTGCTCGAACTTCTCGACGCCCTCGTCCTCCAGCACCTGGACGACGTCGTCGTAGTCGACGCCCGCGGCGGCGATGGCGTCCATCACGGCCTTGGCGTCGGCGTAGTTGGGGACGATGGTGCCGCCGGTGACCACGCCGTGGTCGTCGGTGGCGTCCAGGGTGGCCTCGGGCATCGTGTTCACGGTGCCGGGGGCGACCAGCTCGGTGACGTAGAGGGTGTCCGGCAGCGCCGGGTCCTTGACGCCGGTGGAGGCCCAGAGCGGACGCTGCGGCTTGGCGCCGGCGGCCTCCAGGGCGACCCAGCGGGCGCTGCCGGCGCTCTTGCCGTCGACGCTGCCGAAGACCTCCTCGTACGCCTGGTAGGCGAGGCGGGCGTTGGCCAGCGCGGCCTTGGAGCGGAGCTCCTTGGCCTCGCCGCCGACCTTCTCCAGGCGCTTGTCGATCTCGGTGTCCACGCGGGACACGAAGAAGGAGGCGACCGACTCGATCTGGGAGAGGTCCAGGCCCTTGGCCTTGGCGGCCTCCAGGCCGGTCAGGTAGGCGTCCATGACGGCCTTGTAGCGCTCCAGCGAGAAGATCAGCGTGACGTTGACGCTGATGCCCTTGCCGATGACCTCGGCGATCGCGGGCAGGCCGGCCTTGGTGGCGGGGATCTTGATGAAGACGTTCGGGCGGTCGACCAGCCACCACAGCTGCTTGGCCTCGGCCACCGTCGCGGCGGTCTCGTGGGCCAGGCGCGGGTCGACCTCGATCGACACCCGGCCGTCGCGGCCGTTGGAGGCGTCGTAGACCGGGCGCAGCACGTCGGCGGCGTCACGGACGTCCGAGGTGGTGATCATGCGGACGGCCTCGTCCGTGGTGACCTTGCGGACGGCGAGGTCCTTCAGCTGGCCGTCGTAGGAGCTGTCGCCGCCGCCGATGGCCTTCTGGAAGATGGTCGGGTTGGTGGTCACACCCACCACGTGCTTGTGCTGCACCAGCTCGGCGAGGTTGCCGCTGTTCAGCCGCTTGCGGCTGAGGTCGTCCAGCCAGATCGCCACGCCTTCGTCGCTGAGGCGCTTCAGTGCGTCGGTCATGGTGCTTCAGTCCTTACGTCTTTTGCTGCTGTGGGGTGTGTGGGGCGGACCGGGGCGCCGATGTGCGGTCGGCGCCCCGGCCCGGGTGCCGCTAGCGGTTGACGGCCTCGAGCGAGCGGAGGGCGTTGTGGGCCTCGGCGACGACGCGCTCGGCGGTGATGCCGAACTCCTCGAACAGCACCTGGTAGTCGGCGGAGGCGCCGAAGTGCTCCAGCGAGACGATCCGGCCGTGGTCGCCGACCAGCTCGCGCCAGCCCTGGGCGATGCCGGCCTCGACCGAGACGCGGGCCTTGACCGACGGCGGCAGCACGCTGTCGCGGTAGGCCTGGTCCTGCTCCTGGAACCACTCGAAGGACGGGACCGAGACGACGCGGGTGGCGATGCCCTCGGCCTCCAGGACCTCGCGGGCCT
Source organism: Kitasatospora sp. MBT66 (assembly GCF_000710405.2). Lineage (NCBI taxonomy): Bacteria > Bacillati > Actinomycetota > Actinomycetes > Kitasatosporales > Streptomycetaceae > Kitasatospora > Kitasatospora sp. MBT66. Next base: position 569,735 of record NZ_JAIY01000006.1, on the reverse strand, counting down.
TGACGGCCAGCTGGACCTCGGAGCCGGTGCCGAGCAGGATCACCTGCGGGCTGCCGGTGGAGGCCTCGGCCAGGATGTAGCCGCCCTTCGCGGTGCCCTCGGCGGAGCCGTACACCGTGCGGTCGAAGGTCGGGACGTTCTGGCGGGTGAGGGCCAGGCCGACCGGGCCGGGGTGGGTGGTCTGGCGCTCCAGGACGGTGCGCCAGGCGACGGCGGTCTCGTTGGCGTCGGCCGGGCGGACCATGGCCAGGCCCGGGATGGCGCGCAGCGAGGCCATGTGCTCGACCGGCTGGTGGGTCGGGCCGTCCTCGCCGAGGCCGATGGAGTCGTGCGTCCACACGTAGGTGACCGGCAGCTTCATCAGGGCGGCCAGGCGGACGGCGGGGCGCATGTAGTCGGCGAAGACCAGGAAGGTGCCGCCGAAGACGCGGGTCCTCCCGTGCAGCGCGATGCCGTTCATGGTGGAGCCCATGGCGTGCTCGCGGATGCCGAAGTGGATGGTCCGGCCGTAGGGGCTGGCCGACTTCAGCGGGTTGCCCTCGGGGAGGAAGGAGCTGTCCTCGTCGATGGTGGTGAGGTTGGACTCGGCGAGGTCGGCCGAGCCGCCCCACAGCTCCGGGATCACCGCGCCGAGGGCCTTCAGGGTCTCGCCGCTGGCCTTGCGGGTGGCGACGGCCTTGCCGGCCTCGAAGACCGGGACGGCCTTCTTCCAGCCCTCGGGCAGCTCGCCGGCCGTGATGCGGTCGAACTCGGCGGCGCGGTGCGGGTTGGCGGCGCGCCAGGCCTCGAAGGACTTCTCCCACTCGCCGCGGACGGCCTTGCCGCGCTTGACGACCAGTCGGGCGTGCTCGATGACCTGGTCGCTCACCTCGAAGGCCTTCTCCGGGTCGAAGCCCAGGACCTTCTTGGTGGCGGCGATCTCGGCGCCGCCGAGCGCGGAGCCGTGGGCCTTGGCGGTGTTCTGGGCGTCCGGGGCCGGCCAGGCGATGATCGTGCGCATAGCGATCATCGACGGGCGGGAGGTCTCGGCCTTGGCGGCGGTGAGGGCCTCGGCGAGCGCGGCGACGTCGATGTCGCCGTTGGACTTCGGGGCGACGCGCTGGACGTGCCAGCCGTACGCCTCGTAGCGCTTGAGGACGTCCTCGGAGAACGCGGTCTCGGTGTCGCCCTCGATCGAGATGTGGTTGTCGTCGTAGAGCGCGACCAGGTTGCCGAGCTTCTGGTGGCCGGCGAGCGAGGAGGCCTCGGCGGAGATGCCCTCCTCCAGGTCGCCGTCGGAGACGATGGCCCAGACGGTGTGGTCGAACGGCGACTCGCCGGCCGCGGCGTCCGGGTCGAACAGGCCGCGCTCGAAGCGGGCCGCCATCGCCATGCCCACGGCGTTGGCGATGCCCTGGCCGAGCGGGCCGGTGGTGGTCTCGACGCCGGCGGTGTGGCCGTGCTCGGGGTGACCGGGGGTGCGGCTGCCGGCGACCCGGAAGGCCTTGAGGTCGTCGAGCTCCAGGCCGTAGCCGGAGAAGTAGAGCTGGGTGTAGAGCGTCAGACTGGTGTGCCCGGGGGAGAGGACGAACCGGTCACGGCCGGCCCAGGCCGGGTCGGTCGGGTCGTGGCGCAGGAAGCGCTGGAAGATCAGGTAGGCGGCGGGGGCCAGCGACATGGCCGTCCCCGGGTGTCCGTTGCCGACCTTCTGAACCGCGTCCATCGCCAGGACGCGGGCCGTGTCGACGGTCCGGTCGTCGAGGTCCGACCACTCGAATGCATTCGGCGTCGTGCTCACCCTGTCTCAGGGCTCCTTCCGTTGTGAAGAGTGACCCCGTGAGGGACCGGGTCGGCCACGTCGCTGGGGCCGGACGCTGGGTGGTGCCGGTCACGGAGGGTAGATCCCGCTTCTGTGGGCGAGCCTACCGTCCGGCCCGGGGCTCACCCTCCGTGGTGGGACAACCCAGGCATGTTGGCAGTCATTCCCCGGACATTTCGTGGACGACCGTGCGACCGGAGGCCCGGTCCCTTTGTCCACCCTCGCCCGGATCCGTCCGGTTCGCCTCTCCGGCGCGCGGGACGGGGGACCGGCGGTCCGGCGGGCCCGGGAGCGGCGTCGCGGACAACGTTCCTGGTGGGGGCGGCGGGGGTTCACCCGGGGGTGTGCGTTCCGCCCCGCCGGGGCACCCCGGGGCCGGTGGGGAGATATGGAGCGTCTAAGGTGGCGTGGTACGCGCAGAGCGGACGATTCGGGAACAACGTTCCGGTGGCCGCCTGTGAGGATTCATCTTCAGTTGGGGTGTTAGTGACCGCCGTCGAATCCCGTCCCGCCGGGGTCACCGGGGCGACGCCTGCGCACCGGCCGTTCGGGGCCCGTGCCGGCGCCTTCGTCGCACTGACCAAACCGCGGATCATCGAGCTGCTGCTGATCACCACGGTGCCGGTGATGTTCCTGGCGGAGCGCGGGGTGCCGAACCTCCTGCTGGTGCTGAAGGTGGTCATCGGCGGTTACCTCTCGGCGGGTGGCGCCAACGCCCTCAACATGTACATCGACCGCGACATCGACGCGGTGATGTCCCGCACCGAGCGCCGCCCGATCGTCACCGGCATGGTGTCGCCGCGCGAGGCGCTGGTGTTCGGCATCGCGCTCGGCGTCCTGTCGACGGTCTGGCTGGGCGTCCTGGTCAACTGGCTGTCCTCGGCGCTGGCGCTGGGCGCACTCCTCTTCTATGTGTTCGTCTACACGCTGGGGCTGAAGCGCCGCACCGCGCAGAACATCGTCTGGGGCGGCATCGCCGGCTGCATGCCGGTCTTCGTCGGCTGGGCCGCGATCACCAACTCGCTCTCCTGGTCGGCGCTGGTGCTGTTCCTGGTGATCTTCTTCTGGACGCCGCCGCACTACTGGCCGCTGTCGATGAAGGTCCGTGAGGACTACGCCCGGGCCGGGGTGCCGATGCTGCCGGTGATCAAGGGCAACCTGGCGGTGGCCAAGCAGATCGTCGCCTACTCCTGGGTGATGGTGGGGGTCTCGCTGCTGCTGTGGCCGCTGGCCGACACCAGCTGGCTGTACCCGGCCGCCGCGGTGGTGCTGGGCGCCTTCTGGCTGAAGGAGGCGCACGCGCTGTACGGGCGGGCGAAGTCCGGTGTGGTCGGCGCCAAGCTGAAGGAGATGCGGCTGTTCCACTGGTCGATCACCTATCTGACGCTGCTGTTCGTGGTGATCGCGGTGGACCCGTTCGTGAAGTGACGCGGTGACGCAGATGTGAGGAAGGGCCCCGGTCGATTCGACCGGGGCCCTTCGCGTTCCTGGCGGCGGGGCGGACAGGCCCTAGCGGTCGGGCAGCTCGGAGGGGCCGACGTGGCCGTCCAGCCAGTCCTTGAGCGGCTGCGAGGCGCGCAGGAACCCGGTGATCCGCTCGTACGCGGCGCGGGTGCCCAGCCAGGGCTCGGGGGCCCACTCCTGCCAGGCGATCAGCCCCTTGTGGCGGAGCAGTCCGATCCGCGGGTGGTCCTTGGGGTAGCCGCGCGGGGCGGACTTCAGCGAGTCCCGGCCGACCACCTCCGGCCCGGCCCGGCGGACCCGGTCGGCCACCCGCTCCAGCTCGGCGCCGGAGACGTCCTCGGCGACCGCGGTCCGGTAGCGGTCCAGCTGGTCGGGGGCGAGCCGGTACAGCCCGTTGCCGCAGGCCAGGCCGTCGGCGGAGAGCTGGACGTAGCCGCCGGCCGCCAGATGGGCGCCGATGTGCGTCTTGTACGGGGACTTGTCGGCGCTGAACCGCACGTCGCGGTTGGGCCGGAAGATCCTGCCGGGCCCGAACTCGGGTTCCAGCTCGTCCAGCAGCCGTTCCATCGGCTCCCGGACGGCCTGCTCGTACCGGTCCTTGTGGGACTGCCAGAAGGTCTTGGAGTTGTCGGCCTCGAGGTGCTCGTAGAAGTCGAGCGCCTCGGCCGGCCAGCCGTCGAAGGTCACCCCACCAGTATGTGGCCCGGTGCACACGGCGCTCCCGTCGCCAGCTCTCCTACCGCTCGGTAGCATGCGGGCATGAGCAGCGCAGAGACCGCCATCCCCGCCGCGCCGGACGCCCGTGCCGAGCGTCGTGCCAAGCGCATCGCCAAGCACCTGACCGCCTTCGCCGCGGCGCACGGCGGCAGCGCCGACGGCGTCGTCGAGTACGTCGGCGCGGTCGCCACCCGGATCGTCGTGGTCGGCGCCGACGGCGCCTGGGGCGACCAGGTCGCGCCCAGCTACGCGGTCGGCCGCCGGGCCGCCGAGCTGGCCGGGGTCACCCTGCACGAGAACTTCGAGGGCGAACTCGGCCTGAAGGTGCGCACCGGCGCGTACGAGTGGAAGCGGATGGCCGGCATCCAGATCGGCGGCTGAGCCCGCCCCCTGTCACACGCAGC
>NZ_JAIY01000006.1:552665-565319 GCF_000710405.2 Kitasatospora sp. MBT66 | reverse complement strand
GCTGCGTGTGACGTGGCCCGAGAGGTGCCGGGGGTGCCGGGGTCAGGCGGTCGCGGGCTCGGGGGTGCGGGCGGGCGGTGCGTCCTGGGCCGGGGCGTCCTCGCGGGCGCGCAGGGCGAGCGGGATGCGCAGGGCGGCGATCCAGATCAGGGTGGCGCCCAGCATGTGCAGGCCGACCAGCAGCTCCGGGACGTCGGTGAAGTACTGGACGAAGCCGATCACGCCCTGGAGCAGCAGGCCGACCAGCAGCTCGCGGGCGCGGGCCCGGGCGGCCGGCGGGGCCTTGACGGCGGCGAACACGAAGACCACCGCGATCGAGAGGCCGATCGAGAGGAAGGCCAGGTCGGCGTGGGCCTGGGCGAGGCGGTCGTAGTCCAGCGGGATCCGCGGGACCATCTTGTTGTCCTTGGGCGTCCCGGGGTGGTGGCCGGCGCCGGTGACCAGGGTGCCGGCGGCCACCAGCAGGCCGATCACGCCGACCAGGGCGTAGGAGAGCCGCTTGATCGGCTCGGCCACCAGCGGCCGGGCCGGGCCGTCCCCCTCCTTGGACCGCTCCCACATCAGGGTCGCGACCCAGACCAGGGCCATCGCGGCGATCAGGTGCAGTGCCACCGTGTACGGGTTGAGGCCGGTCAGCACGGTGATGCCGCCGAGCACGGCGTTGCTCATCACCAGCCAGAACTGGGCCCAGCCGAGCTTGGTCAGGCCACGCCGCCGGGGCCGCGCGCAGCGCGCGGCGACGATCGCCCAGCCGACGGCGGCGCTCAGTACATAGGTGAGCATCCGGTTGGTGAACTCCACGACGCCGTGGAAGCCCATCTCGGCGGTCGGGGTGAGGCTCTCGTCGGTGCAGCGCGGCCAGGTGGTGCAGCCGAGGCCGGAGGCGGTGAGGCGGACGGCACCGCCGGTGACGACGATCACCACGCTCATCACCAGCGCGGCGAACGCGGCGCGCTTGACCATGGCGGCGGAGGGCTGCCAGCGCTCGGCGAGCAGGGAGAAGGGGGTGGTGTTAGGCACGGCGTCCATGGTATGCGGCCTTACAGCCGATCTTGGGGCGGGGGCGGGCGTGGGGGCGGCGCGCATCCGTGGGCGGCCTTGGGTGCCCGGTGTCGACTTGGCGGCAAATCCATCAAGGGCATGACGGGGCAAAGCGGATCATTCGGTCAATGCAGTCATTGGTCTTGACCAATTGCCTACATGGCCGAAAGAGTGCGGTTTGGTCCATACCTTTTTCCGGACCCCTCCCACACCCCCGCACGCAAGCGGAGATCCTGCACATGCGCATATCCGTTCCCGCCGCAGCGCTCGCGCTCGGCGGATCCTTCGTTCTGGCCGGGCTCGTCGCCCCGGCCGCCGCCCAGGCCGCCCCGACCCAGTGCCTGAACCTCGGGGTCGCCAACCTCTACGGGGAGTTCGTCGAGGGTGACGACACCCATACGCCGGACGCCGAGGGTGCGGTGGCGGTCGGCGGCAACGCCGACTTCACCGGCGGCTTCTCGGTCGGCCAGGAGCTGACCCCCGAGCAGGTCAAGGCGCTGCCGGGCGGCAACGCCCTGGTCGTCGCCGGCAAGCTGACCGGCCACAACACCCAGGTGATGAAGGGCAACGGCGTCTACGGCTCCAAGGCCGAGGGCGCCGTGATCCAGGCCCACCAGGGCACGGTCGGCCAGGGCAAGTCGCCGATCGACTTCGCCGCCGAGTTCGCCCGGGTCCGCGCCGTGTCCACCACCCTGGCCGGCACGCCGCAGACCGCCGGCGCCACGGTCGAGGCCAAGGGCAAGGAGCTCTACCTCACCAGCGGCGACGCCGCCTTCAACAGCTTCACCGTCTCCGCCGCCGCGCTCCAGGGCGCCACCGGGATCTTCGTGAAGGTGCCGGCCGGCTCGGTCACCGTGGTCACCGTCACCGGCGACTCCTACGACATGGCGGCCGCGAAGACCACCGGCTTCTTCCTCTGGGACGAGGGCAAGAAGGCCTACGTCCTGGACGACAAGCTGCAGAGCGCGCACGGCGGGGCGATCCGCTCCAAGCTGCTCTGGAACTTCCCGACCGCCACCAAGGTGGTCAAGAACAGCCAGGCCGCCTGGTCCGGCACCGTGCTGGCGCCGAACGCGGCGTTCGACCTCGGTTCGGCGGCCCCGGTGAACGGCTCGGTCATCGTCAAGTCGCTGACCGGCAAGGGCGGTGCGGAGACGCACCACTACCCCTTCACCGGCTGCCTGCCGACCACGCCGCCCACCACCCCGCCGACGACGCCGCCCACGACGCCGAGCACCCCGCCCACCACGCCGCCGGTGGTGCCGCCGACCGGTACGCCGTCGGCGAGCGTCACCCCGAGCACGCCGGGCTCCACCGGGACCCCGAGCACGCCGCCGACCACCCCCGGCACGACCGGCACCCCGGCGCCCTCGGTGACCCCGGGCGCCTCGGGCAGCCCGTCCGTCCCGGCCACCGCCAGGCCGAGCGCGAGCGGGTCGGCGAGCCCGTCCGCGAGCGCCTCCGCCTCGGCTGCCGTGCCGGGCGCCTCGGCGAGCCCGTCGGCCGGTGCCGTCACCGAGGGCGGCCTCGCCCACACCGGCTCCGGCCCGGTCGTGCCGCTGACGATCGCCGGTGGCCTGGCCCTCGCCGCCGGTGGCGCGCTGGTCGTGGTCGCGCGTCGGCGCAAGGCGGCCGGCCGGGTCTGACCCGTGCGACCCGTGGCGGTCCGCTCCGTACCGGTTGAAGGGGCATGACCCGTTTTGCTCCTTCAGGCACCCCTGGTGATCGAAAATGATCACCAGGGGTGCAGTCTTTCGGCCACCCTGACCGTGTCCATTCGGGTCGGTGGCAGCGCCATTGCCCGAGCTGACGGGCCTGCGCGGGCGCCGAAGCACATCCGGATGTCACCGGAAAGTCGAAATCCGGACGTGCAGCGGGGTGTGGAGCGGTAGGGGGCTGCCGGTAGAGTCCCCCGGACAGTCGTAGCGGGCCCACCGCTGTTCCACTCAATGCGCCTGCTGCACAAGACCGTTCGGAGGGAACTACGAAATGGCGCGACAGCGGCGGCAGATAGGCATCGGCAGTGCGGCGATCGCGGGAACGGCCGTGGCGGCCGTCCTGCTGCCGGTGGCGCTGGCGACCAGTGCCTCGGCCCACGTCCCGACCTGGCAGGTCACCTGCGACAAGATCGTGATCGACCTCGCCAACTACAGCGACAAGGCGGGCGTCAAGAACGCCGTCAGCCTGACCGTCGACGGCGAGAAGGTGCTGGACCAGAAGGAGTTCGGCAAGACCTTCAAGCAGACCTTCCCGGTGAAGGACCACAGCGCGCCGATCAAGGCCACGCTGGTGGTGACCACCACCGAGGACCCGAAGAACGCGGACTGGAACAAGACGGAGACGAAGACGATCGAGGTCTGCGCGACCCCGACGCCCACTCCGACCCCCACCCCGACCGTCACCCCGACGCCGACCCCGACGGCGACGGTGACGCCCACCCCGACTCCCACCGCGACGGTGACGCCGACGCCGAGCCCCACCGCGACGGTGACGCCGACCCCGCCCCCGGTCACCCCGACCGTGACGCCGAGCCGGCCGGCCACGCCGACGGCCACCCCGTCGACCGCCGCGCCCGTCCCGCCGAAGACCTCCTCGCCGACCCCGGCCGGCCCGGCGCTGGCCGCGACCGGTAGCAGCGACGCCACCCCGGTCATCGCGGCCGTCGGCGGCGGTGTCGTGCTCCTCGGCGGCGCGCTCGTCCTGCTCGCCCGCCGTCGTCGCGGCGGCGACCAGGGCTGAGCTGCGGCGCCTCGCGCACCGAGGCGGTAGCAACGCCGACGGCCCCCCGGTCCTGATGGACCGGGGGGCCGTCGTGTCGTGTCACGCGGCCGGGCTACTCCCAGCGGAAGAAGCGCGCGGCGGCGGCGAGGCCGAGCACGGCCCAGCCGCCCAGCAGGCCGAGGTCGGCCCACGGCACCCCGGCGCCGTCCTGGAGCACCGAGCGCAGACCGTCCGACAGCGCGGCGATCGGCAGCAGCTCCAGGACGGACTGCGCCGCCGCCGGGAACTTCGACAGCGGCACGACCACCCCGCCCGCGAGCAGCAGCAGCACGAAGACCAGGTTGGCGGCCGCCAGCGTCGCCTCCGCCTTCAGCGTGCCGGCCATCAGCAGGCCGAGCCCGGAGAAGGCGGCGGTGCCGAGCACCAGCAGGGCGGTTACGGTCAAGGGGTTGCCCTGCGGCGACCAGCCGAGGGCCAGCGCGATCACCGACAGCAGCGCCACCTGGAGCGCCTCGGTGACCAGGACGCAGCCGGTCTTGGCGGTCAGCAGCGCCCAGCGCGGCAGCGGGCTGGCGCCCAGCCGCTTCAGCACGCCGTAGCGGCGCTCGAAGCCGGTGGCGATGGCCTGCCCGGTGAAGGCCGTCGACATCACGGCCAGCGCGAGCAGTCCCGGCGCGAGGAAGTCGACCCGCTTGCCGGGCCCCTCGACGGCGACGATGTCCACCGCGGAGAAGAGCACCAGCAGCACGGTCGGGATGACCACGGTGAGCAGCAGCTGCTCGCCGTTGCGCAGCAGCATCCGGGTCTCGAACGCCGTCTGGGCCAGCAGCATCCGGCCGACCGGCGCCGCTCCGGGACGGGGGGAGTAGTCGGTCACGAGCGCAGGTCCCGTCCGGTCAGGTCGAGGAAGACGTCTTCGAGGCTGCGGCGCTGCACCGCGAGCCGCTCCGGGAGGATGCCGGTGGCCGCGCACCAGGCGGTGACGGCGGCGAGCAGCTGGGGGTCGACCGGCGCCTCGATGCGGTAGCTCCCGGGGGAGGGCTCGGCGGCGGTGGCGCCCTCGGGCAGCTCCTTGAGCAGGGTGGTGAGGTCGAGCCCGGGCGGGCCGTCGAAGCGCACGCTCGACTCGGCGCCGCCGCGGCACAGCTCCTCCGGGGTGCCGCCGGCGATCACCCGGCCCCGGTCGACGATCGCGACCCGGTCGGCGAGCTGCTCGGCCTCGTCCATGTGGTGGGTGGTGACGACCACGGTGACGCCGTCCCGGCGCAGGTCGCGGACCAGCTCCCAGGTGGCGCGGCGGGCCTGCGGGTCGAGTCCGGCGGTGGGCTCGTCCAGGAAGACCAGTTCGGGGCGGCCGACCACGGCCATCGCCAGGGCGAGCCGCTGCTGCTGGCCGCCGGAGAGGCGGCGGTAGGTGGTGCGGCCGCAGGAGCCCAGGCCGAGCCGTTCGACCAGCGCGTCGACGTCCAGCGGGTCGGCGTGCAGCTTCGCGGTGTGCCGGAGCATCTCGACGGCGCGGGCGCCCGCGTACACGCCGCCGGACTGGAGCATCACGCCGATCCGGGGGCGCAGCTCGGCGTTCTGCGCGACCGGGTCGAGGCCGAGCACCCGGACGGTGCCGGCGTCGGGGCGGCGGTAGCCCTCGCAGGTCTCGACGGTGGTGGTCTTCCCGGCGCCGTTCGGGCCGAGGACGGCGGTGACGGTGCCCCGGTCGATGCGCAGGTCGAGACCGTCCACCGCGGTCTTCTCGCCGTAGCGCTTGACCAGCCCGGTGATCTGGACCGCGGGTTCGGATTGCATGCCTGTGAGTCTAAGAGGGGCCAACGGATGGCCCCGACACCGGGTTTGGTGATCATTTCCGCAGGTCAGGTAAGGCTAACCTGCGTGACAGATGCCACGGGTGAGGCCTGGGTCACGGCTTGTCCTGTCGGAAGGAATTACGCAACACTGGTGTTGTGAAAAACATGCGCGAGCACTCCACGCAGCAGGAGGCCGAGTCGGCCCCCGGCTGCGCCGTGCCCGCGACGGCGGCAGAGGTGCTGCTGGACGGCCACCGGGCCACCCGGGACCGGGTCGCCCGGTCGATCCTGGACCACGGTCCCTCCTCCGCCGCCGACCTGGCGAGCCGGCTCGGTCTGACCACCGCGGCCGTCCGCCGTCACCTGGACGGCCTGACCGCCGCCGGCCTGGTCGAGTCCCGCGAGCAGCGGGTCTACGGCAGCCGCGGCCGGGGCCGTCCGGCCAAGGTCTTCGCCCTGACCGACGGTGGTCGCGACGCCTTCTACCAGGCGTACGACCAGCTCGCCGCCGACGCCCTGCGCTGGATCTCCGACGCGGTCGGCGGCGGCAAGGCCGGGGAGGAGGCGGTCGCCGCCTTCGCCCGGGCCCGGTTCGGCCGGCAGGCGGAGAAGTACGGCGAGGCCCTCAGCTCCGCCGGAGCGGGCGAGCGCACCGAGGCACTGGCCCAGGCGCTCAGTGCCGACGGGTACGCTGCCACGGTGCGGCGGGTCCCGTCTGCCGCGGCCCAGGCCCCGGCGGGCGCGCAGCTCTGCCAGCACCACTGCCCGGTCGCGCACATCGCCGAGCAGTTCCCGCAGCTCTGCGAGGCGGAGACCGAGGTCTTCTCCCAGTTGCTGGGCACCCATGTGCAACGGCTGGCCACCATCGCCCACGGCGACGGGGTCTGCACGACCTATGTGCCGGCACCCGGTGCCGCATCGTCGCCCGCCCTGCGCTCCGCCGCGGGCCGGGACACCGATGCCGCGCCGACTGCCGGTACGTCCACCGATGATTCAGCGTCCGCGCGTTAGGAAGCTCGCATGACTGACACCGTTTCGCACCCCGAGCTCGACGGCCTGGGCAACTACGAGTACGGCTGGGCCGACCCGGACGTCGCCGGCGCCGGGGCCAAGCGTGGGCTCAGCGAGGACGTGGTCCGCGACATCTCGGCGAAGAAGAACGAGTCCGAGTGGATGCTGAACCTGCGTCTCAAGGGCCTGAAGCTGTTCGGCAAGAAGCCCATGCCGACCTGGGGCTCCGACCTCTCCGGCATCGACTTCGACAACATCAAGTACTTCGTCCGCTCCACCGAGAAGCAGGCCGAGTCCTGGGAGGACCTGCCCGCGGACATCAAGGCCACCTACGACAAGCTGGGCATCCCGGAGGCGGAGAAGCAGCGCCTGGTCGCCGGTGTCGCCGCCCAGTACGAGTCCGAGGTCGTCTACCACCAGATCCGCGAGGACCTGGAGGAGCAGGGTGTCATCTTCCTGGACACCGACACCGCGCTCAAGGAGCACCCGGAGCTCTTCCACGAGTACTTCGGCACCGTCATCCCGACCGGTGACAACAAGTTCGCCGCGCTGAACACGGCCGTGTGGTCCGGCGGCTCCTTCATCTACGTGCCGAAGGGTGTCCACGTCGACATCCCGCTCCAGGCCTACTTCCGGATCAACACCGAGAACATGGGCCAGTTCGAGCGGACGCTGATCATCGTCGACGAGGACGCCTACGTCCACTACGTCGAGGGCTGCACCGCGCCGATCTACTCCTCGGACTCGCTGCACTCGGCGGTCGTGGAGATCATCGTCAAGAAGGGCGGCCGCTGCCGCTACACGACCATCCAGAACTGGTCGAACAACGTCTACAACCTGGTCACCAAGCGCGCCGTGGCGTACGAGGGCGCGACCATGGAGTGGGTCGACGGCAACATCGGCTCCAAGGTCACCATGAAGTACCCGGCCGTCTACCTGATGGGCGAGCACGCCAAGGGCGAGACCCTGTCGATCGCCTTCGCCGGCGAGGGGCAGCACCAGGACGCCGGCGCCAAGATGGTCCACATGGCGCCGAACACCTCCTCCAACATCGTCTCCAAGTCGGTGGCGCGCGGCGGCGGCCGGACCTCCTACCGGGGTCTGATCGAGATCGGCGAGGGCTCCAAGGGCGCCAAGTCCAACGTGCTCTGCGACGCGCTGCTGGTCGACACCATCTCCCGCTCGGACACCTACCCCTACGTGGACGTCCGCGAGGACGACGTGTCCATGGGCCACGAGGCGACCGTCTCCAAGGTCAGCGAGGACCAGCTCTTCTACCTGATGAGCCGCGGCATGACCGAGTTCGAGGCCATGGCGATGATCGTCCGCGGCTTCGTCGAGCCGATCGCGCGCGAGCTGCCGATGGAGTACGCGCTGGAGCTGAACCGGCTGATCGAGCTGCAGATGGAGGGCTCCGTCGGCTGACCCGCCGGCCGCCCGCCGTCCATCGACACTTTTTTGAGGAAGAGAGCACAACGAACAGCCATGGCTGACGTCCAGAACAACTCCGGCTCCACCACCGCCGGTTCGATCGAGGTCGGCACCGCCGGTGCCGGCGCCCAGCTCGCCGGTCCCGGCACCGGTCGGGACAGTGTCCGGCAGCCGATCGACGCGCGCGTCGCGGTCGCGCCGTCCTTCGACGTCGCGGACTTCCCGGTGCCCACCGGCCGCGAGGAGGACTGGCGGTTCACCCCGCTGCACCGCCTCGGCGGCCTGCACGACGGCACCGCCGCGACCGCCGACAAGGGCGAGGACAAGGTCGAGCTGAGCCTGCCCGAGGGGGTCACCGCCGAGACCGTCGGCCGTGACGACGCCCGCCTCGGCAAGGCCGGCAAGCCGGTCGACCGGGTCGCCGCGCAGGCGTTCAGCGCCTTCGAGCAGGCGCTCGTGGTCACCGTCCCCAAGGAGACGGTCATCACCGAACCGGTGCGGATCGACGTGCACGGCGAGGGCGGCACCCGCTTCGCGCACGTGGTCGTCGACGTCAAGCCGTTCGCCGAGGCCGTCGTGGTGATCAACCACACCGGCACCGGCACCCGGGCCGCCAACGTCGAGCTGCTGGTCGGCGACGGCGCCAAGCTGACCTTCGTCTCGGTCCAGGACTGGGAGCGCGACGCGGTCCACGTCGCCCAGCAGACCGCGCTGGTCGGCCGCGACGCCTCGCTGAAGTCCGTCGTCGTCACCTTCGGCGGCGACGTGGTCCGGATCCACCCGCGGGTCAACTACGCCGCCCCCGGTGGCGAGGCCGAGCTGCTCGGCCTCTACTTCGCCGACGCCGGCCAGCACCTCGAGCACCGTCTGGTCATCGACCACGACACCCCGCACTGCCGCTCCAACGTCGTCTACAAGGGCGCGCTGCAGGGCCAGGACGCGCACGCGGTGTGGATCGGCGACGTGCTGATCCGCGCCGCCGCCGAGGGCACCGACACCTACGAGCTCAACCGCAACCTGGTGCTCACCGACGGCGCCCGGGTCGACTCGGTGCCGAACCTGGAGATCGAGACCGGCGAGATCGTCGGCGCCGGCCACGCCTCCGCCACCGGCCGCTTCGACGACGAGCAGCTCTTCTACCTGCGCTCGCGCGGCATCCCGGCCGACGAGGCCCGCCGCCTGGTGGTGCGCGGCTTCTTCGCCGAACTGGTCCAGCAGATCGGCGTCGCCGAGATCCAGGACCACCTCATGGAGAAGATCGAGGCCGAGCTGGAAGCGGCGGTCTGACACCCATGAGCTTCCTTCGCGCCTGTGCGCTGAGCGAACTGGCTGAGGACGTGCCCAAGCGCGTCGACCTCAACGGCGTACCGGTCGCCGTCGTCCGCACCGACGAGGGGGTGTTCGCGGTCAACGACATCTGCTCGCACGCGAACGTCTCGCTGTCCGAGGGCGAGGTCGAGGACTGCATGATCGAGTGCTGGCTGCACGGCTCCAGCTTCGACCTGCGCACCGGCAAGCCCTCCGGCCTGCCCGCCACCCGGCCGGTCGCTGTCTACCCCGTAAAGATCGAAGGGGACGATGTGCTCGTCTCCGTCAACCAGGAGTCCTGAGTACACATGGCTACCCTTGAAATCCGCGACCTGCACGTCTCCGTCGAGGCCGAGAACGGTCCCCGGGAGATCCTGAAGGGCGTCGACCTGACCGTGAAGCAGGGCGAGACCCACGCCATCATGGGTCCGAACGGCTCCGGCAAGTCCACCCTGGCCTACTCCCTGGCCGGTCACCCCAAGTACACCGTCACCGGCGGCTCGGTGCTGCTGGACGGCGAGGACGTCCTGGAGATGTCCGTCGACGAGCGCGCCCGGGCCGGCGTCTTCCTGGCCATGCAGTACCCGGTCGAGGTCCCCGGCGTCTCGGTCTCCAACTTCCTGCGCACCGCCGCCACCGCAGTCCGCGGCGAGGCCCCCAAGCTGCGGCTGTGGGTGAAGGAGGTCAAGGAGGCGATGGCCGCCCTCCAGATGGACCCGGCCTTCGCCGAGCGCAACGTCAACGAGGGCTTCTCCGGCGGCGAGAAGAAGCGCCACGAGATCCTCCAGCTGGAGCTGCTCAAGCCCAAGGTCGCGATCCTCGACGAGACCGACTCCGGCCTGGACGTCGACGCGCTGCGGGTCGTCTCCGAGGGCATCAACCGGGTCCGTTCCACCGGGGAGGTGGGCACCCTCCTGGTCACCCACTACACCCGCATCCTGCGGTACATCAAGCCCGACCACGTCCACGTCTTCGCGGGCGGCCGCATCGTCGAGTCCGGCGGTGCCGAGCTGGCCGACAAGCTGGAGGCGGAGGGCTACGAGGCCTATGTGAAGGGTGGCGCGTCCGAGTGACCTCTTCCACGCACGAGTCGGCGGTCCTGTCGGGCCTGCTCGACACCGACGCGATCCGCAAGGACTTCCCGGTCCTGCAGCGGCTGCTGCACGACGGCAAGCCGCTGGTCTACCTGGACAACGCGGCCACCTCGCAGAAGCCCCGCCAGGTGCTCGACGCCCTGAACGCCTACTACGAGCGGCACAACGCCAACGTCCACCGCGGCGTGCACGTGCTCGCCGAGGAGGCCACGGCGCTGTACGAGGGCGCCCGGGACAAGGTCGCGGCTTTCGTCAACGCGCCGAGCCGCAACGAGGTGGTGTTCACCAAGAACGCCTCCGAGTCGCTCAACCTGGTCGCCAACATGCTGACCTGGGCGGACGAGCCGTACCGGGTGGACGCCGAGTCCGAGATCGTCATCACGGAGATGGAGCACCACTCCAACATCGTCCCGTGGCAGCTGCTCTCGCAGCGCACCGGCGCGAAGCTGAAGTGGTTCGGGCTGACCGACGAGGGCCGGCTCGACCTGTCCAACATCGACGAGCTGATCACCGAGAAGACCAAGGTGGTCTCCTTCACCCTGGTCTCCAACCTGCTCGGCACCGTCAACCCGGTCGAAGCCATCGTGCGCAAGGCCCAGTCGGTCGGCGCGCTGGTCGTGATCGACGCCTCGCAGGCCGCGCCGCACATGGTGCTGGACGTCCAGGCGCTGGAGGCCGACTTCGTCGCCTTCACCGGCCACAAGATGCTGGCGCCGACCGGCATCGGCGTGCTCTGGGGCCGCCAGGAGCTGCTGGAGGACCTCCCGCCGTTCCTCGGCGGCGGCGAGATGATCGAGACCGTCACCATGGGCTCGTCCACCTACGCCCCGGCGCCGCACAAGTTCGAGGCCGGCACCCCGCCGATCGCCCAGGCGGTCGGGCTGGGCGCGGCCGTCGACTACCTGACCGGCATCGGCATGGAGCGGATCGCCGCCCACGAGCACGCCATCACCGAGTACGCGCTCGAGCGGCTGCTGGAGGTCCCGGACCTGCGGATCATCGGCCCGCGCACGGCCGTCGACCGCGGTGCGGCGATCTCGTTCACGCTGGGCGACATCCACCCGCACGACGTGGGCCAGGTGCTGGACGAGCAGGGCATCGCCGTGCGCGTCGGCCACCACTGCGCGCGGCCGGTCTGCCTGCGGTACGGAATTCCTGCGACCACGCGGGCGTCGTTCTACCTGTACTCGACGCCGGGCGAGGTCGACGCGCTCGTGGAGGGCCTCCACCACGTCCGGAACTTCTTCGGCTGAGGACGGGGCACGCGACCATGAAGCTCGACTCGATGTACCAGGACATCATCCTGGACCACTACCGCAACCCGCACGGCAAGGGGCTGCGGGACGGTGACGCCGAGGTGCACCACGTCAACCCGACGTGCGGCGACGAGATCACCCTGCGGGTGAAGCTCGACGGCTCCACCGTTGTCGACGTCTCCTACGAGTCCCAGGGCTGCTCGATCAGCCAGGCCAGCGCCTCGGTGCTGAACGACCTGGTGGTCGGCAAGACCGTGGGCGAGGCCCAGGCGGTCCAGGAGGCCTTCCTGGAGCTGATGCAGAGCAAGGGCCAGGGCGAGGGCGACGAGGAGGTGCTGGAGGACGCGGTCGCGTTCGCCGGCGTCTCCAAGTACCCGGCCCGGGTCAAGTGCGCCCTGCTCAGCTGGATGGCCTGGAAGGACGCCACCGCCAAGGCCCTCGCCGAGCACCCCGCCACCGACTGACACCGCAGAGGAGGACACCCGCCATGACCGAAGAGACCACCTCCCCCGCAGAGGAGACCGCCCCGGCCGGCCCGGTCGGCACCAGCGCCGGCACCGTCGCCGTCGAGGACCTCGTCGAGGCCCTGATGGACGTCGTCGACCCCGAACTGGGCATCGACGTCGTCAACCTGGGCCTGATCTACGGCGTCCACATCGACGACGCCGATGTGGCCACCATCGACATGACCCTCACCTCGGCGGCCTGCCCGCTGACGGACGTGATCGAGGACCAGGCCAGGACCGCCACCGACGGCCTGGTCAAGGACCTGCGGATCAACTGGGTCTGGATGCCGCCGTGGGGCCCCGACAAGATCACTGACGAGGGCCGCGACCAGCTCCGCGCCCTGGGCTTCAACGTCTGACCCGACCTGGGCCGTTCGTCGACCTGCCTGCCGCTGCCGCGCGAACCGCAAGGTTCGGGCGGCAGCGGCGTTTTCGCGGTGCACCCGTGTGTGGTCCCGGTCGTTGAGCACCTCTACCGCCGTTCCCC
>NZ_JAIY01000006.1:542048-552548 GCF_000710405.2 Kitasatospora sp. MBT66 | reverse complement strand
CTACCTTCTGAGCCGGGTTGATCGAGCCATTCGTAAGGTTGGGTCGCCCAGGGGTGCTGGGTGTGGCTATCAGGCGGCTGCCGTTTCGTGGCTTGCGTCGCTTTGCCGCCCGGTGCCCCACGACGACTCGGCCGCCGATTAGGAAGTGCGAGCAAGTCGCTGAGTAGAGCAATGCCGGCGAGGTCGTCCGTGGTACGAACAGCACGAACACGCACGTCAGGAGCATGATGAGCCGGATATGGGCGGGGATCGACAGCGGCAAGGGCCACCACCACGGCCTGGCCCTGGACACCGAGGGCAAGACCCTGCTGTCGCGGCGGGTCGCCAACGACGAGCCCGAGCTGCTGCAGCTGATCGGCGATGTTCTCGCCCTGGCCGGCGGCGATCGGGTGACCTGGGCGATCGACATGACCGGTGGGGAGCCGGCCCTGCTGCTGAGCCTGCTCGTCGCGCAAGGCCAGGAGGTCCTGTACATCCCCGGCCGGCTGGTGAACCGGGCATCCGACGGCTACCGCGGCGAGGGGAAGACCGACGCCCGCGACGCCTACGTGATCGCCGACCAGGCCCGGATGCGGCGCGACCTGCAGCCCGTCCGTCCCGGTGACGAGGCTGCGATCGAGCTCAGGCTGCTGACCGGCCGACGGGCCGACCTGGTCGAGGACCGAACCCGGGCTGTCAACCGCCTGCGCGGCACTCTGCTGAGCATGTTCCCGGCCCTGGAGAGGGCCCTGGACGTGACCAACACCGGTCCGCTCAAGCTGCTGACCGGGTACCAGACCCCGGCCGCGATCCGCCGCACCGGCGTCGCACGGCTGACGAAGTGGCTGGCCAACCGCAAGGTCCGCAACGCCAGAGCCCTCGCCGAGGCGGCCGTCGAGGCCGCCGAGCGCCAGTACACCTCCGTCCCCGGGGAGAAGACCATCGCCAGGCTGGTCCACACCCTGGCCGAGGGGGTGATGGCCCTCAACGAGCAGATCGCCGAGATGGACAAGCTCATCGAGGGCCGGTTTCGAGAGCACGAACTCGCCGGCATAGTCGAGAGCGTCCCCGGTATCGGCATCGTGCTCGGCGCCGAGTTCCTGGCCGGCGTGGGCGGCGGTCTGGACGGCTTCGCCTCCCCGGACGCCCTGGCGGCGTTCGCCGGCGTCGCACCGGCGCCCCGCGACTCCGGCAAGGTCAGCGGGAACCTGCACCGGCCAACCGTCTACCACCGCAGACTCCAACGCGTCTTCTACACCTCCGCGTTGGTCAGCATCCGGTGCGACCCGAACTCGCGGAAGTTCTACGACCGCAAGCGCGCGGAGGGCAAGCGGCACGTCCAAGCCGTGATGGCCCTGGCCCGCCGACGGGTCAACGTTCTCTGGGCCCTGATCCGTGACCGACGGTGCTACCACGTCACACCTCCAGTGACCACGGCGGCTTGACAACGACATTAGGAAGCGATGCGTGTGGGCCGGTCGCCGGTCATCGCGGAGCGCAGGGCGGTTCGGACCCGGGCGGCGCCTGCGGCTGCCACCTCTGCTCCCAGGCCGGTCGCGAGGGTGCCGGTTGTCAGACCGGCGCACGGGCGGCAGATGCCCGGCTGTGGCACGGGGTCGTGGCACTTGGCGCACTCGGCGTAGCGTGCCGGTGGTCGTGCGGGCGGCACCTTGTGCTCCAGGCGGTAGCGAAGTACGGCGGCCGCCGAGTGCATCGGGACGGGCAGGCCCGGCAGCAATGCCTGAGCGAGGTCGGTTCGGGTCGCCCCGCGCTCCAGCCACTGAGCGACGAGGGGCGCGAGTTCGGCGGCTTCGGCCTCGCCCAGGCGTAGGCGTGGTTCGGGTCGGATCACGCGGAACAGGGTGGCCACGGCTTCGCGGACCTCCTCGGCCTTGCCGTCATCGGCCGAACTTGCCGGGAGGGAGGGTTCTTTGTGCCGGTTCTTAACAGGAGGGCTGTCAGCGCGCCCGGCACCCGCTCCACCGGGTGCCGGACGGGTGGCCTCCGGCGAGGACCAAGGCGTGTCGTACACGTGGGTCTCGGTGCGGATGGTGCCGTCCGGCATCCGGATCTTCTCGACCCGGTAGTACCCGGCCTCGGTCAGCTCCTTCAGGGCCTTGCGGATCGCGCCGCGCCCCTGCGGGCTGGTGTCGGCCATGTGGCGGCCGTCCTCGCGCCAGCCGTCGGGCCGGGAGAGGAGGTCGGCGAGCAGGCCACGGGCGGTGTAGGAGAGCCGTCGGTACTGGAGGACGGCGTTGGGCAGCACGGTGAAGTTGCGCACGTGGGCGCTACGATGGACGCGCATCGGGAGTTGACGCTCCTGTTGCCGGACCCCGGAGCGTTGGCGCGCTGCCGGGGTCGCCTGTTTTTTGGTTTGATTGCGGAACGTACCATTGTGGTTGACATGACATCAGGAGCTTCTGGAAACCTCGCCTCGTAAGGGTGAAGTTGGGTCGAGTTCAGCTAAGGGCCGAGGTTGGTCTGGTGCGGCTGTCGGCATGGAAGTGGACGGCGCGACGTTGATACCCAGCGGAAATCCGAGGATTGCGGTTTCAGGCTCGTAGTTGCCGGGTTGGCATGGAGACCTCAGTCGTGTCCGGCTCCACAGTGGTCCCCAGAAGTATCTCTGCGGGCGATCATCACGTTGGCCAGGGCTTGCTTATCCGTGATCCATTCCGTATTTCCGGCCGAGACCGAGTGCTGAACGGCTTCGAAGGCGGCTTCGTCGGCAAAAACAGGCCTGGCCAGGTGTGCCCGCATGTATTGCTTGAAGAGTGCGGGGAGTTGGTCGGGCCGAGTTCCAGTCTTGGCCCTCAGGGAGAAGATCGGGAGGAACCACCTTTCGAAGTAGTCCTGGATCTCCTCAGTGGCTCGGTACGCCTCGTAGAGCGGGTGCAGGCATGCCATGTGGTCGTACGGGAGGTGGCCGTGCAGGGCGTACTGAAGCCGGGTGCTGTCGTGTTGGCGGAAGTGCTGGCCGTGGGCGGCGATGTGGTTGGCCGCGTTCTCGGTGATGGTCATGACGGCCATGTCGGCCTGATGCCGTCGGGCTGCGGCGAGGACGGTGGCGTGGATGCCGACGCGCGGGTCGAGGACGAGGCGGTTGAGGCCGAGGGGCGAGAGGTCGATGCCGTGGTCGCGGGTTCGGGAGAGGATCAGGCGCTGGGCGACGTTGGCGGCGGTGTGTTGGAGGTGTTTGGGCTGCTGGCGGTGGCTGGCGTGGATGTCGGAGCGGTCGAGGATGGGGCGGTCCTTCGCGAGTTCGGCGACGAGGTGGAGGCCGGTGCGGTCTTGGGTGTCGGTGCTGCCGCAGGCGTTGCAGGGGTGGCCGCCTGCGCTGGTCATGTGGCCGCAGGTCCGGCAGGTGGGGACGGTCTCGTGGCTGATGGTGATAGTGCCGGAGCGGAGGTTGTTCTCGATCATCTCCAGGGCGAGGCCGGAGACGTCGGCGTCGGTGTCGGTCATGATGCCGCCCACCGGGGACTGTCCGAGCGGGTACTTGTCGGCTATCAGGTCTGCCTCGAACCTCTGGCGGGGGATCTTCGGGCCGTCGGCCTCGCGGTGGCGGAGGTCTCCGGCGAGGGTGACGGTGTTCCACAGGTGGGGTGCGGACGGTAGGCCGAGGATGGCGTTGAGGGCGGCGGCGAGGCGGATTCCGACGGCCTTGCCGGGGCGGGTGTCGAAGGTGAAGGGTCCGTTCTGGACGGGCCCGTTGAGGAACAGGTGTCGCACGGGCTCCTCCTAGATCGGCGGGGTGGTGGTTCCCGTCCGGGTGAACCGGCCGTCGTGCAGCTCGTAGTGGAGGATCGTGGCGTTGGACATCTTGCCCTTCCGCTCCTCGGCGAGGATCTCGGGCAGGGGGCAGGCTTCGAGCAGGGCTCGGAGCGCCACTGCGGCGGTCTGGTGGGTGAAGGCGACGACGGTGCGCGATTCCTGGAGTTCGGCCTGGGCGAGGGCGGTGAACTCGGCGGCCCGGTTGAGAACGCCCTCGGCGAGTGACTCTCCGCCGCCCGGCGCGGTCCAGATGTGTTTGCGCAGGCGGCGGTCCTCGGCGAGTGCGGGGTAGCTGTCGTAGAGCTCGCGCTTGGTCATGTAGGTGGCGTCGCCGTAGTGCTGCTCGTCGAGGAGCGCGGTCTGCCGGGGCCAGCCATCGGGGAGGGCCGGCACGGCGATTGCGGCGGTGTCGATCGCCCTGCGGTAGGTCGAGGTGTAGACGTGCAGCAGCTCGGAGCCCGCGAGCTGCGGGAGGATCTCGGCGAGCCACTGGGCCTGCCGGAAGCCGCGCGGGGTCAGGCCGACGATGGTGCGGGAGATGGCATGGGCGGCGGCTCCGCTGTAGGGGCGGGGGTCCTGGTAGAAGCCGTTGTACTTGTCGGCGTTCTCGACGGACTCGGCGTGTCGGATGACGAGCAGGGGCAAGACGAGGCTCCTATCCGGCGAGGTTGGCGACGTAGGAGCCGCTGACGGTCCAGGGGGTGAGTTCGATGCCGAAGCCGCTGTGTTCGCCGTCCTGGGTGTGGACGAGCTTGCCGGACAGGTGCACGGTGTCGCCGGACCTGAAGGCGCCGGTGTAGGCGCCGAGGTAGGAGCGCATGTGGGTGATCCGGCGGGCGAAGGAGTCGGCCTCGTCGATGGTCGAGCTGAGGATGGTTTTGACCTTGATCCCGTAGACGGCCGGGGTGGTGAGGCCCTCGGCGTGGTCGGTGATCTTGGCGAGGAGGGAGATCTCGCCGATCTCCTTGGAGGTGATCCGGGCGAAGGTCCTGTCGCGGTCGGAGCGGATGGGTTCGCAGTTGATGTGCGCGCCGGCGTTGGCGGTGAGTCCTTGGAGCTTGCGGCGTTCCTGCTTGATGAGGGCGTCGAACGAACTGCCCTCCATGTACTTGGCCCGGCGGATGTACAGCCGGGTGAGGTCGTCCCCGTCGTACGGCCGGATCAGGTCGGTCTGCTGGAAGAGCTCCTGTGCGGCCTGGTAGCCCTCGGGTCCGTAGCAGACGAGGTCGATGTCGGAGCGCTCGTTGAAGCAGCCGACGAGGAAGGAGCCGGTGACGCCGATCAGCCCCTGTGCGTCGTTCGCGGTGATCCACTCGGTGATCGCCAGGAGGTCCTTGCCTGCCGGGTTGTCGGCGACCGCGCCGGGGTCCTCGTGGATGGCCGCGAGGGCCTGGCGGCAGGAGTAGTGGACGGCCAGGTCCTCGCGCGGGATGCCGGTGATGACGCAGCCGAGGGTGTCGGAGTAGACGTAGCACTCCGGCCTGCCGGCGAGAATGCCGAAGGACTTCGACACGACGCTGTTCTGCCGGTAGGTCCGGTCGAATAGCCGCCGGTCGCCCTTCTCGTCAGGGTGGTACTTGACGTAGCCGAGGTAATGGCTGCCGGGGTGCCTGTCGCCGATGACCTTGAAAACGACTCCGTGGTGGTCCATCAGGTAGTCGCGGTCGCGAACGGTGGGGACCGGCCTACCGGTGTTCAGCGGTGAACCGTTCCAGAGTGGGGAAGGTGTCGGTGTCGATCGTGTTGGACGACTCATACTGATCAAGTCCCATCGTGAACAGGGTGCGGCGGTACTGCCACTTGATGTGCTTGTCGTGCCGCGTGGGGTCGGTGGGCCGCATGAGGGCCAGGAAGAAGAAGCACTTGACGAGCAGGAAGTCGCCCAGGTGCTCGCTCACCCGCTGCCCGATCAGGGACGCTGTGGTCTCGTCAAGTGCGCCGGTGTAAGCGGCGCGCTGTTCCGGGGTGATGCTGTAGCCCTTGCCGCCGCCCTTGAAGGCCACGATGTCGAGCGCGGGGTAGACGTCGTAGCCGAGCGGGACCGGTCCGTGGTGCTGCCAGTCGATGACCCCGGCCTGGAGGACGTTGGGCAGACCGTAGTCCAGGTGCCCGTGCACCATCGGGAGCCGGGCCAACCGGTCGAGGGCGTGCTTGACCGCCTCGTGGACGCGCGGGGTATCGAAGTCCGGGTTCTCCCCGAAGACCTCGGCCGCGAAGGCCGCCTTCTCGAACCACGGCGTGGCCGGGAGGGGGTGCCGCGCCTGGGCCTGCATGAGCTTCGATGCGACGGCCGCCGCCGTGCTGATGACCTGGTAGCTGACCTGACCGTCCAGCCCTGCGTCGGCCAGCGCCTCCTCGTGCAGCGAGCTGTCGCCGATGGCGCGCTCAACGGCGAAGTAGCGCCCGCCCTCCGAGCCGCTCTCGACGATCTCCGGCACAGGGTAGCCGAGGCCTGCGGCCAGCTGCTGGAACTCGGTCTCCGCCCGCAGATCCTCGCCACCGGTCCGCTTGTAGAGCAGGCCGTCGACCGACCTCCACACCGCGCCTTCGGTGGCGGTTCTGTCCTTCACGAACTCCCAGTCACTCATCCATCCATCCTTCCGCAGCGCCGAGTTGGGGTGGAGCAGATACGGCTGTGTCGGGCAGGTCACCTGGGGTTGGGCCGGCCGCCCCCGGGGGAAAGGGCGACCGGCCCCGTCGCCGCCCGGCCGGTGTGCCTGCATCGGTACGGGCGGAGTCGTTGGGCACGCGGCGAGCGGTGCTGCGAGAACCACCTGTACGTGCGGGTGCTCAGCCAGACAGGCCCGTGGGAACGGATCCTGGGACGGCCGGTGTGGATGAGGCCGGCAATGAGTGCAGCCCTTCGAGCCGAGTCATGCCTCGGGTTCGACCGCGGGGTGCTGCTCAGGGCCGCGGTCGGGCTCGTGATCGGCCGCCAGGATGGGGCCGAAGCGATCGGAGCTGGGCCGGTGGTCGGCTACCACTCCGAGCAGTGCGAGGACGATGAGGTGGCCGATCAGCCAGAGCCAGGTGAGTACGGCTTCGACAGGATCCCGGTGAGCAGCGCGGTAAATGTCCTCGTGCGGCTGGTAGTCGGTCATGCCGCACCGGTCCTGAGCTCGGCCCAGACCACGGTGCCGCCGCTCGTCGCGTCGACGCCCCAGCTCTCACACATCCGGCTCACGAGGAGGAGCCCCCGCCCGTTCTCGGCCAGGGTGGACGGGGCGGGCCGGTCGGTGGGCCCAGGCCCAGCGTCCGCGACCTCGATTCGCAGGCCGCGAGGCTGAGGCGCCAAACGGACGTCGAAGCAGCCAAGGCACGACGCCTCACCGTGTAGAACGGCGTTGGTGCAGAGCTCGGATGCGACCAGCTCGATGTCCTGGACGAGCGGCCTGTCGAACTCCCATGCGTCGATGACCCCCCGGATCAGAGCCCGGGCCAAGGGTACGGAGGCGTGAGCGCGCAGGAAGCTCATCTGTACCGACAGGCAGCCGGGTACCTCGATGGCTTCCTTTGCTTGAAGGTCCTGACGTGCCACCACGATCAACCCTCCAGGTTGCTTAATCACCCGTCAGGCAAATCCGCTTGAGGGCCCGTCAGAACGCTAGGAGGGTGGATGGAGGGGAGCCCGGAAAATTTTTCCGGGGTAGGCGGCGGGGACGCTCTCAGGCTGGGAGCATGCCTGGAATGAGTGAGACGCTGAGCATTGGCGAGCGCGTCGCCTGGTACCGCCGTCGACGGGGCATGCCCCAGGAGGTTCTGGCCGGCCTCGTCGGGCGGACGGCCGACTGGCTGAGCAAGGTCGAGAACGGCCGTATCGAGCTCGATCGGCTTTCGGTCATCAGGGCGCTGGCCGATGCCCTCGACATTCGACTCGGTGACCTGCTGGCGGAGCCGTCACTCCTTGGCTGGCCTGGTGATGCCCAGGGCGGAGCCGTGTCGAAGCTGCGCGAAGTACTTATGGACTACAAGCAGTTGTCGCCGTTCCTGGCGGCCGACGACGCCGAGCAGCCGCCCGACCTTGACATCCTGCGCGCCGAGGTGGGTTCCGCCTGGTCCGCCTACCAGGACGCCAGATACTCCCGCGCGACCAGACTCATCCCGGACATCCTCTCCCAGGCCCAGCGTGCGGTGCGCATGTACGAGGGCGATCAACAGCAGCAGGCCAAGGCGTTGCTTGCGATGGCCTACCAAGGTGCCGCGATGGTCTTGACGAAAATAGGCGAAGCCGACCTCGCCTGGATGTCGGCCGACCGCGGCCTCACGGCGGCCCAGGAGTCGGGCGACATCGTCGTCACCGGCTCGCTGTTCCGCTCGGTCTCCCACTGCCTGCTCAGCAACGGCCGCCTCACCGCCGCCAGGGACCTGGTCATGAACTCGGCCTCGTTTCTGGAAGCCGGCCTGGAGGACGGTTCCCCGACCTACCTGTCGATCTACGGCACCCTGTTCCTCGTCGGGTCGATGGCCGCCGCGAGGATCGAGGACCGGAGCACGGTGCGCGACTTCCTCGCTGAGGCGGACCGGGCCGCACAGCGCGTCGGCCACGACGCCAACCACATGTGGACAGCCTTCGGGCCCACCAACGTGGCCATCCACCGCATCTCGACCGCCATGGAGCTCGGCGACGTCCAGATCGCCCTCGACCAAGGGCCGCGCGTGGACTCCTCGACCCTGCCGCTCGAACGCCGCGTGCGGCACTCACTCGAAATCGCCCGGGCCTACAGCGCACAGAACCGCATGGACGAGGCCCTCGCTCTAGTCCTGGACGCCGAGCAGCTGGCCCCCGAGCAAGTCCGTTATCACTTCATCCCCCGACACCTGGTGACCAACTGGGTCCGCCAACAGCGCAACAAGCCCAGCTACTTGCTGGCAGGCGTCGCGCAGCGGCTCCAGATCGTCGCGTGACGCGGCCTAACGGCTACAGTCGTCGCCATGAGCGACTCCCAGTCCCACGAGGTCGTGGCCCAGCCCCGCACCGCCGCCGGCGTGCTTTTCTTCGACGAGGGCGACCGCGTCCTCCTTGTGAAGCCGACCTACAAGCCCGGCTGGGAGATCCCTGGCGGCTACCTGCACGCGGGCGAGACCCCGAGCGAGGGTGCGGCCCGGGAGGTCAAGGAGGAACTCGGCATTACTCCGGCGATCGGCCGCCTGCTCGTCGCCGACTGGGCACCCCACCCCACCGAGGGCGACAAGCTTCTTTTCGTCTTCGACGGCGGCATCCTCCCCGCCGACGAGCTCGACAGCATCGCCGTCGACCAGGTGGAGATCGGTGAGTACGCCTTCCACACGACTGAGCAGCTCGATGCACTTCTCATTCCGCGTCTCGCCCGCCGCGTTCACGCTGCCTACGCGGCTAGGACTCAGTCTGAGACTGTCTACCTGGAGTACGGAGCGGCCCGCCCGTAGGGCCACGCCGCACCGTGGTTGCACGATGCTTCTTCCTCGGCCGCCAGCGGATGTGACTTCCTCGTCCTAGCGAAGACTGAAGGCTGGCCCCGGCGCTTGATGCACCGGTGGCGGATCTGGCCTGGTCGGGTACTCGCCGAGCGAGTGGTAGAGGCCAGTTGATCTCATGTACTCGACCGGATCGGGTGTGCCAGGGCTTAGTTCCTCATGGGCGATGTGCCGGGGCCATCGAGGAGGCCCCGGCATACCACCCGGGAATCCGCGAACCCGGCCGTGAAGGAAGCTCGCGATGGCATCCGCGAGCTTCTGGCGAACTGACCTAAGGGGAAGTGGCACGGCCGTGATCGCGGTGACCGGGCATATGGACCTCACCGAGGAGAGTTTCGTCCTGGCTTTGGTGGCCTCGTCCTGTCGGTCTGAGTGGCCCAACGTCTGACGGACGAGCCGAACGTCAATCCGCTGCCGCCGAAACCGTTCCTTCGGGGGAATGGCTTGGGTGGCAGTGGTGTGTCCGGGACCGGGCAGCAAGGCTGGGGGCATGTCGTCCGTTGCTGCCACCGGGCAGTGGGTCCTGCCCGAGTCGCCGTATGCGCTCTGGGTCCGGGGCAAACTCGACCAGCATCTCGGGCTGCCTGAGCGGTTGCGGGTAGAAGTGATCGGTGGCGAGTTCGTCGTGGCACCGTATCCACCGGTGGTTCACGCTGCGATCCTCTCGGGCCTGCATGAAGGGCTGTTCCGCGCCGAGTTCAGGGACGGAGGCTTTCCGTGGCAGGTGTTGCAGCACGTTGGTGTCGATCTTGCCGAAGTCGGGGACGGTTACTGTCCCGACCTCGTCCTGGTGAGGGCTGAGGTGGATCTGCTGGAAAACGCGGAGGACCGGTATCTCCGCCCGGACGAGATCAGCCTGGTCGCCGAGGTCACGGCGTACCCCGGCGCACACCATGACCGGCGCCCGGTGTCCGGCAAGCCCACCAAGTGGAGCGGATACGCGCGGAGCGGGGTCCCCTACTACCTGCTGGTGGATCGGGATCCGCGACAGCCGGGCGTCACCTTGTTCGGCGAGCCGAACAAGGCTGAGGCCGCGTACCGAACCCTGGGCGAGTGGAAGTTCGGCGAGGCCGTCCGACTTCCGGGGCCGTTCGAGGTCGAGATCGACACCGGTGCCTGGAAGCCCTGGAAGCCCTGGAGCACGTAGGCGCGGTGGAACGCCGCCGCCCGCCTGAGTACCTTGCCGCGCGGGGGGCCGTGCTCCTTCGCGGGTCCCCCGTTTCGGGCAGGTATGTTGCCCTGCTGCGTCAGCGCCCGCGCGCCGCTCGGCGGCGCGCGGGCGGGGGTGGGGAG
>NZ_JAIY01000006.1:527931-542016 GCF_000710405.2 Kitasatospora sp. MBT66 | reverse complement strand
GGGGAACGGCGGGAGAACTTCCCAACGAAGCGGACGATGCGCAAAAACGCCGCTGCCCGGGGCTTCGGAGGGAGTCCCGGGCAGCGGCGTTCGGTGTGCGTGGCTGTCAGGCGGGCTGTCGGGGCTTGCGGGCGACGGCGACGGCCAGGGCGGCGCAGAGGGTGGCCGCGAGGATCGCGAAGCCGCTGACGGCGGGGAGGAGGCCGTAGGACTGGACGAGGGCGCCGACGGCGACGATGGGGAGGGAGGAGCCGAGGTAGACGATGACCCAGAGGGAGGAGAGCTCGGAGCCCCTCCGTTCCGGGTTCATCGCGCCGACGGCGGTGGTGAACAGGGAGCGGAAGGCGATGCCCTGGCAGGCGCCGCCGAGGACGCTGCCGATGAAGAGCAGCGCCGGGGTGCCGGTGTACCCGGCGGTGACGACCAGGGCCAAGCCGGCGGCCAGACCGGTCATGCCGAGGGCGATGACCACGCGGTCGGCGGTCGGCGGGACCAGCAGCTGGACGAGTGCCGAGGAGCCGAGCAGGAGGGCCGCGACCACGGCGCCGATCAGCTTGGAGTCGGTGTGCAGCAGTTTGGTGGCGAAGGCCGGGGCCAGGCTGAGGTAGACGCCGAAGACCGCGTAGGAGATGAACCCGGCCGTGGCGGCGAGCAGGAACTCGCGGCGGCCGGTGTGCGGCAGCCGCAGGCGCTGCGGGCGCAGGTGGGCCGGGGTGGTGATCCGGGGCGGGTCGGCCGGCGGGCGGTTGCGGCCGGGCATCCGGGGGTGGACCAGGGCCAGCGGCACGCAGAGCGCGAGGAGGGCGATGGCGTGCAGCAGGAACGGGCTGAGCAGCGGGTCGGAGCCGCCCGCCAGCAGGGCGCCGACCACCGGGCCGAGCGCGACGCCGCCGGCCGAGCACGCCAGGGTGATCTTGGCGGCCAGGGTCGGCCGGTCGGGCAGCAGGTCGCCGAGGGCGGCCCCGGCGGCGCCGGTGGTCAGGCCGACGGCTATGCCCTGGACGGCGCGGCCGGCGGCGAGCTGCCAGAAGCTGCCGGAGGTGGCGAACACGACGTCGCCGACGGCGGACAGCGCCACGGCGGGCAGGATCAGGGCGCGGCGGCCCAGGTGGTCGGACCAGTGGCCGACCACGGCCAGTACCGGGACGAGTGCGAACACGTAGATCGCGAACAGGACGGTGGTGTCCAGCGCGGTCAGGTGCAGCTGTTGCTGGAGCAGCGAGTAGATCGGCGTCGCCAGATTGGCGCCGATGAGCATGAGCAGCAGGGCAGCGCCGACGAGGCCGACGCGGACACCGCGCAGCGCGTTCCAGCGGCTGATCGCGGCGAGCCGGAGCTGGGCGCGGGGCGCGAGCTCCAGGGGAAGCAGGGCCTCCGACAGTCGGCGTCCGTCGAGCTGCGCGGTGCGCAGGCCGGAGCCGGCGGGGGAGAGGTCCGCCATGGCAGGGGTCTCCTGTGGCCGGGCACCACGCGGGTCGGCGGGGTGTGCCGGCGCGCCCGTCCTGGGCGCTGTGGTGGTGGCCTCGGTGCGGGCTCCCTGGTGGTGCAGGTGAGCGAGAGCGGGGCTACGTTGCCCGTCGGTGCGCGCGGGGTTGTGCGCGGTACCGACTTCGAAGGATAAGGGGTGGGCGCGCGCTCGCGGCGCGCGCCCCTTGAGGCCGGGCATCGGGGGTGCCCGGCCTATACGCTGAGGTAGTGGGCCGGTACACGGAGGTGATCTCCGCGGTCCGGCCCGGCTGACCGTTCGGTGCAGCCCGATGGTGCTCGGTGAAGCTCGGTGTAGGGAGAACGCGCAACGATGGCCGCACGACGTCGCAGGAACGCCGGCCCCTCGGCGGCGGGGACCCCGGGCGAGGGCGCGGTGCTGCCCGCCGACCTGGAGCTGCAGGATCTGTACGGCGCGTTCGCCGCGCACGGACTGGACGACGAGGACCTGGACGACGCGGCGGTGCTGGTGCCGCCGGTCCGGCTGCCGGCCGAACCGGAGCTGGCCGCGCTGGCGAAGGCCGTCCCGATGTTCGACTGGGCGCTGCGGCTGTCCCGCTGGGCGGCCCCGCACCGAGCGGTGGACGAGTTCGGCGACCTCACCGCCCCGGACCGGCTCCCGGCCGCCCGGCTGCTCGGCCTCGCCCCCGAGGAGGGGGACGTCCCGGAGGAGGCGGTGGTCGAGGCGATGCGCGCCTGGTCGCTCGCCTGCGACCTGGACCTGGTCGAGATCGGCACCACGGCGGCCGGCGAGCACGTCGCCGTCCCGGGCCCGGACCTGGAGCCGGCCGAGGAGGGCGACCCCGAGACCGTCCTGGAGCTGTGGCTGACGGCCGCCGGGATCGTCCGCGAGCTGGCGGTGGAGGCGGACTCCCAGGAGCTGGAGGGGGAGGACGACGGGGACGCCGAGGCGGAGGCGGACGAGGAGGGCCTCGGCGAGGTCGAGGACGCCAGGGACGAGGCCGCCGAGCTGCTCGACGAGGCGCTGCAGGTGCTCTACGAGACCACGGCCTTCGCCGAGCCGGGCACCGAGACGGTGCCGCTGGGCGTGCTGGCGGCGCTGCTGGTCGTCCCCGAGGGCGAGGAGCCGAGCGACGAGCTGCTGGGCGACATCACCGATGTGATGGTGGCCCTGGACCCGATGCTCGCCGACCTCTCCGAGCTGGGCCTGCTGGACTACCGGCCGATCGACCCGGAGCTCTTCGACGAGGAGGAGGGCGAGGAGGCGGCCGGGGCCGGGGCGGAGGGCGAGCCGGCGGAGCTGGACGAGGCGGAGTCGGCCCGGTTCGGGCTGGTCCGGCTCACCCCGCTCGGCCAGTACGGGATCCGCCAGTGGCTGCTGGAGGACGGCTACGACGCGCCGCTGGTCGGCGATCTGGCCAAGGGGGACGCCGCCGCGCTGCTCCGCGGTGTCAGCGAGGCCGCCAATGTGCTGCCCGAGGAGGAGCTGAAGGTCTGGATCGAAGGTCGGGAGCCGGTGGCGGCGGCGCGCGAGCTGCTGGAGGCGGCGCGCGGCAGCGACGCGTACGCCCCGATGCGGCGGATGCTCTGCCACTCGGCGCTGACCCTGCTCGGCGCGCCCGCCGAACCGGCGGTGCGGGAGGTGCTGGGCGATCCGGAGCTGGGCGGCGGCGCGGCGGCCTGGCTGGTCGCGCTGGGCGCGGTGGACGTGCCCGCGCCGGACCGCGCGACGGCGCTGTGGACGGTCGTCGACGCCTTCGCGGCCCAGCTGCTGGACACCGGCGGCGATCCGGACCAGCTGCGCGAGCTGGTGGCGGAGCTGCCGGTGACGGAGGAGCCGGCGGACTACCTGGGCGAGCTGTGGCGGGTCGACCACCCGTACACGGCGGACGTGCTGGAGGCGGTCGGCGAGATGCACCCGGACCGGGCGGTGGCGAAGGAGGCCCGCAAGGCGGCGTTCAAGGCGCGCTCCAAGGGCTGAGGCCGCAAGCCCCCGCTGGTGCCCGGTACGGCGGGCGGGGGCTCAGCGGGGCAGGTCGAGCGAGCCGTCCTCGGTGAAGGGGAAGAACGGGTTGTGGGCCAGCTCCCAGAGGTGGCCGTCCGGGTCCTCGAAGTAGCCGGAGTAGCCGCCCCAGCCGGTCGGCGCCGGCGGCTTGACCACCACGGCGCCGGCCTCCACGGCCGTCGCCAGCGCGGCGTCGACCAGGGCCGGGGACTCCAGGTTGACCGCGAGGGTGACGCCCCGGAAGGCCGGCTCGCCCGCGGACGGCACGCCCGCGTCGGCGGCCAGCTCGTCGTGCGGGAAGAGGCCGAGCACCGAGTCGGCGGTGCGGAACCAGACGATCTCCGGGCTGGAGGCGGCGGACCGGTGCCAGCCGAGCGCCTCGTAGAAGCGGGCGCTGCGGTCGAGGTCGGTCACGCCGAGGGTGACGATGCTGAGCCGGGCCGGGAAGTCCGTGGTTGCTGTCATGCCGCCAGCGTAGGGAGGGGGACCGACAGCGGCGCCCCGGGCAGGGCTGTCCGGCGGGAACAGGGCGGGACAGGGCGGGACGCGGGCCGAACGAGGGCCGGACGCGCGCCGGACGAGGGCCGGACTAGGCCCTCCGGGGGAGGACGGGGGCGGGACGGTGCCCGGTGGCCGCCCGCCCGGCGGCGGATCGGCCGGGCGCGCAAAGGGCCTGATGACCCGGCAGGTCGGGCCACGTATCGTTGCCGGGGTCTACGGCACGGCGGGAACGGCGAGGACAGGGGGTGCGGCGCGGGATGACGCGGGCGAGCGGAGGCGGTCGGAGCGGTCGGTACGGGGACGGTGCGGGCACGGTGGACCCGTGCGGCCGCCCGGGGGACTGTCCGCGCGAGTGCCGGGTCGGCGACCTGGAGGAGTTCCTCGGCGGTCAGGAGGACCTCGCCCGCCGGACCCTCGCCGCGGCCGACTTCCCGCTGTACGGCGTGGTGCCCGCGGCGGGACCGGGCGGTCCGGTCGCGCTGGTCGCGTTCGGCGGCGGCGCGGATCCCGTTCCCGGCTGGGTCGAGGTCGGCACCGGCGACTGGACCTCGGCGGCCGGCCCCTACGTCACCGTGCGCACCCACCGGCCGGGCGCCGACCGGTACGAGCCGCTGCCCGAGCTGGAGGACGTGGTCGAGGACGAGCGCGACCGGGTCTACGAGCAGCTCGGGGTCGACGAGGGCGACACCCCGGGCCGGGTCAGGGCGCTGCGCGAGTGGATCACCGTCGACGGCCGGGCGCACGCCGTCGAGGTGCACGAGGACCGGCGCGGCCTGTGGTCCGGCGCGCCGCTGCCCGGCTGCTGCCCGATGGGCGGCGGGGAGCCGGTCTGGGCGGGCCGGTTCCGGGTGGACGGGCTGACCGTGACGGTCTGCGGGCGCGGGGTGCCGCCGGGCGGCGTCGAGCTGGCCCGGATCCAGGACCCGGAGAGCTGTCTGCGCGGCCGCACCGAGCTGCTGCGCGAGCTGGCCGCCCGGCGCGGCCGGTGCCTGCCGGTGGAGCGGCGCGAGCTGGCCCCGGTCACCGGACTGGAGGCGCACCGGGAGGTGATCGCGCACGGCATCAGCGAGGCCGCCGCGGTCGAGGCCCGGCTGCGGTCCGGGCGGCCGCCGCGGCCGCTGCGGGGGGCGCGCGCGGAGGCGGGCGCGCTGCGGTGGGAGGCGGCGGTGCGTCAGCAGATGCGGCTCGCCTCGGAGACCAGGCCGGAGGCGGCGGAGGCGGTGGCCGCGATGGTCGAGCAGCTCCGGCGGCTGTCCCAGCTGACCCACTGGGTGGTGGGGACGCCGGAGGGCGACGCCGCGGTGGAGGAGTCGATCCGGTACTCGGTGTTCGCCAGCGAGGTGGCGAGTCTGCCGGCCCAGCTGGCCTGGCAGCGGGTACGGGCCGGGGAGCGGGTGCGGGACGGGGAGCGCGGGGAGCACCACCGGATGGGCGAGCAGCTGTGGCTGGCGGCCTGGGAGCAGTGGCGGGTGGCGCGGGCCGGCCGCTGAGGCGGCCGGGCGGCGGGCCGGTTGAACGGCGGCCCTCCCGGGGGCCGAACGGGGGGTGGCCGGGGCCCGGCCGGTGGTGTGACCTGTGGGTACATGGCAAAAGTTGAGTCATAGGTTCGAATACGGTCGGCAAATGGCCGCTCTGACGCGGTGTCCCCTTTACCGGGTGTTCACCGGGCGGGCGGAGTCTGCTGGGCGTCGACGACCGTTCTCGACACCTCGCACGCCGCGCACCGGGTCCGCCCGGTCGGCTCCCCAGCCTTCAGGAGTGACTGCCATGTCGCTGTCCCGTCGGGACTTCGTCAACCGTTCCACCCTCGTCGGGGCCGGTGTTCTGATCGCCGGCAGCGCGGAGGCCCTGGCCACCGCCCCGGGTGCGATCGCCGCTCCTGCCGGTGGCGAGGCGCCGGCCGCCGAGGCCGCCGAGGCCGAGCGCCTCGCCGTGGGCTACGGCCCGCTGGTCGCCGACACCCAGGGCGGCCTGCTCGCCCTGCCCAAGGGCTTCAAGTACAAGGTCGTGAACCGCGCCGGCGTCACCAAGCTGCGCACCGGTGAGTTCACCCCGAGCAACCACGACGGCACCTCGGCGTTCGAGGACGAGCGCGGCGGCAACCTGCTGGTCGTCAACCACGAGCTGGGTGGCGCCCGCGCCAACTGGCCCAACCCGGTCCCGCTGACCGAGGGCCACGTCTACGACCCGGGCGCGGCCGGCGGCTGCACCATCGTGCACGCCAAGGCCAACGGCACGGTCGAGCAGTGGGTCGGCATCGCCGGCACCGCCACCAACTGCGCCGGTGGCGTCACCCCGTGGGGCACCTGGCTGTCCGGCGAGGAGACCGAGGACAAGGCCGGCAAGAACGGCTTCACCAAGGACCACGGCTACATCTTCGAGGTCGACCCGTTCGACGACGACTACAACCGCGACCCGCAGCCGGTGAAGGCCTTCGGCCGCTACGCCCACGAGGCCGTCGTCGTCGACCCGAAGCGCGGTCACGTCTTCCTGACCGAGGACGCCTCGAACCCCAACGGCCTGCTCTTCCGCTGGACCCCGCCGGCCGGCTTCAAGCACGGTCGCTACCAGCTGCGCAAGCTGGCCGCCGACGCCGGTGTGCTGGAGGCCTTCAAGGTCTTCGACGCCCAGGGCAAGTTCATCGACGACCTGTCCCGCGCCACCAAGGTCGGCACCACCTACGGCGTGGACTGGGTCAAGGTCCAGGACCGCGACGCCAGGACCGTCTCCGTCCGCAAGCAGTTCAAGGACGGCGAGGTCACCCGCGCCCGCAAGCTGGAGGGCATGTGGTGGGGTGACGGCGGCTTCTACTTCGTCTCCAGCTTCGCCCGCTCGGAGAGCCCGCTGCAGCACGACGGCCAGGTCTGGTTCTACAGCCCGGTCCGCCGCACCATCACCCTGAAGGTCCTGCTGGGCGTCAACACCGACGTCTGGGGCGACCACGACAACTTCGACGGCCCGGACAACATCACCGTCTCGCCCTACGGCGGCATCGTGATCGCCGAGGACGGCGAGGGTGTCTCGCACCTGTTCGGCGCCACCGAGGACGGCCTGACCTTCCCGATCGCCCGCAACGAGCTGAACATCGGCACCGCCGAGAAGCCCGAGTTCAGCGAGTTCACCGGCGTCACCTTCTCGGACGACGGCAAGACCCTCTTCGCCAACATCCAGACCCCGGGCATCCAGCTGGCCATCACCGGCCCGTGGCACCGCCTGAACGAGCACAAGCGCGGCCAGGGCTACGGCCAGTGAGCTGACCGCGAGTGAGTGATCGGGGCCCGCTTCGGCGGGCCCCTTTCGCGTGCCCGACGTACGGGCCCCGGGGACGTACGGGCCCGGGACGTACGGGGGTGCCGTCAGGAGTCGGCCGGCAGCCGCAGCTGGAGCATCGCCAGCAGCCGCTGCTGCGGCTGGGCCAGGTCGATCCCGGTCAGCTGCTCGGCCCGGCGGACCCGGTACCGCAGGGTGTTCGGGTGGATGTGCAGGGCGTCCGCCGCGACCCGGACCTCGCCCAGCGCGTCCAGCCAGGCCAGCACCGACTCGGCGAGCCTGGTCCCGTGCCTGCGGTCGTAGGAGGTCAGCGCGGTGAGCCGCGGGTCGCGCAGGCCGTCGCGCTCCTGGAGCAGCGCCAGCACCTCGCTGACCAGCACCTCCGCCTGGACGTCGATCAGCGCCGCGACCTCCAGGTCGACCCCGCCGCGGCCCATCGCGTCCAGGATCCGGTCCGCCTGCGCGCGCGAGTCCGGCACCTGGGCGAGGCCCTCCACGGTCGAACCGAGCGCCGCCCGCAGCCGGACGCCCAGGTGGTCCCTGGCCGCCTCGACCACCTCCTGAGCCCAGCCGCGCACGGTGGCCATCGGCAGGTTCGCGGGCAGGTCGGGCAGCAGCACGTACACCCGGGACTCGATCGGCGCGAGCAGCGCGGCGCGGTGCCGGGCCGCCGTGTGCACCGAGATGAGGCCGGTCACCTCGGCCCGGGTGAGCTGCTCGGTGGTGCCCGCGCTGTACGCCAGCACGGTCGCCGGGCGCCGCACGTCGAGGCCGAGGTGGGTGGCCAGCGACTGCGGGCCGGTGGAGCCCTCCAGCAGGCCGGTGACCAGGGTCCGGGTGAGCCGGACGTCCGCGGACAGCTCCCGGCGGCGGCGCACCAGCTGGGCCGCGGCCACCCGGGCCGCGCCGACCAGCGCCTGCTCGGCGAGCGGCGCGAGCGGCCGGGCGCCCTCCTGCACCCAGATCGTGCCGAGCGGCTGCGCGCCGGTCCTGATGCCGATCGCCAGCCGGCGGCGCAGGCCGAGCTCCGGGTGCGGGTCGACCGCGATCACGGTGTCCGAGGTGCGCAGGTGCTGGAAGACGCCCCACTCGCGGAGCTTTGACAGGTACGGCTCGGGGCCCTGCCAGCCGAGGATGGAGAGCCGGCGCAGGTCGTCGACCTCGTCGGAGTCGGAGGAGCGCGAGTAGGCGAGCACCCGGCTGGAGGTGTCCTCGATCGAGACGATGCCGTTGGTGAGCACGGCGACGGTCTGGGCGAGCGAGAACAGGTCGCCGGCGTTGTGCTCGGGGGAGCCGGGCGCGTCCGGGGTGTCCGGACCGGCGATGATCGCCCGGGCCAGGGAGTCGAGGTGCTCCCAGCGGGTCTCCCGGCGCACCGAGAGCAGCGCCACGCCGGCCTCGGTGGCCGCCTCGCGCAGCGCGTCGGCCTGGCCGGGGGCGTCCAGCTTGACGGCGACCGCGGCGGCCCCGGCCCGGCCGGCCGCGCGCAGGGCCGGGAGGGCGGCCCGGCCGCGGGCGCCGATGGCGAGCACGAGTTCGCCCGGGGCGGCGGTGGGCGGGTCCTCGGGGTCGAGGATGGCCACGTCGCGGACCGGGACGTCGAGGCCCTGCGGGGCGGTCTGGAGCTCGACCAGCGGCTCGCCCAGGGACATCAGCAGCTGCCGGAGCGGGAGGCCGGGGGCGGTCATCGGGCCTCCTCAAAGGTGTCCGACGGGCGGCGGGGGTCGGCCGCCGCCGTGGCCGGTGGCGGGTCGGGAGTGAACCGGGAGTGGGTCCGAGGTGGGTCCGAGGTGGGTCCGGTGTGGCCGGTGGGTGGCCGAAGGGTGGCTTTCGTCCGAATCCTTCATCCGGTCGGACAACGCCGTCCGGATGATTTTAGCCGTCCGGCCAATCAAGCGACCCCTGATGCAGGAATAGCGTTCGTCATGTGGCCGTCGTGCGATCCGCGTCGGCATCCCCCGCAAGGAACGAAGGAGAGCGTGCGCTCATGGATGCTGTGACCCAGGTCCCCGCGCCGGTGAACGAGCCGGTCCACAGCTACGCCCCCGGCAGCCCGGAACGGGCCCGCCTGGAGGCGAAGCTGAAGGAGCTGGGCGGCCAGGAGCCGGTCCAGCTGACCATGACGATCAACGGTGAGCGCCGGATGGGCGGCGGCACCGAGTTCCACGTCGTCCAGCCGCACAACCACGCGGCGAGGCTCGGAACCCTGCGCAACGCCACCCAGGCGGACGCGCAGGAGGCCATCGACACTGCCCTGGCCGCGGCCCCGGCCTGGCAGGCGCTCTCCTTCGACTCCCGCGCCGCGATCTTCCTGCGCGCCGCCGACCTGCTGGCCGGCCCCTGGCGCGAGACCCTGGCCGCCGCCACCATGCTCGGCCAGTCCAAGACCGCGCAGCAAGCCGAGATCGACACCCCCTGCGAGCTGGTCGACTTCCTGCGCTTCAACGTGCACTTCGCCCGCCAGATCATGGCCGAGCAGCCGATCTCCTCGGACGGCGTGTGGAACCGCAGCGACCACCGCCCGCTGGAGGGCTTCGTCTACGCGATCACCCCGTTCAACTTCACCGCCATCGCCGGCAACCTGCCGACCGCGCCGGCGCTGATGGGCAACGTGGTGCTGTGGAAGCCCTCGCCGACCCAGCAGTTCTCCGCGCACCTGCTGATGCAGCTGCTGGAGGCGGCCGGCCTGCCCAAGGGCGTCATCAACATGGTGACCGGCGACGGCCTGGACGTCTCCGCCGTCGCGCTGAAGCACCCGGCGCTGGCCGGCATCCACTTCACCGGCTCCACCGCCACCTTCCAGCACCTGTGGCGCGAGGTCGGCAACAACATCTCCGGCTACCGCACCTACCCGCGGATCGTCGGCGAGACCGGCGGCAAGGACTTCCTGGTCGCCCACCCGTCCGCCGACCGGGCCGTGCTGAAGACCGCCATGACCCGCGGCGCCTTCGAGTTCCAGGGCCAGAAGTGTTCGGCGCTCTCCCGCGCCTACGTCCCGGCCTCGATCTGGGCCGAGCTGAAGGACGACTTCCGCGCCGAGGTCGACGGCCTGACCATGGGCGACGTCACCGACCTGTCGAACTTCATGTCCGCCGTCATCGACGACCGCGCCTTCGCCAAGAACAAGGCCGTGATCGACCGCGCCCAGGCCGACCCGCAGGTCGAGGTCCTGGCCGGCGGCACCTACGACGACAGCGTGGGCTACTTCGTCCGGCCGACCGTGCTGGTCTGCCAGGACCCGGCCTCGGAGTACTTCCGCGACGAGTACTTCGGCCCGGTCCTCGCCGTGTACGTCTACGAGGACGACAAGTACGACGAGATGCTGACCCAGATGGAGTCGGTCTCGGACTACGCCCTGACCGGCGCGATCATCTCCCAGGACCGCGAGGCCGTCCAGCACGCGATGCTCAAGCTGCGCAACGCGGCCGGCAACTTCTACATCAACGACAAGCCGACCGGCGCGGTCGTCGGCCAGCAGCCGTTCGGCGGCGCCCGTGCCTCGGGCACCAACGACAAGGCCGGCGCCAAGCAGAACCTCGCGCGGTGGACCTCGACCCGCTCGGTCAAGGAGACCTTCGTCCCGCCGACGGACTACCGCTACCCGCACATGGGCTGACCGTCCCACCGGGACCCGTACGCGGTCCCCTGACGCCCCCCGGCCCCGCAGCCGGGCGGCGTCCCCACGGGCGGCGGACCGACCACCCCCCTCGGTCCGCCGCCCGTCCCTTTCTGCCACCCCTTGGAAACACCAGCTCCAGGAGTCACGATGCTCCGTTCCGCCCTCCTCGCCGCCTCCCGTTCGGCCCAGGTCCGCACCGTCGTCGAGAAGTTCCCGCCGACCCACGCGATAGTCGAGCGCTTCGTCGCCGGCGAGGCCCTCGACGACGCCGTCACCGCCTGCGACGACCTCGTCGCGACCGGCCGCAAGGTCACCCTGGACCACCTCGGCGAGGACACCCGCGACTCCGCCCAGGCCGCCGGCACCGCCGAGGCCTACGAGCACCTGCTCAAGGCGCTCAAGGAGACCGGCCTGGCCGCCGGCGCCGAGGTCTCGGTCAAGCTCTCGGCCGTCGGCCAGTTCCTCCCGGTGGACGGCGAGAAGATCGCCCTGGAGAACGCCCGCCGCATCTGCGAGGCCGCCGCCGACGCCGGCACCACGGTGACCCTCGACATGGAGGACCACACCACCACCGACTCCACCCTCGCCATCGCCCGCGAGCTGCGCCAGGACTTCCCCTGGCTGGGTGTCGTGCTCCAGGCCTACCTGCGCCGCACCGAGGCCGACTGCCGCGAGTTCTCCGGCCCCGGTTCGCGGGTGCGCCTGTGCAAGGGCGCCTACAAGGAGCCCGAGTCGGTCGCCTTCCAGGGCAAGCACGAGGTTGACCTCGCGTACGTCCGCGCGCTCAAGGTCCTGATGGCCGGCGAGGGCTACCCGATGATCGCCTCGCACGACCCCAACATGATCAAGATCGCCGGCCAGCTGGCCGAGTGGAACGGCCGCAAGCGGGACTCCTTCGAGTACCAGATGCTCTTCGGCATCCGCCCCGAGGAGCAGCTCCGCCTCGCCGCCGAGGGCAACACCATGCGGGTCTACCTCCCGTACGGCGAGGAGTGGTACGGCTACTTCATGCGCCGCCTCGCCGAGCGCCCGGCCAACCTCACCTTCTTCCTGCGCGCCATGGCCACCCGCGGCTGACCCCCGCGGCAACCGCCCGGCCCGGGTCCCCCTTCCGCGATGGGGGGACCCGGGCCGTCGTGCGTCCGGGGGTGCTCCGTGCGGGGGCCGGGCCGGGTGTGGCGGGATTTCACTCGATGGCGGGAGGGGGGATCGGCGTAGGATCTTCGTGCTGGTGAACTCTGGCGTGTGAGCGAGGAGTTGGCATGGTGCTGAAGCGGTTCGCGGAGCTGTCCACGCCGTTGGTGGCGGATGCGTGCATGCGGGTGGGGGTGGGGTTGCGGGTGGCGCCGGCCGGGGTGGTGGGGGTGGTGCCGGGGGGTCGGGTCGCCGGGCGGGTGCTGCCGGTGCGGCACTACGGGAGTGTGGACGTGTTCCTGGAGGCGTACGGCGCGGCCGGGCCGGGGGACGTGCTGGTGATCGACAACGGCGGGCGGACGGACGAGGCGTGCGTCGGGGACCTCGCCGTGCTGGAGGCGCGGGCGGCGGGGATCGCCGGCGTGGTGGTGTGGGGGCTGCACCGGGACACGCCGGAGCTGGTGGAGATCGGGCTGCCGGTGTTCAGCTACGGCAGCCTGCCGCTCGGTCCGCTGCGGCTGGACGCGCGGGAGCCGGAGGCGCTGGCCACGGCGAGGTTCGGGCCGCACCTGGTGAGCGCGGCGGACGCGGTGTTCGCGGACGCGGACGGGGTGCTGTTCGTGCCGGGCGCGCGGCTGGACGAGGTGCTGGAGACGGCGGCCGGGATCGCCAGGACCGAGCGGTCGCAGGCGGAGCGGATCCGCTCCGGGGACACGCTGCGGCGGCAGACGTCGTTCGACGAGTTCCTGGAGCGCCGGGCCGCCGACCCGGGGTACAGCTTCCGGCAGCACCTGCGGCGGGTCGGCGGGGCGATCGAGGAGTAGGCGGAAAGTCCGGGGGAGGGCGGCTTCAGAGCGCCAGGTGCATGACGTGCAGGGCGACGTAGCCGTGCACGGGGTGGTGGAAGGCCTCCGGGACGGTGCCGACGACGGTGAAGCCGAGCGACTCGTAGAGCTTCACCGCGTGCTCGTTGGAGGCGACCACGGCGTTGAACTGGACGGCCCGGTAGCCGGACCGGCGGGCCCAGTCGATGCTGTCGAGGACGAGCGCCCTGCCGATGCCCCGGCCGCCGTGCGCCGGGTCCACCATGTAGCTGGCGCTGGCGACATGGCCGCCGTTGCCCATCTGGTTGCGGTTCGTCTTGGCGGTGCCGAGCACCGCGCCGGTGGCCTCGTCGACGGCGACCACGGTGCGGTGCGGCTCGGGCAGCAGCCACCACTCCCGGCCCTGCTCGAAGCCGAGGTCGAGCGGGTAGGTGAAGGTCTCGCCGGCGGCGACGATGGAGTGGAAGAACGGCCAGATGCCCGGCCAGTCCTCGGTGGTGGCTTCCCTGATCAGCATCCGGACATGATGCGCGGCGGACGGCGGGAGGTCCAGTCGTTTTCTCCCGCCGCCCGACCGGCCGTCAGAGCATCGAGGCGGCCGGCTTGACCATCGCGCGGGCGGTCTTGGCGTCGACGTACTCGCCGATCGCGGTCATCACCCATTCGCCCGAGTACTGGCGGACCAGCTTGCACATCACCACGCCGGTGCGGGCCTCGGAGTGGGTGAGGTCGAAGCGGACCAGCTCCTGGTTCGTGCCCGCGTCGACCAGGCGGCAGTAGGCGTTCTTGACCTCGGTGAACTTCTGGCCGGAGAAGGAGTTCACCACGAACACCAGGCCGCACACCTCCGGCGGCAGGCCGTTGAGGTGGACGGTGATCGACTCGTCGTCACCGCCGCCCTCGCCGGTCAGGTTGTCGCCGGAGTGGGCGATCGCGCCGTTGAAGATGCCCAGCTTCATGAACCAGGCGGTGTCCAGCTTCTCGCGCTTGGCGTCGAAGGCGAGGCAGGAGGCGTCGAGGTCGATGTTGCGGCCGCGGCCGGCGGGCTCCCAGCCGAGACCCATCCGGATCGAGGAGAGGAAGGGCTTGCCGTTCTTCTCCAGCGAGACCGAGCCGCCCTTGGTGAGGCTGACCCGGCCCTTGTCCAGGGTGACCTTGGTGAGGGAGGGCGCGGCGGGTGGGGCCGGGGGCATCGGGGGCGCGCTCTGCGGCATCGGCGGGGCGGAGGCCATGGCGAGCCGGGGGTCGACCGGGCCGGCGGCCGGCGGCGGGGTCGGCGCGGCGGG
>NZ_JAIY01000006.1:526745-527805 GCF_000710405.2 Kitasatospora sp. MBT66 | reverse complement strand
GGCCGACCGCGCGCACCTTCCAGGCGCCGTTGCGCTGGTAGACCTCGACCACGATCAGCGCGGTCTCCCGGCCGAGCGCCGGCGAGGTGAAGGTGACCAGTACCTCGCCGGTGGCGGCGTCGCGGACGGTCGCGGTCGGTTCGATGCCCGCGAAGGTGGCGCCCGCCTCGTCGGGGCTGGCGGTGACCACGATCTTGCTGATCCCGGCCGGGACGGCGGCGGTGTCGACGATGATGGCGTCCGGGCTGCCCGCGGCGGCCGGGCGGTGGGTCACCCCGGGCCCGTTGGGGGCGTTGTAGAAGACGAAGTCGTCGTCCGAACGGACCTTGCCGGCATCGGTCAGCAGCAGGCCCGAGACGTCCAGCGCCTTGGGTGCGGTGACCTCGACGGTCACCCGCGCGGCGGTCAACGGGGCGTTGCCGCCTTGGGTCAGGACCGTGGACACGAACTCCTCCTGGGAATGACGTGGTGCGGGGCCGGCCCCGGCGGTGGGGCGGCTGTGCCGACTGGCGACCACAGTAACGAACGAGGTCGGCCGGATGAGCCCGATCGGGTCGCTGACCTGTCGGGTTGTCCGACCGGAGCGGGCCGGGCCGGACGGCGGTGGTGCGGTGGTGCGGCGGCGCCGGGGCCGCTCAGCGGGCGGGTGCGGTCAGCGGACGGGTGCCGTCGCGCCGCGCCGGTGCCGTGGGGCCGGGGCGTACCTCGGTCCCGGTGGCGGACGGTGCGGCGAAGGTGCCGAGGGCGGCCACGGCGCGCGGCCGGTCGATCCCGAAGGCACTGGCCTTCCAGGACTCGATGGTCCGGGGGTCGGCGGTCCGGGGGTCGGCGCGGCGCGGTGCGGGCGTACGGATGCCGAGCACGGCGAAGGTGTACCGACCGGGGCGGACGTCGGTGCCGGGCGGGGTGGTGAAGCGGTACACCGCCGCGCCCCGCTCCTGGTGGGTGGTGATCACGGCGCCGGCCAGGTCCGTCCAGACGGTGCCGGCGCCCGGGGCCGACCCGCCCGGGGCGAGGCGGAACTCGGCCTGGAGCGCGGTCAGCGGCTCGGTGACGGTCA
>NZ_JAIY01000006.1:525730-526261 GCF_000710405.2 Kitasatospora sp. MBT66 | reverse complement strand
CGGCACGCCGGTGGAGGAGCCGCCGCGGGGCGCGGCCGGGGTGGCGGACCGCGGGCCGGGGGTGCTCCCCGGGGCCCGGGGGCCGGCCGTCGGGCTGTTCGGGTCCTTCGAGCCGTCGGGGCCGGTCGGGCCGGGCACGGGGACGGCCGGGGTGGCCGGGGGACGGCCCGCGGTGGCGGCCGGGGCGTCGCTCTCCCGGTCGGCCGTGGTGCCGGAGGCGGGACCGGTGCCGGTGCCGGAGGCGGCACCCGATCCGCTGTCGGGGCCGACGGCCGGGCTGGGCGGCGGGGCGCTGGAGCCGACCCGGGCGACCCCGGCCCGGCGGCCCACGCCCTGTTGCTCGTTCAGCAGCAGGGTGGTGGCGATGCTGATGCCCACGACGGTGGACATCGCCATCGCGGCGCCGGAGAAGCGCAGGGTGGGCAGCCGCAGACGGCCGCCGAACGGGCCGGGCCGTCCGTGCCGGCCGTGCCTGGTGCGGTAGCGCTCGTGCGGGTACGCCGCGTCCTGCCCGGTGTCCTCGGACGGACC
>NZ_JAIY01000006.1:516463-525661 GCF_000710405.2 Kitasatospora sp. MBT66 | reverse complement strand
CCGGTGCCGCCGACCGGGCGGACGGCCGCCGGGCCGGCCCGGTGCGGTCGGTCCGACCGGGATCCGGTCGGGGGGCGTCGTCCGGGACGCGTCCGGGCCCGGCCCGAGCATCCCCCCCGGGGCCGCGCGTGCGGAGTCCGCCGGGTGCGCGCGCGGGCGTGCGCCGGCAGGGGGACGAGCGTAGCAGCGGGTACCCGGGCGGTGGCCAGAGTCCGGACCGAATGGATCAAATCCGTGGACAACCCTTCGCCCAGCAGAAGTTGACGGTCCGTCTGACAAGGCCGGTAAGGGACCCCGGGAGCGTTCGGGGATTATTGCAACCCCCTTGCAACCCTTGCCGGTCCGTCGCGCGGTGGCGCAGTCTGGAGGGCATTCCACGCCGTCCCGGAGAGACCGTCATGCCGCCCGACCCGCTGCCAGCACCCTCCAGTGCCCCTCTCGCCGCTACCCCCACGGGCGGCGAAGAGGCAGGCTCCACCGCCGCTCCGGCGGCGGTGGAGGAGGTGCTGTCCCTGCGGATCTCGCTGGGCGAGGAGGTGGTCGGAGAGGTCCGTACGCGGTTCCGGTTCGACGCCGCGCGCCCGTACGAGGTGCTGCTGACGTTCCATCTGGGGCGGCCGGACGAGGCCGACTGGGTGTTCTCGCGCGAACTGCTGCGCGACGGCCTGCGCTCG
Organism: Kitasatospora sp. MBT66; assembly: GCF_000710405.2. Classification (NCBI taxonomy): domain Bacteria; kingdom Bacillati; phylum Actinomycetota; class Actinomycetes; order Kitasatosporales; family Streptomycetaceae; genus Kitasatospora; species Kitasatospora sp. MBT66. The sequence goes on along the minus strand of NZ_JAIY01000006.1, from coordinate 524,987 downwards.
TTGAGCGGTCAGGGCGACGTCAAGCTGTGGCCGGCCTACTGTCCGTGCCACGGCTCGACGTTGCACCTGGCGCTGGAATCGCCGCACGGCAGCGCCCTGCTGGAGGTCTCCATGCCGAAGGTCCGGGCGTGGCTGGACCGGACGTACGCGCTTGTCTCGGAGGAGGCGGAGCGGGCCCACGGGCCGAGCGACGCCGAGCTGACCGAGCTGCTGTCCGGCGGCCGCTGAGCCCGGGGCGGGTGCCCCGGGCCGACGGACGGTGCCCGGACGGGCGGTGCTCGGGCCGACGGACGGCGACCGGACCCGGCGGTGGGCTCGGGCCGGCGGTGGGCTCAGGCCAGCGGGAGCCGGCCGGTGCGCGGAGTCAGCGCTCCCGGTAACGGCGGGGGGCCGGGGAGCCGGACGGTGCCGCCCGCGAGCCCCGCGCGGAGCCTGCGTACGGCCGGGCCCGAGGAGGACGGCAGCAGGTCGTACGGGTCCTCCGGTCCGGCCACGCCGACCAGGACCGATTCGGCGAAGCGGTACGGCCGGTGGGCCAGCAGGCCGCCCAGGTGGCGGCGGAGCCGGGACAGCTCGGCCCGCACCGTGACCGTCCTGGCGGGGTCCCCGAACAGCGCGTCGGCCAGCTGGGCCGCGCTGAGGCCGTTCCGTTCGGTGGCGAGCAGGAGCAGCAGTTCGGCGTGACGGGGGCTGAGCGAGTGCGACCAGCTGCCGGCCGCGCCGTGCACCGACAGCGCCGGGCTGCCCGGCCGGCGCAGGTCGAGCCGGACCCGGGCGCCCTCGGCCTGCTCGGCGAGCAGTCCGCCGAGGCCGCCGGGCCCGTCGGGAGTTCCGGGGCCGTCGGGGCCGTGCGGGCCCGCGGGGTCTCCGGCCGGGGCCGGGGCGGTGCTCCGGAGCGGGACCGGGCGGACCAGCCAGCCGTCGGCGAGCGGCTCGATCACGCACTCGCCCAGGCTGGGCAGCCAGTGCACGGCGGCGGTGCTCCAGCCCTCGGCGGGCAGTCGCAGCCGGGCCGGTGGCGGCAGGCCCGCCGCCGCGGCGGTCCAGCCGGCCGCGTCGACGACCAGGGCGGGCCCGTTCACCCGGGCCAGCATCGGGGCGGCGAGGGTGCGAAGGTGGTGCAGCGATTCGAGGCGGCGGGCGCGCAGCTCGGTCTCGGCGAGCTTGGCGGCGGTGGCGGTCAGCTGGAGCAGGTAGGGGCGGACGGAGTGGGCCGGGCCGCTGAGGTTGATCGCGCCGATCAGCCGGCCGGTGCCGGGGTCGTGCACGGGGGCGGCGACGCAGGTCCAGGAGTGGTGGCTGCGCAGGTAGTGCTCGGCGGAGTGGACCTGCATCGGCCGCTGGGCGCGCAGGGCGGCGGCGATCCCGTTGGTGCCGACGCTCTCCTCGATCCACCGGGCGCCGGTGAGGAAGCCGATCCGGTCGGCGCTGCGGCGCAGGCCGCGCTCGCCCTCCTGCCAGAGGATGTGGCCGTCCGCGTCGGCGATGGCGAGGATCAGCGGGGGCTGGCCGGACTGTTCGAGCAGGGTGCCGCGGAGGACGGGGAGCAGCGGGTCGAGGCCGCTGGTGCGGCGGCGGTGCTCGATCTCGGCGGGGCCGAGGTGGACGGCGGCGGCGCCCGCGTCCGGGTCGAGGCCGAGGCGGCGCAGGCGTTCCCAGGAGTCGCCGATCTCGGGGCGGGGCTGGGACAGCGGCGGGTCGTCGGGGGTGGTGTCGCGGGCGGCGGCGCGGGCGGCGGCCTCGGCGAGGGCGCGCTCGTGGACCTTGGCGAGCTCCGCCGCGGTCTGCGGAGTACGACGTTCGGGTCGTCGGGTCTGCCGTCCTGGCTGCCGCACTCGGTTCGCTCCTCGCCGCCGTTCGAGGGCGCGCCGGGGCCGACGCGCTGACGAAAGAGTACGGGCGCCACCCGTTCCTGGGGATGGGGTCTGCCAACTCGGAATACCCGGCGGTATGAGAGTGGACATGCCAATGACCGCGAGTGTCCGGCCGGGGGTGGGAAGGGGTGTGGCGAGGGGCCGGGAGCGGTGGGCCGGTGCCCGGTTCCGGAGCGGCCGAGGTGGGCTGCGGCAAGCGGGCGCGCGGGGCCTGCGGGGTGCGCGCCCGGCGCACGGGTGCGTGGCAGGGGCGCGTGTCCGAATGCTGGTCACGGCGGCCGGTGCGGGGGCGGACGGCGGTCCGGCTCGGGCGCGCCCGATATCGACCGTAGTCCGATGGCGATCGCCGTTCTGGTAGTAGTTGTCCTCATGCTCCCGATTGTTTGCAGAGTGTTCGGTCATCGGCCTGCCCGCCGTCACACCGGTGCCGACCGGTGACGGCAGCGGTCCCGGCCCCGGCCCCGGTGTACGAGGCCGCGGCACAGGAGGCGGCGCTGCGAGGGCTGCCGGCGCACGGCCTTCCGGTGCACGAGCTGGCCGTGTACGACGGCAGCGGCATCTCCGGCGGCCTGTACGGCCGGGTGGTCGGCTGGGCGGACGCCGCGCCGCACTGGCTCGACCGGCTGGTCGAGCTCTGGTCGCTGCTCGGCCTCGGGCTCTTCGCGCTGCTGATGCTCGCCGCCTGGTGGCGGGCGCGCGACGGCGGGCCGGCGGTGATGGCCCGGGTGCTGGTCTCGGCACCGGTCGTGCTGCTCGCCTACGTGGTGAACTCCGGCTTCAAGGGGCTGGTGGAGGAGGTCCGGCCGTGCGCGCAGCTGCGGGTGCGGGACACCCTGGAGAGCTGCCCCGGTCCCGGTGACTGGTCCTTCCCGAGCAACCACACCGTGATCGCCTTCGCGGCGGCCGCCGCGCTGTTCCTGGCCGACCGGCGGATCGGCGCGGTCGCCGTCGTGGCCGCCGTGCTGATGGGCGCCTCCCGGGTCTGGGTCGGGGTGCACTATCCGCACGACGTGCTGGTGGGGGCGGTGGTCGGCGTGCTGGTGGCGGTGCCGCTGGTGCTCGCGGCCGGCCGGGCCGGGCCGCTGGTGGCGCACGCCCGCTCCGGTCCGCTGCGGCCGCTGCTGGGCGCGGGGGCCGCAGCGGCGGTCGCCGGGCCGGGCCGGCCGGTCGGGGCGCGGCGGGACTGAGCGGGACTGAGCGGGACCGGGCGGGGTCCGGCCGCACCGGTCGGCGCCCGGCGGTACCGGTCGGCACTCGGCGGTACCGGGCAGTACGGAACCGGCAGGCCGGACGCTGTCCCGACCCTTGTGCGGCAGGGGTGCCGGGGAAGAGCATGTGAGCCGGGCGCGGCGGCCCCCGACGGGGGCACCCGCCCGGCTCAGTCGTGCCAGGGCGCCGCGCGCCGGGCGTGCCAGTGGAGGGAAGTGCTGCTCATGCCGTACCGACTCGACATCACCCAGGGGGACTGGCCGGCCGAGGAGCTCGGCAAGGGCGTCGAGGGCCTGCTGGCCGAGGCGATGGTGCTCACCCTGGCGACGGCCGGCCACGAGCACGGCCCGCACGCCAACCTCGCCTTCTTCGCCTACGACGACGACCTCGTCCTCTACTTCGTCAGCGAGCGCTCCACCCGGCACAGCCACCACCTGGCCGAGGAGGCCCGGGCGGCGGCCACCGTGTTCCTGCCGCCGCCGGTCTTCGGCGAGCAGCTGCGCGGACTCCAGCTGACCGGCAGTGCGGGCGAGGCGTGGGGGCGGCAGGCCGAGTCGGCGCTGGCCGCGTACCAGGGGCGGTACCCGGCCTTCGCGCAGGACGAGGAGGTGCGGCGGCAGTTCCTGACCGGTGGCGGGGCGGCGGCGCTGTACCGGTTCCAGGTGGAGGGGCTGACGGCGGTGGACGAGCCGAAGTTCGGCCGGCGGAACTACCTGCGGGCGGCCGTGCGGCGCTGATCCCGGCCGGGGCGTCCGTCCGGGTGTCGTCGCGGGCCCGGGCGGCGCCATGTTGGCTGTACAACTTTTCGGTCGGTTCATCTGCGGTCCGCCGCTCGGACTCCCCTCGGACACCTGGCGGCACCAGCCTGGCCGCATGAGAGTCATCGTCGTAGGAGCAGGCGTGCTGGGCACCATGCACGCCTGGCAGGCCGTCGAGCGCGGCCACGAGGTCGTCCACCTGGAGCGCGAGGCCGAGGCGCGCGGCGCCTCGGTGCGCAACTTCGGCCTGGTCTGGGTCAGCGGCCGCGCGCAGGGCGAGGAACTGGACACCGCGCTGCGGGCCCGCGAGCTGTGGGAGCGGATCGGCGGGCAGGTCCCCGACCTCGGCTTCCGCGCCAACGGCTCGCTCACCGCGATCCGCACCGAGGCCGAACTCGCCGTCGCCGAGCAGGCGCTGACCCTGCCCGACGCCGCCGCGCGCGGCTACCGGCTGCTCGACGCCGAGCAGACCCGGGCCGCCAACCCCGCCCTGCGCGGCAAGCTGCTCGGCGCCCTGTGGTGCGAGCGGGACGCCGCGGTCGAGCCGCGCACCGCCCAGCCCGCGCTGCGCGCCGCCCTGACCGCCACCGGCCGGTACACCTTCCTGCCCGGGCGCGAGGTCCGCGACGTCGTCGGCGAGCACGCCGTCCGCGACGACCACGGCGACGTCCACACCGGTGACCTGGTGATCCTCTGCACCGGCGCCTGGCTGGGCGGCCTGGTCCGCGAGCTGGCGCCCGAGCTGCCGGTCCGCAAGGTGCGGCTGCAGATGATGCAGACCGACCCGCTGGACGAGCCGCTGACCACCTCGGTCGCCGACGGCGACTCCTTCCGCTACTACCCGGCCTTCGCCGGCGGCGCCCTGGACCACCTCCGCGAGGTCCAGCCGCAGCCGCCGGTCGCCGCCGAGCACAAGATGCAGCTGCTGATGGTCCAGCGCCGGGACGGCGGTCTGACCATCGGCGACACCCACGAGTACGACCACCCCTTCGGCTTCGACGTGGTCGAGGACCCGTACGACCACCTGGTCGGCGTGGCCGAGGAGCTGCTGGGCCGCCCGCTGCCCCGGGTCCGCCGCCGCTGGGCCGGCGTCTACGCGCAGTGCGTCGACACCACCCGGGTGGTCCACCGCGAGCGCGTCCGCGACGGCGTCTGGCTGGTCACCGGCCCCGGCGGCCGGGGCATGACCTGCTCGCCCGCGATCGCCGAGACCACCGCCGAACTCGCCGACCTGTAACTCCGCCCACCTGCAATCCCGTCGAAGGAATTGAACATGTCGAACGACATCCGCCTGGTCGTCCTGGACATGGCCGGCACCACCGTGGCCGACGACGGCCTGGTCGAGCGGGCCTTCGGGGCCGCCGCCGGCTCGCTCGGGGTCGAGACCGGCAGCGCCGAGCACGCCACCATGCTGGAGCACGTCCGCGCCACCATGGGCGAGTCCAAGATCTCGGTCTTCCGCCACCTGTTCGGCGAGGAGGAGAAGGCCCAGCGGGCCAACCTCGCCTTCGAGGCCGCGTACCACGACCTGGTCGACGCCGGCCACTGCGAGGCGCTGCCCGGCGCGGCCGAGGCCATCGCCGAACTCCGCGGCCAGGGCCGCAAGGTGGTCCTCACCACCGGCTTCTCCCGGTCCACCCAGGACCGCATCCTGGCCGCCCTCGGCTGGCAGGACATCGCCGACCTCACCCTCTGCCCGGCCGAGGCCGGCCGGGGCCGCCCCTACCCGGACCTCGCGCTCACCGCGCTGCTGCGCACCGGGACCGACTCGGTCCGGCAGATCGCGGTGGCCGGCGACACCGGCTACGACATGCTGACCGGCGTCCGGGCCGGCGCCCCGGTGGTCGCGGGCGTCCTCACCGGCGCCCACGACGAGCAGCGGCTGCGGGCCGACGGCGCGACCCACGTGCTGAAGTCCGTCGCCGAGCTGCCGGCCCTGCTGGGACCGGTCGGCTGAGCCCGACCCGGGCGGAGCGCGACGCGAGGCGCGCCCCGCCCGGTACTGCTGCTCCCCGTTCTACGGCCCGACCGCGGCCAGTAGGGCGGGGAGTTCGCGCATGTCCTCGAAGACCACCGTGTCCGGGCCGGTCAGCCGGGCGGCGGGGGTGAGGCCGCCCGCGTAGCCGAAGGCGCGCATCCCGGCCGCGCGCGCGGCCAGGACGCCCGGGGCGCTGTCCTCGACGACGGCGCAGGCCGACGGCGGCACCCCCATCCGGTGCGCCGCGTGCAGGAAGAGGTCGGGGGCGGGCTTGCCCCGGGCGACCTCGGTGGCGCTGAAGATCCGGCCGGCGAACCGGTGGTGCAGCCCGGTCCGGCCCAGGGTGTGCGCCATCTTCTCGTGCGAGCCGCTGGACGCCACACAGGTCGGCAGGGTGATCGCGTCGAGGGCCTCCGGCAGGCCGTCGACCGGCTCCAGGCCGGCGTCCACCTCCTCGGCGTGCCGGCGCACGAACTCCGCCCACCAGCGGTCGGCGGTCTCCCGGCCGAGCCGCTCGGCGACCTGCTCGTCGATCGAGGCCATCGAGCGGCCGATGAAGCGCTCCACCACCTCCTCCTCGGTGAGCGGCCAGCCGAGTTCGGCGCCGAGGCCGATCTGAACCCGGGCGGCGATCCGCTCGCTGTCCACCAGGACGCCGTCGCAGTCGAAGATGACGAGCCGTATCGGCTCCACTGGAATGATCACCGTCGGAGGATAGCCGCGAGGGCCCGGGAGTCGGCCCGGGGAAACCTGCCGCCGGATCCCCGAAACGGCGCCGACACAAATGCGCCCGGGTATTGCCAGCGCTCGCCGGGAACTCCTAAAGTCGCACGCATGGCAGCTGGAGAGTTCCTGGCTGCTCGCCGGCACGTCGATTTCGGACGGCTCGCGAGCGCCCTCTGTACGGCCGCTCCGGCGTGAGCCGGCGGCGGTCCCCGGGCGGGTGAACGGGGACCGGCCGCAGCGCGTCGGACCTTCCCGGGGTGGCTCGCACCCGCACCGTTCGTGCAGGTCGGTGAGGTTCCCCGAGGTGTTCGCCGCGGATCTCCGGCGAGTCTCCGTACCCGTGAATTCAGTCCGGGGCGCGGGTGCGACGTCGCCTCGACCGGTGGTCCGCCTCCCGTGAACGAATTCCGGTGGCACCTGCGGGGAATTTCCCCGAACGGTGTTCCGGAATCATCGACCAGTATGGAGGCAAGGCAATGAGCGAGATCGGTGATTCGGAGCCGAACGGTAATTCCGCGATCGGTCGGCGGGGCTTCCTCGCCGGCGCCGCGGCCGTGGCGGCCACCGCCGCCGCCCCGGTGGCGCTCCAAACGGCGGCGGCCGCCCCGGCCGCCGCTGCCGGGGCCGGCCGGCCGAACATCCTGCTGATCGTCACCGACGACCAGCCCAAGCAGACCGAGTGGGCCACCCCGCAGACCGTGGACTGGATCGCCGGCCACGGCGTCCGCTTCACCCACGGCCACGTCACCACGCCGCTCTGCGCGCCCTCGCGGTCCTCGGTGTTCTCCGGCCGCTACGCCCACAACCACGGCGTGCGCAACAACGGCGCCTCGCACAGTCTGGACCAGCACACCACCGTCCAGCGCTACCTCCGGGAGGCCGGCTACCGCACCGGACTGTTCGGCAAGTACCTCAACTCCTGGACCCTGGCGGACAATCCGCCGCACTTCGAGGAGTGGGCGCTGCTCCAGCCCGCCTACAACGACGCCAGCTGGAACGTCAACGGCACCGTCCAGACCCTCCCCGGCTACACCACCAACATCGTCAAGAACCGCACCCTGGCCTTCCTCGACAAGGCCGCCACCGACTCCCGCCCGTGGTTCGCCTACGTCACCCCGTACGCCTCGCACGCGCCCAACGTGCCCGCTCCCAAGTACGCGGACACGGTCGTCCCGCCGTGGAACGGCCGCCCCTCGGTGCCCGAGGCCGACCGCAGCGACAAGCCCGGTTACATCCAGAACGCCACCTCCACCCTCGCCGACGGCCAGGCCGTGCGGACCAAGCAACTGCGCACCCTGCTCTCCGTCGACGACGCCGTGCAGGCGATCCACGACAAGCTGGTGGCCCTCGGGCAGCTGGACAACACCCTGGTCATCTACCTCGGCGACAACGGCTACACCTGGGCCGACCACGGCTGGCTGAAGAAGTCCGTGCCCTACTCCCCGGCGCACGAGGTGCCGTTCTACCTGTCCTGGCCGGCCGGCGGGCTCGGCGCGGGCACCAGCGACCACCGGATCGTCGCCAACATCGACGTCGCCCCGACCATCCTGGACGCCGCCGGGATCACCCCCGACACCCCGCAGGACGGGCACTCGCTGCTCACCGCGTACAGCAGGAACCACCTGCTGGTGGAGTGGTGGAAGCAGGGCACGGCGGCGGGCGGACCGCCCACCTGGTCCTCGTACGTGGCGGCGGACAAGCAGTACACCGAGTACTACGCGCTGCACACCGACGCCAACGGCACGGTGTCCGGGACGGGCGAGGTGAAGTTCCGCGAGTACTACGACCTCGCCGCCGACCCGTACCAGCTGACCAATCTGCTGTACCAGGCCACGCCGCAGCAGGAACAGGCGCTCGGCGTACCGGCGCTGGCGGCGCAGCTGGCGACCGACCGGGCCGCCTGACCCGGCACCCCGCACCCGGCGCCCAGCAGTTCGCACCCCGCACCCCGCACTCCACCGCGCCCGGGGCGGCGGTCG
>NZ_JAIY01000006.1:501935-516442 GCF_000710405.2 Kitasatospora sp. MBT66 | reverse complement strand
CGGGCCCCGACCGGACGAGGACCCCCCCCGTGTCGACCACCAAGCCCTGCTGCACCCCCGGCCGCGACGCCGCCGCCGCGGGCGCCGTCGCGCTGACGCTCGCCGCCCCGCCCCGGGGCTCGCGGGTCGCCCGGCAGCTGACCGGCCTGCCCGGCGGGCGCTTCCTGATGGGCACGGACGACCGGACCGGCTACCCCGCCGACGGCGAAGGCCCGGTCCGCGCCGTCGAGTTGAGCCCGTTCCGGATCGCGACGACCACGGTGACCAACGTCGCCTTCGCCACCTTCGTCAAGGCCACCGGCCACCGCACCGAGGCCGAGAGCTTCGGCTTCTCCTACGTCTTCGAGGGCTTCCTGGAGCCCGGACTCGCGGCCGCCTCACCGGCGGTGGCCGCGGTGCCGTGGTGGCGGGCGGTCGCGGGGGCGAGCTGGCGGGCGCCCGAGGGGCCGGGCTCCTCGGTCACCACCCGCCAGAACCATCCGGTGGTGCACGTCTCCTGGCACGACGCGCAGGCGTACTGCGCCTGGTCGGGCACCCGGCTGCCCACCGAGGCCGAGTGGGAGTACGCGGCCCGCGGCGGGCTGGAGCAGGCCCGCTACCCGTGGGGGGACGAACTCACCCCGGGCGGACGGCACCTGTGCAACATCTGGCAGGGCGTGTTCCCCACCCTGAACACGGCGGCCGACGGCCACCGGGGGACGGCCCCGGTGACGGCCTTCCGGCCGAACGGCTTCGGGCTGTACAACACCGTCGGCAATGTGTGGGAGTGGTGCGCCGACTGGTTCAGCCCGGACTTCCACCGCACCGGCCCGGGGCGGGAGCGGCGGCACGACCCCGTCGGCCCGCCGGACGGCACGGCCCGTGTCATGCGCGGCGGCTCCCACATGTGCCACGAGTCCTACTGCAACCGCTACCGGGTGGCGGCGCGCAGCTCGAACACACCGGACAGCTCGGCCGGCAACATCGGCTTCCGGGTGGCCGCCGACGCGGGGTGAACCGGCGTCGTCGGCCGTCGGGAACCGGGGTCAGTGCCCGCCCTTGAGGTTGAGCACCACCACGCCGACGATGACCAGGGCGAGGCCGATCCACTGCATCCGCCCCAGCGACTCGCCGAAGGCGACGACGCCGATGCCGGCCACGGCGGCGGTGCCGGCGCCCGACCAGACGGCGTAGGCGACCGAGACGGGTATGTGCTTGAGGGCGCGGCCGAGCAGGGCGAAGGACAGGACGTAGCCGATCGCCACGCCCACGCTCGGCCAGAGCCGGCTGAAGCCCTCGGTCAGCTTGAGGCAGCTGGTGGCACAGACTTCACTGATGATCGCCAGGGCGAGGAGTACGTAGGGCACGGAGCATTAAACCCCGGGCGCGGCGGTGAGCCGTCCGAGGAGGTCCAGGTCCGCGTGCTCCAGGCTGTCCAGCAGGGTGATCCGGGAGCCGTCGGGGATCGCGGTACCGGTGGAGGGGACGGCGAGCACGGCGCAGCCGGCGGCGGAGGCGGAGGCGACCCCGGTCGGGGTGTCCTCGACGGCGACGCAGACCGCCGGGTCCAGGCCGAGCCGGGCCGCGGCGGCGAGGTACGGGTCCGGGGCGGGCTTGGTGCGCGGGGTGTCCTCGGCGGCCAGGGTGACCGCGAACCAGTCCCGGCCGATGGTGCCCAGCACCATGTCGACCACCCGGCGGGGGGAGGCGGAGACCAGCGCGGTGGGCACCCGGGCGTCGCGCAGCTCGGCCAGCAGGGCGAGCGCGCCGGGGCGGGGGACGGTCTCGGCGGCGACCTTGCCGGCGAAGGAGTCGCCGAGCCGGTCGGCCAGCTCGGCCTCGCTGAGCGCGGTGCCGCTGACCCGGTGGAGGTGGGCGGCGGTGTGCTCGATCGCCCGGCCGAGCACCTCGGGCGCGTCGGCCTCGGTGAGCGGGTGGCGCAGTTCGTCGGCGAGCTCGGCGGCGGCTTCCCACCAGAGGTGCTCGGTGTCGACGAGGGTGCCGTCCATGTCGAAGAGGACGGCGGCGGGTGGGGGAGTTTCAGGCATGGCGGTACCTTCGGTGGTGCACGCGGAGGGTGGACGGGTCGGGACATGCGGTCCCGGCCCGGTGGGTGGGTGGTTCCCCCGGACCGGGCCGTCGGGTGCGGCTCAGACGGTACGCCGGTCGACCAGGACCGGGCGCTCCGGCAGGGTCAGCGCGGCGCGCGAGCCGACCGGCAGGCCGGCGGCGGCCTCGGTGGGCAGGTCGGCCTTGACCTCGGTGCCGTCGTTCAGGCGGACGGTGAGGCGGGTGACCGCGCCCAGGAAGGACGCCGAGACGACCAGGGCCACCCCGTGCTCGTCCGGGGTCAGCCGGACGTTCTCCGGGCGGACCAGCACCTGGAGCGAGCCGTCGGCGGGCAGCGCGCCGTCCACGGCGTGGCGGCGGCCGAGGACCTCGACGCCCTCGCCGGAGCGCTCGCAGGGGATGCGGCTCATGGTGCCGACGAACTCGGCGACGAAGGCGGTGGCCGGGCGGGCGTACAGCTCGGCGGGGGCGGCGCACTGCTCCAGCCGGCCGGACCGCAGCACGGCGACCCGGTCGGCCATCGACAGCGCCTCCTCCTGGTCGTGGGTGACGAACAGGGTGGTGATCCCCAGTTCCTGCTGGAGGCGGCGGATCTCCTCGCGCAGCGACAGCCGCACCTTGGCGTCCAGCGCGGACAGCGGCTCGTCGAGCAGCAGGACCCGCGGCTGCAGGGCGAGCGCGCGGGCGAGCGCGATGCGCTGCTGCTGGCCGCCGGACATCTGGTGCGGGTAGCGGCCGGCGTGCTGCGGCAGGCCGACCAGCTCCAGCAGCTCCTTGGCGCGCTTGATCCGCTCGGCCTTGCCGGCGCCGCGCATCCGCAGGCCGAAGGCGACGTTGTCGGCGGCGGTCAGGTGCGGGAACAGGCTGTAGGACTGGAACACCATGCCGGCGTCGCGCTTGTGCGCGGGGATCGCGGTGATGTCCTTGCCGTCGACCAGCACCTGGCCCGAGTCGTGCTGCTCGAAGCCGGCCAGGATGCGCAGCGCGGTGGTCTTGCCGCAGCCGGACGGGCCGAGCAGGGCGAGCAGCTCGCCGGGCCGGACGGTCAGGTCGAGGCCGTCCAGCGCGGTGGTGGCGCCGAAGGTGCGGCGCAGCGAGCGGAACTCGACGGTCGCGCTGCCGGTGGCGTGGGTGGCGCCGGTGACGGGGGAGATGGCCGTGGTCATGATGGGTGACTCCGGGGGGTTTCAGGAGGTGGCGGTCTTGGAGCCGCGCTGACGGCCGACGGAGGCCAGCAGGAGCAGCAGCAGCCAGGTGAGCAGCAGGCTGAGGATGGAGACCGCGACCGACATGTGGGCCTGGCTGTTTCCGACCGAGTAGATCCAGACCGGGAAGGGCTGGTACCCGAGGATCGAGGCGGCGGTGAACTCGCCGAGCACGAGGGCCAGGGTCAGGAAGGAGGCGTTGAGCAGCGCGCCGCGCAGGTTCGGCAGGACCACCGTGAACACCGCGCGCGGCCAGCTCGCGCCGCAGTTGCGGGCGGCCTCGACCAGGGTGCGGACGTCCACCGCGCGCAGGCCGGCGTCCAGGGAGCGGTAGGCGAGCGGCAGGGCCATCAGCACGTAGGCGATGACCAGCACCACCGGGAAGTCCGGGTCCTGGACGAACACGAAGGTCTGGAAGAACGGCGTGTCCATCAGGTAGTCCGGGCCCCAGCGGAGCACGCCGATCATGCCGGCGGTCAGGGCGACCGGGGGGACGACCAGCGGCAGGGTGCAGAGCACGTCGATCACCGGGCGCAGCCGGGGCGCGCCGAGCCGGACCGCGATCAGCGCCGGGACCAGCAGGAGCAGCAGCACCAGCACGGTGACGAGGGCGAGGCCGAGGGTCAGCCAGAGGCTGTCCAGGAAGCCGGGCGCGGAGAGCAGCCCGGTGTAGGCCTCGAAGGAGATGCCCTTGGGCTCGTCGATCGAGAACCAGGCGGAGGCCGCGAGCGGGACCACGAAGTACACGCCGGCGAGCAGCAGCACGGCGCCGCGCCACCAGCGCACCTTGGGCCGGCGGGTGGCCTGGCGGTGGGCGCGGGCGGGGGAGGTCAGCTGAGCCATCGGGCGCTCCGGCGCTGGAGGGGGAGGTACACGGCCATCACCAGGACGGCCACCACGATCATGTTGAGGCTGAGGGCGAGGGCGAGGTTGCCCTGGCCGACCAGCACGTTGCCGGAGAGCGCGTCGGCGATCGAGCGGCTGACCAGCGGGACGGTCGCGCCGACCATGGCGGCGGCCGTGGCGTAGGCGGCGAAGGCGCTGCCGAAGAGCAGGACGAAGCCGCCGAGCAGCGAGGGCAGCAGGATCGGCAGTGCGACGTGGCGCCAGTACTGGTAGGTGGTGGCGCGGTTGTTCTGCGCCGCCTCGCGCCACTGGACGCGCAGGCCGTCCAGCGCCGGGGTGATGGTGAGCACCATCAGCGGGATCAGGAAGTACAGGTAGACGATCGTCAGGCCGGTGAAGGTGTACAGCGACCAGCCGTGGTCGGTCAGGTGCAGCAGCCTGGTGATCTCGCCGGCGTTGCCGAGGGTGGCTACGAACGCGAAGGCGAGCGGCAGGCCGCCGAAGTTGGCGAGCACCCCGGAGGCGGTGAGCACCGCCTGGCGCAGCCAGCCCTGTCGGGAGGTGACGACCGCCTGGGCGAGCGGCAGGCCGATCAGGGTGGCGAGCAGGGCGGTCAGCGCGGAGAGCTTGAGGCTGCTCAGCATCGCGGTGAGGTAGGCGCCCTGGACGGAGGCCGTCACGTTGTCGAAGGTGAACTGCCCGGCACCGGTCTCCGCGTCGCTGGAGGTGGTGAACGCGCCGATCACGATGGCGACGGTGGGGAGACCGAAGCCGATCACGAAGAACAGCAGCAGCGGCAGGGTGGCGAGCCACGCGCCGCCGAGGCGGGCGAGCGGTCCGCGCCGCCGGGTGGGGGTGTGGGTGGTGCGTGCGGCGGTGCGCGACGCCCCCGCGCCGCCACCGGGTTCGGTGGCGGCGGGGGTGGTCGGCACCGGGGTGGGAGCCGTGGTCATGAGTGCCTTGTCTCAGCCGGATGAGTGGGGTCTCAGCCCGATGGGTGGTGCGTGACCGGGGTGGGTCAGCCCGCGATGGCCTTGGTCCAGTTCTCGGTGACGACCTTCTTGGCCGCGTTGATCTGGTCCACGGTCGGGAAGTTGGTGAACGGCTTCTCGACGGCCGGCAGCTTGGCGGCCGCGGCGGCGTCCAGGGTGCCGTCCTTCTTCAGGGCCTCGAAGGTGGCCGGGGTGGCGTAGCCGCCGAGGAAGAGGTTCTGGCCCTCGGCGCTGAAGAGGTACTCCTGCCACAGGCGCGCGGCGGCCGGGTGCGGGGCCCACTTGTTGATCGCCTGGTTGTAGAACTGGGCGTAGGAGCCGTCGACCGGGATGGAGACCTTCCAGTCGACACCCTTGTCCTTGAACTGGTCGCTGTAACCGGCGTTCAGGTAGGACCAGTCGATCGAGATCGGGGTCTCGCCCTTCTCGATGGTCGCCGGGGTCGACTCGACCGGGTTGAAGTTGCCCGACTGCTTCAGCTTGCCGAAGAAGTCGATGCCGGGCTGGATGTTGTCCAGCGAACCGCCGTTGGCGAGCGCGGCCGCGTAGACGCCGCCGAAGGCCGAGCCGGACTTGGTCGGGTTGCCGTTGAGGGCGACCTGGCCCTTGTACTCCGGCTTCAGCAGGTCGGCGAAGGTCTTCGGGCAGTTGGCGATCTTCTTGGCGTCGCAGCCGATGGAGATGTAGCCGCCGTAGTCGTTGACGCGGGCGCCGGTCGCGTCCTTCATGCTGTCCGGCACCTTGTCGAAGGTGGCGACCTTGTAGGGGGCGAGGATGCCGTCCTTGACCGCCTGCAGGGCGAAGGCGCTGCCCAGGTCGACCACGTCGGGGGCGCGGTCCTGGCCCTTGCGGGAGTTGATCGCGTTGATCTCGTCCTGGCTGGAGCCGTCCGGGTTCTCCTCCTCGACCTCCAGGCCGTACTTGGCCTTGAAGCCGTCGATGATCTTGCCGTAGTTCGCCCAGTCCCGGGGCAGCGTGATGACGTGCAGCTTGCCCTCCTTCTTGGCGGCGGCGACCAGGCCGTCCAGGCCGCCGAGGTCGGCGGCGGAGGTGGCGTCCTTGGCGTCCTTGGTACCGGCCTTGGCGGCGTCGCCGGCCTTGGCGGTCGAACCGGCGGAGCCGCAGGCGGTGAGGGAGAGCGCGGCGGCGGTCAGTACGGCCGCGAAGGCGGCGGCGCGGGCGCGGTGCACGGTCACGGGGAAGTCTCCTGTAAAGGGGGCGTACTGCGAGGGGGCGTTCGCGGGGGGTCCGCGGGCCTGCGTCTCGCGAAGGGCGGCGGGCCGGCCGGGTGAGAGGCCGATCGCGTCGTCCGAGTTGACTAGCCAACTTCGCTGACGGGGGTAAGTACGCCGGAGCCCGATGACGGGAAGGTGAACGGATGGCCCAGAACCGGGGTCGGCTGCGGGAACGGTCGAATCAGATCGCCGGCGGATGATCGCGGGAGTGCGATGCTTCGGGAGCGCAGCGGGATATGGTCGGGCTGTCCGCGCCGGTACGGGCTGCGCAGGACACCGCCCAGGAGGGACATTGACTGACGTGGCACTGGAGCCGGGGCGCCCCGAGAGCCGCCCGACCGGCGCCGCCGGGGCCGAGCGCACGTCCGGTTCGCTCTACCGCAAGGTCGCCGCCGACCTGCGCGAGGCGATCACCACCGGCGCGTTCGGCGAGGCCGGCCGACTGCCCGCCGAGGGCGCGCTCGCCGAGCAGTACGGCGTCTCGCGCGGCACCGTCCGGCAGGCCCTCGCCGTACTGCGCTCGGACGGACTGGTCACCTCGCGCCGGGGCACCCGCCGCGTCGTGCTCGGCACGGCCCGGGTGCAGAGCTTCTCCGAACTGCTCAGCTTCACGCACTGGGCCTACTCGATGGGCGAGGAGCCCGGCGGCATCCTGGACTCGCTGGTCCGCCGCCCGGCCGACGCCGCCGAGCGCGACCAGCTGCGCCTCGAACCGGGGGACGAGGTCTATGTGACGGTCCGGCTGCGCACCCTCTCCGGCAAGCCGGTGATGGTCGAGCGGACCATCTACCCGCCCCGGGTCGGCGAGATCGTCGCCGAGCTGCCGCCGGACGTGGTCTCGCACACCGAGGTGCTGCGCGAGCACGGCATCCTGTTCACCGATGCCGACCACACGATCGACATAGTCGCGGCCAACGCGGACGACGCCCGGTTGCTGGGCTGCCGGCGCGGCGGTCCGCTGCTGCGCGAGCGGCGCCGGACCACGGACCCGACCGGTACCCCGGTGGAGTGGTCCCAGGACCGCTACCTGCCCGGCACGGTGGCCTTCAGCATCCACAACTCGCTGGCCACGTCGGCACTTTCGCGGCACGCGCGGGAGAGCGACTGACCCGGGGACCGTCGCCGGTCCGCCGCATGCCGTATGCCGCACCGCTGTACTGCCGCACCGCTGCACCGCTGCACCGCTGCACCGCTGCACCGCTGCACCGCCGCACCGCTTCAACGGCGGTGCGGCGGTGCGTGGTTGACGGATCGGGTCAGCGCATCAGCGCGGCCAGCAGCGGCCGGAAGTGCGTGAAGTCCGGCGTCGCCGCGTCCGCCTCCTTGGCCTCGTCGTCCCAGCGGCGGACCGCCACCGCGTCCTCGGCGCCCGGGTGGGCGGCGAAGGCGGCGGCCTCCTGCTCGGACATCGGCCCGCCCTGCACCTGGAGGGTGTACTCCGAGGCCTCGGACAGCCGGGCCCGGTACTCCGGCTCGACCGCGCACAGGTAGCGCTTGGCGGCCACGTGCAGCCGGACCGGCTCGGTGACCTCCGGGCCGAACCAGCGGGCCAGCCAGTCCGCCCCGGTGTGGCTGTGCCGGTTGTCCCGGCCCTCCATCAGGTCCCGCCCGTGCAGGGTCCCGTGGCTGTGCTTGTCGAGCGAGAGATGACCGACGTCGTGCAGCAGCGCCGCCGCGACCAGGTGCGGGCCCGCGCCCGTCGCCTCGGCCAGCGCGCCGGCCTGCAGCATGTGCTCGGCCATGGTGACCGCCTCGCCCAGGTACTCCCCGGCGCCCTCGCCCTCGAACAGCGCGGCGAGTTCGTCCAGCGCGGCCGAACGGCGCTCCAGCACGGTCAGGGTGGAGGACAGCGAGTCCAGGTCGGCGTAGCAGCCCTGGAGGTGGCGGCGGCCGTCCTGGGCGAAGGCCGTCCGGGCGTGCAGCAGCCGGACGTTGTCGAAGATCAGGCAGTCCCCGCGGTCGAGCCGGAAGTCCAGCTGCAGCGCCGGGCGCAGGGTGATCGCGGCGAACGCCCGGTAGGCGGCGTAGAAGGCGTCCAGCTCCGCCGCCGGACCGCGCAGGGTCGCGATCGAGCGGTTGTTGAACCGCACCTCGCGGATCCGGCCCAGCGGGTCCACGTCGATCAGCGGCCGGTCGGCGCGCAGCTCGGTGCCCCGGTCGCGGAACACGAACGGCACCGGGGTGCGGGTCAGCACCGCGAAGTGCTCCGGCGCCTCGGCGCGCAGCAGCGCCGCCGCGTGGAAGCCGTCCACCAGGCCGGAGTCGCCGCCGGTGGCCGAGTTCTCCAGGCAGTGCAGCAGCTGGAGGGTGGGCACCGGGTCCCGGTACGGGTTGTCGGTGTGCGGGGTGATCGCGGCGCTGGTGAAGGCGAGGTTGTTCGGGTCCGGCTCGATCCGGACGTCGAACAGCTCGCCGTAGTTGGTGACCCGCACGTAGCCGAAGGTCTCCGCGACCGCCAGCACCTGGCGCTCCACCGCCGGGACGCCGCGCAGCACCGCGAAGCCGGAGCGGCGGACGGCGGCCAGTACGGCGGCCCGTGCGGCCGGGTCGGCCAGGTAGGTGTCCCAGTGGGCCTCCGGGAGGCCGGCCGCGAAGTCGGCGGCGGCCCACAGCTGCTTGCCGCTCTCGGTGCGGCCGTCCTCCCCGGCCTCCTCGGCCAGCCACCCTGCGGGGTAGCGCGAGCGGTGCCCGTCCGACCAGAGCACCTCCAGGTGGCCGTCCAGCTCGGCCCGCGCGGCGATCGCCAGGTCGTCCGGCAGGTCGGTGATCTGGAACAGCTTCTGCCCGTTGCGCGGGTCGCGGCACTCCGTGCAGGGGCAGTTGTCGCGCAGCCAGTACGGCGACAGCTCGGCGGTGGTCATGGTGTTCTCCTCGGCGGCCCGGCGGTGGGGGGTCAAAGTTGTACAGACAACTTCTCCGTCGCGCAGGAGCCTGCCCGGGGTCGGTGAGGTCCCGGTGCCGGGGGAGTGAACGGCTCGGGAACACTGCCCGGCCGGGAGCGCGTCACCCCGGCCGACGGCCCCCGCCGTCAGTGGTACGGGGACAGTCGACGGAACGCCCACCAGACGGCGAGCGGCGGGGTGGTGGCCGCGGCGAGGGCCAGCAGCCAGCCCACCGCGGTCGGCGGCCAGGCGTACACCACCAGCAGGTCGAGGCCGGCGCCCAGGGCCAGCAGCGCGGCGACCGGCAGGTGCAGTCCGGGGGCGAAGTCCCGCAGGCGGCCGACCGTCTCGCGCCCGGAGACCAGCGTGCCGGCGGCGAAGATCGAGCCGAGCAGGCCGAGGATCAGGATCCAGAGCCCGGCGATCCCGCTCATCGAGCCGTACTGGTGGGCGCGGGCGCCGAGTTCGAGGTCGTTCGCGGCGAACATCAGCGAGACCGAGTCCCCCGGCTCCGGCTCGTCGAGCGTCTCCACCCGGTCCAGGGTCAGCCGCCGGGGCTCGCCGTCCGACCACGGCACGGTCAGCACCATCGGCGCGCTCCAGACCTGGTGGTCGTTGACGTTGACGCCGGTGCGCCGGGGTGTGCCGAGCACCTCGGCTATCTCCACCGTGTACCGGCCGCCGCCCGCGCGCAGGACCCGCTGGGTCCAGCGGCCCTCGGCGCCGTCCGGGCCGACCGCCTGGGCCAGGGCGGCGGTCGGCCCGAGGGCCAGCGCGACGCCCAGCAGGGCGGCGGCGGTCCGGCCGGCCGGGCGCGGGGGGCGCTTGTCGGGGCCGCGCCGGAACTCCGAGCGCCGGATCCGCTCGCGCCGAGCCCGCTCCCGTCGGCGCGCCACCGCCGCGGCGGCCAGCCAGCCCAGGGCGCAGACCGTGGTCAGCAGCAGCGGCAGCAGTCGGGCCCGGGCCGACAGCGCCACCGCTTCCGGGCTCAACGCGGGCAGCAGCGCCCACACTTCGGTCACCAGGGCGCCGATCAGGGTCAGCCAACCGGTCGGTCTGGTCCATACCGTCGACATCCGCGCTCCCCCTGTCATCAAGATCGGAGCGCGAGCGTAGCGGGCCGGTGCGGCGGCCGGGTTACCGCTCCGAGGTGGACGCGGTCGCCCAGGCGGCGTCCGCCGCGGTGAGGGCGGGGGCGGCGTCCGCGCCGGTCGCGGTGGCGAGGGCGGTGAGGGTGGCGCGGACGGTGCCGAGGGCGGCGGCGGAGCCGTAGTGGTTCACCCGCAGCATCGAGGCGGCCAGCGCACCGCCGCCGGCCTGGACCGGGAGCGAGGCGTCCAGCCGCAGCAGTTCGCGGGCGAGGCCGGTGGCGCCCAGGCCGTCCGGGGTGCGCAGGGTGGTGGCGACCGGCGCGGCGTGCGCGTCGGCCGGGACGAAGGGGGAGAGCGTGCCGAGCGCCCGGACGCCCGCGCGGGTGGCGGCCGCGGCCGCGCGGTGGCGGGCGATCACGGTGTCCAGGCCGTCCGCCGCGATCCGGTCCAGGCAGGCGCCGAGCGCCAGCATCTCCAACTGCGCGGGCGCGTGCGGCAGGACGGTGCGCCCGGCGTCCGTCCAGCGCTCCTTCCAGTCCAGCAGCGAGAGGTAGGAGCGGCGCGGGGCGGCCGGGTTGGCGGCGATCCGCTCCCAGGCCCGCGCGGAGACCGAGACCGCCGAGACGCCGGCCGGGCCGCCCATCGCCTTCTGCCCGCCGATCACGCACAGGTCCACGCCCCAGGCGTCGGTCAGCAGCGGCTCGGCGGCCACCGAGGCGACCGCGTCCACCATCAGCAGCGCGCCGTGCTCGCGCACCACGGCGGCGATCTCGGCGACCGGGTTGGTGTTGCCGGTGGCGGCCTCGGCGTGCACCAGCGAGACCAAGTCGATCGCCGGCTCGGCGGCCAGGGCCTCGGCGACCTGCTCGGCGCTCACGGCGGTCTCGAACGGCACGGCCAGGTCGACCACCTTGGCGCCGCAGTCGCGCAGCCAGTTGCCGAAGGTCTGGCCGTAGGGGCCGGTGACGATGTTGAGCGCGGTCGAGCCCGGGTGCGCGGCGCTGCGGATCGCCGCCTCCAGCGGCAGCAGCGCCTCGCCCTGGGTGACGACGACGTCGGCGGTGGTGTGCAGCAGCGCGGCGACCTTGTCCTCGATCGCCGCGAACTCGGCGGCGGTGAGCGGGGGCAGGTCGAGGAAGGGGCTCACGGTCTCGGGGCCTTTCGCGGGGAGGGGCGGTGCCGGTCCGAACGAGTCTGCCTCACATTCGCCGCTCACAGGGAACGACGCCGTCGGTAGAGTGCCGCCATGAGCGATGGCGCGGTGCTGCACGTCCGTGGTCGGGTGCTGGTGGGGCCGGAGGACGTCCGGGACGAACTCTGGGTGGTCGACGGCCGGGTGACCTTCTCCCGGCCGACCGCCGTCGGGCTCGGCGCCGGCGCCGGGTCCGGGTCCGGGTCCGGGTCCGCTTCCGGGTCCCGGGACGTCCGGACGGTCGAGGGCTGGGTGCTGCCGGGACTGGTGGACGCGCACTGCCACGTCGGCCTGGACGCGCACGGCGCGGTCGACGCCGCCACCAGCGAGAAGCAGGCGATCACCGACCGCGACACCGGGACCCTGCTGATCCGCGACGCCGGCTCGGCCGCGGACACCCGCTGGATCGACGAGCGGGAGGATCTGCCGCGGATCATCCGGGCCGGCCGGCACATCGCCCGCACCCGCCGCTACATCCGCAACTACGCGCACGAGATCGAGCCGGGCGACCTCGCCGCCTACGTCCGGGCGGAGGCCCGGCGCGGCGACGGCTGGGTCAAGCTGGTCGGCGACTGGATCGACCGGGAGCACGGCGACCTCACCGCCTGCTGGCCCGGCGACGCGCTCGCCGAGGCGATCGCGGCGGCGCACGAGGAGGGCGCGCGGGTCACCGCGCACTGCTTCGCCGCCGAGTCGCTGCCGGACCTGCTGGCGGCCGGGATCGACTGCGTCGAGCACGCCACCGGGCTGACCGAGGAGCTGATCCCGGTGTTCGCCGAGCGCGGGGTGGCGATCGTCCCGACGCTCGTCAACATCGCCACCTTCCCGCAGCTGGCGGCCGGCGGCGAGGCCAAGTTCCCGGCCTGGGCGGCGCACATGCGCCGGCTGCACGAGCGCCGCTACGACACGGTGGGCGCCGCGCACGACGCGGGCATCCCGATCTACGTGGGCACGGACGCGGGCGGCTCGCTGGCCCACGGCCTGGTCGCGGAGGAGGTCGCCGAACTGGTGAAGGCCGGGCTGGACCCGGCCGAGGCGCTCTCGGCGGCGAGCTGGGGCGCGCGGGCCTGGCTGGGGCGGCCCGGTCTGGAGGAGGGCGCCCCGGCGGACTTCGTGGTGTACGCGGAGGACCCGCGCGCCGATGTCCGGGTGCTGGCCGATCCGCGGCTGGTGGTGCTGCGCGGCCGCCCGGTGGCCTGAGCGGGCGCACGGCCTCCGAGCCCGGTGCCGGGGGCCGGCGGTCGTGGTGCCGGGGCTGTCCGAGTAGGCCGATAGGGTTACGCCCATGGCACCGCGTCCACTGAATGAGATCGTCGAGCCCGGGTGGGCCACCGCGCTGGAGCCGGTGGCCGGGCGGGTCGCCGCGATGGGCGACTTCCTCCGCGCCGAGCTGGCCGCAGGCCGCACCTATCTGCCCTCCGGACCGAATGTGCTGCGCGCCTTCCAGCAGCCCTTCGCCGACGTCCGGGTGCTGATCGTCGGCCAGGACCCCTATCCGACGCCCGGTCACGCCGTCGGCCTCAGCTTCTCGGTGGGGGAGGACGTCCGTCCGATCCCGGCGAGTCTGATCAACATCTTCCAGGAGTACGGCAGCGACCTCGGCCTGCCGCAGCCGTCCAACGGCGACCTCACCCCGTGGACGCGGCAGGGCGTACTGCTGCTGAACCGTGCCCTGACCACCGCCCCGCGCAAGCCCGCCGCCCACCGGGGCAAGGGCTGGGAGGAGGTCACCGAGCAGGCGATCCGCGCCCTGACGGCGCGCGGCGGCCCGCTGGTGGCGATCCTCTGGGGCCGGGACGCGCGCAATCTGCGGCCGCTGCTGGGCGACATCCCGGCGATCGAGTCCGCGCACCCGAGCCCGTACTCGGCGAGCGGCGGTTTCTTCGGCTCCCGCCCGTTCAGCCGGGCCAACGAGCTGCTGGTCCAGCAGGGCGCCCAGCCCGTCGACTGGCGGCTGCCCTAGCCGGCTCGCGTGTCTTAGCAGACCCGCGTCATCCCCGAGCGTCAACATCACCCCAACGGGTGAAATGACTCTCTGTATGACTCATATGACGGATCGTTTGAGAAGACTGGCGGCTCATCCAATTCCTGTCGTTGGTCGTGGGGTACCGCCATGTCTTCTCGCTCTTCCCGCTCCTCTCGTTCCTCCAGCCGAATCGTTTCCGCAAGCGCCGCCGTCGCGGTCTGCACACTGCTCACCGTTCCGACCGCCACGGCGGCCCCGGGCGCTCCGGCCGCGCCGGGCGCCGGGGCCCCCGGTTCGCCGGGCAAGGCGCGCGCCGTCACCGCCGAACTCGACCTGGACGTCCGCCTGTTGAACAACGCCGTGGACGTCCCGGTGAACGTCTCGCTCAACAAGGTGGAGTCCCCGGCGCAGCGCGACGGCACCGTGCTCACCGCCAAGGTCGACGGCGTCGACCAGTCCGGACCGGTCACCCTGGTCAAGGCCGACGTCGGCAAGTCGGTGACCAGGACGGACGCCAAGGGCGCCACCGCCTCGGTCACCCTGGCCGACGCCGATGTGCACGCCCCGGGCCTGCCCGGGACCACCCTGCTGGGCCTGGAGGCGCTCACCGCCACCGCCACCTGTCCGGTCGACGGGCAGCCGACCGCCGACGTGGTGGCCCCCGCCAAGCTCACCGTGCTCGGCAAGTCCGTCACCGTCAGCCTCTACGGGCCGACCAAGGTGGATGTGCCGCTGGTCGGCAGCGTCTCGGTGGAGTTCTCCAAGAAGACCACCACCTCGACCACCGCCGCCGCCTCGGCGCTGGAGGTCCAGGTGGCGGTGGACCCGCTCAACCTCAATGTCGCCAAGGTGACCGGCACCATCAGGATCGCCTCGGTGAGCTGCGAGAAGCCGGTGCCGGCCACGCCCACCGCCACCCCCACCCCGGCGCCGACGCCCTCGGACGCCGCGCCGACCGTGACCCCGGCCGCCCAGCCCGTCGTGGACGTCACCCCCTCCGGCGCCCCGTCCGCCGCCCCCGGCACCGCCCGCGCCGCGGCCCCGCAGGC
>NZ_JAIY01000006.1:499348-501761 GCF_000710405.2 Kitasatospora sp. MBT66 | reverse complement strand
GCTCGCCGCCGGTGCGGCGGCCCTGGTGGCCGGCGGCGCCGCCGCCCTCTGGGGCACCCGCCGCCGCCGCGCGGTCGCGGCCCACGCCCGCCGCCACTGACAACCCCTGCGTCTCTTCATGTGCGGGAGTGCCACCTGCGGCACTCCCGCACTGTGACCGTGCCAATGCGGACGGTTGGTTCACATGCGCGTTACATGAGAGGAACAACCGGGAAACGGCGCCTTGCAACGCTACGCGGGCACCCACCACCCAGTTTGCGAGGTACACCGCCGTGGCAATCAAGGCCGAGTACATCTGGATCGACGGCACCAAGCCGACCGCCAAGCTCCGCTCCAAGACTCGTGTCCTGCCGAACGCGGACAAGATCCCCACCTGGGGCTTCGACGGTTCCTCGACCAACCAGGCCGAGGGTCACGCCTCGGACCGCGTGCTCGAGCCGGTCCGGGTCGTCAAGGACCCGATCCGCGGCGGCGACAACATCCTCGTCCTCTGCGAGGTCAACGAGACCGACGGCACCCCGCACGAGTCCAACACCCGTGCCCTGCTGCGCGGTGTCGCCGAGCAGTTCGCGGACCAGGAGTCGATCTTCGGCATCGAGCAGGAGTACACCTTCTTCAAGGGCTCCCGCCCGCTCGGCTTCCCCGAGGGCGGCTTCCCGGCCCCGCAGGGCGGCTACTACTGCGGTGTCGGCGCCGAGGAGGTCTTCGGCCGCGAGATCGTCGAGCTGCACCTGGACCGCTGCATCGACGCCGGCCTCGCCATCTGCGGCATCAACGCCGAGGTCATGCCCGGCCAGTGGGAGTTCCAGATCGGCCCGGTCGACGCCCTGACCGTCTCCGACGACATGTGGATCGCCCGCTACCTGCTCTACCGCACCGCCGAGGAGTTCGGCATCGACGCCACCCTCGACGCGAAGCCGGCCCGCGGCGACTGGAACGGTGCGGGCGCGCACACCAACTTCTCCACCCGGGCGATGCGCGAGGGCTACGACGCGATCATCACCGCCTGCGAGTCGCTCGGCGCCTCCCAGGAGCTGGTCCTCGAGCACGTCACCCAGTACGGCGCCGACATCGAGTCCCGCCTGACCGGCAAGCACGAGACCGCCCCGTGGAACGTCTACTCCTACGGTGTCTCGGACCGCGGCGCCTCGGTCCGCATCCCGTGGCAGGTCGAGGTCGAGCAGAAGGGTTACATCGAGGACCGTCGTCCGAACGCGAACGTCGACCCCTACGTCGTCACCCGCCTGCTGATCAACACCTGCTGCGCCGCCCTGGAGAAGGCCGGCCAGGTCTGATCCACGGCGATCCGCCGGCAGTAACGTTCACGCCCGCAGGGCCTCCCCGTCGCACGGGGAGGCCCTGCGGGCGTTTCCGGTGTGCTGTTCCACCGCACACGGGCGTCACTGCCGGCCGAGGATCATCCACTTCTCCGGCTTCTCCATCGGCTCGAAGCCGACCTTGGCGTAGACGGGGTGGGCGTCGGCGGTGGCCAGCAGCAGGCGGCGCAGGCCGTACGGGGCGAGGTGGTCGCGGACGGCGGCGGCGAGGGCGGTGCCGAGGCCCCGGCCGCGGGCGGCCGGGGCGATGTAGACGTCGCAGAGCCAGGCGAAGGTGGCGCGGTCGGTGACCACCCGGGCGTAGCCGAGCTGGGTGCCGGAAGCGCGCTCGTAGACGCCGAAGTTGAGCGAGCCGGCGATGGCGAGGTCCTGCTTCTCGCGGCTGCGGCCGAGTGCCCAGTAGGCGTCCTCGGACAGCCACCGGTGGATCAGTGCGGCGTCGAGGCGCGCGGGGTCGGTGGAGATCTCGTAGCCGTCCGGCAGTTCCGTGGTCATGGCCGGATCCAAGCAGAGGGGCGGCCGCCGGACCAGCGATTACCGGTCCGGCGGCCGCCCGGTGCCCTCGGGCCGGGCGGGTCAGTGGACGGGCACGGCCTCCGCGGGCTTGCTGTGCCAGTTGGTGACGATCGGCTTGTCCACGTTGGTCGGGCCGATCGGCAGGCTGACCGGGTCGGGGTCCGGGTCGTTGACGCCGACGATGACGTCGCTGAACTGGATCGCCTGGTTGTCCTTGGTGGTCTTGGTCATGACGCCCGCGTAGGCGGCCTCCGACCCGCTGAGCCTGATCGGCTGGGCGGCGGCCTGCTCGGCCTTGGCGGCCTCGATGCCGCCCGAGCCGAAGGCGATCACGGGGCGGCGGGCGGCCAGGGTGCAGGTGACGCCGGGCTTGGCCTTGACGGTGATCAGGATGTAGCCGCCCGCCTGGGACTCGGCCTTGGCGGTGAGGACGACGTCCTTGGTGGCGCAGGTGCCGGCGGCCTGGGCGGGGGCGGACGCGGAGGGCTTCCCGGTGGCGGGCGCGGTGGTGGGCGCGCCGGCGGGGGCGGAGGCCGGGGCGGTCGTGGCGGCCGGGGCCG
>NZ_JAIY01000006.1:474857-499327 GCF_000710405.2 Kitasatospora sp. MBT66 | reverse complement strand
TGGCCGGGCCGGACGCGGCGGGGGCGGGGTCGCTGTTCTCCGGCCCGCAGGCGGTGGCGGTGACGGCGAGGGCCGCGACGGCGACGGCGGTGAGAACGAGACGGCGCGGGCGCATGGCGGATCCCCCAGGAATGTGACCGCCGGTGTCGCTCACCGGCGCAGGACGACCGTATGCCAGGGTCGTTCACGGTCCGGTTCGGGAAATATCCCGATTCTGTTCCGGACCGCCCCGCACCCTCCCTCCCGGCGCAAAAAAGATGGTCAAGAAGGGCGCCGCGCGGGACGATTCGCGTCATGACCACCCTCCCGCTGCTCCTCCTCGACGTCGACGGCCCGCTGAACCCGTTCGCCGCCCAGCCGCCGGAACAGCCCGCCGGGTACGGCACCCACCACGTCCGCCCGGACTTCCTGCTGGCGCGCTTCCCCGACCGGCCGACCGGGGAGGTCGAGCCGATCCGGCTCTGGATCAACCCCGACCACGGCCCCCGGCTGCTCGACCTGCCCTTCGAACTGGTCTGGGCGACGGCCTGGAAGGGCGAGGCCAACACCTGGATCGGCCCGCTCGTCGGACTGCCCGAACTCCCCTTCATCGCCTGGCCGAAGATGTTCCACGAGGACCCGGACGGCCTGCACTGGAAGACCAGGGTCCTGGTCGAGTGGGCGGCCGGTCGCCCCTTCGTCTGGGTGGACGACGAGCTGGGCCCGCAGGACACCGAGTGGATAGCCGCCAACCACCCGGGCCCGGCGGCGACCTTCCGGATCCACCCCGGGGTCGGCCTGCGGGCCGAGGACTTCGACACCCTGCGGGAGTGGGCGCGCACCGAGCTGGGGGACTGAGCGCGGTGCTGGTGGCCACGGTGGAGCGGCTGTGCCGGTACCCGGTGAAGTCGATGCTCGGTGAGGAGCTCCGCGAGGCGGAGGTGTCGGAGCGCGGCATCGCCGGCGACCGCGCGTGGGCGCTGCTGGACGCCGACACCGGCCGGGTGGTGAGCGCCAAGAACCCGCGGCTGTGGGCGGGCGTGCTCGGGTTCACGGCGGTCACCGGGCCGGGCGGCCGGGTGGCCGTCCTCGGTCCGGACGGCGAGGCCGTCGACGAGGGCGGGCTCTCGGAGCGGCTGGGCCGCAAGGTCCGGCTGGTGGACGTGCCGCCGCCGGGCGCGAGCGTCGAACGGTCCGTCCCGGAGGAGGTGCTGGCGCGCGGCGTGCGGGCCGAGGTCGGCTTCACCGTCAGCGAGTTGGGACGCGGCGCGCCGTCCGGCACCTTCTTCGACTTCGCGCCGCTGCACCTGCTCACCACGGCCGCCCTGGCCGCCGCGGACGCGCCCTCGGCGGCGGCCGGGCGGTACCGCCCCAATCTGGTGCTGCGGACCCCCGGTGGTGTCTCCGGCTTCGTCGAGAACGGCTGGGTGGAGGGGGAGTTGGCGGTCGGGCCGGAGCTGCGCCTGCACGTCCTGGCCGCGACGCCGCGCTGCGCCGTGCCCACCCTCGCGCACGGGCCGGGGCTGCCGCGCTCGGCGGCGGCGCTGCGGGTGCTCGCGGAGCGCAACCGGGTGGTGCCGCTGCCGGGCATGTCGGCGTTGCCCTGTCTGGGGGTGTACGCCAAGGTGCTGCGGCCCGGGCGGGTGCGGGTCGGGGACCGGGTCGGGCCGGTTTCCTGAGGGGTTTCCCGGGAAGGCGGAACCGGTTGCGGCTCCAGGAGGTCCCATGAGTACCAGAACCGAGTCCGGGGAGGCGACCGGGATGGGCGGCGGGCACCGGCAGTTCGAGGACACGGCGGGCAAGGGCGTGCACAGCAAGGGCGTGTACAGCAAGGGCGTGCACAGCGAGGGCGAGGACGGCGAGCGCGGCGAGGGCGCGGACGGGAGCGCGGCCGGACGGGCGGCGCGGTGGGCGCGCTGGGCCGTGGTCGGGATGGCCGGGGCGACCCTGGCGGTGGTGCTCCTGACCTCGGGGGACGGCGGGTCGGGCGGGCGTTCGACGCCGATCACGGTGATGGTGACGACGCCCTCGGGCA
This sequence comes from Kitasatospora sp. MBT66, assembly GCF_000710405.2. Lineage (NCBI taxonomy): Bacteria > Bacillati > Actinomycetota > Actinomycetes > Kitasatosporales > Streptomycetaceae > Kitasatospora > Kitasatospora sp. MBT66. The sequence goes on along the minus strand of NZ_JAIY01000006.1, from coordinate 497,313 downwards.
CGCCGACGCTCACCGTCCCGGGTCCGGCCCCGGATCCGGTCACGGGATCGGTGACGGGGTCGGTGACGGGATCGGTGACGGGGTCGGTGTCGGGGCCCGTCGAGACGTCCGCCGCCCTCGGCCGGCCCGCCTCCCGCTAACCCAGGGCCTCGGCGAGCGCGGCGAGGAACGCGTCCGTGGTGCCCTCGTCCCGGACGGCGATGCGCAGCCAGTCCGGGCCGAGGCCGGGGAAGGTGTCGCCCCGGCGGACCGCGAAGCCGCGTTCGCGCAGCCGGTCGCGCACGGCCGCCGCGCCGGGCAACTCGACCAGCACGAAGGACGCCGCCGGTTCGCCGTGCACCCGGACCTCGGGGAGGGCGGCCAGGCCCTTCAGCAGGTGGTCGCGCCGGAGCCCGAGCTCGTGGGCGGCGCGTTCGGCCTCGTCGAGCGCGGCCGGGGCCGAGCAGGCCTCGGCGGCGACCAGGGCCGGGGTGGACACCGGCCAGAGCGGCTGGGCGGCGCCGAGCCGGGCGATCAGCGGGGCCGGGCCGAGTACGTAGCCGATCCGCAGCCCGGCCAGGCCCCAGGTCTTGGTGAGGCTGCGCAGGACCACCACCCGGCCCGGCAACTCCCGTGCGGAGGCCAGGGATTCGCTCTCCCCGGGCACGGTGTCCATGAACGCCTCGTCGATCACCAGGGTGCGGCCGGGCCGGGCCAGGGCGGCGACGGCGGCGGCCGGGTGGAGGACGGAGGTGGGGTTGGTGGGGTTGCCGAGCACCACCAGGTCGGACTCCTCCGGGACGGCGCCGGCGGTCAGCCGGAAGCCCTCGGCGGGGGAGAGCAGGGCGCGGTGCACCGGGTGTCCGGCGTCCCGCAGGGCGGCCTCGGGCTCGGTGAACTGGGGGTGCACCACCGTGATGTGACGTGGCGTCAGTACGCGGGCGAGCAGGACGAACGCCTCGGCGGCGCCGGAGGTGAGCAGCACCTCCTCCACCGGGCGGCCGTGCCGGGCGGCGACGGCGGCGCGGGCGGCGGTGCCGTCGGGGTACGCGGCGAGGTCGGCGAGGGTGGCGGCGAGGCGTGCCCGCAGCCAGTCCGGGGGCGTGCCGGTGCGGACGTTGACGGCGAGGTCGACCAGGTCGGCGCCGTCGGCGCGGACCTCGGCGTCCCCGTGGTGGCGCAGGTCCGGCTCGTGCGCGCCGGGTTCGGAGGGTCCGGCGGGGGAGTGAGGGGTCACGGGCGCTCTCCTGCGTTCCGGTGGTGGGGGGTGCGGGCGACGGCGGCCGTCGCGGACGCGGTCTTCCGTTTGGGGACGAGGAGTTCGCCGCCGCCCGTCGCCGCCAGCGCCGCCGCCTCGGCCACGCTGAGCGTCCCGACCGCCGCGCCGACGGTGCCGGACGGGTTCGGCACCCGGACGGCGGCCAGCGCCCCGGCCGGGTACTCGGCCACGGGGACGCCGAGCGCCTGCGCGGCCGCCCGGACGGCGGGGTGGCCGCCCTTGCCGGTGAGGGTCGCGAGCGCGCGGACGGCGTCGGCGGGCAGTCCGGCCCCGGCGAGGGTGCGCCGGACCAGCTCCAGCAGCTCCGTCCCGGTGGCGGTCGCGCGCACGCCGACACCGACGACGAGGCCCTCGCCGACGAAGAGCCGCCCGTCCCCGTCCGGATTCCTCACGCCGTACTCACCGTCCGCTCACGTCCCGCTCCTCCACGTCACCCGCCCGACACCTGCCCGAGGGCCGCGCGCCGGACGGCCCGGCCCGGCGGCCACCGGGGGCGGCCGAAATCCGTCGGTCGCCGGTCGGGCGGAATGCCGCAGGTCAGGGCGATACCGGGCGTCGGGGCCGCCGGAAATCCCACCACGCCCGCGACGGACGGGTCAATCGGGCCGAATGTGACGTTCCCCCGCCTCCGTCCGGCGGCGAAGCTCGGCCACCGATCCCTGTTCGCCAGTTCTTCACCTCCGGCCCGAGGCCCGCGCCACCGGGCCGCTCCTACTGTTTGCGGCGCTCCGAAACCGCCGGTGCCCCGACCGGCGGCCTCTCCCACCCGGCAGTTCCCGGCGGCCGGGAAAGCCTGCCCTGCCCGCCGCCGATCCCGACGCACGGAGGACACCATGCCCGAAACTCCGGACCCTGTTGACATGAGCGCCACCATCCCGAGCGCCGGGGGTGCCGCCCCGAGCCGCCCCCGCCGCCGCACGCTGACCGCCTCGGCCGCCGGGCTCGGCCTCGTCGCCGGCTCGCTCGGCCTCTGGGCCGCCACCGGCACCACCGCCTCGGCCGCCGCCCTGCCGGCGCCCGACCACGTGGTCGTCGTCGTCCTGGAGAACCACGCCTACACCCAGGTCATCGGCAGCTCCAGCGCGCCGTACATCAACAACACCCTCGCCGCCGGCGGCGCCACCCTCACCCAGTCGTTCGGGCTCACCCACCCCAGCGAGCCCAACTACTACCAGCTGTTCTCCGGCTCCAACCAGGGCCGCACCGACGACAGCTGCGTCTCCGTCGGCTCGATCAACAAGCCGAACCTCGCCTCCGAGCTGATCGCCGCCGGCAAGACCTGGGGCAGCTACAACGAGGGCCTGCCGAGCCAGGGCTCGACCGTGTGTTCCAGCGGCAAGTACGCGCAGAAGCACAACCCGTGGTTCGGCTTCTCCAACGTGCCGACCAACACCGCGTACACCATGACCCAGTTCCCGACGAACTACGCGACCCTGCCGAAGGTCTCCTTCGTCGTCCCGGACCTGTGCAACGACATGCACGACTGCTCGGTCGGCACCGGTGACACCTGGATCAAGAACAAGCTGGGCGCCTACGCCACCTGGGCCAAGGCCAACAACAGCCTCCTGGTCGTCACCTTCGACGAGGACAACCGCCTCGCCGGCAACCGCATCCCCACCGTCTTCTACGGCGCCCACGTCACCCCGGGCTCCACCACCGCCACCACCTACAACCACTACAACGTGCTGCGCACCCTGGAGGACCTCGCCGGCCTGACCAGCCACGCGGGCAACGCCGCCACCGCCGCCACCGTCACCGGCATCTGGAACTGACGCCCGTGTACGTCGCGGACTCCCGCAGCTCCAAGGCCCCCGTCGCCCCGGCCGAGACCCGGCCGGGGCGGCGGGAGGCCGCCGACGGCCCCGGCGACGGACCCGGGACCGTGGACGGCAGCACCGGCGACGGCCGCCGCACCGTCGCCCGGGCGGCCGTCCCCGGCACCGTGGTGGCCCTGGGCGTGGTCAGCCTGGTCACCGACGTCTCGTCCGAGATGGTCAGCGCCGTCCTGCCGCTCTACCTGCTCACCGGCCTCGGCCTGTCCCCGCTCGGCTTCGGCCTGCTCGACGGCATCCAGAACGGCTTCAGCGCCGTCGTCCGCCTGCTCGGCGGCCACCTCGCCGACCGCCGGGGGCGCGACGGGGCGTCCCGGCACAAGGCCGTCGCCGCCGTCGGCTACGGACTGTCCGCGCTCTGCAAGCCGCTGCTGCTGCTCGTCCACACCGTGCCGCTGATCGGCGCCGTGATCGCCGTCGACCGCACCGGCAAGGGCCTGCGCACCGCCCCGCGCGACGCGATGATCTCGCTCGCCACCGAACCGGCCCACCGCGGCCGGGCGTTCGGCGTCCACCGGGCGATGGACACCGCGGGCGCGCTGCTCGGCCCGCTCACCGCCTTCCTCGTGCTGCGGCTGGCCGGCGGCCCGATGCTCGCCGACGGCGGCCAGCAGCAGGGCTACCACGCGGTGTTCGCGGTCAGCGGGTGCGTCGCGGTGCTCGGCGTCCTCGTGCTGCTGCTGTTCGTGCCGAACCGGCTCGACGGCGCCGAACCGTCCTCGGGCGCAGAACCGTCCTCCGGCGCCGAACCGTCCTCCGGCGCCGCAGCGTCCGACGCCCGCCCCCGGCTGCGGGACGGGCTCGCGTTGCTGCGCATCCCCGGCCTGCGCCGGCTCACCGTGTGCGCGGTGCTGCTCGGCCTCACCACCGTCAGCGACTCCTTCCTCTACCTGCTGGTGCAGCGCCGGCTCGGCCTCTCCGTCGAGTACTTCCCGCTGCTGCCGCTCGGCACTGCGGGCGCCTTCCTGCTGCTCGCCGTGCCGCTCGGCGCGCTCGCCGACCGGATCGGCCGCCGCCGGCTGTTCCTGGCCGGGCACGGCGTCCTGCTGCTCGCCTACGGCCTGCTGCTGTCGCCGCTGGACGGCCCGGCCGCCGTGGTCTGCGTCCTGCTGCTGCACGGCTCCTTCTACGCCGCCACGGACGGCGTGCTCGCCGCCGCCGCGGCCGACACCGTCCCCGCCGAGCGGCGCGGCGCCGGCCTCGCCCTGGTCGGCACCGGGCAGGCGCTGGCCCGGTTCGCCTGTTCGCTGGCGTTCGGCGCGCTGTGGAGCGCGGTCGGCGGCACCACCGCGCTGACCTGGTCGGCGCTGGCGCTGGCCGGCTGCGTCACCGGCGCGGCGTTCGTCCTGCGCGGGCCCGCCGCCGCCGCTCCCGTCGCGGCTCCCGGCGAGTCCGCCCCCACGACCGACGACTCCGAGGTGCCCTCGTGACCACCGCCACCCTCCCGAACCGCACCCGGGTGCTGATCCTGCTGGTCGCCGTCGTCCTGCTCGGCGCCGTCGGCACCGGCGCCGTGCTGTGGGCCTCCGACCGCTCCGCCGAACGCGACCGCCCCCAGGCCGGCGGCCCGGTCGTCACCCGGGGCGAGGTCACCCTCAAGGACCCGGCCGCCCGGCAGCTGGTCTTCCGCAACATGGCCTGGGGCCCGCACCGCGACGAGGTCGTCACCGTCCCCGCCGGGCACCCCGACGGCCCGCGCACCTCCTCCGGCGTCCAGTGCCTGCGCTTCTACGCCGCCGCCGGCACCGGCATCTGCCTGCGGGCCGACCGGGGCGCCCTCCAGGACACCTACCGGGCCGTCGTCCTCGACGACCACCTGCGCGAACTGCGCTCCTTCCCGGCCGCCGGCATCCCCACCCGCTCCCGGGTCTCGCCCTCCGGCCACCTCGCCGCCTGGACCGTCTTCGTCAGCGGCGACTCCTACGCGGGCACCGACTTCTCCACCCGCACCTCGATCGTCGACGTCCGCGACTGGAACCTCCGGGAGAACCTGGAGGAGTTCGACGTGGTCAAGGACGGCAAGCCGTACCGGGCGCCGGACATCAACGTCTGGGGCGTGACCTTCGCCGACGACAACACCTTCTACGCCACCGTCGCCACCGGCGGCCAGACCCACCTGGTCCGCGGCGACCTCGCCGCCCGCACCCTCACCACCCTGCACCAGAACGTCGAGTGCCCGTCCCTCTCGCCGGACGGCACCCGGATCGCCTACAAGAAGCGCGTGCCCGGCGCCTCCGCGGACGCCCCCTGGCGGCTGTACGTCCTCGACCTGGCGACCATGACCGAGACCGCGACCGCTGAGCAGCGCACCGTCGACGACCAGGCCCTGTGGCTCGACGACCGCACCCTCGCCTACGCCCTCCCGGGCGACGACGGCAGCGACCTGTGGACCGTCCTCGCCGACGGAACCGGCACCCCGGCCCTGCTCGCCGCCGCCGCACTCGCCCCCGCCGTCGTGCGGTGACCCGGCGCACGGCCGGACGAGCGGGTGCGTCGGCGGAGGCTGGTGAACTGCTTGTTGGGGCCGGTGTCCTTGGGAGCGGTGTGGAAGGTGTTGCGCTGCGCCTTCTGTCCCACCGTCTGACGATCCGCGCCGCGAAACCGAAGGAGAACAGCCGTGACTGCCGCAGCGAGAGTCCGCCGACGGCGACTCCTGGCGCCGGCGCTGATCGCCCTGGCGGTGACCGGCTGCTCCTCCGGGCAGGCCGTGCCGCCGTCCGCCGTGCCGTCGTCCGCCGCGCCGCCGTCCGCCCCGGCGCCCCCGCCCGCGGTGGTGGCGATCCCCACGCCCGAGCCCTCGCAGGTGGGCGAACTCCAGCTGCCGATCGCGGAGTACATGCTGACGCCCCAGCAGTCGGCCGAGCTGAAGTGGCTGAACACCAAGAAGGTCGCCATCTGCATGAAGGAGTACGGCTTCGACCTGCCGATCGCGCCGGCTCCGGTCGTCTCGGCCTCCGACTTCCTCCTGTTCCGTCGCTACGGCCTGACCGATCCGGTGAGCGTCAGCACCTGGGGCTACCACCTGCCCAAACGCGACACCGCCACTCCGCGGGCCACGCTCTCCCCGGCGGAGAACGCTCTGCTGTTCGGCCGGGACGCCGCCGGCAAGCCACTGACCAGCTCGAACGGCCAGGCGGTGCCGGCCGGGGGCTGTCAGGGCAAGGTGAACGCCGATCTCGGGTCGCTGCAGCCCGGCGGACAGGGCCCGGGAGGTGGCGCGTCCCAGCTCGCCGGGCAGACCAAGGCCGACAGCTTCTCCCGCTCGATGGCCGATCCGCGGGTGAAGGAGGTCTTCGGACGCTGGTCGGACTGCCTGCGTGCCGCCGGGTTCACCGCGCCGAACCCGGTGGAGGCCGGAGCGGATCTGCCGTCCGTGAAGGCACCCGAGCCGGACGCCGCGGAGATCCGCATGGCGCAGACCGATGTGGAGTGCAAGGCGCGCACCAATCCGGTCGGGATCTGGTTCGCCGTCGAAGCCGACTACCAGAAGGCCGCGATCGCCCGGCAGCCGCAGGCGTTCGCGGCGCTAAAGGCCGAGCGGGACGCGCAGGCCGCCCGACTCGCGCAGCAGATCGCCGGGCTGCCCGGCGGCTGAGCGCAGGGAGCGCCGCACGGGCGTTTCCGCCGGTCCGTCAGCCGCTCCCGGTGCCCGGCCCCCGCCCCGGCGCGGGGCCCGGCGGCAACGGCTCCGGCGCGCGTGCGGCGCGTCAGTCGACGGCGGAATCCGCACCTCCGCTGCCGAGCAGCCGGTCGACGAGGAGCTCGGGGTAGCCGGTGGTCGGCGGGTCGATGCCGAAGATCGCGCGGAGGTAGAACGGTGCGACGAGTTGGTCGAGGATCTGTTCCAGGGGCGGCGGGTTCTCGCCCCGGGCCGTGGCGCGCTGGCGGATCTGTTCGATGGAGTGCAGGCGGCGTCGGAAGTGCTGGGCGCGCTCGTCCTGGGTCTGCGGGTTGTTCGGCATGGACAGGATGACGGCGCGTACAAGGGCGCGCCCTTCGGCTGTGCGGATGCTCGCGACGCTGGTTCCGGCCCAGGCGAGGAGGTCGCCGCGCAGGGAGCCGGTGTCGTTCAGCGGCGAGTCGCGTTCGAGGCGGGTGGTGACCACGTCGGCCAGAAGGGTGTCGAGGCTGCCCCAGCGCCGGTAGATGCTGGTGTGGTTGACGCCGGCGCGTTGCGCGATCGCGGGGATGTTGAGGTCTTCGCCCTCCGGGTCGGCCAGCAGGTCGACGACTGCCTGGTGGACGGCCGCGCGGACCTGTTCGGGGCTCTTGCGGATGCGTGTGGTCGGTTGCTTCGAAGTCACCCGCACATCGTAAGCACAGATGTTTGCTTCGGGCATCGGGAAGGTCTACAGTCTTCATCGCAAGCACAGATCCGTGCTTAACAGTCCTGAGGAGTGCGCGATGAAGCAGCTGCTGTTCCCGAACAACGTCCAGTTCTGGTACGAGACCCTGCGCTCGATGAGCCACATCGCCTACGGCGGGGCCGACTTCGGCGAGGTCGTCTCCACCGCGGAGCGCATCGTCGAGGGCGACTACGCCAGCTGGTACACCGAGTGGCTGGCCACCGCCGACCGGGTGTCCGGCCAGGCCGAGAAGGCGCTGGCGGCCGGTCACCGGGTGAGCGCGCGGGACGGGTTCCTGCGGGCGTCGAACTACTACCGGTCGGCCGAGTTCTTCCTGCACGGCCACCCCTGCGACCCGCGTCACGACCACGCCTACGACCGCAGCGTGGACTGCTTCCGGTCGGCGGCCGCGCTGTTCACCCCGATCATCGAGCCGGTCGAGATCCCGTACGAGGGCACCACCCTGCCGGGCTACCTCTACCGCGTCGACGACTCCGGGACCCCGCGCCCGACGCTGATCATGCACAACGGCTTCGACGGCACCGCCGAGGAGCTGCACTTCTTCGGGGCGATGGCCGGCGTCGAGCGCGGCTACACCGTGCTGGTCTTCGACGGCCCCGGCATGCCCGGACCGCGCCACCACGAGGGCCTGGTGTTCCGCCCCGACTGGGAGAACGTCGTCACCCCGGTCGTGGACTTCGCCGAGAAGCTCCCGGACGTCGACAACAGCCGCATCGCGCTCCTGGGCATCAGCATGGGCGGCGTCCTCGCCCCCAGGGCCGCCGCGTTCGAGCACCGCCTGGCCGCGCTGGTCGCCGTGGACGGCCTCTACGACCTCGGCGAGACCTCGGTGCGCAACATCCCCGGCACCCGGGAGGAGGCCGAGCGGCTCCTGCGCGCGCCCTCCGCCCCGGAGCTCGACGCGGCCCTCGAAGAGATCATGGCCAAGGACCCGATCGCCCGCTGGGCGATCAACCACGGCATGTACGTCATGGGCGTCGACACACCCCGGGCCTTCAATGCCTCCTACCTCGACTACACCCTCGCCGGGGGCATCGCCGAACGGATCCAGTGCCCCACCCTGGTCTGCGATGCCGAGCAGGACATGTTCTTCAAGGGCCAGCCCGAACAGCTCTACGACCACCTGGCCTGCCCCCGGACCCTGATGCTGTTCACCGCCGAGGAGGGCGCCGGCGCGCACTGCCACCCCGGTGCGATGCGTCTGACCCAGGCCCGGATCTACGACTGGCTCGACGAGACCCTCGGGACGACCGCCTGAGGTGCGGCGGGCCGGTCGCCCGGGTGGATCCCAAAGGAGCCACCCGGCCGCACCAGCCCTCCCGGCTGCACCGGCTGCACCGGCCGCACCGCCCCCACCGGTCGAGCCGGCCGGCCCCGCCGAGCCGCCCCGTTCACCCGGACGACGGAGCCCGATCGCGGGGCCCGCGGGCTTGCGGCGAGGCTGTCCGCATGACCGTCGACACCGAGAACCCGCCGTCCGCCCCGCCGGTGCTGGATGTCCGGCAGCGGAACGTCGTCTTCGCCACCATCGTGCTCGGCATGCTGCTGGCCGCGCTGGACCAGACCATCGTCGGCACCGCCCTGCCCACCATCGTGTCGGACCTCGGCGGCGCGGCGCACATGTCCTGGGTGGTCACGTCCTACCTGCTCGCCGAGACGGTGGCCACCGTGCTGGCCGGCAAGTTCGGCGACCTCTACGGGCGCAAGGTGCTGTTCCAGATCTCCGCGATCGTGTTCATCACCGGCTCGTTCCTCTGCGGCCTGGCGACGAACATGACGCTGCTGATCGCCTGGCGCGCGCTCCAGGGGATCGGAGCGGGCGGCCTGATGGTGACGGCGATGGCGCTGATCGCCGACGTCATCCCGTTGCGCGAGCGGGGCAAGTACCAGGGCGCGATCGGCGCGGTGTTCGGCGTGGCGACGGTGATCGGGCCGCTGCTCGGCGGGCTGTTCACCGACCACCTGTCCTGGCGCTGGGCCTTCTACGTCAACGTGCCGATCGCCGTCGTGGTGGTGGCCGCCGCCGCCCGGACCATCCCCTCGGTGCGGGCGGCCGTCCGGCCGGTCGTCGACTACCTGGGCATCGCCCTGGTCACGGTCGGCGCGAGCGCGGTGATCCTGGCGACCAGCTGGGGCGGCAACGAGTACCCCTGGACCTCCGGGGTGATCATCGGCCTGTTCGTCGGCGGCGCCGTGGCCCTCGGCCTGTTCTGCTGGGCGGAGACCCGGGCCGTTCAGCCGATGCTGCCGATGCGGCTCTTCCGAACCCCGGTGTTCGCGGTCTGCTCCGTCCTCAGCTTCATCGTCGGCTTCGCGATGCTCGGCGCGCTGACCTTCCTGCCGACCTTCCTGCAGTACGTCGACGGGGACTCGGCGACCGTCTCCGGCGTACGGATGCTGCCGATGGTGATCGGCCTGCTGCTCGCCTCCGTCGCGAGCGGCAACATCGTCAGCAAGACCGGGAAGTACCGGCTCTTCCCGATCGCCGGGACCCTGGTGATGGCCCTGGGCCTCTACCTGCTGTCCCGCCTGGAGCCGGGCACCGGTACCGTGCTCGCCTCCTGCTACATGTTCGTCCTCGGCGTCGGCATCGGGCTGAGCATGCAGGTGCTCACCATCGCCGTGCAGAACACCGTCGACTACGCGGACCTCGGCACCGCGACCTCCGGGGTGACCTTCTTCCGCACCATCGGCAGCTCCTTCGGCACCGCCGTGTTCGGGACCGTCTACGCCAACAGCCTCAGGACCGAGCTGGCCCAGGGAGTGGCCGAGTCCGCCCGGACGACCGGCGCCGACCCCGTGGCGCTCACCCGGGCGGCCGCGAGCCCGCAGGGCCTGCACGGCCTGCCCGCCGACCAGGCGGCGCCGATCGTGCAGGGCTACGCGGACGCCCTGCACACCGTGTTCCTGTGGACCGTGCCGGTGGCCCTGCTGGGCTTCGTGGTCGCGCTGTTCCTCAAGCAGGTGCAACTGCGGGACACCGCCCGGGCGGGCTCCACGGACCTCGGCGAGGGGTTCGCCCAGCCGACCAGCGGCGACTCGGACCAGCAGCTGGAGTCGGCGGTCGGCCGGATCGTGCGCGGGGCCGACCTCGACACGGTCCGTTCCATCGTCGACGGCGCCGACACCCGGGTCGACCTCGCCGGCGCCTGGGCGCTGATGGAGGTCGCCGGACACACCAAGGCGGTCGGCCAGGCGTCGCTGGCGCTGATCGGCGCCCGCAAGCGCGTCCCGCCGGAGGTCCTGGAGCCGGTGTTCGACCGCATGGCCGGCGAAGGGCACCTCACCCGCGACGGCGACCGGCTGGCCCTCACCACCACCGGCACGCACGAGGTGCGCGCGCTCGCCCGCGCCTGGTCCGACTGGCTCAACGACCGCCTCGAGGCCGACGCCGGGCGGCCCCGCAGCCCGCAGCTGCGGACCGCGGCCGAGGCGATCGCCTGGCGGCTGCTGGTCGAGGACCTCGCCAACGGCCTGCCCGCACACGCCCGGGAGAAGGCCGTGGTCGGTGTGCGGGAGCCGTCCTGAGCGGCGCCCGACCCGGCGTGACCTGCCCTCGCCCCGCCCGCCCTGCACCGCCCCGCCCCGCTCGCCCTGCCCCGCTCGCCCTGCCCCGTCTCGCCCTGCCCTGCCCGGTCCGGCCCGCAGACGATCAAGGTGAGGTGCCTCGCGCTCCCGATCCGGTCAGGAGCGCGTATTTCTCCGACGGATTCGATCGATCGGGGCCTGCCCCGCAGAACCGGACCGCGCCGCCGATTTCCTGGTTCCGAGCGGGCTCCGCGATTCCCCACCGACCGACGGTACGGGGGCCGGAGCGGGAGGGCGGACGACACATGGTCGGCATCGACGGCGGCGGTCGCACGGGCGCGCACGAGGAGGCCCCGGGGGCAGGCGTCGATCCCCACGATGACCGTCCCGGGCCGACGCCCCGGGCCGGAACCGGGCACCCCGGCCCGGACACCACACTGCCCGACGACCTGGTCGCCCTGATGGTGATGCACGGCGAGGCGTACTGGGAGTACGCCCGGCTGCACCTCGGTGACGCGGACGCCGCCGACGACCTGGTCGACGACGTCTTCGCGGACCTCGCCGCCAACTGGGAGCTGGTCCTGCGCCAGGAGAACCTCGGCGAGTTCTGCTGGGGCGTGCTCCGGTCGACCGTCGACGCGGCGCTGCTGCGCCGGAACCGGCCGTCGGCCTTCACCTCCGCCGCCTTCGCGTTCGCCATGGACGGTGCCCGCGAGGCGTTCCGGGCCCTGGAGAGCGGGATCGGCCTGTTCGCCGCGATCGCCGAACTGCCGGAGCGCCAGCACGACGCGGTGGTGCTGACCTACGTGCTCGGCTACCCGATCGTGACCGCCGCGCGGATCATGGGCGTCACCAGGAGCGGGCTCTACAGCCTGCGCCGCGACGCCCGACGCCGGCTGGCCACGGCGCTGGGGCTGGACGAACGGACCGCAGGAACGGCGGAGGAGCAGTGATCGAGATCCGCGCTGACGGGGACACCCGTGCCGATGCCGACCGGCGGACACCCGACGCCGGCCCCGACGCCGCCGCCCGGCGGATCTGGGCACCGCTCGCCGGCGCCCGGTTGCCGGAGCCCCCGGGCCGGAGCCGGGCGTCCGCCGGTCTGGACGGCGCGCCGGCCAGGGTCGCGGCCCGCCTCGCGGAGCGCGGCGCGCTTCCGGGACGGACCGCCGCAGGGGCGGTGTCGGGGGCGGTGGCCCTGGACCGTGCCAGGTTCGAACTGCTGGCGCTCTGCCATCTCGTGGTGGAGGACACCCGGGCGCCGGACTGGATCGCCGGGCTCGGCGGAGCTCCGGCGATCGAGCCGCACGGTGCGCTCGTCCTCGGCGCGCTCTGCCACTTGGCGCTCTCCGGGGTCGGCCTCGGTCCGGCGCCGCGCCGGTCGCTGGCGGACGCCCCGCGGACGTGGTGGCAGCTCGCCGCCGGAGCGGGTTGCGTCCCGGCGGTCCACGCGCTCGCCCTGCACTGCGAGGGCCGCGGCGAGCAGCGGGAGGCCCGGCGGTGGCGGGAGCGGGCCTCCGGGCTGGTCGGGCACGAGGACGTCGGTGCCCTCGTCCTGGCCGGCTACGGCGGGCTCCGGCCCACCCACGGGTTGTGCGCCGGCATCAGGGAGGCTCTGGTGGCCGCGCTTCCGGGCCGCCCCGGCCCCGGACCAGGGCGAACCCCGACCGTCGCCCCCGACCCGCTCGCCGGGGCACTCCACCGTCATCGCACCGGACCCTGCTGCGTGCCTTCGCCGCTGTAGCGTTCCCCCGCCTCCGAGACCCGCACGGCCGTACGCAGGCAGAACCGATGCACCGTCCACTTCCCGGAGGAAACACGGGCACGAAGAAGATCCCGGCGGCCGTCTGCGCGACCGCGCTCGCCTGTGGCGCGGTGGTGGCGGTGGTGGCGCCCGCGTCCGCCACCACCCTCGTCAACTGCGTCGGCACCACCCCGCGGGCACCTCGGCCGGGAGCTCCGTGACCCGGACCATCACCTTCGCCGACCTCGACCTGACGGCCTGCTCCACCACCGGCCTGAGCCGGATCAGCGGTACCGACACCTGGACCGTCACCGGCTGACCGCAGCCGCGCCGCCGGATCCCGCGGGACGTCCCGGCCCGGCAGGTGGGTCGGAACACGGTTCCGGTCGGTGGCCGGCCGCCCGGCCTCCAGGCCGTGGGCGGGCCGTCAGGTCCGTTCGACGGCAGGATCGGCGAAGGCGCCCGTCTCGCCGTCGACCAGGTACAGGTGGTCGCGCTCGGCACCCTGCTCGACGAGCAGAACCCGGTCGTCGAGCGGTACCGCTACGGACGATCTGCCCTCGCGCTGCCAGAGCACCCGGTTGCCGCGGACCGCGAGGGTCCGGCCCGTCCCGTCGCGGTGCCAGCCCTGGACGTAGACATGGTTGCGTCCCGCGGCCAGGTCCGCCCACATGATGTGCCGTTCGCTGCGCGGGACCGCTCCGGGCCAGCGCACGGGAGTGAGCCGGCGGTAGCGACCGGGACGGTCCACCCGTGCCGTGACCACCAGGGTGCCGCGCCGCTCCTCCCAGGGGGCCTCCTCGTGCTCGAAGGCGGGGCGGGCCAGCGCGTAGAGCCGGCCGGCCGCCTCGACGAGTTCGGGAGAGCTGTAGGCCAGCCGGCGGGGCAGCGGGGTGAAGGTCCGGGTGCGCGGCCGGGCGGCGAACGGACGCAGGAGGTCGATACGGCGTCTGTCGTTGGTCGTGAGCCACAGGCTCTCGCCGTCGGCGCGCGTCAGCGGGTCGTCACTGCCGTAGAAGCTGATCCCGGGACGGGGCCGGAGCGAGCCGAGTTTCCCGCCGGTGGCGGGGGAGAACCACCGCAGATGGCTGCCGAGCCAGTTCCAGGCCAGGGCGACCGGCTCGGCCGAGGGGTCCTTGCCCGAGAGTCGTAGCGACTCCGGCAGTCCGTGCGCCTCGGTCCGCCACAGCTGCTCGCCGCTCCCCAGGTCGTAGCCGAGCACCTCCCGCCTTCCTCCGGCCGCCGAGGAGGCGACGACCCGGTCGCCGGCGAGCAGTACCGCGTTGAGCGCGTCGAGATCGTGCCGCCAGCGCAGGCCGCCGGTGGAGAGGTCCACCGCGGTGATCCTCCCCCGCTCCTCCGCGTCGAGCCGCCAGAACACCAGCGTCCGGTCGTGGGCCGCGAAGCCGGAGATCAACTCGGCTTCCCGGGACCAGCTCGGATCTCCGGTCGCGGTGCTCAGCACGGCCAACGAGATCATGTCGCCCTTGGTCATGTAGGTACAGGAGCTGGGCACCACGAGGTGCTCGCCGGCCGCGAAGACGGCGCTCACGAAGTCGCTGTGGAACTCGACCCGGTGCGGGGTCTGCCAGAGCACCCGTCCCGTGCTGCGGTCGAGCGCGGTGACCCGGCCGTCGACCGGGAGACAGACCCGGTCGGCGAGCACGACCGGGGCACCCAGCGTCCGGGGAGGAGCCGTCAGGGTCCACAGCCCCGACGCGTCGTCATGGTGAACGGACATCGGTACGGAATCGGCGACCACAGGACTTCCCCCCGCGTGCTCGGCAGTGCGCCGGATGATCATGGCGGACGGGGCGGCGCATTGTCACCCGGGCTTCTCGTCCGGCCCGGTCAGGCGGAGTCGGTGGCCAGGTACCGGTGCAGCGAGCCGGCCATCGCGTGCACGAAGGCGTCCTGTTCCGTGCTGTCCAGCAGTTCCAGTGAGAGGTACGGGTTGAGGTCCTCCAGCTCGACCAGCAGCAGCTCGCCCGCGCGGGTGCGGCAGGCGTCGACGCGCTGGATGCCGTGGTCGAGGGTGTTCCACCGCACGAACCGGTCCGCGAACGCGAGGTCGTCGGCGCTCGCGCGGTACGGCTCCAGCTCCCAGCGGCGCTCGGGATCAGGTGCGTACAGGGCGTACTGGAAGGTGTCGTCCACGTAGTAGAACGACACCTCGTGGCGGAAGTCGATCCGGGGCTGGACCAGCATCCCGCCGAGGTCCACGCCGTCGAGCCCGGCCCGGTCCAGGAAGACCAGGCCGATGGAGTCGGCGCCCGCCTTCGGCTTCACCGCGTACTGCGCGGTCTCGGGAAGCCGCGCCAGGTCCTCGGCGCGGTCGACGGTCGGGATCACCGGGTACCCGGCGGCGGTCAGCTCGGTCAGGTACTGCTTGCCGGCCATGTCGCCGCGCCCGGTGAGCGGGTTGTAGACCCGGGTGCCGCGGGCGAGGGCCTGCGCCCGGAACGCGTCGTACGCCCGCTGGTAGTGCAGGACCGGGCCGCTGTTGCGCACCACGACGGCGTCGAAGCCGTCCATCAGCGCGGCCGCGTCCAGGGGGTGGCACACCGCGAGGTCGAACTCCGCCCGCAGCCGCGAGGTCAGCAGGATGTCCTCGTCGCAGTACCGCCGTCCGCGGGCGGGGTAGGCGAGGTCGGAGACGAAAAGGATGCGGGGGCGGGCGGCGGCCATGGTGCGGCTCCTTGTTCGAGTCCGCCCACGATAGTTCCTGCTCCCCGGTGCTCCCGGGGCGGCCCCGCGCCACGGGGCGGCCCAGGGTGTCCGAGCCGTCCGGCGCTGCCGCGGTCCCTCCCGGTCTCCCGGCGGGGCCCGTCCACCGCCCTGTGCCGCCCCCGTTCGGCCGGGGGAGGGGCGGGGGCGGCACGGCGGCGGCGGGTCAGGCCTTCGCGTCGGCGGAGGATTCGGCCCGCTGCTTGGCGACCAGCCGGTGGCGCAGAGCCGCGGCGGCGGGGTCTGCGTCGACCTCGCGCCAGCGGCGGCGGTCGAAACCGGGCGTGTCGGCCCACTCCTCGGCGGCCTCCACCAGGGACTGCCAGCTCTGGCGGAGGTTGTTGAGATTGTCCGTCCGGTGCCGGTCGTCGGGGTTCTCGATCAGACGCTGGAGCGTCGCCTCGGCACGGGCGGTCGCGGTGCGCACGAGACTGGACAGCGCCCGCGCGGCGCGCTGCTCCGCGCTGCCGAACGCGCCGTCCCCTTCCATCGGAAGGATCTGCTCGCGGAGGAAGGCATGGATGGCCCGGACATCGGCCGGGGTGAGGTCCACCGCGTAGTGCAGCGGCTCGGTGGGCGGGGTGCTGGTGTCGGCCACGGGAGTTCCCTCGGACTCGGGAAGGCGGTCGGACGTGTCGTCACGCCGACTCGATCGCCTCGGACAGGCCATGTCTATCGGATACGACGGGATGTGACGCATGTTTCGGCGAGACCCGTCCGACGGGGCGGCGGTGCGGCGGGTCGGAAGCGGTGTCGGCCGCTCCGCCCGCCGCCGCGCCGACGGGGTCCGGGAGATACGGTCACGGGGCCTTGGTGTCGGGGATGCGGACGCCCTCGCCGAGGCAGTCGCGGAACTCGTACCAGGGGGAGGGCCCGCTCCAGCGCAGGGCGGTGGCGGCGGTCGAAGCGTCGGCGAAGCGGCAGCCGTCGTAGAGCAGCTTGCCGGCGGTGGTGGCGGTGGACGTCGTCACGTGGTGGGAGCCGAGCAGCGCGCAGTCCTGGTAGCGGATCATCGGCCCGCGCGAGGGGTTGACGGCGTTGAAGCGGTAGACGTGCGCGGTGGCGTCGGTGGCGAACGCCTTGAAGGAGTTCGCGGTGTCGTCGCAGGAGACGAACGTGATGGTGCCCTTGTACCAGGCCGAGTCGATCACCTTGTGGTCCTTGCCGCGGACCTCGAAGCGGATGCCCTGCGCGTACAGCCGCATCACGGAGTCGTTGCGCGGGCTGTTGGCGTTGAGCTTGAAGAAGGTGCCGGTCGAGTTCTCGTCCACGATGATGTACGAACCGCCGATGAAGTTCATCGACCCGCCGCGCTCGTTGCGCACGAAGATGCCGGACTGGAACTCGACCTTGCAGTCACGGAACCAGTAGTTCAGGAACTGGTCCTGCTGGTTCTCGGTGGGCTTGCCACCCATCACCAGGAAGGCGTCGGCGTAGGAGCCGCTGATCTGACAGTGGTCCCAGCCCATCTCGCTGTTGAGGTTGGAGGTGCCGGCCGGTCCGTCCAGGACGATGCCGGCCTTCCAGGTGCCGTGCCACTCGACGTCGGTGTACCAGGTGTCCTGGACGCCCTTGCCCACGCCGGAGAGCGCGAGGTTGAAGGTGGCGGTGGCGTCGCGGCCCTCGAAGGTCAGGCCGCTGAGGCGGATGTTCTTGTAGCGGCCGTCGTTGGTCCAGAAGACCGTGTCGGGGGTGGCCGGCGCGTAGACGATGCGCGAGAGCCGCTTGCCGTACCCGCTGATGGAGATGCCGTCGATCACGCCCGGGTTGTCGGTGCCGTGGGTGATGGGCAGCAGCGAGTCGGGCTGGGTCAGCAGGTAGGTGCCCGGCGGGACGAGCAGCACCTTCTTGGGGGTGTAGCCGGTCTTCGGAGCGCCCCCGAGCAGTTCCAGGGCGGCCCTGCGGAACGCGTCGTCGCTGGGCGTGCGGCCGGTCGGGTCGGCGCCCTTGGCGACGACGTCGACCACGTAGTCCGCCGGGCCGGCGGTGGCCGCGGCACTCGCCGCCGAGGCGCCGCGGGTGCCCAGCGCGATGCTGCCCGCGAGCGCCCCCGCCCCGGTCATGCCAGCGAGCAGCGCCCGGCGGCCGGGCCGACGCCCGCCCTCCTCGACACCGTCGTCGTGCTTGCCGTCCGCGTGCGTGGTCATCGGTACCCCCGTGGGAAGAGAAACAGGCCGAGTGCCACGGGCGACCAGAAGTCGATCATGGCAGGTCGGGTGATCCTCCGTCATGTCCACCCTGCGGCGCAAGCCTCGCCCGCCGGATGCAGCGGCCCGCCGCTGGGGGGCCGGACCTGCGGGGCAGCCGGCCCGGACGGGGTGTCCTGAGGGTGCCCGGCAGCCGGCTACAGACCGATCCCCACCCCACCGTCGCCGCCGCCCGGACCGTCCGCGTCCTCGAAGAACGGCGCGGCGCCGCAGAACACCGCCGCCAGGTAGCACGGCTGGGCGGCGAGGTAGGACCAGAGCGTGCCGACCCGGACGAGAAGGAACGTACCGATCCCGGCCAGCACCAGCCCCAGAAAGACACCGACGATGCGTCTGACCACGTCCGTCCCCACCTGTCGCCGGCACGGGCCGACCGGCCGGGCTGCCGTAGTGGTACCCGCCGGGCAGGCCCGGCACTCCGGCGGCAACCACCCTCGGCGCAGCGGGCGCCGCTCCGCAGTCGCCGCCGGCCCGGCCCGGGCGCCCTCGCTGCTCCGGGTGGTCCTGAAGTAGCAGACCCGGAGCGGCACTTCGGCGGGGGAGTCCGGTACCGGCGGTGGACGCGCCCGGCCGCCCGGGGCGCCTACGGTCGCCCCGACGGTCCACCGAAGCACCCTGGGGAGACATCGTGATTCGCGCCGCCAGGTCGGCCGCCGCTGTGGCGGTGCTGGCCACGACCCTTCTCGGCGGGTCGGTCGCACCGGCACTGGGCGCGACCGCATCGGCCGCCACGGTTGCCGCCACCGCCGATCCGCTCGCCGCGCTGCGAGGCCAGCGCCCGCTCTGGCACCCGTGCGCGAGCGGCCCGGACGACACCGCCGGCGCCGAGCTCGACGCCGCCGGCGCCGGCTGCACCGAGGTCACCGTCCCCCTCGACTACCGCCGCCCCGGGGGACCGACCCTCCGGATCGCCCTGGCCCGGCTGCCGGCCACCGACCCTGCCCACCGGCTGGGCACCCTGTTCTACAACCCCGGCGGCCCCGGCGTCCCCGCCCGCTCTCTCGCCCTGGCCCTGCGGCAGGCCGCCCCCGCCCTCGGCGCCCGCTACGACATCGTCGGTACGGACCCGCGCTTCGTCGGCGCCAGTACCCCTCTCGACTGCGGCTGGCCGACGGCCGGTCCCGGCGCCGCCGGTCCGGACCGCCTCGGCTTCGACCGGTCCGCCGAGATCGCCAAGGACCTCGCGACCCGCTGCGCTCCGTACCGGGCCCTGCTGCCGCACGCCTCCACCCGGAACACCGCCCGGGACCTGGACCTGGTGCGCGCCGTCCTCGGCGAGCCGAGGGTCGCCTACCTCGGCTCCTCCTACGGGAGTTACCTCGGCGAGGTCTACCTCCAGCTGTTCCCCGACCGGGTGGGGCGGGCGGTGTTCGACGCCGCCATGGACCCGGACCGCTTCGGCCCGGACCTGACCGCCACCCAGGGGCCCGCGATGGCGGCCGCGCTCACGGCCTGGGCCGCCTGGGCGGCCGGCCGCGACGAGCGTCACCACCTGGGCACGACCACCGCCGAGGTGCTGGCCTCCGTGGAGCGCGTGCGCCTGGCCGCCGAACGCGCCCCGCTGACGGTCGGCGCCCACCGCGTCGACGCCCGGACGCTGCCGCAGGTGCTGTGGACGGTGTCGGCCGGCGACGACGACAACACCTACGAGGACTTCTCCGCCCTGGCGAGCGTCCTGCTCGACGCGGCCGAGGGCCGGCCCGCCGGCCCGACCCCCCTGCTGGAGGCGGTCCTGGCCGGCCTGACCTCGCCCGACACCGGAGGCTACGCCGCCGCGCAGACCGCGGTCATGTGTGCGGACCGCGCGGCCTCCCGCGATCAGCTGGCCTACTACCGCGACATCCAGGCCCACCGTGCCGACGAGCCGCTGTTCGGCCCGCTCACCCGCAACCTCACCCCCTGTACCTTCTGGCCCGCCGAGCCCGCGGAAGCGCCCACCCGGGTGCGCAACGCCGTCCCGGTCCTGCTGGTCGGCGCCGACGGAGACCCGGCCGCCACCTATCCCGGCCAGCTCTCCGCCCACCGTGCCCTGACCGGCTCCCGGCTGGTGACCCTGCGCGGGGCCTTCCGCCACACCGTCTACGCGGGCCTGTTCGCCCCCCGCGACACCTGCGTGGACGCCGCCGTCGACCGCTACCTCCTCGACGGCGTCCTCCCCGCCCAGGACACCGACTGCCCCTCGCCCCGCCCGTAGGACGAACCGCTGGGCGGGCCCGGCGCCTGGCCCGCCCAGCGCCGCAGGCCTCGGCCGTAGCGCCCGGAGCGTGTCCGTGTCCGGGCCGGAACAGCCCGACTCGGCCCCGGCCTCAGCTCCGTGCGCGCCCCTCCTCGCCCTCGACTCCGTCGGTGCCACCCCCGGTGCCCGCCGGCGGGTGGCCGAGGTCGGGCCACACGGAGACGTGGTCCCGCTCCAGGACCAGCCGCACGCGGTGTGCCAGGCCCAGCGACTCGGTGAACTCGCGCGGCAGTTGGAGCCGGCCGACGCGGTCCAGCACGGTGTACTCCTGGGCGGTGGGCGCACCGTCCGGGCCGGTGTCGGCGGTGTGGCGCAGCACCTCGGTGGAGGTGCGCCCGTCGCGGATCCGCACCGTGCGGCGGACCTGGTCGGCCACCAGGGCGTCGTGGGTGACGATCAGCACGGTGGTGCCCAGCTCGGTGTTGGCGGTGCGCAGGGCGCCGAAGATCTCCTCCGAGGTGGCCGTGTCCAGCTCGCCGGTGGGTTCGTCCGCGAGCAGCAGCCGGGGTTCGTTGGCCAGGGCGACGGCGATCGCCACCCGCTGCTGCTCGCCGCCGGAGAGCCCGGCGGGGGTGCGGTCGGCGGCCGGGGCGATGCCCATCAGGTCGAGCAGTTCCGTCGCCCGGGCGGCGCGTGCGCGGCGCGGCACGCCGATGTAGCCCATCGGCAGCTGCACGTTCTCGCGTGCCGTCAGGTAGGGCAGCAGGTTGCGCGCGGTCTGCTGCTGGATCACCCCGACGGTCCGGCGCCGGTAGGCGATCCGCTCGCGGCGCTTGAGCCCGCCCAGGTCGGTGCCGGCCACCTCGACGGTGCCGGCGCTGGGGGTGTCCAGGCCGGCCAGGATGCCGAGCAGGGTGGACTTGCCGGAACCGGAGGCGCCGACCAGGGCCGTCAGCTCGCCATCCCGCACGGTCAGGTCGAGCCCCTGCAGGGCCTGCACCTCGACCCCGTCACGGGCGCGGGTGCCGGTGCGATAGATCCGCACCAGGCTGTGGCACGCCACCATCGGCCGGTCTGCGCCGGACGCGGGCAGCCGGTCGGGACCGGACCCGGGTCCTCCGGTCCCGGCCGCGGGTCGTTCGGTCGGTCGGACGGTCACAGTGCCTCCCCGAGTCGCAGTACGGCGCCCAGTCCGCGCCGGCGGCTGATCGCCGCCTCCAGGACGGCGGCCGCCGTCATCAGCACGACCAGCGCGACGCCGAGGCCCGCGGTGATCGTCCAGTCGATGTGTACGGCGGGCTCGAACGGCCCGCCGGTGAGTGCGCCCAGCCGCAGGCCGGGACCGAGCGCGGCGGGCAGCAGCAGGCCGAGCGAGGTGCCGCCGACCGCCGCCGCCAGCACCAGCGGCAGCTGCTGGAGCAGTTGCAGGCCGAGCACCGCCCGGCTGCCGATCCCCAGGGTCCGCAGGTAGGACGTCGTCCGGGCGCGTTCGGTGGCGTTGAGCAGCAGGTCCAGGGCGAACGTGCCGAGCGCGAGCAGCAGGCCGAGCGCGGTGGTGGCCCCGAAGGCGAGCCGGGCCGAGCGTGCCAGCCCGTCCGACCGCAGCGCGCCGAGCTCCTCGTCCCGGTCGCGGAGTTCGACCTGCGGTCCGGGCAGGCCGGTGGGAGCGAGCTGCACGCCGGCGGCGGCCCTCACCGCGGCCGGGTCCAGCGGCGGTCCGCCGGCGGCCGGGTAGAGCAGGAGGGCGGACGCGTGGTTCTTCTGGACGGGCAGGCGCTCCGCGGACGGGCCGGTGAACACCAGCAGGGCGCCGGACCGGGGACCGCCGCCGAGCACCGGCCCGAGGACCGGGTCGCGCAGCGCCTCCTCGGGCAGCGCGCCGACCACGTGGACCAGGGCGCGGCCCGTCCCCAGCGCGGTCAGCTCGAAGGTGCCGTCGGGGAACCGGGCGGCGAGCCCGGGGTCGGCCAGCGCGGTGAGCACGGGGACGTCACCGCCGGCGCCGGTCCGCCCGACCGCCGCGTCGACCCCGTCGGCGGCCAGCAGGGCACGGGCCACGGGGGAGGACGGATCGGCGGCGCCCAGTGCGGCGGCGTCCAGCCCGACGAACCGGGCGCCCGGGAAGGTGGTGCCGTCGTCCTGCGCGGTGAGTTCCCCGCTCGCGCCGGTGACCGCCACCCGGTGCCCCACGGCGGGGAGCGGCGGCAGGTCGCCGGACAGCCGGTCCCTCGGCCCGACCAGGGCGACGGGCGCCCCGCCGGTGCGCCACTCGGCGATCTGCGCCTGCCCGTCCGCGAGGGTGCGCGGTATCAGCCCCCCGTAGACCCCGTAGCCCATGGCCAGGACCAGGACCAGCAGGGAGAGCGCGGCCGCGCCGCTCTGCGCCCCGGCCCGGGCGAGCGCCACCAGCGGGACCAGGCCGCGCGAGCGCCGCGCCGAGCGGGTCGCCCGGCGCACCAGTAGGGGCAGCAGCCGGAGCAGGATCCCCACCGTGACCAGCGCCAGCAGGACCGGTGCGAGGGCGAGTTGGGGGTCCGTGCCGGTGCCCGCGTAGGCACCGCGGGTACGCAGCGCGACCAGCCCGCCGACGGCCAGGAGCACCACCAGGGCCTCCAGG
>NZ_JAIY01000006.1:457799-474699 GCF_000710405.2 Kitasatospora sp. MBT66 | reverse complement strand
CCAGCCCGCCGCGACCCCGGCGCCGACCGCCACCCCGGCCTCCGCCAGCAGCCGGCCCGCGATCCCGATCAGTCCCGCCCCGCGGGTGAGCTGCAGCGCGACGGCGCCGGCCCGGCGGCGGGCCCCGAGCCGGGCGGCGGCGACCGCGGTGGCCACCACCAGGGCGAGCAGTCCGGCGAGCGCGAAGCCCTGCAACTGCTCGGTGCGCCCACGCTGGACGGCGAAGGCGTCCAGCTCCGGGGCGAGTCGTTCGGTGACGTTGATCGAGGGCACGATCTGGCCGGCCAGCATGCAGGTGTCCGCGAGGCCGGACCCGCACAGCCGGTCCGGCCCGGCGGCGCGCAGTCCGCGCAGGGCGGACTGCATGGCGGCGATCCCGGCCGGGGAGGCGGCCGGGCCGGACCGGTCGACGGCCGTCGGCAGCTCCCAGGCCACCTTGAGCGCGAGGCCGTGCTTCGCGATCGTCTCGATCCCGTCGGCACTGGTCAGCAGTTGGCCGCTCAGCTCCTGGCCGGGGTCCACCGCCACGGTCCACGGGGAGACCAGCATCGGGGACTGCTGCCAGAGCCGGCCCGCGCCGCGGTCGGTCCGGAAGACCCCGACCACGAGGACCGGCGCGACCCACCCGCGGTCCAACAGGTCGAACCGCCGGCCGACCGCCAGGCCGAGCCGCTCCCGGGTGCCCTCGGAGACGGCGACCTCGATCGGGGCCGCCGCTCCGGGCGGGACGGCCGGGTCGGCCGGGTCGGCCGCGGGCTGCCGCGGCGCGCGGCCCTGGAGGTACTCGACCGTGCCGCCCGCGCCGTCGGGCTGGGCGTGGACCAGACTGAAACGCGGCGCTTTGCCGTAGGGAGTGGGCAGTTCGGGGCCGCGTGCCGTGACGCCGAGGGTGGTGACGCGGGCCTGCGGCCTGCCGAGCGCGGCGGCCAGTCCCGGACCCGCCGCGGTGCGCACCCGCTCGCCGAGCTGGTCCAGCTCCCGGTCGAGCGAGCCGGTGTCCGGGGGCACCAGCCCGTCCAGCGGGACGGTGGTGGTGGCGGCGGAGACCAGCGGCACGTCCCGCTGGGCGCGGACCACCCGGTCCGCGAGCGCGCCGGCCGCCAGCCGGTCGAAGCGCGGCGGCCAGCTCAGCGGGACCGCCGTGAGCAGTGCGGCGAGCAGCGCGAGTACGACGGAGACCGGCCAGGCGATCCGCGCCTCGCGCCGGATCAGGCGCAGTGTCAGCATGTGGGGCTCCCCCCGTCGAAGCGTCCGTCCTCGCGCGCACCGGCGTGCCCACCGGTGTACCTGTCCGCCCGCCGCCCGACCACGCAACGCCGGTCCTCCGCCCGGCTCATCCGTCGTCCCCCGCGCGCAGGGCCCGGACCAGGTCGACCCGGGCCAGCAGCCGGGTGAGGACCAGCACGGCAAGCGTGAGCAGCAGCCCGCCGGCCAGCGCCGTGAGCACGGCGGCGGGCTGGCCCGGGGCGGCGGCCATGGCCGGGAAGACCGGGCGCGCGTAGTCGTCCAGCACGGTCAGCGCCAGCAGCAGGGCCGCCAGCAGCAGGCCCAGCAGCCCGCCGAGCAGCACCGGCAGCACGGTCACCGCCACCTGTTCGGCGCGCAGCAGCGCGGTCAGCTCCGCGCGCCGCACACCCAGCGCGCGCAGCACCGCGAACTCCCGGCGGCGGGAGCGGACCGTGCCCACCGCGTGCAGGGTCAGCGCGGTCACCGCGAAGAGCGGCGCGGTGACCAGGACCAGCAGCCAGGCGCAGCGCAGTCCGGCCCGGAACGGGTCGTCCGCCAGCGCGGCGGCGATCCGCAGGGCGCTCTGCGGCCGGCCGAACTCGACGTGGCCGTCGACGGCGGCCCACGTGGACGCCGGGTCCGAGCTGGCCAGCCACCAGTGGGTGGCGACGGGCGGGGCCGCGCCGGTGAGCGCACGGTTGGCGGCGAGCGCGCGCAGGTCCAGCAACAGGTGGCCCTGACCCCGGGCGTAGCCGGGCAGCACGTCGACCTCCCCGGTGATCAGGACCTGCTGGGTACTCCGCCCGTCACGCTCCCAGTTGAGCGGAAGGGTGTCGCCGACCCTGACGTTCACCGCGTCGAGCAGCGCACGGTCGGCGACCACGGGCAGGGTGGGGGGCGTCGGCAGGATCGCGCCCCCCGGCAGGGTGCGGAGCACGGGCGCGCCGCCGGTCACGGGCTGCACCGCGAGGACGGCGTCACCGCCCGCCGGGTCGGGCGGGACCGGCGGCTCGTGGGAGCGCATCACCGTGTGCAGCAGGTCGGAGCCGTCGCCCTGCCAGCTGCAGGCCTCGGCCTGATCGGGGACCTCCTCCGTGCGGCCGCGTTCGGTGCCGGGGCAGCCGAGCGCCGACGGGGCGGCGAGGACCTTGCCGGACCGGGCCCAGCCCTGCCCCGGCGGCAGCGCGAGGTCGGTCCGCTCGCCGGCGGCGCCGACGGCCGTCATCCCCGGCACGCGCAGGTCGAGGGTGGAGCGCAGAGCGACCGTGCCGGGGAAGTGCACACCGAGCCGGCTGAGCGTCAGCGGGCCGGCGCGCCGACCGCCGCCGGCGAGCGGGAAGGTCAGGGAGTGCTGCCGGCCGTCGGCCTCCAGCGGGACCGTCAGCTGCTCGGTCAGCCCGTCCGCGTCCTGGATCCACAGCTGCAGGAGCAGACCGGGTGCCGGGACGGGCAGGTCGGAGCTCGCCCGGACGGTCGCCTCCAGCGCGACCGGCTCGCCCGGCAGCGCGAGCCCCTGGGCGGGCACGGCGGTCAGGGGGGCCAGCAGCTCCGGAACCGGGCGGTCGGCCTGGTCCGGGCGCAGGCGCGGCAGCCCCGCCGCGGAGGCGGCCGCGCTGTCGACGGCGACCGTCCGCACCAGGGTGGTACCCACGAAGGCCGACTGCTCCGCCACCGGGCTGAGCCCCGTCACGCCCGGCAGGGCCGCCAGCGTCGCGTGCCGCTGCCCGGGCACGCCGGACACCCCGGTCAGCCGCAGGTCGGCGCCGACCGCGAAGGCCGCCCGGTCGCGGTCGCTGCTCGGCAGCGCGCCCAGCACACCGGCGGCGAGGCTGCTGCAGGCCACCGCCAGCAACGTCACCAGCACCGGCACCGACTGGCGCCCGGTGTCGCGGCTCAGCCGCCAGGCGCCCAACGGCAGCACCAGCCCACGGGCCCGACCGGCCGCCCGCTCCAGCAGCCGCCCCACCGCCGGCAGCACCCGCAGCAGCAGGACCCCACCGGCCACCGCCATGACCACCGGGGCGAGCACCAGCGACAGGTCGACCCAGGAGTCGAACCCGGCATCGGCGTTCCCCACCGCCACGCCCTCGTAGTGGCGGAGTTGGAAGAAGCCGAAAGCCGCCACCGCGACCAGCACCAGGTCCGCCCCGGCCCGCTGCAGACCGAGGCGGCGCGGGCTGCGCGCGCGCAGCGCCCGCTGCGCCCCCGGGTCCACCGCCTGCCGGGCAAGCGGCAGCAGCAGAGCCGCGCCGTGGACCAGGAGCGCGAAACCCGCGGCCCACCGGGCGCTCGGGCCGTCGCCCGCCGTCAGGCCGTGTGCCCCGACGACGCGCAGCACGGCGGCCAGCAGCGGTTCGGCCAGCAGCAGCCCGCCGACCGCCGCCGGCACCGCGGCCAACGCCCACTCGCCGGCCGTCGCCGCGAGCAGCCGCGCCGCGCCCGCGCCCCGGGAGCTCCGGAGCGCGTGCTCGCCGGCGACGGCGTCGGCCAGCCGACGGGCGGTCAGCACGAGGACCACGGCGGCGAGCAGCGCGAGCAGGCCGAGCGGTACGGCGATCTCCGCCCTCGCCGTCAGGACCGGCACCACCTGGCCGTCGACCGCACCGGGCAGTGCGCTGCGCACCGCGGTGTCCGCCAGCGCCGGTTCGGCGCCGCGGTAGACCGAGCGGGCGGTGTCCGAGCGGGCGAAGGCGGCCACCCGGTCACGCAGCGCGGCGAGTTCGGCGAGGCTCGACCGCCCGGTGTCGGGCAGGGCCAGCCAGACCGCGAGCATGCGGTCGCCGAACCCGGGCAACGCGGCCAGCCGCGCGCCGTCGATCAGTACCAGGGGCTGGTTCGCGGCGTCGGCGCCACCGAGGCCGGCCCAGAACGCGGCGGCGTCCGGGTCCTCCCGGTAGACACCGGTCACGGTGAGTCTGAGCGGCTCGCCGGTCCCGGGTGTGCGGACGACCGTGCTGCCGCCGCTGTCCAGGCCGAGTCGGTCGGCGGCGGCCTCGGGCAGGGCGACCCGCAGCCCGCCGTCGGCGGCCGGGGCGGCCTCGGGCGCGTCCGGCCAACTGCCGCTGCGCAGTCGGGCGTAGCGGCCGGGGTCCGGCAGCATCGCCAGCAGCGAGGGGAGCGCGGTGTCGGTGGCCCAGCGACGCCCGCCGGGCGGCACCGGAAGGTCGACGGCGCTGACGCCGCGCTGTGCGGTCACGGTGCGGAACGGGGTGCCGGCCATCGTCCGGACCAGGGCCGAGTGCACCGCGCGGTCGGCGGCGGACAGGCCCGGTGCCGACCAGCGCGCGGTCACCTCGACCGAGCGGCCGGCGTCGGCGGCGAGCCGCTGGCGCACCCCGGCGGTCGCGGCCGACTGCGCCAGCCCGGCCACCGCGGACAGCACCGCCGTCGCCACCAGCACGCTCACGGCGACGGCCGCCAGCACCAGACCGTGCCGACCGAGCCGACGCCACACCCCCGCCAGTCCCATCCACAGCTCCCCTCGGCACCCTCCGCATCGAGGTCCGTGTGCCACGTCAACTACTGCCCGGGGGTGGGGTCCTGTCGCAGCGAACGTGCTGTGGTCTGTACCAATCCGATCCCGGGGGCCCCATCTTGCACGACGACCCGCCGACTCGGCCCGGCCGGTTTCCGTTCGGCCGCCTTTCTGCCTGAAGGGGCAGCCGGACTGCCCGCCCCGGCCGGGCGGGGACCGAGCACCGGGCCTGGGCCCGGGCCCCCGCCGCGCCCTGGCCCGGGCGGCTCTGTCCGCACCCGCCTCATCGGAGTCCGACGAGAGGTGGCCCCCTTCGACGGCGTCGGGACTCACGCAGCCGGCCCTGTCCTCGTGGTGAGGAATTCCCGGGCCCGGACGGGTCTGCTGTGGGAGGATCCGGTTCGTTCTGCGGAGAGGGGTGGAGTGCATGGGGCTCGACTACAGCTACGAGATCGTCCTTCCTGCCCGGAACGTTGCCCGAGCACTGACCGCGCTCGCCGGGCTGGCGCCGAGGACGCGTCGACCGCCGCCGATCACGGTGACCCTGCCCGGGGGCGATCAGGTGGTCCTTCCGTTCACCTCGCAGTTCAGGAACGAGCCGGTCGACTGCTCGGACGGCAGCACACTGCACCTCGACACCGTGATCATGATCGGCGTCGACGACGACGCCATGCGCGAGTTCTCCGGGACCAGTCGTGGGGAACGCGACGAAAACGGGAGGCTGGCGGTCGGACACATCTACCTCGCGGTCCACTTCACGTCCTGGTGGCACCCCGGCTACGTGTCACTGAGCTTCACCACGGCCACGACAGGTATGAGCCTGGCGTTCGAGCGGTCCGCGAGCATCCGGGAGGTGTTCACCGGACTCACCGCCGCGAGCGGCGGGGTCTGCTGCCTGCTCGACACCGAAAGGGAGACCTGGCAGATCTGCTGGCTGAACGGCGAACCGATGCACGACACAGTCCCAGGCTCACGTTTCGCCGGTCACCACGATCTGGTGGCCACCTGGCCGGCCCCGGACGGCCTGCGTGGCGGGACCCCGGGCCGGACGGACTGGAGGCGGACGGTCTCGGTGCCACCGGCGCCCACGCCATCGTTCGACAGCCGCGTCGGCGACCCGACACCGCGATCGACACCGAACACTCGACCCGCTGACTGAAGCGCTCGGCCGCGGGACTCGGCCGAAGCTCGCCGAGGCGCCGTCGAACCTCCTCGAGACGGGTCACCGAACTGTTCACGACCTCGGCCGCCACCGGGGCCGACGCGGACGCGGTCGAGGTGGACGGCCGCCGGGCTGCTGCCCGGGCTGCTTCAGCGCGACGCAGCGGGCGTCGCGCCGCCGATCGGCCACCGGGGCCCGTCGGTGTCCGGGGTGTTCAGCCACACCCATTGGCGGTCAGGAGTGACGGTGACGCCGAAGTCGTACGGCTCGGGCCGGCCGAGTCCCTCCCACACCCTCCAGGCGGTCGTCAACTCGTCGCCGATCCGCCGCTCCCCGCCCTGGTACAGCACGGTCGTGCCGTCCCCGACCGCGGAGAACGACGCCCACGACGTGCGGCCGTCGTGGACCCAGGCGTTGAGGCCGTCCTCGTCGCGGCCGGTCGTGACCGTCGCGTCCGGCACCGCGACCCGCAGGGCGAAGCGAAGGTCCCAGTCGCCTTCGAGCGGCGCGAGGTCGCGCTCGATCCGCCGCTCGGTCGCGGCCGGGCCGCCCCCGCGCACCGCGGTGTACCCGGCCCGGTCGGCCGTCGGCGGCACCGGGCCGGTGCGGTCCGCCATGAACTGCGCCAACCCCTGGACCCAGCCGGACGCCGTGCGGCCGTCGTCGGCGACGGTGAGGGCGACGTGCCCGAGCTGTCCCCACGGGTAGACGATCCGTCCGCCCGGCCGGCACGCCTCCACCCACGTCCACGGCACCCGTTCGACCGCGTAGGTGGCGATCACCCGATCGAACGCTCTGCCACCGGGGCCGGTGGTGGTGGCGTCCCCGGTGAGCACCTCGACCTCCAGGCCGGCGGCCGCCAGCCTTCGGCGGGCGAAGTCGGCGAGACCCGTGTCGATCTCGGTGGACACCACCCGCCCGGGACCGGCCCGCCACGCGGCGAGGGCCGCGTTCCAGCCCTGCCCGCCGCCGATGTCCCACACCCGGTGACCGGGTTCCAGCCGCAGCGAGTCCAGCATGTCGACCACCACGCCCGGCGCGGAGATGCTGGAGGACGGCAGCCCGCCGGTCACCTGGGTCACCGCGGCCGCGTCCGGCCCGGCGTACAGCACGGCGGCCCAGCCCTCCGCGTCCGCGTGCCGGTCGGCGGCCCGGTACCGCTGCCCGTCCCACCGCCACAGCCGCTCCGGCGCGAACATCTCCCTCGGCAGCGCGGCCACGGCCTCCCGCAGCCACGGGGAGCGCTCCGGCCAGTCCCCGCGCGCGGCCATGGCCTCGTCCAGGACCGCGCGCCGCTTCGCCGGATCCACCGGTCAGTCCTTCTTCGGCTTGCCGCGGTGCTTCCCGTCGCTGCCCGGATCCGACTTCGGCACCTGCCCGTCGGCATTCCCCGGCGGCGCCTCGCCCTTGCCCAGCTCCGGCGGCGGCTTCTCGTGCGATCCCATTGACCGGCTCCTCTTTCGTGCCGGGGACACCAACCCGGCCATCCTGACCGACCCGCCCCCGCAGAGGTAGGGGGCGTGGCAGCACCCACGGGGGCGCGGGCAACCGCCCGAACGACGGCCGACCGCATCGCTGCGGTCCTGACAGCGATCCCGGGTTCTTCTGATTGGCCGTCAGGTACTGACCTGGATCTCCACCCGGTGCCTGATGTAGCCGTCCGGGTGCGCCCGGGCGATCGCCGTCGCGGTCTCCACCAGGTGGTGCACCTCCGGTGAGTAGGCCGACGTGCGCAGCGGGAGGCCCGGGAGGATGCAGCGCCGTACGTCGAGGTCCTCGTTGCTGACGAACTCCCGCAGGGCGGCCTCGTTCCATTCGCGGACCAGGACGGACCGGTCGGTGGCCCCGTCCGGCTCCAGGGCACCGGGGTGCTCCGCCGAGGCCCCGTCGGGTTCGAGGGGGAGCGCCGTCCAGTACCAGGCCCGGGCCGCCCCGGCGCGCTGGGCGGCGGTGCCACCGCGCAGGCGATCGAGCAGGCCGGCGCGGACCCGCCGGTAGCCGTAGGCGTTCAGCGCGGGCTCGACGAACCACCGGTTGAAGCTCGGGTTCGGATCCTGGACGGCAGCCTCCAGCAGGGCCTCGAAGGACGCCTCGGAGAGCACCAGCCCCCGCTCCCCGGCTTCGCGCAGCGCCCGTCGGACGGTGTTGGCCCAGGTCCAGGTGTCGCCGTCGGCCGGCTCGGGCACCGGCTCCAGCCCCGGGATCCTGGAGACCTCGGCCAGGGCCCGGTGGAACGTCGAGGTGTCGTCGCCGGTCCGCTCCGGCAGCGCCGCAAAGGTCTGCGCGGCGCCGGTCGCGCCCTTGTCGGCCGGCTCGTCCCGCTCGGTGGTCACGTCGTCCTCCATCCTGTGGCCGACCCGTCGGCCGGGCGTGCGGTCAGCGGGCCGACCAGATCGGGCAGTCGGCCGTGTGGCGGGTCAGCATCACCACGGTCCCGCCGTCCGTGAACTGCCGTTCGAGCGAGACCGTGCAGCACACCGCCGGTTCCGGAGGCGTCGCCCGGACGATGACAGGGGCTTCGTCCCGGTCCGGCACCGCGGTGCGCGGCCACGCGGGCTCCGCGACCGGCAGCCCGTGCCGACGCGGGGAGTTTCGACGGCCGACCTGGTCGACGGATACCCCGAGAGCTCGGGCACGGGCGTGAAGACGACGACGGTCGCGACGTTCGGACATGGTGCCACCATGCCTCCTTCCACCCCTTCCACGCCAATGCCCCGTAACCCCCGGCCGGTCGCGCGCCTTCAGGGTGGCGGTCGGCCGGCCGGCGGCGAGAGCCTCGTCGGCGTCCCGGTCGAGGTACACGGCCGGGTGCTCGGCGAGCCGGTCCGGGCAGCGGGCGCACCCGAGGCCGGTGCCGACGGCGGCCCAGTGGCCGGCGGGGCTGGACCGGTGCTCCCGAACCTCTCGGCGACGCGGTCCGCGCGCGCGTGCCACTGGCCGGCGGCGCGGGCGTTGCCGGCCCGTCCAGCCCGTCCGGCCCGTCCAGCCCGTCCAGCCCGTCCGGCCCGTCCGGGCCGTCGAGGGGCTGGCCCCGATTCCGGCCCGACGGCGCGCTGGAGGCCGTCAGCCCTTGCCGCCGGCCTTGAGGACCTGGGCCGCGGCCACGCCGGCCGCGGCGAAGCCGTGGCCGCCGCCGTCGACCTCGGCAGCGACGGCGAGGTCCCCGCGGTAGGCGATGAACCAGCTGTTGGTGGCTGTTCCGCCGGATTCCGCGGTGCCGGTCTTCGCGCCGATCTGGCCGGTGAGGCCGGCCATCGGCGTGCGGGCGGTGCCCTGGGTGGCGGTTCGGGCCATCATGGCGCGCAGGTCCCTGGCGACGCCGGCGGGCAGTGAGCCCGGGGCGGTGACGCGTTTGGCGTCGTCCCGCAGGACGGGCTGGCGGAACTTTCCGCTCTGCACGGTGGCGGCGACCGAGGCCATCGCCAGCGAGTTGACCTGGATCGTGCCCTGGCCGATGTACGCCGCGGCGGCCTCGTCATTGGTGCGCGGCACCGGGATCGTGGCGTCCCGGCTGTCGATGCCGATGTGCCACTCAAGGCCGAGGCCGAACTGCTCGCGGGCCACCTTGGTGAGCGTTCCGGGCTGCAGTTTCTCCAGGCCCTTGTCGATGAAGCCGGTGTTGCAGGAGTGGCTGAAGTCGTCGGCGAGCGTGTACGACGGGAAGTCACCGCGTTCGTCGTTGTGCCACTGCCGAGGCGAGTTGGTGGTGTCCTTGCAGGGCACCACGGTGTCCGGGGTCACCCCGGCCTCCAGCAGGGCCGCCGAGGTGATCACCTTCATCGTGGAGCCGGGAGCCTGGCCGGCCGAGACGGCGCGGTTGTGTCCGGTCGGCGAGTAGGCCATCGCCAGGATGTGGCCGGTGCTCGGCTGGATCGCCACCAGGGAGGCCGGCTTTCCGCCCGCGGCCTGCTGCTTGACCGCCTCCTCGGCCACCCGCTGGAGCTCGGCGTCCAGCGTCAGCTTGACCTGCGGCGCGCTCGGCGGGGTGAGCACGTACAACTGCTCGGGCTCCGTCCCGGCCGCGGAGAGCACCACGGCCCGCCCACCGACGACGGTCCCGCCGTCGGCCGGCGTGATCCTGGGCAGCACGGCGGCCAGCGAGGGGAAGCCCTCGAGCGACTTGCCGTTGCGGTCGGTCGGCTTGGAGACCGGGTCGGGCAGAGCCTTCACGGCGATCGTCCCGCCCTGGGCGAGGCGCGGGTGGAGCACGGTCGGCGCCCAGTGCACGACGGCCTTGCCGCTCCCGCCCCGCACGACGCCGAGCGTGCTGTCGTACTCCCAGGCACCGGTCGCGCCCTCGAACTCGGCCTTCGCCCGGAACCCGACCACCGGTTCCCCGTTCGTGCCGGTGGTCGCCGGGCCGGTGGCGGCCAGCGCGAGCGTGCGGGCCGGCACGTTCTCCTGGAAGGCGGCCAGCGCCGTGCGGGCCGTCTCCGGCCGGTCGGTCAGCGCCGATGCGGCCGTGACGTCCCCGCGGCCCCACGCCGCCAGGAAGTCCGTGGCCACCGCAGCGGCCTCCTCGGTGGTCGGCGGCGCCTGCGGGGTCTTCGCCGCGCTCTCGGACGCCTGGGCGCCGCCGCCGCTGCCGCCGTTCGACGATCCGCCCTGTACGGCGGTCACGATGTTGTAGAGGCCGTACCCGCCGACCGCCAGCAGCGCGGCGAACACTCCTCCGACGGCGGTCAGGACGGCCTTCCGGGCGCCGGAGCGGCGCGGTGCGCCCGCCTCGTCCTCGTCCCCGTCCCCGTTCCTGTCCCCGTACTCGATGTCGTACCCGTCGAGCTCGGTGTGCCCGGCGTACCCCTGGTACCCGTCGGGTTCCCCTGCGTCCCGCATGTCCTCGTCCCCCTGCGTATGCGTCTCCCGCAGGCCTGCCCCCTCCGGCATCCCGGCCCGCGGCCCGGACGGACGGTCGTTGACCCGTTCGAGCACGGATCAGCATATGCGGGTGCCGTTGACAGGTCGACGGAGGGCGCCAACGGGACGGACCGGCGACGGGTGCGAAGGACGCGACGGGGGCCCGCAGCCGTCCCGCGGCCTGCGACCTGGCAGTGCCATGGTGGCGAGCGCGCCCCGGGCCTGGCGCACCCTGCCCCGCGCTCCTCCGCGCCGTGCACGGGTCTCGATCGGTTCGGGCCCGACGGCGCCGCCACCACCGGATTCGGGCACGATCGAGTCCACCACGTGGACGGTCGCGGGGCGTCGTGCGGGCCCGTCGTGCGGGCCCCTCGTACCGCCCTGCCCGCGCTCGTGCGCCCGGCTTCGCCGCGCGTCGCCGAGCCGCTTCGCGGCCCTCGGGCCTTGCCCCGCCCCGCCAGGCCTCCTCCCGTCCGGCCCGTTCCGAGGAGGGGCAGCGCGGACTCGGGGGAGCGCGTGAACCCGATAGCAGATCGTGACATGCCCACCGACTGTCGAACCGGAAACGGATGGCAGGATTCCGCCTCCCGGTCGCTGCCGCTCCCTCGTGGATGCCGGTCGCGCCACCCTGCCCCACACAGGAGCGCCATCGTGGTCCATCTCCCCGGCTCGTTCCCCCACCGCCGAGCCCTGCCGGCAGCCCTCACCACCGCGTCCGCCCTGCTGCTCACCGCCTGCAGTGGCTCGCAGGCCCCGGCAAGCGTCGAGGACAAGGCCCGGGCAGCCGTCCCGAGCGCGCAGCGCGCCGCCGGGGTCCTGCGGATCGGGTCCGACCTGAACTACCCGCCGGTCGCGTTCCGCGGCTCGGACGGCAAGCCCGCCGGTCTCGACCCGGACCTGGCCGACGCCCTGGGGAAGGTCCTCGGCCTGCGGATCGAGATCGTCGACACGCCGTTCGACAAGCTGATACCCGGTATCGACGGCAAGCAGTTCGACCTGGCGATGTCGGGCATCAGCGACACACCCGCGCGCCGCAACGCGCTCGGCGACAACGGCATGCCGACGGGCAAGCCGGGCGTGGACTTCGTGGACTACTTCATCGCCTGGACCTCGATCATCGTGCAGAAGGGCAACCCGAAGGGCATCCGGACGCTGGACGACCTCTGCGGCCGTACGGTCGCCGTGCAGCGCGGTACGACCCAGGACGAGATCGTCACCCGCCAGGTCGGTGCGTGCGAACGGACGGGCAAGCCCTTGCAGGTCCACCGCTTCGACGACGACACCGTGGCTCTCGCCGAGGTGGCGGCCGGCAAGGCGGCGGCGGACTTCAACGACCTCCCGGTGGCTGCCTACGCGGCCAGGACCACCGACAACGGCAACAGCCTGGAGGTCACGGGCGCGCTGTCGCAGTCCAGCCCGTACGGGATCGCGGTGAACAAGTCCGACACCGCGCTGCGTGACGCGGTGGCGAAGGGGCTGGACGAGCTGATGCGCAATGGCACGTACGACGCGATCCTCGCGAAGTGGAACGTCAGTGCCGGTGCGGCCCGGGTGGCGGCGGTCAACGGGGGACTGTGACCGCAGGCCGCGCGGGGCGCACGCCGCCCTTCGGTCAGGGAGCACGGCGGTGGACCGCAACGCGGGGTGACAATCCGATTGTTGGTGTGCGACGCTGCAGCTCGCGCGGTGCCATCCGCGCTGCGGGGGAACCAGGGGTGGCCGCATGAACGACGAAGCGCAGCCGATCGGGCCTCGGCACGACGGCCGCGACGCACCGGACGACAGCGCGGGGGAGCCCGCCCGCAGGTCGGGCGGCCGGATCGCGGGCGTCCTGGTGACCTTGGCGGGCCTGCTGCTCGCGGCCTCGGCGCTGCGGCCGGACGGCGGACTGCTCGGTGCGCCGCTCGCCAAGGTGCCGGTCCAGGCCCTCGGGTTCGTCCTATTGCTCGCGCTCGGCTGGCTGATCGCGGTCGGCCGGTTCGCGCTGCGCTTCCGTGCGGAGGTCCGCCACCTGGTCGGGCCCACGCCGTGGGCCGAGCGCCTGCGGGAGGCCGCCGCCGTCCTGCTGCCCGGGGCCGCCGTGGCGGTGCCGGTGCTGATGTTCCTCTTCCACAACCGGGCGGACACCGGACCGGACGGGCCGCACCGGGCGCGGCCACTGCCGGACCTCGACCTGCCCCCGCTGCCCACGGTCTCGCCGCCCGAGCCCGGCGAACCGGTGCCCGGCAGCTCACTGTCGGGCGTGATCCAGGTGCTGTTCGGCGCGCTCCTGGCCGTGCTGGTGATCGCGGTGGTCGTCGGCGTCGTCCTGCTGCTGCGGCTGCGGATCGTCCGGCGGCGACCGCCGACGCCGCTGCCCGCCGCGCCGGCCCGGACCGAGGACGCCTTGGCGGCCGCGGTGGTGACGGGGCGACGAGCCCTCACCGGCGCCGACGCGCGGGCGGCGGTGATCGCCTGCTACGCCGCGATGGAGACATCGCTGGCCGCCTCCGGGCTGTCCCTCCGAGCTCCTGACAGCCCGACCGAGCTGCTGGAGCGCGCGATGGCCGACGACCGCGTCGACCCGGTCCACGCGCGGGCTCTGACCGCACTGTTCCGGGAGGCCAGGTACTCCACCCACCCGATGGACGAGAGCCATGTGAGCCGGGCGCGGACCGCCCTGGACGCCCTGGCCGGGCGACTGGCGGAGCAGCCAGTGGCGGTGGGGGCGTCCGGCGCCGTCGACCGGGCCGACGGAGGCCACCGATGAGCGTCCGCCCGAACCGGCGCACAGCCGGCCCCACCGCGTCCGCCGACCCGGCCGACCCGACCCACCCGACCGGTCACGGCCTCGCCGCGCCCGGCTCCGTCCGGCACAGCCTGATCGAGCTGGCCGGGACGGCGGTGCTGGCCGAGGTGCTGTTCGCGCTGGTCGGCGGAGCTCCCGCGGCAGCTGCGGGAGCGGTCCTGCTGGCGGTCGGCGCCCTGGTCACCGCCCGGTACGTGGCCGGCGCGGGTTTCCTCGACATCGGTCTGCGCAGTCGGCAGCGGGTGATGGACTCCCGCGAGCCGGGCCTCGGTGACTGGCGCTGGACCGTCCGCGAGGGTCTCGACCCGCAGGGCGACGCCGGGCCGTTGCGCGGTCGCCTTCGGCGGCTGTACGCGGCACGCCTGTCCGAGACCCACGGTGTCTCGCTCACCGCCGACCGCGACCGGGCCGTCGAACTGATCGGGCCCCGGCTGTGGCCGTGGATCGATCCGGAGGCCGCGGACCGGGACGGGGCCGTGCCGGCGGCCGTTCTCCTCGCGCTCGTCGACCGGCTCGAGACCCTGCAACCGCCCGGCCCGACGTCCCCGACGTCCGGCTAGCGGCGCCGCGCGGTGTCCACCGCTCCCCGTACTTCGCTCGTTTCCCGCACTTCCCGCACGTTCCGCGCTTACCGCACTTCCCGAACTCACCGCCGGTTCCGACGAATCGGCCGACCGACGCGTCCTCCAGGAGAGCCATGACCGCCGTTCCCCAGGCCCCCGCCCCGGACACCGAGCAGGCCCGGGTGGCCGAGGCGGGCCCGGGCCGCCCCGCCGAGGCCGCCGTGCTGACGCCGCAGGAGGCCGGCCGCCGTGCCCGCGCGGTGGTGGAGGAGATCGAACGCGCCGTGGTCGGCAAGTCCGAGGCCGTCCGTCTGGTGATGCTCGGCGTGCTGGCCGGCGGCCACACGCTGATCGAGGATCTACCGGGGCTCGGCAAGACGCTGCTGGCACGCTCCTTCGCCACCGCCCTCGGCCTGGACTTCCGCCGGATCCAGTTCACCCCCGACCTGCTGCCCTCGGACGTCACCGGCGCGCCGTTCTACGACCGGCGCAGCGGCGAGATGGTGTTCCGCCCCGGGCCGCTCTTCACCCAGCTCCTGCTGGCCGACGAGATCAACCGCACCCCGCCGAAGACCCAGGCCGCCCTGCTGGAGGCCATGGAGGAGCGCCAGGTCACCGTCGACGGCGAGCCGCGCGCCCTGCCGGTGCCGTTCCTGGTCGCCGCGACCCAGAACCCGGTCGAGTACGAGGGCACCTACCCGCTGCCCGAGGCCCAGCTCGACCGCTTCCTGCTCAAGCTGATCCTCCCGCTGCCCGACCGGGACCAGGAGTTCCAGGTCCTCGCCCGGCACGCCGCCGGCTTCGACCCGCGCGACCTCGCCGCGGCCGGCGTCCGCCCGGTCGCCGGCCCCGAGCACATCGCCGCCGCCCGCGAGCAGATCGCCAAGCTGACCGTCGCCCCCGAGGTGCTCGCCTACATCGTCGACCTCTGCCGGGCCACCCGGCAGTCGCCGTCGCTCTCCATCGGCGTCTCCCCGCGCGGCGCCACCGCGCTGCTCGGCGCCTCCCGCGCCTGGGCCTGGCTGGCCGGCCGCGACTACGTCACCCCCGACGACGTCAAGGCGCTCGCCCTGCCCACCCTGCGCCACCGCGTCGCCCTGCGGGCCGAGGCCGAGATGGAGGGCGTGACCGCGGACTCCGTGATCCAGGCCGTCCTCGCCCAGACCCCGGCCCCGCGCTGATCCCCACACCCGGCATCGCCGCCCCGGGTACCACCGCCCCACGTTTCGCCGCCTCACCGTCGGCCCCGACGAAGGAACGCACCGCATGGCCATCACCGGGCGAACCGCCCTGCTCGCCGCGCTCGGCGCCCTCGTCACGGGCCTGCTGCTGCCGTCCTGGGCGGGCATCGGCGCCGTCACCGGAGCGGTCCTGCTCGCCGTCGCCCTCGACCTGGTGCTCGCCGCCCCCGTCCGCAGCCTGCGGATCGGCCGGGACGGCGACACCACGGTCCGGCTCGGCGAACCCGCCTCGGTCGAACTGACCGTCACCAACGCGGCCGGACGGCCCCTGCGGGCCCGGATCCGCGACGCCTGGGCCCCGTCGGCCTGGCGGCCCGGCGCAGGGTTCGCCGCCTCCCGGCACACCCTGCGCGTCCCCGGCCACGAACGCCGTCGCGTCACCACCGTCCTCACCCCGACCCGGCGCGGGGACCACCACGCCCACAAGGTGACCGTCCGTTCGCTCGGCCCGCTCGGCCTGGCCGGGCGTCAGGGCTCGCACCTCGTCCCCTGGACGGTCCGCGCCCTGCCCCCGTTCGCCAGCCGCAAGCACCTGCCCTCCCGGCTCGCCCGACTCCGCGAACTCGACGGCCGGACATCGGTCCTGACCCGCGGCCAGGGCACCGAGTTCGACTCCCTGCGCGAGTACCTGCCCGGCGACGACATCCGCTCCATCGACTGGCGGGCCAGCGCCCGCCGCCACACCGTGGCCGTCCGCACCTGGCGGCCCGAACGCGACCGGCACATCCTGGTCGTCCTCGACACCGGCCGCACCTCCGCCGGCCGGGTCGGCGACGCGCCCCGGCTCGACGCCTCGCTCGACGCCGCGCTGCTCCTCACCGCCCTCGCCACCAAGGCCGGCGACCGCGTCGACCTGCTCGCCCACGACCTGCGCAAGCGGACCGCGGTGGCCGGCCGCTCCCCGAGCGAGATCCTCCCGGCCTTCACCAACGCGATGGCCGTCCTGGAACCCGCCCTCTACGAGACCGACATGCGCTCGCTGGTCGCCACCGCCCTGAAGATGGCACCGCACCGCTCGCTGATCGTGCTGCTCACCGGCCTGGACGCGACCTCCGCCGAGGACGGCCTGCTCCCGCTGCTGCCGCTCCTCACCAAGCGCCACGAGGTCGTCCTCGCTTCCGTCTCCGACCCCCACCTGGACGAGCTCGCCGCCGGCCGCGGCACGGTCGAGGCCGTCTACGGCGCCGCGGCCGCCGAGCAGACCCGCGCCGACCGCCGCCTCACCGCCGACCGCCTCACCCGCGCCGGCATCACCGTCCTGGACGCCCCGCCCACCTCGATCGCCCCGGCCCTGGCCGACACCTACCTCGCCCTCAAGGCCGCCGGCCGCCTCTGACAAAAGGCTCCCGGAGCCACCCGGAGGAGCACGAAAAAGCCCCGTCACCGATCCGGTGGCGGGGCTTTTGAGTGCCTTTCGACTGGCGGTGGACCTCCCCCACCCCGGCTTCTTCCGAATACCTGCAAGGGCCTTTCCCGGCGCTTCTCGGGGCCCTGGTCAATGCACTCCGCCGTCCTGTCGGGCAGCATTCCCGCCGGGCAGCAATCCCGTACCTGCCGCCCGGGGAAATACCTCGACGGCAATTCACG
>NZ_JAIY01000006.1:454374-457529 GCF_000710405.2 Kitasatospora sp. MBT66 | reverse complement strand
GCCCTCGGCCTATTAGTACCGGTCAACTCCACCCCTCACAGGGCTTCCATATCCGGCCTATCAACCCAGTCGTCTACTGGGAGCCTTACCCTCTCAAGGAGGTGGGAGTGCTCATCTCGAAGCAGGCTTCCCGCTTAGATGCTTTCAGCGGTTATCCCTCCCGAACGTAGCCAACCAGCCATGCCCTTGGCAGGACAACTGGCACACCAGAGGTTCGTCCGTCCCGGTCCTCTCGTACTAGGGACAGCCCTTCTCAACACTCCTACGCGCACAGCGGATAGGGACCGAACTGTCTCACGACGTTCTAAACCCAGCTCGCGTACCGCTTTAATGGGCGAACAGCCCAACCCTTGGGACCTACTCCAGCCCCAGGATGCGACGAGCCGACATCGAGGTGCCAAACCATCCCGTCGATATGGACTCTTGGGGAAGATCAGCCTGTTATCCCCGGGGTACCTTTTATCCGTTGAGCGACGGCGCTTCCACAAGCCACCGCCGGATCACTAGTCCCGACTTTCGTCCCTGCTCGACCCGTCAGTCTCACAGTCAAGCTCCCTTGTGCACTTACACTCAACACCTGATTGCCAACCAGGCTGAGGGAACCTTTGGGCGCCTCCGTTACTCTTTAGGAGGCAACCGCCCCAGTTAAACTACCCACCAGACACTGTCCCTGATCCGGATCACGGACCCAGGTTAGACATCCAGCACGACCAGAGTGGTATTTCAACGACGACTCCACCATGACTGGCGTCACGGCTTCAAAGTCTCCCACCTATCCTACACAAGCCGAACCGAACACCAATATCAAGCTATAGTAAAGGTCCCGGGGTCTTTCCGTCCTGCTGCGCGAAACGAGCATCTTTACTCGTAATGCAATTTCACCGGGCCTATGGTTGAGACAGTCGAGAAGTCGTTACGCCATTCGTGCAGGTCGGAACTTACCCGACAAGGAATTTCGCTACCTTAGGATGGTTATAGTTACCACCGCCGTTTACTGGCGCTTAAGTTCTCAGCTTCGCCCCGACGAATCAGAGCTAACCGGTCCCCTTAACGTTCCAGCACCGGGCAGGCGTCAGTCCGTATACATCGCCTTACGGCTTCGCACGGACCTGTGTTTTTAGTAAACAGTCGCTTCTCGCTGGTCTCTGCGGCCACCCCCAGCTCTGGCAGCAAGTGCCGTCACCAGGAATGGCCCCCCTTCTCCCGAAGTTACGGGGGCATTTTGCCGAGTTCCTTAACCATAGTTCACCCGAACGCCTCGGTATTCTCTACCTGACCACCTGAGTCGGTTTGGGGTACGGGCCGCCATGAAACTCGCTAGAGGCTTTTCTCGACAGCATAGGATCATCCACTTCACCACAATCGGCTCGGCATCAGGTCTCAGGCTATTGTTGTGCGGATTTGCCTACACAACGCCCTACACCCTTACCCCGGGACAACCACCGCCCGGGCTGGACTACCTTCCTGCGTCACCCCATCGCTCACCTAGTACAGACTTGGTTCAGCGGCTCCACCACGTCCCTTTGTCCGAAGACTCCGGGCCGGCTTCACGGCCTTAGCATCACCTGGTTCAGCGTTGGCGCTTCAAAGCGGGTACGGGAATATCAACCCGTTGTCCATCGACTACGCCTGTCGGCCTCGCCTTAGGTCCCGACTTACCCTGGGCAGATCAGCTTGACCCAGGAACCCTTGGTCAATCGGCGCAAGAGTTTCCCACTCTTGTATCGCTACTCATGCCTGCATTCTCACTCGTGTACCGTCCACGACTGGTTTCCACCGCCGCTTCACCCGGCACACGACGCTCCCCTACCCATCACAGCAGGCGTTGGCCCTATATGCTGCAATGACACGACTTCGGTGATGTGCTTGAGCCCCGCTACATTGTCGGCGCGGAATCACTTGACCAGTGAGCTATTACGCACTCTTTCAAGGGTGGCTGCTTCTAAGCCAACCTCCTGGTTGTCTCTGCGACTCCACATCCTTTCCCACTTAGCACACGCTTAGGGACCTTAGTCGGTGTTCTGGGCTGTTTCCCTCTCGACCATGGAGCTTATCCCCCACAGTCTCACTGCCACGCTCTCACTTACCGGCATTCGGAGTTTGGCTAAGGTCAGTAACCCGGTGAGGCCCATCGCCTATCCAGTGCTCTACCTCCGGCAAGAAACACGTGACGCTGCACCTAAATGCATTTCGGGGAGAACCAGCTATCACGGAGTTTGATTGGCCTTTCACCCCTAACCACAGGTCATCCCCCAGGTTTTCAACCCTGGTGGGTTCGGTCCTCCACGAAGTCTTACCTCCGCTTCAACCTGCCCATGGCTAGATCACTCCGCTTCGGGTCTTGGGCATGCAACTGTATCGCCCTATTCGGACTCGCTTTCGCTACGGCTACCCCACACGGGTTAACCTCGCTACACACCGCAAACTCGCAGGCTCATTCTTCAAAAGGCACGCAGTCACGAGACACACAGCAAGCTGCATGTCCGACGCTCCCACGGCTTGTAGGCACACGGTTTCAGGTACTATTTCACTCCGCTCCCGCGGTACTTTTCACCATTCCCTCACGGTACTATCCGCTATCGGTCACCAGGGAATATTTAGGCTTAGCGGGTGGTCCCGCCAGATTCACACGGGATTTCTCGGGCCCCGTGCTACTTGGGAGTTCTTCAAACGAGCCGTACAGATTTCGCCTACGGGGGTCTTACCCTCTACGCCGGACCTTTCGCATGTCCTTCGACTATCCATACGGTTTCTGACTCGCCGACCGGCCGGCAGACCGGTCAAGAAAAATCCCACGACCCCACAAGCGCAACCCCTGCCGGGTCTCACACGCTCATGGTTTAGCCTCATCCGGTTTCGCTCGCCACTACTCCCGGAATCACGGTTGTTTTCTCTTCCTGCGGGTACTGAGATGTTTCACTTCCCCGCGTTCCCTCCACATACCCTATGTGTTCAGGTATGGGTGACAGCCCATGACGACTGCCGGGTTTCCCCATTCGGAAACCCCCGGATCAAAGCCTGGTTGACGGCTCCCCGGGGACTATCGTGGCCTCCCACGTCCTTCATCGGTTCCTGGTGCCAAGGCATCCACCGTGCGCCCTTAAAAACTTGGCCACAGATGCTCGCGTCCACTGTGCAGTTCTCAAACAACGACC
>NZ_JAIY01000006.1:443143-452343 GCF_000710405.2 Kitasatospora sp. MBT66 | reverse complement strand
CGTGTTCCCAGCCTATCAGATCTTCGCGGCCGGTTTGACCGGCTTTCGTTTCTCCGAATTCCCGCTGGGGGGATTTCCTTCACTTCGCTCCGAAGCCTATCAAAGCTTTCGGTGTGCTCAGTTCCGGGATTTACCTCGTCGGAGAGGGCGTGCATTTGAGAAGCACACTCACCTCGACTCGGCGATGTCGTAGACATTAACGCCCGAGCCCGACTGTTGTCCAGTCCGTCCCAACCGTTCAAACCTACTAGCCCAGCCCGACCACGTCAATGGTTTTTCTGGGATGCGAGAAGAGTACCAGGTCAGGGGCCTGGTGATCACATCGACTCAGGCCGCGACAGGCTGGAGGTCCGCCCGGTCGGCCGCGTCGATGTCTCCGGTCTCGCCGGTCGCGGCGGCCTTTCGCCCCAACACCAGGGCATAGAACAGGAATGCGACCTCGGCGAGCGCGCCGATGGTGATCCGGGCCCAGGTCGGCAGGCCGGACGGCGTCACAAAGGCCTCCAGTACGCCGGACACCGCCAGTACCGTCGCCAGGCCGATTCCCATGCCGACGATCGAGCGGCCCTGTTCGGCGAGCGCGGTGGCCCGGCTGCGCGGGCCCGGGTCGACGATCGTCCAGCCCAGCCGCAGTCCCAGCCCGCCGGCGACGAAGACGGCGGTCAGCTCCAGCAGACCGTGCGGGATGAGCAGGCCGAGGAAGACGTCGAGGCGGCCGGCGGAGGCCATCAGCCCGACGCCGAGTCCGAGGTTGAGGACGTTGCTCCACAGCACCCACAGCACCGGGAGGCCGAGCACCACTCCGTAGAGCAGGCACTGCACGGCGATCCACGCGTTGTTCGTCCAGACCTGGGCGGCGAAGGAGCTCGCCGGGCGGTCGGAGTAATAGGCCTCGTAGGCGCCGCCGGGCCTGGTCATCTCCCGCAGCGCGTCCGGCGCGCCGAGGCTGTTGCGGACCTCCGGGTGGCCGGCCACCCACCAGGCGACCAGCGCCGTACCGACCAGCGAGAGCACCGCGACCGGGATCCACCAGTGGCGCGCCCGGTAGAGCGCGGCGGGGAAGCTGACCGTGTAGTAGCGGGCGACGTCCCGCCAGCCGCTCGTCCGGCTGCCGGTGACCGAGTCGCGGGCCCGCGAGACCAGCGTGGTGAGCCGGCCTTCGAGAGTCGGGTCGGGCGCGGCGGCCTGGACCTTGGCCAGATGGCCGGTGACCCGCTGGTAGAGGGCGACGAGTT
Source organism: Kitasatospora sp. MBT66 (assembly GCF_000710405.2). Taxonomy (NCBI): domain Bacteria; kingdom Bacillati; phylum Actinomycetota; class Actinomycetes; order Kitasatosporales; family Streptomycetaceae; genus Kitasatospora; species Kitasatospora sp. MBT66. The sequence continues at coordinate 451,108 of NZ_JAIY01000006.1, read as the reverse complement.
CGTCCGCCTCCTCGCCGCTCGGACGCCGCTTCCTGGTGAGGGCGTCCAGCCGGGCCCACTCCCCCTGGTGGGTGGCGACGAAGACGTCCAGGTCCATGCGGCGGCTCCATGGTCGGCGCGGGACGCGCGATCGGGCGGGTGCGGGCAGGTGGGCCCAGCATGCCAGGGGGGAACGGCACCGCGGCGGCCGGGACCTCCCTTTCCGGGCGGCTCCGCGGCCCCGTATGTTGACGGGCAGCAGATCACGGGATCGTGGGGGCGGTCCGCCGGATTCCCCTCCCACGGGCCGCGTACCACCGACGGGAACGGACGGGTGTCTTGAGCGACCTGGTGACGGGCGAGGCGGTCGTCCTCGGCCTGCGCACGGCGAAGCTTCCGAGCCGGGGCCTGGCCGTCACGCTGGACCTCGCCGTGCAGCTCGTCGGCCTCGTGGTGACGACCCTGGTGCTGAGCCTGCTCGCACCGGATCTGGACAGCGCCGCGGTCGCCGCCGTGACGATCGGGCTGACCGTCCTCTTCCTGGTCGCGCTGCCGATCATGATCGAGACCCTCAGCCGTGGGCGTTCCCTGGGCAAGGCCGCGCTGGGGCTCCGGGTGGTGCGCAGCGACGGCGGCCCGGTGCGGTTCCGGCACTCGCTGGTGCGCGGTCTGGTCGGCTTCCTGGAGATCATCGTGCTGTTCGGCGTGCCGGCGGTGATCTGCTCGGTGGTGTCGTCCGAGGGGAAGCGGCTGGGGGACGTCTTCGCGGGGACGCTGGTGGTGCGCGAGCGGGTGCCCGGTGGCGGCGGAGCGGCGGCCGCGCTGCCGCCGGTGAACCCGCAGCTGCTGCAGGCGATCGGCGGCGAGCTGGTCGCGCTGGACCTCTCCGCCGTGCCGGAGCCGCTGTGGCTGGCCGTCCGGCAGTTCCTCGGGCGGATCGGCGACCTGGACCAGGCGGTCGCCCACCGGATGTCCGCCCGGCTCGCGGACGACCTGGCCGCCCGCACCGGCCACCCGGTGCCGTACGGGGTGCACCCGGCGGCGTACCTGGGCGCGGTCCTGACCGAGCGGCAGCGCCGCGAGTGGACCAGGGCGCAGGGGTACGCGTTCCAGCAGCAGGCCCAGGCCCAGGCCCACGGTCAGCAGTACGCCCCGCAGCAGTACGGTCCCCAGCAGCACGCCCCGCAGCCGACGGGGCCCGGGCAGCAGCACCACCCCGCGCCGCCGGCCGCCCCCAGCACGCCGCCCGCGCCGCCGAGCCCCCCGGCCGCCGGCACCGGCTTCGCCCCGCCCGCCTGAGCCGCGCCTACCCGAGGCCCTCCCCGTACCCGAACCCGGCCGGCCACGCGTTCGGCGGCGACTCCAGCTCCTCCAGCTCGATGCCCCCGGCGGCCAGCACCACGTCCCCCGCCAGGTGCACCACCTGCTGCTCCCCGGTCTCCAGGTCCGCCACCTGGTAGCGCTCGACGAGCAGCGGTCCCGAGTCCGTGTCGTGCGTGTCCACCCCCTCCAGCAGCCACCCCTGGTCGAAGGTGCGCGGCGCCAGCACCGGATCGGTGAACGCCACCAGCCGGACCCGCGCACTCGCCCCCTCCTGCAACCGGAGCATCCGCGCGGCGGCGACCAGGAACGCGGGCGAGCGTCCGGCGAAGCCGTGCGCCCGGTCGTGCCCCTCCACCGCCTGCTCCCCGGCCGGGTCCGCGGCGTCGGCCCGCACCCAGGCGACCCCGTCGACCGCCCCGCCCCTGACCTGCCAGCCGCCGGCCCGGAGTTCCATCCGCAGCGGGCGGGAGCGCGAGTCCAGGGTGAGGTCCACGGTGCCGAGCACCTGACCGTCCGGCGCGTAGGTCTTGGACACGTACCGCCAGCCGGCCGGGCCGGGCGCGCAGCTGAAGCGCTCCTCACCGAGCAGCACATGGTCGTGGACGTCGTGGAGCGAGTAGCGGCCGTTGGGCATGCCCGAAAGCCTACGTCCGGCCCGGGCCGGACCAGCGAACCGGCTCGAACGGACGTGCAACCTCTGCCGGACGCCCCGCATTAGGGAGGTGTGCGCCGCGACCGCGGCGCCGCGGAAGGGAGCATTCATCGATGGCGAAGCAGACCCGCGACGCCGAGTTCACGGAGTTCGTCGCGGCTCGGGCGCCGTGGCTCCGCAAGGTGGCCTACCTGCTCTGCGGTGACTGGCACCGGGCGGACGACCTGGTCCAGGAGTCGGTCACCAAGCTGTATGTGCGCTGGTCGCGGCTGTCCCGGCTGGAGAACCTGGACGGGTACGCCCGGACCGTCCTGGTGAACACCTTCCTCGCCGAGCAGCGCTCCCCCTGGGGGCGCTGGACCGCCCGCCGCCGTACCGGGGCGGTGCCCGAGCCGGCCGCCGCCGGCACCGACCTGGACCTGTCGGTCGATCTCCGGCGCGCACTGGCCGCCCTGCCGCCCCGGCAGCGGGCCACCGTGGTGCTGCGGCATTACTGCGACCTGACGGTGGAGCAGACCGCGGCGGCGCTGGGGTGCTCCACCGGCAATGTGAAGAGCCAGACCTCCCGGGGCCTCGACGCCCTGCGCCGGTCCCTCGACCAGCAGGACCTCCGGGACCGCACCGAGCACACCAGGCTCACGGCGCGCACCGACCTTCCCGAACTCCGAGACCTCCGGCCGGCCGTGCCGGTGGAAGGGGCAGCGAAATGAACGACCGCACCGACCTCACCGAGGACCGCCTCGCCGCCGAACTGGCCGCCGGCCTCACCGCGCTCGCCGACTCCCCCGCCCCGCTCGGCCGGACGGACACCGCCTGGGCGATCCGCCGGGGCCGGTCCCGGCTGCGCCGGCGCCGGCTCGGGGTGCTCGGCGCGGTGACGGCGGTCGCTGTGGGGGCCTCCGTCCTCGGCGCCACCCTGCCGGACCGGGACACCGCCGGCCCGCAGAAGGCCGCCACCGGCCCGGCCGCGCCGGACCCGGTGCTGCCTGCCCTCGGCCCGGACACCGGCCACGACCCGCTCACCATCGCGGCCGCTTTCGGCTGGCTGCCCGACGGCTTCGACGGGGCCAGCTACACCATCGGCTTCACCGGCGCGCCCACCCTGTTCAACGGCAAGGCCTACGGCCCTCCGCAGACCGGCCCGGACGCGCTGGCGATGAACCACCAGACGGTCTTCCTCTCGGCCTACGCGGCGGACCGGGCGCCGACCGTCGGGACCGACAACTTGGGCCGGCAGCAGTACCGGGTGGACGCCCGGCCGGTCAACGGCAGGCCCGCGTACTGGGTGGGCCGGGCTCCGGACGACCCGGCGGGTCCGAGCGGTGACTACACGCTCCGCTGGCAGGCGGCCGACGGGAACTGGATCGAACTGCACGGCACCTATCTGCGCGCCGACGACGACGTCCTCGACATGATGCTCAGAATCGCCGACAAGGTCACCACCGGCCGGCAGGCGGTTCGGCTGCCGTTCAAGGTCAAGGACATCCCCGCCGGCTTCACCCAGGACGGGGTCAGCCTCTACCTGGGCGCCTCGGCCGGCGACGGCTCCCCCTGGTCCGCGCACGTCAACTACCGGTCCGGGGACGACCAGATCAGCCTCGACGCCCGGCCCGCCGTCGGGCCCGTCCCCCCGTCGTCCCGGCCGGGGCTCCAGCTCCTGACCGCGCCCCCGGCGCCGAAGCCGGATACGACCCCGGAGGTGAGCAACACGCCGAGCACGGGGTCGCTGTCCGCCCAGCTGTGCACCGACACCCAGGGCGTGCGGATCTGCGCGACCGCCTGGAACGAGGCCGCCTTCACCGCGACCGGCGGTCTGAACGGCTGGCTGGACCGGCTCGTCCCGCTCGGCACCGACCGCTCCGCCTGGACCACCGAGGTCACCCCCTGACGACGCTCGGAGCCACGACGGCCCGGAACGCCGGTGGCCGGCGCCCCCGCGAGGGGACGCCGGCCACCGGTGTTCGCCTGTCACCGCATCAGTAGCGGTACTGCTCCGCCTTGTACGGGCCCTCGACCGGAACGCCGATGTAGTCGGCCTGGTCCTGGGACAGGACGGTGAGCTTCACGCCCAGCGCGTCGAGGTGCAGCCGGGCGACCTTCTCGTCCAGGTGCTTCGGCAGCACGTAGACGCCGATCGGGTACTGCTCGGTCTTCGTGAACAGCTCGATCTGGGCGATCGTCTGGTTGGCGAAGGAGTTGGACATCACGAACGACGGGTGGCCGGTCGCGTTGCCCAGGTTCAGCAGACGGCCCTCGGACAGCACGATGATGGTGCGGCCGTCCTCCTTGCGCCACTCGTGGACCTGCGGCTTGACCTCGGTCTTCACGACGCCCGGGAGCTTCGCGAGGCCGGCCATGTCGATCTCGTTGTCGAAGTGGCCGATGTTGCCGACGATGGCCTGGTGCTTCATCCGGGCCATGTGGGAGGCCATGATGATGTCCTTGTTGCCGGTCGTGGTGATGAAGATGTCGGCGGTCTCGACGACGTCGTCCAGCGTGGCGACCTGGTAGCCGTCCATCGCGGCCTGCAGCGCGCAGATCGGGTCGATCTCGGTGACGATGACCCGGGCGCCCTGGCCGCGCAGCGACTCGGCGCAGCCCTTGCCCACGTCGCCGTAGCCCGCGACGACGGCGACCTTGCCGCCGATCAGGACGTCGGTGGCGCGGTTGATGCCGTCGATCAGCGAGTGGCGGCAGCCGTACTTGTTGTCGAACTTCGACTTGGTGACCGAGTCGTTGACGTTGATCGCCGGGAACAGCAGCTTGCCGTCACGGTGCATCTCGTACAGGCGGTGGACACCGGTGGTGGTCTCCTCGGTGACGCCCTTGATGGTGGCGGCGACCTCGGTCCACTTGTTCGGGGTGTCCTTGAGGGTGCGGTTGAGCAGCTCCAGGATGATCCGGAACTCGTCGTTGTCCGCGGTGGACGGGTCCGGCGCGACACCGGCCTTCTCGAACTCGACGCCCTTGTGGATCAGCAGGGTGGCGTCGCCGCCGTCGTCCAGGATCATGTTCGGGGTCTGGCCGTTCGGCCAGGTCAGCGCCTTCTCCGTGCACCACCAGTACTCGTCCAGGGTCTCGCCCTTCCAGGCGAAGACCGGAACGCCCTGCGGGTTCTCCGGGGTGCCGTTCGGGCCGACGGCGATGGCCGCGGCGGCGTGGTCCTGGGTGGAGAAGATGTTGCAGGAGCACCAGCGGACCTCGGCACCGAGGGCGGTGAGGGTCTCGATGAGGACGGCGGTCTGCACGGTCATGTGCAGCGAGCCGGTGATCCGGGCGCCGGCCAGCGGCTGCGACTCGGCGTACTCGGCGCGGATCGTCATCAGGCCGGGCATCTCGTGCTCGGCGAGCTGGATCTCCTTGCGGCCGAACGGGGCCAGGGAAAGGTCGGCGACCTTGAAGTCACCGGTGATGTCGGTCGACATGCGTGTCTGCTCCTCGCTGAGGGGGTGGGGCGGGGCCAAGGTCCTGGGGTGCGTCACAACACGGCGGGCCGCAACGGTGTGCGGCGACGCCAGGGCCACCGGCCCGCGGCCGGGTCGGCGCGGTACGGCTGTCCTGTTGCTCGGCACAAACCGTCGGAGGACCTCTCTCCCTCGACCGGCACGCCCCCGTGGGGGGCGGGTCACCGATCGACCGCCATCAGCAGCGACGTTCTGGCTCTGGGGACGAATCTACACCGACGGCCCCGCCGAACGGCCCGGTACGGCCGTTTTTCGGCCTCCGGGCCGGGGCCCGCGCGGGCTCAGTGCGCCCCGCCGGGAACGGGTCCGCCGGGCGTGGCGTACGGGTCGTCACCCGCCGCCTCCTTCTCCGCGCTGTAGATGTCCGGCTCCAGGTAGATGACCCGGGCGATCGGCACCGCCCGCCGGATCCGGACCTCGGCGGCGTCGATCGCCGCGGCGACCTCGGGGGCCGTGGAGTCGGCCGGGACGGCGATCTTGGCGGCGACCAGCAGTTCCTCCGGGCCGAGGTGCAGGGTCCGCATGTGGATCACCCGGTCCACCGAGTCGTGGTCGACCAGCGCGTCCCGGATCTGCGCCACCACCTCGGGGTGTGCCGACTCGCCGAGCAGCAGCGACCTGGTCTCGACGGCCAGCACGAAGGCGATGACGACCAGCAGCACGCCGATGCACAGCGTGCCGACGCCGTCCCAGATCCCGTCCCCGGTGATCGCGGTCAGCCCCACGCCGAACAGCGCCAGCACCAGGCCGATCAGCGCGCCGGTGTCCTCCAGCAGTACGACCGGCAGCTCGGGCGCCTTGGCCCGGCGGATGTACGCCGGCCAGCCGTGCGTCCCCTTGTCCTTGACGGCCTCGCGGAACGCGGTGAGGAAGGACCAGCCCTCCAGCGCGATGGCGAGGACCAGCACACCCACCGGCCAGTACCAGTTGTCCAGCTCGTGCGGGTGGGCGATCTTCTCGTAGCCCTCGTAGACGGCGAACATGCCGCCGAGGCTGAACAGCACGATCGACACCAGGAACGCGTAGATGTACCGCTCGCGCCCGTAGCCGAACGGGTGCTCGGGGGTGGCCTCGCGCTGCGCCCGCTTGCCGCCGATCAGCAGCAGCACCTGGTTGCCGGAGTCGGCCACCGAGTGGACGCCCTCGGCGAGCATCGAGGAGGAGCCGGAAAAGGCGAACGCGACGAATTTGCTCACCGCGATGCCCAGGTTCGCGGCCAGCGCCGCGACCAGCGCCTTGGTACCGCCTTCGGTGCTCATTGCTCGGAAGGTCCCTCCGTCGGGGGCCGTCCGCGCGGCCCGTGACCGGTCGCCCGGTGGCCCGGTCGTCGTCGAGCGCATACGGTACCGGGCCGACCCGTCGGCGGCTCAGGACTGCGCGGCGAGCCCCAGGTAGACGGCGGCGAAGTCGGTGAGCGCGACCAGCTCGACCAGGGCGTGCAGCGGCTCGGGGCGACGGCTGGCGTACTCGGTCAGCCGGACGTCGTGGGCGGCCGCGAGCCGGTGCGCCCGGGTGACGCCGAAGCTGCGCGGGCGCGCGTCGTCGGCCGGGACCTCGGCCGGGCCGCCGTCCTCCTCTTCTCCCGACGCTCCCGGCGCTCCCGAAGCTCCCGGCGCTCCCCCGAAGCCCGGACCGGCGGCGGAGCCCGGACCGGCGGGCGCCTCCTCCGCGGTCTGCCGCAGCAGCAGGACCTGGAGGTGCAGCGGGTCCGGCTCCTCGACCCGGTCGCGGAAGAAGTCGTCCGGGTCGGCGCCGGCGCCGAGCTGGCCGGTGAACATGCCGCGGTGCGCGGTCAGCGCCTGCGGCAGCAGGCCCGCCAGGGCCGGGCGGCCGGCCCGCTCGGCGAGCTGGGCGGCGAACCGCCCGGCCGCGGCGCCGGCCACCGGGCCCTCCGCCCAGAGCAGCGGGACGGTCCCGGCCAGCCGGGCGGCCAGGCTCTTCGCCGGGTTGGTGTACGCGGCGGCGTCCGGACGGCAGCGGACGGCGGTGGCGTCCAGCAGGTCGGCGCTCGCCGCGAGCGCGTCGTAGGGCAGCGGGGTGACACCCAGCTTCTGGGTGAGCGCGAGCAGCGGGGCGAGGTGGGCCCAGAGCGCGGCCGGGTCCTCGGCGGGCAGGTCGGGCTCGGTGCCCCGGCCGCGTTCGCCGTCCTCGTCGGCGGGCGCGTCGGAGGTGTCGGCGGAGGGCACGAACGGCAGCGGCAGCGCCCGGACCTGCAAGGCGGCCTCGGCGAGCGGACTGCCCTCGGGGGCGGTGACCACGATCGCGCAGCCGCGCGCGTAGGCCTGCTCGGCGAGGGCGACCAGGCCGCGTTCGCCGCCGGCGGCGGAGCTGATCACCAGCAGGTCGAGCGGGCCCGCCCAGCCGGGGAGCTGCCAGGCCAGGCCGGCCGTGAAGACGGCCGGGGCGGTGGCGCGGTCGGCACGCGGTACGGGCGCGGCGTCCGTGGGCGGCAGCGGGGCGACCAGGCTCGCGGTGCCGGCCAGCGCGGCGAGCATCTCGCCGGCGGTCAGCGCGCTGCCGTGCCCGGCGACCAGGACGGCGCGCGGC
>NZ_JAIY01000006.1:442417-442871 GCF_000710405.2 Kitasatospora sp. MBT66 | reverse complement strand
TCGTCCACCAGCAGGACCGGAATGCCGTCGCGCACCGGGTACGCCAGGCCGCAGGTCTCGCCGGCGCAGAGCAGCTCGGGCTGCTCCTCGGTGCCGCCCTCGGTGAGCGCGGACCGGCACTGCGGGCAGACCAGGATCTCCAGCAGGAAGGATTCGAGCTTCATGGGTTCGGTCTCCGGTCTCGGTACGGGTTCTCGGCCGACGGCACAGCGGTGCCCCGGCCGAGAGGAAACCCTACCGGCCGGGGCACCGGGGCCGTACGTCAGGCGCGGACGATCGCGAGCACGCCGTCGCGCAGTTCGGCCATCCTGGCCGGGTCCTTGGCCTCGACGTTGAGGCGCAGCAGCGGCTCGGTGTTGGAGGCCCGCAGGTTGAACCACCAGTCCGGGCCGGCCACGGTGAGGCCGTCCAGCTCGTCGACCTCGGTGCCCTCGACGGCGTAGGCGGCGCGGAC
>NZ_JAIY01000006.1:440058-442277 GCF_000710405.2 Kitasatospora sp. MBT66 | reverse complement strand
GGCGAGCATGCCGGTGTCGGCGCGCCAGAAGTCGCGGAAGTAGTAGTGCGCGGAGTGCTCGCCGCCGAAGACGGCGTCGGTGACGGCCATCTCCTGCTTGATGAAGGAGTGGCCGACCCGGGTGCGGACGGGCTTGCCGCCGAGCTCCTGGACCACCTCGGGGACGGTCCAGGAGGTGATCAGGTTGTGGATGATCGTCGGCTCGGCCTCGCCGGCGGCCCGGGCGCGGGCGATCTCGCGGGCGGCGACCAGCGCGGTGATGGCCGACGGGGAGACCGGCTCGCCGCGCTCGTCGACGACGAAGCAGCGGTCGGCGTCGCCGTCGAAGGCGAGGCCGAGGTCGGCGCCGACCTCGCGGACCTTGGCCTGGAGGTCGACCAGGTTCTTCGGGTCGAGCGGGTTGGCCTCGTGGTTGGGGAAGGTGCCGTCGAGCTCGAAGTACATCGGGACGAGGTCGATCGGCAGGCCGTCGAACACGGTCGGCACGGTGTGGCCGCCCATGCCGTTGCCGGCGTCGACGGCGACCTTGAGCGGGCGGATCGCGGTGAGGTCGACCAGGCCGAGCAGGTGGTCGGCGTAGCCGCGCAGGGTGTCCTGCTCGCTGAGGGCGCCGGGCGCCACGTCGCGGGCGGGGACGGTGACGGTGTCGTCGTCGGCGGTCCAGGACTCGACCAGCTCGCGGATCTCGGAGAGCCCGGTGTCCTGGCCGACCGGGGCGGCGCCGGCCCGGCAGAGCTTGATGCCGTTGTACTCCGCCGGGTTGTGGCTGGCGGTGAACATGGCGCCGGGCAGGTCGAGCGAACCGCTGGCGTAGTACAGCTGGTCGGTGGAGCAGAGGCCGATCAGCACCACGTCGGCGCCGTAGCCGGCCGCGCCGTCGGCGAAGGCCCGGCTGAGCGACGGGGAGGAGGGGCGCATGTCGTGGCCGACCACGATCGCGGACGCCCCGGTGACCTGCACGAACGCGGCGCCGAAGGCCCGGGAGAGGTTCTCGTCCCACTGGTCCGGGACGACGCCCCGTACGTCGTACGCCTTCACGAGCTGCTTGAGGTCGCGCACTGCGGCTCCACCCTGGTTCTGTGTCTGATCGGCGAACGCGCCGGCGCGCTGGCCGGCGGACCGGTCGCCCCTGGTCACGGTAGGTCCGGGCACGGCGGCGGCCGGTACCCGGTAGGGGGGCAGCGTACCCGGGCGGGCGGAACGGTTCGTGCCGGGGCGGGGGCGGTGCGCGGCTCAGTTGTCGGGCGAGCGGAGCACCCGGAGGTGGCCGCGGCGGCCGGCCTCGGTGGACTCGCCCTCGGGGGCGCGGCCCTGACGCGGGGTCTGCGGGCGGGCGGCCTCGCGGACGGCGTTGGCGAGCGCCTCCAGGTCGTCACTGCTGCGGCGCAGCGGGCCGGCCTCGGCGGCGAGCCTGACCACGTCCCAGCCGCGCGGGGCGGTGAGGCGCTCGGCGTGCCCGGCGCACAGGTCGTAGCAGTGCGGCTCGGCGTAGGTCGCGAGCGGGCCGAGGACGGCGGTGGAGTCCGCGTAGACGTACGTCAGCGTCGCGACGGCCGGACGGCCGCACGCGGTCCGCGAACAACGACGTACAGAGCTCACGAGGGTGGACGGTACCGCACTCCTTGCCGGGGAGCGAAGACCGCCTGTCCGGAAGGTGTGCCGTGTCGCGGTCCGCGCGCCGCCCCGGCGCTCCGCTCGCCCCGGGCGAACAGGTGCGGGGGTGGTCCACTTCCTGGCATCCAAGGACTACTCTCGGCAGTGATATGGACAGCTCCGCACCGCAGTCATCGACGGGTCCCTCACGCCGCCCCCGGCACCGTGACCGGCACGGCCGGGGTCTCCGCGGCCCGCTGGCGCCGCCGCAGGTACCGATCTCGCTCACCCGCTCCGAGTTGTTCGACGACTATGTGCGCGAGTCGGTGGAGCGTCTTGAGCGGCGCTGGCCGCAATTGATCGAGGTGGAGTTCGCCGTCCAGGAGGTGCCGCTGCACGAGCCGGACGGCGCCGATTCCGACGGCGGGGTGCCGCTGGGCCGGGTGTCGCCGGGGCAGCAGGGCCGCAAGAGCCAGATCGTGGTGTACCGCAGACCGGTGGAGATCCGGGCGAAGTCGCGCGAGGACCGCGCGGCGCTGGTGCACGAGATCCTGATCGAGCAGGTGGCGGAGCTGCTGGGGCTCTCCCCCGACGCGATCGACCCGCGGTACGACGAGGACTGAGCC
>NZ_JAIY01000006.1:438750-439994 GCF_000710405.2 Kitasatospora sp. MBT66 | reverse complement strand
CTCAGCGCAGGACCACGCCCGGGTCCTGGGAGGCCTGCGGGACCTTGACGGTGGAGCGGTCGTCGCGCAGGGACTGGACGGTGAACATCGGCACGTCCTTGGTGGGGAGCGCGAGCATCCGCGCGGCGACGACCGGGCCGCCGGAGACGGTCTCCACGGTGAGCGCGAAGCTGCCGTTCAGCCCGGTGGGCTCGGGCGCCGGGAGGGCGACGGTGCCGCCGGCCGGGAGCTGGACCTCCTTGGTGGCGGGGGTGCCGCCGCCGGTGCCGGCCGAGGCGGTGACCCGCACGGTGGCGGCCTCGCCGGTGGAGGTCAGGAAGAGCGTGGACGGCCCGCCGCCCCGGTTGTCGGCCACGGTGGCGCGGGCGCCGACCGGCGCGGTGCCGGCCAGCCAGGCGGCGTCGGACTTGCCGTTCGCCCCGGCGCGGTCGACCCGCACCCCGGCCACCACGGGGGTGGGGTGCTTGTCGTCGCTGGGCGACACCCGCAGCCCGGCGACCTCGTCACGGGTGACCTTGCCGAGGTCCACCGAGGCGACCATGCCGGCCTTGACGTGGATGGACTCGTTCCCGGCCGGGACGAACCAGCCGTTCTTGCCGGAGAGCTCGATCTTCAGGTCGGCGTCGTCCTCCGGCGGGGCCCAGACCACCAGGTGGGCGGCCGAGGTGTCGGCGGGCAGACCGGGCATCACCTGGACGGGCGCGGGGTCGGCGGAGGCGGGCACCCAGTCGGCGCCCTTGCTGCCGTCGGCGGCGTGCAGGGCGGCGCCGACCCGGCCGGAGCGGGCGACCACGTGCACGGCGAGGTCGGCGACCTGGCCCTTGCTGATGGTGGGCAGCAGGACCGACTGGGAGCTGCCGGGGGCGACGGTGATGCCGTTGGCGGCGTCGTTCTCGATCAGGCCCTTGTCGCCGTAGAGCTTGATGTCGACCACGGCGGCCGTGGACTCGGCGTTGACCAGGCTGACGTAGTCGGTGCGGCCCTCGGCGGTGGAGGCGCCCGCGAACCAGAACCCGGTGCCGGACGGCGTGCAGGTGATCCCGGACAGGCCGAGGCCGCGCTGCTCGGTGACGGTGGTGGTCTGGGTGACGGTGAAGCCGGGGGCGAGCGCGCCGGTGGCGACGGCCCCGGCGCCGGGCGCCAGGTCGCTGTTGGCGGCGGGGGCGGACACCGGGGTGCCGGGCTTGGCCAGGGTGAGCCGGGCGTCGGCGGGCGCGGTGTTCTTGTCCACGGCGGCGGCCGGG
>NZ_JAIY01000006.1:419107-438649 GCF_000710405.2 Kitasatospora sp. MBT66 | reverse complement strand
GCCGTCACCGGCGCCCGCGCCCGTGCCCGGCGGGGTGTACGCGGTGAGCGTGGTGGCGCCGGTGAGGCCCTGGAGCGGCTGCGGGCAGACCACGGCGGTCCGCTCGACCTGCGCCGAGGTGGCGGTGGCCCGGTCGGCGGCCGCCGGGGCGGCGGGCTTGCGGAGCTCGGCGATGCCGAACACCGCCGCCAGCACCACGGCGGCGGCCAGCAGCGACCGGGTGGTGCGGGCGGCTCCGGAGCCCCGGGGGGCCGCCGGGGCCGCGCCGGCCGGGGCGCCGTCGAAGGTGCCGGTCCCCCCGGCACCGCGGGCGGTGTCCGGCGTGCCGGGCTTCTTCCTGAAGGCGGGCTTCTTCATCGCGGGTCAGCTCCCCGATCCGTGGTGGTGCGGGTACCGGCCCGGGCCGTGCGGGCTGTTCGGGTCGTGCGGCTGGTTCGGGTCGTGCGGCCGGTTCGGGTCCTGCTGCTCGTAGTAGGGCTCGGCCTGCTGCTGCCCCGGCACCCAGGGCTGCTGCTCGGGCTGCTGGTACGGGTCGTAGCCGTACTGCTGCTGCTCGCCCTGGTAGGGCTGGTAGCCCTGCTGCTGGTAGCCGTCCTGGCCGCCGTACCCCTGGCCGCCGTACGGCGTGCCGACCGGCTGCTGCGCGTACGGGTCGTAGCTGTACGGGTCGGCCTGCTGGTACGTCTGGTACGGGTCGGCGTACGGCTCGGCCTCCTGCGCGGCGGCGGCCGCCAGGACCGCTCCGGTCGACGGCTCGGCGACCGGCTGTGCCCCGGCCGGGCCGGGCCGGCCCTCGTACACCCCGGCGTCCGGGTCGACCGGATCCGGGCCCTCGTTCTCGGCGCCCTCGCCCCGCTCGGCCATCCGGCGGGCCCGGCGGCTGCCGGGGACCGGGGCCTGCGCCTGGGCGGCGGCGGCCAGCTCGGCGGCGGCGACCACGTCCTCGGGCAGGTCGTCGTCCTTGTGGTTGCGCCGGCCGGGCAGGGCCAGCACCAGCACGGTCAGGCCGAGCAGCAGCTGGGCCCAGGTCCAGCCGGTGTGCAGCAGGCTGCCCTCACGGGTGAGGACCAGCTTGCCGCCAGCGGCGGGGAGCTTGAAGCCCTGCGCCCAGCCGTCGACGGTGACCCGCTCCAGGGCGGTGCCGTCCAGGGTGGCCGTCCACTCGGGGGCGGCGGACTCGGCGAGCCGCAGCACCCGGCCCTCGGGACCGGCCGGCAGGGTGGTGGCGATGTCGCGCGGGCCGGACGGGACCACCACCGGGACGGTGCCCGGCGCGGTGATCAGGGCCCGGGTCGCGGGGGTGCCGTCGACCTGCCAGAGCGCGGCGCCGCCGTCCTGGTTGGCCTTGACCAGGCCGGGCGTGGTGTCCAGGACGTCCTTGAAGGCGCCGATCAGCGGCTGGTCGACCAGTACGTAGGCGATGCCGTAGCGGGAGAGCGCGCCCGCCTGGTCGGCGCCGGAGCCGGCCAGCAGGCTGCCGACGGTCCGGTCCAGGCCGGCCGTGGTGCCGGTGGCCGGGTCGACGGTGGACTCGGCCTGGCCCAGCGTCAGTCCGGAGCCGCGGACCACGGTGTACGCGACCGATCCGCCCTTCGGATCGCCGGTGAGGACCAGGGTGCGGGAGCGGTCGGTGGTGCCGGCCTGTTCGGCGATGAACGCGGGCACCTGGGCGCCGCGGCCCCGGTGCAGCGGGCCGTCGGCGCCGGTGACGGCCCACCAGAGGCCGGTGCCCAGCGGGGCGAGCAGGGCGGCGGCGACCACCAGCGCGGCGACCGGCTGGCGCCAGCCGAAGGCGATGCCGGCGACCCGGGCATTGGCGCCGTCGGCGCCGATCGCGGCGGCGGCCAGCAGGGCGACACCGGCCAGCAGGGTGGCCGGGCCGGACCACGCGGGCACGGCCGGACCGCCGGAGGCGGGGGTCACCGAGGTGCCGGCCACCACGACCGCGAAGACCAGTCCGGCCCCGGCGGCGCCCCAGGCTGCCAGCACCGCGCGGCGGCGGTCGGCGCGCAGCAGGGCGGCCAGCGCGGCCAGCACCACACCGGCGGAGAGCCAGACCGGCGGTACCCCGGCGCCGCCGGGGTTGACCATCAGCAGCCCGGCCGAGGTCGGCCCGGAGCCGTGCAGACCGGGCAGGCCGGCCTCCAGCAGCAGCCGCTGCGGGTCCGAGAGCACCTGCAGCGACCACGGGGCGAGCACCCCGACCGGCACCGCGAGGACGACCAGGACGCGCAGGCCGAGCAGTCGCAGCGCGGTGGCGCCGGAGCCGAAGGCCCCGCCGCGGACCACGGCGGTGACCAGCATGGCCAGGCAGAGCGGCACCGCCAGGGCCCAGACCAGCGGGACGAAGGCGGTGGCCAGGGTGAGCAGCAGGACCGTCATCCAGGCGGAGCGCCAGCCGGGGCGGGCGCCCTTGGCGGCGCTCTCCGCGCGGATGCCGAGGCCGGCGGTGACGGCGGCGGCGCGGGCCAGCGGCGGGAGCAGCACGGCCAGCACGGCGGTGCCGATCCGGCCCTGGGCGAGCGCACCGGTGGCGGCGGGCAGCAGCGCGTAGGTGGCGCTGGCCCAGGCGCGGACCAGCTTGGAGTCGATCAGCGGCCGGGAGACCAGGTAGGCGCTCACGGCGGAGAGCGGGACGGCGAGCACGACCAGCAGGGTGACCGCGAGGTCGGCGTGGTCGAACAGCATCCAGGAGAGGATCGACAGCACCGCGAGGTAGGGCGGCGCGGCGGCGGTGGAGCCGGTGCCGACGGGGTGCCAGGCGTCGGCGTACATCGACCAGAGCCCGGCCGCGCCGTCGGTGGCGGGCAGCAGGGCGCCGCCGAACAGGGCCCCGCCGCCGAGCAGGTCGCGGCAGGCGACCAGCGCGAACACCAGCAGGGCGGCGAACAGCACCGGCGCCGGGCGCCGGGCGAGCTTCTTGATCAGGGCGAACTGCTCGACGACCAGGTCCTCGGAGTCCTCGTCGCCCGGCCCGGCCTCGACCGAGCCGTGCCGGCCGCCGGTGTCGTCACCGCCCCCGATGCCGAGCGAGCCGACGACGCCCTCGACCGCGAGCCGGGCGGTGGCGCCGGGTGCGGGGAAGAGCGTGCGGTCGTCCAGCGCGTCGGCGGAGCGGGTGCGGCCGCGGCGTTTGCGGGCCGCCAGCAGCCGGGGCAGCCGGACGAGTTCGTGGCCGAGGCCGGCCAGCTCGTCGAAGGCCTGCTTGGGGTCCTTGCCGAGCAGGTTGGCGAACACCCGCAGCAGGGTGCCGAGCACCAGCCGGAGCAGGACGTAGGGGAAGAGCACGCCCTTGGAGTTGGCGAGCAGGGTGAAGACGGCGCCGGCCTTGTCCACCCGGTGCGGGTGGGCGGGGCCGCAGTCGATGGCGCGGCGCTCGCGGCTGGCGGCCTCGGCGTGCCGGAGCACGGCGTCCGGGGCGACCACGACGCGGTGGCCGGCGGCGTTGACCCGCCAGCAGAAGTCGGTGTCGTCGCGCATCAGCGGCAGCGCCCGGTCGAAACCGCCGAGCTCCTCGAAGACGTCGCGGCGCACCAGCATGCCGGCGGTGGAGACGGCGAGCACCGGGCGGACCTGGTCGTGCTGGCCCTGGTCCTGCTCGCGCCGGTCGAGCCCGGTCCAGCGGCGGCCGGAGCGGGCGATGCTGACGCCGACCTCCAGCAACTGCCGGCGGTCGTACCAGCTGCGCAGCTTGGGGCCGACGACGGCGGCACTGGGGGTGGAGTCGGCGACCTGGAGCAGTCGGCGCAGCGCGTCGGTCTGCGGCTCGCAGTCGTCGTGCAGCAGCCAGAGCCATTCGACCGGGGTGGTCTCGCGGGGGCCGCCCCGGCCGAGGTCGTCCTCCTCGCCGAGCGGGTCGCCGAAGTCGTCCCAGCCGCCGGTGACCGGGTCGTAGCCGGAGGGGTCGAGCCGGTAGGGCAGGTCCTCGGCGCGCAGCGGCGGGCTGTTGAAGACCGCCTCGGCCACGGCGGTGCCGAAGCCGGCCCGGCGGCCGAGCACGGTCGGGCCGCTGTCGGGGAGCCAGTCGGCGAGGGTCTCGGCGAGCAGGCGCTGGGAGTCGTCGGTGGATCCGGTGTCGACCGCGAGGACGCGCTGGACCTGGCGATCCTGGCCGAGCAGGCCGGCGAGGGCCTGCGGCAGCCAGCGGGCGCCGTCGTGGGAGACTATCACGGCGGTGACCAGATGGCGCGGATAGGCGGGCGGCCTGCTGGCGGAGGAGCCGCTCTGGTGGCTGTAGACGGTCATCGAGTGCGCGGGCCCCAGTTCTCGGTGGACACAGCCGGTGAACGGCAACCGGATGGCGCACCACACTAACGGCTCCGGGTGTCGGCTCCGTCCACGGTGTCCGCCCGGGAACGCGAAAGCGCCTCACCACGGGGGGTGAGGCGCTCCGTCGCGGGCTGTTCGCGCGGGCCGGCCGGTCGGGGTGCCGCGGCCGGCGGATCCGGGGAAGCCTGGGGATCCGGAGGTTCCGGGGGATGCGGCCACCCCGGTCAGACGGCGCTCTTCTTGAGCCGACGGCGCTCGCGCTCGGACAGGCCGCCCCAGATGCCGAAGCGCTCGTCGTTGGCCAGGGCGTACTCCAGGCACTCGGAGCGGACCTCGCAGGCGAGGCAGACCTTCTTGGCCTCGCGGGTGGAGCCGCCCTTCTCCGGGAAGAAGGACTCGGGGTCGGTCTGCGCGCAGAGTGCGCGCTCCTGCCAGCCGAGTTCTTCCTCCTCCTCGATGCCGTCACCGATCAACAGCTCAAAGAGCTCGCTCATGTGGCGCGCCTCCTCTGCCCCTATTGGCGTCCCCGTGGTTGCCGTTGCCTCGTGCGGCCGACGACACGAGTGAAATTACAGTTGCGTCACTCTGGCCCAGTCAAGCCGAGCTCTGGTATTGGGGTCGGGATTCACTCCCTGGCACCAAGCCGTTACGAATAGTGTACATAACCGGACACATGGGACCTCTAGCCCGATTGCGCGCGAAAGTCGACGAACCATTCGCGACCGGGGGCCGGGTGACATGCGGTCACCGCCACAGGCCGGTCATCGCCCTGCCTTCCCGGCGATCTTCCCATCGAAACATAGAGGGTGATTTATCACTCCATCGGGTAGTTCATGGTCGATCTCACCCGAATGTCCGCTCTCCCCGAGTTGACACCGGCCCTGCGGATGCGTTGTCCTTTTCCCTATGTCAGAGTTCCTCGGCCCCCGGAGCGGTTCCGCGCTCCGCCCTGCCGTGAACTCCTGTTGTCGCCTCTGTTCCTGCCGCTGTATCTAGGCGCCCGCCGTCCCGCCGCGCGCCGCCCAGGAAGCACAGAGGCCGCCCGCGATTCCCGCCCCAGGACATCCCGGACCCGGCTGACTCCCCTGACGAACCAGCCCTCCGAGGACGACTCCCGTGCGAATGATCCGCATCCGCAAGCGGAACCGCGACCGCAGCAAGCTCGCTCTCCACGGCCTCCGCGCCGCCTCCACCACCCGCCCCGCGGCACCCGCCCCCGCCGCCCGGCCCGGCGGCCACCCGTGGGCCGACGGCCTCAGCGACGTCTCCATCGCCGGCGACCCGCTGGCCTTCCCGCACCTCGCCCGCACCGACCTGCCCGCCCACCCCACCACCGTCGCCGAGTACGCCCGGCTGGTCCGCGAGATCGCCGCCGACCGGGACCGCTGGGAGCCGCTGGTCCGGTACGACGCGCTCACCCGCTGGTACGCCCGGCTGGAGACCGGCCCCGGCTACGAGGTCTGGCTGCTCAGCTGGCTGCCCGGCCAGAGCAGCGGCTTCCACGACCACGGCACCTCCTCCGGCGTGATGAGCGTGGTCCGCGGCGAGCTGGTCGAGCGCTCCCTCACACTCCCCCAGCCTTCGGCCGGGGGTACCCCCAGCGGGTCGGGGTCGCGCGACCTGCGCCCCGGCGGGCAGAGGGTCTTCTCCCCCGGGTACCTGCACGAGGTGGTCAACGCCTCGCTGGAGCCCGCCGTCTCGATCCACCTCTACACCCCCGGCCTGACCGAGATGAACCAGTACGGGGCCGCCGTCGTCCCCGAGCAGCACCCGCAGACGTCCGCCGAGGCCCACTGAGGCTCCGGGCGCGGTTGTCGAGGGTCGGGCTGACGACCCGTCGGCGCGTGGCAGGATGGGCGCATGCGCATCGTGGCACTGGCAGGCGGGATCGGCGGAGCGCGTTTCCTGCGCGGACTCCGGGAGGCCATCGGACCCGAGGACGAGATCACCGTCATCGGCAACACCGGTGACGACATCCACCTCTTCGGGCTGAAGGTCTGCCCCGACCTCGACACCGTCATGTACACCCTCGGCGGGGGCATCCACGAGGAGCAGGGCTGGGGCCGGACCGACGAGACCTGGTCCATCAAGGCCGAGATGAAGGAGTACGGCGTCGGCCCCGAGTGGTTCGGGCTCGGCGACCGGGACTTCGCCACCCACCTCGTGCGCAGCCAGATGCTCACCGCCGGCTACACCCTCAGCCAGGTCACCGAGGCGCTCTGCGTGCGCTGGCAGCCCGGGGTGCGGCTGCTGCCGATGAGCGACGACCGGGTCGAGACCCACGTCCGGATCACCGACGAGCAGGGCACCCGGGCCATCCACTTCCAGGAGTACTGGGTCAAGCTGCACGCCGCCGTCGACGCCGAGGCGATCGTGCCGGTCGGCGCCGACACCGCCAAGCCGGCGCCCGGCGTGCTGGACGCCCTCGCCGAGGCCGACGTCATCCTCTTCCCGCCGTCCAACCCGGTCGTCTCGATCGGCACCATCCTCGCCGTGCCGGGCATCCGCGAGGCGGTCGCCGCCGCCTCCGCGCCGGTCGTCGGGCTCTCGCCGATCATCGGCGGCGCGCCCGTGCGGGGCATGGCCGACAAGGTGCTCGCCGCCGTCGGGGTCGAGGCCACCGCCGAGGCCGTGGCGCTGAACTACGGCTCCGACTTGGTGGACGGCTGGCTGGTGGACACCGTCGACGAGGCCGCCGTGGCCGCCGTCGAGGCGGGCGGGATCGCCTGCCGGGCGGTGCCGCTGCTGATGACCGACGTCGCCGCCACCGCCGAGATGGCCCGGGCCGCGCTGGCGCTCGCCGAGCAGGTACGCCGGTGAGCCTGCGGATCCTCCCGGTCGGCGGGCTGCCCGAGATCGACGCCGACAGCGACCTCGCCGAGCTGATCGCCAAGGCCGCCGACTACGAGGACGGCGACATCCTGCTGGTCACCTCCAAGGTGGTCAGCAAGGCCGAGGGCCGGCTGCTGCACGCCGCCGACCGGGAGGCCGCGATCGACGCCGAGACCGTCCGGCTGGTCGCCCGGCGCGGCCCGATCCGGATCGTCGAGAACCGCAACGGCCTGGTCATGGCCGCCGCCGGGGTGGACGCCTCGAACACCGCGCCCGGCACCGTCCTGCTGCTGCCCGAGAACCCGGACGCCTCGGCCCGCGCGCTGCGCGCCCGGCTCCGGCAGCTCACCGGGCGCCGGCTCGCCGTCGTCGTCACCGACACCTTCGGGCGGCCCTGGCGCAACGGCCTCACCGATGTCGCCATCGGCGCCGCCGGCCTGGCCGTCCTGGACGACCACCGCGGGCGCTCCGACTCGCACGGCAACGAGCTGTTCCAGACCGTCACCGCCACCGCCGACGAGCTGGCCGGCGCCGCCGACCTGGTGAAGGGCAAGAGCACCGGCACCCCGGTCGCCGTGGTCCGCGGCCTCGGCCACCTGGTCACCGCCGAGGACGGCGAGGGCGTCCGGCCGCTGCTCAGGCCCGCCGCCGACGACATGTTCCGGCTCGGCACCTCCGAGGCGATCCGGCAGGCCGTCACCCAGCGGCGCACCGTCCGCGCGTTCACCGCCGAACCGGTCGACCCGGGCGCCGTCCGGCGCGCGGTCGCCGCCGCGGCCACCGCGCCCGCGCCGCACCACACCACGCCGTGGCGGTTCGTCCTGCTGGAGACCCCCGAGGTGCGGACCCGGCTGCTGGACGCGATGCTCGCCGCCTGGCGCCGCGACCTCGCCGAGCTGGACGGCTGGGACGAGGAGAGGATCGCCCGCCGCACCGCCCGCGGCGACGTCCTGCGCGCGGCCCCCTACCTGGTCGTCCCGTGCCTGGTGATGGACGGCTCGCACGACTACCCGGACGAGCGCCGGGCCGCCGCCGAGCGCGAGATGTTCACCGTCGCCGTCGGCGCCGCCGTGCAGAACCTGCTGGTCACCCTGGCCGGCGAGGGCTACGGCTCGGCCTGGGTCTCCTCGACGATGTTCTGCCGCGACACGGTGCGCGAGGTCCTCGACCTCCCGGAGCACTGGGACCCGATGGGCGCCGTCGCCGTCGGCCGCCCAGCCGAACCGCCCCGCAGTCGTCCGGACCGCACGGCGGACGCCTTCATCGAGGTGCGGTAGCCGGTCGGGGACGGTCAGCCGAGGTCGTCCGGCAGGAGCCGGAAGGCCTCGTGGTTGGTCAGCGGCCGGATCGCGCGGAAATGCCGCCGGTCTACGGTCAGCACGGCGTCGGTGCGGAACTCGGCAGCGAGTGCGACGTTGATCGCGTCAGTCAGGCCCATGTTGAGCGTCGGATACCTGCGCATCACAGCCCTGGCCGCGCCAAGGTGCGCGCCCACTTCGGGCACCTCGTAGCGACCGATGGCGCACTTGTCGATCACGTCGTCGAGGATGCGCATGGCCCCGTCGACCCCGAGTGACTTGGTGGCCAGGTAGTCCAGCTCAGCAAGGACCAGCGGAGAGACCACGAGGTGTCCAACCGTGCGCAGTGCCGCCCGACAGGCATCGTGCTCCTTTTCCGCTGGCGAGTAGCAGGAGAGCAGGGCCCCGGTGTCGCCCACAACAGCGACGGCGCTCACTCTCCGAACCCTTCCATCGCGCTGTCCAGATCATCGAGAATCCGGCGACCACCGCTGATGACCGGCATGTCGTCGATCTCGTCACCCATCGGGTCCGTCCGGAACTGGTAGCGGGGCTCGGCGAGGTCCGGCGGCAGGATCGTGGCCACATGGCGGCCGTCCTTGGTCACGGTGACGGTCTCGCCGCGCTCGACGGCTCCTATCACCTTGGCTGTCTGCTGGTTCAGCTCCCGCATGGTTGCTTCCATGCGACCAGCCTACGCCAAGTACTACGCCGTAGTACGCCGATGAACGTGCAGTTCACCCGAACGGGCGGTTTCAGCGGCGGCGGTGGTCGTTGGGGGTGAGGCGGGGGCCGAAGCGGGGGGCGTGGGTGCCGGTGGACAGCAGGATCCGGCACAGGCGGTGGCGGTGCGGGCGGTAGGGCTCCAGGAGGGCCAGCATCTGGGCGTCGTCGCTGCGGACCCGGCCGGCCAGGGCCCAGCCGACCGTGTTGGGCAGGTGGAAGTCGCCCACCGAGACCGCGTCCGCGTCCCCGTTGCTGCGCTGCAGGGTCTCGGCGGCCGTCCAGACACCGACGCCCGGGACGGCGGTCAGACGGGCGAAGGACTCCTCGTGCCCCATCGCCGAGGCCTCCTCCAGCCGGGGGGCCAGCCGGACGGCGCGCTGCACCGTCGCGGAGCGCTTCGGGTCGACGCCCGCGCGGTGCCACTCCCAGCTCGGCACCAGCGACCACTCGCGGGCCGAGGGTGCCACCCACATTCCCTCGGCCGGGCCGGGTGCCGGGGTGCCGAAGGCGCGCAGCAGGGTGGACCAGGCCCGGTAGGCCTCGCCGGTGGTGACCTTCTGTTCCAGGATCGCCGGCACCAGGGACTCCAGGACCAGGCCGGTCCTGGTCAGCCGCACCCCCGCCGCGCCGCGTTGCGCCTCGCGCAGCGGGCCGGCCGGCAGGACCAGGCCCGCCGGGTCGTCCCGGTCGCCGAGCAAGCCGGGCAGTCCGTCCAGCAGCCACTGCGCGCCGGGGCCCCAGGCCGTCGCCTCGACCACGCCCTCGGAGGGACGGGCCAGCACCCGCAGGGTGCCGATGCCGCCCGGGGTGCGGGAGGCCCGCCAGAGGGCGCCGTCGGCCGTCCTCCGGTAGGACGGGTCGGCCGGGCCCCGGCGCAGCGGCAGCAGGGTGCGGGCCACGTCCAGCGGGAAACCGGGCCGCCAGTGGCGGACGGCTCCGGCGTCGGGACTCCCGGTGTCGGAGCTCCCGGGGCCGGGCACCTCCGCAGGCACCTCCGCGGCCGCGGCCCGGGGCGCGCGCCCGCCCGTCGAGGTCCCGCTCACCGCCGTGCACCTCCTGCACCGTCCGCCGACCATGGGGATATGAACGATACGCGGGTGCCGGAGCTGTCCGCCGGTGACGAGAGTGCCGTGCGGTCCCTCTACCACCGGGTGCTCGAAGGGTGGAACCTGCGGGACGGCGCGGCCTTCGCCGGGCCGTTCGCGGTGGACGGCGAGCTGATCGGCTTCGACGGCACCCGGCACGGCGGCCGGTCGGTGATGGCCGCCGAACTGGGACGGATCTTCACCGGCCGCCCGACGCCCGAGTTCGTCGCCAAGGTCCGGCGGGTGCGGGCGCTGGGGCCGCGGGTGGCGCAGTTGGACGCGGTCGCGGGCCTGGTGCCGGACGACGCGGAGGACCTCGATCCCGCGCTGAACGCGCTGCACACGGTGATCGCGGTCGACGCGGGCGCCGGCTGGCGGATCGCGCTGATGCAGGCCACCCCGGCCCGGTACGACGAGCGGCCGGACCTCGCGCGGGCGCTGACGGCCGAGCTGCGGGCGCTGATCGGGCGCGGGCCGGGCCCGGAGTAGGGCGGGCCCGGCCGGGGCGTCAGCGGCCCTGGAGCCGCGCCGCCTCGGTGCGCAGCTCGGGGAGCCTCGGGTAGAGGGCGTCGCCCGGGCACTCGGTGTTGAAGGCGTCGCGGTGTCCGGAGACGGCCTGGAAGTCCGCGCCGGTGCCCGCCGGGTAGAGGCTGCCGTCGGAGCCGGAGACCATCCGGGTGCTCCCGGCCGCGTCCTGGTCGGTGAGGCCGAGCTTCCAGGCCGCGATCCGGGCCACCCCGGTCAGCAGGTCCGCCGGGGGGACGTCCGTGACGAAGGTGCCGATCGCCGCGACGCCCGCCGAGTCGGTGTTGAAGCCCAGCGTGTGCGCGCCGTGCACCGGCAGGTCGGTGCCGCCGGCCCGGCCCTCGTAGACGGTGCCGCAGCGGTCGACCAGGAAGTTGTAGCCGATGTCCCGCCAGCCGTTGCTCTGCACGTGGTACTGGTAGATCGCCCGGATCACCCGGGGCGCGTCGGAGCACGCGTACTCGGTGGTGGTCGCGGTGTGGTGGACGAAGACCACCCGGACCGGTCCGGTGTACACGAAGTCGGGCTCGCGGATCGACTCGTCCGCGCCCCAGCCGGCCCGGGTGACGATCTCCGGGCGCGGGGCCTGGTGGTGTCCGGTCCGGCGACCGCCGTCCGCCGGTCCGGCGGCAGGCGGTTCGGCGGGCACGGTCCGCGCGCCGGCGGAGCGGACGCCCTCCCCCGGGTCGACCAGCTCCACCCGCAGTCCGGGCGGCGGTCCGGCCGGACCGGGCGTCACCTCGACGGCGACACCGTCGCTCGGGCCGGTCCACAGCGGTGCGGTGGCACCGCGCGGCGCACGGCCGGCGGCGGTGACCGCAGTGGTGGCGGCGGTGTCGGCCCCGGCGTCCGGACCGTCCTCGCCGTCGGTCTCCAGCTCGTGCCAGCCGCTCCAGACGCCGGTGGCGGCGTCCCGGGTACGGACCTTGACGGTGCCCCCGGCGAGCGCCCGCGCCGGACCGTCCCAGCCGACGCCGAGCAGGTCGAACCGCCGGGCGGTGCGCCCGGCGAGCAGCCGCCCCCCGGTCAGCGGGAGCGAGGTGACGGAGCCGCCGCCAGCCGGACCCGGCGCCCCCGGGCGGGCCACCGGCGCCCCGGCACCGGCCCGGGCCTCGGCGGGGATCGACGGGAGCGTCAGGACGGCCGCGAGGACGGCGAGCAGGACGACGGGCGGGCGGCCGCGGAGGGCACGGAGAGAGATGCGCATAACCCGGATGTTCACGGGATTCCGGGCGGGGCGCCACGCCACCCCGCGACCCTTCCGCCACCCCTCCCGGACGTCCACCCGAAGGCCGTAGGCTGGGGCGCACCATGACTTCGCCTTTCGCTGCCGATGCCCGCACCCCCGTCGAGCTGCTGCACGCTTACCTGCGAGGTGGCACTCCCTCGGTCGACCCCGCGGCCCCACTGGTCACCTTCTACGACGACGCCACCGGCGAACGCGTGGAGCTGTCCGCGAGGACCTTCGACAACTGGGTGGCCAAGACCGCCAACCTGCTCCAGGACGAACTCAACGCCGGTCCGGGCGACCGCGCCGCGCTGCTCCTCCCGGCCCACTGGCAGAGCGCCGTCTGGCTGCTCGCCTGCTGGTCGGTCGGGGTCGCGGCGGTCCCGGCCGGCGACCCGGCCGCCGCCGACCTGGTGGTCAGCGGCCCGGACGGCCTGGAGGCCGCCCAGGCCTGCGAGGGCGAGCGGGTGGCGCTCGCCCTGCGGCCGCTCGGCGGGCGGTTCCCCCAGCGCCCGGACGGCTTCCTGGACTACGCGGCCGAGGTGCCCGGACAGGGAGACCGGTTCGCCCCCTACTCCCCCGTCACCCCGGACGCCCCCGCGCTGGAGACCGTGGTGGACGGCCTGCCGCTGAAGCTGACCGGGGACCAGACCGTCCAGCTGGCCCGCGAGGGCGCCGCCCGGCTCGGCCTCGGACCGGGCGACCGGGTGCTCTCCACCCTCTCCTTCGACGACTGGTCCGGGCTGGAGGCCGGGCTGCTGGCGCCGCTGGCGGCCGGCGCGTCGGTGGTGCTCTGCCGCAACGCGGACGGCCTGGACGCCGAGCAGTGGGAGAAGCGGGTCGAATCCGAACGGGTGACACTGCGCCTCGGGTAACCCCCGGCCCCGGCCGGGCGGGTAGGGATCCCTGCCATGGCCGAGGACGACACCGAGCACCCCCCGACCGAACACCCGAAAACCGAACCCCCGCGGGCCGGGCTCCCGCCGAACGGGCGGACGCCGAACGGACAGCCGCCGACGGGACAGCCGCCGGACGGGCCGGACGGCGCCGCCGGGGCGGGGGGCCCGGCGGACCCGGGGTCCCCCGGCGCGCCCGGTGGTCCCGATGCTCCCGGTACACCCGGTGCTCCCGGTGCTCCTGGCGGGGGCAGACGCCGGCGCCGGCGGTGGCTGATCGTCACCGCCGGCGTCCTCGCCTTCCTGCTCGTCGGCTGCGGCACGCTGCTCTGGGTCGCCTACCGCAAGCTCGACGGCAACATCCGCACCGACTCCACCACCGACCAGCTGCTGGCCCGGCTGGAGGCCGAGCGCCCCAGCCGGACCGCCGGGGCCCGGGGCGCCGAGAACCTGCTGCTGATCGGCAGCGACGACCGGACCGGCGCCAACGCCACCTACGGCGCGGCCGGCGGCCAGCGCTCGGACACCACGATCCTGCTCCACCTCGCGGCCGACCGGCGGCACGCGACCGCCGTCTCCATCCCGCGCGACGTCATGGTGAGCGTCCCGGCCTGCGAGAAGCCGGACGGCACCCGCAGCCGGCCGACGCTGATGCAGTTCAACGCCGCGTTCGAGACCGGCGGCCCGGCCTGCTCGATCCGGACTGTGGAGCAGCTCAGCGGCATCCGGATCGACCACTACGTGATCGTCGACTTCGCGGGCTTCAAACGGATGGTGGACGCCGTCGACGGGGTCGAGGTGTGCGTCCCGCAGCCGATCCACGACAAGGACGCCAAGCTGGACCTCGCGGCCGGGCGGCAGACCCTGCACGGCGAGCAGGCGCTCGGCTACGTCCGGGCCAGGGAGACCCTCGGGGACGGCAGCGACACCCAGCGGATGGGGCGTCAGCAGCAGTTCCTGGCGGCACTGATCCGCAAGGTGCAGTCGCAGGACGTGCTGCTCAACCCGACCAAGCTGTGGCCGGTGCTGGACGCCGCCACCTCCTCGGTGCAGGCGGACGGCGGGCTGTCCTCGCTGGGCGAGCTGTACGACCTGACCCAGGACCTGCGCGGGATCCCGTCCTCGGACGTGACCTTCCTGACGGCGCCTCGGCGGCCGTACCGGTTCGACTCGGACCGGGACGAGTTCGTGCAGCCGCAGACCACCCAGTTGTTCGCGGCGCTGCGGGACGACCGGCCGGTGGAGGTGCGGCCGCCGGGGTCGAGTCCGTCCGCCGCTCCGGTGGGGACCAGGCCGACGGTGGCGCCCTCGGCCGCGCCGGTCCCGTCGGCGGTCCCGTCGTCGGCGTCGGCTTCGGCGTCGGCTTCGGCGTCGGCTTCCGCTTCGGTTCCGACGTCGGTCTCCTCGGCCGCCGGGACCCCTGGACCGTCGCCGTCACCGGGCGCGAGCGGCCCGGCGGCCTTCGAGGGGCGGACCGCCGATGTGGACGCCTGCGCGGTGCATTGAGCCTGGACACGATCACTGTTCCGTACACAGAACATGATCTTGGAGGGGTTCTCCCCGGAAATTCCCGGCCCCGCATTCGGCCGCGGAATTCCCTCCGGAAACCATGGCGGAGATCACACTCGGAACAATTCCGTCATCCGGCTCGTCTAGGGTGTCCGAGTCGGTCGCGCATTTCGCGCGCCGGGCCGAGGAGCGGCCGGAGGGAGGGGAGCACCCGTGCAGCAGGACATCCACGACGGAGGGGCGGGCGCCGACCGGCACCCCGCCGACCCCGCCCGGGGCATCCCCGCCCAGCGACTTCACACCCCGGCCGAGGCCGCGGCCGAACCCCCGCACCCCGGCGGCCGGGCCGCCCGGCGCCGGGCCCTGACCGCCCGGCGCACCCGGCGCCGTCGGGTGCTGAAGTGGACCGGCGGCCTCGCCGCGTTCGCCCTGGTGGCCGGCTGCGGCGGCGCGTACTACGCGTACCAGCACTTCAACAACAACATCACCGCCGTCAAGGTGCAGCTGGGCAACGAGGCCGAGCGGCCCAAACCGGTCGCCGACGCCCTGAACATCCTGGTGATCGGCACCGACAGCCGGGAGGGCCTGGGCCGCGAGTACGGCGACGAGGGCAGCGCCGGGCACGCGGACACCACGCTGCTGTTCCACATCGCCAAGGACCGCAGCAACGCCACGGCGCTCAGCATCCCGCGCGACCTCATGGTGCCCGTCCCGGAGTGTCGGACGCCGGACGGGAAGGCCATCCCCGGTACGGCGCGCACGATGTTCAACAACAGCCTCGGCCAGGAGGGCCGCGATCCGGGCTGCACCTGGAAGACCGTCGAGAAGGTCACCGGGATCCGGGTCGACCACTTCGTGATGGTCAACTTCGACGCCGTCAAGACGCTCTCCACCGCCGTCGGCGGCGTCGAGGTGTGCGCGGCCAAGGACATCAACGACCCGGACTCGCACCTGCGGATGGCCAAGGGCCGGCACGTCGTCCAGGGCGACGAGGCGCTCGCCTTCGTCCGTACCCGGCACGCCGTCGGGCTGGGCGGCGACCTCACCCGAATACCGCTGCAGCAGCAGTTCATCGGCTCGATGATCCGCTCGATCAAGAGCAGCGACACCCTGACCAACCCGGCCAAGCTGTGGAAGCTCGCGGACTCCGCCACCAAGGCGCTCACCGTGGACTCCGGGATCGGCAGTGTGGACAAGCTGAAGGACCTCGCGCTGGACCTGAGCAAGGTCGACAGCGGGAAGATCACCTTCGCCACCGTGCCGGTGCAGGACGACCCGGCGGACGAGAACCGGCTGGTGCTCAAGCAGCCGGACGCCGCCCAGCTGTTCTCGATGGTCGGCGGCGACCGCTCGCTGACCGAGCCCGCGGCGGGGGCGGCGGCCCCGGAGGCACCGGCGGCGTCCGCTCCGGCGGCTCCGGCGGCCACGTCCGCTCCGGCCGCTCCGGCGGCTCCGGCCGCGCCCGGTGGTGCGGCGTCGACCGCCGCGGCCGCGGTCGACGCGAAGGACCTGCGGGTGACGGTGCGCAACGGCAGCGGGACGCCCGGGCAGGCGCAGCAGGCCGTCGACCGGCTGGTGGCGAAGGGCTACGCCAAGGCCGCCACCGCCGCGAACGCGCCCGTCGCGACGGCCACCTCGATCGCCCACCCGGCCGGGAAGGCCGCCGAGGCGGCGGCGCTGGCCGCCGCGCTGGGCCTGCCCGCCGAGGCCGTCAAGGCCGACCCGAAGCTGGGCGCCCGGGACGGGCTGGTGCTGGTGCTCGGCAAGGACGCTCCGGCGGCGGCCGCCGCCCAGGCCGCCGCGACGCCCGCCGCGGTGCCGAGCGAGGCTCCGAAGGACCTCCAGCGGGTCCAGGGCGACGACATCGACGCCTGCGCGAAGTAGTCCCGCTCAGCGGCCGGTTTCCGAGGATTCGGCAAGGGTCTCGGGTTCGACCGGGGGCTCGGGTTCGACCAGGGGCTCGGGTTCGACCGGGACGAGCAGGCCGTCGTGCTCCCGGTACTCCTCGCCGGTGCGCGGACAGACCCAGCGGTCCGCTCCGGCCGGTCGCAGCGGTTCGCCGGCCCGGCCGACCCACTTGATCCGACGGGCCGGGACCCCGGCCACCAGGGCGAAGTCCGGAACGTCCCGGTGCACCACCGCGCCCGCCGCGACCAGGGCCCAGCGGCCCACCGTCACCCCGGCGACCAGGACGGCGCGGCCGCCGATCGAGCAGCCACGGCGGAGCGTCACCCCTCGGGCATGCCAGTCCTCGCCGCGCTTGAGCCGGCCGTCGACGTCGACCGAGCGCGGGTAGAGATCGTTGGTGAGCACCGCCGCCGGTCCGACGAAGACGCCGTCCTCCAGGACCGCCGGCTCGTACACCAGGGCGTGGTTCTGCAGCTTGACCCGGTCGCCGATCCGCACCCCCGGGCCCACGTAGGCGCCGCGGCCGATGATGCAGTCCGCGCCGATCACCGCGTCCTCGCGGACCTGGGCGAGGTGCCAGACCGTCGTCCCGGCGCCGAGCACGGCGCGCCCGTCGACATCGGCGGTGGGTTCGACCCGGGCCCCGGAGCCCTCGGAAACGGAGCCCTCGGAAACGGCGGCGGACCCGCCCTCGACTGTCCCCATGGCGCCCGACGATAGCGTCGGGCGCGGGAACGGGAGGGCGGGTCCGCGGGATTGGCCGGATGGTGCCTCGGCCGTGCCGAGCCGTGCCGAGCCGTGCTCAGCCGTGTGCGGGCGTGATCAGCCGCGCTCGGCCACCACGTCCGCACTGGACGGGGCGCGGCTGCCGATGACCCTGCGGGCCAGCGAACGGGGCGAGGTGAGGAAGCCGAAGCCCCAGCTGAGGTGCATGGTCGCGAAGGCCACCGCGAGCAGCGCCTTCGCCTTGGGCGACAGGTCGCGCCCCTCCTTCAGCGCACCGCCGGCGATGCCGAGCAGATAGACGCCGGGCAGGGCCAGGAAGGCCGGGTGGACGGCCAGGCCGAGCAGCAGTCCGAGCGTCACCCCGACGAAGGCGGTGGGGGGCGCGAGGTAGCGCAGGTTGACCGAGCCGCGGTGGTAGCGGGTGACCACCCGGCGCCAGCGCCCGTAGTCCTTGTACTGCTTGGCCAGGGCCTTGATGGTGGGCCGGGGCCGGTAGGTGACGCGCAGCTGGGGGGTGAACCACACCAGGCCGCCGTCCTGGCGGATCCGGTAGTTGAGCTCCCAGTCCTGGGCGCGGACGAACTCCTCGTTGTAGCCGCCGAGGCGCTCCAGCACCTCGCGCCGGAACACCCCGAGGTAGACGGTGTCCGCCGGACCGGCCAGGCCGCCGGTGTGGAAGGCGGCGTTGCCGACACCGATCTTGGAGGTCATCGCCGCGGCGACCGCGTGCTCCCACTCGGTCTCGCCCTCGGCGTGCATGATGCCGCCGACGTTGGCGGCCTCCATCTCGCCGAGCAGCCGGACCGCCGTGGTGATGTAGCCGGGGGTCAGCAGGCCGTGGCCGTCGACGCGCACCACTATCGGATGGCGGGAACCGCGGATGGCGGCGTTCAGCCCCGCGGGGGTACGCCCTGTGGGGTTCTCCACCGTCCGGACTCTGGGGTCCTCGGCGACGAGTTCGGCGGCGATCTGCGCGGTGCGGTCGGTGGACGGACCGAGGGCGATCACCACCTCCATCGACCCGGCGTAGTCCTGTTCCAGGATGTGCCGGACGGCCGTGCGCAGGTGTCGTTCCTCGTTGAGCACCGGCATGATCACGGAGACCGCCGGCAGCTCCTCAGCAGCCTTGGTGTTCATCGGGGCCAACCGTACCGGTGCGGGCGGGGTGTCGTCTTGTCCCGGTCTGGGCGTCTCCGCCCGGGCGGGCAGGGGGTGTGCGAAGGACCGTCGTAGCAGCTGTCCGGGGTCGCCGGTGGGGCGCACGGAGGAACGTTTCGCCGGTCGGGGCCCACCGTACTCCCCGGCCACGGCGCGCCCTCACCCGGCCCGGCCGAGGGCGCCCCTACCATCCGAGAGATGCCCGTCTCCCCCCGTTCCGCCCAGTCCGAAGACCCGGCCGGCGACCCGCTCGAACAGTCCGCCGACCCGCTCGAACGCTCCGGTGAGCCGCTCGAACGGTCCGGCGGCCCCTCGGAGCGGCGCCGCTTCTGGCCCCGTCGACTGGCCGCCGGCATCGCGTTCAGCGTCCTCGTCACCTCCTGCGGAGGCTGGGCGGTACTGCACGGGATCGGGTCGATCGACCGGGTGGACGCCTTCAGCAACGACCGGGCCCGGCCGGCCGACGACGGCTCCACCACCTTCCTGGTGGTGGGCACCGACGAACGCGACGGAATCCCGGAGAAGACGCTCAAGACGGTGCTGCACGCCGGGGGGGAATCCTGTCACTGCACCGACACGATGATGATCGTCCAGCTTTCCGGTGACGGCTCCCGGGCCGGCGTGATCAGCATTCCCCGGGACTCCTATGTCGACATCCCCGCCCACCGGGACCCGGCCACCCGGCGGACGGTCCCGGCTGCCAAGGGCAAGATCAACGCCGCGTTCGGGATGGGCGGCCCGCAGCTGACCGTCGCCACCGTGGAACAGAACACCGGGCTGCGCATCGACCACTACCTCCAGGTCGACTTCGCCGGGTTCGTCTCCGCCGTGGACGCCGTCGGCGGAGTCCGGGTCTGCACCGCCAAACCGCTCAAGGACGAGTACTCGGGCCTCGACCTGCCGGCCGGCACCAGCACCCTGGACGGCGCCGGCGCGCTCAAGTACGTACGGGCCCGGCACGTGGACGGCAGCTCCGACCTGGGGCGGATGCGCCGGCAGCAGAAGCTGGTCGCGCAGCTGCTGCACCAGTTGACCAGTGGCGGCGTCCTGCTCAGCCCGGTCCGGCTGGCCCGGGCGACCGACAGCCTGCTCGCCTCGGTCAAGGCCGACAAGGGGCTCTCGGCGGACGATCTGATCACGCTGGCGACCCGGATGAAGGAGCTGACGGCCGGGCGGGCCGACTTCGTGACCGTGCCGCTGGCCTCGGTGGACCACCCGGTCGCCGGCTGGGGCTCGACGGTGCTCTGGGACAAGGAGCGGGCCCGGGCACTGTTCGACGCGGTGCGGGAGGGGCGGCCGCTGGTGGCGGAGGACGGCGGGGCGGGCGGGGCGCAGCCGGTGGGCGGGGCGGAGCCTTCGGCGGTTCCGGCGGCCGGGGCCGG
>NZ_JAIY01000006.1:372366-418102 GCF_000710405.2 Kitasatospora sp. MBT66 | reverse complement strand
GACTCCAGCCGGATCATCCGGCGCAGCTGGCGGCGGGAGAGCCCGATCGCCCGCAGCAGGCCGATCTCACGGGTCCGCTCCACCACCGAGAGCGCCAGCGTGTTGAC
This sequence comes from Kitasatospora sp. MBT66, assembly GCF_000710405.2. Lineage (NCBI taxonomy): Bacteria > Bacillati > Actinomycetota > Actinomycetes > Kitasatosporales > Streptomycetaceae > Kitasatospora > Kitasatospora sp. MBT66. Next base: position 417,995 of record NZ_JAIY01000006.1, on the reverse strand, counting down.
GACGCCGAGCACCGCGACCACGATCGCCAGCCCGAGCAGGCCGTAGATCATGTAGAGCAGGGTGTTGACCTGCTCCTGGACGAGGTCCTTGTAGCCGGCCTGGTCGCGGACCGAGGCCTGCGGGTACTGCTTGAGCGCGTCCTCCAGGCCGGTGAGTGTCCTGGCGACGTCCGCCCCGGCGGCCGCCTTGGCGAACAGGATGGCGTCCACCGGCTGGTCCGCGGCCGGCACCGCCTTGCTGACGGTGTCGAGCGAGGCGAAGGTGTTGCCGTCGAAGAGCTGGTTGCCCTTGGTCATGACGACGCCGACCGGCAGCGACTGGACCCACCCGTTGCCGTAGTCGACCTTGATCGGGTCGCCCACCTTCAGGCCGTGGTCCTTGGCGTAGTCCTCGCCGATCGCCAGCGCGCCCTGCTTGAGGGAGTCCGGGGAGCCCTCCTTGACCGGCAGCCGGAAGTCCTCGGTGAACCGCGCGGTCACGGCGGATATGCCGTTCTTCTCGGTCTTCCCGTCAGGCGCGGTGAAGTACGCCTCGAGGTACTTCTGCTCGGTGGTGTGGTCCACGCCCTGGGTCTGCCGCACGGCGGCGACGATCTCCGGGGAGACCCCGTTCGGTCCGGCCGAGACGATGTAGTCGGCGCCCACCGAGCTGTCGATCTGGTTGTTGGTGGACTTGATCACCGAGGAGGTGAAGACCGAGGCCCCGATCACCAGCGCCAGTCCGATCATCAGCGCGGCGGCCGTGGCACCGGTACGACGCGGGTTGCGCATCGCGTTGCGCTGGGCGAGCCTGCCGGACGGGCCGAACAGGGTGGGCAGCAGCGCGCCGAGCACCCGGACCACGGTGGTGGCCAGCAGCGGGCCGAGGACGACGAAGCCGACCAGGGTCAGCAGCACGCCGAGCCCGAGCAGTCGGCCCCCGGTGGCGGCCTTCTCCGCTCCGGCGGCCAGCACCAGCAGACCGCCACCACCTGCGGTGAGCACCAGGCCGATGATCGCCCGGACGGTGTTGGAGCGGGCCTCGACCGGGGTCCCGTGGTCGCGCAGCGCGGCGATCGGGGCGATCCGGCTCGCCCGGAGAGCCGGGACCAAGGCCGCGAGAACGGTGATCACGACACCCACCGCGTACCCGGCGACGAACACGTCCGCGCCGATCTTCAGGTCCGAGGCGTCGAGGTGCATCCCGATTGCGTTCATCAGCTGGATGAGCCCGACCGCCAGGCCGAGGCCGGCCGCGATGCCGATGGTGGACCCGGCCAGGCCCAGCAGCAGCGCCTCCACCAGCACCGAGCGGTTGACCTGCCCACGGCTGCCGCCGACGGCCCGCAGCAGGCCGATCTCCCGGGTGCGCTGGGCGACCAGCATCGAGAAGGTGTTGATGATCAGGAAGCCGCCGACCAGCAGCGAGATGCCGGCGAAGCCGAGCATCGCGTACTTCATGAAGTCGAGGAAGGAACCGACGCTCTTCTGGCCGTCCGCCTTCTGCTCGGCCGCCGTCTTCGCCTCGAAGCCGGCGCCCAGCCCGGCCAGCGCGTCGGACTTGAGCTGCTCGTCGGACCGGCTGCCGTCCCCGTACACCTCGACCGAGGTGTAGGCGGGGCCCCCGAGCAGGACGCTCTGCGCGGTGGCGGTGTCCAGGAAGGCCAGCGCCGCGCCCGGGTTGGTGGTCTTGAACGCGGCGATGCCGACGATCGTGAAGTCGCGGTTGTCGTTGACGATCACCCGCAGCTTGCCGCCCAGGCCGAGCTTGGCCTTCTTCGCGGTGTCCGCGTCGAGCACGACCTGGTCGGGGCCCTGCGGTACGTGACCGGAGGTGATCTCTACCGGGCTGCGCGGGCTGTCCACCCAGTTGCCGACGAGGGTCGGGGCACCGGTGGTCGGGCCGACCTTCTTGAGGGTCGCCGGGTCCGCCAGGGTGGCGTTCTCCACCGTGACCTGGCCGATCGCCGTCTTAACCCCGGGGACCGCGGCGACCTTCCGCACGCTGTCGACGGGGACCGTCCGCGTCTTGGCGCGGGTGTCCTTGCCGCCGAGCTCCGGCTCGGCGGGCCCGACCGAGACGTCGGAGGCGGTCGAGGCGAAGAGGGTGTCGAAGGTGCTGGTCGCGGTGTTGGAGAACACCAGCGTCCCGGACACGAACGCGACCGAGAGGACGACCGCGACGAGGGATAGCGCCATTCGCCCCTTGTGGGCGAAGAAGCTCCGAAGTGATGTCTTGAGCAACATGGTCCTGTCAGCTCCCGCCCGCTCAGCTCGTGCGCTTGCCGTCGAAACGGCGCATGCGCTCGAGGACGGAGTCCGCCGTCGGGGCGTGCATCTCGTCGACCATCACGCCGTCCGCGAGGAACAGCACGCGGTCCGCGTAGCCGGCCGCGACCGGGTCGTGGGTGACCATGACGATGGTCTGGCCCAGCTCGTCGACGCTGCGGCGCAGGAAGGACAGCACCTCGGCGCCGGAGCGCGAGTCGAGGTTCCCGGTGGGCTCGTCGCCGAAGATGATCTCGGGCCGGGCCGCCAGCGCCCGGGCCACCGCGACGCGCTGCTGCTGGCCGCCGGAGAGCTGGGTCGGCCGGTGCTTGAGCCGGTCGGACAGCCCGACCGTCTCCACCACCCGGTCCAGCCAGGCCTGGTCGGGCTTGCGGCCGGCGATGTCCATCGGGAGGGTGATGTTCTCCAGCGCGTTCAGCGTCGGGAGGAGGTTGAAGGCCTGGAAGATGAAGCCGATCTTGTCCCGGCGCAGCCTGGTGAGCTGCTTGTCCTTCAGACCGGTGATCTCGGTCTCGCCGATCCAGATCCGCCCCTCGGTCACCGTGTCCAGACCGGCCAGGCAGTGCATCAGCGTCGACTTGCCGGAGCCCGAGGGACCCATGATCGCGGTGAACCGGCCCCGCTGGATGTCGACGTCCACCGCGTCCAGGGCCGTCACCCTGGTCTCACCGGCACCGTAGGACTTGGTCACCTGGCGGGCCGAAGCGGCGACGGCGGGGGCACCGCCGGGAAGCTGGGGGTCGTACACGGCTGCTGCTGCCGTCGTCACTGTCGTCTCCTAAGAAGTGGTCCCACCCGTTGCCCCCAGCCTGCTCCGTGCCACCCGCCCGGCGACATCGCGCAGGGGATAGTTTTCGACCGGGAGTCAGCCCCACCCTCCCGGTGAACCGGGGACCCGGACCCGACCGGAGCGGGTCCGCCTCGGACGGGCGGGGATGTGAACCACGTTAGGAGTCGGGGCCACTCCTCCTCGTCATCCGACGGGAGGAAGCGGCCCAACCGGAGTTGTACGGGGTGGGCCACCCCTCCCCCTAGGGGTAGGCCGGACCCCCCTCAGGGACCCCCCTTACGGAGCCCCGGCGCGGCGACGCGGGAAGCGGTCCGCGGGTGCTCCGCCGAGCGGGGCCGGAACGCCGTTCGGCCCCCTCGCCGCCCCTCGCCGGACCGCCCGGGAGGGGCGACGGGAGGACGTCCGAGGGGGCCGACGAGGCTGCTCCCGCGAGGAGTTGACCTGACGTCAGGCCGTGCGGGCCGTCAGGCCGTCAGGGCGGGGGCGGCGAGGCGCTCCAGGGTGCCCGCGAAGGCGTCCACCACCGGCCGCAGCAGCACGTCCGTCTCGCGCTCCAGCACGGTCGTGCCGTCCTCCCGGGCGGTGATGTGGCGGTCCAGCACGAACCAGCCCCGGGTGATGTGGTCGGCGCCCATCGAGCTGAGCACCGGCCGGAGCGCGTAGTCCACCGCCAGCACGTGCGCGGTGGAGCCGCCGGTGGCGAGCGGCAGGACGGCCTTGTCGCGCAGCGCGTACTGCGGCAGCACGTCCAGCAGCGCCTTCAGCAGCCCCGAGTAGGCGGCCTTGTAGACGGGGGTGCCGATCACCACGCCGTCCGCCTCGGCGAACAGCTCCAGGGCGGCCGCCAGCTGCGGATGCGACAGGTCGGCGGAGAGCAGCGCGTGCGCGGGCAGGCTGCGCACCTCGAACGGGACGACGCGGTGGCCGCGCTCCTCCAGCTGCGCGTCGATCAGACGCAGCAGGCGGGTGGTGCGGGACGTCGGGGACGGCGAGCCGGAGACGGACAGGACGGTGGCCATGGATTCACCTCGGGGAGGAAGCGGGACGCCGCTTCGGCGGCGCGCGGCACCGACCGCAGGCACGTCGGCCGGCCCGGCGGGGCGGCGACAGTCAGCGGTGGGCACGCCGCACGGGCAGCGGCGGAACGGGGGAAGAGGAGGAGTGGTGGGGGTTCGACGGGCGAGCGTCAGCCACAACAGAGCGAACAGGACACACGCTGAAGGTCGACGTGCCGCCGACGCGTGAGAGTCCATCGCTGATCCATGGCAGTCATGCAAACACGCAGCGTTCGGGACGGTCAAGGATCGTCCCGACAACCGAACACCAGGTGAGACGGACGGTGAGACGGAGAATCGTGAGGGTGACCGGTCGGACGGGGGCCGGGCGGCGGTCGGGTGGCGGTCGGGTGGCCGGACGGACACGGGGCGTGCGCCCGCCCGGCGCCATGCGGCGGAACGATCCGGCGCGTGCATCAAAACTGCTACAAGGGCCCTGGCAGGGGCCCCGGGGGGAGTCACCGGGGGCCGCGTCGGGCATCCTCTCCCACATGAACACGTGGCAGGAGGGCCGCCCGGGCGGCGGCGGGAACCCGTACGGCGGCAACGGTGGCGGTGGCGCGGCGTACGGGCCCGGCAGCGGCGGTCCGGCCGCCGAGCCGCCGCTGCCCGCCGGGCTGAACCCGCGCGGGCCGGGCGCTCAGGCACCCCGGCAGCCCCAGCCGCAGGGGCGGCCCCAGGGGCAGCCGCAGCAGACGCCCGGGTACGGCCCCGCCCAGGGGTACGGGCAGCCGGGGCAGGGCTACGGACAGCCCGGGCAGCCCGGTGCGCGCCCGTCGGTGCCCGCGCAGGGCGGTCCGGGTGGCCCCGGCGGGCCCGGTTCCGCGCCCGGTGGGCCGATAACCCCCGGCGGGCCGCAGTCGCCCGCCACGGCCCGCTCCGGACGCTGGCCGCGCCGCCGGATCATCAAGTGGTCGGTGTTCGGCGTGCTGATCGCACTGATGGTCACCACCGTCTCCACCTGGTTCTGGGCGGACTCCAAGCTCAACCACGAGAGCGTGCTCGCCGACTACCCGGGCCGCCCGGCCGCGGGCAAGGGCACCAACTGGCTGATCGTCGGCTCGGACAGCCGCAACGGCCTCTCCGACAGCCAGGAGGAGGACCTGCACACCGGCCACGCGGGCGGCAAGCGCAGCGACTCGATGATGATCCTGCACGTCGGGGACAACGGGAACACCCTGATGAGCATCCCGCGTGACTCCTGGGTGCCGATCCCCGAGCACACCGGCGAGAACGGCAAGCCCGTCAAGGCGACCACCTCGAAGATCAACTCCGCCTTCGCCTCCGGCGGCGGCAAGCTGCTCGCGCAGACCGTGGAGACGAACACCGGCATCCGCATCGACCACTACGCCGAGATCGGCTTCGCCGGCTTCGTCGGCATCGTCGACTCGGTCGGCGGCGTGGACATGTGCATCGAGCAGGACGTCCAGGACAAGGACTCCGGCCTCGACCTCAAGGCCGGCTGCCAGAGCCTCAACGGCACCCAGGCGCTGGCCTTCGTCCGCCAGCGCCACCAGATGGCCGACCAGGACCTCGGCCGGATGCGCAACCAGCAGAAGTTCCTCGGCGCGCTGGCCAAGCAGGCGGCCTCGCCGGCCACCGTGCTCAACCCGTTCACCTTCTACCCGCTGGTGTCCTCCGGCCTCGGCACGCTGATCGTCGACGACGACGCCGGGCTGACCGACCTCGGCTCGCTCTTCCTCGCCATGAAGGACGTCAACGGCGGCAGCGGAAAGAGCATCACCGTGCCGATCGCCAACCCGGACTTCAAGACCAACACCGGCGAGTCGGCGGTCAAGTGGGACACCGCGAAGGCCAAGCAGGTGTTCGACGCCTTCAAGAACGACACCGCCGTGCCGGACGTGAAGTAACCGGACGTGAAGCGGCCGGACCTGGACCGACCGGACCTGGACCGACCACGGACGGAGCGGCCGCGGACGGAGCGGCCGACCCTCCGCCACGGGCACCCCGCACACCTGCGTGACTCCGCGTAACGCCACCGACACAATGGGTGGATGTCACTCGTCACCGCGCTGATCTACCGCCGTCGCCACCGCCTCCTGGGCCGCCTGGTCCAGGAGGCGCTCGCCGTCTACGGCATGGAGGTGCCGGCCGCCGCCGAGATCGGGCCGGGGCTCGTCGTGTTCCACCGGGGCTTCGGCACCGTGCTGCACCCGTACACCACCCTCGGCGCCGGGGTGACGCTGTACAACGGCGTGACCGTCGGCCGGGCCGACCCCTGGGTGCCGCAGGAGGCGAGCGCGATGCGGCGGGTGGTGGTGGAGGACGGCGCGGTGCTGTGCGCGGGCGCCAAGGTGGTCTGCAAGGCCGGGGTGCTGACGGTCGGCGCCGGCACCGTGGTCGGCGCCAACGCCGTGCTGACCCGCTCCACCGGGCCGGGCGAGATCTGGGCCGGCGTCCCCGCCCGGAAGGTCGGCACCCGGGCGGACTGGCCGGGCGGCGCGGTGGGCGCAGATACCAGCGGCAGGGCCGCCGTCGGGGCGCGCGCCTGAGACACCGCCGGTCAGCGGACGGCCACCCCCGGCAGGTGCCCCGTCGCACACTCCGCGTACCGGTGGACGGCCGCGCCCCGCCGCCCTTCGCCCGGCCGCCCGCCCGGGCCCTCCAGTTCGCCCGCCAGCCCGTGGTGGATCGTCCGCCCGCCGCGGCCGCCCGACCACCAGGCGTCCGACAGATGGACGACCAGCGTGGCCGGGTGCTGCGACTCGGGGCGCTCCAGGACGAGTTCGCACCGGGCCTCCCCCGCCGGGAAGGTCACCACGGCCTCGCTGGTCCGCAGCCGCGCCCGGCGCGGCTCCCGCTCCACCGCCCAGTACGCCGACACCTTCACGTCCAGTCGGCCGCCGAGACCGCCCTCGCCGGGCCGGACGTACTCCTCGTCCGGCACCCAGCGGGCGTGGTTGCGGATGTCGTCCGGACCGAACCACTCCGCCCAGCTGATCCAGTAGCCCGCGACCCGCTTGATCGTCATGGCCTCCCGGAGGATCCGGACCGGGATGCGGGTCAGACTCGCGGGCTCGCTCATCAGCAGGACGCGGCCGTCCTCGTCGACCCGGGCCTCGGGCTCGGGCTCGAAGGAGAGGACGGTCACCTGCTCGCAGGTCACCTCACCGTCGTCCTTGCGCCGACTCGTCTGCCTCATGGGTGAACCACCTTGCCGGGGTGCGGAGTTCGTCGATTCGCGGCCGCTTCCCGGACGCCGGGCCGACCACGCCCGCGCAGCTTACGGCGCCCCGTCGACCACGGCGAACGATTCCGGCGAATCCTCCCGGAGCGGGCGATGCACGGCTATTCTGCGCGTGCACACGGTGCCGTCCGCGCCCGCGGACGTCCGGACGCGCCGCCCCGGGCGCCCGCGCGCCCGCACGGAAGGAGCCCGCCCCGATGGGCGACACGCACTGGCGGGAACTCCGCCGTGAGCCGATCCACAGCGCCTACGGGCGCGGCACCGACCGGGTGACCTTCGCGATGCCGGACGGCCGCGAGGAGGTCTACCACCTCGGCAACGAGTACTCCTGCGCGGCCGTCGTCGCGTTGACCCCGGACCGGCGCATCGTACTCACCCGGCAGTTCCGGCCCGGACCGCAGGCCCTGCTGTACGAGCTGCCGGGCGGCGTGATCGACCCGGGCGAGTCCCCCGAGGACGCCGCCGCGCGCGAACTCGCCGAGGAGACCGGCTACCGGGGCAAGGTGGAGCACGTCACCGCCGTCTGGCACGACGCCTACTCCAACGGCGTGCGCCACGCCTGCGTCGCCACCGACTGCACCCCGGCCGCCCGGATCGCGCACGACCGCAACGAGTTCATCGAGGTGGTGCTGATGGACCTGGCGGAGTTCCGCGACACGGTGCTGCGCCGCGGCCTGCTCTCCGACGTCGGCCCGGCCTACCTGGGCCTCGACCACCTCGGCCTGCTCTAGCGGGGCCGGGGCGCGGTCAGGGGCGCGCGGCCAGGGCCCGGTCGGGGCGGTCAGGGTGCCGTCGGCAGGCGGTCCAGGGCGATGCCGAAGTGGGTGCGGTACGCGCCCAGGGCCGCGTCGGCGTTGAGGAGTTCCTCGGTTCGGGTGCCGTCGGCGGCGGTGCGCAGAAGCCGGGTGCCGCCGGTGGCGCGGGTGCTGGTGAGGGTGATCCGGCCGCCGTCGGGGGTGGGGCGGGAGCAGGTGGTCGCGCGGGTGAAGTGCGAGTCGGGGGACGTGGTCTGCCACCAGCAGGTCGGGGCGAAGTCGGCCAGCCGGTACGGGCGGGGGTCGAGGCGGTACTGCGGCGCGCCGTCGAGGAGGACGTCCAGGTCACCGGTGGTGCCGGCGCCCGGAGTGCCGGTACTCGGGGCGATGGTGCTCGGGGTGATGGTGCTCGGGGTGATGGTGAGGACTCCCGCCGGGTCCTGCTGCAGGCCGCGCTCGTCGAGGCGCAGCGGGCGGCGGGCGAACCTGCCGAAGCCGACGTCCACCAGCCAGGCGACGCCGTCCGCCTCCACCCGCAGCGCGAGGTGGTCGAACGGCGGGCCGGGCTCGGCCCCGTCGAAGACCCGGGCGGCGAGCAGTTCGACGCGGTAGCCGAGGGCCCGCAGCAACGCGGCGAAGGCACCGTTGAGTTCGTAGCAGAACCCGCCGCGCCGACGCCCCACGACCTTCTCCAGCAGCGCCTCCGGTTCGAGCACGACGGGCTCGCCGAGGTGGATGCTGAGGTTCTCGAACGGGACGGCGTCCAGGTGCGCCTCCTGGAGCCGCGCCAGCTCGGCGGCACCGGCGCGGGCGGGGCGCTCGGCACCGATCCGGGCGAGGTAGGCCGCCACCTGCTCGTCGGTCGGGATCTCTGCGCTCTGCGTGGATTCGTCCATGGCCACCATCCAAGCGGACCGGATGCTTCCGGCCATCGGGCCTCGGACCTAGGTCGTTCGGGTGACCTCGGCGGCCCCTCGCGCAGGAGGTCGGAGGCGCCGACCTCCTGCGCGGGCACGGGCCTCACCGGAGGACCGCGAGCGGGGGCGCGTCAGGGAACCGCGAGCGCGGCCTCGTCAGGGGACGAGGACGCTGCGGCCACCCAGCACCGCGTAGGTCTCGCCGGGGACGACGAACTTCTCGACCGCGCCCTCACAGCTGGTCCCGCTCCGGACCTGGACCACCGAGTCCGTGTAGTTGGTGACCACCGGCTGGACGAAGTCGCCGAGCGGGAGGCACCCGCGCGGGTCCTGGTACGGGGCACCGTCGACGATCAGGATCCCGTGGGCCGCGTACGCGGTGTTCGGGACCGCGACGGCGAGGGCGGCGGCGGCCAGCCAGGCCCCGAGAACCGTTGCCGTGCGTCGCTGCGTCATGCGTCCACATTCCTTTCGGCCGGAGCGGGACGGCCCTGCGCGACCCCGCCGGTGTGCGGCTCAAAGTAGCCGGACGGTGACGCGGCGTCGGGGACCGATCGGGCGCGGCGGCCCGGTGCGGAGTGGGAAGTCGGACTGGCCGACTTCCCGCGCGGAGGATTCCTTGCCCACAGCTGTCACAACAGGGCCGCCGTGATCCGTCAGGGAGGCGGAGCGGCACCACCGGGCCGCCGGACGGAGAGGACAGCACCATGCTCACCAAGGTCATGTACGTCACGGTCTACGTCACCGACCAGGACCGCGCGCTGCGGTTCTACACCGAACAGCTGGGGCTGGAGAAGCGCATCGACTACCCCGGCCCGGACGGCCGCTTCCTCACCGTGGGCGCCGAGGGCCACCCGTTCGAGATCATCCTCTGGTCGCACGCCCCGGCCGCCGGGCAGCCGCCGCGGGCGGAGGGGGTGTCCGCACCCGGTCCGATCATCCTGGAGTCGGACGACCTGAGGAAGGACGTCGGGATCTGGCGCGAGCGCGGGGTGGAGTTCGATGCGGACGAGCCCGAGGAGTACCCGTTCGGCTGGCGCATCGAGGCCCGGGACCCGGACGGCAACCAGGTCTCGCTGCGCCAGCAGCGGCCCGTGGTGACCGACCGGGACTGAACGGGACCGACCGGGACTGACCGGGCTCAGTCGGTTCCGCCGGCCGCGCGGAGCCGGGCCTCGGCCGCCTCGGCCCCCGGCGGGTCCGCGAGGAAGAGCACGCGCAGGGCGCGGCCGGGGGCCGCATCCAGGATGTCGAGCAGCAGGGCGAGTTGGGCGGGCGGCTCGTCCGCGAGGAGGGCGTCGGCGTCCGTGACGAGGACGAGGAGGCGGGTGGCGGCCGGCCCGGCACCGGGCGGGAGGAGCGCGTCGTTGAGGCACTCCTCGAAGGCGTCCCAGTTGTGGCCGAAGTAGCCGGGGAACGAGAGCGCCCGCGCCCACTCGGCGAACAGGGCCGCCCTGGTGCGGCAGTTCGCACCGCGGACGAGGCGCAGCCGGTCCGGGGCGGTGGCGAAGCCCGCCCAGGCCCGGCCCGGCAGGAGGTCCCACCGGGCCGGGCCGAGCGGGGGCTCGGGCACTACGGGCACGTCAGCAGCCTTCGGAGATCTCGCGGAAGTTGGCGTAGTGGTCGTCGGTGTACCAGGTCTGCTCGGTGCGCTCGTCGCGGACCAGGCGCTCGGCATCGCGGTGGGTGGTGGGCATCGGGCGGGGGTTGACGTCGTACTCGTGGTACTCGCCGCCCGCCGGCAGGTCCCCGCTCCGGTTGCCGTACGGGTTGCTGCCCCGGATGAACTCCGGGCCGGGAATCCGGAAGTCGACCGGGCGGGGGCTGGTGGGCCAGTCAAGACTCTCCCAGATCCGGCAGGCCCGTTCGACCCGCTCCGGGAAGTCCTGGACGGGGAGCGGCGGCTGGACGACCGCCCGGACGACCGGAGCGGCGGCCAGCGCGGGGGCTGCCGGAACGAGCGGACAAGCCAGGGCGAGGACCAGAGCGGCCTGCGCCAGACGGCGGAGAGTCATGGGGATACCGATTCCGTGTGCGGGAGCGTGTGCAGCAAAGGCGTACCGCGCACCCGCCCGCCACCCCGCCGACCACGCCGCAGCCACCCCCTGCCCCCACCCGACCGAGTGACCCCCGCAGCCCCGACGGGGCGGCCGACCCCCGTGGTCGGCGGGCCGGGTCGGGGGTGGGGTGGCGTGGGAGGATCGGGCGGGTTCGGTTGATTCGTTGAAAGGTGTCTTCAGTCCATGGGCTCGCAGTACTACGCCGTCCTCAAGACCAACCACGGCGACATCACCGTCAAGCTGTTCCAGTTCCACACTCCGAAGACCGTGCGCAACTTCGTGGAGTTGGCCGAGGGGCAGCGGGAGTGGACCGACCCGGTGACGGGTGAGGTTTCGACGGCTCCGCTGTACGACGGGACGACCTTCCACCGGGTCATTCCCAACTTCATGATCCAGGGCGGCGATCCGCTCGGGGACGGTACGGGCGGGCCCGGGTACGAGTTCGCCGACGAGTTCCACCCGGAGCTCTACTTCACCAAGCCGTACCTCCTGGCCATGGCCAACGCCGGGCCGAACACCAACGGTTCGCAGTTCTTCATCACCACCCGGGCCACGCCGCACCTGAACCGCAAGCACACCATCTTCGGCGAGGTCGCCGACGCGGCCGGCCAGAAGGTCGTGGACGCCATCGCGGCCGTCCCGACCGGGCCGGGTGACCGTCCGCTCGAAGCCGTCGTCATCGAGTCGGTGACCGTCGAGCGTCGATAGGGCTCCGTGCGGAGTGGGAAGTCGGCCCGGCCGGCTTCCTACTCCGCTCCGCCGAACACCACCCGCAGTACCTCCTGGGCCAGCTCCTCCACGTCCGCCCCCGTGCCGCTCTCCGGCAGGGCTCCGTTCAGCCAGAGGCTCGCGAAGCCGTGCGCCAGCGACCACGCGGCGATGGTCGTCGCCCGGTCGGGCCGCTCGCCCCGGGACAGCCGGCGGCCGCTGGCCGCGAGCACGGCCCCGGCGCGGTCGCGGGCCAGCGCCATCTCCGGGTCGTCCGCCCGGTACAGCTCCGGCCGGAACATCACCTCGAAGTACGCCCGGTGGTCCACCGCGAACCGCACGTACGCCACGCCCGACCCGTAGGGATCCCCCTCCGCCCGCTCCAGCGCGTCCGCGAACAGCTCGAAGCCCTCCGCCGCCACCGCCGTCAGCACCCCCGCCTTGTCACCGAAGTGGTGCGCCGGCGCCGCGTGCGACACCTCCGCCCGGCGTGCCAGCTCCCGCAGGCTCCAGCCGGACGGCCCGGACTCCGTGATCGCCGCGATCGCGGCGTCCAGCACGGCCCGCCGCAGATTCCCGTGGTGGTAGCTCTCGGCCCTGCCCATGGCACATCCTCTCGTCGGCGACCCTCCGATCATATCTAGGCATTGACAAGATTGCTCGCCCGGGTCAATCTTTCCAGTGACAAGATTGACCGGTGACAAGCTTGGAGAGTCCACCATGGCCCCGCTCATCGCCCTCCTCGGCGGCTTCGCCCTCCTCCGCCTGCTCGGGTTCCTCGCCGTCGACACCCTCGACGGCTGGCAGCCCGCCGTGCGCGGCGCCCTCGCCCTGATGTTCGTCACCACCGGCGTGCCGCACTTCCTGCCGGCCTTCCGGCGCGACTTCGTCGCGATGGTCCCGCCGGCGCTCCCCCGCCCCGAACTGCTGATCACGCTCACCGGCGTCCTCGAACTGGCCGGCGCCGCCGGGCTGCTCGTCCCGCCGCTGGCCCCGTACGCCGCCGCCGGACTCGCCCTGCTGATGCTCGCGATGTTCCCCGCCAACGTGCACGCCGCCCGCACCAACGGCACTCTCGCCGGGAAGCCCGTCACCCCGCTGCCCGCGCGCACCGCGCTGCAGGTCCTGTTCGTCGCGGCGGCGGTCGCGGCGGCGCTCTGAGCACCGGGCCGGGACGGGAAGCAGGCGGTGAAAAACGCGCGGACGCGGCCCGCTCGAGTTGCGGGCCGCGTCCGAATGCGGGGAAAGGGGGAGCGCCCCTTACTCCACGATGCCCGACTTGGCGATGGTGACCTTGGCCTTGGTGCGGCCGCTCTGCGAGCCGAGGCCCTCGATCTTCTGCACCAGGTCCAGGCCGTCGACGACCTCGCCGAAGACGACGTGCTTGCCGTCCAGCCAGTCGGTGACGATGGTGGTGATGAAGAACTGCGAGCCGTTGGTGTTGCGGCCCGCGTTGGCCATCGAGAGCTGGCCCGGCTTGGTGTGCTTGAGCGTGAAGTTCTCGTCCGCGAACTTCTCGCCGTAGATGCTCTTGCCGCCGGTGCCGTCACCGCGGGTGAAGTCACCGCCCTGGAGCATGAAGCCCGGGATGACGCGGTGGAACGACGAGCCCTCGTAGCCGAAGCCGTGCTGGCCGGTGGCGAGCTCGCGGAAGTTCTGCGCGGTCTTCGGGACGATGTCGTCGAAGAGCGTGAAGACGATCCGGCCGGCCGGCTCGTCGTTGATGGTGATGTCGAAGAAAACGTTGGAACCCATGCAGGGATCATGGCATGCCGGGCCTCCTGTCGCGCGGCACACCCCCCGACGCCGGCCGGATCCGGGCACCCGGGCCGCGACCGACCCCACCGGGGGCGCTGCGTCAGCTGCGGCAGAGGAGGAGGCGGTGTTCGACCGAGCCGGACCGGAGGAATCGCGCGGGGGCGACTAGACGGCGGGCGGCTGAATGATCAACTCGAACGGACCACCGAGGTGACGGCCCGCCGTGCGTGCTAGAACCGTCGGCGACAGTGAACGCTCACCCGCGCTCGCCGTCACCCCGCACCGTGCACCCACCGGCAACTCCTCAACCGAAGGAGAACCATGTCCGTCGCACGAACCGTCCGTACCGTCCGCAACGCCCTGCTGGCGGTCCTCGCCGCACTGGCGCTGATGCTCTCCGGCGCGGTCACCGCCACCAACGCCTCCGCCACCACCACGGGGCTGGACGGCAGCTGGGCCTGCTCCGTCCCGGCCGGCTACGTCTACGACCAGGTGTCCATGAACCGCAGCTGCAGCGGCGGCGGCACCTGGAACTCGCCGCAGTTCCACCTGCGCACCCCGGTCGACGGGCTGACCGCCTGTATGAGCGCACCGGGCTTCGTCTACGACAACATCACCTGGGGTCTCTCCTGCAGCCAGCAGTCCGGCGTGACCTCCAACATGTACCACCTGCGCGTCCCCTACGACGGCCTCACCGCCTGCATGGGCACGCCCGCCTTCACCTACGACTACGTCAGCTACACCTCCGGGTGCAGCCTGAACCAGGGCGTCCAGGCCACCACCTTCCACCTCCGCACCCCGCGCAACGGCCTCTGGGCCTGTGACGTCCCGCGCGGCTGGACCTACAGCACCACCACCTCGAACCTGGACTGCGCCACCATCCGCGGTGTGCCGACCACCAAGTTCCTGCTGGTCGGCTGACCCCGTCCCCGGTGAACGGGCGGGCGACCCGGCGGCGGCCGGGTCGCCCGCCCGCGTCCGTTCAGGACAGGTCCAGCTCCGCGACGGTCTGGTCCCCGCTGAGCTCGCCGGTCGGGCGGAAGCCGAGGCGGGCGTAGAACGGCTCGGGACCGTCCTCCCCCGGCACATAGGTGACCGTGACCCGGCTGCCGCCGCGGCGGCGGATCTCCGCGGCGACCTGCTCCACGGCGAAGCGGCCGTAGCCCCTGCCCTGGGTGCCGGCGGCGATGTTGAGGCGCCAGAGGCCCGAGCGCGGCAGGTCGCCCGGCCGGTCCGGGTAGAAGGTGATGTCGAAGAAGGCCATCACGAAGCCGACCGGCCGGTCGCCGTCGTAGACCAGTCGCGGCCAGGCGGCCTCCCCGTGCGCGTAGGCCTCGGCCAGCGACTTGACCACCGGGGAGACGAAGCGCTCCTGGTCCGGGCGGACCTTCAGTTCCAGCGCGGCGTCGATGTTGCTCGGGGTGACCGGTTCGAGCCGCAGGGCGGACGGAGCGGCGGACGGAGCAGCGGACGGAGCAGCGGACAGCGAAGAAGCAGGCAGCGGGGCGGGGGGAGCGGCGGGCGGCGGGTGTTCCGTGGACATGCCGGTCACCCTAGTGAGTGCCCGCCCGCAGGTCGCCAGGATTTCGGGGCGCCTCCCGCCCGCCCCTCACGGCGCGGGCGTGAACACCAGCGAGGCGTTGTGCCCGCCGAAGCCGAAGGCATTGGTGAGCACCGCCCCGACCGGCCCCCGGCGCGCGGCCCCCGTGACCACGTCCAGCCCGACCGCCGGGTCCTGCCGCTCCAGGTTGCGGGTGGGCGGCACGGTCCCGTCGCGCAGCGCGAGGACCGAGGCGAGCGCCCCCAGCGCGCCCGCCGCGCCGAAGAGGTGGCCGGTCATCGACTTGGTGGCGGTCACCACCGGGTGGGCGCCGATCGCCGCCGTGACCGACTCCGCCTCGGTCAGGTCGCCCAGCTGGGTGGAGGTGGCGTGGGCGTGGACCAGCCCGATGTCCAGCGGCGACAGCCCCGCCCCGGACACCGCCCGGCGGATCGCCCGGACCTGCCCCTCGGCGGCGGCCGCGGTGATGTGGTGGGCGTCCGAGGTGACGGCCGCACCGGCCAGCACGGCGTGGGCGCGGGCCCGGCGCGCGGCGGCGAAGCCGGCCCGCTCCAGCACCACGACGGCCGCGCCCTCGCCGATCACGAAGCCGTCCCGGTCGACGTCGAAGGGCCGGGAGGCCCGGCCGGGTTCGTCGTTGCGCAGCGAGTGGGCCCGGGCCTGGGCGAAGCCGGCCAGGGTCAGCGGGCAGACGCACGCCTCGGCGCCGCCCGCCACCACCACGTCGGCCCGGCCGAGCCGGATCAGGTCCAGGCCGAGGGCGATCGCCTCGGCCCCGGACGCGCAGGCGCTGACCGGGGTGTGCGCGCCGGCCCGGGCGCCGAGTTCGATGGACACCCAGGCCGCCGGGCCGTTGGCCATCAGCATCGGCACGGTGTGCGGGGAGACCTTCCGGACGCCGGAGGCCTCCAGGACGTCGTCCTGGCCGAGCATGGTGAGCGCGCCGCCGGTGCCGGTGCCGATCACCACGGCCAGCCGCTCGCCGTCCACCTCGGGTCGGCCGGCGTCGGCCCAGGCCTCGCGGGCGGCGACCAGCGCGACCTGTTCGCAGCGGTCGAGCCGCCGGGCCAGGACCCGGTCCAGGACCTCGGTCGGCTCGACCGCGAGCTGCCCGGCGATCCGGATCGGGAGCCGGGCGGCCCAGTCGGCCCCGATCGGCCGGATGCCGGTGTCACCGGCCAGCATCGCCGCCCAGGTCGAGGGGACGTCGCCGCCGAGCGGGGTGGTCGCCCCGAGGCCGGTGACCAGTACCGGCTCGGGGGCGAAGGCTCGGGACGCGTGGTTCTCGGTACCCATCGAAGGAACTCCCTGGCTGGTGCGGGACTGTGGAGTGGCCACAACTCCCCGCACAGGTACGTGCGGGGAGCTCTCGCCACATCAGCCACACTGCCACGGCCCTGAGGGGCATTCAGGTGCGTCAGCCAACCGATTCGAACACCGTGGAGTTGGAGGAACCCCACATACCTGCCCTAGGCGTCGAAGTCGGTGGAGCGGCCCACCGCCTCCCAGCTCCGGAGTTCCTCGACGGACGCCTCCAGAGCGCCGAGCACCGCGTCGACGGCGTCGCTGCCGAGCAGCAGCCGCAGCGGGGTCCGCTCGGCGTCCAGGGCGGCCAGGATCGCGGCGGCCGCCTTCTCCGGGTCGCCGAGCTGCTTGCCGGCGGTCTCCGGGAGTCCCTCGCGGACCGGCCCGACGATCCCGTCGTAGGCGGGCAGGGGGGTGGTGAAGGCGAGCGCGCTCCGCTCGGCGAAGGAGGTGCGGAAGGCACCCGGCTCGACGATCAGCACCTTGATGCCGAAGCCCGCCACCTCCTTGGCCAGCGCCTCGGACAGGCCCTCCAGGGCGAACTTGGTCGCCGAGTAGGCCCCGGCGCCCGGGAAGGTGAAGCGGCCGCCCATGCTCGACATCTGGACCACCGCGCCCGCGCCCCGCTCCCGCATGTGCGGCAGGACGGCCCGGGTGAGCGCGGCCGGGCCGAAGAAGTGCAGGTCCATGAGCTCGCGCAGCTCGCGGTCGGTGTACTCCTCGACGGCGCCGATCAGACCGCGGCCGGCGTTGTTGACCAGGACGTCGATCCGGCCGTAGCGCTCCACGGTCTCCGCCACCACGGCGGCGATCCGGTCGTGGTCGGTGACGTCCAGTCGGACGGGCAGCAGCCGCCCGGGGTGCGCCCCGGCCGCCTCCGCCAGGGTCTCGGGCCGCCGGACGGCGGCCACCACGGTGTCACCGGCGGCCAGCGCGGCCTCGGCGAGGGCCAGGCCGAAGCCGGA
Source organism: Kitasatospora sp. MBT66 (assembly GCF_000710405.2). Taxonomy (NCBI): domain Bacteria; kingdom Bacillati; phylum Actinomycetota; class Actinomycetes; order Kitasatosporales; family Streptomycetaceae; genus Kitasatospora; species Kitasatospora sp. MBT66. The sequence goes on along the minus strand of NZ_JAIY01000006.1, from coordinate 400,645 downwards.
GTTGGCCCCGGTGATGAGCCAGATCCGGCCGTCGGTGATGTCGTTCGACTTGTCGCCCATGAGCGGTTTCCTCCCGTAATCGTCTTCCCAGTAAGGAAGTTGACGATCACTTCTATGGCACCGGCGGGCCGGACGTCCAGGAAAAATCCGTCCCGGCCGGTCCGGCCGCCGCAACGCCGGGAGCCCCCGGCCGAGTCGTGCTCGGCCGGGGGCTCCGGGTGTCCGCGCGGGAGGGCGCGGACCGTGCCGCCCTGAGTACTACGGGAGGTTGCGGGCCATCACGATGCGCTGGATCTGGTTGGTGCCCTCGTAGATCTGCGTGATCTTCGCGTCCCGCATCATCCGCTCCAACGGATAGTCCCGGGTGTACCCGTACCCGCCCAGCAACTGCACCGCGTCCGTCGTGATCTCCATCGCCGCGTCCGACGCGAAACACTTCGCCGCCGCACCGAAGAACGTCAGGTCCCCGTCCCCCCGCTGCGACTTCGCCGCCGCCGCGTACGTCAACTGACGCGCCGCCTCCAGCTTCATCGCCATGTCCGCCAGCATGAACTGCACACCCTGGAAATCACCGATCGGCTTACCGAACTGCCGACGCTCCCGCACATACCCCTTCGCATAGTCCAACGCGCCCTGCGCGATCCCCAGCGCCTGCGCCGCGATCGTCACCCGCGTGTGGTCCAGCGTCCTCATCGCCGTCGCGAAGCCCGTGCCCTCCGCACCGATCATCCGGTCCGCCGGGATCCGCACATCGTCGAAGTACACCTCACGCGTCGGCGACCCCTTGATCCCCAACTTGCGCTCCGGCGCACCGAACGACACCCCCGCGTCGCCCTTCTCCACCACGAACGCCGAGATCCCCTTCGACCGCAGCTCCGGGTCCGTCACCGCCATCACCGTGTAGAACTCCGACACCCCCGCGTTGGTGATCCAGCGCTTCACACCGTTCAAAACCCAGAAGTCCCCGTCCCGCACCGCCCGGGTCTTCATCCCCGCCGCGTCCGAACCCGCCTCCGGCTCCGACAGGCAGTACGAGAACATCCCCTCCCCGCGCGCCAACGCCCCCAGGTACTTCGCCTTCAACTCCTGCGAACCCGACAACTGCACCGGCAACGAACCCAGCTTGTTCACCGCCGGGATCAACGACGACGAGGCGCACACCCGCGCCACCTCCTCGATCACGATCACCGTCGCCAGCGCGTCCGCCCCCGCACCCCCGAACTCCTCCGGCACATGCACCGCATGCAGGTCATTGCCCTGCAACGCGTCCAACGCCTCCTGCGGGAACCGCCCCACCTCGTCCACCTCCGCCGCGAACGGAGCGATCTTCGCCTCCGCCAGCGAACGCACCGCCTCACGGAGCATCCCGTGCTCCTCGGAGATCCGGAAGAGATCGAAGTCCGCCGCGCCTGCGCTGCCCGCCATGATGCCTGCCTCTTCGAAGAGTCGTGCCCGCCGTGGAGCCGACTGGTTACCGTCGGGTAGAGATCCTAGGGCGCCGACCTGCGGCTGCCTAGGACACAACTGCCCAGGACACGGCTGCCCAGGACATGTCTCCGGGTCAGTCGACGTCCGTGCCGAGGGTGTCGCCGGCCTTGTGCTCCTGGAAGTACTGGTCCGTCCGGTCGTTGCGGATCGCCTCCCACAACTGCGCCGCCGGACGGTCCGCCAGCAGCACCACGCTCTGGTCGCCCCGGGTGGCGAACCCGCCGAACGGGGCGTTCATGAAGCGGACGTCGTCGGCGCGCAGCGAGCGCAGGCCCCAGGCGAGCTGGAACAGGTCGGTGTTGGACAGCCGGTCGTCCACGCTGACCACCTCGCCGACGGTGCCCAGCAGTCCGCCCAGCCGCGACGGGCTGGTGAGCGTGCCGGAGTCCATCACCTTGAGCATCAGCGCGCGCAGGAAGTTCTGCTGGCGCTTGGTCCGGTCGAGGTCGCCGCCGGGCAGCCCGTAGCGCTCGCGGACGTAGAGCAACGCCGTGGCGCCGTCCATGTGGTGGGTACCGGCCTCCCAGGCGCGGGCCTCGCCGACGCCCTCGATGGTGCGCGGAACGGTGATGTCCACCCCGCCGACGGCGTCGGTGAGGGCGCGGAAGCCGTTCCAGTCGATCACGGCGAGGTGGTCGATCCGGATGCCGGTGAGGTTCTGCACGGTCTCGGTCATCAGGGCCGGACCGCCCCAGGAGTAGGCGGCGTTCAGCTTGGCCTCGCCGTGCCCCGGGATCGGCACCCAGGTGTCCCGGGGCAGCGAGACCAGGGTCGCCGAGCTCCGGTCGTCGGAGAGGTGCAGCAGCATCATGGTGTCGCTGCGGGCCGCCCCGGCCTGCCAGGCCGGGGCCTTGGCCGCGCTGCCGGTGGTGGGGGTGTCGGAGCGGGCGTCCAGGCCGACCAGCAGCAGATTGAGGCCGCTGCCCGGGACCGGCTTCGGCTGGGCCGACTCCGGCGCGGTCGGGAAGGCGTCCGGGATCCGCTGCACGGAGGAGGCGTAGTGCTCGGCGGTCCACCAGAGGGCGCCGCAGCCGCCGACGACGAGGACGAGCAGCGCGGAGAGGGTCCAGAGCAGCACCCGGCGGGTCCGGCGGCGGCGGGCCGGCGGCTCGCGGTCCGGCTCGCGGTCCGGCTCCCGGTCCGGTGGCTCGCCGTCCGACGGAGGCTGCTCCCCGCTGTCCGCCGGGCCCTCCTCGGCGCCGGACGCACCGGCCGCCGGTTCGAAGAGGCTCAGGCCGGACGGCACCGGCCGCTGCGCGGGCTCGCCAGACTGCTCGTCCTCCGGCTCCATGTGCGTATTGTGCCGCCGCCCCGGCCCGCGCGGGGAGCTTTCGGGACAACGGCCGGAACCGGGACGGTCTGGGCGCTTTCCCCCCGGCCGGATAGCATCGGTGGGCGCGGCCCGGTGGGACCGCGTCCACCCTCACCCGTCGCCCGCTCGAAGGGGAAACCGTGACCCTCCGCATCTCCGTGATCGGTACCGGCTATCTCGGCGCCACCCACGCCGCCGCCATGGCGGAGTTCGGCTTCGAGGTGCTGGGTCTGGACATCGACCCGGAGAAGATCGCCACCCTCACCGCCGGCCAGGTCCCGATGTACGAGCCGGGCCTGTCCGAGCTGCTGCTCAAGCATGTGGCGGGGCACGAGGGTTCGACCGGCCGGCTGCGCTTCACCACCTCCGCGCAGGAGGCCGCCGAGTTCGGCGACGTGCACTTCGTCTGCGTCAACACCCCGCAGCGCAAGGGCGAGTTCGCGGCCGATATGTCGTACGTGGACGCCGCGATCGACTCGCTCGCCCCGCATCTGACCCGCCCGGTGCTGGTGGTCGGCAAGTCCACCGTCCCGGTCGGCTCGGCGGGCCGGCTGGCCGAGCGGCTGGCCGCGCTGGCGCCCGTCGGCGAGGGCGCCGAACTCGCCTGGAACCCGGAGTTCCTGCGCGAGGGCTTCGCCGTCCAGGACACCCTGCGCCCGGACCGGATCGTGATCGGCGCCCGCGGCGGGCGGGCCGAGGAACTGCTGCGCGAGGTGTACGCCGAGCCGATCGCCGCCGGGGTGCCGTTCCTGGTCACCGACTACGCGACCGCCGAGCTGGTGAAGACCGCCGCCAACTCCTTCCTGGCCACCAAGATCTCCTTCATCAACGCGATGGCCGAGGTCTGCGAGGCGGCCGGCGCGGACGTCACCCAGCTGAGCGCGGCGCTCGCGCTGGACGACCGGATCGGCGGCAAGTTCCTCAACTCCGGCCTGGGCTTCGGCGGCGGCTGTCTGCCCAAGGACATCCGGGCGTTCATGGCGCGGGCCGGCGAACTGGGCGCCGACCAGGCGCTGACCTTCCTCCGCGAGGTCGACTCGATCAACATGCGCCGCCGCTCCCGGATGGTCGAGCTGGCGCGCGAGCAGTGCGCCGGCGGCTTCCTGGGCCGGCGGATCGCCGTCCTCGGCGCCGCGTTCAAGCCCAACTCGGACGACATCCGCGACTCGCCCGCGCTCAACGTCGCCGCCCAGATCCAGCTCCAGGGCGCGCAGGTCACCGTCTACGACCCGAAGGCGATGGACAACGCGCGCAAGATGTTCCCCGGACTCGCCTACGCCGACTCCGCCCTGGAGGCCGCCGAGGGCGCGCACGTCGTCCTGCACCTCACCGAGTGGCAGGAGTTCCGCGCGCTGGACCCGGCCGAGCTGGGCGCGGTCGTGGCCGAGCGCCGGCTGCTGGACGGCCGCAACGTCCTGGACGCCGACGCCTGGCGCGCCGCCGGCTGGACCTACCGCGCGCTCGGCCGCCCCAGCTGACGGGAATCCCCGGCCGCCGGCCTTCGTTGCCCCGGGCATGACGAACTACGGCGACGAAGCGACGGTCCGTTCCATCCTCACCGGCAAGGGTGACACGTGGGCGGTGGTCGGCCTGTCCACCAACACCGCCCGGGCCGCGTACGGCGTGGCCCGGTTCCTCCAGGAGCACGGCAAGCGGATCGTGCCGGTCCACCCGAAGGCGGAGACGGTCCTCGGCGAGCAGGGCTACGCCTCCCTCGCGGACGTCCCGTTCGAGGTCGACGTGGTGGACGTGTTCGTGAACAGTGCCCTGGCCGGGGAGGTCGCGGACCAGGCGGTGGCCGTGGGGGCGAAGGCGGTCTGGTTCCAGCTGGGTGTGGTGGACGAGGACGCCTACGCCCGGACCACCGCCGCCGGGCTGGAGATGGTCATGGACAAGTGCCCCGCGATCGAGTTTCCCCGGCTGGGCTGATCCGGCCGGGGCCGGGTGGGGCGGTCGGGCCGCCCCACCGGACTCCGTGGGTCAGCCGTCCAGTCGGGCGAGGGTGGCGAGGGACGGGGCCCGGCCCGCGTCGCGGAGGCGGGCGGCGGCGCTCTCGGCGTCGCGCAGGACGCGGACGGCGTTGTGCCAGGTGAGCTTGGAGAGGTCGGTCTCCGACCAGCCGCGGCGCAGCAGTTCGGCGATCAGGTTGGGGTAGCCGGCGACGTCGTCGAGGCCGTCCGGGAGGAAGGCGGTGCCGTCGAAGTCGCCGCCGATGCCGATGTGGTCGACGCCGGCGACCTCGCGCATGTGGTCGAGGTGGTCGGCGACGGTGGTGACGGTGGCGACCGGGCGCGGGTTCGCCTCCTCGTAGGCGCGCTGGCAGGCCATCCCGGCGGGGGTGGTGTCGAGGTGGTCGAAGCCGTGGGCGCGCATGTTCTCGTCGGCGGCGGCGGTCCACTCGATCGCGGCGGGCAGGATGAACTTGGGCACGAAGGTGGCCATCGCGACGCCGCCGTTGTCGGCGAGGCGGGCGAGCACGTCGTCCGGGACGTTGCGCGGGTGGGCGCAGACCGCGCGGGACGAGGAGTGCGAGAACAGCACCGGGGCCTCGCTGACCCGCAGGGCGTCGCGCATGGTGTCGGCGGAGACGTGCGAGAGGTCGACCAGCATGCCGAGCCGGTTCATCTCCCGGACGACCTCCTCGCCGAAGGCGGTCAGGCCGCCGGCGGCGGGCTTGTCGGTCGCGGAGTCGGCCCACGGCGTGTTGTCGTTGTGGGTGAGCGTCATGTACCGGACGCCGAGCGCGTACAGGGCGCGCAGGGTGGCGAGCGAGCAGTCGATCGAGTGACCGCCCTCGGCGCCGATCAGGGAGGCGATCCGGCCCTCGGCGCGGGCGGCCTCCAGGTCGTCGGCGGTGAGGGCGAGCCGCAGCCGCTCGGGGAAGCGGTCGACCAGGGCGTGCACGAAGTCGATCTGCTCGAGGGTGGCGCTGACGGCGTGGTCCCCGGCCAGCCGGCTGGGCACGTAGACGGACCAGAACTGCGCGCCGACCCCGCCCGCGGTGAGGCGGACGAGGTCGGTGTGCAGCCGGGCGCTCTGGTCGGCGGCCAGGTCGAGCGCGTCGAGGTCGTAGCCGACCTGCTCGCGCATCGCCCACGGGAGGTCGTTGTGGCCGTCCACCACGGGGGCGGTGCGAAGGACGGCCCGGGCGCGCTCCAGCAGGGCGGCGGGCGTGGAATCCAGCAGCTCAGAGGTCATACGAGCTGTTGTATCCGACCAGGCTGCTTTTATGACTACTTTCCGAAGCCGAACGAGGCGGAACCCGCCACCTTGGCCCGGAGCTTCTTGCCCTTCTCGGTGGCCTGGCTGTTCAGCTCGGCCTGGAACTCGGTCATCCGCTCGGTGAGGTCCGGGTCGAAGGCGGCCAGCATCCGCACCGCGAGCAGGCCCGCGTTGCGCGCGCCCGCCACCGAGACGGTGGCCACCGGGACGCCGGCCGGCATCTGCACGATGGACAGCAGGCTGTCCATGCCGTCCAGGTAGCGCAGCGGCACCGGCACGCCGATCACCGGCAGCGGGGTGACCGAGGCGAGCATGCCCGGCAGGTGGGCCGCGCCGCCGGCGCCCGCGATGATCGCCTTCAGGCCGCGCTTGTGGGCGCTCTCGCCGTACGCGACCATCTCGCGCGGCATCCGGTGCGCGGAGACGACGTCGACCTCGTAGGGGATCTCGAACTCGTCGAGCGCCTGGGCGGCCGCCTCCATCACGGGCCAGTCGGAGTCCGAGCCCATGACGATGCCGACGAGCGGGGAGGCGGGGGCGGTGGGGGCGGTCATTCGGTGATCGTTCCTCGCAGGTAGGCGGCCGCGTGGCGGGCGCGCTCACGGACGTCGTCGAGGTCGTCCCCGAAGACGTTGACGTGGCCGACCTTGCGGCCGGGCTTCACGTCCTTGCCGTACATGTGGATGCGCAGGCCCGGGTCGCGGGCCATGCAGTGCAGGAAGGCGTGGTACATGTCCGGGTAGTCGCCGCCGAGGACGTTGACCATCACGGTCCACTTGGCGCGCGGCCGGGGGTCGCCGAGCGGCAGGTCGAGCACGGCCCGCAGGTGGTTCTCGAACTGCGAGGTGACGGCGCCGTCCTGGCTCCAGTGCCCGGAGTTGTGCGGGCGCATGGCCAGCTCGTTGACCAGGATCCGGCCGTCCCGGGTCTGGAACAGCTCGACCGCGAGGTGGCCGGTGATGTCCAGCTCGCCGGCGATCCGCAGGGCCAGCTGCTGGGCCTCGTCGGACAGCGCGGGGTCGAGGTCCGGCGCGGGGGCGGTGACCTCGGCACAGACGCCGTTCTCCTGGACGCTCTCCACCACCGGGTAGGCAACCGCCTGGCCGCTGGGAGAGCGGACCACGTTGGCGGCCAGCTCGCGGACGAAGTCGACCTTCTCCTCGGCGAGCACCGGGACGCCGGCCAGGAACGGCGCCGCGGCCGCCTCCTCGTCGCCGACCACCCAGACGCCCTTGCCGTCGTAGCCGCCGCGGACGGTCTTCAGGACCACCGGGTAGCCGGCGCCCTCGTTCGCGAACGCGGTCACGTCGGCCGGGTCGGCGACGATCCGGTGCCGGGGGCAGGGGACGCCGATGGAGTCGAGCTTGGCCCGCATCACGCCCTTGTCCTGGGCGTTGACCAGCGCGTCCGGACCGGGCCGGACGGCGATGCCGTCGGCCTGCAGGGCCCGCAGGTGCTCGGTCGGCACGTGCTCGTGGTCGAAGGTGATCACGTCGCAGCCGGCCGCGAAGCGGCGCAGGGTGTCGAGGTCGCGGTAGTCGCCGAGGACGACGTCGGAGACGACCTGTGCGGCCGAGTCCTGGGGAGTGTCGGCGAGGAGCTTGAACCGGACTCCGAGCGGGATGCCCGCCTGGTGTGCCATGCGGGCAAGCTGCCCGCCGCCGATCATGCCCACCACTGGAAAATTCGCGTTGCCCGGGGAAGTCACCCCGCCAGGATATCCGGGCCGGTCGGAGGGTGTGGAACCGCTCCCGCCGCGACCGCGTCCCTACTGCGGGGCTCCGTCCGGTCGGACCCGGGGGGCTGAGCCGATCGGCGGAACCGGGTAGCCTGGTCGGCCAGGTCCTGATACGCGCGATCCGATCATGTGCGTGCACGCAGGGCTCAAGGGGACCGCGGCGCACCTGCCCCGGCGACCTTTCGTCCGCAGGCACATGGAGGCAGCCCGGTATGGCGACGACCACGGCGTCGGAACCCTCGCTGGCGCAGAAGCTGCGCGGCATGAAGGGCGAGGCGATCAAGTTCGGCGCGGTCGGCCTCAGTGGCGTCGTGGTCAACTTCGCCATCTTCTGGATCTGCATCAACGGCCTGCACCTCGCCCCGGTGCGGTCCAACATCGCCGCCACGTCGATCGCGATCGCCACCAACTACCTGGGCTACCGCTACTGGCTTTACCGGGACCGGGACGCCGCCTCGCGCAAGCGGGAGATCATGCTGTTCCTGGCGTTCAGCGGCATCGGCATGCTGATCGACACCGGGCTGCTCGGAATCGCGAAGTACATGTTCGGACTCGCCAATCTCGAACTGCTGGCCGCGAAGGTGGTCGGCCTCGGGCTGGGCACGGTGTTCCGCTTCGTCTCGTACCGGACCTGGGTGTTCAAGGCCGTCCCGGAGCCGGTGACCGAGACCCCGGCCGTCCAGGAGGCCACCGCCGCCCCCGCCGCCGCCCCCGCCGGGGCCGCCGCCGTGGTCGCCCAGGCCGAGCTGGTGCTGGCCGCCGAGCGGGTCCGGCTCGCCAAGGCCGAGTAGCGAGTAGAACGGACCTCCCCTCGGTTGCCGCCCCCGCCGCGGCAGGAGGAGAGTGGTGACGGAGGGCGAGCGCGGCCGGCGAACGATCGAGGCCCCGGGGGGACCCAGGAGGCTCGCCATGACCTTCGTCCAGATCATCGAGTGCCGGACCGACCGGATCGAGGAGCTCAACGGCCTGATGGACCGCTGGGCCGAGAAGACCGAGGGCCGGCGGACCGTCGACCACGCGATGGTCGGCACCGACCGCTCGGACCCCCGGCATGTGGTGGAGATCGTCGAGTTCGCCTCGTACGACGACGCCATGCGCAACTCGAACCTGCCCGAGACCGACCGGATCTACCGCGAGATGGTGGCGCTCTGCGACGCGCCGCCCACCTTCACCGACCTGGACGTGGTCCGCGACGAGCGGTTCTGACCGGCCCCGACGACACCGCTCACACCTCGCGCCGGCTGCGGCCGAGGAAGAGCGCGAACACCGCCGGCCGCAGCGAGAGCAGCTCCAGCCGCCCGCCGTCCGCCTCCGCGAGGTCGCGGGCGACGGCCAGCCCGATGCCGGTCGAGTTGCGCCCGCTGACCGCGCGCTCGAACACCCGGTTGCCCAGCTCGGGCGGAACGCCGGGGCCCTCGTCCTGCACCTCGACCACCACGGACGTCCCGGACGGCCGGACCCGCAGGGTGACCGTCCCGGCGCCGTGCATCAGCGAGTTCTCGATCAGGGTGGCCAGCACCTGGGCGACCGTGCCGGGGGTGCCGACGGCGGTGACCCCGCGCAGGCCCTCGACCTGGAGCACCCGCCCGGTGCCGCGCAGCGAGGGCCCCCACTCCTCGACCTGCTGCTTGACCACGTCGTCGACGTCGAAGGCGACGGCGGTGGGGCTGCGCGGGTCGCGCTGGGTGGTCAGCAGCCGCTGGACGACGTCGGTGAGCCGCTCGACCTGCTGGAGGGCGATGGTGGCCTCCTCCTTGACCGTCTCCGGGTCCTCGGCCAGCGCGGTGATCTCCTCCAGCCGCATGGAGAGCGCGGTGAGCGGGGTGCGCAGCTGGTGCGAGGCGTCGGCGGCGAGCCGGCGCTCGGCGGTGAGCATCCGGGCGATCCGTTCGGCGCTGACGTCGAGCACCTCGGCGACCCGGTCGAGTTCGGGCACGCCGTAGCGGCGGTCGCGCGGGCGCGGGTCGCCGGAGCCGAGCCGCTCGGCGGTCTCGGCGAGGTCGGTGAGCGGCTGGGCGAGCCGTTTGGCCTGCCAGACGGCGAGGGCGACGGCGGCCTGCACGGCGAGCAGCGCGACCACGCCGAGCAGCAGCAGCATGTTGGCGATCTCGTGGTCGACCGCCTCGCGGGACTGCTCGACGGTGACGGTCTCGCCGCTGGCGCCGCGTTCGACCGCCTTGAGCACATGGTCGCCGTCGGGCCGCTGCCCGCTGGAGACGACCGCCCGGCCGGGGATGTCCACCTCGACGTACTGGCCCTCGGAGACCTGGTTGGCGAACTTGTCGCCGGTGACCGGCTCGTTGGCGGCGAGCCGGTTCTCCACCAGGGCGAGCACCCGGACGGCGGCGGCGTCCACCCGGTCCTGGGCGGAGCTGACGATGGTGCGCTTCTCCACCACCGCCAGCGGCACGCAGAACACCACGACCACCACCAGGACGACTCCCAGCAGCGAGTTGATCATTCGGCGTTTCACGCTGCCGCTCCCGACGGTGGTGGGCACCCCCGGTCGGGGCGTCCGCTCGGGCTAATTCTTCTCGAAGCGGAAGCCCACCCCGCGCACGGTGGCGATGTAGCGGGGGTTGGCGGCATCGTCGCCGAGCTTCTTGCGCAGCCAGGAGATGTGCATGTCGAGGGTCTTGGTGGAGGTCCACCAGGTGGTGTCCCAGACCTGCCGCATGATCTCCTCGCGGGTGACCACCCGGCCGGCGTCCCGGACCAGCACCCGGAGCAGCTCGAACTCCTTGGCGGAGAGGGTGAGCTCCTCCTCGCCCAGCCAGGCGCGGTGCGACTCGATGTCGATCTTGACGCCGTGCGCGCCGGTGGTGAGCTGGTCGACGTTGCCGCGCCGGAGCAGGGCCCGGACCCGGGCGAGCAGCTCGGCGAGCCGGAACGGCTTGGTGACGTAGTCGTCGGCGCCGGCGTCCAGGCCGACCACCGTGTCGACCTCGTCGGCGCGGGCGGTGAGCACCAGGACGGGGCAGCTGCGGCCGTCCGCGCGCAGCCTGCGGCACACCTCCAGCCCGTCCATCTCGGGCAGGCCGAGGTCGAGGACGACCAGGTCGACCTCCTCGCCGAGCCCGGCGGCCAGTGCGGAGGGGCCGTCCTCACGGACGAGCACCTCGTATCCCTCGCGGCGCAGCGCCCGGGCAAGCGGTTCGGAGATCGCGGGGTCGTCCTCGGCGAGCAGCACACAGGTCATGGGCTGATGGTAGTCCGCCGGGGTGCGGCCGTTGCCGCCGTGAGGTAGTTCACAGTGCGTGATCGTTATACGGGGGGTGGTCGAGCCCCAACCAACACGTCCGGGCCGCGTGTTCGGCGAAGATCCTGCTCCTCAAGCTTGAAAGCGAAGGAATAATCACTGCTCTACCATGGATAGCGTGGGCTGATCTCTCGCGGACTTTGCCATTTCCATACCTGATGCACGGCTTTTGTCAGCTGATGCCGCCAAATATCGCCACGTAGAGTGGTTTCGTCCACGTCCGCCTCCACCCCCCTTGGCGGACGCTGTCAGGCAAGGAACCACTACACATGGCGTCTACGACCCTGGAGTCCGGCGTTCAGTCGGCCTCTCCCAGCGGCAAGACCTTCCTCGGGCACCCCCGGGGCCTCGCCACCCTCTTCATGAGCGAGATGTGGGAGCGCTTCAGCTACTACGGCATGCGTGCCCTGCTGGTGCTCTACATGACCGCCTCCGTCACCGACGGCGGCCTCGGCATGAAGATGGCCGTCGCGAGCGCCGTCTACAGCGTCTACACGGCGATGGTCTACCTGCTGGCCCTCCCGGGCGGCTGGATCGCCGACCGCTTCCTCGGCGCCCGGAAGACCGTCGCGCTCGGCGGCACGATCATCATGGTCGGCCACTTCCTGCTGGCCCTGCCGGTCGGTGTGTCGTTCTTCGCCGGCCTCGCGCTGATCGCGCTCGGCTCGGGCCTGCTCAAGGCCAACATCTCGACGATGGTCGGCCACCTCTACGACGGGCCCAACGACCCGCGCCGGGACGGCGGCTTCACCATCTTCTACATGGGCATCAACCTCGGTGCCTTCGCCGCCCCGCTGGTCATCGGCACCATCGGCCAGAAGGTCGACTGGCACCTGGGCTTCGCCCTGGCCGGCGTCGGCATGGCCCTGGGCCTCGCCCAGTTCCTGCTCGGCACCCGCCACCTGAGCGCCAAGAGCGACGTGGTGACCTCGCCGATCTCGGCCGCCGAGAAGAGCGCGATCTTCAAGAAGGCCGCCCTGTGGCTCGCCGCCGCCGTCGTCTTCTACGCGGTCGTCGCGCTGACCGGCCACTTCACCATCAACTGGGCGATCTGGCCGCTGTCCATCGCGGGCCTCGCGATCCCGGTCTTCGTCTTCGCCAAGGTGAAGCGCGACAAGGACCTCGACGAGACCGAGCAGTCCCGGATGAGCGGCTACATCTGGTTCTTCGTCGCCGCCGCCGTGTTCTGGATGATCTACGACCAGTCCGGTTCGACGCTGAACATCTTCGCGCAGGACAACACCTCGTCCACGCTGCTCGGCTTCGACTTCCCGTCCAGCTGGTTCCAGTCGCTCAACCCGCTGTACATCATGGCCCTGGCCCCGGTCTTCGCCTGGATCTGGGTGGCGCTCTCGCGCCGCGGCAAGAACCCCAGCACCACCGCGAAGTTCTCCTTCGGCCTGCTGATGATCGGCGCCTCGTTCATCGTCATGATGCTGGCGATGGCCGCCGCCTCCGGCGACACCAAGGTCACGCCGCTCTGGCTGGCCTCGGTCTACCTGATCCAGACCGTCGGCGAGCTGACCCTCTCCCCGGTCGGCCTGTCCGTCACCACCAAGCTGGCGCCGGCCAAGTACGCCAGCCAGATGATGGGCGTGTGGTTCCTCGCGGTCACCGCGGGCGACTGCGTCGCCGCCATCTTCCAGCTCGTCCTCGGTGACAGCGTGGTCGGCTCCACCTGGTACTTCGCGGTCCAGGGCGGCATGGCGATCCTCGCCGGCGCGGCGCTGTACATGTACCGCCGCAACGTCGTGCGGCTGATGGGCGACGTCCACTGACGTCTGCCCGACCGGCCCCGGGGCCGCCGCGGATTCCTGGAATCCGCGGCGGCCCCGGCCGTTCTCCCCCGTCCGGCTCTCGCTCCCCGGTCCGATCTGCCTATGGTCCCGGCATGCCGACCGAATCGCTCCCCCGCCAGCTCGCCCGCACCGGACGCCTCACCCTCGGCGCGCCCGCCGCACCCACCGTCACCGCCGACGGCCGCACCGTGCTCTTCCTGCGCAGCCCCGCCGGCGACGACCCGACCGGACGGCTCTGGGCCCTCGACACCGACACCGGCGAGGAGCGCCTGATCGCCGACCCCGCCGCCCTCGGCGCCCTCGGCGACACCGGCGACGACCTGCCCGAGGCCGAACGGATCCGCCGCGAACGCGCCCGCGTCCTCGGCCGCGGCATCACCGCGTACGCGACCGACGCCACCGGCCGCACCGCCGCCCTCGCCCTCTCCGGCGCCCTGCTGCTCGCCGACACCGCCACCGGCGAGGTCCGCCGGATCCCCACCGCCACCGAGGTCCACGACCCCAGGCCCGACCCCACCGGCCGCCGCATCGCCTACGTCGGCGGCGGCGCCCTGCGGGTCGTCGGGGCCGACGGCCGGGACGACCGCGCGCTCGCCGAACCCGAGCACGAGGAGGTCCGCTACGGCCTGCCCGAGCACGTCGCCGCCGAGTCCATGCACCGCCACCGCGCCCACTGGTGGTCCCCCGACGGCACCCGGCTGCTGGTCGCCCGGGTCGACGAGCGCCCGCTGCGCCGCCTCCACCACGCCGACCCCGCCGACCCGGCCCGGCCCCCGCGCACGCACCGCTACCCGCTGGCCGGCACCGACAACGCCGAGGTCACCCTCTGGCTGCTCGACCTCGACGGCGGACGCACCGAGGTCCGCTGGGACCGGGCCGGCTTCGAGTACCTGACCGCCGCCGACTGGGACGCCCACGGCCCGTACGCCGCCGTGCAGAGCCGTGACCAGCGCACCGTGCTCACCCTCGCGGTCGACCCCGCCGACGGCGCCACCCGCGTCCTCGCCGAACGCCGCGACGAGCACTGGGTCGAACTCCTCCCCGGCCTGCCCGTCCGGACCGCCGCCGGCTCGCTCGTCGACACCGCCGACCACGGCGACACCCGCCACCTCACCGTCGACGGCGCCCCCGTGACCCCGCCCGGCCTCCAGTTGCGCGCCGTCCTCGGCACCGACGGCGAGCAGGTGCTGTTCACCGCCTCCGACGAACCGACCGAGACCCACCTATGGTCGTGGGGCCCGGCCTCGGGCGCCGTCCGGCTCAGCCACGAGCCCGGCACGCACACCGGCGTGCGCCGCGCCGGCACGCTCGTCCACACCGCCCGCACCCCCGGCGCGCCCACCGGCCGCACCACCGTCCACCGCCCGGACCGGCCCGCCGCGACCCTCGTCTCCCACGCGCAGACACCCGTCCTCACCGCCCGCCCCGAACTGCTCCGGCTCGGCCCGCGCGAACTCCGCGCCGCGCTCTTCCTGCCCGCCGACCACCGCCCCGGCGACGGCCCGCTGCCCGTGCTGCTCGACCCCTACGGCGGCCCCGCCATGGCCAAGGTCACCGCCGCCCCGCACTGGTGGGACCTGACCTCCCAGTGGTTCGCCGACCAGGGCTTCGCCGTGCTGGCCGTCGACGGCCGGGGCACCCCCGGACGCGGCCCCCGCTGGGAGAAGACCGTCTTCGCGGACATCGCCGACCCCGCCCTCGCCGACCAGGTCGACGCCCTGCACGCCGCCGCCGCGCTCCGCCCCGGACTCCTGGACCTCGACCGGGTCGGCATCCGCGGCTGGTCCTTCGGCGGCTTCCTCGCCGCGCTCGCCGTGCTGCGCCGCCCCGACGTGTTCCACGCCGCCGTCGCCGGGGCCGCCCCCACCGACCACCGGCTCTACGACACCCACTGGAAGGAACGCTTCCTCGGCCACCCGGACGAACACCCCGAGCGCTACGAGGCCGCCTCGCTGTTCCCCGACGCCCCCGGGCTGCGCCGCCCGCTGCTGCTGATCCACGGCCTCGCCGACGACAACGTGCTGCCCGCCCACAGCCTGCGGCTCTCCGCCGCCCTGCTCGCCGCCGGCCGCCCGCACGAGTTCCTGCCGCTGCCCGGCGCGGGCCACTCGCCGGCCGACCCCGGGGTGGCCGAGCACCTGCTGCACCACCAGCTCGACTTCCTGCGGCGGTCGCTGGGACTCGGCTGACCGAGGACGACGACGGGGCCGGGAGAGGCACACCCTCCCGGCCCCGCGCACCGCCCGAAGGCCCGTCAGGCCTCGCGCACGCGCGACCGCCGGACCTCGCACACCCTCCCGTCAGACCTCGCGCACACCCGCCCGCCAGACCGCCGCCGTCAGCGGCACACCCGGCCGGTAGGCCAGGTGCACCGGCGAGGGCGCCTCCAGCAGCTGCAGGTCCGCCCGGGCCCCCACCCGCACCGTGCCCACGTCGGTACGCCGCAGCGCCCGCGCACCGCCCGCCGTCGCGGCCCAGACCGCCTCGTCCGGCGTCATGCCCATCTCCCGCACCGCCACCGCGATGCAGAACGCCATCGAACTCGTGAAGCTGGAGCCCGGGTTGCAGTCGGTGGACAGCGCCACCACCGCCCCCGCGTCCAGCAGCCGGCGCGCGTCCGGGTAGACCGCCCGGGTGGAGAACTCCGCCCCCGGCAGCAGCGTCGCCACCGTCGACGAGCCCGCCAGCGCGGCCACGTCCTCGTCCGTGAGGTGGGTGCAGTGGTCGGCCGAGGCCGCGCCCAGCTCCACCGCCAGCTGCACACCCGGGCCGTAGGTGAGCTGGTTGGCGTGCACCCGGGGGATCAGCCCGCGCTCGATCCCCGCGGTGAGGATCGCCCGGGCCTGGTCGCCG
Organism: Kitasatospora sp. MBT66; assembly: GCF_000710405.2. Classification (NCBI taxonomy): domain Bacteria; kingdom Bacillati; phylum Actinomycetota; class Actinomycetes; order Kitasatosporales; family Streptomycetaceae; genus Kitasatospora; species Kitasatospora sp. MBT66. The sequence goes on along the minus strand of NZ_JAIY01000006.1, from coordinate 384,974 downwards.
TCGAAGGCGCCCTTCTCGCAGAACACGTCCACCCAGCGGGCGTAGGGCGCGCAGGCGTCCAGCATCGGGCCGGTGACCAGCTCGACGTAGGCCGCCGGGTCGTCGGCGAACTCCGGGGCCACCACGTGCGCGCCCAGGTAGGTGGTCTCCGGCGTGTACGAGGAGGCGATCCGCAGCGCCCGCGACTCGTCCTCCACCGTGAGCCCGTACCCGGACTTGCACTCGACCAGCGTGGTGCCCTGGCGCAGCGCCTCCCGCACCAGCCGGGCCAGGTTGGCGTCGAGCTCGGCGTCGGCGGCGGCCCTGGTGGCGGCCACCGTGGTGCGGATGCCGCCGGCCGAGTAGGACTGCCCGGACATCCGGGCGTTGAACTCGGCGGTGCGGTCGCCGGCGAAGACCAGGTGGGCGTGCGAGTCCACCCAGCCGGGCAGCAGGGCGCGGCCCGCCGCGTCGAACACCTCGTCGGCGGCCGGGGCTCCGGCCGCCGGGCCGACCCAGGCGACGGTGCCGCCGTCGATCACCACCGCCGCGTCGGTGAGCGCGCCGAGCGGCCCGGTCCCGTGCGCGGGGTCGTTGGTGACCAGGGTGCCGATCCCGGTGATCAGGGTGCTCGGCATGGTCGGGCTGCTGCTCGGGGTGCTGGTCGAGCTGCTCACGTCGGAACCTTTCGGGGAGCGGGAACGGGGACGGAACGGGGAGAACGGGGGCGGAAAGCGGTGGCGGCAAACGGGAGCGGGAAACGGGAGCGGGGGCGGGCGGTCCGATGCCGCCCGCCCCCGGTCACCGCGGGAATGCCGGGAACTCAGCAGCCGAGCGCGGCGATCGAGGACCGCAGCGCTCCCGGCACGTCCGGCACCAGGGTGTGCGCGCCGTCCTTGACCACGTGCCGACCGCCGACCACCACGTGCCGGACGTCCGCCGCGGCGGCCGCGAACACCGCGATCTCCGCGCCCAGCCGGGGCGGCGGACCGGCCGTGCGCACCGAGTCCAGGGCGATCACGGTGAAGTCGGCCAGCGAACCGGCCTCGATCCGCCCCGCCTCGGGCCAGCCCAGCGAGGCGTGGCCGTCCTCGGTACTGGCCCGGAGCAGCGCGTTCGCCGTCCAGTGGCCGCGGGTGCGGGTGCGCAGCCGCTCGTCCAGCTCCAGCGCCCGGGCCTCCTCGAACGGGTCGATCACCGCGTGGCTGTCGCTGCCGAGGGTGATCGGGCACCCCCCGGAGGCCAGCTGCCGGGCCGGGCCGATGCCGTCCGCGAGGTCCCGCTCGGTGGTGGGGCACATGCAGACGGTGGTGGAGGAGCCGGTCAGCAGCTCGACGTCCTCCTCGGTGAGGTGGGTGGCGTGCACGACCGAGGTGCGCGGACCGAGCGCGCCGCGGTCGGCGAGCAGCCGGGTCGGGGTGACGCCGTGCGCGGCGAGGCAGGCGTCGTTCTCGGCGGTCTGCTCGGACAGGTGGACGTGCAGCGGGGCCTCGCGCTCCGCCGCCCAGTCGGCGACGGTGCCGAGCTGCTCGGCGGGCACGGCGCGCACCGAGTGGATCGCGGCGCCGATCCGGGCGTGCTCGCGGGCCTTCAGCTGCTCGGCCCGCTCGGCCCAGGCCCCGGCGTCGCCGTCGCTGAACCGCAGCTGCGGCCTGGTCGGCTCGGTGCCGAAGCCGGCCGACAGGTAGCAGGTGTCGAGCAGGGTGATCCGGATGCCGGCCCGGGCGGCGGCCTCGATCAGCGCCTCGCCCATCGCGTTGGGATCGTCGTACCGGGCGCCGCCGGGCGCGTGGTGCAGGTAGTGGAACTCGCCGACGGCGGTGATCCCGGCGAGCGCCATCTCCGCGTAGGCGGCGGTGGCGAGCGCCAGGTAGCGGTCCGGGTCGAGCGCGCCGGCGAACCGGTACATGGTGTCGCGCCAGGTCCAGAAGGTGCCGGAGCCGACCTGGACGTGGCCGCGCAGCGCCCGGTGGAAGGCGTGCGAGTGCGCGTTCGCCTGCCCGGGAAGCAGCAGCCCCTCCAGCCGGACGGCGCCGGGCGGGCAGGGCCCGCTGTCCGGCTGCACCCGGGCGATCTTGCCGCCGGCCCCGGTGGTGATCAGCACGTCCGGCTCGACCACCGGCCCGTTGGCGTGCGGCAGCCAGGCGTACTGCGCCCAGTACGTCGTCGTCTGCGCGCCTCCGGCACGACCTGTCGTCCACGCGTCTCCGGAAGGGCTTACTGACACGCCAGGTCCTCCAGTACGTCGGCGAGGGCGGCGACGCCGGCCAGGCAGTCGGCCGGCTCGGCGTGCTCCGCCGGGGAGTGCGAGACACCGCTCGGGTTGCGCACGAACAGCATGGCGGTCGGGACCGCCGAGGCGAGGATCCCGGCGTCGTGTCCCGCGCCGGTGGGCAGCACGGGGACGCCGCCCAGCCGGGCGGCCAGGCGGTCGCGCAGCGGGCCGTCGAAGTCCACCACCGGGGTGTAGGACTCGCGGGTCAGCCCGACCTCGACGCCGTCGCGCTCGCCGCGCTCGGCGGCGGCCCGGCCGATCTCCTCGACCAGCGCGGTGAGGGTGGCCTCGTCGGCCGCCCGGGAGTCCAGCCAGCCGCGCACCAGCGAGGCGATCGCGTTGGTGCCGTTGGGCTCCACCGCGACCTTGCCGAAGGTGGCCAGCGCGCCCGCGAGCTTCGCCTTCTTCCGCGCGGCGAGCACGGTGTTGGCGTAGGTCAGCATCGGGTCGCGGCGGTCCTCGATCCGGGTGGTGCCGGCGTGGTTGGCCTCGCCGCGGAAGTCGAACCGCCAGCGGCCGTGCGGCCAGATCGCGCTCGCCACGCCGACCGGGTGCTCCTCGGTCAGGTAGCGGCCCTGTTCGACGTGGAGTTCGACGAAGGCGCCGATCCGGGCCAGCCGGTCGCCGTCCGCGCCGATCGCGGTCGGGTCCTGGCCGGCCCGCTCCATCGCGTCGGGCAGCCGGACGCCGTCGGCGTCGCGCAGCTCGTACGCCTGCTCCTTGGCGAGCACCCCGGCGGTGAGCCGGGAGCCGATGCAGGCCACCCCGAACCGGGCGCCCTCCTCGTCGCCGAAGTTGACGATCGCCAGCGGCCGGGCGAGCCCGGTCCCCCGGGCGCGCAGCTCGTCGAGCGCCGCGAAGGAGGAGACCACGCCGAGCGGGCCGTCGAAGGCGCCGCCGTCCGGGACGGAGTCCAGGTGCGAGCCGGTGACCACCGCGCCCTCGCCGGCCGGGTCGCCGAGCCAGGCCCACTGGTTGCCGTTGCGGTCCAGCTCGTAGTGCAGGCCGCGGTCGCGGGCCTGCTGCTCGAACCAGGACCGGCACTCGGCGTCGGCGCTGTTCCAGGCGAAGCGGCGGTAGCCGCCGGACGCGGCGGAGCGGCCCACGGGGAGCAGCTCCGCCCACATCCGTTCGAAGCTCGCGGAGCCCTGGTCGCTCACAGCTCGCCCGTCGAGCCGTGCTCGTTCATCGGGACGCGCACACCGCGCTCGGCGGCGACCTCGTCGGCCCGGTCGTAGCCGGCGTCGACGTGGCGGATGACGCCCATGCCCGGGTCGTTGGTGAGCACCCGGCGGATCTTCTCCCCGGCCAGCGCGGTGCCGTCGGCGACGGTGACCTGGCCGGCGTGGATCGAGCGGCCGATGCCGACGCCGCCGCCGTGGTGGATGGAGACCCAGGACGCGCCGGAGGCGACGTTGACCATGGCGTTGAGCAGCGGCCAGTCGGCGATCGCGTCGGAGCCGTCCAGCATCGCCTCGGTCTCCCGGTAGGGGGAGGCGACCGAGCCGCAGTCCAGGTGGTCGCGGCCGATGACGATCGGGGCGGACAGCTCACCGGCGGCGACCATGTCGTTGAAGCGCTCGCCGGCCTTGTCGCGCTCGCCGTAGCCGAGCCAGCAGATCCGCGCGGGCAGGCCCTGGAAGTGCACCTTCTCCTGGGCCATCTTGATCCAGCGGTGCAGCGACTCGTTCTCCGGGAAGAGGTCGAGCACGGCCTTGTCGGTCTTGGCGATGTCCTGCGGGTCGCCGGACAGCGCGGCCCAGCGGAACGGGCCCTTGCCCTCGCAGAACAGCGGCCGGATGTACGCGGGGACGAAGCCGGGGAAGGCGAAGGCGCGGTCGTAGCCGGCCAGCTGGGCCTCGCCGCGGATCGAGTTGCCGTAGTCGAAGACCTCGGCGCCGCGGTCCTGGAAGCCGACCATCGCCTCGACGTGCTTGGCCATCGACTCGCGCGAGCGGGTGGTGAACTCGGCGGGCTTCTCGGCCGCGTAGGTGGCCATGTCGTCGAAGGAGACGCCGACCGGCAGGTAGCTCAGCGGGTCGTGGGCGCTGGTCTGGTCGGTGACGATGTCGATCGGCGCGTCCATCGCCAGCAGCTGCGGGAACAGCTCGGCGGCGTTGCCCAGCAGGCCGATGGAGAGCGGCTGCCGCTTGTCGCGGGCGGCGGTGGCGAGCTCCAGCGCGTGGGAGAGGTTCTTGGCCTCGACGTCCAGGTAGCGGTGCTCGATCCGGCGGGAGATCCGGGACGGGTCGCAGTCGATGCAGATCGCCACGCCGCCGTTCATGGTGACGGCCAGCGGCTGGGCGCCGCCCATGCCGCCGAGGCCGGCGGTGAGGGTGATGGTGCCTTCCAGCGTCCCGTTGAAGCGCTTGTTGGCGACGGCGGCGAAGGTCTCGTAGGTGCCCTGGAGGATGCCCTGGGTGCCGATGTAGATCCAGGACCCGGCGGTCATCTGCCCGTACATGGTGAGCCCGAGGCTCTCCAGGCGGCGGAACTCCTCCCAGTTGGCCCAGTCGCCGACCAGGTTGGAGTTGGCGATCAGCACCCGCGGCGCCCACTCGTGCGTCTGCATGACGCCGACCGGCCGGCCGGACTGGACCAGCATGGTCTCGTCCTGCTTGAGGCCCTCCAGCGTGCGCACCATGGCGTCGAAGGAGCGCCAGTCGCGCGCGGCCTTGCCGGTGCCGCCGTAGACGACCAGCTTCGAGGGGTGCTCGGCCACCTCGGGGTCGAGGTTGTTCATGAGCATCCGCAGGGCGGCCTCCTGCTGCCACCCCTGCGTGGTCAGCCCGGTCCCCCGCGCCGCCCGCACCTCACGCGGCCCACTCGCCTGCTGCACCATGTCACGGTCTCCTTGCGGATGAATTCATTCAGGCTCGACTTCGCTGAATATATCCAAACATTCAGCCTTCGGCCAGACCTGCGCACATCCGATCAGCGCCCGTCCGACCAACACCCTCCGCGCTACGCTGAACCCGGCGAACACCAGCCAATCGGCCCAGGCGCCGACGAATGGAGGACGCGATGACGGCCATCACCGTGCGGCCGGGGAGACTCCGGGACGCGGCGGAGGAGATCGAGCGGAGCACCGGCCTCCGAGTCCAGATCATCGGAGGAACCCTGGTGATGTCCCCGACTCCTCGCGGAAAGCACGCGGGAACGGTGCAGGTCCTTCGCGACCAGCTCATCCCCGCGCTGCCCGGGAGCCACCGCGTCTACGAGGTCTCCTCGATCTGCATGCCGGACGACGAGGACGACTACGCAACCCCCGACATGATCGTTCTCCCGAAGGACTGGGGTACCGACGACGAGTGGCTGGCAGACCCGCGCGATGTCGCCCTCGCGCTGGAAGTCATCTCCAGCTCCGAACGCGCCAGCGGAATCGCCTCCAAGACAGAGTGGTACGCCATCGCCGGCGTGACCACTCTGCTCACGGCTGATCCGCGGAACGGTACTTGGACGCTCCACACACACCCTCGCGACGGCATGTACCAAGGCGTGCTCCATGGCAAGTACGGCGAGCCCGTCCCACTGACCGGCGCACCACTTCCGTCGGAGCTCCGGACTGACGAGCTGCCGTTGTACAGCCCCCGCCGCTGACCCTTCCTCAGGCCGCCGCGTCGCCGTCCCAGTCGATGCCGATCTCGGCGAGCCAGCGGCGGTCGGCGTCGTCGGGGACACCGGCGGCCCGGGCGCCGGACGGCGTGGGCGGCGCGGGGGTCCGGGGCGGTCGGGGGATCTCCTGGACGGGGCCGAGGCCGTACTGCTCGGCGGCCGCGGCGGCTCGGGCGTCGGGTTCGATGACGCCGACGTGGACGACGGATTCGTCGCCCGGGTCGAGGACGGTGAGTTGGGGATCGGGCAGGCGGCGCAGGGTGACACGCCGTCCGCAGGTCGGGCAGGACCATTCGTCGGCTCCGGAGGCGAGCCGGCCGACGAACTTCATCTCGTGGATCACACGCATGGCGGCACCCCCTGACCGGAATGATGCCCACCCTGGGCGGATCGCCAACCTGCGGGTACGGTCGCCGGGGCGGCGTTCCGGGCCGCGGGGACGAACGGGGAGGGCCGGCATGGACCGCGAGTGGGGCATCGAGGAGAGCATCCGTGTGGCCGCCTCACCGACGGAGGTCTACCGCGCCGTCAGCACCGTCCGGCGGACCGGCGAGTGGAGCCCCGAGTGCCGGGCGGTGTGGGCGCGGCGGGGACAGCTCCGGGCCGGGGACCGGTTCGTCGGCTTCAACCGGCGCGGCCTGTTCGTCTGGTTCACCGTCTGCCGGGTGACGACGGCCCGCCCCGGCAGCGAGTTCGCGTTCCGGGTGGACGCCCTCGGGCTGCCGATCGCCGAGTGGGGCTACCGGTTCGCGCCGGACGGCGAGGGCGGCACCGAGCTCACCGAGTACTGGCAGGACCTGCGGACCGGGCGGAGTGCGCCGGTCGCCGAGCTGCTCGGCAAGGTCTTCAGCGGCGTCGCCCCGGAGCGGCGGGCCGCGCACAACCGGGCCGGTGTGCGCGCGACCCTGCGGCGGATCCGGCAGATCCTGGAAGCCTGACGGGCGACGGACCGCCCGGGGGCCTGCTCCGCGGGGCTACTCCAGGAACAGCCCCCGGGCCGCCGCCGACTGCTCGATGGCCTCCAGCCGCGCCTCGGCGCCGGGGAGTTCGTCGCACATGGTCTGCAGCAGCACCCGGCCGAGCATCATCGGCGCGCAGGCGGTGTCGAAGACCAGCCCGGTGCCGACGGCGGCCGGCAGCATCAGGTCGGAGAGCTTGGCGACCGGCGCGAAGACGCTGTCGGCCACGGTGACGACGGTCAGCCCGCACTCCCGGGCCACCGCCAGGGCGTCCATCAGCTCGCGCGGGTAGCGCGGCAGGGCGAAGCAGAGCAGCACACTCGCGCCCGCGGCGGCGGCCTGTTCCAGCCGGTCGGCGAGCATGCTGCCGCCCTCGTCCAGCAGCCGGATGTCCGGGTGCACCTTGGCAGCGAAGTACGCGAAGCCGCGCGCCTGAGCGGAGGCGGCCCGCAGGCCGAGCACCGGCAGCGGGCGGGAGGCGGCGAGCAGCCGGGCGGCGCGGGCGATCGGCTCGGGGTCGGCGAGCAGCTCGGCCAGGTGGCGCAGGTGCTCGATCTCGGCGAGCACGGCCTGCTGGTGCTCGTTGCGGACGGCGTCGGCCGGGGTCTCGGGGGCGGCGGCCTCGCCGGCGCCGAGTTCGCGCAGCTGCTTGCGCAGCGCCGGGTAGCCGTCGTAGCCGAGGGCCACCGCGAAGCGGGTCACCGAGGGCTGGCTGACGCCGGCGAGTTCGGCGACCTCGACGCTGGAGAGGAACGGCGCCTCGGTGGCGTGCCGGACCAGCGAGTGCGCGATCCGCCGCTGGGTCGGGGTGAGCCGGTGCCCCTCGAAGAGCTGGAGCAGCCGGGCGGAGGGACCGACCGTGCCGGCGTCGTCGGTGGCGGTCATGGCGGTACCTCCGGATGCGAGCTGTTCGGACGACTGTGCAGCAGTGGGGCGCCGCTGGCAAAGACGTCTCGCCCGACGGGACATCGGGCGAGACCTCCCGCAGCGGTGCCCGGGCGGGCGCCAAGGGGGGCGCGGACCGTCTCGGGGTGACCCTGAGATCCCCCTGAGACCGCCCTGAATCCCCGTCGGACCGATGGACCGGCGGCCTCCGGAGGGAGGAAGCTGGTGCCCATGGACACTCGTCAGGACGATCTGCGGCGCGATCTGGACGCCACGCTGCAGGCGCGCAAGGAGCTCGGCCCGGAGTACGAGTCGGAACTCGTCGACTCCTTCCTCGCCCGGCTCGACGCCCGGGTGGAGCGCCGGGTGGCCGAGCGGCTCGGCCCGGCCGACGGCTACGGTCCCACCGAGGGGTACGGCCGTCCGGGGTACGGGCCGCGCCGCTTCGGCCGCCGTTCGGCGACCAGGCTCCCGATCGTCTCGCTGGTGCTCGGCATCCCGCTGTCGGGGATCGCCGCCGAGAGCGGCGGTTTCCTGGGCCTGCTGGTCTGCTGGGGCGGCATCCTCGGCGTCAACGTGTCGTCCGCGCTCGCCGAGCGGATCCAGGAGCAGCGCGGTGCGGCGGCCCCGAAGAGCGACTGGGACCGGTGACGGGTGACCGGCGGCCTTTCCGGCCACCGGTCACCCGTCCCGCCCGTCCTACCCGTCCCGCCCGTTCGGTGCGGCGCGGAGGTCAGGCCAGCGGGCCGGTGACCCGCTCGACGGCGCGCACCAGCTCGCCCGAGGCGACCAGCGCGGCGGCGGCCTCCAGGTCCGGCGAGAGGAAGCGGTCGCGACCGGCGCCGCCGACCCCGGCAGCCCGGGCGGCGGCCATCGCCGCGGCCGTGGCCGGCGCCGGCTCGGCGCCCGTTCCGGCCTGCTGGCGGATCTCCAGCGCCCGGGCGGCGGCGGTGAGCTCGACGGCCAGGACCCGGCCGAGGTTCTCCACGGACTGGCGCAGCTTGCGCGCGGCGGACCAGCCCATCGAGACGTGGTCCTCCTGCATGGCCGAGGAGGGGATCGAGTCGACCGAGGCCGGCACCGCGAGCCGCTTGTTCTCGCTGACCAGCGCGGCCTGGGTGTACTGGGCGATCATCAGGCCGGAGTCCACGCCCGGGTCGTCGGCCAGGAAGGCCGGCAGGCCGTGCGAGCGGGCCTTGTCGAGCAGCCGGTCGGTGCGGCGCTCGGAGATCGAGCCGAGGTCGGCGGCGGCGATGGCGAGGAAGTCCAGCACGTAGGCGACCGGGGCGCCGTGGAAGTTGCCGTTGGACTCGACCCGGCCGTCGGGCAGCACCACCGGGTTGTCGACCGAGGCGGCCAGCTCCCGGGAGGCGACCAGCTGGGCGTGCGCGAGGGTGTCGCGGCCGGCGCCGGCGACCTGCGGGGCGCAGCGGATCGAGTAGGCGTCCTGGACCCGCGGCGCGTCGTCCTGGTGGTGGCCGGTGAGGCCGGAGCCCTGGAGCACGGCCAGCATGTTGGCGGCGGCGGCCGCCTGGCCGGGGTGCGGACGGATCGGGGCGTGCAGCTCGGGGGCGAGCACCTTGTCGCTGCCGAGCAGGGCCTCCAGGGTCATGGCGGCGGTGATGTCGGCGGTGGTGAACAGCCGCTGCAGGTCCGCGATGGCCATGACCAGCATGCCGAGCATGCCGTCGGTGCCGTTGATGAGGGCGAGGCCCTCCTTCTCCAGCAGCTCGACGGGCTCGATGCCGGCGGCGGCGAGCAGCTCGCCGGCGGGCTTCTCGACGCCGTCGGGGCCGGTGGCCACGCCCTCGCCCATGAGGACGAGCGCGCAGTGCGACAGCGGCGCGAGGTCTCCGGAGCAGCCGAGCGAGCCGAACTCGCGGACCACCGGGGTGATGCCGGCGTTGAGCAGCGCGGCCATGGTTTGGGCGACCAGCGGGCGGACGCCGGTGCGGCCGCTGGCGAGGGTCTTCATGCGCAGGAACATCAGCGCGCGGACGACCTCGCGCTCGACCACCGGGCCCATCCCGGCGGCGTGCGAGCGCACCAGCGAGCGCTGCAGCTGGGCGCGCAGCTCGGGGCTGATGTGCCGGACGGCGAGGGCGCCGAAGCCGGTCGAGACGCCGTAGACGGGGCGCGGTTCGGCGGCGAGGGCGTCGATCCGGGCGCGCGCGGTCGCCATCTCGGCGATCGCGTCGGGGCCGATCTCGACCCGGGCGTTGCCCCGGGCGACGGCCAGCACGTCCTCGGCGCCGACGTCGGCCTTGCCGACCTGGACGAGCGGCGCGTGGGCGGCCGCAGCACTGTGCATATCCATATGCATCATCTCAGCAGGTGAATGGAGATATGACAACCATCTCGGCCCAGTCGAAACTCCCGACACCGAACCGCCCGGTCACCAGGATTTTCGAATACCCGGGCCGGTGCCGCACGCTGTGGGGAGGCGGACGGCGCAACGCCGGGCGCGGACGGGAAGGCGGGCGGGACGATGACGCGGGCGACGGCACGGCGGCGGGTGCTCCGACTGCGCGGGGACGGGCGCAGTTTCCGGCCCGACGCGCTGGCCGCCGAGGAACCGCTGGAGATCCGGCTCGGCGGCGAACCCCTCACCGTCACCATGCGCACCCCCGGCCACGACTTCGACCTGGTCGCGGGCTTCCTGGTCGGCGAGGGCCTGGTCGCCACCGGCGAGGAGCTGGCGGCACTGCGCTACTGCGCCGGCACCGACGCGGACGGCGCCAACACCTACAACGTGGTGGACGCGACGCTGCGCGACACCACCCGCCCGCTGCCGCTCTCCGCCCACCGCAACCTGCTCACCACCAGTGCCTGCGGACTGTGCGGCCGCGACACCGTGGACGCCGTGCGCACCCACGTCCGGCACCCGGTCGGCGAGGACCCGCTGAGCGTCCCGCCCGCGCTGCTCTACGCGCTGCCGGACCGGCTGCGCGCCGTCCAGCGCACCTTCGACTCCACCGGCGGCCTGCACGCGGCCGGCCTGTTCGACGGCCGGACCGGCGAACTGCTGTGCGCCCGCGAGGACGTCGGCCGGCACAACGCGGTGGACAAGGTGGTCGGCTGGGCGCTGCGGGAGGGCCTGCTGCCGCTGACCGGCCATGTGCTCCTGGTCAGCGGCCGGGCCTCGTTCGAGCTGACCCAGAAGGCGGCACTGGCCGGCGTGCCGCTGCTGGCCGCGGTCTCGGCGCCGTCCTCGCTGGCGGTGGACCTCGCCGAGGAGCTGGGCCTGACCCTGGTCGGCTTCCTGCGCGGCGAGGGCGCCAACGTCTACACCCGCCCCGACCGGATCGCCTGACCCGCACCCCGCCGCGTCCCGTCCCGCCCCACTTCAGCCCCGCCCCACTTCAGCTCGGCCCCACTTCAGCCCCGCCTCACTTCAGCTCGGCCTCGACCAGGTCCGCCGCCCGCGCCGTACCGCCCTCGGCCCGGGCCGCGGCGCGCTGCTCCGCGAGCCGCCCGGCCACCGCCGGGTCCCCGGTCAGCTCCAGCAGCGCGGAGCGCAGCGCCCCGGGGGTCGCGTCCTCGGTGTCCAGCCGCCGGGCCACCCCGAGCGCCACCAGCGAGTCCGCGTTGGCGAACTGGTCGACGGCCTGCGGCACCGCGATCATCGGCACCCCGTGGAACAGACCCTCGCTCGCGCCGCCGGTGCCGGCGTGGGTGACGAAGGCGTCCGCCTGCGCCAGCACGTCGAACTGCGGCACCCAGCGGTGCACCTCGACATTGGCCGGCACCTCGCCCAGCGCGGCCCGGTCGGTGTGCCGGCCGATCTGCAGCACGACGTGCCAGCCGGGCAGGCCGCCGAAGGCCTCCAGGCAGGCCCGGTAGAAGGCCGGACGGTCGGTGAAGGCCGAGCCGAGCGAGACCAGCAGCACCTTGTCCGCCCCGGCGGGCCGCTGCCAGCTGCCCTGGTGCGAGCGGTCGCCGAAGCACTGGCCGACGAAGGTGATCCGGTCGGTGTCGACCCGGTCCGCGCAGGGCTGCAGGGCCCGCGGGATCAGCGCCAGCGCGCGGTCCGGCCGGTTCTTGAACCGCTCGACGTCCCGCTCGACGTCCCGGACGGCGACGCCGTTGGCGGTCAGCCAGTCGCCGAACCGCCGGTAGTGCTCGGGGCCGCCGGGCCCGGTGCGGAGCGCCTCGAACATCGGCGCCATGTCCTCCTCGAAGCCCTCCCAGCCGACCATCGTGGGCGACAGCTGCACCGCGGGCACGCCGTGCCCCTCGGCGACCGCCCGGGCGGCGAAGGCGCCGATGTCGTACAGCACGAGGTCGGGCCGGTCCTCGGCGAAGAGCTTCCGCAGCACCGGGGTCATCGCGAGGGCGTCGTCGAGGAAGACGTCCTGGACCGCGACCGGATCCTCCGGCCACCCGGCGGGGTCGCCGTCGAGCGGCAGCGCGGTGTCGTACGGGACGTGCGTGGCGCCGGTGGACGCGACCGTGTCGGCGAAGGACGGCGCGTTGACGTAGCTCACCCGGTGGCCCCGGGCGACGAGCTCGGTGATGAGGGCGAGGCTCGGGTTGACGTGGCCGTGGGCCGGAATGGAAGCCATGACGACATGGGCGGAGCGGGTCATCTCGGTGGTCCTCTCGAAAGGCTGCGACTCGGGCTCTTGTCGAGACGAGACGGTTCGTCTCGCTGACGTTCAACCAGCATGCATCGGCGAATCCGAACTGTCAAGACGATACGGACCGTCTCGCCATCTCGGTAGGATGGCGCCCATGACCGGACCGCAGAACACCCCCGACCCCAGCCGCCGCAACGAGCAGAGCCGCGCGGCCATCCTCACCGCCGCCGCCGAACTCGTCGCCGAACTCGGCATCGGCAAGCTCACCATCGAGAAGATCGCCGCCCGCGCCGGCGTCGGCAAGCAGACCATCTA
>NZ_JAIY01000006.1:348711-371627 GCF_000710405.2 Kitasatospora sp. MBT66 | reverse complement strand
CCGGGGCCGCCGAAACCACCGAAACCGTCGGAGCGGCCGAGGCCGCCGGCGCGGCCGCCAACGCCGTCCCGCCGAACGCGAGCACCGCGGAGAGCACCAGGCCCGTCACCCGAGCACGCACAGGAATCAACCCCCGTCATCGATCCGGCGCGACCCCGACGGCCCGCCGACCGCCGACACCATCCCACGCCCGCCCCTCCCCGCCCACCCCCAGGACCGGACCGCGACCGGCTCGGAACCAACCGGTCACCGAAGCACCACACTCCCCCGCGCACCCGGGTCCCGGCACTCGCCCCTGGAGTCAGACGCCCGGCGGGGAGGCGGGGCCGGCGAGGGCGACGGCGACGAGGGCGCGGAGGGCGGAGGCGACCTGGCCGAGCGGGAGGGTCGCGTCGTCGGCGAAGAGTTCGAGGAGCCAGCCGCCCGCCGGGTTCTGGCCGCCGGCCGCGACCATGCCGCGGTAGCCGGAGACCACCAGCATGGCCTCCTCCGCCGGGTCGTTGCCCGCCGCCCCGGCGCGCAGCGCGAAGGCGCCGCCGCGCACGGCGGTCCGGGTCAGCGGGTAGTGGCGGAGGTCGAAGACGGCGTCCGGGGCCTCGATCTGGGCGCGCTGGGTCTCCGCCCGGGTGCTGCTCGGCCCGCTGGTCATCCGGTAGACGGCGTGCCGCGCGGTGTGCATCAGCTGCGACCCGGGCGGCACGTAGGAGATCCACCAGCCGACCGCGTCCAGCAGCCGGGCCGTGGTCTCGGCGACCACGGCGAGCTTGCCCATGGTGTCGGCCGGGTGGACGGCGCGGGCGGTGCCCTGCCGGTCGAGCGCGGCGAGCACCGCCGTGAGCAGTTGCCCGGGGTCGGCACTGTGCGCGGCGCCGCGGAACCGCCGGCGGTCGCCGGTACCGGCCCGGCCGCCGGACCGGGGGCGCCCGTCGGTGCGGTACTGCGGGTCGGCGGCGTCCGCGAGCAGCACCGTCGGGTCGGGCGCGAAGCCGGGCCCGTGGCTGCGGCCGGCCACCACCGGGTGCGCGGCGCGGGCGGCCTTGGCCCGGTACTGGGCGGCGTCGGCGAGCCGGAAGAGCCGGTCGGGGGTGGTGACGGGGCCGATGGAGTCCCCGGTGGAGGCGACCCCGCAGGCGACGCCCTCGCCGTCGGCCAGGGCCAGCGCCCGCGCGCACAGCTCCTCGGCGACGGCGACCACCTCGTCCGACTTGCGGCCCTCGACGAGCAGGCAGAACTCGTCGCCGCCGAGCCGCGCCGCGAGGCTCCCGGGAAGTTTCGCGGCGGCCAGGGACAGCTGGTGGGCGAAGCGTTCCAGCAGCCGGTCGCCCACCTCGTGCCCCAGCTGGTCGTTGACCCGCTTGAGGCCGTTGACGTCGCAGACCACCAGGGACACCACGGTGTTGTCCCGGTTGTGGGCGGCCAGCGCGCTCTCCAGCCGGGCGTCCACCGCGCGCCGGTTGGCGAGGCCGGTGAGCGGATCGGAGAAGGCGAGCTTGCGCAGGTCGGCGAGGCGCTCGGTCTGGGCGAGGCCGGCCGAGATCTGGGCGGCGAGCAGGGTCGCGTAGTCGGCGTCGGCCTCGGTGAACTCGGCCGCCCCGGCGGTCCGGGCCAGGTAGAGCTCGCCCCAGGCCTGCCCGTGCAGCACGATCGGCGCGACCACGCAGCAGGCCCGGCCGCGCCGGCGCAGCGCGGCGGCGCGCTCCTGGCAGTACGCGCCGGCGGTCGGGTGGGCGTGACCGGCGTGCGGCTGGGAGTTGTCGGCGGTCTGCACCCAGGCGCGCGGCAGCCGGCCGGTGGTCCAGCGCTCCTCCAGGTAGGTGACGATCTCGGGGAAGTCGGCGACCGGGTAGGACTCGTCCTCGGGCAGCTCCTCCTCCCCGGGGGAGAGCTCGCCGTGGTTGACCAGGACCCGCAGCCGGCCGGACTCGCGGTCCCAGACCGAGACGGCGGCCATGGCGGCGTCGAGTGCCCCGGTGGCACGGGCGGCGGCGGCCCGGACGGCCTCCAGCGGGGTGAGCGCCCCGGCCATGTCCTGGGCGAGCTCGACCACGGCCGTCAGCCGCGCGTCGGTGGCCGCACCGCCGACGGGGGTGCCGGGCACCCCGGGAACGGGGGGCACCGACGCGGCGGCCGCAGGCTGCCGCGTCCGGTCGCAGTCGCGGTCCGTCATGATCGCCTCACTGCTCACCGGCTCGCCTCGTTCCCTGTACCCGGTCCTCCTGATGGTCGGCGGACGACCGCCGTGCCCGCACCGTCCGTGCCGGCATGACCACCGAAGGCTCCCGAAGGTCCTACCCGTCCGACATCGGTTACCCGCCCGACGGTTCGCCACTCCGGCCGCCCGGACCGGAGCGCCTGCACCAAGACTATGGCGGTTTCGTTCGGTTATGCCCCGTTTGGGAGTCGGGATTCGCCGGACCGCGCGGCCTTCAACCGTTCGGCGTGGCGCGACGGGCCACCCGTCGGACGGCGCCGCAGCGCAGGACAGGGCAGGGACGGGGCAGGAAAGGGCAGAAGAGGGTGACGGGATCGGCGACCGGCCGGGAGGGCCGCGCGCTACTCGCTGTGCGGCCGCCGGGAGAGCAGCCACGGCTCGACCAGCCCGAGCCCCCGCACCGGGCGGCGCCACATCGGCTGCAGATTGAACCGGTGCCCCGCGTCCGGCAGCGGTCCGTGCTGCCCGGTGGGCGGCAGCCCCGCGGCCACCGACAGGGCGTCGGCCAGCCCGGACCCGTCCTCGCCGGGCGGCGCCACACTGCCGTACTGCTCCAGCGCGGCCGCGAACTCGCCGTCGATCAGCACCGCGTCCTTGGGCGCGATCGAGGTGAGCCGGCTGGCCAGGTTCACCGTGGTGCCGAACACGTCGCCCATCCGCGAGGTGACCGTGCCGAAGGCCATGCCGACCCGCAGGGCGGGGATGGTGTCGTCCTCGGCCAGCGCCTCGATCAGGCTGAGCGCGATCCCGGCCGCGATCACCGGATCCTCGGAGACGAACAGGATCTCGTCGCCGAGCGTCTTGATCACCCGGCCGCCCCGGCCCACGATCAGGTCGGAACAGGTGTTCTCGAAGGTCTCGACCAGCTCGCCGAGCTCCTCCTCCTCCAGCCGCCGGGACAGCCGGGTGAAGCCGACCAGGTCGGCGAAGCCCACCGCGAGCCGGCCGCTGGTGATCTCGTTGTCCTCGGCGGCCTGCACCACCCGGCCGGTGACGGCCGCCAGCTGCCGGCGCCAGACGTACACCAGGAACTGCTCCAGCTCCGGCAGCAGCAGCTCGACCAGCGGGTAGGCGACATCGGCCCGGGTGAGACCGGGCTCGACGGACTGGGTGAGGTTCTCCAGGAAGGTGTCCATCTGCCAGCCCGCGAGCCGGGCCGTGGTCTGCCCCGTGGACCGGGCCACCTGGATCGCCATCGACTCGCTCAGCAGGCCCGACTCGACCAGGCCCGCCAGTCGGCGCAGCGCGATCACGTCGCCGTCGGTCAGCGCCCTGGACTGGCCGATGTCCGGGAAGCCCATCGCCCGCCAGAAGCGGGTGGCCAGTTCCATCGGGACGTCGGCGGCCCGCGCGGCCTGGTACGGGGTGTAGCGGCGTGGCGCGTCCAGGATCAGGCGTTCGAGGTCGAGGGCGACGGTCTGGTCGTCGGAGCCCGCCGGGCCGCCGTTGCCGTCGGCGCCGTTGCCGCCGCCGTTGCTGCCGTCCTCTGCCACCGGTCCGTCCCCGTGCGGTCGCCGCACTCGCCTCGTGTCGTGCCAGTGCGGGCGCGGCCGCCCCCGTTCGGGCAGTGGCGCGCCTCACACTGCTGCCAGGTGGAATGTTCGCACGGAATCGCGCGATCCGGGGCATCCGCCCGAGTCAAGGGGAGGTAAGGGGAGGCACGGTGACCCGCCCGGCGCACGGCGCGCGACCCGTCCGGCGCAGGGTCCGGCACGGGGGCGGCACGGGGACGGCACGGGGACGGCGCACGCCCCGGCCGGTGCCGCCCCGCGCCGCCGCGCCCGGGCCGTTCCGCTGCCTTACGGCCACGCCTACGACCGCCCGCAGGACCGCCCGGACGAGCCCGTTCTACCGCCCGTCGGGCGGCTCCGGGCGCACATGGACGACGTCCCCCGCGCCGACCGCCCGCCGGCCCCCGTCCGGGGTACGGACCACCAGCTGCCCGGACCCGTCCACCGCGACCGCCTCGCCGATCAGTTCCCGGTCGCCGGGCAGCAGCACCTTCACCGGGCGGCCCAGCGTGGTGCAGCGCTGCGCGTACGCGCGCAGCAGGCCGCTGGTGTGCGGGTCCCCGCCGGCGGCCGTCCACTCCCCGTACAGCTCGGCGAACTCGCGCAGCAGCGCGCGCAGCAGGGTGGTCCGGTCGGTGACGGCGGCACCGGCCAGGGCCAGCGAGGCGGCGGTGGGGACGGGCAGTTCGGCGGCCCGCAGCGACACGTTGAGGCCCAGTCCGGCGACCACCGCCCCGCCGCCCAGCTCGGTCAGGATGCCGCCGATCTTGCGCTCCGCGCCGTCGACCTCCACCTGGAGGTCGTTGGGCCACTTCAGGCCGACCTCGACCTCGGCGACCCGGCTCAGGGTGCTCGCGGCGGCGACGCCGACCAGGATCGGCAACCAGCCGTACCGTTCGACGGGTACCTCGTCCGGGCGAAGCAGGAGGGAGAGGAAGAGGCCGGAGCGGGCGGGCGCGGTCCACTGCCGTTCCAGCCGGCCGCGGCCGGAGCTCTGCGACTCGGCGATCAGCACCGCCCCCTGCGGCGCGCCCGCGCGGGCCCGGGCGGCGAGGTCGGTGTTGGTGGAGCCGGTCTCCTCGACGACGTCCAGCGAGGTCCAGAGCCCACCGGGGCGCACCAGGTCCCGGCGGAGCGTGGCGGCGTCCAGCGGCGGGCGGTCGAGGTCGGTCCACGGCGACGGTCCGGCGTGGCCGAGTCCGCGCAGTCCACTGCGGCGGGGGGTGTCGGAGGTCATGCGGCTCACCCTAGGCGGACACCGCGGCCGGCACCGGCCGGGAGGCCGTACGCCGTCCCATCGTCCCCCAGAACGGGCACCGACGACACTGTGGCGCTGACCATAACCGCCGGACATTACGTCGGACCCTCCGCGCTGGCTACGCTACCCAACGGTAGTTCGTTGTGCCGCCCTGCACCCCTCGTCCGCGCCGCCCCCACCCGGCCCGCGCCACCGAAAACAGGTCGCGGCCCAGGATCAGGGAGAGCCACCGGAATGACCGAGGCGTCGCACGACCCGCACACCACCGCCGGCAAGCTCGCCGACCTCCGGCGCAGGATCGACGAGGCGGTGCACTCCGGCTCCGCCAAGGCGGTCGAGAAGCAGCACGCCAAGGGCAAGCTGACGGCCCGCGAGCGCGTCGTGGAACTGCTGGACGAGGACTCCTTCGTCGAGTTCGACGAGTTCGCCCGGCACCGCTCGATCAACTTCGGCCAGGAGAAGAACCGGCCGTACGGCGACGGCGTGGTCACCGGCTACGGCACCGTGGACGGCCGTCAGGTCGCGGTGTTCGCGCAGGACTTCACGGTCTTCGGCGGCTCGCTCGGCGAGGTCTTCGGCGAGAAGATCGTCAAGGTCATGGACTTCGCGCTGAAGACCGGCTGCCCGGTCATCGGCATCAACGACTCCGGCGGCGCCCGGATCCAGGAGGGCGTCGTCTCGCTCGGCCTGTACGGCGAGATCTTCCGCCGCAATGTGCACGCCTCCGGGGTGATCCCGCAGATCTCGCTGATCATGGGCCCCTGCGCGGGCGGCGCGGTCTACTCCCCCGCGATCACCGACTTCGTGGTGATGGCCGATCAGACCTCGCACATGTTCATCACCGGCCCCGACGTGATCAAGACCGTCACCGGCGAGGACGTCGGCATGGAGGAGCTGGGCGGCGCGCGCACCCACAACACCAAGTCCGGCAACGCGCACTACCTGGCGGCGGACGAGAAGGAGGCGATCGAGTACGTCAAGAGCCTGCTCTCGTACCTGCCCTCCAACAACCTCTCCGACCCGCCGGCCTTCCCCGAGGAGGCGGACCTGTCCGTCACCGACGAGGACCTCGAACTCGACACCCTGGTGCCGGACTCGGCGAACCAGCCGTACGACATGCACCACGTGATCGAGCACGTCCTCGACGACGGCGAGTTCCTGGAGACCCAGCCGCTCTACGCCGGCAACATCATCACCGGCTTCGGCCGGGTCGAGGGCCACCCGGTCGGCATCGTCGGCAACCAGCCGATGGACCTGGCGGGCTGCCTGGACATCGCCGCCAGCGAGAAGGCCGCGCGGTTCATCCGCACCTGCGACTCCTTCAACATCCCCGTCATCACCTTCGTCGACGTGCCCGGCTTCCTGCCCGGCACCGAGCAGGAGTGGGACGGCATCATCCGCCGCGGCGCCAAGCTGATCTACGCCTACGCCGAGGCGACCGTCCCGCTGATCACCGTGATCACCCGCAAGGCCTTCGGCGGCGCGTACGACGTCATGGGCTCCAAGCACCTCGGCGCCGACCTCAACCTGGCCTGGCCGACCGCGCAGATCGCCGTGATGGGCGCGCAGGGCGCGGTCAACATCCTGCACCGGCGGGAGATCGCCGAGGCCGACGCGGCCGGCCTCGCCGACGAGAAGCGGGCCGAGCTGATCGCCTCCTACGAGGACACCCTGCTCAACCCGTACCTGGCGGCCGAGCGCGGCTACGTGGACGCGGTGATCGCGCCCAGCGAGACCCGCCGGCACATCGTCCGCGGTCTGCGCGCGCTGCGCGGCAAGCGCGAGGTGCTGCCGCCGAAGAAGCACGGCAACATTCCGCTGTAGTGGCTCCTCCCAGGAGGAACGCGAGAGGATTGAGCATGGCCCCGATCCATGTGCTGCACGGGCAGCCGACCCCCGAGGAGCTGGCCACCGTCCTGGCGGTGGTCCAGTCCCGGGCCGCCGCCGCGCAGGCCGCCGCCGAGGCGGCCCGCCGCGCGGGCGACGGCCCGGACTCCGCCTGGAACGACCGCGCGCGCCGGCTGCGCGCGACCCCGCGCCCCGGCGTCAACGCCTGGCGCACCTCCGGCTGGGCCGGTTAGCCCACCGCTCGGCACCGACCGGCTCCGGTGCCGCCACGGCGGCACCGGAGCCGGTGGGAACGGCCGCTCGGCACTGCAGCGCGCAGTGCCGAGCGGCCGTTCCTGTTTCCGGTGCCGCTGCCACGGCCGTTCGTGCTTCTGGTCCGGTTCCCGTTCCCAGTCCCGTTCCCAGTCCCGTTCCCGGTGCCGCCCCCGTGTCGTTCCGCCGTTCGTGCACTTTGCAAAGTCGGCACTTTGCAAAGTGCACGCACCCACGGGGCCCGCTCCGCCCGGGCGGAGCGGGCCCCGCAACGGTCGCTCACCAGGCAAGATCCGAACTTCCACGGTGCGACCACCGAGCGACCACCCGTGCCACCACCGCTCAGTGCCCGCATTTTGCAAAGTGCCCACTTTGCAAAATGCGGCAGGAAGGAGCACGCCGCGCAGAGCCCGGATTGCCCCGAAAGCTGAGTACGGATACTCAGGCGCCCCGCCGAGCGGGGGCGCACCCTGGAACGATGCTCTGGTCAGACCCCCGCGACGAGCCCTCCCCGGAAGCCCGGCGCATGCAGCGGCGGCTGCACCGGGCCGGTCATGTGCTCGCCGTCCTCGCCCTGGTGATCGCCGTCCTGCTGATGGTCTGACGACCGCAGAACGACCGCCCGGAGCAGCCCTCTACCCTGGTGGCATGACCGACCGTCGCTCCCTCGTGCTCGCCTCCGCCTCCCCCGCCCGGCTCGGGCTGCTGCGTCAGGCGGGCCTCGACCCGCGCGTGGTGGTCAGCGGCGTCGACGAGGACGCCATCACCGCCGCCACCCCCGCCGAACTCGCCCTCGTGCTCGCCGAGGCCAAGGCCAAGGCCGTCGCCGCCACCCTCACCGAGGGCGAACTGGTGATCGGCTGCGACTCGGTGCTGGAGCTGGACGGCCAGGCTCTCGGCAAGCCCGCCGACGAGGCCGAGGCGCTGGCCCGCTGGCAGGCCATGCGCGGCCGGGCCGGCGTGCTGCGCACCGGCCACTGCGTGATCGACACCACCACCGGCCGGCAGGCCTCCGCCACCGCCTCCACCACCGTCCGCTTCGGCACCCCGGACGACGCCGAGGTCGCCGCGTACATCGCGACCGGTGAGCCGCTGCACGTGGCCGGGGCGTTCACCCTGGACGGCCGTTCGGCCCCGTTCGTCGAGGGCATCGACGGCGACCCGGGCAATGTCATCGGGCTCTCGCTGCCACTGCTGCGCGGACTGCTCACCGAGCTCGGCGTGCGGATCACCGACCTCTGGGTCTGACGGGTCGGCCGACGCGCACACCCGGCGACGCACCCACCCGGCGACGCACCCATCCGGCGATCCGCACAGGCGGCGACCGGCACCGGCGTGCCGGGCCCGCACCGGCACGCAAGCCCCGCCCCCGCACCGGACCCTGCGCGTACGACGGGCCCGCGCACACCGCGGGCGCAGCCGCGGCGGGGCTCCCCCACGCGCCGGAAGTCGGCCACCGGAGCGCCGCCGGGGCGTCGCCCACGCGCCAAAGAGCGGCACAATTGTCGCCATCTGCCCCGCCGACAATCCGATGTGATGCACGCTAGAGGAGCGCCCGGACGGCGCCGACGCTCCAAACCGACGGGGGAGATGGCGAGCGGATGACCGACAGTCTGCTCAACGTCCTGCTGGGCCTGGTGGCCAGCGCGATCAGTGCTGTCCTCGGCTGGCTCGGCCAGAGCCTGCGCCGAAGACGCCGGCTGGAACGGACCAGGGACTTCCTCGGCCTGCCCGCCGGCAGCGAGTGCCTGATCGTGGTCAACCGCAGCATCGGCACCGGCGCGCACCCCCGGACGGTCACCCGGCGCGACGCCTACGCGCTGATGGAACTGGCCGCCCTGGTGAAGGAGTGCGGCGCGCACACCGACCTGGTCGCGCACGACGCCGCCCCGCGCGGCCTCGGCGCCAAGACCGAGTTCTGCTTCGGCGGCCCCGTCTCCAACGAGCGGATGGCCGCCCACCTGGCCTGGGGCCTGCCGGGGGTCGTGATCTCCGACGACCGGGTGGCGCGGGACAACAGCATCACCATCGGCGGCCGGTCGTACGCCGCCGACCTCCGGGCCGGCGAGTACGTCCTGCTCGCCCGGCTGGCCACACCGGGGCACGGCCGCCCGGTCTTCCTGATCTCCGGCCAGACCGGCATCGCCAACCACGCCGGCGTCCGCCACCTGGTCGCCCACCACCGCCGGCTGGTCCGCCGGTACGGCACGGACGGCACCTTCGCCCTGCTGCTCAAGGTGGTCAACCCGGGCGCCTACGGCCCGGACGTGGTCGAGCAGGTCGCCGACGTCACCGCCCTGGCCCTGGAGCGCGCGCCGACGCCTCCGGGCGGTCCGGACACCATCGCCGGAACCACCCCCGGAACCACGCCCGCGGTCGCACCCGCGGGCACCCCCTCGGTCGCGCACGCAACGACACCCGCACCGACCCCCGACCCGACTCCCGGCCAGGCCCCCGCATCCGCCCCCATTCCTTGAACGGCACGCGCGCCGCCGGCAGGTGCCACCCGGCCCGCCGGACCCATCGCGCCGCCACGCCGCCCCGTCACCGAGCGCAGTCGCCGCACCACCCAGGCCGTATGCGCCATCACCTGCACATACTCCCGTCGGGCCGCCCACCGCCCGCCCGGGCGCATCACCCTCTGTGTGGGATAGTTCACAACCTGGGGCTACTCGCCGGTACTGCCCAGGAATCCATAAACTCAACGAGGTTCAAGAAGGGAGCCACAGTGCGCAAGGTGCTCATCGCCAACCGCGGGGAAATCGCTGTCCGCGTCGCCCGGGCCTGCTCGGACGCCGGTATTGCCAGCGTCGCCGTCTACGCCGAGCCGGACCGGGATGCGCTGCACGTCCGCGCGGCCGACGAGGCTTATGCGCTGGGCGGCGACACCCCCGGCACCAGCTACCTGGACATCGCCAAGGTCCTCCAGGCCGCCGCCGACTCGGGTGCGGACGCCGTCCACCCCGGCTACGGCTTCCTGTCGGAGAATGCCGACTTCGCCCAGGCCGTGCTCGACGCGGGCCTCACCTGGATCGGCCCGCCCCCGCAGGCCATCCGCGACCTGGGTGACAAGGTGACCGCCCGGCACGTGGCGCAGCGCGCCGGTGCCCCGCTGGTCGCCGGTACGCCGGACCCGGTCTCGGGTGCCGAGGAGATCGTCGCCTTCGCCCAGGAGCACGGTCTGCCGGTCGCCATCAAGGCGGCCTTCGGCGGCGGCGGTCGCGGCCTCAAGGTCGCCCGCAACCTGGAGGAGATCCCGGAGCTGTACGACTCGGCGGTCCGGGAGGCGGTCGCCGCCTTCGGTCGCGGCGAGTGCTTCGTCGAGCGCTACCTGGACAACCCGCGGCACGTCGAGACCCAGTGCCTCGCGGACAAGCACGGCAACGTGGTGGTCGTGTCCACCCGTGACTGCTCGCTGCAGCGCCGGCACCAGAAGCTGGTCGAGGAGGCGCCCGCGCCGTTCCTGACCCCCGAGCAGAACGCCGAGCTGTACCGGGCGTCGAAGGCCATCCTCAAGGAGGCCGGCTACGAGGGCGCCGGGACCTGCGAGTTCCTGGTGGCGATGGACGGCACGATCTCCTTCCTGGAGGTCAACACCCGTCTGCAGGTCGAGCACCCGGTCACCGAGGAGGTCACCGGGATCGACCTGGTCCGGGAGATGTTCCGGATCGCGGACGGCGAGGAGCTCGGTTACGGCGACCCGGAGGTGCGGGGTCACTCCTTCGAGTTCCGTATCAACGGTGAGGACCCGGGCCGCAACTTCCTGCCCGCGCCGGGCACGGTGACGCTGTTCGCGCCGCCGTCGGGCCCGGGTGTCCGGCTGGACTC
Organism: Kitasatospora sp. MBT66; assembly: GCF_000710405.2. Classification (NCBI taxonomy): domain Bacteria; kingdom Bacillati; phylum Actinomycetota; class Actinomycetes; order Kitasatosporales; family Streptomycetaceae; genus Kitasatospora; species Kitasatospora sp. MBT66. The sequence goes on along the minus strand of NZ_JAIY01000006.1, from coordinate 360,718 downwards.
CGGCGTGGAGAGCGGTTCGGTCATCGGCCCGGCCTGGGACTCGCTGCTGGCCAAGCTGATCGTGTCCGGCCGGGACCGCAAGCAGGCGCTGGAGCGGGCGCGGCGTGCGCTGGCCGAGTTCAAGGTCGAGGGCATGGCGACGGCCATCCCGTTCCACCAGGCGGTCGTGACCGACCCGGCGTTCGCGCCCGAGGTGCACGGCAGCGAGGGGCCGTTCACGGTCTACACCCGGTGGATCGAGACCGACTTCGACAACACGATTCCCGCGTTCGCCGGTGCGGCCGGCGAGGGCGAGGAGGCGGAGGGCCGGGAGACCGTGGTCGTCGAGGTCGGCGGCAAGCGGATCGAGGTCTCGCTGCCGTCCTCGCTGGGTGTCGCCGCCGCTCCGGCGGCCGGTGCGGGGGCCGCCAAGGCCAAGCGCCGGGTCGGTGCCAAGAAGGCCGGTTCGGCGGTCAGCGGTGACACGCTGGCCTCGCCGATGCAGGGCACCATCGTGAAGGTCGCGGTGGAGGAGGGTCAGGTCGTCGCCGAGGGCGAGCTGATCGTCGTCCTGGAGGCGATGAAGATGGAGCAGCCGCTGAACGCGCACAAGGCGGGCACGATCGTCGGCCTCAAGGCCGAGGTGGGTGCGAGCGTCTCCAGCGGCGCGGCGCTCTGCGAGATCAAGGACTGAGTCGGGGCCCGATCGGGCACTGACAGGTCCGCCGCCGGTCCGTACACCTTCGGGTGTGCGGACCGGTCACGTTTTCGGCGGTGCTGCGGTGATGCGGTGGTGCGGCCATGCTGCGGAGCAGTCATGCGGCGATGCGCTGATGCGGCGATGCGGTCATGCTGCGGAACGGTGGTGCGGTCGCACGGCGGAGCGGCGAGCCGGCGCGCGGGCCTCAGCGCCCGCGCGGCAGGCCCAGTTCGGCGAGTCTGACCGGCAGCGGCCCACCGGGCCCGCCCGGTCCGCCGGGACCGCCGTGGGTGCCGGGCCGCCGTTGGCCGGGCAGCGGGGCGCCGCCGGGCGGCGGCGCGCTGCGGCGGGCCAGCGGGCCGGGCTGGGTCTGGTGGACGGGGCCGCTGCCGGTGCCGTGGACCGGGGCGTCCCCGGTCGGCGGGGCGCCGAGCGGGGCGAGGTCGATCTGCACCCCGCAGTCGGCGAGCGCGTCCAGTTCGCGGGCGGTGGCGTCGTCCGCGGTGGCGTGCTCGTCGGTGACCAGCCGGGTGATGGTCTCGGTGGGGACGGTCTGGAACATGGTGTCCGCGCCGAGCTTGGTGTGGTCGGCGAGGATGATCACCTCGGCGGCCGACTGCACCAGTGCCCGGTCCACGCTCGCGGAGAGCATGTTCGTGGTCGAGAGTCCGCGCTCGGCGGTGAGCCCGCTGCCCGAGACGAAGGCCTTGGTGACCCGCAGTCCGTGCAGCGACTGTTCGGCACCGCTGCCGACCAGGGCGTAGTTGGAGCCGCGCAGGGTGCCGCCGGTCATCACCACCTCGACCCGGTTGGCGTGCGCCAACGCCTGGGCGACGAGGAGGGAGTTGGTGACCACCGTCAGCCCGGGCACCCGGGCGAGTCGGCGGGCGAGTTCCTGGGTGGTGGTGCCGGCGCCGACCACCACGGCGTCGCCCTCCTCCACCAGTCCGGCAGCGAGATCGGCGATGGCGCTCTTCTCGGCGGCGGAGAGGTGGGTCTTCTGCGGATAGCCGGGTTCGCGGCTGAAGCCGCCGGGGAGCACCGCGCCGCCGTGCCGGCGGTCGAGGAGCCCTTCTGCCTCCAAGGCCCGTACGTCGCGGCGCACGGTCACTTCGGAGGTCTGGACGACGCGGGCCAACTCCCGGAGCGAGACGGCTCCGTTGGCGCGCACCATTTCGAGGATCAACTGGCGACGTTCTGCTGCAAACACAGAACCGACGGTAACCTGCGTGACCGTCTGCTTTCAGGCGTTTGCTGCTAGTAGCGGGAATTGCTCACGCCCGAGCGGCGCGTGACCGTACAATTCGCGCCGCCGGTACGCCGGGGCTGCGCCCGCCGTCCGGGTGACACCCCCGGACGCGCGAAGGGCGGCCGCCGAACGGCGACCGCCCTCAACTCGCTACCGGAGGCTCAGGATTCGCCCGCGTCCCGCTTGCGGATGTGGAGCTGGCGGGCGGCCTCGGCGGTGGAGCCGGAGACCGACGGGTAGACGGTGAAGGCGCTGGCCACCTGTTCGACCGTCAGATTGGCGTCCACCGCGAGCGCGATCGGGTGGATCAGTTCACTGGCCCGCGGGGCGACGACCACGCCGCCGACCACGATGCCGGTGCCGGGGCGGCAGAAGAGCTTCACGAAGCCGTCCCGGATGCCCTGCATCTTGGCGCGCGGGTTGCCGCGCAGCGGGAGCTTGACCTCGACCGCGTCCATCTTGCCGCACTTCACGTCGGCCGCGGTGTAGCCGACGGTGGCGATCTCGGGGTCGGTGAAGACGTTGGAGGCCACGGTCTTGAGGTTCAGCGGCTGCACCGCGTCGCCGAGCGCGTGGTACATCGCGATCCGGCCCTGCATGGCGGCGACCGAGGCGAGCATGAAGACGCCGGTGCAGTCGCCGGCCGCGTAGACGCCGGGCGCGGAGGTGCGCGACACCCGGTCGACCTGGATCTGGCCCCAGTCGTTGAGCTTGACCCCGGCCTCCTCCAGGCCCATCTCCGCGGTGTTGGGGATCGAGCCGACCGCCATCAGGCAGTGGGTGCCCTCGATCACGGTGCCGTCGGAGAGGGTGACCTCGACCGTGTCACCGATGCGCTTGACCGTCTCGGCGCGGGAGCGGCTCATCACGTTCATGCCGCGGCGGCGGAAGACCTCCTCCAGCACCTCGGCGGCGTCCGGGTCCTCGCCCGGCAGCACCCGGTCGCGCGAGGAGACCAGGGTGACCCTGGAGCCGAGCGCCTGGTAGGCGCCGGCGAACTCGGCGCCGGTGACGCCGGAGCCGACGACGATCAGCTCGCGGGGCAGCTCGTCCAGGTCGTACACCTGGGTCCAGGTCAGGATCCGCTCGCCGTCCGGCTGGGCGTCGGGGAGCTCGCGCGGGTGGGCGCCGGTGGCGATCAGCACCGCGTCGGCGCGCAGGGACTGCACGCTGCCGTCGGGGGCGTCGACCAGCACCTCGCGGGAGCCGTCCACGGCCTGCCCGCCGGCGCCCAGCCGGCCGCGGCCGCGCAGCACGGTGACGCCGGCCCGGGTGACGGACTGGGTGATGTCGTGGGACTGCGCGATGGCGAGGCGCTTCACCCGGCGGTTGACCTTGCCGAGGTCGACACCGACGACCCGGGCCGGGCTGTCGATGTGCGGGGTGTCGTCGGCGACGATGATGCCCAGCTCCTCGTACGAGCTGTCGAAGGTCGTCATCACCTCCGCCGTCGCGATCAGCGTCTTCGACGGCACGCAGTCCGTGAGCACCGCCGATCCGCCCAGACCGTCGCGGTCGACGACGGTCACCTCCGCGCCGAGCTGGGCCGCGACGAGCGCCGCCTCGTAGCCGCCTGGTCCGCCACCGATGATCACGATCCGAGTCACGTCACCCATTGTCCCGCACGCCGGGAGCACTGCCACGCCGGGGTCGGGGCTTCTGTCGGATCGGCCGGTGAACGTAGGCTTCGCCCCATGCCCCTTTACGCCGCGTATGCCACCAACCTCGATGCCCGGCAGATGACCCGCCGCGCCCCGCACTCGCCACTGCGCGGCACGGGCTGGCTGTCCGGCTGGCGGCTGACCTTCGGCGGCGAGCACCTCGGCTGGGAGGGCTCGCTGGCCACCGTGGTGGAGGACGAGAAGGACCAGGTCTTCGTCTCGCTGTACGACGTGTCGCCGATGGACGAGGAGGGGCTGGACCGCTGGGAGGGCGTCCAGCTCGGGATTTACCGCAAGACCCGGCTCCGGGCGCAGACCCTGGACGGCGACGTGCCGGTCTGGACGTACGTGCTCAACGACTACGAGGGCGGCCTGCCGGCGGCCCGCTACCTGGGCCTGATCGCGGACGCGGCGGAGAGCGCCGGCGCCCCCGACGACTACGTGCTGGACCTGCGCCGCCGTCCCTGCTGAGACCTCTTTGGAGAATGCTCCGGGTCGCGGCGCGGTTCGGCCGCCCCGGAGCTGTACGTTCACGCCATCCGGGTAACGATCCGGCACGTCGTACCAGGATTTTCTACGCGCGTAGCCATTTCCCGTCTATCCTCGGACGTGTGAACGCATCTCCTCAGTCGGTCGTCTCCGCCGACCCCTACGCCGCCGCCCAGGCCGCCGCCGAGCGCCTGCGCGAGCTGACCGGTGCCGAGCGCCACGACGTCGCCCTGGTGATGGGCTCCGGCTGGGTGCCGGCCGCCGACGCCCTCGGCGAGACCGTGGCGGAGTTCCCGGTCACCGACCTCCCGGGCTTCCCCGCCCCCGCCGTGGCCGGTCACGCCGGCACGATCCGCTCGGTGCGGATCGGTGAGAAGCGGGCCCTGATCTTCCTGGGCCGCAACCACTACTACGAGGGCCACGGGGTCGCCACCGTCGTCCACGGCGTGCGCACCGCCGCCGCGGCCGGCTGCGGGACCATCGTGCTGACCAACGGCTGCGGCGGTCTGCGCCCGACCTGGGTCCCCGGCCAGCCGGTCCTGATCAGCGACCACATCAACCTGACGGCGGACTCGCCGATCGTCGGCGCCAACTTCGTCGACCTCACCGACCTCTACTCCAAGCGGCTGCGCGAGCTCTGCCGCGAGGTGGACCCGACCCTGGACGAGGCCGTCTACGTCCAGTTCCGCGGCCCGCACTACGAGACCCCGGCCGAGGTCAACATGGCCCGGGTGATCGGCGGCGAGCTGGTCGGCATGTCCACCACGCTGGAGGCCATCGCGGCCCGCGAGGCCGGCGCCGAGGTGCTGGGCATCTCCCTGGTCACCAACCTGGCCGCCGGCATGACCGGCGAGCCGCTCAACCACGCCGAGGTGCTGGAGGCCGGCAAGGCCTCCGCCGAGCGGATGGGCGCGCTGCTGGCCAAGGTCCTCGAGCGGATCTGACGCCGGGGCGACAGCGCATGAGCGACGGGGCCCGCGGACGGACGTGATCCGGTGATCACAGCCGCCCGCGGGCCCCGTCCGCGTGCCCGGGCCCGACACGCCGCCGCCCGGGGGCGCCGGACACCGCGGCCCGCCGCCGGCGCGCCGTACGTTTCGTCCCGCACCTCCCCGCACCGCCCGTCCGACGGGCCCGCACCACCCCGTGAGCCCCGCACGACCCCGCAGGAACCCGCACCGCCGGTACGCCCGTCCGAGCCACCACGTCCCGTCCCGCGCCCGGCGTCCCCGTCCGAGGACGCCCCGCGGCACCCTCCGGCCGCCGCCGACCGACCCGCCCGACCCGCTGGGCCCGGTCCGGCCCGTCCGGAGCAACCTCCCGGCCGACCACCGACGCACTTCCCGATGGAGCTGCAGCCATGACGCAGGCAACCACCACCGACCTCCTCGCCCGGGCCCGCACCTGGCTCGCCGAGGACCCGGACCCGCAGACCCGCGAGGAGCTCGCCGCGCTGCTCGCCGACGCCGAGACCCCGGACGCCGACGCCAACGCCAAGCTCGCCTGGTCCGAGCTGGCCGACCGCTTCGCCGACCGCCTCCAGTTCGGCACCGCCGGCCTGCGCGGCGAGCTCGGCGCCGGGCCGATGCGGATGAACCGCGCCGTGGTGATCCGGGCCGCCGCCGGCCTGGTCGCCTACGTCAAGCGGCAGGGCCTCGGCGACCTGGTCGTGATCGGCTACGACGCCCGCCACAAGTCCTACGACTTCGCCCGCGACACCGCCGCCGTGGTGGTCGGCGCCGGCCTGCGCGCGCTGCTGTTCCCGCGCCCGCTGCCCACCCCGGTGCTCGCCTTCGCGGTCCGCCACCTCGGCGCCGCCGCCGGTGTGACCGTCACCGCCAGCCACAACCCGCCGCAGGACAACGGCTACAAGGTCTACCTGGGCGACGGCTCGCAGATCGTGCCGCCGGCGGACGCGGGCATCGCCGCCGAGATCGACGCGATCGGCTCTCTGACCGAGGTCCCGCTCGCCGCGGACGGCTGGGAGACGGTGGACGAGTCCGTCGTCGAGGCCTACCTCGACCGCGCCGCGTCGATCGTCGACCCGCACAGCCCGCGGGACCTCGACATCGTCTACACCCCGATGCACGGCGTCGGGCGCGACACCTTCCTGGCCGCCATGGAGCGGGCCGGCTTCCCGGCGCCCACCGTGGTCGCCGAGCAGGCCGAGCCGGACCCGGACTTCCCGACCGTCGCCTTCCCCAACCCGGAGGAGCCGGGGGCGATGGACCTCGCCTTCCGCACCGCCGCCGCGGCCGGCCCGGACATCGTCATCGCCAACGACCCGGACGCCGACCGCTGCGCGGTGGCCGTCCCGGCCGAGGGCGGGGACGGCTGGCGGATGCTGCGCGGCGACGAGGTCGGCGCGCTGCTGGGCGCCGCGCTGGTCTCCAAGCGGGCCGCCGGCACCTTCGCCACCACCATCGTCTCCTCCACCCTGCTCGGCCGGATCGCCGAGGCCGCCGGGCTCGACTACGCCGAGACCCTCACCGGCTTCAAGTGGATCTCCCGCGCCGGGGGCCTGCGCTACGGCTACGAGGAGGCGCTCGGCTACTGCGTCGACCCGCAGGGCGTGCGCGACAAGGACGGCATCACCGCCGCCCTGCTGGTCGCCGAGCTCGCCGCCACCCTCAAGCGCTCCGGCCGCACCCTGACCGACCTGCTGGACGACCTGGCGCTGGAGCACGGCCTGCACGCCACCGACCAGCTGTCCGTCCGGGTCGAGGACCTCTCGGTCATCGCCGACGCCATGCGCACCCTGCGCGAGCGGCCGCCGACGACCCTGGCCGGGCTCGCCGTGACCCGCGCCGACGACCTCACCGCCGGGTCCGCCGAGCTGCCGCCGACCGACGGCCTGCGCTACTTCCTGGCGGGCGACGCCGTCCGCTCGGCGCGGATCGTGGTCCGCCCCTCGGGCACCGAGCCCAAGCTGAAGTGCTACCTGGAGGTCGTCCTCCCGGTCGCCTCGGCCGCCCACCTCGCGGACGCCCGCACCCGGGCCGCCGAGCTGCTCGCCACCGTCAAGCGGGACCTCGCGGCCGCCGCCGGCATCGACGGCTGACACCCCCGGGAACGACGGAGGGCCCGCCGGCAGTGCCGGCGGGCCCTCCGCGTGCGTGCGGACGCGGGCGGGTCAGACCGCGATCACGGTGATCAGGGCGATCAGACCGGCCACGGTGGGGGCGATGATCCACCAGCACCAGCGGACCACGACCGGCCCGGCCGCGTCGGGACGGGGGGCGTTGCGCTCCGCCATGTCCTGGAGGACGCCGACCACCTGGTCGGACCAGGCCCGGTTCGGGTCCGAGGAGCCCTGGACCCCGACCCCGGACGGCGTACCGGCCGCGCCGAACACCATGCCCAGCCGGGAGGTGTGCACCTGCCCGCCGCGCTCGCGGGCCCGGGCGGCGCGCTTGCGCTGGCGCAGCGACACCGGCACCGCCCACACCTGGTACTTCTTGCCCTCGGCGAGGAGTTCGACCGAGTACCCGGCGCGCAGCGCGTCCACGGCGGCCCAGGGCGCGGTGATCGTGCGCAGCGGGTTGCGGACGACCAGGCGGCGCTCGTCGGCCCGGACGGCCGGGCGCAGGGTGTAGGCGATCACCGGGAAGGCGAACACCGGTACGGCGGCCAGCGCCACCCACGGCGTCTTGCCGCTGCCGTTGAGGGCCGCGTCCCCGATCAGCCAGGCCGCGACGGCCAGCAACAGCACCCCGGAGATCACGCCGGGAACGGAGCGGTACACGCGGTCGGCGTACACCGGCTCCCCATCGGAACCGGCCGGGCCCGGTCGGGGCTCGCCGTGGGATTCGGTCATGTCGACGATTCTGCCCCATGGCCCGCGCGATCCACAGGGGTGACGGTTGGGGTTCCCGGGGCGCGGAGATCTCGGTCCGGCATCGATGCGTGGTGCCTCTGGCGATTGACTACGCGCGTAGATATGCTGGTGTGGTGACTATGTCCACTCTTGCAGCCAATGCCCCCGGCGTCGCGGGCAGCGGTCTCGAGGACGTCGCGGCGTCCGAGGCCTCGCTCCGTCGCTTCCTGCACGGCCTGCCCGGTGTCGACCAGGTCGGCCTGGAGGCGCGCGCCGCCACTCTCGGGACCCGGTCGATCAAGACCACGGCCAAGGCGTACGCCATCGACCTGGCCATCTCGATGATCGACCTGACCACGCTGGAAGGCGCGGACACGGTCGGCAAGGTGCGCGCTCTGTGCACCAAGGGCAGGACCCCCGATCCCACCGACCCGACCACCCCCCGCGTCGCGGCGATCTGTGTCTACCCGGACATGGTCGCCACCGCGAAGGCGGCGCTCCGGGGCACCGACATCCAGGTCGCCTCCGTCGCCACCGCCTTCCCCGCCGGGCGCGCCGCGCTCCCGGTCAAGCTCGCCGACACCGCGGACGCGGTCGCCGCCGGCGCCGACGAGATCGACATGGTGATCGACCGGGGCGCCTTCCTCTCCGGCCGCTACCTGGACGTGTACAACGAGATCGTCGCCGTCAAGGAGGCCTGCCGCCGCCCCGACGGCAGCTACGCCCACCTCAAGGTGATCTTCGAGACCGGCGAGCTGCAGACGTACGACAACGTGCGCCGCGTCTCCTGGCTGGCGATGCTGGCCGGCGCCGACTTCATCAAGACCTCGACCGGCAAGGTCGCCGTCAACGCGACCCCGCCCGTCACCCTGCTGATGCTGGAGGCGGTCCGCGACTTCCGCGCCGCCACCGGCGTCCAGGTCGGTGTGAAGCCAGCCGGCGGGATCAAGACCACCAAGGACGCGATGAAGTACCTGGTGATGGTCAACGAGACCCTCGGCGACGACTGGCTGAGCCCGCACTGGTTCCGCTTCGGCGCCTCCAGCCTGCTCAACGACCTGCTGATGCAGCGCCAGAAGCTGACCACCGGACGGTACTCCGGTCCCGACTACGTGACGGTGGACTGAGAATCATGGCCAAGAACACCAAGAAGACCGAAGCGCCCGCGGCCGCGCCGCAGGCCCCGGCGGAGCCGGCCGGCAAGCCGGCGGGCGGCCTCTTCGGCTACGCCCCGGCCCCCGAGTCGCCCGCCGCGGCCGGCGACATCGCCAGCTCCTACGGCCACTTCATCGGCGGCCAGTTCGTCGACTCCTCCGGCAGCGAGGCGCTGAAGACGGTCAACCCGGCCACCGAGCAGGTGCTCGCCGAGTTCGCCCGGGGCACCGCCGAGGACGTGGACCGCGCGGTCGCCGCCGCCCGGGCCGCCTTCACCGACTGGTCGGCGCTGCCGGGCAGCGAGCGCGCCAAGTACCTGTTCCGGATCGCCCGGATCATCCAGGAGCGCAGCCGCGAGCTGGCCGTGCTGGAGTCGATCGACAACGGCAAGCCGATCCGCGAGACCCGCGACGTCGACCTGCCGCTGGTCGCCGCCCACTTCTTCTACTACGCGGGCTGGGCCGACAAGCTGGACTTCGCCGGCTACGGCCCGAACCCGAAGCCGCTGGGCGTGGCCGGCCAGGTCATCCCGTGGAACTTCCCGCTGCTGATGCTGGCGTGGAAGATCGCCCCGGCGCTGGCCACCGGCAACACGGTCGTGCTGAAGCCGGCCGAGACCACCCCGCTGACCGCGCTGCGCTTCGCCGAGATCTGCCGCCAGGCGGGTCTGCCGAAGGGCGTCGTCAACATCGTCACCGGTGACGGCAGCACGGGTGCGGCGCTCACCGCGCACCCGGACGTCAACAAGGTCGCGTTCACCGGCTCCACCCCGGTCGGCCGGGCGATCGCCAAGCAGGTGGCCGGCACCCGCAAGAAGCTCTCGCTGGAGCTGGGCGGCAAGGCCGCCAACATCGTCTTCGACGACGCGCCGATCGACCAGGCCGTCGAGGGCATCGTCAACGGCATCTTCTTCAACCAGGGCCACGTCTGCTGCGCGGGTTCGCGCCTGCTGGTCCAGGAGTCGGTCCAGGACGAGCTGCTGGACGCGCTGAAGCGCCGGATGGGCACCCTGCGGGTCGGCGACCCGCTGGACAAGAACACCGACATCGGCGCGATCAACTCCGCCGAGCAGCTGGCCCGGATCACCGCGCTGACCGACGCCGGCGAGGCCGAGGGCGCCGAGCGCTGGTCGCCCGCGTGCGAGCTGCCGGGCACCGGCTTCTGGTTCCGGCCGACGCTGTTCACCGGCGTCAGCCAGGCCCACCGGATCGCCCAGGAGGAGATCTTCGGCCCGGTGCTGTCGGTGCTGACCTTCCGCACCCCCGACGAGGCGGTCGCGAAGGCCAACAACACCCCGTACGGCCTCTCCGCCGGCATCTGGACGGAGAAGGGCTCGCGCATCCTCTGGACGGCGAGCAGGCTCCGGGCCGGTGTGGTCTGGGCCAACACCTTCAACAAGTTCGACCCGACCTCGCCGTTCGGCGGCTACAAGGAGTCGGGCTACGGCCGCGAGGGTGGCCGGCACGGTCTGGAGGCCTACCTCGATGTCTGATGTCGTGAGCCGTCTTGATGTCCTCAAGACCTACAAGCTGTACGTCGGCGGGAAGTTCCCGCGCTCCGAGAGCGGGCGGGTGTACGAGGTGACGGACGCGAAGGGCGAGTGGCTGGCCAACGCGCCGCTCGGCACCCGCAAGGACGCCCGCGACGCGGTCGTCGCCGCCCGCGCGGCGGTCAAGGGCTGGTCCGGCACCACCGCGTACAACCGCGGCCAGGTGCTGTACCGGGTCGCCGAGATGCTGCAGGGCCGGCGGGAGCAGTTCGCCGCCGAGGTGGCGCTCTCCGAGGGCGTCGGCGCCAAGAAGGCCGCCGCCCTGGTGGACGCCGCGATCGACCGCTGGGTCTGGTACGCGGGCTGGACCGACAAGGTGGCCCAGATCGCGGGCGGCGCCAACCCGGTCGCCGGTCCGTTCTTCAACCTCTCCACCCCGGAGCCGACCGGCGTGATCGGGATCGTCGCGCCGCAGGCCGGTTACGGTCACTCGCTGCTCGGCCTGGTCTCGGTGATCGCCCCGGCCGTCGCCACGGGCAACACCGTGGTGGTGGCGGCCGCGGCCGACGCGCCGCTGCCCGCGCTGTCCCTGGGCGAGGTGCTGGCCACCTCGGACGTCCCCGGCGGCGTGGTCAACATCCTGTCCGGCCGGACCGCCGACATCGCGCCGACCCTGGCCTCGCACCAGGACGTCAACGCGCTGGACCTGACCGGCGCGATCGCCGCCGACGGTCCCGGCGCGGCGGGCGGGCTGGAAGCACTGGCCGCGGATACCCTGAAGAGGGTGATCCGACCGGAACCGGACCCGTTCGCCCAGGACTGGACCAATGCTCCCGGAACGGACCGGCTACTCTCGTTCCTGGAGACCAAGACGGTCTGGCACCCGATGGGTATCTGACCTACGGACCCCCGGAGCTGCTACGCTCCGTGACCGCGAGTCGGTGACAACTCCACAGACTGGCCGTCCCCCGTGCCCTCACCCCCCCAGGGCCCGGACGGTCACAGGACGGACCCGCGCCTCTCCCCCCCCTGGCGCGGGTCCGTCGTACTTCCCGGGGCCGTCCTCGGCGGCCTCCGCCGTCCTCGGCGGCCTCCGCCGTCCTCCGCGGCCTCCGCCGCCTCCGCCGTCGACTTTCGTCGCGCCGGGTCGAGCCGTTCGACGCTGCCCGCGCCCGGGGCCGGCCGCGCAGACTGGGGCAACACCGCGCACCGAGGGGGAGAAGGTCCATGGGAGAGCTGGCCGGCGAGCTGATGGCACTGGTCGCGGACGGCTTCCTGCGCACGCTGCGGGTGGCCCGCGCCGAGCGCCGGCTGGCCGCCGGGCGGCCGGTCCGGATCCCCTGCTCGGCCCGTACCTCCCACGGCCCTGCCGCGCCCGGCGACAGCACCGGCGGGCGGCCCGGCTACGTCGCCGGAAAGCTGCGGATCGCCCCCGGCGCCCCGACCGCCGCCTTCACCGCCCCCGGCC
>NZ_JAIY01000006.1:344681-348631 GCF_000710405.2 Kitasatospora sp. MBT66 | reverse complement strand
CGCGTACCGGGCGCCCGGCGCCGATCACCCGGTGTACCTCCAGGTCGACAGCCGGTACCTGCCGCTGCTGCACGCCTCGCTCCTCGCCCCGGCGGTCGCGCAGGAGGTGTGATCCGCAGGGTTTCGGCATCGGGCCCCGATGCGTCAGACTGGTGTCCCGTGAGTGACTCCCCGCTGAACCCTGTGTCGATAGCCCCTGCCCGGGTGGTCCTGCTCTCCGGGCCCTCCGGCTCCGGGAAGTCCTCGCTCGCCGAGCGCAGCGGCCTGCCGGTGCTCCAGCTCGACGACTTCTACAAGGACGGCGACGACCCCAGCCTGCCCCTGCTGCCCGACGGGGCGGTGGACTGGGACTCCCCGCTGTCCTGGCACCGGGACCAGGCCCTGGCGGCCATCCGCGCCCTGTGCGACACCGGCCGGGCCGAGGTGCCGGTGTACTCGATCCCGGCCAACGGCCGGGTCTCCACCAGGGTGCTGGAGCTCGACGGGGCCACCGCGTTCGTCGCCGAGGGCATCTTCGCGGCCGAGATCACGTCCGACTGCGCCGCCGCGGAGCTGCTGGGCGACGCCCTGTGCCTGCGCAACGGCGCGCTCACGACCGCCTGGTGGCGGCTGCGCCGGGACGTCCGCGAGGGCCGCAAGTCGCTGCCCGTGCTGGTGCGGCGCGGCTGGCGGCTGATGCGGGCCGAGCGGGGCATCGTCGGCCGCCAGGTCGCGCTGGGGGCGCGTCCGTGCGCCGGGCCCGAGGCCGAGCGGCGGATCCGCGCGGCGGCCCGCGCCGGGGAGCTCTCCGCGGTCTGAACGGCGGCCCGGGGCAGTACCTGGGACAGCGGCCCCGAGCAACGGCCCGAACGGCCCGCACAGCGTCCGGGAACGCGGAACGGCGGGCCCGGTGCGTCTCCCCCGCACCGGGCCCGCCGCCTTCCCCGGACGGTCACGGCTCCCCCCTGCGCCGCCGCTCCCCCGAGCCGGCGCCGCCTGGTCCGCTTCCGTCCTGCTACCCGTCCCCCGACGGGAGTCCTGTCCCGGTCGCGTTACGCGACCAGTTCGCCGAACGCACGGATGGTGTCGCCCGAGGTGTTCAGCTGCTCGTCGTCGCGCAGCCGGCGCAGCGCGCGCCAGATGCTGCTCTTGACGGTGCCGACGCTGATGCCGAGCACGTCGGCGATCTCCGGGTCGGTCTTGCCCTCGTAGTAGCGGAGCACCAGCATGGTCCGCTGGTTCTCCGGCAGCTTGGCCAGCGCCTGCCAGAGCACGGCGCGCAGCTCGGTGCCGCCCATCGCGTCGGTGTCGCCGACCGTCTCCGGCAGCTCCTCGGTCGGGTACTCGTTGACCTTGCGGCGCCGCCAGGCGGAGATGTGCAGGTTGGTCATGGTGCGGCGGAGGTAGCCCCCCACCGCGGCCTTGTCGGTGATCCGGCCCCAGGCCCGGTAGGTGCTGAAGAGCGCGCTCTGCAGCAGGTCCTCGGCCTCGTAGCGGTCACCGGTCAGGTGGTAGGCGGTGGCGTAGAGGGAGGCGCGGCGCTCCCGCACGTAGGCGGTGAACTCCGTGATGTGGTCCTCCGCGACCGCCGGGCGCTCGCCCTGCGCCGCGGTGAACGCCGCCCCGCCCGCCTTCTGCTCGGTGGTGCGGGCCGCCGCGGGGTTCAGCCGCAGCAGCGTCGCACCGGCGGCCTCGCGGCCGGCCGACTCCCCCGAGTCGGCCTTCCGCAGGCCTGTTCCCGCGATGCCCCGGTTCCCCGCCGGGGCGTCCGTTCCCTCGACACGGACGGGGAGGATCCCCCGCAGCGTCAAGGTCGCGGCGGAGTCGGCCGTGTTCCCCCGGTGGCCGATCCCGTACAGCTCCCCCGCCCTGCCGCCGCCGCTCACCCGGCGGGCAACAGTGCTTCCACCGGTGCTGTGTGCGCACCCCCGTGCGATCACGGCACCGGAGGCCTCCTCGGCCCCGGTCTCGAACCGGCTCCGGTGGGCGGTCGCTGACGAACGCGCGGTCCGGACGGCCGGGTTGGTCCGGGTCTGAAGCGTGGCGTTCATCGTGCGCCCCCTCTGGATCGGTTCGAGCGGTTCCGTCGCCGCCGTCCAGTGGGCCGATCGGCCCGCTGTCCTGCGGCGACATGGAAAATCCTGCCCGCCGGTTGTGATGGCGCTGTCCGTCGACTGTCACAGGGCTGTCACAGGCCCGGGGCTTTCGTCCCGACCGCTGTCCCGCCGTTGACGGACGCCGGTGGCGGGCATTCCGGTTCCCGGACGCGCGGCGGACGGGACGGGTGCGGCCCCCGGGCGGACAGTGGGGGGTGATTCGCCGCTCCGGGTGAGCCAGAATGAGGCCGTGCCTTTCCTCCTTCTGATCGAGGACGACGACGCCATCCGCACCGGCCTCGAACTCGCCCTCACCCGCCAGGGCCACCGCGTGGCCACCGCCGCGTCCGGCGAGGACGGCCTGAGGCTCTTCAAGGAGCAGCGGCCGGACCTCATCGTGCTGGACGTCATGCTGCCCGGAATCGACGGCTTCGAAGTCTGCCGCCGGATCCGCCGCACCGACCAGCTGCCGATCGTCCTGCTGACGGCCCGGTCCGACGACATCGACGTCGTGGTCGGTCTGGAGTCGGGCGCGGACGACTACGTCGTGAAGCCGGTGCAGCCCCGCGTCCTGGACGCCCGGATCCGGGCCGTGCTGCGGCGCGGCGAGCGGGAGAGCTCGGACTCGTCCGTGTACGGGACCGTGGTGATCGACCGGGCGGCGATGACGGTCACCAAGGACGGTGCGGACCTCCAGCTGACCCCGACCGAGCTGCGGCTGCTGCTGGAGCTCAGCCGGCGGCCCGGGCAGGCGCTGTCCCGGCAGCAACTGCTGCGCCTGGTCTGGGAGCACGACTACCTGGGCGACTCACGGCTGGTGGACGCCTGTGTGCAGCGGCTGCGGGCCAAGGTCGAGGACGTGCCCTCGGCGCCGACGCTGATCCGCACGGTGCGCGGGGTCGGCTACCGGCTGGACCCGCCGGCGTGACCGGCCCGGCCCACGTACCCGCCCACCTCCGTCCGGCGCCGGCGATATCCTGCCGCGCGCGCTGATGACCTCCGTAACGACAGGCTCCTGTGACTGACCAACAGACGACGGCCCGGTTCTCCTCCGGCCCGTGGCGCCGGCTGCGCTCGTTGCGCGTGCGGCTGATCGCGGTGTTCGCCGCGGTCGCGCTGACCACCGCCGTCTCGGCGTCCGGCATCGCGTACTGGCTCAACCGCGACGCGGTGCTGAAGCGGGCCCAGGACACCGCGCTCAACGACTTCCGGGTCTCGCTCAGCCGCAATGTGTCGAACCTGCCGCTGAACGCCACCTGCGAGGACCTGAACGCGCTCGCGAGCACCGTCGCCAGCTCGGGCCTCAGTTACGACGTGGTGGTGTCCGATCCGGCGCTGCCGAACTGCGTCGCCTCGTCCAACTCGGCGCAGTACACGATCGCCAGTGTGCCGGCCGCGCTGCGGACGGCGGTCGGCAAGCCGCGCGAGCTCACCGAGTCCAACCCGTACACCTACCACCTGTACTGGCAGCGGCAGAACCTCGACGGGCGGCCGTTCGTCATCGGCGGCACCAAGGTGGTGACGACCGGCCCGACCGCGTACATGTTCAAGTCGCTGGAGAACGAGCGGGCCGACCTGAACACGCTCGGCTGGTCGCTGGCGATCGCCACCCTGCTGGCGCTGATCGGCTCGGCGCTGCTGGCGCAGGCCGCGTCGGCGACGGTGCTGCGGCCGGTCAAGCGGTTGGGCGACGCGGCCCGGCGGCTCGGCGAGGGCCATCTGGACACCCGGCTGGAGGTCGAGGGCTCGGACGAACTCGCCGATCTGGCGCGGACCTTCAACCGGACCGCGGAGTCGCTGCACGGGCAGGTCGAGGAGCTGAGCGCGCGCGAGGCGCAGAGCCGGCGGTTCGTCGCCGACATGTCGCACGAGCTG
>NZ_JAIY01000006.1:343915-344660 GCF_000710405.2 Kitasatospora sp. MBT66 | reverse complement strand
ACCGCGATGACCGCCGTGACGGACATCCTGGAGGACGAGGCGGAGTCGCTGGACCCGATGATCGAACCGGCCGTGCGGCTGGTGGTCAGCGAGACCCGGCGGCTCTCCGACCTGGTGGAGAACCTCATGGAGGTGACCCGCTTCGACGCCGGCACCGCCAAGCTCGTCGCCGACGAGGTGGACATCGCCGACCTGATCATGTCCTGCATCGACGGCCGGGCCTGGTACGACGCGGTGGAGCTGGACGCGCCGCGCGGCATCCTGGCGGTGGTCGATCCGCGCCGGCTGGACGTCGTCTTCGCCAACCTGATCGGCAACGCGCTCAAGCACGGCGGTTCGCCGGTGCGGGTGCGGGTGCGCGAGGAGGGGGACACGGTGGTGGTCGCGGTGTCGGACAGCGGTCCCGGTATCCCGGAGGACGTGCTGCCGCACGTCTTCGACCGCTTCTACAAGGCCGACAAGGGGCGGGCGCGTTCGGAGGGCAGCGGTCTGGGCCTGTCCATCGCGATGGCCAACGCGCAGATCCACGGGGGGTCCATCACGGCCGCGAACGGCGAGGTGGGGGCGGTGTTCACGCTGACCCTCCCGCTGACCCCGCCGCCGCCCGCCGACGACACCGCCGAGGAGAGTGCCCGGTGACCCGAGGAACGAGCCCGCTGCGGCGCCCGTTGACCGCCGCCGCGCTGGTGGGGCTGGCCGTGCTGGCCGGCGGCTGCGGCATCCGTCCGACGGCGGTCCCGGTCGA
>NZ_JAIY01000006.1:343071-343411 GCF_000710405.2 Kitasatospora sp. MBT66 | reverse complement strand
CAGCACCACCGGAGTCGACTACGGGCGGTGGGACGGTTCGGCCTCGCCCTCCACCTGCTGCTGCTGGGCTGGCTGGTACTGAGACCGCTGCCGGTGGCCTGGGTCTACGACGCCAACCTGACGCCACTGGCCTCGCTCCGCTTCTCCTCCGCGGGCCAGCTGCTCGGCGAGCTGCTGCTGCCCGCCCCGCTCGGCGTCCTCCTCCCGCTCGCCGGCGGCCGGCTCGGGACCCCCTGGCTCCCGTCCTTCCTGCGCACCACCGGCGCATCGGCCCTGCTGGCCACGGCACTGGAGTTCCTCTCCTCGTGGGCGCCCGGGCACGTGCTCAACGTCGACCACA
>NZ_JAIY01000006.1:342010-342985 GCF_000710405.2 Kitasatospora sp. MBT66 | reverse complement strand
TGGCCCGCTCGGCCCGGTCGACCACGCCTCGCAGCCCGACCCGGCTCCTGCTCCTGCTCCTCTTCCGGTTACGGTTCCGGTTCCGGTTCCGCAGGGCGCGCCCACCGCCGTCCCGAACCCGTCCAGGGCCGCCGCCGCTCCGGCCGCGCACCCCGGGCGGAAGGCCGAGCCGCTGCTCAGCCTCGGCTCGCCGGGCCCCGCCCGGCGCGGCTGACCTCCGGCCGGTCCGCGTCCCCGAACGGCCCTACCGGTCCGCGCGGCGGACCCGGCCGCCGACCTCGACCAGCCCCTCCCCGGGGATCCCGGTGACGAGCTGCGAGCCGAGCCCCTGGGTGATCGTCAGCCCCCGGCCCAGCTCGGCCGTCAGCAGCAGCGCGGCCGCGCCGGTCGCCTCGTCCTCGTCGATGCCGTCGCCCCGGCCGGGGAAGGCCCGGGCGCGGACGGTGCCCGCCGTCTCGTCCTGCCAGGCCCAGGCGTAGATCCACTCGCCCGGCGGCGGCACCGCCAGCCCGTCGACCTCGGCCGCCGTCGCGTACCGGCGGAGCGTGCGCGGCGGCGCCCAGGCGGCCGGGGCCGCGACCCGGGTGAACTCGCCGTCGCGCCGCACCCGGACCACGCCCGCGGCGGTGACCAGCCGGTCGACGCCCAGCAGCCAGGCCGCGCCGACGCAGGGGTGACCGGCGAAGGGGAGGCGCAGGGTCGGGGTCCAGATGTCGATCGCACCGCTCTCCGGGTCGTCGACGAACACCGTCTCGCTGAAACCGAGCCGCCGCGCGATGGCCTGCCGGTCCGCCTGGGCGGGCACGGCCGCGCCGTCCCGGACGACGCCCAGCGCGTTGCCGTGCGTGCCGTCCGGGCCGCAGAACACGTGGAGCACCTCGTGGTCGGCCATGGTGCGGTCACTCCTGTCGGGTCGGGCCCGCGCGGCGCTCGCGCGGGCCGGGGGTCACTCGGCCCGTCCGCGCTGTCCGGGCT
>NZ_JAIY01000006.1:341535-341826 GCF_000710405.2 Kitasatospora sp. MBT66 | reverse complement strand
GCGGCCGGGCGGGTCCGCTGCCGCCGGTGGGCCACCACCAGGGTGCCGATGCCCATCGCGATCGAGGTGGCGCCGGTGATCGCCATCGGGGTGTTGGTGGACGAGCCGCCGGTCGAGGCGAGGTCCACGGACGGCACCGGGGGCGCCGCCACGGTCACCGTGACCGCCGGAGCCGGGGCGGCGGCCGAGCTCGGCGGCGTCTGCGTGACCTCCGAGACCGGGACGGCCGCCGGTGTGCCGCTCGGGTCCGCGGACGGGGTGACCGCCGCCAGTCCGACCGCGGGCGCGGTG
>NZ_JAIY01000006.1:340809-341438 GCF_000710405.2 Kitasatospora sp. MBT66 | reverse complement strand
GCGGGGGCGGCCACGGTGATGTCGACCGCCGAGCCGGTGGCGGGCACCCCGGTACCGGTCCCGGCCGCCGGGAGGCTGTTCCCGGTCGGCAGCAGCGACAGCACCCCGGCCGGGGCGTCCTGGGCGAACGCCAGCCGCACGTTCAGCGTCCGGGACTCGCCGTCGCGCAGCCGCACCAGCGAGGCTTCCCGGTCGCCCGTGCGCAGCGTCAGCGCCAAGCGCCCGGATCCGCCCTGGCCGCTGTCCACGGCCGGCAGCCACTCGCCGTCGGGCGCCCGGAACTCCAGCCGGACCGCCTCGGCGGCGGGCAGGGTCCTGCCCCGGAAGGTCAGTTCGGGCAGAAAGGCGACGTCCTTGCCGCTGCGGTTGGTGAGCGTCAGCCGGAACGGCTTCGGCTCGCCGCCCGCGGTGAAGGAGCCGGGCACCGCGTCCAGGCCGAGGTAGGGCACGCCGGACGCGGGGGCGGTCGACGGCGCCCCGGTGGGGCTGCCCGCGGTGACCGTGAACTCCCGCTGCGGGCTTGCGGCTTCGGTGATCCGGGTCTCCGGCGGCAGGGTCGGGTCGGCGACCAGCGCCGTGAACCCGGCGGTGGCCCGGCCGGCGGGCGCGGCGGCGGTGACGGCCAGCCG
>NZ_JAIY01000006.1:340359-340777 GCF_000710405.2 Kitasatospora sp. MBT66 | reverse complement strand
GGCTCAGCCGGGTGGTGAAGGTGTCGAGGTTCCAGGTGGCGCCGGTGCCGGCACCGGGGGCGAGGGCGGCGGACTTCCAGGAAGCCCCGCCGGGGGACTGGTAGTCGAGGGTGAGCTGGTTCTCGCGGAGCCCGGCGTCGACGTTCGCGACGGCGAAGCCGGTGGTGACGTCGACCGCGTGGTCGGCGGAGTTGTGCAGCGTGGCGGTGAACTCGGCGGCCGGACCTCCGGCGGCCAGGGTGCCGGGGAAGCCCGCGACGGTGACCGTCACCGGGCTTCGCCGCTCCTGGGTCCCGACCGGCCCCGGGGTGCCCGGCCCGGGGGCGCCGAGGACCACACCGCCGGTGCCGCCGGAGCGCGACAGCGCGGCCGCACCGGGGGCGGCGGTCAGGGCAGCGCCCGAGACCAGGGTGGCAGC
>NZ_JAIY01000006.1:339671-340118 GCF_000710405.2 Kitasatospora sp. MBT66 | reverse complement strand
TTCGCCGGGCGGATTCGGCGATGACACCGTGATGAAATCGTGAGGACGGATGTCGGTCGGCTCCAGTACTGTCCCCACTCGTCCCCCGGCGGCCGCCCGTTCGCGTCCGCCCGATCCCGGCAACAACAGGACCCACTCGTGAACCTCGACTTCGACGTCGACCCCCTCTTCTCCTGGTACGTCGTACTGCTGGCCTTCAGCGGCATCGCCCTGCTGGTCATCGGCGCCGTCAACGTCGGCGGCCTCAAGGCCGGCTGGCGTGCCCTCAACGTGCTCGTCGGCCTCGGCTTCGCCGGCTACGCGTACTACCTGGCCTTCGTCTTCGAGGGCGGCACCTACGCGATCTTCTTCAAGGCGTTCATCCTGCCGGTGCTGCTGATAATCAACGCGGTGAAGGCCGCGGTCACGCGCTCCCAGGCCCCGGCCGCGCCTGCGGCGCCGCCGTAC
>NZ_JAIY01000006.1:338925-339364 GCF_000710405.2 Kitasatospora sp. MBT66 | reverse complement strand
CTGGTGATCGTGGGCGGCGGGCCCGCCGGCTGTGCGGCGGCGGTGATGGCGGCGAGTGTCGGGCTGCGGTCGGCCCTGGTCGAGCGGCGCGAGCTCGGCACCACCCTGCGGCGGGTCCCAGCGGTGAGCAATGTGCTCGGCTTCGCGACCGGCACCGCCTTCGCGGACGCCGTCGCGGCGGACGTCCGGCGGGTCGCCGACTCCTGCGACCTCCTGCTCGGCACCCCGGCGACGGAACTGCACGCCGACGACGAAGGCGTGACCGTCCACCTCGCTGACGCAGAGACCGCCGTACGCGGCCGGTACGCGATCGTCGCCACCGGCGTCCGCGCGGCCCGACCGGAGGAGGCCGCCTGGCTCACCTCCGCCGTGGACGCGCCGCCGCCGCTCTGGGAGGCGGACGCCGCACTCCTGGCCGGCCGCCGCACCCTCGTCCTCG
>NZ_JAIY01000006.1:337433-337765 GCF_000710405.2 Kitasatospora sp. MBT66 | reverse complement strand
CCGACTTCCCGCTCCGCCCGTTCGGCGATCTCCACAACGAGGCGGGCGGTCGCGGGCAGTTGCCCGAGACCGCCCGCTGCACGGTGCGACCAGGAGGCCCGAGGTTGAGCAATCAGGCGAGGTGGTCGAACTCGCCAGCCTTGATGGCCAGCAGGAAGGGCCGGAGCTTCTCCACATCAACGGCCAGAACGACGGCAGGGTCATCGGACTCTCTCAACTGGCGGAGCCCCGACGCGCCGGTGGCGAGTTCAACGCAGCTGCCGCCCTCGTTGGAGCCGCTGAACGATGACTTCTGCCAACGGATTTCTGCCATCGGGCGCCCTTCACGTCTG
>NZ_JAIY01000006.1:336624-337005 GCF_000710405.2 Kitasatospora sp. MBT66 | reverse complement strand
ATGCAGGATGCGCTGCCGATTCATGCGGAACTCGATCTCGGCCTCCGCGTCGAACTTCCTGTCCCGATGAGCGCCTTCGTAGATCGCTTCGGCATATGCGGGCAACTGCAGGAGGCCGGGCAGGTAGAACGTCTCGTAGTTGTCGATCAGCGCCGCGCTGTCCTCCGTCTCGGCCAGGTCGAGCGCGAGCAGCGGAACTCGGTCGGCGAAATCCGACCACCATCCCTTGCCTGTTCGCCGCCCCATGTCGGCGAGCTTGGCCCGGTAGACAGGATCCTCGCAGCCGTAGGCATCGAGCCAGATCCCCAACCGCTCCTGATTGAGGCCGGTTCGCCCGGCCTCCGTGTGGCTGACGGCCGGGCTTCTCATGCCCACCAGCGC
>NZ_JAIY01000006.1:334922-335422 GCF_000710405.2 Kitasatospora sp. MBT66 | reverse complement strand
CCGGGCCGCGGAAGGCCAGGGGGCGGCTCAGGACCAGGTTCGTCGTCGTGCTCCCGAACTGCGCCAGCTCGTCGACGATCTCCTCGAGATGCCCCATCGAGGTGGTCGCGATCTTCAGCGAATAGCAGTCGTCCCCGGTGGTGCGCAGGCACTCCAGGATCTCCGAGCGCTCCTCCAGCAGCCGTCGCAGCGGCTCGTGCCGTGCCGCCGGCCCGGGGTACTTCAACCGGACGACCGCCATCACCGGGTACCCGGTCCGCTCCAGGTTCACCTCGGCCCGGTAGCCGGTTATCACCCCCGCCGTCTCCAGCCGTCGCACCCGCTCCGTCGTGGCCGACGCACTCAGGTTCACCCGCCGCGCCAGCTCGGCGAACGCGATCCGCCCGTCCTCCTGGAGCTCGGCCAGGATCGCCCAGTCCGTCGCGTCAAGAATCTCGGTCATGAGCCCAGATTGCCGGTGATTCCACGGCAGAACAACCCCTGAACCGGTGGATACCCCT
>NZ_JAIY01000006.1:334217-334715 GCF_000710405.2 Kitasatospora sp. MBT66 | reverse complement strand
TTCGAGCCGTTCACCACCCTCGCCTGGCTCGCCGCCCACACCGAGCGGATCCGGCTCGGCACCACCGTCCTCATCGCCCCCTACCGGCACCCGCTCCTCACCGCCCGGATGGCCGCCAACCTCGACGCGCTGAGCGGGCACCGCCTCGTCCTCGGCGTCGGAATCGGCTGGGCGCAGCAGGAGTTCGCCGCCCTCGACGTCCCGTTCGAGCAGCGCGGCCGCCTCACCGACGAGCACCTGCGCCAGCTGCGCGCCGCCTGGGCGGACACCGCCGACTACGGCTCCCACCGCATCCCGCTCTGGGTCGGCGGCAACAGCGACGCGGGCCTGCGCCGCGCCGTGCACCTCGGTGACGCCTGGCACCCGCTGCGCCCGACCACGCCGTGGCTGTCCGAGGCGGCGCCTCGGCTGCGGGCGTACGCGGACGAACAGGCGCTCCCCGTCCCGGCGTTCGCGCCCCGAATCGCCCTCAGGCTCACACCCGATCCGGTCGCCGGG
>NZ_JAIY01000006.1:333084-333408 GCF_000710405.2 Kitasatospora sp. MBT66 | reverse complement strand
TTGCAAAGTGCGTGAGGGGCCGCAGGTGTGCACGGCAACCCCCGCCGCTTGCCCCGGCCGCTTGCCCCTGCCCCAGGGCCAGGCCCCAGAGTGGGGCCGTGCACGAGGACTTGATCACCATCGGGGAGCTGTCCGCCCGGACCAGGCTCAGCCCCAAGGCGCTGCGCCTGTACGGGGACCGGGGGCTGCTGGCGCCCGCCCGGGTCGACCCGGACACCGGGGTCCGCCGCTACGGCCTCACCCAGGTCGAACGGGCGCGCCGGATCGCGCTGCTGCGCGCCGTCGGCATGCCGCTGGCGCGGATCGCGGCGGTGCTCGACGCGG
>NZ_JAIY01000006.1:279021-331939 GCF_000710405.2 Kitasatospora sp. MBT66 | reverse complement strand
GCCGCCCACTCCCGTCGAGGAGTGGGCGGCCCCTTCCGGCCGTGCGGAGCCGGGGCGGGATCAGCCGCCGAGGCCCGGGAGCGGGAGGGTCTGGGTGAGACCGCCCAGCGGGGTCTTGTCGAGGCCCGGAACGCTGGGCACGCCGGCCCGGTTGCCGGTGGCCGGGGCGGCGGCCTGGCCCGCGCTGGGGGCGAGGGTGCCGAGCGTGCCGCTGACCTTGTCGGCGACCGGCAGCTTGCCCGCGGCGTCGGTGACGGCGTTGGTGGCCGCCGGGTTGGTCAGCAGGGAGGTCGGGAGCCCGAGGCCACCGGTGGCGGCCGCGGGGGCGGCGGAGGCGGCGCCGGCGCCGACCGCGGCGATGGCGATGCCGAGCGCGGCGGTGCCGGCGGCCTTGAGAGTGGCCTGCTTCATCTGGTTAGTCCCCTTGGGTCCTCGTCGGTGGCCGACCCGCGCGACTGGCGCAACGGGGGCCCGTCCACCACAGCCGGTCAGCAATGACTGGCACACCGTAGTGATTGGGTCGCACGAGGATCAACGGCGGTTCACCCACCCGAGGGAGTAGTCGGATGAACGCCAATTTCCTTGACGGAAAAGGGCGTTCATCCGACCACCGGGAAGCGGTTCAGGAGGCGTTGCTGAACAGCCACTCCGCCTTGAGCTCGGCGTAGCCCGGCTTGATCACGTCGTTGATCATCGCGAGCCGCTCGTCGAACGGCAGGAACGCCGACTTCATCGCGTTCACGGTGAACCACTCCATGTCGCCCAGCGTGTAGCCGAAGGCCTCCACCAGGTGCCCGAACTCGCGGCTCATGCTGGTGCCGCTCATCAGCCGGTTGTCGGTGTTCACGGTGACCCGGAACTTCAGCCGGCTGAGCAGCCCGATCGGGTGCTCGGCGTACGAGGTGGCGGCGGCCGTCTGGAGGTTGGAGGTGGGGCACATCTCCAGCGGGATGCGCTTGTCGCGCACGTACGCGGCGAGGCGACCCAGCTTGACGGTGCCGTCCTCCTCGACGGTGATGTCGTCGACGATCCGCACGCCGTGGCCGAGGCGGTCGGCGCCGCAGCACTGCAGGGCCTCCCAGATCGACGGCAGGCCGAAGGCCTCGCCCGCGTGGATGGTGAAGTGGTTGTTCTCGCCCTTGAGATAGTCGAAGGCGGCCTGGTGGCGGGTGGGGGGGTAGCCCGCCTCGGCACCGGCGATGTCGAAGCCGACGACGCCGCCCTCGCGGTGGCGGTTGGCCAGCTCGGCGATCTCCTGCGAGCGGGCGGCGTGCCGCATCGCGGTGATCAGGGTGCCGATCCGGATCCGGTGGCCGGCCGCGCGGGCGTTGGCCTCGCCGAGGCGGAAGCCCTCCTGGACGGCCTCGACGACCTCGTCGAGGGTCAGGCCGCGCTCCAGGTGCTGCTCGG
Organism: Kitasatospora sp. MBT66; assembly: GCF_000710405.2. Classification (NCBI taxonomy): domain Bacteria; kingdom Bacillati; phylum Actinomycetota; class Actinomycetes; order Kitasatosporales; family Streptomycetaceae; genus Kitasatospora; species Kitasatospora sp. MBT66. The sequence goes on along the minus strand of NZ_JAIY01000006.1, from coordinate 330,529 downwards.
GGGCGTAGCGCACCTCGGCGTAGACGACGCCGTCGGCGGCGAGGTCCTCGGCGCAGTCGGCGGCGACCTTGATCAGCGCCTCACGGGTCTGCATCACGGCGCAGGTGTGGGCGAAGGTCTCCAGGTAGCGGACCAGCGAGCCGGAGTCCGCGGCCTCGCGGAACCACTCGCCGAGCTCCTTGGCGTCGGTGGTGGGGAGGCCCTCGTAGCCGACGGCGGCGGCCAGCTCGATCACGGTCTCGGGGCGCAGGCCGCCGTCGAGGTGGTCGTGCAGGAGCACCTTCGGGGCGCGGGCGATCTGGTCGGGGGTGGGAATCCGGGGGCCGGTGCCCGCGGTGGTGACGGGGATCTGCTTCTCCATTGCGGGAGTGTAGCTCCTACGCGCGTAGACAGGCCACCGTTCACAGGGCCGAATCGTCCAATGTCCACCGGGAATTCCACCGAACGGACGATTCGGGTCATCTGCCCGCAGGACGCCCGCCCCGACCGGTGCCGCGCCGCCGCCGAGGCCGCCCCGACGCCGCCGAGGCCGCCGCCCCGCCGCCCTCAGTCGTGCGCCAGCAGCCGCCCGCGCCGCGACAGCACGAAGTCCCGGAACGCCGCCACCGGCGGAGTCACCGGCCGCCCCGCCGCCCAGGCCAGCCCGATCGCCCGCCGGGTGCGCGGCGCCGTCACCTCCAGCTCCACCACCCCCGGCCGCGGCACCAGCGCCGGCGGCAGCAGCGCCACGCCCAGCCCGGCCGCGACCAGCCCGCGCAGGGTCTCCGTCTCCTCCCCCTCGAAGGCGAGCCTCGGCACGAACCCGGCCTCCGCGCAGAACCCGTCGGTGATCGCCCGCATCCCGTACCCGCGCTCCAGCCCGACGAACGGCTCCTCCGCCACCTCCGCCAGCCGGATCCGGCGCCGCCCGGCCAGCCGGTGGTCCGCCGGGACGGCCAGGTACAGCCGCTGCTCGTCCAGCCGGCGGGCCACCAGCGCCGGGTCGCCGTCCGGCAGCGGCGAGACCAGGCAGAGGTCCAGCTCCCCCGCGCGCAGCCGGTCCAGCATCGCGCCCACGTAGTCCTGCACCAGCTGGAACCTGACCTGCGGGTACGCCCGCCGGAAGTCCCGCAGCAGGGCCGGCACCGTGTCCGTCCCCATGGTGTGCAGGAAGCCGAACGCCACCCGGCCGGTCTGCGGGTCTGCCTCCGCCCGCGCCGCCTCGGCGCCGCGCTCGACCTCGGCCAGCGCCCGCTCCACCGAGGCCAGCAGCAGCCGGCCCGCCCTGGTCAACCGGACCGTCCGACCCTGACGGGCCAGCAGGTCGACGCCCAGTTCGGCCTCCAACCGGGCCACCGCCCGGGACAGCGTGGGCTGCGGCATGCCCAGCAGCTCCGCCGCCTGCGTCACATGCTCCAGCCGCGCGACGGCCGCGAACTGGGCCAGCCTCGGCGCCAGTTGAACGGCCGGGAGCTCGGGACCCAGCTCCGCCGGGAGGGTCGGTTCGCCACCACCGGTCGTCACAGCACCCCGTCCCTCGTCCGTACGCTCCGCTCATGCGTCCAGGTATGGATTATTGCTGGTTCATGCATTGGACGCATCAGTACGACAGTTCTACCTTCGACGTCATGCAGCCCTCCAGTACCGGGGCGTCCTTGGCCACCTCGGACGCCCTCGCCCAGCCGGCCGTCCTCCGCAAGGACGACCGCCACCGCCCCGGCCAGCGCTCCTTCCGCCGCGCCAACCTCGCCCTGTTCGCGGCCGGGATCGCGACCTTCGTCCTCCTCTACTCCACCCAGGGCCTGCTGCCGGTCCTCTCGGGCGACCTCGGCCTCACCCCCGGGCAGGCCAGCTGGACGGCCTCCGCCGCCACCCTCGGCCTCGCCCTCGGCCTGCTCCCCGCGAGCGCGCTCTCCGACCGCTACGGCCGCACCGCCGTGATGACGGCCTCCACCCTGGCCGCCGCCGCCCTCGCCCTCGCCCTGCCGTTCGCGCCGGACCTCACCACCCTGGTCGTGCTGCGCGCCCTCCAGGGCGCCGCGCTCGCCGGGCTGCCGGCCACCGCGATGGCCTACCTCGCCGAGGAGGTCCACCCCTCCGCGCTGGCCTCGGCGATGGGGCTGTACGTGGCGGGGAACAGCATCGGCGGCATGGGCGGCCGGCTGCTCTCCGGCTGGGTCGCGGCCGGATTCGGCTGGCGCTGGGGGCTCGCCGCCTCCGCCGCCCTCGCCCTGCTGGCCGTGCTGGCGTTCCGGCTGCTGATCCCCGCCGCCCGCCACTTCACCCCGGCCCCGGTGGACGCCCGCGCCCTGGCCCGCACCGTCGGCCGCCACCTGCGCAACCCGCTGCTGCTGCGGCTGTACGCGCTGGGGCTGCTGTTCATGGCCGTCTTCGGCGCCGTCTACAACACCATCGGCTACCGGCTGATCGCCGCGCCCTTCCACCTGCCGGAGTCCGTCGCCGCCTCGATCTTCGTGGTCTACCTGGTCGGCACCGCCACCTCGGCGGCGGCGGGACGCCTGGCCGGCCGGCTCGGCCGCCGCGGCGCGCTGTACGTCGCGATCGGCACCACCACCGTCGGGCTGCTGCTCTCCCTCGCCGACTCGCTGCTCGCGGCACTGCTCGGACTGGTACTGATCACCGCCGGCTTCTTCGCCGGGCACGCCACCGCCTCCTCGGCCGTCGGCCGCACCGCCACCGAGGGCCGCGCCCAGGCCTCCGCGCTCTATCTGATCGCCTACTACCTGGGCAACAGCCTGGGCGGCACGATCGGCGCCGACGCCTACCACGCGACCGGCTGGCCGGGCGCCGCCACCATCGGCCTGACCGCCATGGCCCTGGCCGCGGGCGTCACCCTCTACGCCACCCACCGGGCCCACACGGGCGCCCGCCGCGGCGCCCTCCGCGCGGCCCGCTGAACGATCTGCGGCGGATACCTGACGTTCGTTGTCAGGTATCCGCCGTAGCTTTGTCCACGTCCCACCCGGCACAGTGCGAGCAAAGGAACCACCATGGCCACCTTCGTCCTCATCCCCGGCGCCCTGCACGGCGGTTGGTGGTACCGGCCGCTCACCGAGGGGCTGCGGGCCGCCGGGCACGAGGTGTACCCGGTGACGTTGACCGGGGTGAGCGAGCGCGGCCACCTCAACACCCTGGCCGTCGACCTGGAGACGCACATCCAGGACGTGCTCGGCCTGCTGGAGGCCGAGCAGGTCACCGACGCCGTCCTCGTCTCGCACAGCTACGGCGGCATGGTCGCCTCCGGCGTCGCCGACCGGGCCCCGGAGCGGATCGCCGGGCTGGTCTACGCGGACGCCTTCGTGCCGCGCGACGGCGAGTCGGCGTACGACATCGTCAACGACGTCTGGAAGCAGCGGTACCTGGCCGGCGCCGCGGCGGGCGGCGGCCGCAAGCTGGTCGGCCTGCACCCGGCCCTCGACCCGCGCGCCACCGTGCACCCGCTGGCCACCCTGCTCCAGCGGATCCGCCTCACCGGCGCCGTCGACGCCCTGGACGTCCCCCGGGTCTACCTGCACGCGGAGCGCTTCGAGGACACCCCGTTCCTCGACACCCTCGCCCGCCTGCGCACCGACCCGGCCTGGACCGTCCACACCCTCCCGGTCGGCCACGACCTCGTCCGCGAGGCTCCCGCGGACTTCCTGAAGCTCGCCCTCACCGCCGCCGGCTGAGGCAGCTGCCGTTCCCGGTACCCTCCGGCCATGAGCATCGATCCCGCCGAGTACGCGCGGCTGCGGGTGAGCGCCGACCGGCTGCCGCGGATTCCCGGCGTCGGGAAGGTCGAGATCGCCGGCGGCATGATCACACTGGCACTCCCACCGGTCGAACGGCACGAGTGGGCGGTCGTCCACATCGCGTGGCAACTGAACACCCAGCTCCCCCGCACCCACCCCGGCCACATCGCCCACGGGGGAGCGGATCTGGAGGACGCCGCCCGCGGCAGGCTCCGGAATCCCGGCCTGATGGTGTTCGCCGAAGCGGCGTTGGAGAGCGACGGACCCGCTCTCCTGCCGCACGAGGTGCTGCTGGTGGTGGAGGTCGTCTCCATGGCGAATCCGGCGACCGACCATCACGCCAAGGTCCGCGACCACGCGGCCATGGGCATCCCGCTCTACTTGCTGGTCGACCCCCGCAAGGGCACCGGCATCGTCCACGACGAGCCCGGCTACACCTCGCGCAAGGAGTTCGCCTTCGGGGACACGATCACCGTGGGCCCGTGGACGCTCGACACCGGTGTCCTGCGCACGTACGCCTGAGCGGCGTACGTGCGCAGGGGCGGTGGTCAGGCGATGCGGTCCAGCACGATCGGGTTCGGGGTGAACGCGGTGCCGGCCGGGGAGACCTCGATGCCGCCGGTGAGGGCCTCGATCGCGTACTCGAAGCGCTCCGGGGTGTCGGTGTGCAGGGTCAGCAGCGGCTGGCCGGCCACCACGGTGTCGCCCGGCTTGGCGTGCATCTCGACGCCGGCGCCGGCCTGCACCGGGTCCTCCTTGCGGGCACGGCCCGCGCCGAGGCGCCAGGCGCTGACGCCCACGGCGTAGGCGTCCAGGGTGGTGAGCACGCCGGAGGCCGGGGCCGGGATGACGTGCTGCTCGCGGGCGACCGGCAGCGGGGCGTCCACGTCGCCGCCCTGGGCGGAGATCATGCGGCGCCAGTGGTCCATCGCGGAGCCGTCCCGCAGCGCGTCGGCCGGGTCCTTGCCGTGCACGCCCGCCGCGGCGAGCATCTCGCGGGCCAGCGCCAGGGTCAGCTCGACGACGTCGGCGGGGCCGCCGCCGGCCAGCACCTCGACCGACTCGCGGACCTCCAGCGCGTTGCCCGCGGTGAGGCCGAGCGGGGTGGACATGTCGGTGAGCAGGGCCACCGTGTTGACGCCGGCGGTGGTGCCGAGGCCGACCATGGTGCGGGCCAGCTCGCGGGCGTCGTCGAGGTTCTTCATGAACGCGCCGGAGCCGACCTTGACGTCCAGGACGAGCGCGCCGGTGCCCTCGGCGATCTTCTTGGACATGATCGAGGAGGCGATCAGCGGGATCGCCTCGACGGTGCCGGTGACGTCGCGCAGGGCGTACAGCTTCTTGTCCGCCGGGGCGAGGCCGTCGCCGGCCGCGCAGATGACCGCGCCGGCGTCGTGCAGCACCTGGAGCATCTCCTCGTTGGAGAGCAGGGCGCGCCAGCCGGGGATGGACTCCAGCTTGTCGAGGGTGCCGCCGGTGTGGCCGAGGCCGCGACCGGACAGCTGCGGCACCGAGGCGCCGCAGGCGGCGACCAGCGGGGCGAGCGGCAGGGTGATCTTGTCGCCGACGCCGCCGGTGGAGTGCTTGTCACTGGTGGGCTGCGCCAGCGAGGAGAAGTCCATCCGGACGCCGGAGCGGATCATCGCGTCCGTCCAGCGGCTGATCTCGCCCGGGTTCATGCCGTTCAGCAGGATGGCCATGGCCAGCGCGGACATCTGCTCGTCGGCGACCTCCCCGCGGGTGTAGGCGTCGATGACCCAGTCGATCTGAGCATCGCTCAGCTCTCCGCGGTCGCGCTTGGTCCTGATGACGGAGATGGCGTCCATGGATGCTCCATTGCTCCAAGAGAGGTTCAACATGCGAGGTGGAAAAGGCGAAGAGTGCCGCGAGTCGGCCCGGAAGGGCTCCACTCGCGACACTCTACGCGCGTAACAAACGGCAGTGCCAGAGCCGCGCCTACAGGCGCTCCGGCCCGAACGCGTCGGGCAGGACCTCACTCATCGGCCGCACCCCGGAGGGCAGCTCGACCAGCAGGTCCGGACCGCCGTGCTCGTACAGCAGCTGGCGGCAGCGGCCGCACGGCATCAGCAGCTCGCCCGCCCCGTCCACACAGGTGAACGCGGTCAGCCGGCCGCCGCCGGTCGCGTGCAGCATGGAGACCAGGCCGCACTCGGCGCACAGCGCCAGACCGTACGAGGCGTTCTCCACGTTGCAGCCGGTGACCGTCCGGCCGTCGTCCACCAGGGCGGCGGCGCCGACCGGGAACTTGCTGTACGGCGCGTACGCGTGGCTCATCGCCTCGCGCGCCGCCGCCCGCAGCGCGTCCCAGTCGACCGACCCGGCCACCTCGGCCGCCGACGTCACTTGCCCTGGCCCTTGCGGTAGATCTGACCGTCCGCCTTCGGCGGCCGCAGCCGCTGCGAGGCCAGCGCGAGCACCACCAGGGTGATCACGTACGGCGTGGCGACGATCAGCGGGCGCTGCACCTCGTCGGTGGTGAAGTACCAGGCGAACAGGCCGCCGGAGACCACCAGCGAGATCAGGGCCGCGGTGTGCTTGCGGCGGTACAGGTGCCAGGCCGCCAGCAGCGCCATCGCGATGGCGACCACCAGGATCAGCGCGTGCACCGACTCGGGGTCGCGCAGCTGGAGGCTGTCGGTGAAGCCGAACAGGCCGGCGCCCATGGCGAGGCCGCCCGGCATCCAGTTGCCGAAGATCATCGCCGCGAGGCCGATGAAGCCTCGGCCGTTGGTCTGGCCGTCCTTGTAGAAGTGGGCCGCGACCAGCGAGAGGTACGCGCCGGCGAGGCCCGCGAAGGCGCCGGACATGATGACCGCGAGGTACTTGTACTTGTAGACGTTGACGCCCAGCGACTCGGCCGCGGTCGGGTTCTCGCCGCAGGAGCGCAGCCGCAGGCCGAACACGGTGCGCCAGAGGGCGAAGTAGCTCGCCACGATCAGCGCGCCGGCCAGCAGCACGACCACCGAGATGTTGGTGACCAGGCCGCCGAGCACACCGGCGACGTCCGAGACCACGAACCAGTGGTGCGCCTCGATGTCCTTCAGCCCCGAGGAGAGGCCGGGGATCGTGATGTACGGCAGCGGATCGGCCGGCGGGGACTGGTTCGCGCCGGCACCGGCGGAGATGTAGTCCTTGTAGTAGATCCGGTTGACGTAGGCGCAGATGCCGGGGATCAGCAGGTTGACGCCGACACCGGAGACGATGTGGTCGACGCCGAAGGTCACCGTGATGACGGCGTGCAGCAGACCGCCCAGCGCACCGCCGAGCATGCCCGCCACCAGGCCGAACCACGGGTTGACCAGGTAGCCGCCCCAGGCGCCGCAGAAGGTGCCGGCGACCATCATGCCTTCGAGGCCGATGTTGACGACGCCGGCCCGCTCGGACCAGAGACCGCCGAGACCGGCCATGCCGATCGGCACGGCGGCGCTGAGCGCGGCGGTGACCTGACCGGAGGAGGTCAGCGAGTGGTTGCCGGTGATGACGCCGACGACCGAGAAGAGGACCAGGGCGCCCGCGATCAGCAGCAGCACCACCGGCCAGGACATCTTGCGCTTCTTGGCGGGAGCACCCGGCGCCTTGGCGCGGGCAGCGGTGGCCGTGCTCATGCGGACACCTCCTTCTTCTCGGCGGCCGCGGCGGCCTGGGCGGCGAGCTCGGCGCCGACCTTCTGCTGCTGGCGCTTGAGGCCGTAGCGGCGCACCAGCTCGTAGGCGACGACGACACAGATGACGATGGTGCCCTGCATGACCGGGACGATCTCGAACGGGAAGCCGCCCTGGAGCGGCAGCTGGGCGCCGGTCGCGTCGAGGAAGGCGAACAGCACCGCCGCGAAGGCCATGCCGATCGGGCTGTTGCGGCCGAGCAGGGCGACCGAGATGCCCAGGAAGCCGAGGCCCGCCTGGAAGCTCTGGCCGTAGTTGTACGAGTTCTGCAGCAGCTCGGGCAGGCCGATCAGGCCGGCCAGCGCGCCGGAGACCACCATCGAGATGACGATCATGCGCTTGACGTTCACACCGGACGCGGTGGCCGCGGTCTCCGAGCGGCCGGTGGCGCGCAGGTCGAAGCCGAAGCGGGTGCGGGTCAGGGTGAACTGGAAGGCGACGCCGACCAGGATCGCGATGAAGAGGAAGCCGTAGAGCGGGCCGCCGTCGGTGTTGATCGCGAAGAAGTGGCTGGACTCCGAGACCGGGGCGGTCTGGATCGCGTTGCTGGCGCCCTTCTTCTCCGGCGCGAAGATGCCGGGGACGAGCAGCAGGCCGACGATGGCGACCGCGATGGCGTTCAGCATGATGGTCGAGATGACCTCGCTGACGCCGCGGAAGACCTTCAGCAGACCGGCGATGCTCGCGTACAGACCGCCGACCAGCATGGCGGTGATCAGCAGCAGCGGGATCTGGATGAACGACGGCAGGTCGAGCTGGCTGCCGATGTAGGCCGTGAACAGCGCGGCGACCTTGTACTGGCCCTCGACACCGATGTTGAAGAGGTTCATCCGGAAGCCGAAGGCGGCGGCCGCGGCGGCCAGGTAGTACGTGGTGGACCGGTTGAGGATGGCCACCTGGCCGTCCGACTTGGTCGCGTACGTGATCATCACGTTCCAGGCGTCGAACGGGTTCTTGCCCGAGGTCGCCAGGAGGACGGAACAGATCACGACGGACAGCAGCACGGCGAGCACCGGAGCTGCGAGGGCGAGGACGATCTTCTCGCCGTCGAACCGCTTCGCCCGCGCGGGCTTGGCGGCGGGGTTGGGACTGGTCATGTGGCTACTCCCCCGCCTGCTGGTCGTCGGCGGTGTCGGTGGGGGCGGTGTCGGTCGGGGCCGCGGACTGCGCCTCGGTCCCCTCGGCCGCCAGGGCCTGCGCCTCGGCGACCGCTTCCGGCTCGGACTCGATGTGGCCCTGGGCTGCACCGGTCATCGCGGTGCCGAGGTCCTCGGCGGTCACGGTGGCCGGGTCGGCGTCGGCGACCAGCCGGCCGCGGTAGATCACCCGGATGGTGTCGGAGAGGCCGATCAGCTCGTCCAGGTCGGCCGAGATCAGCAGCACGGCGAGGCCGGCCCGCTGGGCGACCCGGATGTGCTCCCAGATCTGCGCCTGGGCGCCGACGTCCACACCGCGGGTGGGGTGGGCGGCGATGAGCAGCTTGGGCTCGTGGCTCATCTCGCGGCCGATGATCAGCTTCTGCTGGTTGCCGCCGGAGAGGGAGGCCGCGGTGACCTCGATGCCGGGGGTGCGGACGTCGTACTCCTCGACGATCCGCTGGGTGTCCTTGCGGGCGGCGGCCGGGTCGAGCAGCACGCCCTTGGAGTTGGGCCGCTCGGTGACGTGGCCGAGGATCCGGTTCTCCCAGAGCGGGGCCTCCAGCAGCAGGCCGTGCCGGTGGCGGTCCTCGGGGATGTAGCCGATGCCGGCCTCGCGGCGGGCCCGGGTGAGGGTGCCGGAGAGGTCCTTGCCGTCCAGGGTGACGGTGCCGCCGTCCAGCGGCAGCATCCCCATCACGGCCTCGACCAGTTCGGCCTGGCCGTTGCCCTCGACGCCGGCGATGCCGAGGATCTCGCCCTTGTGGATGCGCAGCGAGATGTCGTCCAGGACGACGCGCTCGATGCCCTCGGCGTCGGTCTTGGCGATCCGCAGGCCCTCGACGCGCAGCATCTCGTCGGTGGTGACGGTGGACTCGCGGCTCTCCGGGGAGGGGAGCTCGGCGCCGACCATCAGCTCGGCGAGCTGGCGGGCGGTGACGCTCTTCGGGTCCGCGTCGCCGACGGTGGTGCCGCGGCGGATGACGCTGATCGCGTCGGCCACCGAGAGCACCTCGTGCAGCTTGTGCGAGATGAAGATGACGGTGACGCCCTCGGACTTCAGCTCCCGCAGGTTGTCGAACAGGGCGTCGACCTCCTGCGGGACGAGCACCGCGGTGGGCTCGTCGAGGATCAGGATCTTGGCGCCGCGGTAGAGCACCTTGAGGATCTCGACCCGCTGGCGGTCGGCCACGCCGAGGTCCTCGACCAGGGCGTCCGGGCGCACGCCCAGGCCGTACTGGTCGGAGATCTCCTTGATCTTCGCCTTGGCCTTGCCGCCGATGCCGTACAGGTGCTCGCCGCCGAGGACGACGTTCTCCCACACGGTGAGGTTGTCGGCGAGCATGAAGTGCTGGTGCACCATGCCGATGCCGCGCGCGATGGCCTCGCCGGGGGTGTTGAACTCGCACTGCTCGCCGTTGATCGCGATGGTGCCCTCGTCCGGCTTCTGCATGCCGTAGAGGATCTTCATCAGCGTCGACTTGCCGGCGCCGTTCTCGCCCATGAGGGCGTGCACGGTGCCGGTGCGGACGGTGAGGTTGATGTCGTGGTTGGCCACGACGCCGGGGAAGCGCTTGGTGATGCCGCGCAGTTCGACGGCCGGTGTCGCCGTCCCCGCGCTGGGGTTGCCGCCCGTGGTCGGGGCGGGGTCGGATGCGGTGATGGCGATCTCCTGGTGGTCTGGAGGCGCGTCGTTGCGCTGGAGGGCCAAAAGCGAAAAGGGTGGGGGGACGGGACGGGGCCCGGGGGTACGCGTTGAGCGCACCCTTCCGGGCCCCTCCCTGATGTCGCGTCCATCATCGCGCTGCCGGGCAGGCGGCAGCGGCAACGACGTCCGGTCGAGCCGTGGACCTTAGATCTTGGACGGGTCGGTCGGAACGGTGATCGCGCCGTTCTTGATGCCGGCCGCGGCCTCGTCGAGCTTGGTCTTGATGTCGTCGATCTTGCCGCCGGTGGTGGCGAGCGAGACACCGTCGGCCTTGAGGTCGAAGTTCTTCACACCGGTGAAGACCTGGCCCTTCTTGGCGGACTCGATGTAGGCGAAAACGGCCTTGTCGACGTTCTTGACCATCGAGGTCAGGATGCTGTTCTTGTACTTCGCCAGGGCGGGCTGCGCGGCCTGGTCGGAGTCGACACCGATGGCCAGGGCGCCGGCGCCGGCGGCCGCCTCGATCGCACCGTTGCCGGAGGAGCCGGCGGCGGTGTAGATGACGTCGGCCTTCTTGTCGAGCTGGCCCTGCGCGGCTTCCTTGCCCTTGTCGGGGGCGGCGAAGCCGGAGAAGTCCGGCGGGGTGGTCAGGTAGGTGACCTCGACCGGGATGCTCGGGTCGACGGACTTGACGCCCGCGCGGTAACCGGCCTCGAACTTCTTGATCAGCTCGGTCTGCACACCGCCGATGAAGCCCACGTGCTTGGTCTTCGTCTTGAGGGCGGCGGCGACACCGGCGAGGTAGGAGCCCTCCTGCTCGGAGAACGTCAGCGAGGTGACGTTGCTCGGCTGGGTGTCGGACGCCGAGTCGATGATCGCGAACTTGGTGTTCGGGTTCTCCTTGGCGACCTTCTCGACGGCCGCCTGGTAGACGAAGCCGACCGCGATGACCGGGTTGTAACCGGCGGTCACCAGGTTCTTGAGACGGGTCTCCTTGTCGGCCTCGGCCTCGCCGGTCTTGGCGTCGGCCTCGGTGACGGCGACACCGAGCTGGGACTTGGCCTGGTCGAGACCGCGGGCGGCGGAGTCGTTGAAGGACTGGTCGCCACGGCCGCCGATGTCGTAGGCCATACCGACCTTCAGCGCACCGTCGGAGGCGCCGGAGGAGGCGGAAGTGTCATTGCTCTTTGCGCCGCAAGCGGCGAGCGAGGCGATGCCCAGGGAACCCGAGAGCACAACCGCAGCGAGCTTAGTAGAACGGCGCAAGGGAATATCTCCTTCTCACACGCACCCGTTTAGCGTGGTCGGACGCCACCGTAACGCGCGTAGAACACGGTTGTGTTACGGGCCGCCGGAGCATTCGGGTTGTTACCAAACCGTGGTCTCACGGTCCACCCGACACTCCTTTCCCCTTCACTGAGGGTGATTGGAACTGGCCCAGCCCAGTGTACGTAACCCGAAATAAAGGCAGTATTGCGACAAACCGGACACCCTGTGCGGGTGTCCGGTTCAGGTCGGTACGAGGGCGTGTGTCAGGGCGTCCCGGGCTCCAGTGCCAGCGCGGCGAACAGCTCCACCCCGACCGCGATCGCCCGCTCGTCCACGTCGAAGCGGCCCTGGTGCAGGTCGCGGACGGCGGTGTCGCCGGGGGTGCGCACGCCGAGGCGGGCCAGCGCGCCGGGAGCGTGCTCCAGGTACCAGGAGAAGTCCTCCCCGCCGAGCGACTGCTCGGTGTCCTCCACCACGGTCGCCCCGGGTCCGCCGAAGCGCGCGGTCATCGCGGCGTCCAGCAGGCCCACCGAGCCCGCCTCGTTCACCACCGGCGGCACGCCCCGGTGGTAGTCCAGCGTCCACTTGGCGCGGTGGGTCTCGGCGAGCCGGGCGATCAGCTCGTGCAGCAGGTCCGGCGCCTCCCGCCAGCCGTCCAGCTCCAGGCAGCGGACGGTGCCCTCCAGTTCGGCGTGCTGCGGGATGACATTGGGCGCGGAACCGGCGGCGATCCGGCCCCAGACCAGCGAGACGCCCCAGCGCGGGTCCATCCGGCGGGCCAGCGCGGCCGGCAGCTCGGCGGCGGTCCTGGCGATCGCGGTGACCAGGTCGGTGGTCAGGTGCGGCCGCGCGGTGTGGCCGCCGGGGCCGTCCAGGTGCAGGACCAGGCGGTCGCAGGCCGAGGTGATCGCCCCGACCCGCAGGCCGATCCGGCCCACCTCCACCTTGGGGTCGCAGTGCACGGCGAAGATCCGGCCGACGCCCTCCATGCCGCCGGCCGCGATCACGTCCAGGGCGCCGCCGGGCATGACCTCCTCGGCGGGCTGGAACACCAGCCGCACCGGGCGGCGCAGTTCACCGGTCCGGGCCGCCTCGGCGAGCACCAGCGCGGTGCCCAGCAGCACCGAGGTGTGCACGTCGTGGCCGCAGGCGTGGGCCCGGCCGGGGACGCTCGACCGGTAGGGCACCTCGGTCTTGGCGTCGTCGATCGGCAGGGCGTCGATGTCGGCGCGGAAGGCGAGGAACTCCGCCCCGCGCGGGGCGGACTCGGGAACGATGTCGACGAGCATTCCGGTGCCGCCCGGGAGGATCCGGGGGGCGAGGCCGGCCGCGACCAGACGGTCGCGCAGCCGGCCGGTGGTACGGAACTCCTGGCGGCCCAGCTCCGGGTGCCGGTGCAGGTCCCGCCGGAAGGCGATCAGCTCGGGCTCCAGCTCGCGTACCCGGTCACGGAGACCGGCGGCGGGGCGTGCAGCGGTGAGGGTGACGGCCGACTGGGCGGACTCACGACGGTTCATCTCAACAAGGGTAGGCCCGTTGGGGGGATTTGGCCTGACTTCCCGAAAATCACTGCCCGGATGGGCGCATACCGGCCGCGCCGGTGGGTATGACATCTTGTTTCAGCCGCCTTCCCCATGGTGCCTGCCCAGTGCAACGACCATCGGCGACGGCGGTCACGCCACTCCCGGCCGGGCGGTTCGCGGACGCTCCGGCGGCGGTGCCCGGCTCCCGGCAGTTCGAATCCTGGCTCAAAGTGTTCGACCCGACCCTGCGGCCCCGCGAAGTGTTCGACCCGGCCCCGCGGCCCCGCGCCTGCGCCCCTCGTCGGCGGTCTTGAGATGATCGGCCGAACCGACCGGGCTATCCCAGGAGTGGCAATGACCGAGCAGAAGGTGGCCGTCGTCACCGGTGCGAGCAGTGGGATCGGCGCGGCGACCGCCCGCCGCCTCGCCGCCGAGGGCTTCGAGGTGGTGCTGACCGCCCGCCGGACCGACCGGATCGAGGCGCTGGCCAAGGAGATCGGTGGCCGCGCCCACACCCTGGACGTCACCGACCGGGCCGCCGTGGACGCCTTCGCGGCCGGGCTCGGCCGGGTGGACGTCCTGGTGAACAACGCCGGCGGCGCGATCGGCGCGGAGACCGTGGAGCACGGCGACCCGGCCGACTGGCTCGCCATGTACCAGGTCAACGTGCTCGGCGTGCTGCACATGACCCAGGCGCTGCTGCCGGCCCTGCGGGCGAGCGGCGACGGCACGGTCCTGGTGATGTCGTCCACCGCCGCGCTCGCCGCGTACGAGGGCGGCGGCGGCTACGTCGCGGCCAAGCACGCCGCGCACACCATCGCCGCGACGCTCCGGCTGGAGCTGTGCGGGGAGCCGATCCGGGTGATCGAGATCGCCCCGGGCATGGTGAAGTCCGAGGGCTTCGCGGTGACCCGCTTCCGCGGCGACGAGGAGAAGGCCGCCGCCGTGTACGCCGGCGTCGCCGAGCCGCTCGACTCCGAGGACATCGCCGACACCGTCGCCTGGGCCGTCACCCGGCCCCCGCACGTGAACATCGACCTGCTGGTGGTCCGCCCCCGCGCCCAGGCCGCCAACCACAAGGTCCACCGCGAGCTCTGACCCGGCGCCGGGCCGACCGGAGCGGAGGCGGCGGGGGCGGTGGAGGCGGTGCGTCGTAGCAGATGAAGAAGGGGAGGGCGCTGACACGAAGGTGTCAACGTCACAACTTGATAGCTCGTTCGGATGAAATCCGCGTGCGCCCTCCCCAACTGATGACGGCTCAACTACCGTTGAGCCGCGGCCGGGCGGGCGTTGGACGCCGTTCCGCAGCCTCATACTTCACCTGCCGTCACCGCCACTTCACCGGCCCCTTCCCGCCCTCACGAGGAGGACCCGCTGGCCAGCGAGATTCCGTCACCGAGGCTCGACCCCCGGGACGAGCCGACCCTCCTCGGCTTGCACCGTTTCAACGAGGCCGACGCCGGAGCCGCGGAGGAGGCCCTGCTCGCCTGCTGCGGCAGCCACCGGTGGGCCCTCCGGCTCACCGCCCACCGGCCCTACCCCGACATAGAGTCCCTGCGCGCCGCCGCCAGCGAGGCCTCGTACGACCTGCGTCCGGCCGACCTGGCCGAGGCGCTGGCGGACGAGAGCTGGATGCCGCAGCCGCTCCTCGGCATGCGCGCACCCGGCAGCCAGGCTGCGCACACCGCGCTCCGGGCCGCCCACGCCGCCTACGAGGCACGGTTCGGGCATGTCTTCGTGGTCTGCCTGGAGGGCATCGACCCCGAGGAGATGCTCGACGCCGTGCTCAGCTCGATCCGCACCCGCCTCGCCAACGACCCCGACGAGGAGCGCCTGGTCGCCGCCGACGAGCTGCGCCGGATCGCCCTCACCCGGTTGGAGCACCTGGTCGCCACCCAGTCCGGGGCCGGGGCCCGCTGACCCCCGCCCCGGGCGCCCTCGGCGCCCGGGGCCTTCAGCTCTTCCGGCCCTTCAGCTCTTCCGGCCCTTCAGTTCTTCCGGGCCTTCTGGGCCGCGCGCAGCTTGGCCACCTGGTGCCGGACGACCCGCTCGTCCGGTGCCGGGGCCGGCTCGGCGCCGACGCCCACCGTGCTGAACATCACCAGGGCCGGTCCGACCCGCGCCAGGACGGCACGCTGCGCGAGCACGACCGCACCGGATTCATTCGTCAGGGTGAAACCCGTCGCCGCGTCGGCTCCCTCGGGCGTGGGCGTGTCGTTCCGGCTCAGCCGGTGCCCGGTCCGGGTCGTCCCGCGGCTCCGGTCCGCCGGGGGCGGCGGCGCGGTCGAGCCGAACTCCGCACACGGAGCGAACAGTCCCTCCAACTCCGCCTGCAGCTTGGCCGCCCGGTCGCCCCGGTAGCCGAGCAGCCCGCCGTAGAGGCTCCCCGAGGGGTCTGCGGCCAGGGCCACGCTCAGATCGGTCTCCGCGTACGGCACCGCCGAAACCGGGGCCGGGGAGGCGGACGCCCGGGCCGCCTTCGCCGGGCCCGCCGCCGGCGCCACCGCGTCCAGCAGCGGCTGGCAGACCGGCTTGTCGGCGGTCTCCCGGCCGCCGTCCGGGCCGGTCTCGCCGTGGCCGGGGGCGATCACGGTGACGGTGAAGCCGGGCCCCAGCTCGGCGTCGGTGACCGCGGCGGCGCGCAGTTCGGCGGCGGACAGCTCCCGGGCCGGGGCGGCGGCCCGGTCGGACGAGCCACCCGCCGGGGCGGCGCAGCCGGCGGCGAGCAGCAGTGCCCCGGCCAGCAGCGGGACGGCCAGCGGTGGGACGGCCCGTTGCTGGGTGGCCGGCAGCGGGCCGGACGGGCGGGCGGGACGGGCGGGGTGCGGGGCGCGGTGCGGCACGGGGGCCTCGGCGGGGTGTCGGCGGCGAACGGGTGGGTCACCGTAGCGCGACCCGGAGCACGCGCGCGGTCACTCTGCGTCGCGATTCCCGCCCGGGTTCCCGCCCGACTAGGCCAGTCGTGCCTGATTGATCACACCTCGGACCCCCGGAGGCGGTTCCCGACAACGCGTCGATAGGATGCTCGCGGCCGGTGGACCGTACCCGGCCGGGCTGACCGACACCGAAGCCGGCCGAGCCCCCAATCGCTTCCGGAGGGTTTTTCCGTGCCGGCTGGAACGCTGTACCGCGGCCGGGAAGGCATGTGGAGCTGGGTGGCTCATCGAGTCACCGGCGTCCTCATCTTCTTCTTCCTGTTCGCCCATGTCCTGGACACCGCACTGGTGCGGGTGTCTCCCGAGGCGTACGACACCGTCATTCAGACGTACAAGACGCCGCTCGTGAACCTGATGGAGTACGGCCTGGTGGCCGCCATCCTGTTCCACGCCCTGAACGGACTGCGCGTCGTCGCCGTCGACTTCTGGTCCAAGGGCCCGAAGTACCAGAAGCAGATGCTCTGGACCGTGGTCGGAGTCTGGGTCGTCCTCATGGCCGGCGCCTTCTACCCGATCCTGCAGCACACGCTGACCTCCTGGTTCGGGAAGTGATCTGAGACATGTCCACGGAAATCTCCGACGCTCTGGTGGTCCCCTCCGCCCAGGCGCACACCGGCAAGGGTCTCGGCACCGGCAACCCGGCCGACGCGTTCGTGATCGAACCGGCCAGGCAGCGGTCGAAGAAGACCCCGCGCCGCACCCGTACCAACTTCGAGATGCTGGCGTGGCTCTTCATGCGCCTGTCCGGCATCGTCCTCGTGGTGCTGATCCTCGGCCACCTGCTGATCATGCTGGTGCTCGACGGCGGCGTCTCCAAGATCGGCTTCGCCTTCGTGGCCGGCCGCTGGGCCTCGCCGTTCTGGCAGGTCTGGGACCTCACCATGCTCTGGCTCGCCATGCTGCACGGCGCCAACGGCATGCGTCAGGTCATCAACGACTACGCCGAGAAGGACTCCACCCGGCTCTGGCTGAAGGGCCTCATGGGTACCGCCACGGTCTTCACCGTGCTGCTCGGCACCCTGGTGATCTTCACCTTCGATCCCAACATCTGAGCCGACAGCATCCACATCGGACATCGGCAGAGGCCAGAGGCGAGTTAACCCCCCATGCAGATTCACCAGTACGACACCGTCATCGTCGGCGCCGGCGGCGCCGGGATGCGCGCCGCCATCGAGTCGACGCAGCGCAGCCGCACCGCGGTCCTGACCAAGCTCTACCCGACCCGGTCCCACACCGGCGCGGCCCAGGGCGGCATGTGCGCCGCCCTGGCCAACGTCGAGGAGGACAACTGGGAGTGGCACACCTTCGACACGGTCAAGGGTGGTGACTACCTGGTCGACCAGGACGCCGCCGAGATCATGTGCAAGGAGGCCATCGACGCGGTCCTCGACCTGGAGAAGATGGGTCTGCCCTTCTCCCGCACCGAGCAGGGCCGGATCGACCAGCGCCGCTTCGGCGGCCACTCCCGCAACCACGGCGAGGCCCCGGTCCGCCGTTCCTGCTACGCGGCCGACCGCACCGGTCACATGATCCTGCAGACGCTGTTCCAGAACTGCGTCAAGCACGGCGTCGAGTTCTTCAACGAGTTCTACGTCCTGGACCTGCTGATCAACGAGGGCCGCACGGCCGGCGTCGTCGCCTACGAGCTGGCCACCGGCGAGATCCACGTCTTCCAGGCCAAGGCCGTCGTGTTCGCCTCCGGCGGCACCGGCAAGATGTTCAAGGTCTCCTCGAACGCCCACACCCTCACCGGTGACGGCCAGGCGGTGGCCTACCGCCGCGGCCTGCCGCTGGAGGACATGGAGTTCTTCCAGTTCCACCCGACGGGCATCTGGCGGATGGGCATCCTGCTCACCGAGGGCGCCCGCGGCGAGGGCGGCATCCTGCGCAACAAGGACGGCGAGCGCTTCATGGAGCGCTACGCCCCCGTCATGAAGGACCTCGCGTCCCGTGACGTCTGCTCCCGCGCGATCTACACCGAGATCCGCGAAGGCCGCGGCTGCGGTCCGGACGGCGACCACGTCTACCTGGACCTGACCCACCTGCCGCCGGAGCAGCTGGACGCCAAGCTCCCGGACATCACCGAGTTCGCCCGCACCTACCTCGGCATCGAGCCCTACACGGACCCGATCCCGATCCAGCCCACCGCGCACTACGCCATGGGCGGCATCCCGACCAACGTCGAGGGTGAGGTGCTGCGCAACAACACCGACGTCGTCCCGGGCCTGTACGCGGCCGGCGAGGTCGCCTGCGTGTCCGTGCACGGCGCCAACCGCCTGGGCACCAACTCGCTGCTGGACATCAACGTCTTCGGCCGTCGCGCGGGCCTCGCCGCCGCGGGCTTCGCCGACGCCAACGACTTCGTCCCGCTGCCGGAGAACCCGGAGCAGCTGGTCCAGAACCTGGTCGACTCGCTCCGCGAGTCCACCGGCACCGAGTCCGTGGCGCAGATCCGCAAGGAGCTGCAGGAGTCCATGGACGCCAACGCGATGGTGTACCGCACCGGCGCCACCCTGAAGCAGGCGGTCGAGGACATCGCCGCGCTGAAGGAGCGCTACAAGAACGTCTCGATCCAGGACAAGGGCTTCCGTTACAACACGGACCTGCTGGAGGCCATCGAGCTGGGCAACCTGCTCGACCTGGCCGAGGTCCTGGCGGTCTCGGCGCTCGCCCGCGAGGAGTCGCGCGGCGGTCACTACCGCGAGGACTTCCCGACCCGTGACGACGTGAAGTTCATGCAGCACACCATGGCGTACCAGGAGGTCGCCGCCGACGGCAGCACCTCCATCCGCCTCGACTACAAGCCGGTCGTCACGACCCGCTACCAGCCGATGGAGCGTAAGTACTGATGAGCACTCCGACCATGGAGAAGCACTCGGCCGCTCTGGACGCGGCCGAGGCCGGCGGTACCAAGCTGATCACCGTCACCGTCCGGATCCGCCGGTTCAACCCGGAGGAGCACCCGGACCCGGTGTGGGTCGACTACCAGCTGGAGATGGACCCGAAGGAGCGCGTCCTGGACGCGCTCAACAAGATCAAGTGGGAGCAGGACGGCACCCTCACCTACCGCCGTTCCTGTGCCCACGGCATCTGCGGCTCCGACGCCATGCGGATCAACGGCCGCAACCGGCTGGCGTGCAAGACCCTGCTCAAGGACGTCAACCCGGAGAAGCCGATCACGATCGAGGCCATCAAGGGCCTGACGGTCCTCAAGGACCTGATCGTGGACATGGACCCGTTCTTCCAGGCGTACAAGGACGTCATGCCGTTCCTCATCACCAAGGGGAACGAGCCGACCCGCGAGCGCCTGCAGTCCGCCGAGGACCGCGAGCGCTTCGACGACACCACCAAGTGCATCCTGTGCGCCGCGTGCACGTCGTCCTGCCCGGTGTTCTGGAACGACGGCCAGTACTTCGGCCCGGCCGCGATCGTCAACGCCCACCGCTTCATCTTCGACTCGCGCGACGAGGGCGCGGAGCAGCGGCTGGAGATCCTCAACGACCGTGAGGGCGTCTGGCGCTGCCGGACCACCTTCAACTGCTCCGAGGCCTGCCCCCGCGGCATCGAGGTCACCAAGGCGATCCAGGAAGTGAAGCGCGCCCTGGTCACCCGCCGCTTCTGATCCCGAGCCCCACGCCGAAGGCCCCCGTCCGCTCCGGACGGGGGCCTTCGCGTTGCCGGTCGGCGCGCCGCTCAGTCGGTGGCGGGTTCGCGGCGGGTGGCGCGGAGGCCGCGGAGGCCGAGGGTGCCGATGGCGAGGCCGAGGGCGAGGGAGGTGAGGGCGAGGAGGAGGTGGACCCAGAAGAAGGCGGTGGGCTGGGAGTGGTCGCCGCCGGTGAAGGCCTGGCCGCCGGAGTCCTTCCAGAGGTTCTTGACGAAGGTGGTCCAGATGAACAGGGACCAGACGCCGAAGGCGGTCAGGAACCAGGAGGTGCGGCGGCTGAGCTTCATGGGGCGGTCCTCGGTGGGGCGGGGAGGTGAAGGCGGTGTGCTTCCCCAGTATGCGCGGGCGTCCGTTCGGCGTACGGCGGCCCCCTCCTGCGGCGGACCGGGGCGGAGAGGCGGACGGCGGGGGTCCCGAGTGGGTACCGTCTGCTGGTGCCCACTAGCTCGAAGCTCGCACGCCTGATCGCCGCCCCCGCCGCGGCCCTTCCGCTCCTGTTCGCCGCCCCGGTGGCCGTCGCGGCCCCGCCCGGGTCGCCGCCGTCAGCCTCGGTCGGGGGCGACCGGCTGGGGCTCCCGGGGGTCCAGGTGGATCCGCTGGCGGGCGCCCCGGCGCTGCCGGGGGACCTCACCGGGCAGTCCTGGATAGTCGCCGACGCCGCGTCGGGCGAGGTGCTGGCGGCCAGCAACCCGCATCTGCGGCTCGCCCCGGCCTCCACGCTGAAGATCCTCTTCGCGGACACCGTGCTGCCCAAGTTCGACCGCAACGCGGTGCACCGGGTCGCGCCCGAGGAGATCCAGGGGATCGGCGCGGGGAGCAGCCTGGTCGGCATCAAGGAGGACCTGGACTACCGGGTCGAGGACCTCTGGCGCGGGGTGTTCCTGAGCTCCGGCAACGACGCGGTGCACGTCCTCGCGCACATGAACGGCGGCGTGCAGCAGACCGTGGCCGAGATGCAGGCGCGGGCGGAGGCGCTGCAGGCCCGGGACACCCGGGTGGTCTCGCCGGACGGCTACGACTCGGACGGCCAGGTGTCCTCGGCCTACGACCTGACGCTGTTCGCCCGGGCGGGGCTGCGCAACCCGGACTTCCGGAGCTACTGCGCGACCCGCGACGCGATGTTCCCGGGCGCGGTGGACCGGAACACGGGGCAGCGCGGCAGCTTCGGGATCGCCAACACCGACCGGCTGCTCGGCAAGTACCCGGGCCTGATCGGGGTGAAGAACGGTTTCACCACCAATGCCGGCTCCACCTTCGTCGGCGCCGCCGAACGCGACGGCCGCACCCTGCTGGTGACGGTGATGCACCCGACCACCTACCAGAAGGTGTACGACGAGACGGCCGCGCTGCTGGACTGGGGCTTCGCCGCGGCCGGCAAGGTCGAACCGGTCGGCCGGCTGGTCGAGGAGGAGACCGCGCCCGACGCGTCCGCCGCCCCGGCCGCCGAGGCCCCGGCCTCCGGCGTCCTGCCGCACGCCATCCAGCAGGCCGACCACGCCCTCGGCCCGACCGGCTGGACGGCACTCGCCTTCGGCACCGCGCTGGCCCTCTGGACGGCCGGCCGACTGCGCACCCGGCGCCGTCCGCACCCCGCGACGCCCGCGCTCCCCGTACTGCCCGTACTCCCCGGCGGCGTCCCGGTCCCCCCGCGCCCGGACTACGCCCCGCACATCGCGTACTCCGTTCCGGCCCGGACGGC
Source organism: Kitasatospora sp. MBT66 (assembly GCF_000710405.2). Lineage (NCBI taxonomy): Bacteria > Bacillati > Actinomycetota > Actinomycetes > Kitasatosporales > Streptomycetaceae > Kitasatospora > Kitasatospora sp. MBT66. The sequence continues at coordinate 309,240 of NZ_JAIY01000006.1, read as the reverse complement.
AGCCGGAACCGCCCCACGCGGCGCCACCGCCGTCGGCGGCGCCACAGCGGTGGGCGGCAGCACCCGCCGCCGCCTCACCCGCCAAGCCCGCTCCCTGGCCCGCACCACCCGCGCCCGGTTCGCCGCGACCACCGCCACCCGCCGGGGCCGGCGCCCCTGAAGGCCCGTCCTGGAAGGCCGGGTACAGGGGCATTCCTCGCGCAGGGGTGAGGTACTCGCACCGACGTGCACGCACCGCGTTGAGTACTTCTTCACGCTCACGAACAAGTACACAACCCTCCGGTGCCGCCAACAGGTAGGCGGTGGCCTGCACCACTCCGCGCAGGCCATCGCCTACAACCGCAATCTCGCCTGAACTACGCGGAGCCTCTGAGGAGCCCAGCCCAAGCGCGATCGCCCCTTGGATCACGCAGCCTTGGATCAGAGGGTCGGTCCCGCAGGGTGCAGCCATGATGACGATCAAGCTGCCAACGAACCGCCGCCGTACGGGCCTCGTTCACAGGAGTCCTGCCCACCCGTTCCGAAGCGGTGGCGAACGTCGCGATGATCGGCCCTATGGCTCGCCGACGAGGGCACCCGACCCCACATATCGCCGACCCAAGTGCCTCATGGCCTGTTTAAGCACTCTGGCCAAATACAGCCGATAGAGCGCTGAAAATCAGGTTACGGCCGTTAAATATCCCGCTCCACACCACCCCGGATGGCGGAATATTAAGTTCCGAAAACTGTAGCATGAAATATCGATCAAAGCGTAACATAAGGGCGGATTCATCTGATCTAGGTCATGAAGTGGGAGATCTGGGCATATTTTGGACATGGGGAAGAATTTCCCAACTTTGAATCGAATATTCACCATGGCGGATTTCACAGTTCGCATGCTACAGTGGTTTCCGTGGGGTCGAGTCGCGCGCGATCTTCCCCATGCTCATTCGGAACACACCCAATCAAGGGGGGGAAATGGGCAAAAAGCGCATTGCGCGATTCTCCGTAGTTGCCGCGACAGCGTCTGCTCTGGTGCTTTCGATTTCGGGCGTTGCCTCGGCGGACGGGAATGTCTACTGGAAGAACGTCAGGTGGAACGGCCTTCGGCTCGGCAATAGCGGTGGCAACGTATTCCTCATCAATGCAACTGCCAGCTGGAACGAGACCAAGAATAGCGATGGAAGCTTCAATTTGGCTTCCAAGCTGGACGGCCAGTGCCTGACCTCCTTCTCAAACCAACACGTCTACACCGAACCCTGCAACCCGGGCAAGGATCAGACGAACGGCTGGCAGCGCTGGTGGGAGATCAAAACAGACACGGGATGGAAGCTTCAGTCCTGGCAGACCGGATTCATTCTCGATGCTGCCGAGCCCGGCAATGTCTACGCCAACCCGACAGACTGGGGAAATAGCAACCAGCGTTGGACGTAGAACCGATTCTGGGGCGCCCGGCAGTCCAACCTGCCGGGCGCCCCAGATGTTGCCCTCCCGAACCCGAATCCCTACGATGGCCCCCTCACCGGCAGGCAGCTCGATCCTGTGCCGGACCCGAGCCTATGAATCCTGGAACAGACCACAGGCTTCACGAACCGAACTGGTCAGATGGCCACAAGACTGTCCGGCAAATGGCCGGCTGCCCAGACCCTCAAGAAGTCCACCAGATCTGCCCACGCCCCAGTCAGCAGCATGATGCCCACGAGCACGAGCATTCCGCCTCCGAATCGCATGACCCCTTGATGGTGACGCTTGACCCAGCCAAAGGTTCCCATCGCCCGCCGGAATACCAGAGACGAAATAACGAAGGGAATCCCGAGTCCCGCGCAGTAGAAGAACCCCAGCAAGGCCCCTCGAAGCGGATCACTCTCACTGAGAGCCAGAGTCTGGACTGCCGACGCGGTCGGTCCGATGCACGGTGTCCACCCCACGCCGAAGACGATGCCGAGAACAGGAGCACCTGCCAGGCCGACCGCCGGCCTGTACCGACTACGCAGCTCCCTTTGCGAGATCCCGGAGAACAGCCCGGAGAAAACTATCCCCATCAGGATCGTCATTACTCCGGAAAATACCTGGACCGCACGCTGATTCTCCGCCAGAGTATTGCCGAAATAACCGAACAATGCACCTGCTGAAACGAATACGGCGGTAAATCCGAGGATGAAGAGGAGCGTTCCCAGTACTACCCGTCCGCGCTTCCTTCCACCGGCATCCGAAAGGTCGGATGCCGAGAATCCAGTAACGTAGGAAAGATAACCGGGAACCAGCGGAAGAATGCAGGGCGAAAGGAACGATAGCAGCCCTGCCAGAAGTGCGACCGGAATCGCCAGGACAAGGGCACCTGTGAAAACCGTTTGAGACCCGTCAACGGCCATTGACACTGGCTCCATTGTTACAGTGACACCTTCCCGGACGGATCCAACCCAACCTGAGCGTTCGTCAGCGACGAACATGTCCCGGCCAGCTTCGCACAGGCCCCTCAGGCCGGACTCGACGGCCCCCGCCCGGGTCGGTGATCGAATCAGCGCTGGCCGGAGCACACGGAGCCTGCCCTGGTCCTGGGGTTGCATCTGTCGGGCGAGCCCTAGAATGCCCGGCATGAGCGCCACTCCCCACCCCGACCCGCACCGGCAGGAACGGCTCGAACGCCTGGTCAGCCTCTCCTCCGGCAGCTACCTGCTGGTCACCACCTTCAAGAAGGACGGCACCGCCGTGCCGACGCCGGTGTGGGTGGTGCGCGACGGGGAGGCGCTCGGTGTCTGGACCGTCGCCGACTCGTGGAAGGTGAAGCGGATCCGCAACCGACCGGACGTCCTGGTCGGCCCCTGCGACGTGCGGGGCAATCCGACCGGTGAGTCCGTCCCGGCGACCGCCGAGATCCTCGGCCCCGAGCGCACCGCCGCCTACCGGACGCTGCTGCGGCAGAAGTACGGGTTGGTCGGCGTCGTCACGGTGCTCGGCAGCCGGCTGCGGCGCGGCGAGCGCGGCACGATCGGGATCCGGATCACCCTCACCGACGGCTGAGGCCCGACGCCCCTCCCGCCCCACGTCCCTCAGGACACGTCCGGATCCTCGTCCGGTTCATGCCAGGGAAAACGTTCTTCCGTTGGACGCCTGGTCGTTCGCCGGAGCGCGCGGTACGGCATGGGTGGCGCTGCTACAACACACAGCGCCCCCATCCACTGCTGCACGCCCGTCAGGAGGACGCCCATGCGGCGAACCGATCGAGTCCGGCTCCGCGCACTGGCGGTGGCATCGGCCGCCACCGTCGTCGCGGCGCTCACCGCGCTGCCCGCCGGCACCGCGCAGGCCGTGTCCCCGGACCTCGTCATCAGCCAGGTGTACGGCGGCGGCGGCAACTCCGGCGCGCCGTACACCAATGACTTCGTCGAGCTGTACAACCGGGGCACCACCCCGGTCAGCGTCACCGGCTGGACCGTCCAGTACGCCTCGGCGGCCGGGTCCTCCTGGTCGAAGACCACCCTGTCGGGCACCGTCGCCCCCGGCAAGTACTACCTGGTGCAGGAGGCCGCCGGGGCCGGTTCCGGCGCCGCCCTGCCGACGCCGGACGCCACCGGCACGATCGCGATGGGCGCCAACGCCGGGAAGATCGCGCTGGTCACCAACTCCACCGCGCTGACCTGCGCCACCGGCTGCGCCGGCCAGCCCGGGGTCAAGGACTTCGTCGGCTACGGCACGACCGCCTCCTCCGCCGAGGGCTCGCCCACCGGGAACCTCGCCAACACCACCGCGGCGGTGCGGGCCGGCGGTGGCGCCACCGACACCGACAACAACGCGGCCGACTTCGCCGTCACCGCCCCCACCCCGCGCAACTCCACCTCCGGCGGCGGGACGGGCGGTACCCGGATCCACGACCTCCAGGGCGCCGCCCGGACCTCCCCGCTGGCGGGCCAGCCGGTCACCGGCGTCCCCGGCGTCGTCACCGCGGTCGGCCCGAGCGGCTACTGGTTCCAGGACCCGCAGCCCGACGCCGACCCGGCGACCAGCGAGGCGCTGTACGTCTACACGGCGAGCGCCCCCGGGGTGGCCGTCGGCGACTCGGTCCAGGTCGGCGGCACCGTCAGCGAGTACCGCCCCGGCGGCACCGGCGGCACCACCAACCTCACTGTCACCGAGCTCACCTCGCCCACCACCGCGGTGCTCGCCCACAACGCGGCGCTGCCCGCCGCCACCGTGGTCGGCGCCGGCGGCCGGGTCCCGCCCGCCGCGGTGATCTCCAGCGTCACCACGGGCGACGTCGAGACCGCCGGCGGCTTCCAGCCGGCCACCGACGGCCTGGACTTCTGGGAGTCGCTGGAGGGCATGCGGGTCCAGCTGAACAACGCCGCGGTGGTCGGGCCGAGGAGTTCCGTCGGCGAGATCCCGGTCGTCCCGCAGGGCTCCACCACCAGGACCACCCGCGGCGGCATCCTGCTCCAGGCCGCGGACGGCAACCCCGAGCGGGTCCTGCTGGACGACGTGCTCGCGCCGACCCCGGCCGCCAACGTCGGTGACACCCTCTCCGGCGCCACCGTCGGCGTCCTGGACTACTCCTTCGGCAACTTCAAGCTGCTGGTCACCGCCACCCCGACCGTCCTCCCCGGCGGCCTCGCCCCGGAGACCACCGCCGCACCGGCCGCCGGCGAGCTGTCCACGGCGACCTTCAACGTCGAGAACCTCGCACCGAGCGACCCGCAGGCCAAGTTCGACGGCCTCGCCGCCGCCGTCGTCACCAACCTGCGCTCGCCCGACCTGGTCGCCCTGGAGGAGATCCAGGACAACTCCGGCGCCACCGACAACGGCGTGGTCGCCGCCGACCAGACCCTGGCCAAGCTCACCGCCGCGATCACCGCGGCTGGCGGCCCGGCCTACTCCTACCGCCAGCTCAACCCGGTCAACGACCAGGACGGCGGCCAGCCCGGCGGCAACATCCGCCAGGTGTTCCTCTACCGCACCGACCGGGGCCTGAGCTTCACCGACCGCCCGGGCGCCGGCTCCACCACCGCCGACTCCGTGGTCAACAACGCCGGCGTCCCCGCCCTCACCTACTCCCCCGGCCGGATAGACCCGACCAACACCGCCTTCAACGCCAGCCGCAAGCCGCTCGCGGGCGAGTTCCGCTGGAACGGCCGCCCGGTGTTCGTGATCGCCAACCACTTCAACTCCAAGGGCGGCGACCAGCCCCTCTTCGGCCGCTACCAGCAGCCCGCCCGCCCCTCCGAAACCCAGCGCCACGCGCAGGCCACGGCGGTCAGGACCTTCACCGACCAGATCCTCGCCGTCGACCCGAACGCCGCGGTGATCGTCCTCGGCGACCTCAACGACTTCGAGTTCTCCCAGACCGCCGACCTCCTCACCGCCGGCGGCTCCCTGGTCGACCTCCCCCGCATCCTCCCCCTCGCCGAGCGCTACACCTACGTCTACGAGGGCAACTCCCAGGTCCTCGACCACATCCTGATCTCCCCCGCCCTCGCGGCCCGCGCCTACAGCTACGACATCGTCCACCTCAACAGCGAGTTCGCCACCCAGCTGAGCGACCACGACCCCCAGGTGGTCCGGATCCCCCTGCCGTAGCGCACCCCCGCACCCACACCCCCCGCTGCCCCGACGTCACCTCCCCGACGCCGGGGCAGCGTCCTGTCCACAGCCCCGCGCCGGCGACCCCGTGCCCGCGAAGGTGACAATCCGATTGCGTGCACACAATCTGCTCAAAACCTGGTCACACCAGCAGGTCAAACGGCTAGGCTCCCTGCTGGCCGGACCGGGCACAGACCGACGGCACCACCACTCGCGGCTGCGCCCACGCCGACGGCACAGCCCTGCTCCTCTGGGGGACATTCGTGCAGGAAATGGTCAAGGGCGCCAATGTCGGACTCTCCGCACTGAGCGAGAGCAGCGAGAACGGCGGGAGCGTCGACGCCGTCACCGTGATCCTGGGCTGGAGCAGCCCCTCGGGCGACGGCGACGCGGACGTCTCGGTGCTCCTCCTGACCGACGAGGGCAAGGTCCGCGACAACGCCGACTTCTTCTTCTACAACAACCCCACCGCCGCGGACGGCAGCGTCCAACTGCTCGGCCAGAGCCCCACCGAGGTCGGCACCGAGGACCGCATCCAGCTCGACCTCACGGCCGTCCCGGACGGCATCGAGCGGCTGGTCATCGCCGCCAGCCGGCACCAGCGGGCGCCGTTCGGACAGTTGGACAACCTCCGGCTCGAACTCGCCGACCTCGGCGGCGAGCGGCTGCTCGGCTTCTCCATCACCGACGCCGAGTCGGAGAGCGGCTTCGTCTTCGGCGAGATCTACCGGCGCAACCAGGAGTGGAAGTTCCGCGCCATCGGGCAGGGCTACGACACCGGCCTCGCCGGCCTCGCCACGGACTTCGGCATCGAGATCGAGGACGACGCCGCCACCGAGGAGGCCCCGGCACCGCACGACCTCGCGGCGGACACGGAGGCGGAGGCCGCGAGCGCCCAGGCCGACCCGGCGGCCGACCCGATGGCCAAGCCGCCGGTGACGAACGCGGAGGCGGCTGCCGCTCCGGGCTCCGGCAGCGTCCCGACCGAGACCGGTGCGCCCGCCGCCGAGGCCGCTCCTGCCGCAACGGCCGCCGCCGCACCCAAGCGGCTGCGCACCGCCAGGAAGAAGGTGACGCTCCCCAAGGCCACCAAGCCCTCGCTCGCCGAGAACGACGCCTGGAACACCGCCCGACTCTTCCCCGCCACCGCCCTCAACCGCGACCGCGAGCGAGAGGTCCGCGCCACCTCCGTCCTGCTCTCCGTGATGGCCCAGGTGCCGGAGTTCGGCCGACGGCTGACCGCCGCCTTCGGCGCCCCCGCCGGCCGGATGGAGACCTTTGCCGAGGTCTCGCTGCCGCACGGGGAGACGCCCAAGCGGCCCGACGGCGTGATCCGCGTCGAGCGTGCCGGACGGCTGTGGACCGCCCTGGTCGAGAGCAAGACCAACGGCAACCCGCTGAAGGCCGAGCAGGTCCAGGACTACATGGACATCGCCGCCCGGCGCGGCTACGAGGCGGTCATCACCCTCTCCAACGACGTCGCCCTCGACGGCAGCCCGCTCGTCCCGGTCAAGATCGACGGCCGGCGCAAGCACAAGGTGCTGCTCGCCCACCTCTCCTGGGCCGAGGTCGCCTACCAGGCGAAGATGCTGATCCGTCACGAGGGCGTCGGCAATCCTGCCCACGCCTGGCTGCTCCAGGAGCTGCTGCACTACCTCCAGCACGACAACTCGGGCTGCCACGGCTTCCAGAACATGGGCCCGGCCTGGGTGCCCGTCCGCAAGGGCATCGACGACGAGACGCTCGCCGTCGGCGACGAGCGCGCCACCCAGGTGGTGGAGAGCTGGGAGCGGCTGATCCGCCAGGTCTGCCTGCAGCTCGGCGGCGAACTCGGCGTCAAGGTGCTGCCGGTCCAGCGCACCGGCCGCGGCGAGGACGCCCGGGCCCGCCGAACGGCGCTGGCCGACCGGCTCTGCGCGGACGGCCGGCTCAACGCGGAGATCAGGATCGAGGACGCGCCCGGCACCATCGCGATCGCGGCGGACCTGCGGGTCGGCAAGCTGCGGACCTCCACCGAGATCCCGGCCCCGGAGCAGGGCTACCCGCTCAGCTGGGTCAAGCGGCTGGTCCGCCAGCTCGGCGAGGCCCCGGCCGATCTGCACATCGAGACCCTCACGGACGGCGCCTCGGCGGGCCCGCGCGGCACGCTGGAGAAGCTGCGTCCGGAGCCGGGCGACCTGCTGCCCAAGGACTCCGCGCGGATCACCGGCTTCCGGCTCTCGCTGTCCAAGAGCATGGGGAGCACCCGGGGGAACGCCGAGAGCGGCTTCATCCGGAGCGTCGACGCCGCCGTGGAGCGCTTCCGCACCGGCGTGCTGGTCCACCTCGACCAGCGGACGGCGCGCCGGGCGTAGCGCCCTCGGGGGGGACGGGCCCGCACATATCCGTCCGGTCCGGGTTGGGCCGGACGGGTGTGTGATCCGGGTCATTGGGGGTGGGCGGGAACCCGGCGGGGTGGGGGCACGACTGGTGGGGCGTGAGTGGGATGTCGCCGGGTGCCCGGCCGTTGAGTGTGCTCGCGGGGTTCGCCCTGCTGCTGGTAGTGGTGTTCGTCCTGGCGTTCGCGGTGGGGCGCGGCGCGGGGCCGGTGACGCCCGGGCTGACGCCCGGTGGCGGAGGCGGCGGGAAGCCCGGGACGGGGCACAACATGGGGGCGGCCCGGTGAGGGCGGCCGCGGAGTCCGAGGCGCTGGTGTCCACCGACCTGGCGGTCGGCGGGATGACCTGCGCGGCCTGTGTGAGCCGGGTGGAGAAGCGGCTGGCCCGGATCGAGGGCGTGAGTGCCGGGGTGAACCTCGCCACCGGGCGGGCCCGGGTGCTGCACCCGGCCGGGGTGGGTCTGGAGGACCTCGTCGCGGCGGTCGAACGGGCCGGTTACACCGCCGAGTTGGCGCCGGACGGGGTGCCGTCCGCCGGGCCGGCGGCGGAGGAGGCCGGGGAGCGGTGGCGGCTGCTGGTGACGGCGCTGCTGGCGCTGCCGGTGCTGGTGCTGTCGATGGTGCCGTCCGCGCAGTTCGCGGGCTGGCAGTGGGTCTGCTTCGGGCTGGCGCTGCCGGTGGTGAGCTGGGGTTCGGCGGGCTTCCACCGGCGGGCGCTGCAGGGGCTGCGGCACGCGGCGGCGACCATGGACACCCTGGTGAGCCTCGGTGTGGTCGCCTCCTTCGCCTGGTCCGCGTACGCGCTGCTGTTCGGCGGGGCGGGCGAGATCGGCATGCGGATGCCGTTCTCGCTGACCGCGGACGGCGGCGGCACCGCGCACGTCTATCTGGAGGCGGCCGTCGGGGTGCCGCTGTTCGTGCTGGCCGGGCGCCTGCTGGAGGGCAGGGTGCGGCGGCGCAGCGGTTCCGCGCTGCGGGCGCTGGCCGAGCTGGGCGCCAAGCAGGTGTGCGTCCGCGATCCGGGGACCGGCGAGGAGCGGCTGCTGCCGATCGAACAGCTGCTGCCGGGACAGGAGTTCGTGGTCCGTCCGGGTGAGCGGGTGGCCACCGACGGCCTGGTGGTCGAGGGCGGTTCGGCGCTCGACCTGAGCCTGCTGACCGGCGAGTCGGTGCCGGTGGAGGTCGGGCCCGGGGACCGGGTGGCGGGCGCCACGGTGAACGTCGGCGGGGCGCTGGTGGTGCGGGCGACGGCGGTCGGCGCGGACACCCAACTGGCCCGGATCACCGCGCTGGTGGCGGACGCCCAGGCCGGCAAGGCGCGGGCGCAGCGGCTGGCGGACACCGTCGCCGGGGTGTTCGTGCCCTGTGTGCTGACGGTGGCGGTCTGTGTGCTCGGCTTCTGGCTGGGCGCGGGCGCCGACCCGCAGGCGGCGGTGACGGCGGCGGTCGCCGTGCTGGTGGTGGCCTGCCCGTGCGCGCTGGGCCTGGCCACGCCGACCGCGCTGCTGGCGGCGACCGGGCGGGGCGCCGAGCTGGGCGTCCTGGTCCGCGGCCCGGAGGTGCTGGAGAGCCTGCGCCGGGTCGACACCGTGGTGCTGGACAAGACCGGCACCCTGACCACCGGCCGGATGGAGCTCGCGGCGGTGGCCGTGGCCGCCGGCGCGGGTGTCGACGAGGAGCGGGTGCTGCGGCTCGCGGGAGCCGTCGAGCACCGTTCGGAGCACCCTGTCGGGCGGGCTGTCGTGGGGGCGGCCCGAGCCCGGTGCGGCTCCGAACCCCTTCCGGTGGTGGCCGGGTTCGCGGCCACCACCGGGGTCGGGGTGTCCGGCGAGGTCGAGGGGACCGCGGTGCGGGTGGTCCGCCCGGACGAGGCGGCGGGACCGCTGCCGGCCGAGCTGACGGCGGCGCTCGCGGACGCCTCGGCGGCGGGCCGCACGCCGGTGGTGGTGGAACTGGACGGCCTCCCGGTGGCCGTGCTGGCGGTCGGCGACACCCTGCGCTCGGGCAGCTGGCGGGCCCTGCACCGGCTGCGCGGCATGGGCCTGGAGCCGGTGCTGCTGACCGGCGACGGCCCGGGGGCGGCGCGCGCGGTCGCCGAGGAACTGGGCATCGAACGGGTGCACGTCTCGGCCTCGCCGGAGCGCAAGGCGGAGGTGGTGGCCGAGCTGAGGGCCGCCGGGCGGACCGTCGCGGTGGTCGGCGACGGCGTCAACGACGCGGTGGCGCTGGCCTCGGCGGACCTGGGGGTGGCGCTCGCCTCGGGCAGTGACGCGGCGATCGGCGCGGCCGGACTGACCCTGGTGCGCGGGGACATCGAGGCGGTGGTGGACGCCGTCCGGCTGGCCCGGCGCACGCTGGCGACGATCCGGAGCAATCTGATGTGGGCGTTCGGCTACAACGTGGTGCTGATCCCGCTGGCGGCGGTGGGGCTGCTGAACCCGATGCTGGCGGCGGTGGCGATGTCGCTGAGTTCGCTGCTGGTGGTGGGCAACAGCCTGCGGCTGCGGACCTGGCGTCCGGGGAGGGGCACGGCGGACGAACGCGGGGGCGCGCGCTCCCCGCGGCCGGCCCGGGCGCGGCGCTCGGCGGGTGCGGCGTGGTGAGCCGGGGCCGGACGGCCGAGCGGCTGAAGGCGGTCGAACGGCTGAAGGTGGTCGGGCCGCCGGTCGGGGCCGCTCTGGTGGCGCTGGCGCTGCTGTCCGGCTGGACGGCGCTCGGCGGTGCGGGCACCGCGCGCCCGGTCGAGGTCGGGCCGGGCTGGCTGCTCCTGCCGTCGGCGGGCGGGGTCCCGGCCACCGCGGCCTTCTTCACGGTTCGCAACCCCGGCGACATACCGGACGAACTCACCGGCGCCAGCTGGGAGTTCGGCGGGAAGGTGACCCTGAAGCGGCATCTGCACCAGGGCGCGGCGGGCAGTTGGGCGCCGGTCACGGCCCTGGAGGTCCCCGAGCGGGGGGAACTGGCCATGTCCCCGGAGGACGCGGATCTGATGATCATAAATCCGCCCGCGCTGAAGGTCGGCCAGTGGGTGGAGTTCACCCTGACCTTCCGCAACAGCCCCGAGCTGCGGGTCAAGGCGGAGGTCCGCCCACCCGGCGGCCGCCGGGGCTGAGCAACTGAGCGGCTGAACCCCGAGGAAGCCCGGGAGGCCCCGGGAGGCCCGGCCGACGCACTGTCGGTCGGGCCCGGTAGTTTGTGGACTGTCCTTCCGGGGACTGCGGGAATTCGGATGCTCCGACCAGGGCTTCCGTGCTTTCCTGTGTCACCGCGTCACCGCGTCACCGCGTCACGCCGCCGCGCCGTCACGCCACCGCGTCGTTCGCGGAGCGTGGTGGCGGTCGCGCGCCCGGCAGTCCTGCCCCGCACCGAGGAGTTCTCCCATCAGTACCGTGATACGCCGGTCCGCCCGCACCGCCCTGGCCACCGCCGCCTGCGGCGCCGTCCTCGCCGGCGGCCTCGCCGCGTGCGGGACCGTCCAGCAGCTCAACGCGGCCGACAAGGTGTCGAAGGCCTTCGAGACCTTCGGCAGCGGCAAGTCCTTCAGCGCCAAGCTGTCGGTCGACGCCACCGCCGCGCAGATCGAGGCCTTCGGCGCGGCCACCGGTGAGGAGATCGACAAGGACAGCGCGGCCGCGCTGGCCGCCGTGAGCCTGTCGATCGCCTTCAGCGCGGACAAGCCGCTCAAGGACATCCAGCCGACCAGGGGCTCCGGCAACGGCGCCGCGACGGCCGCCGACCCGTCGGTCTCGGCCTCCTACACGCTCACCGGCAAGGGCGGCGCACCGCTGGCGGAGCTCCGCCAGGTCGGCGGCAAGACCTACGCGCGCGGGGACCTCGCGGGCTTCGCGAAGCTCGTCGGCCAGAACGCCGCCGAGGTCGAGGGACTGGCCGAGGGCCTGCCCGCCCCCCTGGGGAACGCGCTCAAGGGCCAGTGGGTCAGCTTCGACGCGAAGGCCCCCGAAGGCGCGGGCGGCACCGGCGGGGCGGCCGCGACCCCCAAGCCGACCCTGGACCCGAAGGCCGCCGAGAACCTCAACGCGTCGCTCAAGGACATCCTCACCCGCGACCTGTCCTTCGAGGAGAAGGGCAAGCAGGACGGCAAGGACCGGATCACCGTCACGGCCCCGGCCCGCAAGCTGACGGACGACCTGCTGAAGGCCGTCGAGCCGCTCGCCAAGGACATCCCGAACCTGGCCAAGCTGCCGAAGTCCGCCCCGGCCAAGGTGCCGGACCGCCCGCTGGCGCTGGACCTCTACCTCGACGGCGGCGCGCTGTCCGCCGTGACCTTCGACCTGGCCCAGCTGGAGGAGAAGGCCAGTGGCACGCCGCTGCCGCTCCGGATCGCGTTCGGCCACGACACCCCGGCCGTCCAGGCGCCCGCCGGTGCCACCGAACTCTCCAGCGAGGACATCGGCGGCCTCTTCGGCCAGCTCGCCGCCGCCGGCGGCGGTGCGGGTGGAGCGGGCGGCGCGGCTGGAGCGGCCGCTCCGCTCACCGACGCCCAGATCAAGGAGCTGACCCGGGACGGCGCCATGAACGAGGAGCAGGTGCGGCTGTACAACTCCTTGGGCCTGGGCTACCAGGACATCAAGGACCTCGCCGACCTGAAGGCCTGAGGTCCTGAGGTCCTGAGGTCCTGACCCTCCTGTCGGCACGCTCCGGCTACGCCGGTGACGGCCCGGGCCGTGCCGACAGGTCCAGCACGTCCTCGACCGGGCGGCGCGGGGTGGCCGCACCGACCGGGCCGTAGCCCGTCCGCAGCACCAGCTGGACGTGGCGCGGCCCGTCGGCCGGGTCGCGCAGGCGCCAGCGCAGGTCGGGCCACTCCACCGGCTGGTGCCACACCGTCAGCCGCAGTCCGTGCACGGTGGCCAGCAGCCAGACGCGTTCCAGCGCCTGCCCCGCCCGCAGCCAGTCCGCCGGACCGTCCCCGGGGGTGCTCAGCGTGCAGAGCCGGGGCAGCGCCTCGAAGCGTTCGGACGGCTGCGCCGGCCCCTCGTGGTGCGGCGGCCGGCCCGCGTACTCGCGCGTCGGCACCCGGGCGTCGTGGTCCTGCGGGCCGAGCACCGCGTACGGCAGGCCGTCGACGGCGGCGGGTGCGGACGGGTCGGCCCCGGCGTCCGGCCGGAGCCAGGAGCGGGTCTCGGCCTGCCGCGCGGGGTCGTGGGCGATCCGGTCCTCGGCCTCCGTGGTGACCGCCAGCACCCGCCGCACCGCCGCCTCTCCCAGGACGGCGAGCGCCACGCCCTCCTCCCCGGCGGCGGCCACCAGCTCGGCGGAAACCTCCTCCGGAACGTCCTGGTCGGTGAACGGCCGCCGGCTGGAGCGGCGCTCGGCGATCGCGGGGTAGAGGTCCCGGCCGAACGGCCCGATGCCGTCCGTTTCGACGGTCTCGGCGGGCCCGGAGAGCTCCAGGACAGCCAGCAGCTGCGGGTCCGCCGGATCGGGCAGCAGCCGAACGGTGCCCGCACGACCGAGCCGGACGCCCGCGACCCGAAGATTGAACAGTGCCGCGCCCACCGCGATGTGCAGGGCCGCACCGCTGGCATCGGCGAGCGGGACGGCCCGGCCCTGATCGGCGTACACCTCGACACCCCGCCCGTCCGGGGTCGGCCGGAAACGCCACGGCTGGCTGTTGTGCAGCGAAGGCGCCGCGCCACCCGCGGCGGCGAGCAGCCGCAGGTCGGCCGGAGTGAGAGCTGAGTGGGTCATGGTGATCGTCTCCTGGCCTCGACACCCCGGGGCCCCCGCCGCACCGGCCGCACACCCCGATACCCCCGAGCGTGCCCCGCCCCCGCACCCGTCGCAAAGGGTCCAACGGCCCGCTTCGCCGCCGGTGCCCTGGCACTGTCGGTGGCGGGCGCTACTGTCCGTACTCACCGTCGGACAGGAGGAGCATGAACCCGCGAATCGACTGGTCGGCAGTCCGGGAACGGGTCGTCGCCCTCGAGGAGGCCAAGCGCGGAGCAGGCGGCCTGGGGACATACCCGGTCTTCGAGCCCGTCCTCAGCCCCGACGAGATCGCCGAGGTGGAGGCCCAGTACGGCGTCGGGCTCCCCGACGAGTACCGCGCGTTTCTGGCCGAGGTCGGCGCCGGCGGCCCCGGCCCGGAGTTCGAGCTCACCTCGTTGCGCCGCATCGGCGGGAGCTGGGGGTGGGTCTGGGACGACGACGAGGCCCATCCCTGGCTGCTCGACCCCGACGGGCCGTTCGTCGAGACCGAGGGCTGGGCCGCCCAGCAGGTGGCGACCCTCCGCGCCGCCGGGCACGAGCCCACCGACCGGGGCGAGGAGGACCACTACCTCGACGACTACCGCGAGGCCTTCGGCGACGCCGGCGACGAGCTCTTGTACCTGGAGCGCGGGCGCGGGGCGATCCACATCAGCGACGACGGGTGCGGCATGACCACCTGGCTCGTCATGGTCGGCCCCCACCGGGGCGAGCTCCGCCACCGGGACTGCGCGCTCGACCCGCCCTTCGAACCGTCCGTCGACGCGCGGGGGAACCGGCACAGCTTCGGGACGTGGTACCTGGAGTGGCTGGAGCGACGCGAGCGCGCGGCCCGATGACCGAGGACGGCCTCACCCGGGCCTTCGTCCAGGTCCGGCGTCGGCGTCAGGCGTGGGGGACGACGGCGACCGGGGGGTGGGCGTGGTGGAGGACGGCGTGGGCGGTGCGGCCGAGGCGGGGGGCGAGGTCGTGGGGGCGGCGTCGGCGGCCGACCACCAGCAGGGCGGCGTCCTCGGTGTCCTCGACGAGGGTGCGGGCCGCTCCCAGGCGGGCCTGTTCGACCACCTCGATGTGCGGGTACCGGGCGCGGTGGCCGGCCAGGGCGGCGGCCAGGGCCTTCTCCTCGACGGCCTGGAGCTGGGCCGTCTCTGTACCGGACGGCAGGAAGCCGACCACCGCGAAGGACGCCGGGAGGTTCCAGCCGTGCACGGCGCGCAGCCGGGCGCCTCGCAGTTCGGCCTCGCGGAAGGCGAAGTCGAGCACCGTGTCGCTCGGCGCGGCCGCGTCGACCCCGACCACCACCTCGGGCACGGCCCCGGTCCCCCCGGCGCTCTCCGTGCCGGTCTCCGGCCCCGGCTGCCGGACCACCACCACCGGGACGGCCGCGCGGCCCGCGACCGCCATGCTCACCGAGCCGACCAGCAACCCCTTGAAGCCGCCCAGGCCGCGTGAGCCGAGGACGAGCAGATCCGCGTCGCCGGCGACCTCGGTGGCCGCGACCAGGCCGTCCACGGCGGCGTCGAGCACCACATCGGTCTGCACGGTGAGGCCCGGGTGCCGGGCGCCGACCTCCTCCGCCACGGCGGCCAGCATCCGCTGGGCGGCCACCGGCAGGTCCTCCGGGTCGGCGAACGAGGCGCGCCCGTCGGTGAGCCACGGCCAGGCGTGCAGCAGCCGCAGCGGGGCGCCCCGTCGCAGCGCCTCCCCGGCCGCCCAGTGGGCGGCGACGCTGCTCTCGGGCGAGCCGTCGACTCCGGCGAGGACTGCGGGCGTCATGGGCGTTCCTTCCGCTGCGGGTCCGCGGTGCGGGGGCGCACCGTCGGGTGGCACTGCTGGGTGGCACTGCCGGGTGGCGGGTGCCGGTGGCGGGTTGCCGGTCGGACCGGCACCCGCGACGTGCGCTGACGCACCGTCGGCACCCTCCCCCACCCTGGTCTGCGGACCGGTGCCGCGGCCAGGGGCCACAAGGCCCTGTCCGACGGGCCTTAGGGCCTGGATCATGGCCAGGGGGGGCGCGGGGGGTGGTTGCCGACCGGCGCGCGGACGGCCGTACGCACCTTTCCCTGCCTGCTCGTGACCGACCCCGGCGTCCCCCGCACGTGCCTGCGGCACTAACGTGAATCCGACAAACCACCTGATCGGACGATACGTCTGTCAGGCTGTCGGACTGCCTCGGGCGGGTCCGACCGGAGCAGCACGAACACACGAGGAGGACGCCGGTGGGCGGCGCGGAGGACACGCGGACGGGCACCGGCGGAGACCGGCTCAAACGGGCGGACGGCACCCCGCCGCCCGGCTGCCCCGCCCACCCGGGGCCGCCGCAGCAGTCCGGCCTGCCCCAGCCGTCCCCACCGTCGGGAGAGGCAGCGCAGGCGGGAGAGGCACCGCAGCCCGGCGCGTCGTCCGGCGCCGGCCCGCGGATCCCGCAGCTGCGCCTGGACGAGCTGCTGGAGGAGCTCCAGTGGCGGATCGACGCGGCGCGCGGCACCCGGGACCGGGTGCACAGCCTGCTGGAGGCGGTCCTCGCGGTCGGCCGCGAACTGGACCTCGCCCAGGCGCTGCACCGGATCGTCGAGGCCGCCGCCGACCTGGTCGACGCCCGCTACGCCGCGCTCGGGGTGATCAGTGCGGACGGGCACTCGCTCTCGCAGTTCCTGACGGTCGGCCTGAGCCCCCGGGAGATCGAGGAGATCGGCCCGCAGCCGACCGGCCGGGGCATCCTCGGCGAGCTGATCCGCGACCCGCAGCCGCTGCGCTGCCCCACGCTCTCCGAGCACCCGGCCTCGGTGGGCTTCCCGCCGAACCATCCGCCGATGCACACCTTCCTCGGGGTGCCGGTCCGGGTGCGCGGGGAGGTGTTCGGCAATCTGTACCTGACCGACAAGCGGGGCGGACTGGACTTCGACGCCGACGACGAGGCGGTGATCTCGACCCTGGCCGTCGCGGCGGGGGTCGCCATCGACAACGCCCGGCTGTACGAGGAGGCGCAGCGCCAGCAGCGGTGGCTGCGGGCGAGCGCCGAGATCACCCGCAGCCTGCTCTCCGGCGCGCCCCGGCTGGAGGTCGTGGAGCTGATCGCGCGTCGGGCCCGGGAGATCGCGGGCGCCGAACTGGCCGATGTGTCGGTGGCGTTGGCCGATCCGGGCGAGCGGGCGGAGGAACTGACGGTGGAGGTCGCGCTGGGCGGGCGGCCGGAGGCCCGGCTCGGGGTGACGGTGCCGGTGGACGGCACGCTGTCCGGCGCCGCCTACGCCTCGGGCTCCCCGGCGACCAGCGACGAGCTGGAGCACGACGAGCGGTTCCCGGCGGGGCCCCGGGGGCGGTTCACCGGGCTGGGTCCGGCCGTCGCGGTGCCGCTGGGCACCGGCGGGGGGTTCGGGCGCGGTGTGCTGCTGCTGGCCCGGGCGCACGGGCAGCCGCCGTTCACGGCCGAGGAGACCGGCCCGCTGCTGGGGTTCGCCGACCAGGCCGCGCTGGCCCTGGAGCTGGCCGAACGGCGGCGGGACGCCGAGCAGTTGACCCTCCTGGAGGACCGCGACCGGATCGCCAGGGACCTCCACGACCTGGCCATCCAGCGGCTGTTCGCGACCGGCATGACGCTGCAGAGCGCGGGGCGGCTGATCGAGAGCCAGAGCGCGGCCGACCGGGTGAGCCGGGCGGTCGCGGACCTGGACGAGACGATCAAGATCATCCGTTCGACCATCTTCGGCCTGCGCGCCCACAGCGAGCCCGACCGGGGCCTGCGCGCCCGCGCCACCCGCGCGGTCGGCGAGGCCCAGGCCACCCTGGGCTTCGCGCCGCGGCTCAGCATGGAGGGGCTGCTCGACACCGATGTGCCTCAGGAGCTGGCCGAGCACGTCATGGCCGTCCTCGGCGAGGCCCTCAGCAACGCCGCCCGGCACGCCCGCGCGAGCCGGGTCGAGGTGGCCCTGCGCGCGGCCGGCGGCACGGTGACGCTCACGGTGACGGACGACGGCGTCGGCGTCCCGCCGTCCGGACGCCGCAGCGGGCTCCGCAACCTCGCGGAACGCGCCGAACGCGCGGGCGGCACCTTCGACCTCCGTCCCGCCGAGGACGGGGGCACCCGCCTGGTGTGGGAGGCCCCGCTGGGCGTGTAGCGGGCGCGGCCCGGACCGGACTCAGGCGGCCGCGCGCTTGGCGAAGACCGTGATCCGGCCGACGGCGGCCATGGTCACGGACACGTGGTCCGTGCCGGGCCCCCCGTCGGTGACGGTGATGCACAGCGGGGTGCCGAGGAGGGTGGCGCCCTCGACCTTGGTGATCGTGTATCCGGGGTAGCTCCCGACGAAGCCGCCGGAGGCCTCGAGGCGCGTCTGGATCAGGAAGTCGCCGGACTGCCGGCTCCCGACCTCGTTGCAGGCGGCCAACCGGGACGCGGGCGCGGCGGCGGAGGCGGCGGCGGGGACGGCCGCCGAGGCCGCCGGGGCCAGGGCCAGGACGGAGAGCGCGGCCGCGGCCGCGAGGCAGGCACTTCGTGTACGCATGGCTGTCATGCGGCGATCGTCCACCGCGGCCCGTCCGCGCGCGAGCGGACCACGGGACCCACTGCTCCGAACGCGCGGTTGTACACATCGGCGACGCTCTCACCCCCACCCGGGCACCGCCCGGAGACGTCTTCCGGGAGCCCGCCGCCCTCAGCTCGTCCGGCCTCGCCGGACGGCTTGCCTGCCCGCAGGTCGGGCGGCGCATACCGGTCGGTTCAGCGGCCGGGCCCCACTGTCGGGTCGTTAGGGTGGGGGACGGTCAGGAACGGCTGGGACGAGGGGGATCCATGGGTCCGCAGGACGGTAGTGACCGTGCGGGTTTCGGATGTGTGGCGTGCTGCAGCGAGGACGCTGCGGTGGCGCAGGCGCACCACCGCAGCCGCGACGGGGTTCGGCTCGAGAGGACGATTCGGGACGACTCGCATTTCATCGTCTCCGTTCAGCGGTGCGGCCTGTGCTCGCAGGCCTTCGTGAGCGTGTTCACCGAGTACATCGACTGGGTCGCCTCGCAGGACGCGCAGTACCGCACCGTGCTGCCGATCACGGACGCCGAGGCGGACGACCTGGTGGCGGGACGGTTGAGCCCGCACCGGGCAGGAGCCCTGGGACACGGCCGCCGCCACCTGCAGAGCGACTGGCCGAGCGACGCCGAGAAGCCGTCCGTGTACTGGGTCAGCGGCGTCTTCGAGGTCCGCGAGGGGCACTGACCCGGACGGCGCGCTGCGGGCCTGTCGGTCGTGCATGTCGTTGTCGCCCCGCCGACGGGCCGGAAAGTGGGGGGCGGAGGGAGGGGGCCCGACTCTCGCGTGCACCGGTGCCGGGGGGAGTCCGAGTCCGGGGCGCCAGCGGGTTCGCCGAACGTCCGGGGGTCCGGTGGCGCCGGAGTCGACGCCGGGCCCGTGGGCGGCCAGGTCGGCGAGGTGTTCCCCGGTGTCCGGGATCGGACTCCGGGGCCAGGATGGCGCGGTGGGCGGCCTCACTGCGGCCGCCCCGAGGATGTGGCCCGGGCCGTTCAGGCCCGGGCCGTTCACGTACTGGCCGCCACCACCTTCGTCACCGGCATCGTGCTCGACCGCACCGGCGGCGCCAACCTTCCCACGGCCGCTGACGGGCATCCTTCCGGCGAAAATCCTCGTCGGGCGACCTGGGAACGTCAGGGCTAGCGTGGAAACGACGAACGTAAGTACCTGAAATTTCTCTGCCTGCGGCAACTGTTGATCCGTGCATCGGAGAGGCGTCGCCGTGGCACGCCCCGGCACAACCACAAGGAGATGGTGGGAATGTCGCACCAGTTCCCAGGTGCGGACGAGGGGTCCGCCGAGCGTGACGTGAGGGACGCGGACCCCGTTCGCATAGCCGACGGACTGGCCGGTGAGTTGTCCGCTCGCCCTGAACACACCGGCCGCAGGCGCGAGCTCTACCCGGACGTTCCGCTTGTTCTCGACGGAGAAGTGGTCGAGGACCTTGAACGCATGAACGCGGAAGTGACGCGGCCCTTGTTCATGACGCGTCTGATCCACAACTCGTCCCTGGCTCTGGGGGCCTTCACCGACCGCGAAGCGATGCTGTCGGAGGCGCGCCGTATGCACACAGACGCCGAGGAAGGGGCGCTGGAGGCGGCCCTCGAGGCGACCTGTACGCAGCCACCGGACGCCTTGCCCACACGGGTGTGCTTCTTCGAGGACATCGATGAGCAAGGCGACGTGAAGTGTGTGGACGCGGGGCTGGGATATCCGGACCTGAGCAAGGTGCACCGAGGTTTTCTGGGCACAGGGGATTGGATTTTTGTCATCTCCTCCTTGAGCAGGTGCCGATTCGATGTATCACTCTTCGACCTCCTCGAATGGCACGGGGACGAGTTCTTCCAACCCAAGGGATGCAATACCCCCGATCTCGGCCGCTTCCGCTGGAACGACCTGGCGGTGTCCATCGCGAATTGGGGGACATGACCCGCCGCCCGATGCGCGGCCGGCCGCCGGTGGTTCAGCAGTCGGCCGAGGCTCCGTTCGGCGGCCCAGCGGCGGGGCTGGACGACGAACGCCCCGTCAGGCCGCGCCGGGGAGGAGGTGGCGGCCGACGACCAACTCGGGGGCGATGCGGATCTCCGCGCGGGCTCCGGGCGCCGGGGACGGGCGGCGGACCTCCGCGCGGCCGAGGACGGTGACGCACCAGCCGGTGCCGTCGGCGCCGTCCACCTCGTCGGCCTCGAAGGCGATCACGGCGCCGTCGACGGCGCGGGCCAGTTCGGAGCCGGGCTCCGTCGAGAGCAGCACGCCGCCGAGCGGGTCCAGCCGGAAGCGGACCGGGAGCACGGCCGGCAGGGCGCCGACCGTGTAGACCACCCGGCCCACTCCGGCGCGACGCAGCAGTTCCAGCGCGCGGGCCTCGTCGAGGCCGGGCCCCTGTGCGGCGCCTCCCGGCACGGCATCTCCCGCCGCGACGCCGGACGGCGCGACACTCCCCGGCGCGACACCTCCCGGCGGCCGCCGGACGGGCGGCTCGACCTGCACGGACGCGGCTTCACGATCGGCGTTCATACCTGCGATCGTCACCCCTCGGGCGGGGCGGGGCGAGGGCCGATGGTCCCGCCGGGAGTCCCTTCTCCCCGTCCGCCGCCCCGGGCGGCACAGTCGGAGGGCAGCCGTCGGCGGGCAACAGGCAGCCGTCAGCCGCGCGCGCCGTGGCCGAGGATGCGCGCATGGTGAGCCGACCGCTCCGGGACCCGCTCGGCGGCCGCCGACTGGCGCAGCTCGGTCGCGATCAGCGCGGCCTGGACGCGCCGCTCCACACCCAGCTTGGCGAGCAGCCGGGACACATGGTTCTTCACCGTCTTCTCGGCCAGGTAGAGCCGCTCGCCGATCTGACGGTTCGTCAACCCCTCGCCGATCAGCGCGAGCACCTCCTGCTCGCGGGCGGTCAGCTCCGGTCCGCCCGTGGCCGGCCGCTCCGGCTCGGCCTCGCTGCGCAGGCGGTTGAGCAGCCGGGTCGCGGCGCCCGGGTCGAGCATCGAGCGGCCGGAGGCGACGGTGCGGACGGCGGTGACCAGGTCGGTGCCGCTGATCTGCTTCAGCACATAGCCGGCCGCGCCCGCCATCACGGCGTCGAGCAGTGCCTCCTCGTCGTCGAAGGAGGTCAGCATCAGACAGGCCAGATCGGGCATCCTCGAGCGCAGTTCGCGGCAGACCGCGACACCGTCGCCGTCGCCGAGGCGCACGTCCAGCACGGCGACGTCGGGGCGCAGCGCCGGGACCCGGACCAGGGCCTGCTCGGCGGTGGCGGCCTCGCCGACCACCTCCAGGTCCGGTTCGCAGTCCAGCAGGTCGTGCACCCCTCGGCGTACCACCTCGTGGTCGTCCAGCAGGAACACCCTGACCGGCGCCGCCGCGGCGGTACCGGTCGTCTCGCTCGCCATGTCGCGACTCCACCCTCTCTCTGTCCGGCACACCGCACGCCGGGTCCACCGCATCATCCCCTGCGGCGCGCGCCGGTCCCAGGGTCGAACGACCCCATGTGCGACAGACGCTCGGCTCGGCCCCTCGGCGGCGGGCCGCCCCGCCGCCGAGGGGTACGCGCTGCTCCGCCGCCGAGAGGTGTGTGCTACTCCGCCGGGCGGAGGGCGCCGAGCAGCCGGTCGACGGCGCCGAAGGCTACCGCGCCGTCCAGGGGGTTGGTGTAGACGCGGGACCAGGTGATCAGGCCGCCCCGGACCCGGGCGAACATCACCGAGTCGAGGGTGTAGCGCTTGCCCGTGGCCAGCACCTCGCCGTGCAGCCGGTACTCGGCGACGGCGAGTTCGGGGTCGGAGGTGCCGTACACCTCGACGTGGTCGACGGCGTCGAAGCGCTGTATCGCGGCGCCCCGCTGGAGGTGGGTGAGGAAGGCCTCCCGGCCGGGCTGCTGCGGCGGCACGCCGGGTGTCAGGTAGGGCAGTTCGAAGACGGCGTCGGTGGTGACCAGGTCGACCACCGCCAGGTCGGGGCCCTTGCCCATCAACTGGACGAACTGGTTCAAGACTTCGCTCGGCGAGGCGGTGGCGGTCATCGGACGTTCCTCTCGACAGGGCCGGGGGCGCCCCCGGTGGGCTGATGGACATCCGGGCCCGGAGTTCCTCGGCAAGCCTACGGCGACGAATCGGTGACGGTTCGTCAGGGTCGGTGCCGGTGGGCGTTGCCGAGGCCGAGGAGCAGGAAGGCGGTGCAGACGGCGACCGCGCTGCCCGCGGCGGCGGCCAGACGAGGGGTGAGCGGGCCGCCGCCGGCGAGCAGGATCGAGGCGGCGCCGAGCGAGGCGACCGCCAGGCCGACGAGCAGCCAGCCGAGCAGGGCCCGCGCGGCCTGCGGGCGGGGCGTCCGGGGTGCGGGGAGCGGTTCGAGCAGGGCCCAGCGCTCGGCCTCCTCCCGCTGTTCGGCGTGGTGCTGGAGCTGGGAGCGGATCCGGAGCAGGACGCCGGCCACCAGTCCGGCGAGGGCGATCTGCGCGGCGGGCTGCCAGGCGGGGACGGCCAGCAGCAGGCCGCCGGCCAGGGCCAGGCAGGCCCACCAGGTCACGCAGGCGGCCGCGGCGGTGCGGGCCGAGCGGGGGCGGTCCTCGCCGGCCTGGAGGTCGGCGATCGCGGGCAGGTACCAGACGCAGCCGGACGCGGTGAGTGCGGCGGTGCCGATGGCCAGGACGATGTGCGACATGGTGCCGTCCACTCCTCTGAGCGTCGGTGGGAGGGAGCCGCTCCCGCCCGCCCGGGGGTGGCGACACACGGGCGGGAGCGGCGTTCGGGGGCCGGCGTTCGGAACCGGCGGGGCTGTCAGTCGGCCCGGTCGGCCCGGTCGCCGGAGCGCTCGCGGCGCGGCAGCGGGGCGTCGTACGCGGCCGGGGCGACGCCGGCCAGGTGCGTGGCGGGCTCGCCGTGGTACTCCAGGAAGTCGCGGGCGGCGATCTCCGGGTAGTGGAGGTCGAAGGCCGGGGATTCGGAGCGGATCCGGGGCAGGGTGAGGAAGTTGTGCCGCGGCGGCGGGCAGGAGGTCGCCCACTCCAGCGAACGGCCGTAGCCCCACGGGTCGTCGACCTCGACCTTCTCGCCGTACTTCGCCGTCTTCCACACGTTGTAGAGGAACGGCAGGATCGACAGGCCGAGCAGGAACGAGCCGATGGTGGACACCGTGTTCAGCGCGGTGAAGCCGTCCGAGGCGAGGTAGTCGGCGTAGCGGCGGGGCATGCCCTCCGCGCCGAGCCAGTGCTGCACCAGGAAGGTGCTGTGGAAGCCGATGAACAGGGTCCAGAAGGTGACCTTGCCGAGGCGCTCGTCGAGCATCTTGCCGGTCATCTTCGGCCACCAGAAGTGGAAGCCGGCGAACATCGCGAAGACGACGGTGCCGAACAGCGTGTAGTGGAAGTGCGCGACCACGAAGTACGAGTCGGAGACGTGGAAGTCGAGCGGCGGGGCCGCGAGCAGCACCCCGGTGAGACCGCCGAAGAGGAAGGTGACCAGGAAGCCGACCGTCCACAGCATCGGGGTCTCGAAGCTCAGCGAGCCCTTCCACATGGTGCCGACCCAGTTGAAGAACTTCACCCCGGTCGGCACGGCGATCAGGAAGGTCATGAACGCGAAGAACGGCAGCAGTACTTGCCCGGTGACGTACATGTGGTGCGCCCAGACCGTCACCGACAGACCGGCGATCGCGATGGTGGCCGCGATCAGGCCGGAGTAGCCGAACATCGGCTTGCGGCTGAACACCGGGATCACCTCCGAGACGATGCCGAAGAACGGCAGCGCCAGGATGTAGACCTCGGGATGGCCGAAGAACCAGAACAGGTGCTGCCAGAGCATCGCACCGCCCGAGGCCGGGTCGAAGACGTGCGAGCCGAACTTGCGGTCGCACTCCAGCGCCAGCAGCGCGGCGGCCAGCACTGGGAAGACCAGCAGCACCAGGAGCGAGGTGAGCAGCACGTTCCAGCAGAAGATGGACATCCGGAACATGGTCAGGCCGGGGGCCCGCATGCAGATGATCGTGGTGATGAAGTTGACGGCGCCGAGGATCGAGCCGAAGCCGGAGAGCGTCACGCCCATGATCCACATATCGGCGCCGATGCTGGGCGAATGGACCGCGTCGGACAGCGGCGCGTAGAGGAACCAGCCGAAGTCGGCGGCGCCCTGCGGGGTGGCGAAGCCGGCGGCCGCGATCAGCGAGCCGAACATGAACAGCCAGAAGGCCAGCATGTTCAACCGGGGGAAGGCGACGTCGGGGGCGCCGATCTGCAACGGCATGATCCAGTTGGCGAAGCCGGTGAACAGCGGCATCGCGAAGAGCAGCAGCATCACCGAACCGTGCATGGTGAACGCCTGGTTGAACTGCTCGTTGGAGAGGATCTGCGTCCCCGGCCGGGCGAGCTCGGCGCGCATGACCAGGGCGAGGACGCCGCCGATCAGGAAGAACCCGAACGAGGACACCAGGTACATGGTGCCGATCGTCTTGTGGTCGGTGGTCGTCAGCAGCCGGACCAGGGCCGAGCCGGGCCGAGCGGCCCGGACCTCTCCCGGTCGGGCGGCGGACGGCGGCGGCGCGCTGTCGCCCTGTGCCTCGATGGCGCTCAAGGACGCACTCCTTCGAAACTTCTGCGGATGGGTGGCGATCCATGATCGGAACGCACCGCCCTTGCGCCCCAGGGCCGTTGGACCCAGTGGACGGGGGCCGGTGGGCCTCGGATCCGGGCCGCCGGGCGGGACCACCGTCCGGGCCGGACCGCTTCCCCGGCGCCGGGGAGGAAGGGAACGCCGAACGGCCGGTGCGGTCGGGAGAGTTCACTCTCCCGACCGCACCGGCCGCACCCGCCACACCGGCCGCACCGGAACCGGCTCAGGACGCCGCGGCGGTCCCCGCGGTCAGCCGGTAGCCGGCCACCAGGTCGGGCTGGATGGCCACCATGTGGTCCATCGAGCCGTTCACCCAGGGACTCAACAGCGCCCGGTAGCGCGCGAGTCGGGCGGGATCGGTGACCGGCCGGGCGAAGCCGGTGACCACCACGCTCCAGCCCAGCCTGGTCACCGGGTCGATCGCGTCCGCCTCGTAGGCGACCACCACACCGATGTCCTCGTCCCCCAGGGCGACCGCAGTGAGCGCGGCACCCTCGTGGGTGCGGACCACCACGGTGTCGTCGACCAGGAGGTGGTTGACCGGACGGATCGCGGGCAGCGCCCGCACGGTGAAGACGATCCGGCCGAACGGCGCGCCGCCCAGCAGCCGCAGCGCCTCGGCCCGGTCCAGCGGCACCAGTTCGCGCGGCGGCGCCTCCACCGGCGGCCGGGGCCGCGGCGCCGGGCCCGGCCGGTGCAGGGACGGTGGCGGGCCCGCCGAGCGACGCAGCGCCCGCAGCCGGCGGCGGACCGACTCGTCGCTCACGAGGCGGCCGCGATCAGGCCGAGGCCGCCGTCGAAGCGCCGGTAGAGCACCCGGCCGTGCCCCGAACCGGGCTGGGCGAAGAACAGATGGGGCAGTTCGGCGGCGGTGAGCCGTTCGACGGCCTGTTCCTCGCTCAACTCCGGTGCACCGCAGGGGCTGAGGGTCAGCGGAACGGCCGTCCGGGTGGGCGGACCGGCGGCCACGGTACGGGCCAGCCGGTAGCCGGTCGGGCCGACCCGGTAGACGACCGCGTCGGTCTCGGTGGCCGGATCGGTGAACAGGTGGATGTCGTAGTCCATCGCGTCCATGGTGCGGGCCGCCGCGTCCGGGGAGCACCAGACCAGTTGCGGCCGCTTGCGTCGGACGATGCGCCGGGGCCCGGACGGGCAGGGGACTTCGAGGCGCGCGACGGACCTGACGGGCACCAAGGGTTCGGCGGCCGCCGACAGCCCCCGGGCGCGCGTCCGGCGCGGCCACGGCCGGGGTGTCCACCCGGCGGTGACGGCGGTCATCCGGCTGCGCAGCCCGTCCGGGAGCCGGTCCAGCGCCTCGCCCAGGTCGGCCGCGGCCTCCTGGATGCGGATCCGCCGACCGTCCACCTCGGCGTTGACCTGGGCCAGCACCCCCGGCGGGCCCGGGACCCCGGGCACGCCGCCCGGGGAGCCCGCCGCGCCGAGCGTCCCGATCCGGATCCGCAACGCCTCCACCAGGGCGTCCGCCCCGCTCACCACGGCGGCGATCCGGGTTCTCGCGTCGGCGGCGAAGCCCCGCGAAATCCCCTCGCACACCCGCACCGTGACCAACTCGCCCACCTCAGGCCTCTTCCCGTTCCGCCGCGCTGTCGTCCTGCCCGCGCCGACCCGCCCCCGGCGGGCCCCGCACACCGGCGCGGCGCTCACGATCCCTGGCCGCCGGAGGAGCAGGAAGGGCCGAACGGCCCCATCGGCCCGCGCCCACCGGCCCCGCCGCCCGGCCGGGAGTCCCGCCCGCCGCCCGGCCCGCCGTGCCGCGCACCGCGCCCGGAGCCGCGCCTCGTACCGCGCCGAACACCTGCCCCACACACCCCCGGCGCACCATCGTCACCCGGCGCGTGCCATCATCGGGCCATGTCGGCACCTGACGACCAGTCCGCGTACTGGAACTCCATCGGGACCACCAAGACCTTCGGCCACCCGCTCGACCCCGGCTGGGCGGCCCGGCTCGACCCGGACGCCGCCCTGCTCGACTACGGCTGCGGTTACGGCCGGCTCGCGGGCGACCTGCTCGGCCTGGGTTTCCGTGACATCGAGGGTGTGGACGTCTCCCCCGAGCTGATCGCCCGGGCCCGCGCCGAACAGCCCGCCGCCCGCTTCACCGTGCTGACCGACCCGCCCCGGCTCGACCGGCCGGACGGCGGCTACGACGCGGCCTTCCTGTTCGCCGTGCTCACCTGCGTGCCCGACGACGACGCCCAGCGCGACCTGGTCGCCGAGCTGTACCGGGTCCTGCGGCCGGGCGGGCTGCTGCACATCAGCGACTACCTGCTCCAGCCGGACGAGCGGAACCAGGAGCGCTACCAGCGCTTCGAGGCGCGCTACGGCCGGTTCGGTGTGTTCGAGACCGGCGACGGGGCGGTCTGCCGCCACCACACCCGGGACTGGCTGGACGGGCTGTTCACCGGGTTCGACCCGGTGGACGCGCGGGAACTCCCGGTACACACCATGAACGGCCGCCCCGCCACGGCCACCCAGCTGCTGCTCGCCCGCCGCTAGTGGACGCCGGCCCGCGGCCCGGCCGTCCGGAACGCCCCCGTCCATCGGCGGGGGTCCGGCGGGCGTCCGGCGGATCGTGCGGGCCGAGCGGCAGAAAGATGGGGGCACGTCCCCCATGCCCCGGCAACCGCCCCAACGACAGGATCAGCAACGAGGGCAGCGCCTTCGACGGCAGCGCGGCTCTCTCCCGGCATCGGAGGTGCGGTGGTGGCTGAGGTGAACGCCGTGCGCAGCACGCGCCCCGACGGGGGCGCCGGACCGGTTCAGGGCCCGGTCGCACCGGCGGTTCCCTCGGCCATACCGTTCCCGCACACTCCGATGCCCGGCGACTTCCCCGCACCACCGGCACCACCCGCACCACCCGCCGTTTCCGCCGCATCCGCCCCGACGGCGGAGACGGCGGCGCCCGACCCGAACCCGTCCGACCCGAACCAGCACCGCCCGAACCGTCCCGACCCGAACCAGCCCCACCCCTCCCAGACTCCCCGTTCCCACCACGCTCGTCTCCGGTCCCCCCGTGCCGGCGGCCCGCCGTGGTGGGAACGGGGACTGACCCCGGGTCGGCCCGCGCCCGCCACCCGTCCGGACTGGGCCGCGTTCACCGAGGCCGCGGTGGCCGCCGCGCCCGTCCGCCCGGTGGTGCCGCGCGCCGCCTACCCGGGCCTGAGCGGCTTCGCGCTCGTCCTCCAGCCCTTCGCCGACCGGGCGCAGGTCCGGCTGCTGACCGCGCTCACCCCCGCCGTGCGGGCGGCCGACCAGCAGGGCCGGATCGACCTCACCGCGCTGCGCGCCGAGTTCACGGCGCGGCTCACCGAACGGCTGGCCCGGGTCGCCGCCCGCACCCTCGTCCTGGAGCTCAGCACGGCCCGGACGGCCGGGCGGCTGGCCGGAGGCACCCCGCAGGAGCGGTTCCGCTCCTTCCTCGCGCTCACCGCCCGCCGCGAGGGCCTGGCCGCGCTGCTGCGCGACTACCCCGTCCTGGCCCGACTGCTCGCCCGCGCCTGCCTGGACGCCGCCGACGCCCACGCCGAACTGCTGGACCGCTTCGCCGCCGACCGGGCACTGCTGGTCGCCGGGCTGCTGCGCGGCCGCGACCCGGGCACCCTGCTGGCCGTCACCGCCGACGCCGGCGACCGCCACCGGCGCGGGCGGGCCGTCGCCGTGCTGCACTTCGCCAACGGCACCGCCGTCGTCCACCGCCCCCGGCCGCCCGCCGCGCACCGGCACTTCAACACCCTGCTCGGCTGGTACGGCGCGCAGCCGGGAGTGCCCCGGCTGCGCGCGCTCGGCCTGCTCGACCGGGGCAGCCACGGCTGGACCGAGTTCGCCGAGGCCCGCCCCTGCCTGACCCGCTACGACGTCGAGCGGTTCTACCGGCGGCAGGGCGCGCTGCTCGCGCTGCTGCACGTCCTGGACGGCACCGACACCCACTTCGAGAACCTGGTCGCCTGCGGGGACCACCCGGTCCTGGTGGACGTCGAGACGCTGTTCCACCCGCCGGCGGGCGAGCCCCGACCGGCCCCCGATGCCGGTGCCGGTGCCGGAGCCAGCACCGGCATGCCCGAGGAGGACCCGGCGGCCCGCGCGCTCGCCGAGTCCGTGCACCGCGTCGGCCTGCTGCCCCAGTTGCTGATCGGCGACGACGGCGCCGCGGACGTCTCCGGCATCGGCGGCGGTGGCACCGGACGGCGGCTCTCCCCGGTCGACGGCGTGGACTGGGCCGGCGCCGGTACCGACGAGATGCGGCTGGTGCGGCGCCCGCGCCCGTTCGGCGCCGCGCACAACCGGCCGCGGCTCGGCGGCGCCCAGGTCGAGCCCGCCGAGCACACCGAGGCGCTGGTGGCCGGCTTCCGCGCCGGGTACGCGGCGCTCGCCGCCGGCCGCGACGACCTCACCGGCCCGCGCGGACTGCTGCGCACCTTCGCGGACGCCGAGGTCCGGGTGGTCCCCCGGGCCACCCGGGTCTACGCCCGGCTGCTGGACGAGTCCACCCACCCCGACGTGCTGCGCGAGGCGGGCGCCCGGCAGGCCGTGCTCGACCTGCTGCGCACCGACGCGGTCGACGACCCCGGCCGTCCCGGGCTGGCCGAGCACGAGATCGCCGACCTGTGGACCGGCGACGTGCCGCTGTTCACCACCCGGCCCGGCACCCGCGACCTGTGGACCTCCGGCGGCCGGCGGCTGCCCGGGGAGCTGGCCGAACCGGGGCTGGCCCGGGTCGAGGCCAAGCTCGCCGCGCTCGGCGCGGTCGACCGCAAGGACCAGGAGTGGATCGTGCGCGCCGCGATGGCCGGCGCCGCCGACACCCCCGCGCACCGGCCCGGGCGTCCGGTGCCGGAGAACGTCTGGGCCACCGCGCCCGAGCCCGAACGGCTGCTGGCCGCCGCCCGGGGGCTCGGCGACCAGCTCGTCGCCGCCGCCTACCAGGGCCGTTCCCGCACCAACTGGCTCGGGCTGGAACTGCTCGCCGACCGCCACTGGCGGGTCCGGCCGCTCGGCGCGGACCTCGCCGGCGGGTACACCGGCACCGCGCTGTTCCTCGCCCAGCTCGCCGCGCTCACCGGGACCGACCGCTACGCCGAGGTCGCCCGCCGCGCCCTCGCGCCCGTCCCCGGACTGCTCGACGCCCTCGGCTCCCACCCCGGCCACCCGGCCGCCGTCGGCTCCGGCGCCTTCGCCGGCCTGGGCGGCATCAGCTACGCACTCGCCGAACTCGCCCGGCTCCTGGACGACCCGGCGCTCGCCGGGTGGGCCGGCGCGGCGGTGGCGCTCACGGTGGCCGCGGCCGAGGACGAGGCCGACCCGGGCGTGCACAGCGGCACCGCCGGCGGGCTCGCGGCCCTGCTCGCGGTGCACGGCGGGGCCGTCCACGCCGGGGCGGTCCGTACCGGGGCCGAGGGTGCCGACGGAGC
>NZ_JAIY01000006.1:257629-278921 GCF_000710405.2 Kitasatospora sp. MBT66 | reverse complement strand
CCGCCACCGCCGGCTTCGCCCACGGTTCGGCCGGCGTCGGCTGGGCGCTGCTGCGCTACGCCGAGGCCACCGCCGAGCCACCCGAGGGCCCGCACCACCGGGCCGGCCTGGCCGCCCTGCGCACGGCCACCGCCGTCCGCTCCCGCGAGGGCTCCTGGTGCCGGGGCCGTCCCGGGATCGCGCTCGCCGTCCTCGACAGCCCGCTCGCGCTCGCCGACCGGGAACTCGCCGACTGGGCCCAGCGGGCCGTCCGGAACACCGCCCGCGCCACCCCGCTCGGCGACCACAGCCTGTGCCACGGCGAGCTGGGCGTCCTGGAACTGCTCGGCCGGTACGGGCCCGCGGCCGGCCGCACCCCGTGGGTCCGGCGGGCCGGCGCCCTGCTGGCCGCCGTCGACCAGGACGGCGCGCGGTCCGGCACGCCCGACCACGTCCCGCACCCCGGACTGCTCACCGGTCTGGCCGGGATCGGCCACGGACTGCTCCGCCTCGGCTTCCCCGACCAGGTACCGTCGGCCCTGCTGCTGCGCCCCCGCGCCCCGGCGGCAGGCGGACCGGGCCCCGCGACCGGTCCCGCCCCGGCGACCCACCGGACGGCGCGGCCCTTCGACACCGCCCTCCCCGACCCCCCGGCCGTCCCGGCCACCGCCGCTTCCCTCCGCGTCGTCGGCGGACCGCGCAGCCCGGTCGCGCTCCGCTGACCGCACCGGCGGGCCCCTGGGCCGCCCGGCCACCCCCGACCGAACCGGCGCCGCCCGCACGACGTCCTCCTTCCCGCACCATCCATCACCACCACGAACGGAGCTCCCCACCATGCACAGCCACGACGAGCGGCTCACCCTGCCGCAAACCGCCGTCCGCCCCGGCGAGACGGCCGACCACCCGGCCGGCGAGATCCGCCTGCGCTCGGGCGGCGGCCTGGGCCTGCGTTCCCACCTGCTCGCCGGAACGGGCGGGGCGATCCCACCGATCATCGAGTTCCCGACCATGACCACCCCTTTCTGATGCCCCGTCCCCTTCTGATCCCCCGCCGGCTCTTCTGATCCGTTCGAGAACAGCCCGACCCTGAGCACCACCCCCGGCCGCAACCGGCCGGACCGTCCGCCGCCGAGGACCGGGCAGCCCCTCGGCGGCGGACCCCGCCCCACCCGCGCGCCCCGGCCCGCCGACAGGTGGAGGCCCTGTTCACCGATTGTGGTCGTACGGCAACCACCCGGTGCTGACACGGTGTCTGCTTCGTGATCGATTCAACGCACTTCAGAACGGAATCCCGGTCAAGTAGCCTGCGCCCATGGTGCGCACCACGTCGTCGATCACCGTCGGCCGCGCCGCGGAGCTCGCGATGCTCGGCGGCGCGCTGGCCGCTGCCCGGCAACGGGCCGGCGGAGCGGTCTTCCTGCTCGGCGAGGCCGGCATCGGCAAGTCCCGGCTGGCCGGGGAATGCGCCTACCACGCGTACGGACTGGGCCTGCCGGTGCTGCGCGGGCGGGGCAGTTCGACCGGCACGGTGACGCCGTTCCGCCCGTTGATCGAGGCGCTGTCCTCACGGTTCCGGGCCGCCGGTCCCCCCGCCGACCCCGAACTCGCCCCCTACCGCCCCGCGCTCGCCCGGCTCGTCCCCGAGTGGCGGGACGCCGCACCGGCGGCCGGCGCGGGTGCCTACCCCGAGACGGTGGTCGAACTCGCCGAGGCGCTGCTCCGGCTGCTCGCGGTGCTCGGCCGCGACCAGGGCTGCGTCCTGCTGCTGGAGGACCTCCACGACACCGACGCCGAGACCGTCGCCGTCCTGGAGTACCTGGTCGACAACCTGGCGGGCCTGCCGGTCCTGCTGCTCGCGACCCTGCGGGCCGAACCGGGCCCGGCGCTGGAACTGGTACGGGCCGCCGAGCGCCGCCGCGCCGCGACCGTCGCCGAACTCCCTCCGCTGCCGCCCGCCGAGGTGGCCGCGCTGGCCGCCGCCATCCTGGAGGACGCGACCGGCGAACTCCCGCCGCCGCTGGTCGAGCACCTCGTCGAACGCGGCGACGGCTGCCCGTACCTGGTCGAGGAACTCCTCTCCGACCTGCTGGACCGGGGCGCGCTGCGGCGCGCCGAGGACGGCCGCTGGCAGCTGGCCGACGGCTCCCGGCCCGGCGTGCCGAGCACCATCGTCCGCAGCTGGGGCCACCGGATCGACCAACTCGACCCCCAGGTGAGGGAACTGCTGCTGACGGCGGCCACCCTCGGCAGCCGGTTCTCGGTGACCACCGTCCAGCTGATCACCGGCTACGACGACCGGACCCTGTTCAGCCACCTCCGCTCGGCCTCCGAGGCCAATGTGATCGTGCCGGACGGCTCCGCACCCGACCGCTACGCCTTCCGGCACGCGCTGACCGCCGACGCCGTGACGGCGGCCCTCGCCCCCGCCGAACGGGCCGCGCTGGCCCGCCGGGCGGCCCGCGCCATCGTCCGCGCCGACCCGGAACTCGCCGACGAGCGGCGCCAGTTGGTCGCCTCCCTGCTCCTGTTGAGCGGCGACCGGGCGGGCGCGGCCGTGCACTTCGCGGAAGCCGGCCGACGGGTGCTGGAGGCCGGGGCGGCCGGCTCCGCCGTGGTCCTGCTGGAACGCGCGCACGAACTCGCCGCCGACGCCGAACGGGCCGACGTCACCGAGCGGCTGCTCCCGGCGCTGGCCGAATCCGGGCAGCTGGACCGGGCGTTCGAGCTGGTCCGCACCCTGCCTCCGGTCCCGCAGTGCGCAACCGGCGCGCCCGGCTCCGGTTCCGGTTCCGGCTCCGGCGAGGGGCGGGGGTCGCTCCCCACCCCGGCCGTCGAGCGCCGGATCGAGCTGCACACCCGGCTCGCCTGGGCCGCCGTGATGGCCGAGCGCGGCCCCGACGCGGTGGCCCAGGTGGCCGCCGCGCGGACGCTCACCGCGGGTCGGCCGCGCCCCGAGCAGGACGCCGCGCTGGCCGTGGTCGAGGGCCACCTCGCCCTGCTGCCGGACCACAACCCGACCCCGGCCGACGGCGGCGACGGCGTCGACCTTGGCGACGGCGACCGCGAGGCCACCGCGCCCACCGCGCCGACCGCGGCCCGCCTCGCCGAGGCCGAACGACGCGCCCGCCGCGCCGCCGAAGTGGCCGAACGCGCCGGCCTCCCGGTGGTCGCCTGCCAGGCCTGGCAGCTGCTCGCCCTGCTCTCCCGCGAACAGGGCTTCGACGCCGCCGACGCCTGCCTGGAACGCATGCTGGCCGTCGCCGAGGCCAACGCCCTCCCCGTCTGGCGGGTCGAGGCCATGCTCCGGCTCGGCGCCAACGCCTTCATGCGCACCGGCGACGGCACCCGACTCGAACGCGCCCGGGAGGCCGCCGCCGGACTCGGCGCGATCGTCCTCACCCAGACCCTCGACGGACTGCTGGCGATGAACGCGGTGATGCGCGGCGAGTGGCACACCGCCCGCACCATCGTCGACCGCTGCCTCGACGCCACCGCCCGGCTGCACAACCTCGCCGCCCACCGCTACCTGCTGCTCTCCTCCGCCACCCTCGCCGCGCACCTCGGCCGCACCCGCGAGATGGAGCGCGAACTCGCCCGGTTCCGGCAGGCCGGCGGCGAGGAGTCCTTCCTGACCCCGCTGCGCTACGGGCTGTGCCGGGCGGTCGGCGCCCTGCTGGCCGAGGACCGCCCCGGCGCCCGCGCCGAACTCGCCGCCGGACTGGCCTGGGAGGAGGAGCACCCCAGCGTGTTCTACCTGGCGGGCCGACACGGCCTGCACCCGCTGCTGGAGGTGGTCGAGGGCCGCTGGGACCGCGCCGCGCTCGACCGGGCCGCCGCCGTACCCGCCGCCGAACTCGCCTGGAACCGCCAGTTCCTGCGGTTCGCGGACGCCGTGCTGCTGGGCCGCGAAGGCCACCCCGCCGAGGCCGCCCGCGCGATCGCCGAGACCGGCCCCGGCGCCGCGTCCTTCCCGCTCGCCCACCACCTCGCACTGCGGCTCGCCGCCGAGGCCGCCCTCACCGACGGCTGGGGCGACCCGGTGGCCTGGCTGCGCACCGCCGAGGAGTACTTCCACCAGTTGGAGGTCCAGCCGGTGGCCGCCGCCTGCCGCACCCTGCTGCGCCGGGCCGGCGCCAGCGTCGCCCAGCACCGCGGCGGCCGCGACGCCGTCCCGGCCGGACTGCGCACCTGCGGGGTGACGGTCCGCGAGTACGAGGTGCTCGTCCTGCTCGCCGACCGCCCGGGCAACCAGGAGCTGGCCCGCAAGCTCTCCATCTCACCGCGCACGGTGGAGAAGCACCTGGCCAGCCTCCTCGCCAAGACCGGCCACCCGGACCGCGCCGCCCTCTGCGCCCTCGCCACCGAACTCCACAGCGGCCCCTGACCGGCCCCGGGCACCGATGGCCCGGAGCCCGACCCGGACCCTCACCGCGAGCCCCGGCCGAAGAGGCGCCTGAGGCCCGAGGGGGAATCCGGGAGGCGCTCGCCCTCGACCTCCTCCTGCACGGCGATCAACTCGCCGACGCTCACCCGGAAGCGGGTCTCGTCGTGCCGGCGCGTCATTCGGACCAGCAGGGTGCCGTCCGGCATGCGGTAGACCTGGCGACCCGGCCGGGCTCCGGGGTACAGGCTCAGGAGCCAGCCGAACCTCTCGGGGACGTGGCTGTCCGCGAGCGCCCGTGCGGCCGCCTCGGCCGCCTCCCGGGTGCCCAGGACCTCCGTGCTCTGCGCCAGGTGCCAGCGGTAGAGGTCGTAGCTGCTCCCGTCGATGTGCGCGTCCTTATGCGTCTCCTCTTCGAGGACGACGTACCAAGATCCCGTCATGGCAGGAGGCTACTGGCACCGAAGAATTGCCGTCATCGGCCCCGCGAGCCCGCCGGCCTGTTGCAGGAGCACCGGCCCAGAGGGACACCCGCGCTGTTCCGCCGGTGGCGGAACACGGCCGGACGGGGCCCGGCGATCACTACAGTCCGGTCCCATGACGACGATTTCGACGCGCACGGTCGAATACCCGGCGGACGGTCTGACGATGACCGGGCACCTCGCGCTCCCGGCCGGCACCGGGCCCCGGCCAGCGGTACTGATCGGACCGGAGGGCACGGGCCTGGGCGACGTCGAGCGCCGCCGGGCCGACGCCCTCGCCGAACTGGGGTACGTGGCCCTGGCCTTCGACCTCCACGGCGGGCGCTACCTGGGCGACCCCGAGGAGATGCTGGCCCGCTGCCTGCCGCTGCTCGCCGATCCCGACCGGATGCGGGACATCGGCCGCGCGGCGCTCCGGGTGCTGCGCGCCGAACCGCGGACCGACCCCGAGCGGACCGCCGCCGTCGGCTACGGCACCGGGGGCGCCGTCGCACTGGAACTCGGACGCGACGGCGCCGACCTGCGCGCGATCGGAACGGTCAACGCACTGACCACCGGCCGGCCGGGCGAGGCGGCGCACATCCACTGCCCGGTGTGGGCCGGCGTCGGGTCGGAGGACCCGATCATGCCGCCCGCGCAACACGACGCGTTCACCGCCGAGATGCAGGCCGCGGGCGTCGACTGGCGCCTAACGGTCTACGGCGGCGCCCTGCACGCCTTCCACCACCCCACGGTCGACCACCCCACCGTCCCCGGCGTCGGCCACCACCCGCGCCACGCGCAACGGGCCTGGCGCGACGTCGTCGACCTGCTCGCCGAGTGCCTGCCCGTGACGGAGGCACCCGGCTGTGGTCCCGCCGTGCGGACTTGAGGGGAGGGGCCCGTCAGTGCCCGATGCGGACCGGGCGTGCCGCCCCGGCGAGCCGGGCGATCTCGCCGAGCTCCAGGGCGACGTGCACGGTGCCGTCCGGGGTGACGGCGAGGCCGTGCGGCTCGGGGGCCGCGCCACCCTCGCCGCCGTCGAGCTCGTACCCGGCGTAGGCACCGTCGGGCGTGAGGGAGCCGATCCGGCCGGCGGCCCACTCGGTGAACCAGAGCCGGCCGTCCGGGCCCGCGGTGACGGCGTGCGGGCGGGCCTCGCGGTCGGGCAGCGGGTACTCCGTCACCTCGCCGTCCACGGTGATCCGGCCCACCTGGCCGGCGCCGATCTCGACGAACCAGAGCGCGCCGTCCGGGCCCGCCGTGATGCCGACCGGGGCCGCGCCCTGGGTCGGCAGCGGGTACAGGGCGGTCTCGCCGTCGACCGTGATCCGGCCGATCGCGTTGCCCTGGTTGAGGGTGAACCAGAGTGCGCCGTCCGACCCGGCGGCGATCATCGAGGGGAAGCCGCCGGTAGCCGGCAGCGGGTACTCGGTGACCTCGCCGTCCACCGTGATCCGCCCGATCCGGTCGGCGTTCATCTCGGTGAACCACAGCGCGCCGTCGGGGCCGGCCGCCAGGCCGTACGGTCCGCAGTCCGCGGTGGGCAGCGGGAAGGAGACCGCCTCGCCGTCCACGGTGATCCGGCCGATCCGGTGGTCCCGCATCCGGGTGAACCAGAGGGCGCCGTCCGGCCCCGCCGCGATCACCGCAGGTCCGCAGTCCGGCGAGTCGAGCGGATGGCGGGTCACCTTCCCGTCCGCCGCCAGCCGTCCGATCTCCCCGGCGTGCACCAGGGTGAACCACACCGCGCCGTAGGCCCCGACCGCCACCCCGTACGGCCCGGCCGCACCGTCCGACACCACGACCCGTTCGATCGTCATCGGTCGCCCCACCCCTGTCTCTTGACACTTCAACAACAAAACCGTGCGCGAAGCACTCTCCCCCAAACGCCCCGCCGGGGGCAAACCACCGCTCGCCGCCGATTGATGCTCCTATGGGCTGTCAAGCGGCTTTGAGCCAGTCGCGGTAGGCGTTGGCGAGGTCGTCGTCTCGGCGGATCCCGCGCTCGAGGGTGGAGATGGGCGCGGGCCAGACACCGAAGTGGTTGGCGACGGCGGTGAGGGTGATGTTCTTGGCCTGGCGGGCGGGTCGCAAATCGGCGATCCCCGGGACGGCGACGTTCGTGGTGAGGTAGCGGAAGATCTCGCGGGCGATGGCGCGTTTGAGGAGGCGGATGATCTCCTTCTTCGTCCGGCCGGCCTCGCTCTGGCGGGCGACGTAGTCGCGGGTGCGCCGGTCGCTGGACATCCGGCAGAGGGCTATGCGGTAGAGGGCGGCGTTGGCCGCTCTGTCGCCGCCCCGGGAGAGGCGGTGGCGGTTGGTCCTGCCACTGGAGGCGGGCACGGGTGCGACGCCGCACAGGGCGGCGAACGCGGCCTCGGTCCGCATGCGCTCGGGATTGCCGCCGGCCGTGACCAGCAGCTGGGCGGCGGTGTCGGGGCCGACGCCGTAGGCAGCCCGCAGGCCGGGGATGTGGGCGGTGACCTCCGCGTCGATGGCTTTGGTGAGGGCCTCGTGTTCGGCGGTCAGTTCCTTGACGCGCCGCGCGAGGCTCTTGAGCGCGGCCAGGACCGCGACGTGGATCGCGTCCCCGGCCGGCCGCAGCCGGGCCAGGGCGTCGGTGCGCTCGGCCGCCTTGAGCCGCCTGTAGCGGGTGCGGATCGCCTCGGGCGCGGTGACGAGGATGTGGGTGATCTGGTTGAGGGCGGCAGTGCGGGCCTTGATCGCGGAGCGGGCGACATTGTGCAGGGCGCGCATGCCGGAGACGGTGTCGTCCTTCGGAGCGGCGTCGGCGCGTCCGGACAGGGTGGCACGGGCGGCGGCGTAGGCGTCGATGGGGTCGGACTTGCCGACGCGGCGGCGCTCGGCCCGGTCGGGCCGGTTGACCTCGACCACGGTCAGGCCGCCCTCGCGGGCGGCGCGGGTGAAGCCGGTCCCGTAGGAGGACGTGCCCTCCACGCCGATCGCCAGCACGTGGCCGTGGGCACCGAGGAAGGCCAGGGCCGCTGCGTATCCGGCCGCGGTGGTGGTGAACTCGGCGTCGGCGAGGTGGCCGCCGTTGTCGCTGATGACCGCGACGTGGATCGTGTCGGCGTGGGAGTCGACCCCGCCGAACACCCCTTGGCCCGCTGTGTCCCGCTCAACCGCTGATGTCATGCTGATGATGCCTTCCCTAGCCGGAGGTCGGCGCCGGCCGGGTGGAGCAGACAGGACATTGAAGGGGCTTCTGAACCAAGCTCCTATCAGGTCATGTTCCACCCGGCCGGAGCCATGAGAACAGGTCCCGGCGGCCGGACAGAACAGCCAAAGGACAACCCAGCAGGGCGTCAGTCAGTGGGAGAGCCACGACCACCGGAACCTGAGTATCAGCATCAATGTCAGTGGGGTGGCCTAGCGTCCTCGGCATGGGCATCTATCTGGTGAGTGTCGAGGCCGACGACTGGCTCGACGAGGAAGTCCTCGGGCCGGTCGCCCGGGAGCTCGACGCGGTCCTGACCGGGCGGGGGCTGCCGCCGTTCGTCTGCCCGCCCGCGACGGAGTTCCGGGCCGGCTCCGGGCAGCACTTCGAGACGAAGCTGAACCGGCCGATCAGCGGCTTCGAGGCGTTCTGCCGCGAGCTGGGCGACGGCACGGTGGAGGCCCTGCTCGGCTGGGACGTGCTGCTCCCGGTGGAGCTGGAGGCGCCGGTGCTGCTGCCGGTGGAGTGCTCCTACAACGACATGACGGCGGTCGGCGACGCGCACCGGGCGCTCGCCGCCGCCCGGCGGCTGGCCGAGCTGCTCGCACTGCCGCCCGGCATACCCGAGCACTGCGACAACCTGGAGATCAACTGCTGGTTCGAGGAGCACGCGGCCGCCGCGGCCGCCACCTCCCCGGGCCCCTGGACGGAGGACCTGGACATCGCCTTCCACGCCGCGCTGTTCCTGCGCGCCGCCGAGTACACACTGCGGCGCGGCCGCCCGCTGCGCTACTCCTGACGCCCCCCGGCGACCGGGGCGGCCGCCGTCGGACCTGCCGCGGCGGCCCCGCCGTCCCGGTCGCCGCGACGGCCCCGCCCGGGATCGCCGCGCAGCACGGAGACGACACCGAGCCCGGCGGCGCAGATCGGCACGGCCAGCAGGGCGCCGATGATGCCGGCGATCCCCGCGCCCGCCACCACCGCGACCATGATGGTGCCCGGGTGGAGTTCCACCGTGCGGCTCTGGATCAGCGGCTGGAGGACGTTGCCCTCGACGGCCTGGACGGCGACAACGATGCCGAGCGCCCACAGGGCCGTGCCGAGGCCACCGTCGGCGAGGGCGACCAGGACGGCGACGGCGCCGGAGAGGAAGGCCCCGACGAACGGGATGTAGGCGCCCATGAAGACCAGGGCGCCGAGCCCGGGCGCACCGGGGACCCCGAGGACGAGCAGGCCGACGGTGATGAAGAGCGCGTCGATCAGGGCGATCAGGGTGGTGCCGCGCATGAAGCCGGCCATCGCGTCGAAGGCCCGCTCGGTGCACTGGACGACGGTCTCCGCGCTGCGGGCGGGCAGGTACGAGCGGACGACCTCGCCGGTGCGGTGGCCGTCCCGGAGGAAGAAGAAGACCAGGGCGAGGGCCAGCACGCCGCCGGTGGCGATCTGGGTGGCCAGGCCCAGGCCGGAGAGCACGCCGTCGGTGACGGTCGAGACGAGCGAATTGGTCTCGCCCTGGGCGTCGGCCAGCGCGTGCCGGATCTTCTCGCCGACGGGTCCGAGCCAGTCGGCGATCCGGTTGCCCGCCTCCGGGAGGGCGTGGGCGATCTGCGGGGCACTGTGCACCAGCGAGTTGACGAGCAGGGCGATCACCCCGCCGACGGCGGCGACCAGCACGGCGCAGGTGAGCCCGGCGGCGACCGAGCGGCTGAACCCGCGCCGGACCATCCACGGCATCACCGGGTAGAGCAGCGAGGTGCCGAGCAGCGCCAGGATGACCGGCACGGTCGCGGCCCGCAGTTCGACCAGGGCGAAGACGACCAGCGAGGCGACGGTGATGAGCAGTACGACCGCCGCGGACCAGGCGGCGGCCGCCCGGAGCGGGGGCGGCAGCATGAGGTAGGGGCGGCGGTGGTCGACCGGCCGCGGCTCGGGTGGGTTCTCGCCCGGCATCCGTTCCTCCCGTCATCCGCCTTCCGCCCCCGTCGGGCGATCGGTGCAGGTGAGCCCCATCCCAACAGATGATCAGATCGAACGCGCGCTGTGCGGCCGCCGCCCGGGGGCTGGACCGATTGAAGCCAGCCCTCCGGTGCGGGTACAGAGCACTCGCCGTCGAACCACCCCAACGGGTCACCCCGGCGCGAACGGCCGTCCGGGGACCGGACGCCAGCGCTGGTCGGCGCCACCCGGCGCTGCCTCGTGCTGCCTCGTGCTGCCGCGCGCTATTCGGCGGACTCGAAGCGGACCTCGCCGTCGCCGCCCGCGAAGGCGAGCACCCGTTCGGCCTCGGCCAGGGCGGCGCGCCGGTCGGAGGGGTCCAGCGGCGGGCCGAACGGGCGGACCGTCAGCGAGTGGGCGCCGGAGCGCTCCTCGTCCAGCCGCCAGCTGCCGGCAACCAGGCCGTCCACCAGCAGGGTGCCGAGCACCAGGCCGTTCTGGGTCATCACCCGGGGCCGGTACTCCTCGGGCAGTACCCGGGTGCGGTCGGCGTGCGACAGCAGCAGGTTGTCGAACGGCGCGAGCAGCCGCACCGGGGCCGGGGTGTCCGGGTCCGGCCGGGGCGCCTCGGGCAGGTCGTGGAGCAGCCGGCCGTGTTCGTCGCGGAAGGTGACCAGGCGGGGCGCGAGCCGCTTCAGGACCGGGCCGAGCCCGCTGAGGCCGCACCATTTCTGCAGGTCGGCGGCGGTGGCCGGGCCGAAGGCGGCGAGGTAGCGCAGGGCGAGGTCGTCGAGCGAGGGCTCCGGGTCGAGCGACCGGCCCAGCCAGGCCTCGGCGGTGGTGTGGGCGGCGGGTCCGCCACGGCCCCAGAGCCCGCGCGGCGGGACCTGCACCAGCGGGAGCAGGGCCCGGGCGGCCTGGGCGAGCGCGGCCGGGTCGCGGTCGGGGCGGGTGGCGGCGAGTTCGGTGCCGAGCAGCTGGAAGGTGCGCGGTTCCTTCTCGACCAGGGCGCGGGCCTCGGCGGCGAGCGCGTCCAGGTCGACGCCGACCAGCCGTTTGCCGAAAGCGGCGCGCAGGCCCTTGTCGAGCACCGGCTGCAGCAGCGGACGCAGGGTCAGGCAGTCCTCGGCGGTGACCAGGTGGATGGTGCCGCGCTGGAGGGCGGTCCGCACCACCCGGCGGCTCTCGATCAGCTCGGTGAGCGCCTCGGGAGTGAAACCGTCGAGGCGGCAGAGCAGGCCGAGGTAGGGCGGCTGCGGGGCGGCCTGGGCCTGGAGGCCGCCGAGGTGTTCGATCATGGCGATCGGGGTGGCGGTGGTCCGCTCCAGCAGGTGCTGGCGGGCCAGCAGCGCCCGTCCGAGCGCCCGCCGCCCCAGCACTCCGCCCTCGGCCGCTGCGCCGTCGGCCGCCCCGCCGTCGGCCTGCGCGCCCGTGCTCGACGGGCTCATCGGCGGCCGTCCAGGACGGCGCGCAGCAGGGCGATCCGGTTGCTGGTGATCGAGTCGACGCCGGCCGCGCCCAGCTTGCGCATGGTGCGGCGCAGGTCGGCGGTCCAGGTGGAGACCTCCAGTCCGGCCCGGTGCGCGGCGGCGGTGAACTCGGGGGTGGCGAGGCCGAACGGCGGGTTGATCCAGCGCGGGCGCAGATCGTCGAGCAGGGCGCGGGCGGGCAGCCGGGGCTGCTTCCAGGTGAGGGCGATCTCGGCCTCGGGGGCCACGGCCCGGACGGCCAGCATGGCGGTGGCCGGGCCGCAGAAGCCCACCCGCCGCTCGGCGCCGAGGCCGGTGATCACCTCCCAGGTGGCGGCGACCGGGCCGGCGTCGTCGAGGTCGACGAGCAGCCGGCCGCCGGGGGTGGCGGCGGCGGTCTTGAGTGCCTCGGCGAGGGTGGGGACGCGGTACCGGCCGCCGCCGATCCCGTCGAGTTGCTCGGCGGTGAGCCGGGAGAGGGGGCGCGGGTCGTCCCAGAGCCGTTCGAG
Source organism: Kitasatospora sp. MBT66 (assembly GCF_000710405.2). Classification (NCBI taxonomy): domain Bacteria; kingdom Bacillati; phylum Actinomycetota; class Actinomycetes; order Kitasatosporales; family Streptomycetaceae; genus Kitasatospora; species Kitasatospora sp. MBT66. The sequence continues at coordinate 267,006 of NZ_JAIY01000006.1, read as the reverse complement.
GGTCTCGTCGTGCAGCAGGACCGGGACCCGGTCGCGGGTCAGCCGGACGTCCACCTCGACGGCGTCGGCGCCGGCGGCGAACGCGGACTCGACGGAGGGGAGGGTGTTCTCGCGGTAGCGGTAGGGGTCGCCGCGGTGGGCGACGGCGAGCACGGGGCGGCGGGTGGCGGAGGCGGTCATCGGTCCGTTCATCGATCCGTTCACAGGTCCGGTCGTCGGTCGGTTCACCAGGCAGTCGGGTCACCAGGCGGTCGGTTCACCAGGCGGTCGGGTCACCAGGCGGTCGGTCGGTTCAGCGGATCCGTCCCGCCAGCCAGGGCGTCAGGTCGAGCAGGGTGACGGCCTCACGGTAGCTCGGCTCGCCGGGCACGGTGACGATCATGGTGCAGGAGGGCGGGAACATCCGCTGCCGCACGTGGACCAGCCCGGTCCAGAGGGAGTTCAGGAAGGCCGGGACGCTGTCGCGCGGGACGTCGAACGCGACGCCGTCGACGGTGACCAGGGCCTCGTCGTGGACGAACAGCCGCACGGTGACCTCGGGCGGACCGGCGATCTCGACCAGCGCCTCGTGCGGTATCGCGGCGAGTTCGTCCGCGCCCGCGCCGTCGGCGCCGACCAGTCCGGCGAAGGTCCGGTCGCGGCCGATGTCGTGACCGGTGCTCACCTCGCGGCCGTGCCGGGCGGCCGTCGCCTCGATCGCGAGGACGGCGCTCTGGGTGGACGGCAGCGGTGGGTGGGGCATCGGGCGGTCCTCTCCTCGGCGGGCTCAGCGTCGTTCGATCATCACATTGGTCGATTTGATGACTGCAGTCGCGGGTGCCCCGGGCACCAGCTCCAGTTCCTCCGCCGACTCCCGGCTGATCAGCGACACCACCCGGAACGGCCCGGCCTGGATCTCCACCTGGGCGGCGACGTCGCCCAGCACCACGGCGGTGACGATGCCGGGGAAGCGGTTGCGGGCCGAGGAGGGACGGCCCTCGGCCGCGGCGGTCTCCGGGCGGGCCAGCTCACGCGCGAACGCGGCCAGTCGGGCGCCCGCGATGATCCGGTGGCCGTGCTCGTCGCGCTCGGCGACGACCCGGCCGGCGTCCACCCAGCGGCGCATGGTGTCGGCGCTCACGCCGAGCAGCGCGGCGGCCTCGCCGATCCGGTACGGGTTGGCCGGTGCCCCTGGGTGGCCCATGGTTGCGACTCCTGACGGTGGTTCGGACGGTCCGGCGGGCGCGCGGCCCGACGGGCGGACCGAGGGCGGGCCGCTGGTCGGGCCGACCGTCCGTCGGACGGCCCCGGGCCCGCCGCCCATCCTGCCGCACCGGACGCCCACCCCGTGAAGCCCGGCCCCGCCCCGGCCCCGCCGCGCGCTCGCATCGCGGGCTCTCCACGCTCGCCCTCGCCCTCGCCCTGCCCTCGCCTTGCCCTCGGCTCGCGCTCTCCTCGCCCTTGTCGCCCTCCGGCTCCGTCCCCCGAGCCACTTTGCAAAGTCCCGTCAACCTCAGTTGAAAACACTTTGCAAAGTCACATCAGCCCAGCTCAGCGGCACTTTGCCAGCTCCGCCGACCCGGCCTGGATGCACTTTGCAAAGTCCCGTCGACCCAGCGGCGGGGCACTTTGCAAAGTGCCCCGCCGCCCGGCCCCGGAAGCACTTTGCAAAGTTTCGTCAACCCGAGCCGACCCCGCCCGACCCGACCCGGACCGAGCCGACCCACCCCGTCACCGCCCTACGGCTCGCCGAAGAGGTCGCGCCGGACGGCGTCGCCGGCGGTGAGGACCGCGCCGCCGAGGATCGCGCCGCCGCCCGCCTCGCCCGCCCGGACCTCGGTGCGCACCGGCGAGAGGCCGGCCAGCCGCCGTTCCACCCGGGAGGCGAGCTCGGCGCCGCCGGCCCGGCCGACCTCGCCGCCGAGGACGACGCAGCCGGGGTCGAGGACGACGCAGATCGCCGAGGTGCCGAGCGCGATCCGCTCGGCCAGTTCGTCCAGGAAGGGCCCGCCGGGCCGTCCGTCGCCGAGCGCGTCGAGGGCGGCGCGGACAACGGCCTCGGCGGCGGCCGCGTCGTCGGCCGGGTCGGCGGGCAGGCCGTGGGCGCGGGCCAGCGCACAGACGGCGGCACTGCCGACCAAGCCGTGGAAGCCGCCCTCGCAGCCGGTCGCGGTGGGCAGCGCCGTGGTGCCGGGCACGGGCAGGAAGCAGATCTCGCCAGCGCCGCCGCCGATGCCCCGGCGCAGCTTGCCGTCCAGGACGACGGCGGCGCCGACGCTGTGGCCGAGCCAGACGAGGACGAAGTCGTCCCGCCCCCGGGCCGCGCCGGTCCGGTACTCGGCCCGCCCGGCGAGGTTGACCTCGTTCTCCAGGATCACCTCGGTGCCGGGCAGCTCGCGCAGGGCGGCGAGGAGCTCGGCGTGCCAGGCGGGCAGCTCGCCGGTGGACTGGAGCCGGCCGGTGGCGGGGTCGACCAGGCCGGGGGCGCCGACGGCGACGGTGTGCAGGTGCGGGACCTCGGCCCGGCGGGCGGTGTCGAGCAGGGTGCGGACGATCCGGTCGGCGGCGGCGCGGTGGGCGGCGGCGTCGGCGCCGGGGTCCTCGACCACGAGGTCGGCGGCGGCCAGGGTCCGGCCTGCCAGGTCGGCGACGACCAGGGAGACCCCGCCGGAGCGGACATCGAAGGCGGCCAGGTGGGCGCGGGAGGCGACCAGCGCGTAGAGCCGGGCGTTGGGGCCGCGCCGCTGCTCGCCGCGTTCGCCGACGACGGCGACCAGGCCGCTGCGGCCGAGCCGGTCGAGCAGGTCGGCGACGGTGGGCCGGGAGAGCCCGGTGAGCTCGCGCAGCTCGGTCGCCGTGAGGGGTCCTTGGTCGAGCAGCAGATTGAGCGCCAGGCGGTCGTTGATCGCCCGGGCGGTGCTCGGCGTGGCCGTGCGCGCGGTGGTCATGGCCGCACATCCTTCCAGAGTCTTTCTATCAGGGTCCCTTCCTGATAATTTATCGAACCGTCGCCCGGCGCATCTTCCGGACCAGCGACCGGCCGGGCACGGCCGTCGCAGGAACGACGCAGGGACGCCCGCCCGCTGACAAGGGCGGCGATCAGCAGGACCATCGAAACCACCACCCACGGGGCACCGCCGCGGCACGCGGTGGGGAGGGAAGAACCGGATGACCACCAGCCCGACCACAGGACCAGCACCCCTGGGCACACCGGAGGCCGCCCGCCGGGCCCGCGTCGCCGTCGCCCTCGTCTTCGCCGTGCACGGCGCCGTCGGCGGCACGTTCGTCAGCCGGATCCCCTGGATCCAGCACCACCTCGGCCTCTCCCCCGGCCAGCTCGGACTGGCCCTGGTGATGCCCGCGATCGGCTCGTCCCTCGCGATGCCGCTGGCCGGCCGGTTCGTGCACCGCTGGGGCGGACGGGCCGCCGTGCGCGTTCTCCTCTCGCTCTGCTGTCTGAGCGTCGCCCTGCCCGTCCTCGCACCCTCGCTGCCGGTGCTCTGCCTGGCCCTGCTGGCGTACGGGGCGACGGCGGGCATGTCCGACGTGGCGATGAACGCCCAGGGCGTGGAGATCGAGCAGCGGATCGGCCGCTCGATCATGTCCGGCCTGCACGGGATGTGGAGCGCGGGCGGGCTGGTGGCCTCCGGCATCGGCATCCTCGCGGCCCACCAGTCCTTCGACCCGCGGCTTCAGCTCGCCGTGGCGGCCGTCCTGCTGCTGGCCCTCGCCCAGCCCGTCTGCACCGCCCTGCCCGATCTGCGCGCACCCGAGCAGGCCGAGGAGCCGCCGCGGTTCGCCCTTCCGCCGCGCAGTTCGCTGGTGATCGGGCTGGTCGGCTTCTGCGCGGTGTTCGCCGAGGGCGCGTCGATGGACTGGAGCGGTGTCTACCTGCGCGACGTCACCGGCGCCTCGCCCACCGTGGCGGCCGCGGCGTACACGGCCTTCGCGCTCACCATGGCGGTCGGCCGACTGGCCGGCGACGCGGTGATCCAGCGGGTGGGCGCCGTGCGGGCGGCGCGGCTCAGCGGCGCCGTCGCGACGACGGGTGGCCTGCTGGTGGTCGTCGCGGACCGGCCCGCGGTCGCGATCCCCGGCTTCGCGCTCATCGGGATCGGCGTCGCCGTGGTCGTCCCGCTGGCCTTCGCGGCGGCGGGCCGGATCGGCGACAACCCCAGCCAGGCCATCGCCGGGGTCGCCACCGTCACCTACACCTCGGGCCTGGTCGCGCCCGCGATCGTCGGCGGCCTGGCCCAGGCGTCCTCGCTCACCGTCTCCTTCGGGGTGGTCACCGCGCTCTCCTTCGCCCTGCTGCTGGGGGCGGGCGCGCTGCGCCGGGCCGAGGGCGGTCGGCCGGGCGGCATCACACCGGTGGACGCCGCGGCGACGGCCGCCGCACCGGGCGGCGGGCACGCACGGAAGCCGGTCGTGGGCGAACCGGCCCTGCGGGAGGCAGCCGGCCGGGGCTCCGGTCCGAACATCCCCGGGAACTGACCCCTGGGGCCACCCGCTCGCCGGCCGGGCACGCACACCGCGTGCCCGGCCTCCGCGCGCCCGAGGCCGGATCGCCCGACGGGCTTCTAACCTTTCGTCACATCGCGTACAACCTCTTCGGGCCGCCGGCCGTCGGTCACCTCGGCACCGCGTTCTCGAAGCCACCCACCGAGGGGAACCCCATGACCCGCCCTCGCTCCGCCGCCGCGCTCGCCGCCGGCGCCCTCACCCTCACTCTCGCCGCCGCACTCGCGGCGCCGGCCACCGCCACCGCGACCCCCACCTCCCGGCCCGGCGGCCCCACCAGCCCTGCCGGCCCCGCCGACCCCACCGGCGCCGCCCGCCCGAGCGACTCCGCCAGCACCGCCGCCGTCGTCACCCCCGTCGCCGCCACCGCTCCGACGACGGTCATCACCGCCAACCCCTCCGACACCCAGAAGTGCCTGGACGTCACCGGGCAGAGCACCGCCTCCGGCACCCTCGTCGAGCAGTGGACCTGCAACGGCGGCACCAACCAGCAGTGGTACTGGACCGAGGCCGGCGAGCTGGTCAGTGTGGCCAGCGGCAAGTGCCTGGACATCCCCCGCTTCAGCACCGACGGGGGCGTGCAGGCGATCATCTGGCCCTGCAACGGCGGGACCAACCAGAAGTGGACCCAGACCCTGGTCCACCACGCCGGCGTCTACAACCTGACCAACGTCAACAGCGGTCTCAACCTGGACGTCCAGGGCGCCTCCCCGGCCGACGGCACCCCGGTGATCCAGTGGCCGCAGACCTACGGGCTCAACCAGTGGTGGTTCTACGGCTCCGTGCCCACCGCCCGGGGCTGAACCCGGCCGGCCCACCGGTCCACCGGTCGGCCGCCCGTCCGCCTGTCCGCCTGTCCGCCTGTCCGCCCGGGAGTACCCGCATCCCGGGCGGGCGGGCGGCCCCGTTACGCTCGAACGGTGCCCGCACCCGTGACCTCCCCGCCGCCGCCCGGCCCCGCACCGGCCGTCGGACCCGCCCTGGCCGACAGTCCCGCCCCGGCCGACGGAACCGCCCCGGAGCAGGGACCGGATCCGGTCGACACCGGGTCCCCAACCAGCACCGCGGCCCCGGCCGACAGCCCGGCCCGTTCGCCCTGGCCCCGGTTCGCCCTGCTGGTGGCGATCCTCGGCGCGGCGGCCGGCTCGCTGCTGCTGTGGAGCCCCACCGCCCTGCTCGACGGCGGACTCTCCCACGGGATGCCCTGGTACTGGCGCGGGCCCCTGTTCGCCGCGGTGTACGCGGTGGGCACGGTGGCGTTCTTCCCCCGGCCCGCCCTGAACGCGGCCGCCGGCCTGCTGCTCGGACTGCAGGAGGGTCTGCTGCTCGCCGTCCTGGGCACCACCCTCGGCGCGGCCGCCGCCTTCGGGCTCGCCCGCTGGCTGGGACAGGACGCGCTGCGGCGCCTGCTGCGCGGGCGGGTGCTGGTGGCGCTGGACCGGCGCTTCACCGACCAGGGCTTCCGCAGCGTCCTGCTGCTCCGGCTGTTCCCCGGCCTGCCGTTCCAGGCGGCCAACTACGGCGCCGCCGTCTCCGGGGTCCGGTTCGGCTCGTTCATCGGGGCGACCGCGCTCGGGGTGATCCCGGTCACCGCGGTCTACGTCGCGGCGGCGGCCACCGCGCGCGAGCCCGGGTCGACCGGCTTCCTGCTCTCGATCGGCGCGCTCGGGCTGCTCGGACTGGCGACCCTGGTCCAGGTCGGACGGGCCGCTGCCCGGCGGCGGCGCACGGTCACTGACTGAGCGCCGGGCGTCCGAGCCGGCACGCCGGGCGCGCGGGACATCGGATCCGCTCGGCCGCCCGGGGTTGTTGTCGGTCCCGTGTGAAATCGTTCCCGCATTGTTGACAGAAGGTCAATTGCGCGGTGACCGCGACCGATATGGTCTACGCGCGCAACCGTACGCCGTTCTCCCGCGTCGCAACTGGTGCCCGGGTCCGCCCGGGGCCCCGGCGCGGCGCGACTCGTACGGACCGCGCGAGCGGGCACGACACCGGTGATCAGTGCGATACTCGGACAGTTCCGACGAGTGGATGACGTGTCAAAAGGACACGCGCACCGGGGGACCTGTACGGAACAGAGGCAGGGAGGCGCGGCATGGGAGCACTTCGCGACGAGCACCACAACGGGTGGCTGATGCCCTCCGGGAGCTACCCGGCCGCGGTGTACGACGACGAGTGGGTCGAGCAGGAGACGGTGTCGTCCTCCCCCGCCCCGACGAAGATCGTCTCCCTGCGGCCGACCGGGTTCGAGGCGGCCCGCACCGTCGGCGAGCACATCCGGGCGAGCATCCCGGTCGTCATGGACCTCACCGAGATGGAGGAGGCGGAGGCCAAGCGCATGGTCGACTTCGCCTCCGGTCTGATCTTCGGCACCCGTGGCGGCATCGAGCGGATCGCCAAGCGGGTCTTCCTGCTGACCCCCGCCGACGTCGAGGTGATGGTCATCGACCGCCCGCTCGACGAGACCGGCTTCTACAACCAGAGCTGACCGGCGGCCGCGCGCACAGCGGCGCCCAGGACCGGGGACGGCACTCGCCGTCCCCGGTTTTTTGCTGCCCGGACACCGGGCGGCCCCGACTCGAATGAGGCACCGAGAATAATTCTGAGACATCCACGTCTCATTCGGAGTACACTCGTCCCATGGCCACCGATCGTGACTCCGTTCTCGAAGCCGCCGTCGGCGTGCTCTCCCGCCGCCCGACCGCCCACCTCGACGAGATCGCCCGCGCCGCGGGCATCAGCCGCGCCACCCTGCACCGGCTCTTCCCGGGCCGGGACGCGCTGATCCGCGAGGTCGGCCTGCTCGGGCTCCAGCGCTTCGGCGCCGCGCTCGACAGCGCCGCCGTCGACGAGGGCGACGCGCACGCCGCGCTGCGCCGCCTGGTCGAGGCGCTGGTCCCGGACGCCTCCCTCTGCGCCTTCCTGACCGGCGAGAGCACCCTCTACGACGACGAGGAGATCAACGAGCTCTGGGAGTCGCAGATCGCCCGGATGCACGCGCTCTTCCTGCGCGGGCAGCAACAGGGCACCTTCCGGATCGAACTCTCCGCCGCCTGGCTCAGCGAGGCCTTCTTCGACCTGGTCGCCGGAATCGGCTGGGCGATCCAGGACGGCCGGCTGGCCCCGCGCGACGCCGTCTTCTCGCTCTCCGAGCTCTTCCTCGGCGGCGCTCTGCGCGCCCCACGACCGAGCTGATCCCACCCCGCGACGTCCGCGCCCACCCCTCACGCTCGACCCCACCTGCCGCACACCGGACCGGAACCGGAACCGATACCCATGAGCAGCACCGTCCACCTCCAGCCCCGCCAGCGCTGGACCGGCCTCGCCGTCCTCGTCCTGGCCGTCACCCTGGTCGCCGTCGACGCGACCGTCCTCTCCCTGGCCATACCGTCGATCAGCGAGACCCTGCGCCCCAGCGGCACCCAGCTGCTGTGGATCGGCGACGCCTACTCCTTCGTGCTCGCCGGACTGCTGGTCTCGATGGGCTCGCTCAGCGACCGGATCGGCCGCAAGCGCCTGCTGCTGATCGGCGCCACCGCGTTCGGCGCCGCCTCGCTGCTCGCCGCGTACTCGCCCACCGCCGGCTGGCTGATCCTGGCCCGCGCGCTGCTCGGCGTGGCCGGGGCGACGATCATGCCGTCCACCCTGTCGCTGATCCGCACCCTGTTCCCGAACGACCGCGAGCGGGCCACCGCGATCGGTATCTGGGGCGCCGCCGCGACGGCCGGCGCGGCGCTCGGCCCGGTGGTCGGCGGGGTGCTGCTGGAGCACTTCTGGTGGGGTTCGGTCTTCCTGCTGAACATCCCGGTGCTGGTGCTGCTGCTGGTGTTCGGCGCCTGGCTGCTGCCCGAGTCCAAGGACCCGAACCCGGGCCGCTGGGACGTGGCGAGCGTGCTGCTCTCGCTCGCCGGTGTGATCGGCGTGGTCTACGCGATCAAGGAGGCGGCCGCGCACGGCGTGCTGCGCTGGGACGTGCCGGTCACCGCCGTGCTGGGCGCGGTCGCGCTGACCGTGTTCGTCCGGCGCCAGCTGCGGCTGGACACCCCGCTGCTGGACGTCCGGCTGTTCCGCGACCGCCGGTTCACGGCCGCCGTGCTGGCCTCGCTGATCGCGCTGATCGGGCTCTCCGGCGTGGTCTTCGTGACCTCCCAGTACCTCCAGCTGGTCCGCGGCTACCCGCCGCTCAAGGCCGGTCTGGCCGAGCTGCCCGCCTTCGCGGGCGCGGTGGTCGGCGGTCTGCTGACCGCCCGGCTGGTGCGGCGCACCGGGGCCCGGACGGCGCTGACCGCCGGTCTGCTGGTGATGGGCATCGGGATCGGGATGCTCGGCTGGATCCAGCAGGACTCCACCTATCTGCTGCTGGCCGCCGCGTTCCTGCTGGTCGGCACCGCCGAGGGCGTGGTCTACACGCTCGGCGCCGACCTGGTGCTGACGGCCGCGCCCGCCGACAAGTCCGGCGCCGCGTCCGCGGTCTCCGAGACCGCGTACGAGCTGGGCACCGCGCTCGGCATCGCCCTGGTCGGCTCGGTGGTCGGTGCCCTGTACGCGGGCCGGCTGGTCGTCCCGGCGGGCGCGGACCCGGCGGTGGCCACGCAGGCCGGCGAGTCGCTGGGCGGCGCGGTGGAGGCGGCCCACGGGCTGCCGGACACCCTGGCCGGACCGCTGCTGGAGAGCGCCCGGACGTCCTTCGTCCACGGCGTCAACGTGGCCGGGATGCTGGCGGGCGCGATGCTGCTGGGTGCGGCGGTGCTGTCCTGGCGTCTGCTGCGGGGCCTGAACGACCGGACCGCCGCGGGCACCCCGGAGCAGCCGGCCTCGGGCGCGGCGGCGGAGCCGGAGCCGGAGCGGACTCCGGTGCACTGACGACGGCCCCGGCC
>NZ_JAIY01000006.1:254181-257267 GCF_000710405.2 Kitasatospora sp. MBT66 | reverse complement strand
ACGAGTTCGCTGACCAGGAGTTCGGCGTAGTCGGCGAGTGCGGACAGGCCCCAGTCGGCGAGGGTGCCGCGGGTGAAGCGGCGGGCCTTGCCGGGGAGGCGGCCGTCGCCGGTGAGCGGGAGGGTGGCGACCCGGTCGGCGGGCAGGGGCAGTACCCGGGCCATGATCATGGCGATGTCGTCGTCGCTGCCGCCGCTGACGAGGGCGGCGAGCACGGCGTCGCAGTTCTCCTCCAGGGTGCGGCCGGGGCCGGAGAGGGTGCGGGCGAGCAGGTCGATGCCTTCGTCGAGGTCCTGGCCGCGCCGTTCGACCAGGCCGTCGGTGTAGAGGGCGACCATGCCGCCTTCGGGGAGGACGAACCGGATCGATTCGAAGGCCACTCCGCCGACGCCGAGCGGTACGCCGGGCGGTGTCTCGATGCGGTGGGAGGTGCCGTCGGGGGCGACCCAGACGGGGGGCAGGTGGCCGGCGGAGGCGATCTGGAGGGTGCGTTCCAGCGGGTCGTAGACGGCGCAGATGCAGGTGGCGAACTGGCCTTCGCCGATGCCGGAGGCGGTCTCGTCCAGGCGGGTGAGGACCTGTTCGGGCGGCATGTCGAGGGTGGCCAGGGTGCGGGCGACGGTGCGCAGCTGTCCCATGGTGGCGGCGGCCCTGATGCCGTGTCCCATGACGTCGCCGACGACCAGAGCGACGCGGCCGCAGGAGAGCGGGACGACGTCGAACCAGTCGCCGCCGACCTCGCTGGTGACGCTGGAGGGCAGGTAGCGGTAGGCGATCTCGAGGCCGAGGGTGCGGTGGATCTCCTGGGGCAGCAGGCTGCGCTGGAGGGTGAGCGCGGTCTCGCGTTCGCGCCGGTAGAGGCGGGCGTTGTCGATGGCGAGGGCGGTGCGGGCGACGAGTTCCTCGGCGAGGGCGACGTCGGAGGCGGTGAACGGTTCGGGGTTGCGCATCCGGATGAATTCGGCGCCGCCGAGGACCATGCCGCGGGCGGTGACCGGGAGCATCAGGTAGGAGTGGATGCCGGCCGCGAGTCCGGGGGCGACGCGGTCGGGGCTGGCGACGAGGCCGCGGAGCACTTCTTCGTCGACGCGGGAGCGCAGCAGGGGGCGGCCGCTGCGCAGGCACTGGGTGTAGCTGCGTTCGGGGGCGTACTCGGAGACCTCGCCGACGGTGTCGACGGCGTGAACGAGCCCGGTTTCGTAGGATTCGCCGACGGCGACGGCGCGCAGTTGGACGCCGCGGTCCTCGGGGATGGGGGTGGGTTCGGCGCCGCGGAGTACGGTTTCGAGCAGGTCGACGGTGGCGAAGTCGGCGAATCTGGGGACGACGGCCTCGATCAGTTCCTCGGCGGTGCGCTGGAGGTCGAGGGTGGTGCCGATGCGGGCGGTGGCTTCGGCGATGGTGGCGAGGCGTTCCTGGGCGCGGGCGGCGCGGGCTTCGGCCTGGAAGCGTTCGGTGACGTCGATGATCGAGGAGCAGACGCCGAAGACGCGGCCGGTGGAGTCCTCGAGCCGGAAGTAGGAGGCGGACCAGGCGCGGTCGCGGCGGGGGTCGCCGGGGACGCGGCCGTGGGAGCGGGCGTCGACGACGGGTCGGCCGGTGGCGAGCACCTGCTTCATGATGTGTTCTATTTCGGCGCTGTTGATGCCGGGCAGGACGCTGCTGATGCGGCGGCCGAGGTGGGCGGCGACGGGTACGCCGTTCATCCGGGCCAGGGATTCGTTGAGCCGGACGTAGCGCAGTTCGGTGTCGTAGACGGCCATGCCGATCGGGGACTGGCCGAAGATGCCGTCGAGTACGGCGAGGTCGGCCTCGACGCGGTGGAGGGCGGCGGTGTCGGAGGCGGTGGCGAGCAGCAGCAGGGTGCCGCCGGGGCCGGCGATCGGGTAGGTGCGGAATTCGAGCTCGACGGTGCGGCCGTCGCGGTGGCGGACCGGGAAGACGCCGGTCCAGCCTTTTCCGCTCATGATCCGGGCGAAGAGTTCGAGGACTTCGGGGCGGTCGCTGTCGTCGGTGAGCAGCTGGGCGGCGTGGCTGCCGACGGCTTCGTCGGCGGTCCAGCCGAGCAGTGCCTCGGCGTCCTCACTCCAGTGCAGGATCAGTCCGTCGTCCTGGAGCAGGGCGGTGGCGAGGGGGACGAGGCGGTGGCCGTCCAGGCGTGCGGGGGCGGCGCCCGTTCGGGGGCCGGTGGCGTCGGCGTCGGTCGCGTCGGGCGCGTCCCACTCGTCTCTCCGCATGATCAGGCAGCACCCCGGTTCGGCTCGTGCCCGGCCGGGCGGCCCTCGTGGTCCGTGCGGCCGGGGTTCTTCTCCAGACTGCACGGACATCGACCGCCCGGCGACCCCTTGGTGAGGGTTACCGGTCGGGCAGGTGTACGGGCGTCATGGGCCTACCGGGCGCAGCGTACTCTCCAGAAGGCTCGCCCACTGCCGGATCACTCCGGATCGTCGGAGGCTGTCGTCGGTGAGCAGATTGGCGAGGCCGAGTCCGCGGGCGAGGTCGAGGGTGGCCTGGACGGTTTCGCGCACGCCGGGTCGGGTTTCGTCGGCGCCGAGGAACTCGACGGCGGCGCGGTGGGCCTCGCGTCCGACGTGTCCTTCGAGTCGGATGATCCGTTCGCGCAGGGGTTCCTCGGTGGCGGCGGCGACCCAGAGCTGGAGTGCGGCCCGGAAGAGCGGGCCGGTGTAGAGGCGGACGATCATGCCGACGACGGCTTCGGTGCGGGCGGGTCCGGCGGGCGGGAGGGTGTCGGCGTGGGCGCGGACGGCGGCGAGGCGTTCGGCGGTGACGTGTTCGACGGCCGCGGTGAAGAGGTCCTCCCGGGTGGGGAAGTGGTGCTGGGCGGCGCCGCGGGAGACGCCGGCCCGCTCGGCGACGACGGCGACGGTGGAGCCGTGCCAGCCGAGCTCGGCCAGGCAGTCGACCGCCGCCGCCAGCAGCCTGGCGCGGGTGGCGCGGCTGCGGTCCTGCTGGGGGGTGCGCGCGGCGGCGGGGTGGGTGGTCATCTGCGGCGGCGGTTCCTGTCCGTGCGGGGGCGGGCGGCTGGTCGATCCTCGCAGACGGCGGTCGGGGTGACGCGGGGTCCG
>NZ_JAIY01000006.1:242068-254120 GCF_000710405.2 Kitasatospora sp. MBT66 | reverse complement strand
GCGGCCGGGTGGGTGGGGGTGGTGGCCGGGCCGGTGTGCGGGGAGGGGGCTCAGCCGGTGGCGGCGGCCTCGCGTTCGCGCAGTTCGCGGCGGAGGATCTTGCCCGCCGCCGACTTCGGGACGGCGTCCAGGAACTCCACCGCCCGTACCTTCTTGTAGGGCGCGACCTGGCCCGCGACGAAGGCCGCGACCTCCTGCTCGGTGAGGGCGCTGCCGGGGGCCCTGACGACGAAGGCCTTGGGGCTCTCGGTGCCCTCGGCGTCGCGCACCCCGATCACCGCGGCGTCGGCGATCTGCGGGTGGCTCAGCAGCAGCGCCTCCAGTTCGGCGGGGGCGACCTGGTACCCCTTGTACTTGATCAGCTCCTTGACCCGGTCGACGATGTGCAGGTAGCCGCGTTCGTCGACGAAGCCGATGTCGCCGGTGTGCAGCCAGCCGTCGGCGTCGACGGTGGCGGCGGTGTCGGACGGGCGGCCGAAGTAGCCCTTCATCACCTGCGGGCCGCGGATCAGCAGCTCGCCGCGCTCCCCGGGCCCGAGGTCGGCGCCGGTGCCGTCCAGCGCGGTGACCCGCAGCTCGGTGGAGGGCAGCATCCGGCCGACCGAGCCCGGCGAGGGGTCGGGGTCGCCCGGGGACATCACATGGCTGACCGGGGACAGCTCGGTCATGCCGTAGCCCTGGAGGATCCGGGGCAGGCCGAGGCGGCGGGCGCAGGCCTCGGCGAGTTCGCCGTCCAGCGGGGCGGCGGCGCACAGCAGGTACTCGACCGAGGAGAGGTCGAACCCGTCGACCAGCGGGTGCTTGGCGAGGGCGAGCACGATCGGCGGGGCGGCGAGCACGGACTGCACGCGCTGGTCCTGGATGGTGCGGCAGAACTGCTCCAGGTCGAAGCGGGGCAGCACGACCACGGTGGCGCCGCAGCGCAGCGGCTGGTTGAGCAGCGCGGCCAGTCCGTAGATGTGGAAGAACGGGAGCACCGCGAGCACCCGCTCGCCCACCTCTGGGCGGAAGACAGCGTCGGTCTGGGCGAGGTTGGTGGCGATGGACCGGTGGGTGAGCATGACGCCCTTGGGCAGGCCGGTGGTGCCGCTGGAGTACGGCAGCACGGCGACGTCCCGGCCCGGGTCGAGGTCGATCTCGGGTTCGGGCCCGGTGGCGGCGAGCAGGTCGGCGAGCGAGAGGTGGCCCTCGGCGCCGTCCAGGACGACGATCGCGGCGAGTTCCCGGCCCTCGGCGGCGAGCTTCTCGGCGGCGGCGCGGGCGGTGGGCAGGAACGGCGACAAGGTCAGCAGCCAGCGCGCGCCGCTGTCGGCGAGCTGTACGGCGAGTTCGCCGGGGGTGGTGAGGGAGGAGACGGGGGTAACGGTGGCGCCGGCCCGGGTGGCGCCGAAGAAGGCCATCGGGTAGCGGATGGTGTTGGGGCTGAACAGGGCCACCACGTCGCCCTGGCGGACGCCCGCTTCGGCGAGGCCGGCCGCGACCCGGCCGACGGCGTGGGCGAGCTGCGCGTAACTAACCGTCTCGCCGGTGATCCCGTCGATGAGGGCGGGCCGGTCGCCGTGGCGTTCGGCGTCGCCGAGAACGGCGTCGTGCAGGGCGAGGTCGACGATGCCGACGTCCGGGAACTCGCTGTGGAACACCAAGGCGTGCCTCCTGTGCGGTAGTTGGCGCGGGGCGGGGCGACCGGCGGGAGGTCCTCTGCGACCGGCCGTACGGCGCGCGCACAGGAGCATACGGACAGTGGGCGGTCGGTGCGCCCCTGTGACGGACGTTTGGCGGAGCGCGCGGGGCGCAGGGGTGGCGCGGTATGGCGAAACACGAGGTGGGGGCGGGTCGCGGGTGCGCCGGGGTGGTGGGGCGGGCGGGATCCGGTCAGATGCCAGAACGATGATGCGACGATCTGTTCGAGGACGAATCGGGTGGAGGGGCGTTGCGCGGGTCGCGCGGGTCGCGCGGAGGGGCTCGGGGACGAGCCGGCCGGAGGGGCCCGGGGCGGCGATCCGGGCCCGGGCCGGGTCAGTACGACTTGGGCAGGCCGAGGGTGTGCTGCGCCACGTAGTTGAGCACCATCTCGCGGCTGACCGGGGCGACCCGGCCGACCCGGGTGGCGGCGAGCAGCGCGCCCAGCCCGTACTCCTGGGTGAGGCCGTTGCCGCCGAGCGTCTGCACCGCCTGGTCGACGGTCCGGGCGGCGGCCTCCCCGGCGGCGTACTTGGCCATGTTGGCGGCCTCGCCGGCGGCGGCGTCCTCGCCCCCGTCGTAGAGGAGCGCGGCCTTCTGGGTCATCAGCCGGGCCAGTTCGATCTCCACCGCGCACTGCGCCAGCGGGTGCGCGAGGCCCTGGTGGGCGCCGATCGGGGTGGACCAGACGACCCGGGTGCGCGCGTACTCGACGGCCTTGCCGAGCGCCTGCCGGGCCAGCCCGAGGGAGAAGGCCGCCGTCATGATCCGCTCGGGGTTGAGGCCGGCGAACAGTTGCAGCAGCCCGGCGTTCTCGTCGCCGACCAGTGCCTCGGAGGGCAGCCGGACGTCGTCCAGGAAGACCTGGAACTGCCGTTCGGGAGCGACCAGTTCCATCGGGATGGGCCGGTACTCGAAGCCGGGCGTGTCGCGCGGGACGACGAACAGGGCGGGCTTCAGCTTCCCGGTGCGGGCGTCCTCGGTGCGGGCGACGAACAGCACGGCGTCGCAGTGGTCGATGCCCGAGACGAACACCTTCCGGCCGGTCAGCAGCCAGTCCTCGCCGTCGCGGCGGGCGACGGTGGAGATCCGGTGGGAGTTGGAGCCCGCGTCCGGCTCGGTGATGCCGAAGGCCATCCGGCGGCTGCCGTCGGCCAGACCGGGCAGCCAGTGCCGCTTCTGCTCCTCGGTGCCGTAGCGGGCGATCACGGTGCCGCAGATCGCCGGGGAGACGATCAGCAGGAGCAGCGGGCAGCCCGCGGTGCCGAGCTCCTCCAGGACGATCGCGAGGTCGGTGATCCCGCCGCCGCCCCCGCCGTACTCGGCGGGGAGGTTGACGCCGAGGTAGCCGGCCTTGCCGGCCTCGGCCCAGAGTTCGTCGGCGGGCTCACCGGCGCGCGCCTTGGCGAGGTAGTAGGCGGAGCCGTAGCGGCCGCCGAGGTCGGCGACGGCGCGGCGCAGGGCGGTGCGCTCGGGGGTCTCTATCAGCTGGCTGCCGGGAGCGGTGGTGCGCGGTGCGGACATGGCTGGTCCTTCCGGGCGGTTCTTCGGCGGGGGTGGCGGGGCAGCGGGGCTCGGGGGGGGCGGGGCAGCGGTGTAGCGGTGTGGCGGTGTAGCGATGTGGCGGTGTAGCGATGTGGCGGTGTGGCGGTGTGGCGGCGTGCTTGTGGCCGGGCGGCGCCGTGGTTCAGGTCGCGGGGTGCACGACGGCGAGCAGGGCGCCCAGTTCGACCTGCTGCCCGGGGGTGGCCCGGAGTTCGGCGAGGACGCCGTCGGCCGGGGCGGTGACCTTGTGCTCCATCTTCATCGCCTCCAGCCAGAGCAGCGGCTGTCCGGCGGTGACGGTGTCGCCGACCTCGGCGGCGGTGCGCACGACGGTGCCCGGCATCGGGGCGAGCAGGGCGCCGGGGTCGGTCTGCCCGACGGGGTCGGGGAAGCGCGGGAGCGCCGTGAGCACGGTGCTGCCGAACGGCGTGTCGACGTAGACCCGGTCGCCGTGGCGGGCGACCGCGTAGGCGCGACGGACCTCCCCCTCGCTCAGCACCACCCGCCCGGCGGAAGCCTCGACCAGCGCCACCCCGGGATGCTCCTCGGCCCGCAGCCCGTCCCGGGT
Source organism: Kitasatospora sp. MBT66 (assembly GCF_000710405.2). Classification (NCBI taxonomy): domain Bacteria; kingdom Bacillati; phylum Actinomycetota; class Actinomycetes; order Kitasatosporales; family Streptomycetaceae; genus Kitasatospora; species Kitasatospora sp. MBT66. The sequence goes on along the minus strand of NZ_JAIY01000006.1, from coordinate 250,327 downwards.
GAGCCGGTAGCGGACCACCGTCTCCGCGCCGTCCTCGGTGCGGTAGCGCCTGACCTGCGGCTGGGACGGCAGGTTGCGCCAGCCCGACGGCAGCGCGCCGGTCCGCGCCGCTGACCGGGCGGCCGCCTCGGCGAGGGCGGCGGCCAGGGCCGCGCGTCCGGTGCCCTTGGCGTCCGGGGCCAGCAGCCCGGCCGCGTGCTCGGCCAGGAAGCCGGTGTGCACCCGCCCGGCGAGGAAGGCCGGGTGGCGCAGCGCCCGGACCAGCAGCTCCCGGTTGGTGGCCGGTCCGTGGACCTCGGCGCGGGCCAGCGCGTCCGCCAGCCGGCGGGCGGCGGCGGTGCGGGTCGGCGCCCAGGCGATCACCTTGGCGAGCATCGCGTCGTAGTGCGGGGTGATCTCGCCGCCGGGTGCGACCCCGGAGTCGAGCCGCAGTCCGGCCGCGCCCGTCGAGGTGAACTCCTGGTGGTCGGAGGCGAGTTCGAGCCGGTGCAGGGTCCCGGTGGCGGGCTGCCAGTCCTTGGCCGGGTCCTCGGCGTAGAGCCGGGCCTCGACGGCGTGCCCGGCGGTCGGCGGCGCGTCCGGGCCGGGGAGCTTCTCCCCTTCGGCGACAGCGAGTTGGAGCGCGACCAGGTCGAGTCCGGTGACGGCCTCGGTGACCGGGTGCTCGACCTGGAGGCGGGTGTTCATCTCCAGGAACCAGAACCGGCCGTCCTCGGCGAGCAGGAACTCGGCGGTACCGGCGCCGGTGTAGCCGATCGCGCGGGCCGCGTTCACCGCCGCGGCGTGCAGGGCCGTGCGGACGTCGTCCGGGACCCCGGGGGCCGGGGCCTCCTCGATCACCTTCTGGTGGCGCCGCTGCAGTGAGCAGTCGCGGTCGCCGACCGCCCAGACCGTGCCGTGCGCGTCCGCCAGCAACTGGACCTCGACGTGCCGGCCGGTGGGCAGGTAGCGCTCGCAGAACACCTCGTCCGAGCCGAAGGCCTTGGCCGCCTCGGCCCGGGCGGCGCCGAGTTCGGCCGGCAGGTCGGCGAGGTCGCGGACGATCCGCATGCCGCGCCCGCCGCCGCCGGCGGCCGCCTTGACCAGCAGCGGCAGGTCCGCCTCGGTGGGGGCGTCGAGCGCGTCCAGCACGGGCACCCCGGCCTCGGCCATCAGGTGCTTGGCCGCGGTCTTGGACCCCATCGCGGCGATCGCGGCCGGCGGCGGCCCGACCCAGCACAGGCCGGCGTCCAGTAGGGCCTGCGCGAACGCCGGGCTCTCGGAGAGGAATCCGTACCCCGGGTGGACGGCGTCGGCCCCGGCCTCCAGCGCGGCGCGGACGATCAGATCGGCCCGCAGGTAGGTGTCGGCGGGCGCGGCGCCGGGCAGCCGGACGGCGGTGTCGGCCTCCCGGACGTGCGGGGCGTCCGCGTCCGGGTCGGCGTACACGGCGGTGGTGGCGATGCCGAGTTCGCGGCAGGTGCGGAAGATCCGGCGGGCGATCTCGCCCCGGTTGGCGACCAGCAGGTTGGTGATCGGTAGGGCACCCGTGGTGCTCGGGTGATCGGTGGTCATCGGGTGGTCGGTGGTCATCGCGGGAAGCTCCCTCACATCCGGAAGACGCCGTAGCCGGGTGCGCCCTCGACCGGCGCGTTGTGGATCGCCGAGAGGCAGAGCCCGAGCACGGTGCGGGTCTCGCGCGGGTCGATCACCCCGTCGTCGTAGAGCCGGCCGGACAGGAACACCGGCAGCGACTCGGCCTCGATCTGCTGCTCCACCATGGCCCGGATCGCGGCGTCCGCGTCCTCGTCGTACGGCTGCCCCTTCGCCGCGGCCGACTGCCGGGCGACGATCGACAGCACCCCGGCCAGCTGCTGCGGCCCCATCACCGCCGACTTGGCGCTCGGCCAGGCGAACAGGAACCTCGGCTCGTAGGCCCGCCCGCACATGCCGTAGTGCCCCGCCCCGTACGAGGCGCCCATCAGCACGGACAGGTGCGGCACCCGGGAGTTGGCGACGGCGTTGATCATCATCGCGCCGTGCTTGATGATGCCGCCCTGCTCGTAGTCCTTGCCGACCATGTAGCCGGTGGTGTTGTGCAGGAACAGCAGCGGGACCGCCCGCTGGTTCGCCAACTGGATGAACTGGGCCGCCTTCTGCGACTCCTGGCTGAACAGCACGCCCTGCGCGTTGGCCAGGATGCCGACCGGGTAGCCGTGCAGGCGGGCCCAGCCGGTGGCGAGGCTGCTGCCGTAGCGCGGCTTGAACTCGTCGAAGTCCGAGCCGTCGACGATCCGCGCGATCACCTCGCGCGGGTCGAAGGGGACCTTCAGATCGCCGGGGACGATGCCGAGCAGTTCCTCCTCGGCGTACTTCGGCGGCTCGGCGGAGCGGTCCGGATCGGGCCCCGGCTTGCGGTGGTTGAGCCGGGCGACGATCCGCCGGGCGAGGCGCAGCGCGTCCGGCTCGTCCAGCGCGAAGTGGTCGGCCAGGCCGGAGACCCGGGCGTGCATCTCGGCGCCACCGAGCGACTCGTCGTCGGACTCCTCACCGGTGGCCATCTTCACCAGCGGCGGTCCGCCGAGGAAGACCTTGGCGCGTTCCTTGACCATCACGGTGTGGTCGGACATGCCGGGCACGTAGGCGCCGCCCGCCGTGGAGTTGCCGAAGACGACGGCGACGGTGGGGATTCCGGCGGCGGAGAGCCGGGTGAGGTCGCGGAACAGCGCGCCGCCCGGGATGAAGATCTCCTTCTGGCTGGGCAGGTCGGCACCGCCGGACTCGACCAGGTTCACCAGCGGGAGCCGGTTGGTGAGGGCGATCTCGTTGGCCCGCAGCGCCTTGCGCAGTGTCCACGGGTTGGAGGCGCCGCCGCGCACGGTCGGGTCGTTGGCGGTGATCACGCACTCGACGCCCTCCACCACGCCGATGCCGGTGACCAGCGCGGCGCCGACCGGGTAGTCGCTGCCCCAGGCGGCGAGCGGGGAGAGTTCCAGGAACGGCGAGTCCTCGTCGATCAGCAGCTCGATCCGTTCGCGGGCGAGCAACTTGCCGCGCTTGCGGTGGCGTTCGACGTACTTGGGGCCGCCGCCGGCCAAGGCTCTGGCGTGCTCGCCGTCCAGTTCGGCGAGTTTGGCGAGCATCGCCTCCCGGAACGCGGTGTACTCGGCGCCGCCCGGGTCGAGGCGGGTGGGCAGGACGGTCACAGCAGGGCCTCCGGGATCTCGAGTCGGCGCGAGCGCAGCCACTCCCCCAGCGCCTTCGCCTGCGGGTCGAAGCGGTGCTGGGCGGCGACGCCCTCGCCGAGCAGGCCGGTGATGGTGAAGTTGAGGGCGCGGAGATTCGGCAGGAGGTGCCGGGTGATGGGCAACTCCGCGGTCTCCGGGAGGAGTTCGCGGAGCAGTTCGGTGGTGAGGGTGCGGGAGAGCCAGCGCCAGCCGGGCTCGTCATGGGCCCAGACGCCGAGGTTGGCGTCGCCGCCCTTGTCGCCGCTGCGGGCGCCGGCCACCAGGCCGAGCGGAACCCGGCGGGTGGGGCCGGGGTCGACTGCGCCCGTCTCCACGTCCGGTTCGTCCAGCTCCGGCTGCTCCCCGGTGGTGGCGGTGACCGGCGCGGGCGGGACGGCCACCCGGCGCCCGTCCGGCAGTACGGCGGTGTGCTCGACCTCCCCCGCCGCGAGGTACGCGGCCTCGAACACCCCGTACGGGGCGCCCGGCCCCGGCGGGGCGGTGAGGTGGAAGCCCGGATACCCGGCCAGCCCCATCTCGACGGCCACCCGCCCGAGTTCGCGCCCGACCCGGGCCGGGTCGCCGTCCCTGGCGGTGAGCCGCAGCAGCGCGGAGGCGGCCTCCTCGGTGGCGGCGTCGGCGTGGTCGGTGCGGGCCAGCGTCCACCGCAGTTCGGCCGGCCGCCGGTCGGCCGCCAGCCCGTCCTCGAACTGCCGCCGCACCAGGGCGGCCTTGGCCTCGATGTCGAGCCCGGTGAGGACGAACACCACCTCGTTGCGGTGGCCGCCGAGCCGGTTCAGCCCGGCCTTGAGGGTGGCCGGGGGCGCCTCGCCGCGCACCCCGTCGATCCGCACCCGGTCCGGCCCGTCCTCGGTCAGCCGGACGGTGTCCAGGCGGGCGGTGACGTCCGGGCCGAGGTAGCGCGGACCGCCGGTCTCGTACAGGAGTTGGGCGGTCACCGTGCCGACGGTGACCGCGCCGCCGGTGCCCGGGTGCTTGGTGACGACGCTGGACCCGTCCGCGTGGAGCTCGGCGAGCGGGAACCCGGGCCGGGTCACGTCGTGCTCCCGGAAAAACGCGTAGTTGCCGCCGGTGGCCTGCGCGCCGCACTCCAGCACGTGCCCCGCCACCACGGCACCCGCGAGCGCGTCCAAGTCCCCGGCACCCCAGCCGAAGTGGGCGACGGCCGGGCCGACAACCAGCGCCGCGTCGGTGACCCGACCGGTGACCACCACGTCCGCCCCGCCGCGCAGGCACTCCGCGATCCCGAACGCCCCCAGATAGGCATTGGCCGCCAACAGCCCGCCGGGGAGTCCGAGTTCCTTGTTGCGCGGCAGGAGATCGTCACCCTCGACATGCCCGACGGCCGGGTCCAGCCCCTGGCTCTTCGCCAACTCCCGCACCGCGTCGGCCAGTCGCGCGGGGTTCAGCCCACCCGCGTTGACCACGATCCGCACCCCGCGCTCCAGCGCGAGGCCGAGGCACTCCTCCAGCTGCCGCAGAAAGGTCTTCGCGTAGCCGAGCGAGGGGTCCTTCAACCGGTCCCGCGCCAGGATCAGCATCGTCAACTCGGCCAGGTAGTCCCCGGTGAGCACGTCCAGCGGCCCACCGGTGAGCATCTCCCGCATCGCCGAGAACCGGTCCCCGTAGAACCCCGAGGCATTCCCGACCCGCAACACCGCCGCGCGGTCACCCGCCCCGGCCTCCGACCCCACTCGCACGCCTACCCCCAGAGGTGGCCCAACGATCGCCGTCGGTGAGCACACTGGCACCCACCGGGAGAAAAAGCAATCACGCCTGCTTGTTTTTCTCGCCTTCCACACCCGGGAGACCGGGGCGGGAGCCGGCCCCGGGGCGGGGTCAGGCGGGGCGGGGTCAGGCGGGGCGGGTGGCGAGGACGGCGAGGAGGTCCGCGGTCGTGGTGTTCTGCCCCAGGCGGGGGAAGATGCGGGTGACGCTGTGGTCGTGGGCGATCGCGTCGAAGCTGGTCATCGCGTCGGTCACGAGCACGACGTTGTAGCCGAGTTCGTAGGCCGTGCGGGCCGTGGTCTCCACGCCGATCTGTGTGTTGATGCCCGCGAGCACGACCTGCGTGACACCCCGCTCCTGGAGTCGGGCGTGCAGGGTGGAGTTGGTGAAGGCGCCCCAGTTGGTCTTGGTCACCCGCAGATCACTCGGCCGGGGGTCGAGCTCGGGCAGGAGCTCGGTCCAGTCCTGCGCGGTGCCGTCGTCGTCCTCCTCTTCGTCGTCGCCGTAGTCGAAGTCGGTGCGCCCCGGGGCTCCCCCCGCGACGTTGACGAGCACGACGGGCAGGCCCAGGGAGCGGAAGGACTCGGCCAGGGCGACGGCGTGCGCGACGACGCCCTCGACCGGGTGTGCCTTGGGCCCGTCGACGATCCCCTTCTGCAGATCGATCACGACGAGTGCCGGCAGTATGTCAAGGAGGGTCGGCTGCATGGCCGTCACTCTGCCACATCCTCCGGCCGCACCGCCTCGCCGGCCGGGCCGACGTCCGTAGGGTGTGCCCGTGGAACGGACCGTCAGCTTCACCCGCGGTGGACCGACGACCACCGGACGCCTCACCAGGGCACGACGCCCGCGTCGTCGAAGAACCGGCCCGTCGGGCCGTCGTCGGGCAGGGTCGCGAGCTTGATGGCGATGGCCGCGCCCTGCTCGGGGGTGCGCACACCGCGGAAGCCGTTGAGGTCGGTCGCGACGTAGCCGGGGCAGCCGGCGTTGATCAGGATGCCGGTGCCGCTCAGCTCCCGGGCGTACTGGAGGGTGACGGCGTTCAGGAACGTCTTCGACGGTGAGTACGCCACGGCCAGCGGGCCCGCCGTCTGCTCCGCGGCGGGCCCTGACTGCCGGGTGAGGGAGCCGACGCTGCTGGACATGTTGACGATCCGCGGCGAGGCGGAGCGGCGCAGCAGCGGCATCATCGCGTTGGTGACGCGGACGACGCCGATGACGTTGGTCTCCACGACCGTGCGGATGGTGGCGGGGTCGACGCGGGTGGGTTCCTGCGGCATGCCGCCTGCGACGGCGGCGTTGTTGACGAGCACGTCGAGGCGTCCGGCGCGGTCCTCGACCAGCCGTGCGGCGGCGGTCGCGCTCGCGTCGTCGGTCACGTCCAGCGGTACGCCGAAGGCGTCGACGCCGGTCGCGCGCAGTCGCTCCACCGCGGCCTCGCGGCGCCGGTCGTCGCGGGCGCCGACGCCGACGCTCCAGCCGAGGGCACCCAGGCCTGCGGCGATCTCGTAGCCGATCCCCTTGTTCGCGCCGGTGACCAGTGCAATCGTTCGTTCGCTCATGGGCCCAATGCTGCTCCCGGACCCCGGTGGGGGTCCAAGACCGATCGGGTGGTCGACGATACCTTCAGGGTATTGATCCAGAGTACTGTGGCCGGATGGAGACCAGGGAACTGCGCTACTTCGTCGCTGTCGCCGAGGAGTTGCACTTCGGGCGCGCCGCGCTGCGGCTCGGGATCGCGCAGCCGCCGCTGTCGCGGGCGATCCAGCAGCTCGAACGCCGGCTCGGGGCAGCGCTGCTGGACCGGACCAGCCGCACCGTCACGCTGACCGAGGCCGGCTCGGTGCTGCTGGTCGAGGGCCGGGCGGCCCTGGACGCGGTCGAAGCGGCCGAGCGCCGGACCCGCCGCGCCGCCTTTCCCGCGACCGGCCGACCCGGCCTGGTCCTGGTCACGAAGGCGAGCGCGTCCCGCGAGCTGCTGGCGAGGCTTCTGGACGCGTACGCCGCCGAACCGGGCGCGGTCCCCGTCGACGTCATCCTGTGCGGTCCGGCGGAGCAGGCAGGGCTCGTGCGCGAGGGCCGGGCCGATGTGGCGCTGCTGCACCGGCCGTTCGACCCGACGGCCGGGTTCCACACCGAAGAACTCGGCACGGAGGGCCAGGTGGTGGTCCTGCCGGCCGGGCATCCGCTCACCGTCCGGGCCCATGTGCGCATGGCCGACATCACCGACCTGCCGGGCCTGCCCCTGCCGCGCTGGCCCCACCCCGACGGCACCTACCCGCCCGGCCCCGGCCCACAGGTCCGCGACCACGCGCAGCTGTTGCAGCTCGTCGCGCTCGGCCGGGCGTGCGCGGTCTCACCGGAGTCGTGCCGGGCCCAACTGCACGATGACCTCGCCGCCGTACCCGTGCTGGACGCGCCGAAGGTCACCACCGTGATCGCCTGGCCGCCGCACAGTCGCTCCAGAGCCGTCGCGCACCTCGTCCGGACCGCGACCCGCCTCCGGTAGTCCCGTCCGCCCGGCCGGGTCCCACCTGTCGCGTACCGGCCCGACCGCTCCGTGCAGTCGATGAGTACGAGCGCCTGGACGTCGACTGCGTCCTGCTGTCGGTGATGGTCGGCGACGCCCGCAGCGACACCCGCACGGCGTTCTGAGGCCGCCCGGCCCTCGGTCCTGCCGGGACGCACCGAGCTGGGCATCGCCCGCGTCCCCCCGGCGCCGCGCCGGGGGGACGCGGTGGTTCATTCGGCGCTGGGGGTGGGAGTGATGACGACCCGGCCGTCGGTTCCGGTGCCGCCGGCGGCGCCCTGGTACCCGCCTCCGGCACCCTTCCCGGCCGTCCACTCGGCGGGGAGGTCGCCGCCGCCCGCGCCGCCGGGGCCGGGACGGTCGTACCAGCCACTCCCCTCCCTGGCCCCGTCCTTGCCCGGCTCGGCGGCTTCAGGGTCCTGGTCCTCGGCCAGGCCGGGGCAGGTGCCCGCGGCCCCGCCCTTCTCGCCGTCCGTGTAGAAGTCGCGGCGCCAGTGGCCGCCGACACCACCGGGTTCGGCCGCGCTTCCGCCGTTGCCGTCGTCGACGGGGTTGCCGCTCATCGCGATCGCGCCCAGACCGCCCGAACCGCCGGGGGCGGCGGCCAGGTCCGCGTCGGCGGTGCCGAACAGCGAGGCGCCCCCGCCTCCTCCTCCGCCGCCGCGGACGTAGTCGGGATGGGGAACGAAGGCACTGCCGCCGCCCCCGCCGCTGCCGTCGCGCCAATCGGTGGTGTCGGCGCCGTTGTGCCCGCTGCCGGTTCCACCGGCCCCG
>NZ_JAIY01000006.1:201891-242001 GCF_000710405.2 Kitasatospora sp. MBT66 | reverse complement strand
CCCCCCCCCCCCCCGACGACGACCCGGTAGCGGTGCCCCTGTTCGACGGTGAAGACGCAGGCGACGTAGCCGCCCCCGCCGCCACCGCCACCGCCGTCGTCGTGCCTGCCGCCCTCACTGTCCGGCGCGTTGCCCCCGCCTCCGCCCCCGCCGCCCGCGCCCACCAGCGCCACCTCGATCTCCCCCACTCCCGAGGGAACGACGTACTCGTAGACCCCCGCCGCGTCGTAGACCGCAGGCGTGGGGGCATCGGCGGCGTGAGCGCCCGGCACCTGCCCGACCAGCGGAAGTACCGTCCCGCACACCGTCATCACCACCGCCGCCGACCGGCGGCGCGCTCGGGACACGCCCCGGTAGGACGCCGCTCCAGCAGCACGACCGGTACCTGTTCGCACCATCAGGACCCCTCTCAGGCCGGGCCCGGGCAGCCACCGTCGGAACCGGCACCCCACCCGGGCAAGATCACCGACCTGGCCAACGACACGGTCCCGGACACGACACGGCCGGTGCCACTGCCGGCGCCACTGCCGCCGGAACCTACGGTCAAGGGGGTGCGGGCCGGCGGCCCAGGCAAGCGGAGCCGCCGTCCGGGCGCTGCCGCAGGGGTGGCGCACCCCGTCGACGGCACCCGCCGGGTCACTACCCGGCCAGGCGGGCCACGGCCAGGGCCTGGGCGCGGTCGAGTGCGTCCTCGGCGGCGCAGGGGACGTCGGGGCGGACGCCGGTGCCCTCCCAGTTGGTGCCCGAGACCGGGTTGACGGCGCGGGCGACGGGGACGCTGAGTTCCAGGTGCGGGTGCACCGTCCAGCCGTCGCGCGGGTGGGCGCCGCCGCGGGTGGCCTCGCCGACGATCTCGGCGCGGCCGAGCTGCTGCAGGTCGTAGGCGAGTTCCTCGCCCGCGGAGAAGGTCTTTCCGCTCGTCAGGACGTAGAGCGGCTTGTCGGCGCCGAAGCGGGCACCCGGTACGAACGGGGGCGTCCAGGACTGCGCGACCCGCTCCCCCTGCTTCGAGAGCATGGTGTTGAGGTGGGTGCGGCCGTCGAGCAGGTAGCCGCAGACGAAGGCCACGGTGTCCGGGTCGCCGCCGAGGTTGCGGCGCAGGTCCAGAATGAGCGCCTCGGCCGGTGCCACCAGCGAGAGCGCCGCGGCCAGCGGCTGCGCGGCCCAGTCGAGCGGGAACATGTGGGACGAGATCTCCAGCACCGCGACGCCGCCGTCGAGGAGCTCGACCCGCGGAACGCCGCCCAGGTTGGCGTCGAACTTCCGCCGCATCTCGGCGAGCACCGCCTCGCCCTGCCCCGACGGCACCGGCACGTCGTGGTGCTTCAGGGCCAGGTGCAGGTCGCCGTTGACGGATCGCAGGTCCGCGGTGACGGCGTCGGCCAACTCCTCGGCGGACCCGGCCGGGTAGGCGTCCTCGGCGTTCCGGCGGCGCAGCAGGTCCGCCAGTTCCCGGGCGACGTCCGGGAAGACGTAGTGCTCGCGGACCAGGTCGGCGACCGAGTCGACGACGGTGGCGGTGTCCAGCGCGGGTGACGATGTGGTGGAAGTCATGGGAGGGAGTAGACCAGCGGCTTGCCAAAGCGTCAATCGTACTTAACGCTTGATTGGGTGAGCCATCAACCGGACGACAGTGTCCAGCGGATCAGCACGCCCCAGCAGCACACCGCCCTCGCCCACCCCACCCGTCAGCGCCTGCTGTTCGCGCTGAGCGGCCGGCCGTCGACGATCAGCCGGCTCGCCGCGCAGTTGGGGGTGAACAAGGGCAGCGTCTCCCACCACCTCCGGGTGCTGGGCGAGGCGGGGCTGATCCAGGAGGCGGGAACGCGACAGGTGCGCGGCGGCACCGAGAAGTACTACCGGCGGACGGCCGAGCGGATGGTCGTCGCCCGGCCCCGGGCCGAGGGCACGGCGGCTCTGTTCGGCGCCGTCGCCCAGGAGTTGGAACGCTCCCCCGTCGACCATCTTCTGACGCTTCGTCATATTCGGCTCAGTTCGGCCAAGGCGGCCCGGCTGGCCAAGGCGCTGGCCGAACTGGTCGACGGGGCGGAGGAGGAACCGGAGGGCGAGCCGGTGCACGGCCTCCTGGTGACGCTCTACCAGCAGGCCGGGCCGTAGCGGCCGACAGGGCGGAGCCGGGCCGGCGGGCGGAGCCGGACCGCGCCGGGCCGGACCGGACCGGCGGGGCTCACTTGCCGGAGAGGCTCCAACCACCTTCGCTGGCAGCGTCGTTGAAGGCGGCCCAGGCGCTGCCGTCGACCTTGAGCGCGTCGAGGAGGTAGGCGGAGATCGCGTCGGCGACGAGGGCGACGCGGGCGGGGTCCTCGTCGGTGGTCTCGGCCACCGCCTCGCCGGCGACGCCGCCCATGGTGTGCTCGGCCTCGGCGACCGCGAGCAGGCTCTTCGGGGACGGGGCGAGGCGGTAGGCGTCGGTGAACCAGTCCGGCCCCCGGGTGGAGAGCCGCGATTGGTCCTTGCCGCCCGCGACGACCAGAGTGGGGACGGTCATGGTGGAGTAGTCCGGCCTCATGAACGGCAGGTGCTCGACGGCGAACGGAGTGAGCGTGTCGCCGGTTCCGGTCGCGGCGATCAGTGCGCCGGCCGTGACGGCGGGGTGGGAGAAGTCCTCGCCGGGCACGCCGTCGGCGTCGAGCACGCGCGTGCCGAGGACCGCGCCGGCCGTCTGGGCGCCCCAGGAGTGGCCGGCGACCGCGACGCGTCCGCGGTCGACCCGGGCCTCCAGGCCGTCCACCTGGCGAAGGATGTCGCCGAGGTGGTCGAGGACGGCGTGGAGGTCGGCGATCCGCACCCGCCAGATGCCGGCGAAGCGCGGGTCCTCCCAGCCGATGCCGTAACGGCGGGAGTCCAGGTGGGTGGGCTGCACGACGACGAATCCGGCCGCGGCCCAGCGGTCGACGAGGGGCTCGTACCCGTCTAGAGACCAGGCGTTGCCGTGGGAGAACACGATGACGGGAAGGTTCCGGCCCGCCAGTGGGGCGGTGACCTTCACCTGCAGTTCGACACTGCGGCCGGGTGCGGGGACGGCAATGGGCTTGACCGAGACGATCCGCTGGTCCAGGGGGTGGACGGACATCGGGGGACCTGCGCTTTCTCCAGGAGAAGGCTCTGCCATAATTTGGCGGAGCAGCGTTCCGCCAATCTAGCGGAACATCGTTCCGCGAGTAAAGGAGAAGCCCGTGCCGGAACCGGTCGGAGTACGCCAAGCACAGGCGCAGCGCACCCGCGACGGCGTACTGGCGGCCGCCGCGGCGGTCTTCGTGGAGCAGGGGGTCCAGGCCCCCGTCCGGGACATCGCCGAACGCGCCGGCGTCGGCGTCGGCACGCTCTACCGGAACTTCCCGACCCGGGCCGACCTCGTCACCGCCGTCTACCGGCACCAGATCGACACCTGCGCCGCGCTCGCGCCCCGGCTGCTGGCGGAGTCCGACTCCCCGTTCACCGCCCTGACCCGCTGGGCGGACGCGTTCGTGGAGTTCCTGGTGACCAAGCACGGCCTCGGCGCGGCACTCGGGTCCGGCGACGCGGGGCTGGAGAACCTCCACACCCTGATGCTCGACAGCCTGGTCCCCGCCTGCGCGACACTCCTGGACGCCTGCGCGGCCGCCGGCGAACTCGAACCCGGCATCACCGCTTACACGTTGATGCGCGCCATCGGCAACCTCTCCATCACCGGCCCCGACTACGGCCGGGACGAGGTGGCACGGATGGTCGCCGCCCTCCTCGCGGGGTGCCGCAACAGGGCATAGGCACAAGGGAGGCGCCCAGCGGCAGGCCGGGGCCCCGGCTTCCGGCGACGAGTCCGTTGCGGGCGGCGCCGACGGCTCGCGCCCGGGCTCCGAGGCACGGGTGCCGCCGGCGGAGCGCCGACCAGGGAGAAGACCAGGGAGAATGGGGCGGCGAGCGAGCCGATCGCGACGACGAAGGAGAAGACCGCATGGCAGCAGTCGGGGTGCACCATCCCAAGGAGGACGCGGAATTCGACTTCGTGCTCGCGCACGTCGACGGTCCGGTGCTCGCGTACTTCTGGGGCGTGTGGGCCGCCGCCTGCAAGGACCTGGAACCGGTGATCAAGGACGTGGCCCGCGAGTACGCGGGCCGCGTCGCCGTCGTCCGCACCGACATCGTGCGCTGCCCGGCGGCCACCGCACGGTACGGGGTGCTGGGCGCGCCGACCTTCGTGCTCGTCCTGGACGGCGAAGCGGTGGCCACCACGACGGAGGCGACCGACGGGGCGGGCGTCCGGGCCTTCCTGGACGCCCACCTCCGGCCCGGCGGGGACAGCTGACGGCCCCGAACCCGGACGGAGCCCCGGGACACCGGTACACCGGGTGAGGACCGTCCGGGACTCCGAACTCGTCTGCCTCGCGGTCGCCCAGGCCCTGCTCGGCTACCACTCCGAAGCCCGCTGGCTGCGCTACGCGAACAAGCACCTGTCCGACATGTTCCCCTACCTGCCCCAACGGCCCGGCTACAGCAAGCGGTTGAAGTCGGCACTGCCACTGCTCAAGCGCATGAGGCGAACGCGAGGTCCTGGCGGCGATGCTCGAAGTCGAGGCCGACTTGGTGGCCGCGCGCAACGGCATCCTGCTCATTACGGACAAGGGATTCGCCTCCGAGCCGTTCGAGAAGGACCTCGCCGAGCAGGGCATCGAACTCCTGAGGCCGTCACTCAAGCGCGAGAAGAAGCGATACGGCGAGCCGATGCTCAAAAAGGTCCGCCAGCTGATCGAGTCGGTCAACGACACCCTCAAAGGGCAGCCTGACCTGGAACGACACGGTGGACGGACCTTCGAGGGCGTGGCCGCCCGGGTGACCCAGCGGGTCACCCGGGCGGCCGCCGGCATCTGGCACAACAACCTGATCGGCGCACCGGTCACCCGCTCGCTGATCGCCTGCGACCACTGACCGCATCGGACCTGCTTGTCCTAGAAGGCCGCAGAGCGGTCCTCGCTGCGCGGATCGGTCACCTGGTGCCCTGCGTACAGGCCGGCGCGCGACTTGCGACGCCAGGGACGTGCGTAAGCCACTGCTTCTGCGGCGGCCTCGGAACCGTCGTCGAGGTCCACGACCGCCACCGACGGCGAACCGTCCGCGGGGCACCGTTCAAGCCAATCGCCGCCCGGGGCGATGACTCCGGACGGCGCGGTGGCGCTGTGCTGCGACGGCACCGAAAAGCTGACCCAGTAGCTGTTCGCCGCGGCGTGGCCCTGGGCTTGGGCGGCGGCGTTGCCCGGGGAGACGCCGGTCGTGGAGAACAGAACGCAGTCGACGTCCAGGCTCTCGTACTCGGCGAACAACTCCGGGTAGTGGATCTCCATGCCGAGCAGGCAGCCGAAACGCACACCGTCGACATCGAAGGTCACCGGTGAAATGCCCGGCGAGTACATGTACGAGACCTTCGTGTTCGACAGCAGGCGCTCGTCGTAGCGCGTGACCACCTCGCCGCGATCGGAGATGACGTAAAGGCTGTTGTGCGGGCGGTTCGGCTCAGTCAGGCGGTGCACCGAGGCGATCACCGTCCACAGCCGCAACTCGCCTGCCAGCTCGGTGATCGCAGCCAACTCTGCTCGCAGAACCGGCCACTGGCACCGGTCCCAGTCCGCCGGGCCGACCGCGTCCGGGCCATCCACGGACATGACGAGCTTGTGGGGAAAGCAGATCGCGCCTTCCGGGAAGTGCACGATCCTCGCGCCCCGAGCACCCGCCTCGCGCATCAGAGCACGGACCTGACGGCCGCTTTCGCGCAGCGCGTCCACATCTCGGGGGTCCTCGCGGACGGGGGTCTGCGCGACGGCAAGCCGCACGCTCTTGGGGTTCCTTACTTCCGACATGACGTCTCCTGATGGAGTCGGACGGAAGTGCCGGAGGGCAGACGTGTAGGACTCGCCGGTCTTAGCGGCACGGGCGCGCACCTGGCGCTTGAAGTTCCTGCGGGCTGTCATCGCGGCCTTCCACGCCTGAGCGACCGTTCCCCAGCAACCTCGCCCGAGGCGATCGGGCTGCGACAGCGACCTGAGACGCTAGTCCCTTTGCCTCCGATGGGAGACCGTGCTGGGGACGGTCGCGGGAGGTTCGGCGTAGGCCACGCAGTCCGTCATCATGCCGTCGCCCACAGCCCCCGTCAACCACCGCCACCCACTCACTGATCGCATACGACTACTGACCGACATCGGAACTACCCATCTAGGATCGGGCGCATGATCGTATGGCTCAACGGCACCCACGGTGCGGGCAAGACGACGACGGCGGCGCTGGTGCAGCCGCTGATTCCGGATTCGCGGGTGTTCGACGCCGAGAAGGTCGGCGAGACGCTCATGGACATCACGCCGGGGCTGCCCGACACCGGCAACTTCCAGCACTGGCCGCCGTGGCGGCCGCTCGTGGTGGAGACCGCGCGGCGGGTGCTCGACTACACCGGGGGCACGCTGGTGATGCCGATGACCGTCCTGGTCGAGCGGTACTGGCGCGAAATCAGCACGGGCCTGGCCCAGCACGGCATCCCCGTACGGCACTTCGTCCTCCACGCCGACCAGGAGACGCTGCGCGGGCGGATCGAGGGGGACACCGTGCTCGGCGGCCCCTCGCCGTTCCGCCTCAGGTATCTGGAGCCCTACGCCGAGGCGGCCCGCACCTGGCTGCACGCGGAGGCCGAGGTCGTCGACACCACGCACCTCACACCCGCCCAGGCCGCCCGGCGGATCGCGGAGGCGGTCACGGGCTGAGCCGGGCGGAGGCGTCGGCGGGGGCTTGGACGTCGGGGGCCGGAGGCGCCGGGCGGGTGCGCTCGGCCCAGCCGGCCAGGGGCGGGGCCACGGCGCCGAGGGCGGCGAAGAAGAGGCCGAGGAGCAGCCAGCCGGTGTGGCCGAGGCCGAGCACGGCGCCGGTCAGGACCAGCGGCGCGAGGGCCTGACCGGCGTTGAAGCCGATGCCGAGCAGGCCCTGGTACTGGCCCTGGGCGTGGTCGGGTGCGAGGCCGAAGCCGAGGGCGTAGCCGGCCGAGGACTCCCACACCTCGCCGATGCTGTGGAGGACCACCGCGAGCACGGCCAGCACCGGCGCCACCCAGGCGGGGACGTCGGCGGTCAGTGCCATCAGGGGGCAGCTGAGCAGGAACATCAGCCCGGCGAGGCGGAAGGCGCGCCCGCCCTGGCGGGGGGTCTCCACCTTGGCGCCGAGCCTGCTCTGGAGCAGCACGCAGACGCCGCTGTTGATCGCGTAGACCGCCGCCACGGTCCAGCGCGGCGCGTCGGTGTGGGCGCTGAGCCAGATCGGCAGGAGCAGCGAGACGGTCTGGTACTGCAGGCCCATGGCGCTGTAGAGGGCGACGAAGGACACGTAGGGCCGGTCGGCCAGGACCGACCACTGGCGGTGCTGCTCGGGCCGGGGCAGCGGCGGGTAGGCGGGGACGCCGAGCAGTGCGACCAGTGCGGCGCCGGCGAAGCTGGCGGCGTTGGCGAGGATCAGCGCGGTGTAGGCGGCGCGGGTGTCGATCTGGAGGGCGACGGCCGCGCCCAGGGTGCCCATGACCACGCCGAGGTTGACGTAGGTGCGGAGCCTGGCCCGGAACGCGGCGGGCCGCTCGCCGCCGGCCCTGGCGATGAGCGCGCCGCCCGCGGCGCCGCCCGCCGAGGCGGCCAGCCGGTCCACCGTGGCCAGCAGCACGAACGCGAGCCAGCTGTCGATGAGCACGAACGCGGCCATGCTGACCGCCTGGACGACGAGGGAGGTCAGCCAGATCACCCGCGGCCCGTACCGGTCGGCCAGGTTGCCCGCCGGGATGCCGGCCGCCAGGCCGCAGAGGCCGGCGATCGTCAGGCCCGCCCCGACCTGGGTGGCGGGCAGGTGCACCACGAGCGTGAAGTAGAGGACGGACGCGGCGTTGAAGAGGCCGTTGCCCACCCGGTTGACGAAACACGCGGCGATCAGGGCCCGTTGCGGACCGGCCTCCGACTCCTCGGACACCTTCCGCCCGGCCCCCCGCTTCATCATGATCATGTCGACGAGGCTAACAGCGGGCCTCTCGGCGTCCGCCGGCGCACCGGCCGTTCGCACACTTCCCGGACAGGAGCGCGGACCGGTACGGACATCCGGCGTCAGGCCGGGACGAGGGCGTCCCACTCGGCGCGGGTCGGGCCGTCGTGCGTCGGCTCGAAGTCCGGGCGGGCGGCCAGCCAGGCGGTGACGCTGCGGTCGACCTCGGCGGTCGTGTACGCCTCGCCCGGCGTGCGCAGCAGGTGCCGCACCTGCGCGCGGGCGCGCATCACGACGGGGTCGTCGAAGGCGCAGGCGGCGAGGGCGGCGGCCCGCCGGTCGGTGGACTCCGCGCCCTCGGCGAGGCGCTGCCCGGCGACCCGGTCGGCCGCCACCTGGGCGTCGAACCAGGGGCGCAGGGCCCGCACCGTCCAGTCGTGGTAGCCGCCCGGGTCCGCGACCGTCTCCTCGACGTGGCCGGCGAGGTACTGGGCGGCGCGCAGGCCGAGGGCCGCGCCGTGGCCGAGGGTCGGGTTGGTGTGGACGAGGCTGTCCCCGGCGTTGACCAGGCCGGTGACGACGGGGCCCGCGTCGTCGACGAGGGAGGTCCAGCGGTTGTCCAGGCCGGCCATCGCCAGGACGTCGGAGAGCGGTTCGGCGGCCAGGTCGAGCCAGGCGGCGGTGGCGGGGAAGCTGCGGGCGACGGCCTCGAACACGGCGGGGTCGGTGAGCGCGCCCCGGGTCGGTTCCGTGGTGGAGACGACCACGTTCACCGCGAAGGTGTCGTTGTCGGAGGGGAAGACCCCGGCGAGCGCGAACGGCGTGGACGAGCCGTTCCGCAGCCGGCCCGGGTCGCGGGGGCCGTCCTCCCGGACGCGGTACCAGCGGCACAGGTAGGCGATCCCGGCGCGGTGGCTCTCGACCACGGGCGGGCGGCAGCCCGCCGCGACGAGCATCCCGGGGACCGGGGAGCGACGGCCGGCCGCGTCGACGACCAGGTCCGCCGGGTGGGTGTCCGCGCCGACGGTGACGCCGGTGACCCGGGCGGGGTCGCCCGGCGCGAAGGTGAGGCCGTCGACCCGGTGGCCGCGCCGCACGTCGACGGTGGGCTCGCGCCGCACGGCCGAGGCCAGGGCGGCCTCCAGCACGATCCGGCGGGTGCGGAGGGTCACCAGTTCCTCGTCGCCGGCCCGGTGCGGCGGGTGCTCGTCGAACCAGTCGAACTCGTGGTACTCCCGGGCGCCGCGCGCCAGCAGGTCCGCGTAGACGTCCGGCGCCTCGGCGTGCAGCACCGTGCGCACCGGAGCGAGCAGGGAGTGCGGCTGGACGGCCTGCGGGACGCGGGGGCGGTCCCAGTGGAAGAAGTCCCGGTGCAGGTCGTCCCCGGCCTCCCGGGTGTCCTGCTCGAAGAGGGTGACGGTGTGCCCCCGTCGCCCGAGCATGAGCGCGGCCCCCAGGCCGCCGATACCGCCACCGATCACTGCAACCCGCGCCACTGGCTCCCCTTCGCGTCGTGTTGCGGATGGAGCCTACCGCCTGATGATCTTGGGGCGGCGGCCGGGGCCCGGGTGATGCGGGAGACCCGGGAGGCGCGGGATGCGTGACGGGCGGGGTCCGGTGCGGGCAGGATGAGGCGCATGTGCGGTCGATTCGTCTCCACCACCACCCCGCCGGATCTGGCGGAACTGCTGCGCGCCTCGCTGTGGCCGGCCGCGGAGGCCCTCGCGCCGTCGTGGAACGTCGCGCCGACCGACGAGGTGGCGAGCGTGCTGGAACGGGTCGACCGGGAGACCGGGGAGATCACGCGCCAGGTGCGGTCGCTGCGCTGGGGGCTGGTGCCGTCCTGGTCGAAGGACCCGGGCTCCGGCGCGCGGATGATCAACGCGCGGGTGGAGACGGCCGCCGAGAAGCCGGCGTTCCGCAAGGCGTTCAAGGAGCGGCGCTGCGTGGTGCCCGCCGACGGGTACTTCGAGTGGCGGCCGGTGCCGGCGGCGGACGGGCGCAAGGCGTACAAGCAGCCCTACTACCTCCACCGGCCGGACGGCGGCCTGCTGCTGATGGCCGGGCTGTACGAGTTCTGGCGCGACCGCACGGCGCCCGAGGACACGGACGCGTGGCTGGTGACCTGCACCGTGCTGACCACCGAGGCCACCGACGCGGCCGGCCGGATCCACGACCGGATGCCGGTCACCCTCACCACCGACACCCTGGACGCCTGGCTCGACCCGAGCGTCACCGACCCCGCCGAGGTCCGCGGCCTGCTGCACGCACCGGCGGGCGATCTGCAGGTGCGACCGGTCGCGACGACGGTGAACAGCGTCCGCAACGACGGCCCGCAGCTGCTGGACGCGGTGGCGGACCCGCTGCCGGACGTCACCGGCGGCCACTACGCCTGAAGGCAGGGCTCCGACGGGCGGGGCTTCTAACGGCGATCCGCGTTGTTCTTAGAATGGCCGGATGGAGGACATCGACGCGATCGCGGTGCTGCAGGACCCAGTGCGGCGCCGACTGTACGAGTACGTGGTGGCGCAGGGCCGCGAGGTCGGCCGGAACGAGGCGGCCGAGGGCGCGGCGGTGGCCCGCACGCTCGCCGCGCACCACCTCGACCGGCTCACCGAGGCCGGGCTGCTGGAGAGCGGCAGCCGTCGGCTGACCGGCCGCTCCGGCCCGGGGGCGGGCCGACCCGCCAAGGTGTACACCCGGGCGCGCGCCGAACACGCGGTGTCGCTGCCCGCCCGCGACTACCGCACCGCCGCCGAACTGCTCGCCGGGGCGGCCGAGTCGGCCGGAGTGGACCTCGCGCTCCAGGAGGCCGCGCGCCGCCGGGGGGAGGCGCTGCGCGGAGCGGGTGCGCCCTGCGGCGACCTCGACCGGGCGATGGAGCTACTGGCCGCGCGCGGCTACGAGCCGTACCCGGTGCGGGGCGAGCAGGCCAACGAGGACGACGGTGACGGCGGTGACGACGGTGACGACGGCGCGGCGACGGCGGTCCGGATGCGCAACTGCCCCTTCCACGCCGTCGCCGAGCAGTTCCCACCGCTGGTGTGCGGTATGAACCTCGCACTGCTGGAAGGGCTGTTGGGGACGGACGGTCCGGTCCGGGCGCGGATGGACGCGCGGCCGGGCGAGTGCTGTGTGGTGGTCGAGGCTTCTAAAAACAATGATGATTGACATAGAAACTCGGGCCGTGCTGGGATGAGGCATGACTTCGTCCCGGCCTGCTCATCCCGCCCTGCACGATCAGCCCGCCCAGCTCGCCCAACTCAACGTCGCCACGCTGCTCCACCCGATCGACGACCCGCGGATCGCGCCGTTCGTCGAGCTGCTCGACCCGGTCAACGCCGCCGCCGACGGGGCGCCCGGATTCGTCTGGCGGCTGGTCGAGGACGGCACGGACGACGCCACCGGCCTGCGCCCGGCGGGCGCGGACGTCATCGTCAACCTGTCGGTCTGGGAGAACCACGAAGCCCTGTGGGAATTCGCCTACCGCAGTGGGCACTTGGAGGCGATGCGGCGCCGGCGCGAATGGTTCGCACGGCACGTCGAGGCGCATCTGGTGCTCTGGTGGGTGCCCGCCGGGCACCGTCCGGACGTCGGCGAGGCGCTGGAGCGGCTGGCGCACCTGCGGGCGCACGGGCCCTCGCCGCGGGCGTTCACCTTCGCCTCCGCGTTCAGCGCGGAGGAGGCCCGGTCGCTGACGGGGTGAAGGGGCAGAGGAGGAGAGCGGGTCCGGTCAGACCAGCGGCAGTGCCATCTCCAGTTCGCGGGCGGCCGGGTCCAGCGGGTAGGGCTTGGTGCCGCCGGTGAGTTCGAAGCCCCGGCGCCGGTAGAAGGCGGCGGCCCTGGCGTTGTCCTCGTGCACGGTCAGCAGCAGGCGCCGCGCGCCCGTCTCCCGGGCCCAGGCGACGATCGCGTCCAGCATGGTGTCCGTCACCCCGCGCTCGCGGCCCCGGTGCTCCGGGTGGACCCAGACGCCGACCAGCAGCGCCGTCCCGGGCTCGGGCGTGAAGCCGATCATCGTCCCGACCCACTCCCCCGCCCCGGTGCCGTCGTCGTGCACGGCCGCCAGACCGACGCTGCCGGGCTCGTTGACCCGGCGGATCCGGGAGTGCCACTCCTCGTCGCCGTGTGCCAGCGCCGTCTCGTAGGTCTCCAGGAAGGCCATCGGGGTGTCCAGCAGCTGCGCGAGGCGCACCTCCCGCAACCGCTCCCAGTCCGTGTCCGTCCGGCCGATCCGCTCGATCCGGTAGGTCATGACGGCCCTCCCCGCAATGGTCCTCGCTCGGACACATTCGACACATTCGACACAGGAGCATAGGCACCAGCACGGGAGCGGACGGCGGCGGGGGGCTGTCGGCGCAGGTCAGGCGCAGGTCAGGGGCCGGTCGGGAGCCGGTCGGGGGCGGCGGGGCGGATAGGGTGCGACGGGGCGGACCCCACCGCGTCCCGCCGACCTGCGCATCTGCCGACCCGACCTGCCGATGGAGGCCCGCCATGCCCACCGCCCACGCCGCCGCCGAAGCCTCCGGACCGTCCGGACCGTCGATCGCGCGGTTCGGGTTGGGCACCGCGGCCGTCGGACGGCCCGGGTACATCACGCTCGGCCGCGACCTCGACCTCCCGGCCGAGCGCACCGTGGACGCCCTGCGCGCGCGGACCCACGCCCTGCTCGACGCCGCGTTCGCCGCCGGCGTGCGCTACTTCGACACCGCCCGTTCCTACGGCCGCGCGGAGGAGTTCCTCGGCGCCTGGCTCGCCGCCCGGCCGCAGGCCGCGGCCGAGGTGACGGTCGGCAGCAAGTGGGGATACACCTACACCGCCGACTGGCAGGCCTCCGGGGTGCCGGTGCACGAGGTCAAGGAGCACTCGACGGCCGTCTTCGACCGTCAGGTGCGGGAGAGCCTCGCGCTGCTGGGCCGCCGTCCGGACGTCTACCTGGTGCACTCGGTCACGCCGGACAGCCCCGCGCTCAGCGACCCCGCACTGCACGCCCGGCTGGCCGCGCTGGCCGCCGAGGGCGTGCGGGTCGGCCTGTCGACCAGCGGCCCGGAGCAGGCGGCGGCGGTCCGGGCGGCGCTGGCGGTGACGGTGGACGGCCGGCCGCTGTTCGGCGCCGTGCAGTCGACCTGGAACCTGCTGGAGCCCTCGGCCGGCCCGGCGCTGGCCGAGGCGCACGCGGCGGGCCTGCTCGTCGTGGTCAAGGAGGGCATGGCCAACGGCCGGCTCGCCGACCGCAACGCCACCGGTCCGGACACCGCCGCCCTGCGCGAGCTCGCCGCCCGGACCGGCGCCTCCTGCGACGCCCTCGCGCTGGCGGCCGTCGCCGCGCAGCCCTGGGCGGACGTGGTGCTCTCCGGCGCGGCCACCACCGACCAGCTCGCCTCGAACCTGGACGCCGTCGGGCTCGCCCTCGACGCCGCCGCGTCGGCCGGTCTCGCGTCGCTCGCCGAACCGGCCGGGCGGTACTGGAGCACGCGCTCGGCGCTGCCCTGGGCCTGACGGTTCCGGAATCCTGCGGCCCCGGAGCCTTGGCCCGCAGGATCCGACCAGGGCGGCGCCGTCAGCGCGGGGCGCGGCGGACCGTCAGCATGTCCTGGGTGTGGCCGATGGCGTAGCCGCCGTCCGGCCGGGCGAAATGGCGCTCGACGTAGGCGGTCAGTTCGTCCCGGTCGGGCAGCCGGTCCAGGACGGCCAGGTCGGCCACGTTCACCATGAACTCCGCGACGTCCACCGCCTCCGCCAGCCGGTCCGTCCGGTAGCAGAGGTCGAGGGTCTCCAGGGCCACCGCGTGCTCCGGTCCCTGTTCCGCCAACTGCTCGGCGAGCGGCCGCAGGTCGTAGCGCACGCCGGCGAAGTGCGCGGCCATCCGCATGCAGGGGCTGTCCGGGTTCTGCAGCACGACCAGCAGCGTCCCGCCGGGCGCCGCCCAGTCCAGGACCCGGCCGACGGTGCGCAGCCAGTCCTCCGGCGGCACGTAGTAGAGCACGTGGGAGAGGTGGACGAGGTCCGCCGGCTCGGGCGGTTCGGCCGCGTCGATCGGGTCCGGCAGGACGAGGGCGTCCGGGCAGACGGCGCGGAGCCGCTCGCGCATCACCGCGCTGGGCTCGATCGCCACCGTGCGCTCGAAGTACTGCGCGAGGTGGGCGGTGGTCCGGCCCTCGCCGGCGCCGACGTCCAGCAGCACCCGGCGCCGGTCCAGGCCGGTGGCGACCTCGGTCAGCCGGGCGTGGGTGCGGGGCTTCTCGTCCGTGCCGGCGAGGAACAGCTCGAACGCCCGGCGGTAGGCGGCGCCGGAGGTGTCCAGTACGCGCACCGGGGCGGTGGCCGCGTCCGGCGCCGTTCCCGTCGCTGTGCCCGTACCTTTCTCCGTACTCGTGCCCGCTCCCGTGCTGGTCCCCGTGGTCCCCATGGCGCGGTCTCCTCGTCGACGCGGCGTGTCCGGCCGGGCCAGTCCACCGCAGCGCCCCGCACCGGCCGCGCAGGCACGTTCCTGCCCGCGTGTCGTGGAGCGCGCACCCCTTGTGGACGTCCGGCGCCGTCCCCGGCCTGCGGCTCCCCGACCTGCGCCGACGCCGCCGGGCACGCCGACCCCGGCCGGACCGCCGCCGTCCGATCACCGTGCATGTCGCGGCCATGTCCGCGATCGCCGCGCCCGGCACGCTCGGGGCAACCGGCGGGGCGCACCCCGCACCCGTCCGGTCCCTCCCGCACCACCCCGCCGGAAGGAAGTCCACCGCCCGTGTCCCGTACCGCCCGCCCGCGCCACTACCTGATGTGCCGTCCGACGCACTTCACGGTCGACTACTCGATCAACCCGTGGATGGAGCCGGCGAAGCCGACCGACGCCGAACGCGCCGTCGCCCAGTGGGAGCAGCTGTACGCGCTGTTCCAGGAGCTGGGCCACACCGTCGAGTTGATCGAGCCGCTGCCCGGCCTGCCCGACATGGTGTTCGCGGCCAACGGCGCGACCGTGGTCGACGGCACCGCCCTGGTCGCCCGGTTCCGGCACCAGGAGCGCGCGGACGAGGCGCCGGCGTACGTGGAGTGGTTCCGTTCGCGCGGCTACCGGGCGGTGCACCGGGCCGAGTTCACCAACGAGGGCGAGGGCGACTACCTGCTGGTCGGCGACCGCATCCTGGCCGGCACCGGCTTCCGCACGGACCGGCGGGCGCACGCCGAGACGGAGCGCGTCCTCGGGCGCCCCGTGGTCACCCTGGAGCTGGTCGACCCGCGCTACTACCACCTGGACACCGCGCTCGCGGTGCTCGACCACGACGAGGTCATGTACTACCCGGCCGCCTTCTCCCCCGAGAGCCGGCGCACCCTGGCCGGGCTGTACCCGGACGCCGTGCTCGCCACCGACGAGGACGCGGCCGTGTTCGGCCTCAACGCCGTCTCGGACGGCCGCCGGGTGGTGCTGCCGGAGGCGGCGGTCGGGCTGGCGGCGCGGCTGCGGGAGCGGGGCTTCGAGCCGATCGGGATCGACGTCACCGAGCTGCTCAAGGCGGGCGGCAGCGTGAAGTGCTGCACCCTGGAGCTGCGCGCCGCCCCGGCCTGACGGGCCCGGCCCGAGCGCCCGGGGCACCCGGTAGCGGACGGCGTGCGGGGGGGCGGCCGGCGGAAAACCGGATGCGGCCCCCGCACCACCCGGTGCTACTGTCGTTGCGGCCGGCCGCGGGACTCCGGTGCGACTTCCGGAATGTGCCTCTACCGCAATGATTCGCAGTTCGTACCCCCATTCCCCGGCCGGCCGTCCGAACTACGACGACCGTCACCGGGCGGCGCGGGTTCCGCAGCGGTACGCCCGACCGTCCGGGCCGTGACGTGCGTGCGCCCGGGTGCTCCGGCCGGCGGGGTGAGCCGGCCGGAGCACCCGGGCGGTGACGCGGTCAGAAGATGATCCTCCAGCTGTCGATGCGGCCCGAGTCGATGCGGTACATGTCCTGCACCCGGAGCCGCCAGGTGCCGTTGGCCTGCTGGGCGGAGGCGTCCACCGTGTAGGTCTCGAGCACGTTGTCGGCCGAGTCGCCGACGCTGGCCTTTTTCAGCGAGTACACCGTCCCGTCCGGGCCGATCAGGTCGACGGCCAGGTCACCGCGCCAGGTGTGCTTGATGTCCACGGCCACCTTGAGGTCGCTCGGCGCCGCACCCGGGATCCGGTCGACGGCGATGTCCGAGAAGACCGCCGGGCCGCCGTCCGGGATCGGCACGGCGGTGGCGTTGGCGAAGATGCCCCGGGAGACCTTCCAGGCGAACGTGGTCGAGAGCTGCCGGTTGTGGGAGGCCTTGGCGGTGACGGTCACCGTGTAGGTCCCGGCCGTGGCCGGGTTGCCGGTGATGCGGCCGGTGACCGGGTGGAGCCGGACGCCGTCGGGGAGGCCGGTCGCGTGGTAGGTGACGGCGCCGGGGTTGAAGTTGATGGCCTTGACCTCGAGTTCGGCGGGCGCGCCGACCTCGGTGACCTGGTCCGCGACGGGGTCGACGAGCAGGCCGTCGACGACGCGCGGGCCGACGTTGACCGCCGCCCAGGCGTTGGCGGCGTTCATGTACGTGGCGCTGAGCTGCCCGTACAGGTCGGCGGTGGCCCGGAGGGTGGCGGTGCGGGCCGCGGCGTAGTCGGTGGACGAGGTCATGTAGGTGGTGAGCGCCCGGTACCAGATCCTGGCGGCGGCGTCCCGGCCGATGGCGGTCACCGGCAGGCCGTCGGAGGTCGGGGAGTCGTAGGCCACCCCGTCGACGGTCTTGGCACCGCTGCCCTCGGAGGCCAGGTAGAACCAGTGGTTGGCGGGGCCGGAGGAGTAGTGCACGTCGACGGTGCCGAGGTCGGCCGACCAGGCGTCCCGCGACTTGCCGTCCTTCGAGGGCTTGTCCATGTACCGCAGCGGGGTGCCGTCGCCCCGGATGTCGATCTTCTCGCCGACCAGGTAGTCGCCCCGGTCCTCGGGGTTGCCGGCCCAGAACTCGATGGCGGCGGCCATGATGTCGGAGGTCGCCTCGTTCAGGCCGCCGGACTCGCCGCCGTAGATCAGGCCGGCGGTGGCGGAGGTGATGCCGTGGGTCATCTCGTGGCCGCCGACGTCGATCGAGGTGAGCGGCTTGACGTTGCCCGCGCCGTCCCCGTACGTCATGCAGAAGCAGGTGTCGGACCAGAACGCGTTGACGTAGTTGCTGCCGTAGTGCACCCGGGTGTAGGCGCCGACGCCGTCGTCCTTGATGCCGTCGCGGCCGTGGACGGTCTGGTAGTAGTCCCAGGTGAGTTGGGCGCCGTAGGCGGCGTCCACGGCGGCGGTCTGCCGGTTGGCGACGGTGCCGTCGCCCCAGGTGTCGGTCGGGTTGGTGAACAGCGTCCTGGTGGAGCTGGTGCCGTTCAGGTCGTACGTGCTGTGGCCGCCCCGGGTGGGGTCGGTCAGCGCGTAACCGCCGCCGTCGGCCGCCGAGGTGCCTATGGTGACCTGGCCGGAGTACTTGCTGGTGCCCAGGCCGGTCTCGATGCCCTGGTACTCGAAGATCTTCTTGCCGGAGTTCGCGTCCGTGACGACGTGCAGTTCGGAGGGCGTGCCGTCCTCCTGGGTGCCCGTCACGACCGTCTCCCACGCGAGCCGCGGGGTGCCCGATCCGGCCCAGACCACCTTGCGGGCGTCGCCGGCCGCCGCCCCCGCCACCTTCGCGCCCGCGGCGCCGGCGAGCGCGAGGCCCTTCGCCGCCTCGGCGCTCTCCTCGGGGCTGGTGTCGACGGCGATGTCCGCACCGGTGGCCCGGGTGACGCCCTTGCTCGAGCCGTCGCGGGCGGTGTGCACGACCAGGTCGCCGCCGAGCACCGGCAGTCCGTCGAAGGTCCGCTCGTAGCGGGTGTGCACGGTGCCGTCCGCGTCCTTGGTGACGC
This sequence comes from Kitasatospora sp. MBT66, assembly GCF_000710405.2. NCBI lineage: Bacteria > Bacillati > Actinomycetota > Actinomycetes > Kitasatosporales > Streptomycetaceae > Kitasatospora > Kitasatospora sp. MBT66. The sequence goes on along the minus strand of NZ_JAIY01000006.1, from coordinate 224,126 downwards.
CCCGGACGACCAGGGCCTCCTTCGGACCCAGTTTCAGCGCGGCGGCCGTCCTCGTCCTGTTCGCGTCGGCGGCGGCCAGCAGGGCGCCGCGCTGCGCGGCCGACAGGGAGGCCGGCAGTGCGCCGGCGAAGGCCCGCTCCCCTGCGGGCGCCCCGCTCGGGCCGTCCGCCGCGGAGGCGACACCGGCGGGCAGGGCGGCCACGATCATCGCGGCGCCGGCGATCAACGCGCTCACGGGGACGGACTTCTTGCGGAATCGAGTCACACGGAACTCCTTCTGCGACGGCCGGGTTCAGGCGGCCGGAGTCAGCCGGGCGGTCGAGAGGGGCACCGCCCGGTAGAGCTGGTGGTTCGACTGGCTGGAACGGCCTTCGGCGTACTCGCCGCGCGGCGCGCTGCCCGGGCGACTGCCAGGGCCTCGGCGGCGGGACGGTACACAGTGCCATTTTTGGTGAGGGCATGTCATCAACGGCACTGCAAGTTGGCCGAAATGCTCCGCCGACGACCGAAGGCTGCCCGCACCGGCGCATTCACAGGAACGCGGCCCCGGTGCCCTCCTCGTGGCCGCGTCCGTCACGGCAACCGCGGCCGGTCGTGCGGGCCGCGAAACCGGGTTGGCTCATCCGATTCGTCCCGATAGCATCCGAGGACCGGATGGGCGACTGGCGCCGTACCGGTGCTGCTCAGCAGCGTGACAGACGCGGGGGCGGTCCTTGTGGAGACGTACGGCGACCTCGTCGCCGCCGAGGACGTGCTGGTGTTCGTCAACGCCGCGATCACCGGCACCGGCCAGCGCGAGTTCCACGGCGGGGCCGCCGAGCAGCAGCTCTCGCTCGACTTCCTGCACGAGTACATGCTCGTCAACTACCGCGGCCCGTACGCCGCCGCGCTCGCCCTCGACATCAACGACCACAACTCCGCCCTGATCGTCCGCCGCCTGCTGGAGACCTCCCGCGACGCCACCGACGAGCAGCGCCGCACCGAGGGCCGGCTGATCGCCCGACGGCTGCGGCTGCTGCCGCCGCAGCGGGTCTACCGGCTGATCGGCGAACTGCGCCGGGCCAAGGTCAACAACCGCCGCACCCGGGCGATCCTGCGCGACTGGCTCGCCACCCGCCCCGACCAGGCCCTCGACGCCGTCAAGTACCGCGCCGGGCTCAAGCTCGCGCTGCGCCACACCCATCTGCGCCCCGTCGCGGAGGAGACCGGCGACTTCCTGTACGCCCCGCGCCGGCGCCCCAAGTACACCGCGCCGCTGCTGGACGCCTGGCGGCGCGCCCACTACGAGCAGGGCGCGCTCTACGAACTGCCGTACACCGTCGCGGAGGGCTTCGCGAACCGCCACGGCATCCCCCGGGCCGCCTTCCTGAAGAAGATCGAACCGCGGCTGACGGCCCTGGAGCGGCTGCGCCTGCAGGAGTCCGCCCGGGCGCTCGGCGCCACCGCCGTCACCTCCGACGCCGCCGCGCTCGCCCGGATGCCGCTCACCCGGCTCGCCTCGTACGTGCTGGGCCTGCCGCCCGCCGACCGGACCGCCCGCCGCGCCGAACTGACCGACGCCCTGCGGGGCGCGGCGCGCCGGGCGGTGCGCGCGGCCGGGGCGGAGGAGGGCAGCTGGGGCCGGGTCACGGCCGTCCTCGACGACAGCTGGTCCGCGTACGGCTCGGGCGTCAAGCGCCGCCGGCCGCTCGCCGCCGCGCTCGCCTGCCACTTCCTGCTGGCCGCGCTGGCCGGCGAGTACACGGCGCTGTGGACCTCGGGGCACGGCGACGCGCTGCTCGCCCGCCCGGCCGGGCCGACCCCGCTCGGGCGCCGCATCCTGGACGCGCTGGACACCGCGCCCGAGCGACTGGTGATCGTCTCCGACGGCTGGGACAACGCCCCGCCCGGGCTGGCCGCCGAGGTGCTGCGGGTGTGGCGCACCCGGCTCGACCCGGAGCACCGGACCAGCATCGTGCACCTCAACCCGGTGTACGACGCGGAGGGCTTCGACGTCCGCCGACTCGCCCCGACGGTGCCAACCGCCGGGCTGCGCGACGCCGAGGACGTGCCCGCCCTGGTCGAGTTCGCCCGCTTCGCCGAGGGCCGGACGGACCTCTCGGAGCTGACGGCGCACCTGGCGGCCCGCACCGAGCGGTTCCTGGCGGCGGACGGCGCGGTGCGCGGACCGGTGGCCCCCGCCGCCGGATCCACCGGATCCACCGGGACCGCCGGGATCACAGGGACCGCCGGGACCACAGGGACCGCCGCCACCGAGACCGCTGAGGAGACCGTCCGATGACCACCACCCCGGCCGCCCCGGCGTTCCGCCTCGACCTCACCGGCCTCGACACCCGTCCCGCCCAGGTGTGGGGCGGCGTGCGCCTGGTGCCCCTGGTCCGCGCCGAGCCGATCGAGGACCTCCGCCTCCACCAGGAGCTCTACGAGCCGGAGTACACCGCCGTCCCGGTCGGCCCCCGCACCGACTACCTCGCCTTCGTCCCGCACGGCTTCGTCGCCGACTGGACCCGTGACGGCACCCCCGCCGCCGCCTACGGCACCCGGCTCGACACCCCCTCCGCCATCACCGCGAGCACCCCGCCCGAGCGGGTCCGGGTCCGGGTGCCGCGCCGGATCGCCAAGCGCGAGAACCGCACCCGGCTGCGCTTCCTGCCGCTGCACCTCGCCCTGGAGGGCTATCTCTCCCTGCACTTCGGCGGCCCGTCGATCGCCTGGGAGGAGTACTCCGAGCGCGCGCTGCGGAACGGCCTCTCGCCGCGCGCCGAGGAGGCGTACGCCGGCGACCGGGTCCGCGGCCTCGCCGACGCCCTGCGGGTCTTCGAGATCCACCCCGGCCAGTGCGGCCTGGTCGTGTACGTGGCCGACGCGCTCGCCGCGGCCTTCGTCGTCCCGCACCCCGACGACTACCGGGCGCTGCACCGGACCCTGCTGCTCGACCTCTTCGGCGAGCTGATCCACCACTACGCCCTGCTGTCCGCCCCCGTCCCGGACTTCCGGGCCGACCTGCGCACGGCCGGTCCGATCAACTCGACGGCCGAGTTGCGCGCGGCCGTCGACGGCCAGGAGCGCGCCTGGGCGGCCTTCCACGACGACACCATGGCCGGCGGCCTGCTGGACCCGGACTACCGGTCGCGGACGGTGCGCCGCCTGGGCCGTTTCCGCCTCGACCGGTTCCGGCCGGAGTTCCGCCCCAAGCAGGAGAACCACATCGGCGAGGCGATCACCGACGAGCACGGCCGGCTCGCCTACCTCAAGACCTTCCGCCTCTCCGAGGCCCAGGTCCGCCGCGGCCACCTGCTGGACCGCCTCGCCGCCCACGACTGGCACCTGCCGACAACCGCCACCGCGCTCGGCCTCACCGAACCCCAGCTCGGCCTGCGCCTCGAAGGCGCCGGCTTCGGGAGCCTGCTGCGCCAGGACGTCCTGGACCACTACCGCCGCGCCGCGCGCCAGTAGGGCGGGTCCCGTCCCGGCGCCGCCCTGCCACCGCACCTGCCTCCGCCGTGCCCCGGGCATGGTGCGTGAGCGGGCGTGGGGCGATGATGGGAGAAGGTTCGTGGAAGGACGGTCGGCGATGACCCGACAGCCGTGCGCATCCTCCGCCGAGGACGACCGCGACGCCCCCGCCCGCACCCGTGCGAACCGGTCCCCGGACGACGGGACCCGCCCGTAGGGCGGCCGGCGATGCCAAGGGGAACCGGACGACCGGTGGGCCGGGTCGTGGCCCCGGCGCTGCTGAGTTCCGTGGTCGCGGTGGGGTCGCTGCTGCTCGCACCGGTGGCTCACGCCGACGCCGGCCTCCGGCTGTCCCCCGGCCACGGGACCGCGGGGACCACCCGCGTGACGGTCGACGGAACGGGATTCGGCGCCTGTCCGCCCGACACGAAGAACGTCCAATTACGGTGGGACGACGGCGCCGACCTGGGAACACCCTCGATCCGGCCGGACGGAAGCATCAGCACGTCCTTCACCGTGCCGGCGAACGCCCGTCCGGCCCCGCACCAGGTCACGGCCACCTGCCGCGCCTACCCCGGGCCCAACGTCAAGGCGCCCGACACCCAGAACTTCCGCGGCCCCTTCGACGTCACCGCGGCCGCGACCTTCACCGTCGACCCCGCGCCGCCGGGCGTCCTCACCCTCGACCCGGCGAGCGGCGCCGCCGGTACGACCTTCCGGGCGCGCGGCACCGGATTCTCCTGCCCCGCCGGTGAGCCCGTCGTCCTGCGCTGGGAGCAGCGCGAGCTGGGCCGGGTGCAGGCCCCCGGCGGCACCTTCGATCAGCAGGTCACCGCGGCCGCCGACGCCCCGCCCGGCACCCACCCGGTGGAGGCCGCCTGCGACCCGTCCGCGGAGCACGACACCACGGCGACGTTCACCGTTCTCACCCCCACGAGCACCGGAAGTCCGGCCGGACCGCTGACCGGGCAGGCCACGCCCGACGACTCGCCGAACACGTCGGCCGGCACCCCGGCGGGCGCGGGAGCCGTCCTGCGGGCGCAGCCGAGCAGTGGACGTCCCGGGCAGCAGGTGGTGCTCACCGGGAGCGGCTACGCCTGCCGCGGCACCGAGGCGGAACTGACCTGGAACGGCGTGGTGTGGGAGCGCGTCGGCACCGGCACCGGCGACGGGTTCACCGTCACCACCCGGGTCGCCGGCGACGCCCGGCCCGGGCACTACCGGCTGCGCGCCGTCTGCCCGGACCGTCCGGCGATGGCCGGGTCCACGGACTTCGAGGTGCTGGCCGCCGACGTGGTTCCCGGACCGGGCGGCGGAGACGCGGCACCCACCGCGCTGGTGGTCGGCTCGACGGCCGGCGGCGCCGTGGTGCTCGCCGCCCTCGCCGGTACCTACGTGCTCGGCCGGCGGCGGGGACCGCACTGGGCGTCGGCGCACGTCGCGGTCGCCCCGGTGGCCGGTGCGCCGCCGCGGCCGCTGGTCACCGAGACGGACGACCCGGCCGGGCCCGGCCGCACCGTCCGGCTGGAGAGCCGGGAGGACCCCGGTACGCAGCGCGTCGAGGAGACGCCCGGGGTCGGGCCGACCGGCGGGCAGGTCAGTGCCGGGGAGACCGGTGCCGAGGAGGGGGGAACGACGGAGGAGGAGCCATGACCACCGCCACCCTCACCGATCCGGCGACCGCGCGGGCGTTGCTGTTCGGGGCGGACACGCCCGGCAGCGCCGTCGACGCGCTCACCGAGTCCCTGCACGAGCACGGCACCGTCGGCACCCTGCTGCACGGTGTCCCGCGGCTGACCGGCGCGGCCGGGCAGGTCGTCGAGCGCGAGGTGGCCACCGCGCTGGACCGCCAGCTCGGGCGCGACCTGTTCGGTTTCGCCGCCGCCGGCTGGTCCCGGTACACCGCCCTGACCGCGGCTGCCCGGCGCACCCGGGCCGACCCCGCGTCGGAGGAGGTCGTGGCACTCGCCGACCACCGCATCACCTCGGCCAACAGCCCGCGTGTCGATCTGCTCGTCGACGGCACTCCGGTCGGCTCGGTCCGGATGGAGCTGACGCTCGTCATCGAGCTGGCGGGCATCGTCGCGGTGGTCCGACGGGCCCGTCTGGTGGCACTGCGTGCGGGACGTTGCACCGTCACCGGGGCGCTCACGGTGGACCGGGAGAAGATCGTCCAGCGCAGCCGCCGGTACGACCTGCCCGGCGCGGTGGCCTTGCGGAACGGCATCCCGCTGCTCGCGGACGAAGCGGCCCCGCCGGCGGCCGGGGCAGGTACGGAGGCCCGGGCCGGGGCGGCAACCGACGCCCGGGCCGAGGAGGAGACCGAACGCCTTCCGCAGGCCGACGGGGCCGCGGCTGCACGGGCCCGGGCGGAGACCGAACGCCTTCCGCGGACCGGCCACCGGGTCGCCTGACGGACCGGACAGCCGGACCGGACGCGGCGGGCGAGGGCGCGCGGGGGCGGTAGACGGCCCCGGTCGTGAAACCTGTGGCGCTCGGGCGCCCGGGGCGGCTAGGCTCCGGGCCGATGAAGACTTCCGCTCCTCACGAAGTGGGGGTCCGGTCCACGCAAGGTGAGTGCTGATGAGCGCTCACCTCGCGACCGGGAATCCCCGACTCTCCTTCTGGCTGCACGTGCGCGAGTTCGCCGTGCCGGCCTCGGTCATCGAAACCGCGACAGCCCGGCGCCTCGCCGGGGACTGGGCCGGGGCGTGTGCCGCCGCCCGGGTCGATGTCGACCTCGATCTGCGGTCCGCCGCCCGGCGCCACGGGGGCGAGCTGGCCGACCGACTCCGCCGTGACCTCCGGGCGTTGGCGCCCGACCTGCTGCGCTGGCACCTGCCGAGGGTCGCGCCGGTCGGGCTGCTGCGGCCCGGGCTGACCCTCTCGCTCGCCAGGTACGGCGCGGTGCACCTGGTGGTGCGCACGCCGCCGGGCCGGGCGAGCGGCGGACAGCGGTTCAGCCTCGCCCTCCAGGACGGCACCGCAGCCCGCCGGCCCGCCCACGGACGGGCGCCGGAACATCCGGCCGACGCGTCGCACCCGCATCCGCACCCCAGTGCGCGGTTCCGGCTGGACCTGCACCGCCACCTCTGGGACGCCGGCCGGAGCGGCGAACTGCCGCTCCGCTCCGGGGGCCCCGAGCGGTGGGCGGCCGAGGCCCGGATCCTGCTCCGCGCGGAGGGCCGCCCCGACGGCGAAGGGGCCGTGCGGGTGCGGCTCGGAGCACGCGAGGTGGTGGTCGGTACGGGCACCGGCGGGCAGACGGTGCCGCCCGTCCTCCCCGCCCCGCTCCCCCTGCTGCCCGACGCGGCGGTGCGGGTGCCTCCCGATCTGGAGCTGCTCCGGGCCGGGCTGATCGGCCCCGAGGGCCTGCATCCGCTGGTCGCCGCGGCCCTCGCCCCCACCGCCGCCGCGCCACCGGCCGACCCCGGCCCGGCCCCCGGCCGACCGCGCGTCGTACGGTGCCGCAGCAGCCTCCACCGGATCGGCCTGGTCGACGGGGTGCTCACCGCGCTCGACCACCGTCCCGACGAAATCCGCCGCGAAGAGCTGCTGATGGAACTCACCGGCACCCCGCTGCCCTGCCTGCAGACCATCGACGACGCCCATCGCAACCCGGAGAGCCTCGCCGACGTCCGCGCGCGCCTCGACCACGGCGACACCGCCGGAGCGCTGGCCGCCGTCGAGGCCCTGCTCGGCCCGGACGCCACGCTGCGCACCGGCCCCCTGCGGGACGCGCTCGCGGAGGCCGCCGAACGGCGGGTCGCCCACGGCCTGTTCCGGGCCGGCCTCGCCGACCCTGCGCCGCGCCGGACGGACCACTTCCGGCCGCCCGGGCCCTGGCCGCGGCCGCAGGAGCACCGCGCCCACCCGCGGCACGCCAGCTCGCGCTGACGCCACCCCGCTTCGACCCGCCCTGCCTGTCTTCCGCCCTGCCGTCTTCCGCCCTGCCTTCTTCCGCCCTGCCTTCTTCCGCCCTGCCTTCTTCCGCCCTGCCTGTCTCCCGAAAGGACGCCACCACATGCCTCTTGCTGCCCCGATGCCCCAACTCGACGTCGCCGCAGAGCTCCTGGAGCTGCTCTCCGCCACCACCACCGAACCGCGCCCCGACGACCGGCTGGCTGCCCTGACCCTCACCGTGGCCGCCGACCTGCCGGTGCTCCTGTGGGGCGAACCAGGGATCGGCAAGACCGCCGCCCTCACCCAACTCGCCGACACCCTGCGCCTGCCGCTCACCACCGTCATCGCGAGCGTGCACGAGCCCTCCGACTTCGCCGGGCTGCCCGTGCTCGGCGACGACCCGGCCGTGCAGGGCGTCCCGATGGCCCCGCCGGACTGGGCGGTCCGGCTGGTCAGGTCCGGCCGGGGCCTGCTGTTCCTGGACGAGCTCTCCACCGCGCCGCCCGCCGTCCAGGCCGCGTTGCTGCGCCTGGTGCTCGAACGCCGCATCGGCTCCCTCCAACTCCCGCCCGGGGTCCGGATTGTGGCGGCCGCCAACCCCCGTTCCTCGGCGGCCGACGGCTGGGAGCTGAGCCCGCCGCTGGCCAACCGGTTCGTCCATCTGCCGTGGCAGCACGACCACGAGGTGGTGGTGCGCGGCCTCGGCGGCACCTGGCCGCGCGCCGTGCTGCCGGAGCTCGACCCGGCGCGGCTGCCGGAGGCGGTGGCCCTCGCCCGCCGCGCGGTGTGCGAACTCCTCGCCGTACGCCCGGCGCTCGTCCACCGGCTGCCCGGCAACGACGCGCAGCGGGGCGGGGCCTGGCCGTCGCCCCGGAGTTGGGAGATGACGGTCCGGCTGATCGCCTTCGCCACCGCCGCCGGGGCCTCGCGCGAGGTGCTGGCGCTGCTGGTGCGGGGCACGGTCGGGGACGGGCCCGGTCTGGAGCTGATGGCGGCGATGGACCGGATGGACCTCCCCGACCCGGAGGCGCTGCTCGCCGACCCGGCCGCCGCCGTGCTGCCGGAGCGCGGGGACCTCCGGCAGGCCACCCTGGAGGGCGTGGTGGACGCCGTCCGGCGCCGCCCGGACCGGGCGCGCTGGGACGCGGCGTGGGCGCTGCTGGCGCGGGCGGTGGAGAGCGGGGCCCCGGACGTCGCGGTCGTCCCCGCGACCATGCTCGCCGCGCTGCGGCAGGCCGACTGGGAGGTGCCGGCGACGATCGACCGTCTCGCCGGGGCGGTCGCGCTGTCGCGGCGGGCGGACCGCGCGGTGGCGCGGGTCGCGGCGGCCGACGGGGCCCGCCGGTGAGCGCGCCGTCCGCGGTCCCGGTGCCGGTACCGCTCCCACGGGCCACGCGGAACAGGCAGGACACCCACGGCATCAGGGCGCCGCGGGCCGGCCGCCTCGACGTCGACAAGCTGTACGCCGCCCGGCTGCACGCGGTCCGCGTCCGCCCCTACCTGGCCACGGCGCTGTTCGCCCTGCACGTCGTGGAGTCCCGCGACGTCCCGACGATGGCCGTGGACGAGCACTGGCGCTGCTACGTCTCGCCGTCGTTCGTCGCCCTGATGCCGGTGGAGGAGCTGGCGGGCGTCTGGGTGCACGAGGTGTCGCACCTGCTGCGCGACCACCACGGACGCGGCGACCGGGTCGCCCGCGAGCGCGGTCTGCACAGCGTCGCCGACCGGCTGCGGACGAACATCGCCGCGGACTGCGAGATCAACGACGACATCTACGGCGAGGGGCTGGTCCGGCCGGCGGGCGCGGTGCTGCCCGGGGACCTGGAACTGTCCGACGGCCGGCTGATGGAGGACTACCTCCGGCAGTTCGGACTCGGGCCGCTGACCGAGCGGTTCGCCTGGCTGGACTGCGGCAGCGGCGCCGACGGCCTGGTCCGCGGCTGGGACCTCGGGCCGGAGGGCGCGCACGGGCTGAGCCCGCAGGAGCGGGACGCGGTGCGGTTCCGGGTCGCGCAGGGGATCCTCGGCCGGCCGGGCGACGCACCGGCCGGGTGGCGGCGGTGGGCCGAGCAGGCGTTCCACCCGCCGCAGCGGTGGCGGGAGTTGCTGGGCGCGGCGGTGCGCTCGGCGGTGTCGGGCCCGGGCTCGGGCGGCGACTACTCGTACGGCCGCCCGGCCCGCCGGTCGGCCGCGCTGCCCGGCGCGGTGCTGCCCTCCCTGCGGCGGCGCCCGCCACGGGTGACCGTGGTCGTCGACACCTCCGGGTCGGTCAGCGACGCCGAGTTGGGCGGCGCGCTGCTGGAGGTCGCGGAGATCGTCCGGGCCGTGGGCGGCCGCCGTGACCTGGTCACCGTGGTGTCCTGCGACGCGGCCGCGCAGACCGCGCAACGGCTCTGCCGGGAGGGGGACATCGCCCTGGTGGGCGGCGGCGGGACGGACCTCCGGGAGGGGTTCGCCACCGCCCTGCGGACCTGGCCCCGGCCGGACGTCGTCGTGGTGCTGACGGACGGTCAGACTCCTTGGCCGACCGCGCAGCCGTCCTGCCGGACGGTGGTGGGCCTGTTCGGCCGACCGGGCCGGTGGAGCGAGAACAGTACCGAGTACCGGCGGCCGGAGCCGCCCGGCTGGGCCCGGGTGGTGACGCTCGGGTCGGCGGCGGGCGACCCGTACTGACCGGCCGCGAGCCCCCTTTCGGGCTCGGCGCGCCCCCAACTCCTTGACGAAAGCATGACATTGACGCACCATCAACCTCGCGGCGCCGCATCTCCTCCAATGTTCCGTCCCTACGGACCCCCCACAGGAGGACAGTCATGCGACTGCCCCGCCGAGGGAAGCCCGCCACGGCCACCGCCGTCCTGCTGGCGCTCGCCCTCGCCACCCCGCTCAGCATCCAGGCCGTCACCCCGGCCGCCGCCGTCCAGCCGGACTCCGTCGCCTCCGCCGCCTCGGCCGGCGACGCCGACTCCGCCCGGCAGTACCGCCTCGACGGCCCCCGCACCGTCGCCGAACGCACTGCCGTCGCCGCCACCGGAGCCTCGGTCGACGCCGTCATGGCCGACTCGGTGACGGTCACGGCCACACCCGCCGAGGCCGCCCGGCTGCGGGCGCTCGGCTGGTCCCCCGTCCCGCTGCCGGGCCCCCGGTACGGCGACGGGCCCGCCGGGCAGGCCGAGTCCGGCGCCGCGCTGTACGACTTCCCGTCCGCCGACTCCGGCTACCACAACTACGCGGAGGCCGCCGCCGACATCGACGCCGTCGTGGCCGCGCACCCCGACATCATGAGCAAGCGGGTCATCGGCACCTCGTACGAGGGCCGGCCGATCGTCACCGTCAAGATCAGCGACAACGTCGGCACCGACGAGAACGAACCCGAGGTGCTCTTCACCGCCCACCAGCACGCCCGCGAGCACCTCACCGTCGAGATGTCGCTCTACCTGCTGCACGAACTCGGCGACAAGTACGCCACCGACAGCCGGATCGCCAATGTCGTCAACAACCGGGAGATCTGGGTGGTCCCGGACCTCAACCCGGACGGCGGCGAGTACGACATCGCCACCGGCCGCTACCGCAGTTGGCGCAAGGACCGGCAGCCGAACACCGGCAGCAGCAACGTCGGCACCGACCTCAACCGCAACTGGAACTACAAGTGGGGCTGCTGCGGCGGCTCCTCCGGTTCCACCTCCAGCGAGACCTACCGGGGCAGCGCGGCGGAGTCCGCCAAGGAGACCAAGGTGGTCGCCGACTTCGTCCGCACCCGGGTGGTCGGCGGCAAGCAGCAGATCACCGCGGCGATCGACTTCCACACCTACAGCGAGCTGGTGCTCTGGCCGTTCGGCTGGACCACCGCCAACACCACCACCGGCATGACCGCCGACGAGTACAACACCTTCGCCACGCTCGGCCGTTCGATGGCCTCCACCAACGGTTACACGCCGGAGCAGTCGAGCGACCTCTACATCACCGACGGCTCGATCGACGACTGGCTGTGGGGCACCCAGCGGGTGTTCGCCTACACCTTCGAGATGTACCCCGGGCCGAACGGCAGCGCCGGCTTCTACCCGCCGGACGAGGTGATCGGGCGCGAGACCAGCCGCAACCGGGAGGCGGTGCTGCGGCTGCTGGAGACCGCCGACTGCGTCTACCGGGCCATCGGCAAGCAGCAGCAGTACTGCGGGATCGCCAACTGAACGACCACTGAGGCCGGTTGACGAAAGCGCGAAGCCCGGTCGGCTCTCCCCGGGGAGAGCCGACCGGGCTTCGCGCCCCTCCCCTCGCCCACGAACCGGTGCATGCCACTCCGTTCCGGCCAAACCCGCGCACCCACCGGCCAGAACCGGCCCGCACCGCCCCAGGAGCGGACGGATCGTCATCCGGAATGCAAAGATCCCCCCAAGGAATGTGACATGTCACAGTGTGCACGTCGGGTTCCACACCCGGCGCGCCGCACGAGGGAGGGAACCGCTCCATGAACCGCCTCACCACCGCCGCCCTGGCGGGCGCCGCCGGCCTCGCCGCGCTGACCGTCGGCCTGGCCCCCACCGCGACCGCCGCCACCACCGGCCCGGTGGGCCCGGCCGGTCCGACCGGCACCGTCACCTGCGGGACCCCGGGCGCGCCCGGCTTCCTGCGCACCCGCGCCTGTATCGAGGTCAGCGGCACCCACGTCCGCCTCTACGGCCAGGTCGCCACCACCGACCCGGCCTGGGTCGCCCAGAACGTCGGCTTCACCATCACCGGCTCCACCCCCGCCCTCCCGCCGCAGCCGCCCCTCAACCTGACCGCGCTGATCCCGGCCGGCGGTGCCACCGTCGGCGACCTGCTGCTCACCGTGCCCTGCGGCAACACGGTGACGTCCAGCTTCAGCGTCAACAACGGCGGCTGGCCGCCCTCGACGGCGACGGTCTCGGCCTTCGTGCCCTGCTGACGCCCCGTCCGGTCCCACCCGCGCGGTTCGGCCCCCACCGGGGCCGGGCCGCGCGGCCGCCCCGCCCGCGCCCCCGACCGCGCCCACCCCGAGCGCGTTCTCCCTGGTCCGGGACCTCTATGGTGTGACGGTGAGTCTTCATGTGATCGTCGGACACGGACCGGCCGGAGCGGCCACGGCACGACTGCTGGCCGAACAGGGCCACACGGTAAGGGTGGTCACCCGCTCCGGGCGGCCGGCCGAGCCCGGCATCGAGCACCTCGCCCTGGACGCCACCGACACCGCGCGGCTGACCGAGGCCGCCCGCGGCGCAGCCGCGATCCACAGCTGCGCCGCACCGCCGCTCCCCCGCTGGACGGCCGACTGGCCGCCCCTGCACGCCTCGCTCCTCGCCACCGCCGAGGCGACCGGCGCCGTGCTCGTCATGCTCGGCAACCTCTACGGCTACGGCCCCGTGGACGGCCCCCTCACCGAGGACCTCCCGCTCGCCGCCCCCGGCCCCAAGGGCCGCCTCCGGGCCTCGCTCTGGGAGCAGGCCCGCGCCCTCCACGAAGCCGACCGCATCCGCGCCGTCGAGGTCCGCGCCTCCGACTTCTTCGGCCCCGGCGTCACCGACGGCGGCCACCTGGCCGCCCGCGTCGTCCCCCGCCTGCTGGCCGGCAAGCCGGTCAGCGTCCTCGGCGACCCCGACGCCCCGCACAGCTGGACCTACCTCCCGGACGTGGCCCGCACCCTGGCCGAGGCCGCCACCGACGAACGCGCCTGGGGCCGCGCCTGGCACGCCCCGACCGCGCCCGCCGTCCCGATCCGCCGCATGGTCGACCTCCTCGCCACCGAGGCCGGCGTCGCCCCCGTCCCCGTCCGCCGCCTGAACCCCACGGTCTTCGCCCTCGCCGCCCTCGTCACCCCCCTCCTGCGCGAACTCCGCGAGACCCGCTACCAGTTCGACCGCCCCTTCGTCGTCGACGCCACCGCCTGGGAAGCCGCCTTCACCACCCGCCCCACCCCGCTCGACACCCAGCTCCGCACCACCCTCACCTGGTGGCGCGACCGCCTGTCGGCCTGATTCCCCGGCACCGCGCGCCGCAGCCCCGCACCGGGGAGGACGTCCCGGTGCGGGGCTGCGGTACGTGGCAGGGGTGGTGTCAGAGGGCTTCGATGCGCTCGACGACCAGTTCGCAGAGTTCGTGGGTGCGCAGGGCGTCGTGGGCGTCCAGGGTCCGGCCGGTGCGGACGGCGTCGAGGAAGGTGAGGACGGCCTGTTCGATGCCGCGCTGGCGGGCGACGGGGACCCAGTCGCCGCGGCGGCGGACGGTGGGCTGGCCGCGGTGGTCGACGACGTCGGCGAGGTTGTGGACCTCGCGCTTGGAGTCGCCGCCGGAGACCTCGAGGATCTCCTCGGTGGAGCCGGACATCCGGTTCATGATGCCGAGGGCGGTGAAGCCCTCGCCGGCCAGGGTGAGGACCACGTGCTCGACCAGGCCCTCGCGGACCCGGGCGCGGACGTCGACGTGCTCGATGTCGCCGGGGACGAGGAAGCGCAGGGTGTCGACGACGTGGATGAAGTCGTCGAAGACCAGCGGGCGCGCCGCCTCGGGCAGGCCCTCGCGGTTCTTGCGCAGCAGGACGAGGTCGCGCGGGCGCTCCTTCGCCTGGACGTTGGCAGGGGCGAAGCGCCGGTTGAAGCCGACCATCAGGGAGCGGCCGGTGCGGTCCGCCAGGTCCACCAGGCGGCGGGAGCCGTCGAGGGTGTAGTCGAGCGGCTTGTCGACGTAGACGTCGACGCCCGCCGTCAGCAGCTGCTCCACGATCGGGACGTGCTGGTCGGTCGCGGCGTGCACGAAGGCGGCCCTGATCCCGCTGCCGATGAGCTGCCCGAGGTCGGTGAACCGCTTCTCCGCCGGGATCCGGTGGGTGTCGCCGATCCGGTCCAGCTTCGCGCCGTCCCGGGTCATCAGGCGCAGGTCCAGGCCGGGCAGCGCGGTCAGGACCGGCAGGTAGGCCTTCTGGGCGATGTCCCCGAGGCCGATCACCCCGACCGGCAGCAGGACGTCGGGCTCGGCGGTCGGACTCATCCGGATCTCCAGGGGTGCGCTGGGGCTTCTACCGCCCCCACCCTATGCACCGGCCCCGGGCGGAACGAACCCGGTACCGGGCCGCACCGGGAGGTTTCGCGACGTCAGGCCGGACGGGAGCGGGCGCGGCGGAGCAGGTAGGCGCCGGAGGCGGCGGCGAGGACGGCCATGCAGGCGGCGAAGACCAGGCCCGCGTCGGCGAGGCCGAGCGGCTCGGCGAGCAGGCCGACCCCGATGACGGGGACGGAGATGCCGAAGTAGGCGACCACGAAGAGCGCGGAGAGGGCCCCGCCCCGGTGTTCGGCGGGGGCCGCGCCGGCGATCTCCCCGACCGCCCCGCGCAGGCCCATGCCCTGCCCGGCGCCGCCGACCAGGGCGCTGAGCACCAGCGGGGCGAGGATCTCCCACGCGAGCGAGGCGGCCAGCAGGGCGAGGCCCGCGATGAGCACCAGGCAGCCCAGCGGGATCGCCCGGGCGGTGCCCAGCCGGGGCACCAGCAATTGGCCGAGGGTGGAGGCGAGGAAGGCCGTGAAGACGATCAGGCCGACCACCGCGTGGTTGTGGATCCCCAGGCTCTGCCCCAGGAACGCCGGGGTGACCGAGGTGAAGACGCCCAGCAGCGAGAAGCCCGCGAAGGCGGCGATCGCCGCCGGGACGAACACCCCGCGGACCTCCGGCGGCAGCGACGGTCGCCGCGGCCGGGCGGTGCGCAGCGGCCGGGCGCCGTCGACGGTCTCCGGCAGGAACCAGGTGACCGCGAACGACGCGGCCAGCAGCACCAGGTGCACGACGAACGGCAGGACGAGCGGCTCCGGCGCGTACTCGGCGAGCAGCCCGGACAGCAGCGGGCCGCAGCCGAGGCCGCCCATGTTGGCGGCGGTCGCGACGAACCCGGCCCGGGCCCGGCGGTCGGGCGGGGCGAGTTCCAGCACATAGGCGGTGGCGGTCCCGGTGAACAGACCCGCCGACAGTCCGGACAGCAGGCGGCCCAGGCAGAGCAGCGGCAGTCCGCCCTCGGCGAGGAAGGCGACGGCGCTGCCCGCGGCGAGGGCGAGCCCGCAGAGCAGGACGGGACGGCGGCCGACGCTGTCGGAGACGTTGCCGACGAGCAGCAGCACCCCGATCACCCCGAACGCGTAGACGGCGAACACCACCGTCACCATCAGTTCGGAGAAGCCGATCTCCTCCTGGTACAGCCCGTACAGCGGGGTGGGCAGGGTGGTGCCCGCCATGCAGACGGCGAAGGCGGCGGCTGCGCCGAGGTAGCCGGTCCGACGGTCGGTCATCCGCCCACGGTAGGCGCCGCGGCGGGACGGTGGCGGCCCGGCGGCGGCCGGCCTCCGCCGAATGGCGGAGGCCGGGGCGGTGGCCGGGGCGGTGGCCGACGGTGATCGGGGCCGAGGCCGACGGTGTCCGGGTTACAGGTGCGGCGGCGAGTGACCGGCCGCAAGCGCGCGGGTGACCGGTTCGGGGGTCGGGCCCGGCCCGGGCAGGGGTCCTGGGCCCGGGTTCGGGTCGGGGCGCGGGGCGGGCGGCGGGGGCGGGTCGGACACCGGCGGCAGCGGGCGGGGCGGCAGCGGGTCCGGCCCGCCGGGGCCCGGCACCGGACCGGGCAGCGGGCCCGGACCAGGCGCGGGTCCCGGTCCCGGGGGCGGGGTGGGGCTGGGCGGTACGGGGTCGTTCGGCGGGATTCCCACGGTCGGTCGTTCCTCTCCGTAGTCGGAGGCGCTGACACCGCTCGGCTACCCCGTCGGCGTCCGCCCACACCCCCCGCTCCGCCCAGCGGCTCAATGGGCTCGGGCCGGACCGGACGCCGTCAGAGGGCGGCCCGGTGCAGGGCGGCCAGCATGGCGGCGACGGCGAGGGTGACCGGGGTGGTGCGGGTGCGCCGCTCGGCCCAGCGCCAGTCGCCGTCGGGGTTGACCTCCAGGAAGACCGGGGTGCCGGCGCTGAGGAGGAAGTCGAACGCGCCGTAGCGCAGGGACATCGCGGCGGCGAGGGTGCGGGTCGCGGCGGCGACGTCCGGCGGGGGTGACGGCAGGGCGCGGACGCCGAGCCGGTCGGGGGCGGTCCAGGGGTCGGCCGGGGCGGTCTTGGTGACCTCGAAGGCGTGCAGCTGCCCGCCGACGAAGTAGACCCGCAGTTCGGCCTCGTGCTCGACGTACTCCTGGACGATCACCGGCGGCCCGGGGCGCGGGCCGCCGGCCAGGTCGGCCCGGTCGAGGACGGTCGGGAAGATGCCGTGCAGCCGGCCCGGGACCGGCTCGACGAAGTGGTGGCCGGCCGCCTTGACGACCACGCGCGGGCCGTCGAACTCGTCGCGCACGAGATACGGATCGGTGGTCAGCACGGCGCGCGGCGCCGCGACCCCGTGCCGGCGGGCGAGGTCCAGTTGGCAGAGCACCCCGGGGCGGTCGGGGCGGACGGCCGTGCCGGAGATCGCCGCCAGCTGTGCGGCCGCCGCCTGCCAGGAGTCGCGGAGGAAGGCGCCGCGCGGCGTCCCGGCGACGTCCGCGACCGGGGCGGCCGGGCCGAGGGCGGTGGAGTCGAGGGCCGTGGGGTCGAACGCGGCCGGGTCGAGGGCGGTGGGCGCGAAGTGGCGGATCCAGGTGACGGTGGGGATCAGCTCGCGCCCGTTCAGGCGGACGGTGCGGCCCTCCGGGGCGATGGTCAGCGAGGTGGCGCCGAGCTCCTCGGCGTTCAGGCGGGCGGTGCGGATGCCCGCGCCCGCGAGCAGGTTCCGCACCGGGTCGAGGTCGGTGTCGCAGGCGCGGCTGAGCAGCAGGACGCACGGGGCCGGGCGCGGGCGCGCGTCCAGGGTGCGGGCGGGGTCGTCGAGCTGGGCGAGGAACGGTGAGCGGGGCGGTCGGGGCGGGCGGGGAGGTCGCGGGGAGGGTGCTCCGGTGGGGCGGTCAGGCATCGGCGTCGACGGTGTCGAGCAGGTCGTCGGCCATCGCCAGCAGCTTGCCGACGGTCGCGGCCACATGGTCCGAGGCGCCGGGAAGGCGGTCGGCGACACGTTGCAGCACCGCCAGGTCGAAGGCCGCCGGCTTGCCCGGCGCGGGCGCCGCCACCGGGTCCGGGGCGGCGGAGCGGAGCGTCAGGAGGAGTTCCAGCACCGTGGCCATCTCGGTGGCCAGCAGCCCGAGCGAGGCCATGTCGCCGAGGTCGCAGCGCGGACGGCTGTCGCGGTCCAGCACGGACAGCACCCCGATGCAGTCGCCGTCGCAGATCAGCGGGGCGGCCATGATGCTGCTCGGCACATAGCCGGTGGACTCGGCGGCCGAGCGGGCGAACTGCGGGCTGTCCGCCACGTCGTCCACCACCACCGGCTGGCCGGTCATCAGCGCCCAGCCCGCGATACCGGTGCCGGCCGGGAAGCGGCTGCCCAGCAGGTGGTGCTCCCCCTCCCCGGCCACCGCCTCGAAGACGAGGTCGCCGTCGGCCTCGTCCACCAGCAGCACGGAGGCCGCGGCCGCGCCGAACACACTGCGGGCAACCTCCACGATCGACTGGAGCAGTCTGCGTTGCCGCAGCTCGGCACTCTCCAACGGGTCAGTCGACACGCGCACCTCCATCGGGTACGGCTACGTTCTCAGCGGCCAGGTAGAGGACGGACTTGAGCTGGAAGGGGGTGAGCGAGCGGTGCTTGCTGAGAATGAGCGCGCAGATACCCGCGATGTGCGGGGTCGCGAAGCTGTTCCCGGTGCTGAGCAGTTGGCGACCGCCGGGTCCGGCCACCGGCACCCGCACACCGCGGGCGTAGAACTCCACCGGCGGTGACGGGTTGTAGTAGTAGGTCATCGGGTCGGGGCTGTCGTGGCTGGCGACCGAGATCACCGAGGCGAACGGCCACGGGTAGCTGCGCACCGGCATGTTGTGGGCGGAGGCGACGATGACGCAGCGGCGGAAGTAGGCGGAGTCGGAGAGGTCGCGCAGTGCGTCGCAGAACTCCGCCTTGGTCGTCGACAGGCTCATGTTGATGACGTCGTAGCCCTCCTCGATGGCCCAGGTCAGGCCCGCCAGCAGGGCGGCGCCGCTGCCGTGCCGGCCGCCGGACAGGACGCGGACCGAGGTGAGCGCCGCGCCGGGGGCGACGGAGCGGATGACGCTGGCGCAGGCGGTGCCGTGGCCGGCGGTGTCGCCCGGTTCGGTCGGGGTGACGGTGAGGGTGCCGTCCTCGGCGCGCACCACGTCCATGGCCCGGTCGAGGCCGCCGACCAGCGGGTGTTCGGCGTCCACGCCGCTGTCCAGGACGCAGACCCGCACGCCCGAGCCGTCGGCGCCGCCCCAGGCCCAGTCCTGGGTGAGGTGGCCGCCGAGCGGGCTGATGTCGAAGGGCTCTTGGGGCACGACGGAGACCGGCATGCTCCAGGCGGGCACTCCGGGGAAGTGGTCGCGCGGCGGGCGGCGCCAGGGCGGGAGCTGGAGGTCGGTCATCGCCGGCCACCGTCCTCGGCGCCGGGCGGGGCGGGTGGTTCGGGTGTCTCGGGTGTTCCGGTGCTGGTGGTGGTGCCCGTCCCCCCGGCGGCGAGCCAGGCGCGGACCCGTCCGGCGGGCAGCGCGGCGCCCTTGGCCTCGAACATCCGCAAAGCCTCGGTCCCTTCAGCCGTCGCCCGCCCGGCCCGGCCGGCCGCGCGGAGCACGATCGCCAGATCGAACAGCGTCTCCCCGACCAGGCAGGGGTCGTCGGAGCCCTCGCTCAGCCGGCGGGCCGCCGTGGCGGCGGCGACCGCCTCGGTGTGGTCGCCCCGGGCGGAGGCGAGGCGGCCGCGCAGCGCCGTCGCGCCCAGCCGGGCGCGCGGGTTCCCGCCGTCCTGGTCGCCCGGTCCGTCGTCCTGGCCGTCGGGCCGCTCGCCGTCCTGCTCCCTGTCCCGGCCGCCGGGTCCTCGGTCCGGACCGTCGGGCGGGTCGAGTGCGGCCAGGGCCGCGGCGGCGGCCTCGGTCCGGCCCTGGGCGAACAGCTCGCGGGCGATGGCGACCTCCGTGGTCCGGGTGTCCGGGGCGTGCTCGGCGGCGCGCAGCACGCCGAGGCTCTGCCGGTAGCGGGCCTCGGCGACCTCGTGGGCCCCGGCCAGCGACTCGACGAAGCCCGCCGCGTCCAGCACGACGGCGTCCGCGAGGTCGGTGTGCACGTCGTGGGAGTACGTGAGCGCCTCGGCGAGGGTGCGGCGGGCGGCGGCCACGTCCCCGTCCAGCGCCTCCAGGTGGGCGCGGGCGACGAGCACGGGGATCAGCAGCGAGCGGTTGGCGGCGAAGCGTCGGCCGAGCAGGGCGCACAGCTCCAGCGAGGCGGCCACCGGGGTGGGCGTCCACTGGGCCAACTCGCAGACTGCGCAGAGGAGTCGGTCCTCCTCGTAGCTGTCGGCGAGGGCCCGGGCGCGGGCCAGCGCGAGCCGGAAGGAGGTCTCGGCGGAGGCGGTGCGCTCGGCGGCGAGTTCGAGGTGGGCGCGCAGTTGGTGGAGCCGGGACCAGCTGCGGTCGTCGCCCGGGTCGTGCTCCAGCAGCGCGGTGAGGCGGTCCGCGTCGGCGGCGACGGTGGCGGGCGGGGCGAGGCCGAGCCGGAGCGCGACGATCCCGCGCTGGACGGCGAGGGTCGCCGCGGCGCGCGGGTTGCCGGGAAGTGCGGCCTCGGCGGCGTCGAGCGCGGCCCGGCACCGGGTCTCGTCCTGGAGCCAGATCCCCGCGTCGCAGACGTGCAGCGCGAGCGCGATGTGCCGGGGGTCCCCGACCGGCAGCAGGGCGCGGCCGCGTTCGAGGAGTTGGACGGCGGCGGGGAGGTCCTTGCGGGCCAGCGCACGTGTCCCCTCGGCGATCAGGGTCCCGGCCGCCGCTCCGGCCAGAACGGGCAACTGGCGGTCGCCCGGACGCAGTTGGCGGCGCAGCTGCCAACTGGCCTCGACGTGGTAGGCGACCGCCATCGGGTCCTTCGGGTGCGCGCGGGAGAACCGGTCGGCGAGGAAGTCGTGCCAGCGTTCCCGCCGGGTCTTCGGGGTGAACTCGTAGGCGGTGTCCCGCAGCAGCGCCTGGGCGAAGCGGTAGGTGGCGGCCGGACCCGGTTCGAAGACCCGGCGGCGGGCCAGTCGGGCGGTCGCCTCGTCGGCGGCGGTCGGCACCACCCCGTCGGCCTCGGCCATCGCCCGCAGCTGCCCGCGGCTGAACTCGCGCCCGACCACGGCGGCGAGTTCCAGCAGTCCGCGCTCGGTGGCCGGGAGTCGGTCCAGCCGCGCGCCGAGCAGGGCCTGGACGGTGGGCGGGACATGGGTGCCGGGGGCGGTCTCGGCGAAGACGTCCATCAGCTGTTCGGCGAAGAGCGGGTTGCCGTCGCACAACGCGACCACCCGGCCGGTCAGTTCGCGCTGTTCGTCGACCCGGAGGTCCTGCGCGTGGACGTCGCCGCGTTGGGCCAGGCCGCCGACCAGGGCGGCGGTCTGCTCCTCGCTCATCGGCCCGAGGTCGACGGTGGTGGCGCACGGCTTGCCGCTGCCCCAGTCGGCGCGCTGGTCGAGCAGCTCGGGGCGGGCGACGCAGAGCAGCAGGACGGGCACGTCGCGCAGCCAGGTGGCGATCTCGTCGACGAGATCGAGCAGGGTCGACTCCGCCCAGTGCAGGTCCTCCCAGACCATGACCACGGGACGGGAGCGGCCGAGCACCTCCAGGAGGTGGCGCACGGCCCAGGCGATGTCCTCGACGCCGACCTGTCCGGGGGGCGGGTCGGCGGGGTCGGCGGGCTCCGTGACGGCGGCAGGGTCGGTGGGTTCGGCGGAGTTGCCGGGCTCTGCCGGGTCGGTGACGGCGGCGAGGGTGCGGGTCACCAGGCGGCGCGCGCGACCGTCCGCGCTGTCGGGCGGCCCGGCCGAAGCGGCGTCCTCGGCGAGCAGCCGGACCAGTTCGGGCCGACCGCCGGGCAGCGAGCCGAGCATCTCGGCGAGCGGCCGGTAGGTGATCCCCCGGCCGTAGGCGGAACAGCGCCCGGCGAGCACCAGCGCCTCGCCGTCCGGCAGCCCGGAGAGGAACTCCCGGACCAGGCGCGACTTTCCGATGCCCGGGGCGCCGAGCACGGTGGCGAGGCACACCTCGCGCCGCTCCCTGGCCCGCCGGTAGCCGCGTTCGAGCACGGCCAGTTCGTCCGTCCGACCGATGAACGGGGTGACCGGGGCCGGCTCGTCGGCCGTCGCGTCCGGGGCGGTGACCCGCCAGGCCGGCACCGGACGGGACTTGCCCTTCAGTCGCAGCGGTTCGACCGGCTCGATGCCGACCTGCGCCCGCACCATCGCGGCGGTGTCGGCGCAGATCAGCACCTCGCCGGGAGCGGCGGCGGTCTGCAGCCTGGCGGCCGTGTTGACGGAGTCGCCGACGACCCGGAAGTCGTCCCCCGGGCGGGTGATCACCACGACATTGCCGGTGCAGATCCCGGCCCGGGCCTCCAGCTCGACCCCGTACTTGGCGGCGAGCTCGGCGGTGAGGCCGGCCAGGGCGGCGAGCGCGCCCGTGGCGGCCCGGACGGCGCGCAGCGCGTCGTCCTCGCGGGCGACGGTGGCGCCGAAGGCCGCGAGGATCGCGTCGCCGATGAACTTCTCCACCACGCCACCGTGTTCGGCGATGCAGGCGCCGCAGCTGGCGAAGTAGCGGTCCATGACGCGGCGCAGCGGCTCGGGGTCCAGCCGTTCGGCGAGGGTGGTGGAGCCGACGACGTCCAGGAAGAGCATCGACACCTTGCGGCGCGACTCGCGCGGCTCGGCGACGACCGGGGGCGGAGCGGGGGACGCGGCGGCCGCGAGCGGGGTGCCGCAGCCGGCGCAGAACCGGTCGGCCTCGGCGGTGCGGTGTCCGCACGCGGTGCAGCTCACGACCGGTCCTCGGGGGCGGGACCGGCG
>NZ_JAIY01000006.1:161403-201870 GCF_000710405.2 Kitasatospora sp. MBT66 | reverse complement strand
GGGCGGCGGGGTCGGTCGGATTCTCGGCGGGCGTCTCCCCCGGTGCTTCCCCGGGTACCTCCCCGTGCGCCTCGACGGCCATGGCCGCGGGCTCGCGCGCCGGTTCGGCCTCGGGTGCGGCCGCGCCGGGTGCGTGGGCGGGTGCGGGAGTCGGGGCCGCCCCGCTCGCCGGGAGGCCCACCCGCGCGTAGACCCCGGCGAGCACGACCACCAGCCCGGACACCGCGAAGATCGTGTCGATCGGGCCGAACCGCAGCCCCGCCAAGGAGCCCGAGAAGTCCCGCAGCCCGCTGCCCGCCAACCAGCCGGACAGCACCGCCGTCAGCATCGCCGCGAGCCGGGTCACCGGGTAGAACACCGAGATCACCCGGCCCCGGAACTCCTGCGGGGTGGCGGCGAGCAGCAGCGGTGCCATCGCGGTGTTCAGCATGGTGATCGGCACCACGAAGACGAACAGCAGCGTCACGGCCGCCGGGAAGCCGGTCTGCCGTGAGTACAGCACCAGCAGCCCGCCGCTCGCCATCAGGCCGATCCAGGTCGTCCGGCGGGCGCCGATCCACTGCACCACCCGCCCGGCGGCGAGCGCGCCCGCGATCCCGCCGATGCCGAGCGCCATGCCGAGGTAGCCGTACGACTCGGCGGAGACGTGCAGGTTCCGGGTGGCGAAAAAGATGTTCAGGGTGCTCAGGGCGCCCATCCCGAGCTGGCCGATGACCGTGAGCAGCAGCAGCGCGACGAGGAACCGGTTGCGGGCGAAGAAGCGCAGACCCTCGGCGAAGTCCTTGAACAGGCCGGGGCGTTGGGCGGGCTTGCCGGTCCTCGGGGCTGTCGGCGCGGTGCGCGCGGGGTTCACCGGCCGCAGGTCCGCCGAGCTGATGGCGATGTACGACACCAGGTACGAGAGGGCGTTGAACAGCAGCGCCCACTGCAGGCCCACCGCGAACAGCAGCGGCGCGGCGAGCGGCGGGCCGATGATCCAGGCGGTCTGCCCGGTCGCCTGGGCGATGCCGGCTGCCCTGGCCCGGTCGGCCTCGTCCGTCACGAGTTCCGCGATGATCGAGAACCGGGCCGGGGTGAAGAACTGGCTGGCCGCGTTGAGCACCAGCACGATCGCATAGATCAGGGCCAGCCAGACGCCCGCCGGCAGCTCCCGGGTCGGCACGAAGGCGACGGCGGTCAGGACGGCGACCAGTGCGCCGCGCAGCACCTCGGTGCCGAGCATGGTGGCGCGCTTGTCCCAGCGGTCGACGAAGACCCCGGCGAAGGGCCCGACGAACATCACGGCCGCGCTGGTCGCCAGGACGACGCCGCTGACCGCCTGCGGGCCCCAGGACTTCCCCTCCGCCAGCACGGTCGCCACCCAGAGCACGAGCGTGGTGCTGAACACCGCGTCCCCGACCGAGGAGACCGCCTGACCGAACCAGAGCCGGGTGTAGGTGGGGTTGATGAGGGTCGGCCGGAGCCTGCCGAGGGCGGTCACGGGGTGCGCCCCGTTCCGAGCAGCAGCGTCATCAGGGCCGTCACCAGGGTGGTGTGGTACGCCTTGGCGAAGTACTCGGCGGCCGGGTCGGCGGTGCTCGCGCGGGTGGCGGCGGACCGGCCGGGGATGGAGCCGTCCGGGCGCTGGGCGCGGGCCAGGCAGGCGAGGGCGGCGGTGCCCTCGGGCGTGCCCGTCGGGTCCAGGCCCAGGCAGACCTGGGTCATGACGAGTTCGGCGGCGAGATCCCACCAGTCGTGCCGGACGCAGTGGTCGAGCAGCCGTCCGGTCAGGGCCGCCGCGTCGGCCACCGCGCCGTCGGGCAGTCCGGGGCCGGTGCGGGCGAAGTCGCTGAGGTAGAAGGCGGAGTGGGTGAGGGCGTACGCCTCGGGGACGGTCACCGGCGGTTCGTCGGGACGGGGTGTTGTGATGCCCTGGGCGTTCTGCGCGTCCTGTGCGCTTTGCACGTCCCGGCGCCGGGCCCGGGCGAGGGCGGTGGCGGGCAGGGTGACCAGGACGTTGCGCCGGGCGAGCTCCGGGTAGGACTCGACGGCGTGCGCCACCCCCGCCTTGTCCGCGTAGTAGCGCAGTTCGAGCCGCTGGTAGGGCGAGCGCCCGGCCGGGGCGAGGTCGGCGGCGGTGAGCCGGGCGAGGGCGGCGCGGAACGGCGCGTCCTCGGTCCCGGCGGGTGCCAGGGCGGCGCAGGCCAGCCGGTACTGGGTGGCGCCGCGCGGCTCGGCGGTGAGCAGGCGCGGGAAGCCGGGGTGCAACCAGATGGCGCGGACCCGGACGGTCGCCTCGGCCCGGCGCGGGTCGTCGCCGGGGTCGAGGCGGGTCCAGCAGTGGGTGAGCAGCGCGAGTTCCAGCGCGGCCTTGGCGGGCCGGTGCGCGCCACCGGGGTCGGGGGTGCGGACGGCGCCGCGGGCGGGTGCGAACGGGTCGAAGTGGTCGAGGTGGCGGCCGATCCAGCCGAGCGTGCCGGCGCCGAGCCGCTCCAGGCCGTGGCCGGGCGCGCCGTCCTCCGGGTGACGGGGACCGGGACCGGCGGGGACGGGAACGGCGGGACCGGGACCGGAACCGGCGGGGACGGGGCCGGCGCGGAGGCCGGGTGTCGTGCTCACAGGCGCCCCGTCTCGTCCAGGTAGTCGAGCAGCGCGGCGTCGACCGTGTCGTGGAACGCGGCGAGTGTGCGCCGGTCCTCGTCCCGCCGGTAGAGGTCCTCGCAGCCGACCCAGCGGTCCCGGGTGAGGGCGCCCGGCAGGTAGCCGCCGGAGACGGTGCCGACCTCCCAGTCCGGTTTGCCCGCCGTCTCCCAGCAGCTGGCGAGGGTGCCGTCGGCGCTCACCACCGCGCCGTACCGGCCGTCCCCGTGTCCGCAGGTGGCGCAGGGCCGGTGGGCCTGCGGGCGGGTCACGCCGAGACCGAGGTCGAGGGCGCGGCGCTGCCAGCGGGTGAAGCGCGCGGAGAGGTCGCGGGTGTGCCGGAGGTCGTTGCCGTAGCCCACGCCGACATCGCCCACCTGGGCGAAGTACATGGTGCAGCGGGCCGGGTCGAGCGCGGCGGCGAGCCGGTCGAGCAGGCTGTCGACGCCCTGGTAGGTCTCCTGCGAGACGTTGACCCGGAAGATCCAGCGCAGTGGGGAGGCCTCGGAGGCGCGGGCGAGGTTGCCGACGATGGTGTCGAAGGTGCCGCTGCCCTCGGAGCGGCGGATCCGGATCCGGTCGTGGTCCGGGCGGTCGCCGTCGAAGGTGACCTGGACGGAGCGCAGGCCCCGGTCGGCGAGCCCGGTGGCGAGCGCCGGGGTGAGCAGGGTCGCGTTGGAGATCATCCAGGCGGAGGCGAGACCGTGGTCGGCGGCCCGTTCGAGGAGTTCCAGGCAGCCGCGCGGGTTGAGCAGGGGCTCGCCGCCGAACAGCAGGATGCGGAGCTTCGCCAGTTCGGCGGCGGCCATCTGCCGGTCGGTGAAATCGAGGATCTCGGTGATGGTCCGCGAGGTCAGCCGCTTGCGGGCGATCCGGGGCGGGCGGCTGCCGCCGGCGCTGTCCTGAGCGGTGTTCTGGAAGCAGTAGCCGCAGCCGAGGTTGCAGTGGGTGCTGGTCAGCACGGTCAGGGCGTAGCTGCGCGGGGCCGGGGCGGTCAGCAGGCCGGCTTCGCGCAGGCCGCGTTCGGCGCCGGGGCGCAGGGTGCCGTCCTCGGTCAACTGGCCGGGGCGCAGCCGGGCGAGGCCACCGCCGGGGCCGAGGAACCACCAGTTGCGCTCGCCCTGGAGGAGGCGGGCGCCGGTGGCGGCGACGGGGGGCGGGGCCGGCGGGCTGGTCGGGGCCGGCGCTCTCGTCGGGCTGCTCGGGGCCGTCGGGCTACTCGCGCTCGTCCGGTTCATCGGGCACCGCCCAGGACCGGGGCGGCGGACGCCGTCGGCGGCCGTTCGCCGGACGCGGACGCGCGTGGGCGCAGGAGGATCACCGTCGCCAGTGCCACCACCAGCGTGGACTGGTAGGACTTCCGGAAGAGGTGGACGGCCGTCGCGTCGTCCGGCACCCGGTCGGTGGCGGAGCGGCCGGGGAAGGCCCCCTCCGGCGACTGGGCCTCGGCGAGCAGGCGCAGAGCAGCCGCGCCCGAGGGCGTGGTCAGCGGGTCGAGGCCGAGGCAGTGCTGCGCGAGGACGAGCTTGCCCGTGAGGTCCCACTCGCCGCGCCGGACGGACTCCTCGGTGAGGCGCTCGACCCGGTCGCGGGCGTGGACGAGATCGGCCTCGCCGAGGCCCGGGTCCCGGAAGCCGAAGTCGGCCAGGTGGAAGACGGTGTGGGTCACATTGCAGACGTCGAGCTCGGCCAGCGGCTGACCGTCGGCGTGCGCGGCCAGCCGGCTGATCCGGTACAGCTCCGGGTAGTCGAGCAACTGGTGCTTCACGTCCGCCAGTTCGGCGTAGTAGCGGGTCTCCAGGTGCAGGAAGGGCGACTTGCGGCGCGGCGTCAGGAGGTCGCCCGCGACCCCTTCGGCGAGGGCCGCCCGGTGCGGGCCGTCGGCGTCCAGGCCGGCCGGGGCGAGCGCGCCGTACATGAGCTGGAACTGCCGGGCGTAGCGCGGCTCGACGGTGAGCAGCGGCGGGTGGTCGGGGCTGCGCCAGACCTGCTCGACGGTCGCGGCGACGGCGGCCAGGTCGGGGTCCGGGGGCCGCGGTCGGACGGCCTCCGCAGTCCGGTCGGCCCCGGAGGTGCCGGAGGTGCCGGTGGCCCCGGCAGCCCCGGTGGCCCTCGCCCAGCAGCGGTACAGCAGGGCGAGTTGCAGCAGCGCCTTGACCCGGGGGGTCACCGGCAGTTCGGCCCGGCCCGCCGGCTCGTCAAGAAAGCCGCAGTGCCGACCGATCCACCGCCGCGCGCCCGCCGAGAGGCTCTCCACGGCCGCGAGGTCCGGGGCGGCTGATCGAGTACCCATGGTTCTCCCTTGAGGTTGCGGGCTGCCGGTCGGACGTGCGGGCGGTCTGCTCGACGAGGTCGGCGGCTCGGCGGGGGCCGTCCGCGGCGGCGTCGGCGAGCCGTCGGCCGAGGCGCTGGGCGTGGGAACGCAGCCGGTCGTCCCGCCAGGCCGCGTCCACCAGCCCGGCCTGGTCCGGCTCCCCCGTTCGCGGGAGGTGGACGGCCGCGCCGGCCCGCAGCAACGCACCGGCGAGGACGGGCTGTTCGGAGCCGTTGGGGGTGACGCCCAGCGGTCGGCCGCGCAGCAGGGCGCCGAGCACCGGCGCCGAGGTGCCGGCGGTCAGCACCAGCCCGGCCCGGTCGACGAGCGGACCCAGCCAGGGCTTGCGGACGAGCAGGATGTCGGCGTCCGGGGCCGGGCACGGCTCGGCGGTCCGGCCCTGCTCCACGACGGCCTGGTAACGGCCGCCGGTGAAGGTCGCGTTGAGGCGTGGCCACGGAGTGCCGCCGCCGAAGAAGCGACCCAGGTGCACATAGACGACCGGCTTGCTACTGCGCGCCAACGCGGCGTCCACGGCGGCGAGTTCGCCCGGGTCGGCGGCCGGCTCCCAGGACAGCGGGCCGACCTGGTGCACCCGTGGCGGCAACTCCGCTCCCGGGTGCTCCAGTTCGGGGTCCCCCCGGAGCAGGAGCGCGTCACCGAGCAGCGGGGAGTCCTCCGGGCCGCCGGCGGCGGCCGCCGCGACCGTCGCCCGCGGCCGACGGGACGGCCGGGCGGAGAGACCGGCCTCCTCCCGGGTCGCGTCGTAGAGCGCCATCGTCTCCAGGGTCCGGTTCTCCCGGCTGCGGCCGTACTGCGGCTCGCCCTCGCCCCCGGAGCGGTAGGTCCACAGGTGGATCGAGAGTCCGATCACGACCACCGGTACGTCCAGCGTCTCGGCGGCGAGCAGTGCGCCGTTGCACAGCACGGAGGTCACCAGCAGGTCGGCCCGGGCCTGCCGGGCGGCGCGCACGGTCGCCCGGTACTGCCCGAGACCCATGACGCCCCAGCGGGCGGCGGAGAAGGCCCGCTCGCCGCCGAACTCCTCCGCCGCCGCGAACGGCAGGCCGGCCTCGGCCGCGAACGGCGCGGCGGTGGCGCGGCCCAGCACCGACACCCGGTGGCCGCGGCGCCGCAGTTCGCGCCCGACGGCGAGCGTCGGGTAGAGGTAGCCGCCGTCACTGAGCGGGCAGAGCAGGATGTTCACGGGGCCTCCGGGCCAGGGGGCTGCGGTCGGGGCGCGGCGGTCGGGGCGCGGCGGTCGGCGGGACCGGCCGAACGGGCCACCCGGCCGCCGGCGGCTCGGGCCGGTGGCGGATGACCCGCTCGGGCGTCGTGACGCCATGACGTCACAAAGTCACCAGGTCACAAGGTCACAAGGTCACCAGGTCATGACGTCGTGACTCGACGACCGGCTGCGACAACGTCACATCGCCGAACTGTTGTTGATCACACAGATGTCGTCGACGACGCCGTCGTCCTCGACGTCGATGCCGTGCGCCACGACGTCGACCTCGTCCTCGGCCTCGGTCGGCTCCGGGTTGATGGAGTCACTCATGCTGACCTCCCTCTGCAGTGCGGCGTCCGCTACGCCGGCCCGGGAGAAACGTAGGGATCCCCGGTATGGCGGCGATTAGGCGGCGGTTCGATTTCGGTATGACGGTTGGTCATATGCCGTTCTGCTCTTCGCTCCTGGCTCTTCACTCCGGCTCCGGACCGGCGGCCCACCGCACCCGTGCGCCACGCGCTTCCCCTTCGTCCCGTCCGCCCCGTGCACCCGGCTCGCTCAGTGGAGGTGGACCGGCACCCGGTCGGCGGTCCGGCCGGCCCGCTCCCGGGCGTACGCGTACAGCAGCGCCGGCATCTCGTACCGCACGGTGTGGGCGAGCCCCTCCGCGTCGGCGACGGTGAGCAGGCTGGCCTCCAGGAGGTCCTCCAGCACCCGCACGGCCGTCCCCGGATCGCAGT
Source organism: Kitasatospora sp. MBT66 (assembly GCF_000710405.2). NCBI lineage: Bacteria > Bacillati > Actinomycetota > Actinomycetes > Kitasatosporales > Streptomycetaceae > Kitasatospora > Kitasatospora sp. MBT66. The sequence continues at coordinate 194,969 of NZ_JAIY01000006.1, read as the reverse complement.
CCAGCACCGCGGCCGCCCGGTCCAGGGTGAACACCGGACGGGCCAGCAGGCCGAGCCGCAGCACCGCCCAGTGCGCGGCCTCCGGCAGTTCGCCGACCGACTCGGCCAGACGCACCCGCACCAGCGGATCGCCCCCGCACAGCTCGTCCAGCAGCGCCCGGCCGCCGCCCAGCCGCGCGACGTACTCGCCCAACGGGACGTGCCGCAGGAACGCCAGCCGGTCGGCGACCAGCCTGACCCCGAGCGGCAGCAGTCCGGTCGCCCGGACGATCCGGGCGGCGGACTCCCGGTCCGCGTCGACCCGTTCGGCGCCGATCGTCCGACCCAGGAACTCCACCGCCTCGTCCGCGGTGAAGGGTGGCAGCCAGACCCGGTGGGCGCCCTCCAGGCCGATCAGCCCGGGCCTGGCGGTGACCACGACGGCGCTCTCCCCCGCCTCCGGCAGCAGTGGCCGGACCTCGGACTCCCGGCGGGCGTCGTCGACGACCACCAGCGCGCGGCGCCCGGTCAGCCACAACTGCCAGGCCCAGCGCGGGTCGGAGCACTCCGCGGCGGGCGGCGCGCCGGTCGGACCGTCCCGTTCGGCGCAGGCGGTGGCCGCCAGCAGCTGGCGCAGGACGTCGTCCAGCGGGCGGGGGCGGCCGTCCTCCCCGCGCAGCCGGACGAACAGCCGGCCGTCCGGGAACTGTTCGGCCAATCGGTGCGCGGTGTGGACGGCGAGCGCGGTCTTGCCCGCGCCCAGCGGTCCGGTCACCACCGCCAGCCGGCCGGCGCCACCCGTGAGCACCTCGGCCAGCCGGCGCACGGGGGCCGCGCGGCCGGTGAACGCGGGCGGGTCGGTGGGCAGCAGGTTCGGCGCCGCCACCCGGTGCGGGCGCGGAGGCGGCGGCCGCAGCTCGGCGGGCGGCGCGGGCCGCGCATGGACGGGGCCGGCCTCGCAGAGCAGCGAACGGTAGAAGCGCGCCAGGGCCGGGCTCGGCGGCAGGCCGAGTTCATGGGCCAGCGTCTGCCGCAGCTCGTCGTAGACGGCGAGCGCCTCGGAGCGGCGGCCGGCCTGGCACAGGGCGGTCATCTGCAGCATCCGCAGGCGTTCGCGCAACGGGTGCCGCTGCGCGGTCTCGGTGGCTCGCTCGATCGCCTCCGCCCCGCGCCCGGCGGCGAGTTCGGCGTCCAGCCAGTCCTCGAACACACCGAGGAAGCGGCGGTCGAGGCGCTGCGCGGCACTGTCGATCAGCGGGACGTCCCGGAACCCGTCGAGCGCCGAGCCGCGCCACAGCTCCAGGGCCTCGGTGAACGCCCCTGCCCTGGCCCGCTGTTCGAAGCGGAGCGCGTCGAGCTCCCCCTCGGCGGTGTGCAGGACGTAGCCGCCGGCCTGGTGGCTGATCCGGGTGGCCCCGAGGGCGGTTGCGTGTCCCGTGCCGGAGCCGGGACAGGAAGTGTCCGGGCCGGACTCGGGACCGGCCAGTCGGCGCAGCCCCGAGACGTACACCTGGAGGTTCTTCCGGGCGGTACGCGGCGGCGCGTCGTCCCACAGCGCCTCGACCAGGGAGTCGGCCGACACCCGGGTATTCGCGTGGGACAGCAGCGCCGCCAGGAGAATCTGTTGTTTCCGTGATCCCGGATCGACGGCCCGACCGTTCTCCAGCACGTGCAGCGGCCCGAGAATCCCGAATCTGACCGCCATCTCACGCCAACTTGATGACGAAGGAATGCCCTTCCACCTCGGCGTCCGAAACAGCGTCGAGCCGCTGTTTCACGGAATTGAGGACAGCGACCTCGTCCTCGCTGAGCCGGGACAGCACGTCCCGTTGCTCCAGTGTCAGCAGGTCGACCGGGTTGCCCGCCTGCCGGAGGGCGGCGAGGGCGTCGAATGTCATGGTCCCCTCCTTCTCGGATGCCAGATCATCATCACCGCCGCCCGGGACGCCGTCCATGAGACCTTTGGGCCAGAAACCGCCTTCGGCGGGGGAGGTCGCGAGAATCAGTGCGAGCAGTCCGGCCTGCAGTCTTGACCGGAGTCCCAGTTTCGCCAGAATGGCGGTGACGAACCGTTTGACGGTGCGCTCACTGATATTGAGTTCGTAGGCTATCGAGCGATTGTCGTACCCGAGGCCCAACAGCTGCAGCACGGTGCGCTCCCGGGGCGTCAGCTCCCGGGTCAGCGGCAGCGCCGCCGCCGGCGGTAGCGGTACCCCCGGCGCGCGTGGCGCTCCGCACGCCGGACACACCGGATCTCCACCACCCATCGACGGGATCCCCCCTCCGGCGGCACACCACTGCGGTGCCCTCATGCTGACGCTCCCGTCGGACACCGGCAAGAGGTCGAACGTGCCCGGATGATGCCAACAGCACGCCCGGGAGCGGCGGTCAGGCCTCGTCGAACGGCTCGTCGCTCCACCGGAACCATGCGCGCCCGCCGTCGACGTGCAGCAGGAACTCCGCCACCGGCCCCGCCGGTGCCACCAGCGACAGCGCGCCCGCGATCCGCTCGTAGCTCACGTCGAACCGCTCGTACTCCTCCGCGTCGAGCAGCGCCAACGACTCCTCGAACCACGCCCGCACCGCACCGAACGCCGCCGTCGGCACGAACCGCCCGTGCAGCCACGGGAAGTCCGCCTCGTCGATCACGATCTCACCGAGCACCTCCCCCTCCCGCACCAACCGCCAGCTCTCCCCGAGGAACCCCACCTGGCACCACCCGTCCTGTCGTCGATCGGCCGTCGGCCGTCGGCGGTCGGCGGTCGGCGGTCGTTGGTCTTCCGTCGACCGCCGTTCGTCATCTCATCGTTCATCGTCCACCGCCGGCGACCCGCCACCCATCGCTGGCCACCCCTCGGCCCTCGCTCCTCGACCCTCGCCCGTCACCCCTCGGCCGGCGCGAGCCGCGGGTCACCCACGCCGACACCTCCGGCCCCTGTTCGCACTTTGCAAAGTGCACTTTGCAAAGTGCGGAGGACTGCCGGGGCGCCGCCTCCCCGGCGGCGCCCCGCGAGGTCAGAGGGTGGCCGGAGCGACTTCGGCGAGGGCGTCGAGGACGGGGCGGATGAGCGGGTGGCCGTCGGCACCGGCGCGGACGGCGGCGAAGACCCGGCGGGTGGCGAGGGCACTGTCGACGGGGCGGACGGCGACCCGGGCCAGGTCTACGCCGAGAAGGGCCGAGCGCGGGACCAGAGCCACGCCGGCACCGGCCGAGGCGAGGGCGACGACGGCGCGGAAGTCGTCGGAGGAGTGCACCAGGCGCGGCTGGAAACCGGCATGCTCGCAGGCCAGCAGCACCACGTCGTGGCACGGGTTGCCCGGATAGGGGCCGATCCACGGTTCGTCGCCGAGGTCAGCCATCGCGACCGGCCCCTCTGCGGCGGCCAGCGGGTGGGCGAGCGGGAGAACGGCCTCGAAGGGCTCGGCGTAGAGCGGGACGCGGGTGAGCCGGGCGTCGTCGGCACGCGGGGCGCCGCGGTACTCGACTGCCACGGCGAGGTCGGCGCGACCGTCGAGCAGCATCGGCAGGCTGGCGTCGCCCTCGGCGTCGAGCACCTTGAGCCGGACACCGGGGGCACGGGTGGCGAGGGTGCCGATGGCGGGCGCGAGGACGAGCGAGATGCCGGTGGCGAAGGAGGCCACGGTGACCTCGCCGGAGACGCCGGCGCTGTAGGCGGCGAGGTCGGCCTCGGCCCGTTCGAGCTGGGCGAGGACGGCGTCGGCGTGACCGAGCAGGATCTCCCCGGCCGCCGTGAGCCGCACGCCACGGCCCTCGCGGGCGAGCAGGTGGTGGCCGGTCTCCTGCTCCAGGGCGGCCAGCTGTTGCGAGACGGCGGAGGGGGTGAGGTAGAGCGCGGCCGCCGCGGCGGTCACCGTCCGGTGGTCCGCCACCGCTCGCAGGGTCCGCAGCCGTCTCGCGTCGATCACAGACCAATTCTGCCAGCGTCGATGGGACTGCCGGGGCGGGGGTGACGAACCGGTCGCGAGGGACTACGGAGTGGGAAGTCGGCCCCGCCGACTTCCCACTCCCGGCAACACCGCACGCAGTACTCCGGCGACCCCCTGCCCCTCGCCCCGGATCCCCGCCCCCAGCACTTTGCAAAGTCACACTTTGCAAAGTGCAACGAGAGGCGATCCCCTTGATTCCCGGGCGCACAGCCTCCTCGACGCTCCTTCCCGCACTTTGCAAAGTGTGACTTTGCAAAGTGCGGAGCGGGGAGGGAGAGCGGGGAAAGAGTGCGGTGAGGCGAAGCGGCACAGCGGCACAGCGGCACAGCGGCACAGCAGCAGTGGAGCGGGGAGAAAGCGAAGGCGCGCCCGAAGAGGACCAGAACGAGGGAGCGGAAGGGCGAGCCCGACGAAGCACAGCCCGGTGCCGGACACCTCCGCACCGAGCCGCGCCACCGGCACGGAGCCGACCGGCCCCGGAAACCGCGAACGGGAGTGGGAAGTCGGTCGGGCCGACTTCCCACTCCCGCGGCGGGAGGGTGGGGCAGGTGGTCTTGGTGCTGTGCGATGTCGGCGGGGCCGGCCCCGCCGACACCGCACAGCGGTTCTGGAGCCCGTGGCACGTCCGGTTCCGAGCGGACGTGCCACGGGCGATCGAGGGGGAACGGGCCCGGCAAGGGGCCGTTCCCGGCGACCGCCACCGCGTGAGTGACGCGGCGGACGAACGGACGCAGCGGTCACAGCGTCACGGCGGTCACAGCGGTAGCCGGCGGTTGCGGCAAGCGCAACAGCGCGGGAGCTACTCCCCCAGCGCGGCGCGCGCGTCCACGAAGGCGGCGACGGCGCGCTCGACGTCCTCGGTGGTGTGCGCGGCGGAGAGCTGGACCCGAATCCGGGCCTGGCCGTGCGGGACGACCGGGTACGAGAAGCCGATCACGTACACGCCGCGCTCCAGCAGCAGCTCGGCGAGCCGGCCCGCCTTCGCCGCGTCGCCGATCATCACCGGCGCGATCGGGTGGTCCCCGGGCAGGATCTCGAAGCCCGCCTCGGTCATCTTCGAACGGAACAGCGCGGTGTTCGCCGCCAGCCGCTCCCGCAGCTCGTTCGAGCTCTCGACGAGGTCCAGGACCTTCAGCGAGGCGGCCGCGATGACCGGCGCGAGCGAGTTCGAGAACAGGTACGGGCGCGAGCGCTGGCGCAGCAGCGCGACGATCTCCCGACGCGCGGCCACGTAGCCGCCGGAGGCACCGCCGAGCGCCTTGCCGAGGGTGCCGGTGATGATGTCGACCCGGTCCATGACGCCGTGCAGCTCCGGCGTGCCGCGCCCGCCCGCGCCGACGAAGCCGACGGCGTGCGAGTCGTCGACCATGACCATGGCGTTGTAGCGGTCGGCGAGGTCGCAGATCTCGCGCAGCGGGGCGACGTAGCCGTCCATCGAGAAGACGCCGTCGGTGACGATCAGGCGGCGGCGGGCGTCCTGGCTCTCCTTGAGCTGCTGCTCCAGGTCGGCGAGGTCGCGGTTGGCGTAGCGGTGGCGGCGGGCCTTGCAGAGCCGGATGCCGTCGATGATGCTCGCGTGGTTGAGGGCGTCCGAGATGACGGCGTCGCGCTCGTCGAGCAGGGTCTCGAAGACACCGCCGTTGGCGTCGAAGCAGGACGAGTAGAGGATCGTGTCCTCCTGGCCGAGGAACGCGGAGAGGCGGTCCTCGAGCTGCTTGTGCACGTCCTGGGTGCCGCAGATGAAGCGGACGGACGCCATGCCGTAGCCCCAGCGGTCGAGCGCGTCCTTGGCGGCGTCGAGCACCTCGGGGTGGTCGGCGAGGCCGAGGTAGTTGTTGGCGCAGAAGTTGAGGACCTCGCCCGGGGTGCCGCCCGCGGTGACGGTGACGGCGGCGCTCTGCGGGCTGCCGATGACGCGCTCCGGCTTGAAGAGGCCGGCCTCACGGATCTCTTCGAGGGTGGCGGCGACCTCGTCGCGCACGTTGTCGAACACAGCTGCTCCTAAAAGGATCGTCGGATCGGCGAGGGTGCTCAGGCGGTCCAGTCGAGGATGACCTTGCCGCAGCGGCCGCCGGCCGCCTCGTCGAAGGCTGCCTCGAAGTCGGTGGCGGCGTACCGACCGGTGATCACGGGGCTGAGGTCGAGGCCGCCCTCCAGGAGGACGGACATCGCGTACCAGGTCTCGAACATCTCCCGGCCGTAGATGCCCTTGATGGTGAGCATCGAGGTGACGACGGAGGCCCAGTCGATCGGGAACTGCTCGGCGGGCAGGCCCAGCATGGCGATCTTCCCGCCGTGGGTCATGTTGGCGATCATCGACTGCATCGCCTCGGGCCGGCCGGACATCTCCAGGCCGACGTCGAAGCCCTCGCGCAGGCCGAGCTTCTGCTGGCCCTCCTCGATGGTGTGCTCGGCGACGTTGAGCGCCAGCGTGACACCGACCTTGCGGGCGAGGTCGAGGCGGTACGGGGAGACGTCGGTGATCATGACGTTGCGGGCGCCGGCGTGCTTGGCGACGGCGGCGGCCATGATGCCGATCGGGCCGGCACCGGTGACCAGCACGTCCTCACCGACCAGCGGGAAGGACAGCGCGGTGTGCACGGCGTTGCCGAACGGGTCGAAGATCGCGGCGACGTCGAGGTCGACGGGGACCCGGTGCACCCAGACGTTGGAGGCCGGCAGGGCGACGTACTCGGCGAAGGCGCCGTCGCGGTTGACGCCGAGGCCGACGGTGTTGCGGCAGAGGTGGCGGCGGCCGGCCAGGCAGTTGCGGCACTTGCCGCAGACCAGGTGGCCCTCGCCGCTGACCAGGTCGCCGACGGCGATGTCCGCGACGCCGGCACCGAGCTCGGCGACCTCGCCGACGAACTCGTGGCCCAGCACCAGCGGGGTCCTGATGGCCTGCTGCGCCCAGCCGTCCCACTTGCGGATGTGCAGGTCGGTACCGCAGATGCCGGTGCGCAGCACCTTGATGAGCACCTCGCCGGGGCCGATCGCCGGGGTGGGGACGTCCATCAGCCAGAGTCCCGGCTCGGCCTTCTGCTTGACGAGTGCCTTCACGGCGGTGGCTCCTGACGCACGGTGGGGCGGCCTGGTGTGGGCAGGCCGACGAGGCCCGGCGGTGGCGGCCCCCGGGAGGGCCGGAGGGTGGTGACGGGGCCGGGGTCCTGGTGTCGGTCCTGGCGTCCGTAATCCGGGCAGGCAGAAATCTGCCTGGTCGGAGGGGGTGCGGTCCATCGAGGAATTCTTAAGGGCCGCGACAGCTGGGCTGAACGATCGTGCCCGAGCTGCGCCCGGGGCCGGTCGCGGCGTGCCGGTCGGCACCCCGACGGCGGAGCGCGCGGGGCGCGTTCGGGGCGCACGGAGCGCCCGCCCGGCGGCCCCGCCGGACCGCGACCCGACCCGGGCCGCCGACGCCGGTCCACGCCGGTCCACGCCGGTCCGGTCAGTCCCGGTCAGTCCCGGCCCGGTCCGGCCCGGTCCGGTCAGTCCCGCCGGACGGCGACGGCGTGCCCGACCACCGCCGCGGTCCCGAGCAGAACGGCGGCGAGCGCGAGCAGCAGCGCGGTGGAGCCGACCAGGTCCGCCGACCGGTGGTGGCCGGAGAGCCGGGTGAGCAGGAGGTTCACCGGCGGCAGGCCCTTGCCGAGGGTCAGGACGAGCAGCAGCGCGAGGGCGAGCAGCAGTCCGTGCCCCTGTCGCCGGACCACCGGCCGGGCGGTGAGCAGGCCGACGGCGGCGCCGGTGCAGGCGCAGGTGAGCTGGACCTCGACGCCCAGGAGCAGGTCGGCGGCGGTGGGGCTGTGGTCGCCGACGAGCAGCGGCAGGAGCAGGCCGAGGGCGGTGAGGGGCAGGCAGGCCGCCAGCGCGGCGAGGACGGTCCCGGTGGTCAGGCGCCGGTGTCCGCCGGTGGCGGCCGTCAGCACGGCCCGGTGGGGCGGGTCGTCGAGCCCGGCCAGCGCCATGGTGAGCCAGGTCGCGGCGAGCAGCATCGCCAGGCCGGAGGCAGCGTGGGCGGCGGTGAGCGGACCGGTGTCGTTGCTGGTGAGCACGGTGACGAGGGCGGCGAACAGGAGCAGCGGGGCGAGGTAGCGCTGGGAGAGCAGCAGGGTGGTGAGCCGGTAGCGGACGAGGGCGGTCATCGGGCGGTGGTCCTCGGGGTGGGTGCGGGCGCCGGTTCGGCCGCAGCGGGGGCCGGTTCGGGCGCGGGCCGGGTGACGGCTTGCACGGACCAGTCGTCGCGGAGTGCGGCGAGCAGGACGGCGTCGGTCCTCGACCGGTCGACCCGCAGGTGGAGTTCGGCCCCGTGGCGCTCGGCGGCGAGGACACCTGGAAGGTCGAGAAAACCGGGAAGGTCGAGAAAGCCGGGAAGGTCGAGAACACCGGGGAGGTCGGGGCCGCCCCGGCGGGTGAGGACAACCACCACGGGCGCGCCCGGGCCGGGGTCGGCGTGGCGGGTGACCCGTCCGTCGGCGACGGTGTGCACGGCGGTGGCGTGCGTCCGGGCGAGGGCCTCGCGGTGGTCGGTGAACACCACCGCCCCGCCGGCGGCGGCCGTCTCGGCGAGGATCCCGGCGAGCGCGGTGTGGGCGGAGGCGTCGAGGCCGGACCACGGTTCGTCGAGGACGAGCAGGTCGGGCGGCACGAGCAGGGCCTGCGCGAGCGCGACCTTCTGGGCGTTGCCCTTGGAGAGGGTGCGCAGCGGGGCGTCCGGGCCGCCGGCGAGGGCGAGGCGGTCCAGCAGTCGGCCGGCGCGGTCCCGGGCGGTGGCGGTGGGCAGGCCGCGGATGCGTCCGAGGTGGGTGAGGTAGGCCATGGCGGTGAGGCGTTCGTGGGCGGTGAAGCGGTCGGGGACGTAGCCGACGGAGGCCCCCTGGGCGGTGGCCGTTCCGGTGCGGCGGCCGGCGGTGGGGCGGGTGAGGCCGGCCAGGATCCGTAGCAGGGTGGACTTGCCGGAGCCGTTGGCGCCGACGACGGCGAGCACGTCGCCGGGTGCGAGGTCCAGGTCGACGTCGCGCAGGATCCAGCGGCCCCGTCCGTAGCGTTTGCCTACGGCTTCGCAGTGCAGCAGCACCTCGGTGTTCCCCTCCGTCGGTCGGGCGGTGGGCACCTTACGCGGCGGCCGGTAGGGGGCGGATATGGTGCGGGCCGATCCGGTGGTGGCGCGACCGGGGCCGGGCCGGGTGGCTGACGGGTGGGTCCGTTCGGGCCAGCGGGTGGCCGCAGGGCGCGCGGTGCCGGTGACCGGCGCATACGGTGGCGATCGCTCCCCCTTGCGGGCCCGTGGAGCGGTGCTCCGGGTCCGTCCTGCCCAGAGAGGCGCCTCGACGATGACGAATCACGACCGCGTGCCGAATCGTGTGACGACGGCCCGAGCCACGACCCCACGCCGCCCGGCCGCGGCCCGTCCGGGTACGACCCGCGCGGCTACGGCCCGGGCGGCCTCGGCCCGGCCCGCCCCGGCGGCAGTCGCGCTGGCGCTGGCCGGGCTGCTGGCCTCGGCCGGCTGTTCGGGCGGCTCCTCCGCCGGCTCCCCGGCGGCCGGGGCGGTGACGGCCGTCCCGGCGGCGCTCAGCCCCTCGGCCTCGGCTTCGGGCCCGAGCGCGAGCGCGACGCTGCTCAGCCCCTCCCCGACCACTCCCACCACGTCCTCGGGCGGCTCCGCGGGCCCGACCGCGCTGCCGTTGACGCCGGACGTGACGGCCCGGCTGGACACCGCGGTGCAGCGGGTGCTGACGGAGGCCTCGGTGCCGGGGGTGATCGTCAACCTGTCGACGCCGCAGGGCGAGTACCTGAAGGCCTTCGGTGTCTCCGACAAGGTCGCGGGCACGGCGATGGTGACCGGGCTGAACATGCGGATCGGCAGCGAGACGAAGACCTTCACCGTCACCGGTCTGCTGCGGCTGGTGGACCAGGGCAAGGCGGGGCTGGACGACCCGATCGGCAAGTACGTCTCGGGCGTGCCGAACGGTGACACGATCACCCTGCGCCAGCTGTCCGACATGCGCAGCGGCCTGTTCTCGTACACCCAGGACGAGGACTTCGTGGCGGCGCTCCAGGCGGACCCGCAACGCTCGTTCACGCCGGACCAGTTGCTCGCGTACGCGTTCAAGCACCCGGTGAACTTCGCCCCGGGGGCGGAGTTCGACTACTCCAACACCAACACGGTGCTGATCGGGAAGGTGATCGAGAAGCTGGGCGGGCAGCCGCTCGGCGAGTTCCTGAAGAAGGAGGTGTTCGACCCGGCGGACCTGGGCCGGACGGTGTTCCCGACCACGAACGCGTTCCCGCAGCCGCACTCCCAGGGTTACACCAACCAGACCGCGGACGGGACGATCGCGGACGCCACCGACTGGAATCCGTCCTGGGGTTGGGCGGCGGGGGCGATGATCTCGGACCAGGCGGACATGAAGAAGTGGGCCAAGGTGCTGGCCACCGGCACGCTGCTGACTCCGCAGACGCAGGCGCAGCGGCTCCAGCCGCAGCCCTCGGCGGTGCCGGACACCTGGTACGGGCTGGGGGTGTTCTACAACCACGGGTGGATCGGGCACAACGGCTCGCTGCCGGGCTACCAGACGGTGGTGGTGTATCTGCCGTCCGCGCAGGCCTCGTTGGTGGTGCTGCTGAACACCGACATCACGTACAAGGGGTCGGCGCCGTCGACGCTGTTCGCGAAGGCGATCACGGAGGTCGTCTCGCCGGGGAACGTCTACGACCTGCCGGCGGCCCCGGCGGGCGGGGACGAGCCCTCGGCGACGGCGGACGCGTCGGTGTCGACCTCGGTGACGCCGCCGGTGCCTTCGACAGCGTGACCTGGCGGGCGTGACCGGGCGGGCGTGACCTGGCGGGCGTGACCTGGCGCGGGTGCGTGACCCGGCGCGGGTGCCAAGGGGCGGTCAGCCCCCGAGCACCCGCGCCAGGTCGTAGGAGACCGGCTCCTCCAACTGCTCGTACGTGCAGCTCTCCGGCGCCCGGTCCGGGCGCCAGCGCCGGAACTGCGCGGTGTGCCGGAAGCGGGTGCCCTCCATGTGGTCGTAGGCGACCTCGACGACGCGTTCGGGGCGCAGCGGCACCCAGGAGAGGTCCTTCTTCCCGGTCCAGCGGCTCTGCGCCCCGGGGAGTCTGGCGTCGGCGTGGGCGGCCTCGTCGGCCCAGGCGCCCCAGGGGTGGCCGGCGAGGTCGGTGGTGCGCAACGGCGCGAGTTCCTCGGCGAGTTCGCTGCGGCGGGCCATGCTGAAGGCGGCGCAGACGCCGACGTGCTGGAGGCGGCCCTCGGCGTCGTGGATCCCGAGCAGCAGGGAGCCGACGACGGGTCCGCTCTTGTGCTCGCGGTAGCCGGCGACCACGCAGTCGGCGGTGCGCTCGTGCTTGATCTTGTACATGGTGCGTTCGCCGGGCCGGTAGGGCTGGTCGAGGGGTTTGGCGACGATGCCGTCCAGTCCGGCGCCCTCGTACTGGGCGAACCAGGTCTCGGCGAGGTCGCGGTCGGTCGCGGCGGGGGCGGTGAAGACGGGGTCGGCGGCGTCGGCGAGGGCCGTTTCGAGGGCGGCGCGGCGGGCCGCGAGCGGCCGGTCGAGGAGGGATTCGTCGCCGAGGGCGAGCAGGTCGAAGGCGACGAAGGAGGCGGGGGTGCGTTCGGCGAGCAGTTCGACCCGGCTGGCGGCGGGGTGGATGCGTTCGAGGAGTTCCTCGAAGCGCAGCCGGCCGTCGCGGGCGATGACCACCTCGCCGTCGAGGACGCAGCGCGGGGGTGTTTCGCGGCGCAGGGCCGTGACGAGTTCGGGGAAGTAGCGGGTGAGGGGTTTGCCGGTGCGGCTGCCGATCTCGATCTCGTCGCCGTCGCGGAAGACGATGGCGCGGAAGCCGTCCCATTTGGCCTCGTACTGCATGCCGGGCGGGATCTTGGCGACGGACTTGGCGAGCATCGGGGCGACGGGCGGCATCACGGGCAGGTCCATGCTTCCGATCCTCGCGCCGACGCGGTCCGCACGCGCGGCGGCGCGCGGGCGGCACGCGGGCCTCACGAGCACCCAGGTAGGTACGCGCGCCCAGGTCAGGACAGGCGCGGCGGGCGGCGCGCGCTTAGCGTGAGTGGCATGGGCTCTGCCGTGGAACTGGATGTCGCCGGACGCACCGTCCGGCTCTCGAACCCCGACAAGGTGTACTTCCCGGAGCGCGGCTTCACCAAGCTGGACGTCGCCGAGTACTACCTCGCGGTCGCGGACGGGGTGCTGCGCGGGCTGCGGGACCGGCCGACCACGCTGCAGCGGTTCCCGGACGGGGTGGAGGGCGAGTTCTTCTACCAGAAGCGGGCCCCGAAGGGCCTGCCCGACTGGCTGCCGACCGCGCGGATCGCCTTCCCGAGCGGGCGGTCGGCGGACGAGATCTGTCCGACCGAGCCGGCGGCGGTGCTGTGGGCGGCGAACCTCGGCTGTCTGACCTTCCACCCGTGGCCGGTGCGCCGCTCGGACACCGACCATGTGGACGAGCTGCGGATCGACCTGGACCCGCAGCCGGGCACGGACTTCCGGGACTCGGTGCGGGTCGCGCACGAGCTGCGGGCCGTCCTGGAGGAGCACGGGCTGCGGGGGTGGCCGAAGACCTCGGGCGGGCGCGGGGTGCACGTGTACGTGCCGCTGGTGCCGGAGTGGACGTTCACCGACGGGCGGCACGCGGTGATCGCGCTGGGCCGGGAGCTGGAGCGGCGGCTGCCGGGGCGGGTGACCACGGCGTGGTGGAAGGAGGAGCGCGGGGAGCGGATCTTCGTCGACTACAACCAGATGGCGCGGGACCGGACGATCGCCTCCGCCTACTCGCTGCGGGCCCGGCCCCGGGCGACGGCGTCGACGCCGCTGCTGTGGGAGGAGTTGGACGACGCGCTGCCGGAGGACTTCGACCTGCGGACGGTGCCCGCCCGGTTCGCGGAGGTGGGCGATCCGCACGCGGGCATGCAGGACGAGGCGTTCCGGCTGGAGGCGCTGCTGGAGCTGTACGAGCGGCAGGTCGCGGACGGCGCGCACGGCGAGCTGCCGTATCCGCCGGACCATCCGAAGGCGGCGGGCGAGCCGACCCGGGTGCAGCCGAGCCGGGCCCGGAAGAAGACCTGAGCGCAGGACCCGGCCCCGTGGGAGCACCCCGCTCCGGGTGTGACGTGATCACGTAGGCTGATCGCCCACGAAGATCACCAAGAAGATCACCAAGGGGCGGGGAACGATGGCTGCACGGGGGCTGCGGGAGATTCTGGCGGACGCGGGGAGCGGGGTGTTCCCGCCGTCGGACGGGTCGGTGACGGTGGTGCCGCAGCCGTCGCCGCGCGAGGCGGGGGTGCTGTCGTTCTCCGCGCACGCGGTGGTGTTCACCGACGAGGACCCGGACTGGGTGCGGGCGACGCTGGCGGCCACGCCGAGCGACCCGCTGGCCGCGCCGTTGTGCCCGCCGTTCCTGAGCGCGTTCGCCCGCCGCACCGGACGGGAGAACGGCAACATCGACCTGCTGACGGTGGCCGACCGCCTGCCCGGCGAGCCGCCGCTGCCGCTCGCCCCGGTCGAGGACCGGGAGCATCCCCGGGTGGTGCGGGCGCTGCGCTACCGCGACGACGTGCGGGTCTTCGAGGCCGAGGGCGGGAGCGGGGTCCTGGTGCTGGGGCGCGGCGTCGCCGGGCGCTGGGAGTGTGCGATCGAGGTCGGTGCGGCGGCCCGCGGCCGGGGCCTGGGCCGGGCGCTGGCGCTGGCGGCCCGGCACCTGGTCCCGGACGGTGCTGTGGTCTGGTCGCAGCAGGCGCCGGGCAACGCGACCAGCGTGCGGGCCTTCCAGGCCGCCGGCTACCGGCCGGTGGGCGCGGAGACGCTGCTGGTGGTGGGGCGGCCGTGACCGCCGACCGCACCGCCGGGACGGCCGACGCTGCCTCCGGAACGGCCGGCTTCGCCGCCCTCGCCGCCGTCCCCGAGGAGGTGCGGGACCGGCTGGTGACCCGCTTCGGGCCCGGCGCCCGGGAGTGGTGCGCACAGCTGCCGCGGCTGGTGGACGAGCTGGCCGGGCGCTGGGGCCTGGCGGTACGGGCGGCCGGCGGGGGCGGCACGTCGCGGGTGTTCCGCTGCGAGCGGCCGGCCGACGGTGCCGCGGTGTGGCTCAAGCTGACGCCGGACACCGAGGTGGCCCGGCAGGAGGCGGTGGCGCTGACCGCGTGGCGGGAGGTGCCCTCGGTGGTGGGGCTGCTGGCGGAGGACGTCGGGGCCGGGGCGCTGCTGCTGGCGGACGTCCGGCCGGGGACGACGCTGCGCGAGCGCGGTTGGCGGCCGGCGGAGGTGGCGGGGATGCTGACCGGGCTGCGCTCGGTGCCCGCGCCGTCCCGTGCCGCCCTCCCGTCCCTGGCGGAGCGGCTGGACTTCCTGTTCGACCTCACCGAGCGGCGGGCCCCCGGTGTGTCGACGGCGGACGCCCGGGCCCTGACCCGCGAGCTGACCGGCGACGGCGCCCCGCTCGGGCTGGTCCACGGCGACCTGCACCCGGCCAACGCGCTGCTCGGCCCGGCCGGTCCGGTGGCGATCGACCCGCGCGCCTGCCTGGGCGACCCGGACTTCGACCTGGTCGACTGGGCCCTCGACGGCGTGGCCGACCGGGCGGCGCTGTCCGACCGGATCTCGGAGCTGACCGACCTGGTCGCGGGCGCGGACGCCGACCGCGTCCTCGCCTGGTGCCGGGCGGCGGCCGTCCTGATCGCCGCCCCGCGCGTCGCCGCCGGCCGTGGGGACGCCGGCACGGTGTTCCTGCGGGAGCTGGCGGGGCTGTAGCGGGGCCTCCCTCAGCGGGCGGACGGGCCTCAGCGGGCGGACGGGCCTCGGCGGGGGGACGGACCGGGACGCCCGGCGATCCCGGGTCCGCCGCCCGTCGAGGGCGACGGGCGGTGGTTCTCCGCGTCCTTGAGCTCCCGCCGGAGGTCCGACAGGATCGTGGAACCCGGCTGGAAGTCGTACGACTCCAGGCCGGACAGGTCGAGGTCCCGGCGGAGGGCCGCCACCGCCAGGTCTCGCCACCCGTAGAGCTCCTCGGGACGCCGACCGCCTTCCCGCTCCCAGGTCCGGCAGCAGTGCCGCAGGCCGAGGACGGCGCCCCGGGCGGTGGCGGTCGCGCACATGCCGCCCGGCCCGTAGAACCAGCCGTTGAGCGCCGCCGCCACCCGCCCCGCCGCCTCCGGGGTGAGCGGGGAACCGGCGGCGTGCGACAGCCCGCCCAGGATCCGGAAGGCCTCCGGGTAGGACTCCAGCCTGACCTTGTGAAGATCCAGTGCCCAGCCGGACTTGAGGTCGGTCAGCCACCCGGCCCGTTCCCGCCGCTGCTGCGCGAGGGTCAGTGCCGCGCCGACGGCGGCCACCACCAGGGCAACGAGCCCGGACAGCAGGGCCGTGACGATCTGCTCGCTCATGATCCCCGCCTCCGTCACCGGCCGTCCGACGCGCCCATGATGGCAGCCCGACGCACCGTCAGCAGCCTTTTGCCACAAGCGAGTTGTTCGTCCCCGTCCGGGCCGGGGCGTCACCCGACCGCGCGGGCGCCCTCCGGGGCGGTGGCGGCGACGACGCGGACGGCCTCGGCGATCTGCTCGTCCGTCAGGTCGCCGCGCGCGGTCAGCCGCAGCCGCGAGATGCCGTCCGGGACGGACGGGGGGCGGAAGCAGCCGACGGCGAGCCCGGCCCGGCGGCAGTCGGCGGCCCAGCCGACGGCGGCCTCGGGGCCCGGGGCGCGGACGGACACCACGGCCGCATCGGGGGCGGAGGCGTGCAGGCCGGCGGCGGCGAGGCGGGCGGACAGGCTGCGGGCCACCTCCCGGGCGCGCTCGGCGCGGTGGGGTTCGGCGCGCAGCAGCCGCAGCGCGCCGAGGGCGGCACCGGCGGCGGCGGGGGCGAGACCGGTGTCGAAGATGAAGGTGCGGGCGGTCTCGGTGAGGTGGCGAACCACCCGGCGGGGGCCGAGCACGGCGCCGCCCTGGGAGCCGAGCGACTTCGACAGGGTGACCGTGGTGACCAGGTCGGGCGCACCGGCGACACCGGCGGCGGCCGGGGCACCGCTGCCGCCGGGGCCGAGGACGCCCAGGCCGTGCGCGTCGTCGACGAGCAGCGCGGCCCCGAACCTCCGGGTGACGTCGGCGAGTTCGGCGAGCGGGGCGGCGTTGCCGTCGACCGAGAAGACCGAGTCGGTGACCACCAGCGCCCGGGGCCGCTCCCGCCCGGCGAGGATCCCGGCGACGGCGCCCGGATCACTGTGCGGGGCCCGGTGCACGTCCGCCCGGGCGAGGCGGCAGCCGTCGATCAGCGAGGCGTGGTTGTAGGCGTCGGACACGATCAGGGTGTCCGGGTCGGTGAGCGCGGTGAGCGCGGCCAGGTTCGCGGTGTAGCCGGAGGAGAAGACGAGCGCGGCCTCGGCCCCGCAGAAGTCGGCGAGCTCCTGCTCCAGCTCGGTGTGCAGCGCGGTGGTCCCGGTCACCAGCCGGGAGCCGGTGGCACCGGCGCCCCAGCGCAGCGCGGCCTCGGCGGCGGCCCCGGTGACGGCGGGGTGGCGGGTCAGCCCGAGGTAGTCGTTCCCCGCGAGGTCCAGCACCGGGTCGTCGGCGGGCCGGCTGCGCAGCGTCCTGGTGAGCCCGGCCGCCGCCCGCTGCTCCGCGGTCTCGTCGAGCCAGTCGAAGACGGCGCCGGGAGCGAGGGTGCGCGGTTCGGGCGCGGTGCGGTTGACCATGCCCGGCACTCTGGCACGCCCGGCGCGACCCGGGCAATGTGCGCCGTGGCACACGGTCGGCGGGCGGAGGGCGCTGCCCTCGCGGTCGCCCGGCCCGCCCGTTCGTGCGCCCGGGCTTTGCCGGGGGTGGCGGCGAGCAGGCAAGATGGGGCGGTGACCCTCCTTGATCTGATGCCGAAGCCCGCCACGCCCGACGCGCTGTACGAGACGTTCGCCGCCTGGGCGGAGGAGCGCGGGATCTCGCTGTACCCGGCTCAGGAGGAGGCGCTGATCGAGCTGGTGTCGGGGAACAACGTGATCCTGGCGACGCCGACGGGCTCGGGGAAGAGCCTGGTGGCGGCGGGTGCGCACTTCGCGGCGCTCGCGGAGGGGAAGCGGACGTTCTACACGGCGCCGATCAAGGCGCTGGTGTCGGAGAAGTTCTTCGACCTGGTGAAGATGTTCGGGACCGAGCAGGTCGGCATGATGACGGGCGACGCCTCGGTGAACCCGACGGCGCCGATCATCTGCTGCACGGCGGAGGTGCTGGCGCAGATCGCGCTGCGCGACGGCACCCGGGCCGATGTCGGCCAGGTGGTCATGGACGAGTTCCACTTCTACGCGGAGCCGGACCGCGGCTGGGCCTGGCAGATCCCGCTGCTGGAGCTGCCGCAGGCGCAGTTCCTGCTGATGTCGGCGACGCTGGGCGACGTGCGGCGGTTCGAGGAGGACCTCACCCGGCGCACCGGCCGGCCGACGACGGTGGTGCGCAACACGACGCGTCCGGTGCCGCTGTTCTACGAGTACCGCCGTACCACCATGCACGACACGCTGGAGGAGCTGCTGCAGACCGGCCAGGCGCCGGTGTATGTCGTGCACTTCACCCAGAAGGAGGCGGTGGACCGCGCGCAGTCGCTGATGAGCATCAACATGTGCTCGAAGGCGGAGAAGGACGCCATCGCCGAGCTGATCGGGAATTTCCGCTTCACCACCAAGTTCGGACGCAATCTTTCGCGTTTCGTCCGGCACGGGATCGGTGTGCACCACGCGGGCATGCTTCCGAAGTACCGGCGGCTGGTCGAGCGGCTCGCCCAGGCGGGTCTGCTGAAGGTGATCTGCGGGACGGACACGCTCGGCGTGGGCGTCAATGTGCCGATCCGCACGGTGCTGTTCACGGCGCTGTCGAAGTACGACGGGCAGCGGGTGCGGATCCTGCGCGCCCGGGAGTTCCACCAGATCGCCGGACGGGCCGGACGGGCCGGGTTCGACACGGTGGGCCAGGTGGTGGCGCAGGCGCCCGAGCACGTCATCGAGAACGACAAGGCCGTCGCCAAGGCGGGCGACGACCCCAAGAAGAAGCGGAAGATCGTCCGCAAGAAGGCGCCGGAGGGCTTCGTCGGCTGGTCCGAGGAGACCTTCCAGAAGCTGATCGCCGCCGACCCGGAGCCGCTGGTCTCCCGGTTCAAGGTGACCCACGCGATGCTGCTGTCGGTGATCGCGCGGCCGGGCAACGCCTTCGAGGCGATGCGCAAGCTGCTCACCGACAACCACGAGGACCGGGCCTCGCAGCGCCGGCACATCCGCACCGCGATCGCCATCTACCGCTCGCTGCTGGAGGGCGGCGTGGTGGAACGGCTGCCGGAGCCGGACGCCGAGGGCCGGATCGTGCGCCTCACCCTGGACCTCCAGGAGAACTTCGCGCTCAACCAGCCGCTGTCCACCTTCGCCCTGGCCGCCTTCGAGCTGCTCGACCCGACCTCGCCGTCCTTCGCTATGGACGTGGTGTCGGTGGTCGAGGCGACCCTCGACGACCCGCGGCAGATCCTCGCCTCGCAGCAGAACAAGGCGCGCGGCGAGGCCATCGGCGAGATGAAGCGCGACGGCATCGAGTACGAGGAGCGGATGGAGCGGCTCCAGGAGATCACCTACCCGAAGCCGCTGGAGGAGCTGCTCACCCACGCCTACGAGGTGTACCAGCGGGCGCACCCGTGGATCGGCGACCACCAGCTCCAGCCGAAGTCGGTGGTGCGGGACCTCTACGAGCGGGCGATGACCTTCTCGGACTACGTCGGCTTCTACGAGCTGGCCCGCACCGAGGGCATCGTGCTGCGCTACCTGGCCGGCGCGTTCAAGGCGCTGGAGCAGACCGTCCCCGAGGACGTGAAGACCGACGACCTCAAGGACATCATCGCCTGGCTGGGCGAGCTGGTCCGCCAGGTCGACTCCAGCCTGCTGGACGAGTGGGAGCAGTTGGCCAACCCGACCGGACCGCAGACGGCCGAGGTGGTGCTGGACGACAAGCCGGCGCCGGTGACGGCGAACGCGCGGGCGTTCCGGGTGCTGGTGCGCAACGAGATGTTCCGCCGGGTCGAGCTGTGCGCACTGGAGCACTACGACGAACTGGCCGCGCTGGACGGCGAGTACGGCTGGGACGCGGACCGCTGGGCGGACGCCATGGACGGGTACTGGGACGAGTACGACGACCTGAGCACCGGTCCGAACGCGCGCGGCCCGAAGATGCTGATCATCGAGCAGGAGGACTCGGCCTGGCGGGTGCGGCAGATCTTCGACGACCCGGAGGGCGACCACGACTGGGGCATCAGCGCCGAGGTCGACCTCTTCGGCTCGGACGAGGAGGGCCGCGCGGTGGTCCGGGTCACCGCCGTGGACCGACTGGGCGGCTGACGGCACGTCAGCGGCCCAGGCCCCTCGGTTGGTCGGGGCCGGTCAGTGGGCCGTGACCGGTCGGTGAATCGGGGGAGGGGCGGGCCGCGGCCCGCCCCTCCCCCGTCCGGTCCGTGCCGCTACATCCAGACGAACGGCGCGCCCGCGCTGTGCGAGACGGCCCGGGTGGCCTCGTCGAGCTGCTGGTCGAGGCCGGGGGTGCTCGCCGAGGGCACCGGCAGCGGACTCGCCGGGGGGACGGACGCGCCGACGGTGGGCGAGGCGGTGCCGGCACCGGGGACGACGGGGGTGGCCGCGGGGGCGGCCACGCCGCCGGGGTACATCTCGGCGGGCCGCGAACTGGCCACCGTCACGTAGTGGCCGACGAGTTCGACCCGCGGCTCGATGGCGGGCCGGGCCGCTCCGGCAGCCAGCGCCGGCGCGGCGGAGGCGTCCGGGAGGATGAAGGCGACCGAGCCGGACTTGGCGCGCAGCGCCTCGGCGGCGCGGGCCGCGACCGCGGCGTCGGTGAAGCGCAGCAGGGTGACGCTGCTCAGCACCGGCCGGTCCTGGGCGGTGAAGCTGACCGCGAGGTAGCCCTTGCAGCCGGCCTCGCGCAGCAGGTCCAGGGTGCGGTCCTGGAGCACCTCGGTGCAGTTGTCGCCGCGCCGCACGCCGGAGCGCTTGCCCTTGTAGGAGCCGGACTCCACGATCCGCTGGGCGGGGAAGTAGGCCTCCACGTCGAGGGCCTCGGGGTCGACGACGGTGCGCTGCGGCGGGTCGCCGACGATCGGCGGGGTCTTGGACGCCTCCTTGCTGGAGGGGCCCAGCCCGGGTATGTAGTCGCCGGGCGTGGGGCGGGTGACGATCCAGCCGCCGGCCGCGACCACGCCGACGACGGTGATCCAGCCGACGACCCGTCGGGCGGTCACGCGTCTGGGCCGGTGGGCCCCGCCCGGCTGTTCGGACACGTCGTACGCCGGCCGCTCCGCCGGTGATTCTGCCGATGACGGGGCGCGCTCCCCCTGCGTGGTCATGCGGCCGATTGTATGCAGGTCACGAGTGGTGGAGATCACGGGGGCGGGGCGGCGGCCGGGGCGGTGGGAGAGGCGGCCGGGCAGCCGTCGGGACGGTCCGCAGGAGGCTCGCCGGGGGCCCTCGCCGGGGCCCTCGCCGGCGACGTGACCGGCACCACTACCGTGAGCTTCGACACTGTGACAACTCGCACATCCTCCCCGGGATCTTCTGGTGGGTTTCCTCTGGCGTCCGTCGCGGCCCAGCAGGCAGGATCAGGCGCATGGATCTGCTCGATACCCTCACCGCCAAGGGCCTGCGTGGGGAGACCCCCACCCGCGAGGAGGCGCTCGCCGTCCTCGCCACCACTGACGACGAGCTGCTCGACGTGGTCGCGGCCGCCGGGCGGGTGCGCCGGCGGTGGTTCGGCCGCCGGGTCAAGCTCAACTACCTGGTGAACCTGAAGAGCGGGCTGTGCCCGGAGGACTGCTCCTACTGTTCGCAGCGGCTGGGCTCCAAGGCCGAGATCCTGAAGTACACCTGGCTCAAGCCGGACCAGGCCGCCGAGGCGGCGAAGGCCGGCGTGTCGGGCGGCGCCAAGCGGGTCTGCCTGGTGGCGAGCGGCCGCGGTCCGACGGACCGTGACATCGACCGGGTGACCGACACCGTCGCGGCCATCAAGGACGCCGACCCGGCGGTGGAGATCTGCGCCTGCCTCGGTCTGCTCTCCGACAACCAGGCGGAGCGGCTGAAGGCGGCCGGTGTCGACGCCTACAACCACAACCTGAACACCTCCGAGGGCACCTACGGCGACATCACCACCACCCACACCTACGCGGACCGGGTGGACACCGTGCAGAAGGCGCACGGCGCGGGCCTGTCGGCCTGCTCGGGCCTGATCGCGGGCATGGGCGAGAGCGACGAGGACCTGGTGGACGTGGTCTTCGCGCTGCGCGAGCTGGGCTCCGACTCGGTGCCGGTGAACTTCCTGATCCCGTTCGAGGGCACGCCGCTGGCGAAGGAGTGGAACCTCTCGCCGCAGCGCTGCCTGCGGATCCTCGCCATGGTGCGGTTCGTGAACCCGGACACCGAGGTGCGGATCGCCGGCGGCCGCGAGGTGCACCTGCGCAGCATGCAGCCGCTGGGCCTGCACCTCGCCAACTCCATCTTCCTGGGCGACTACCTGACCAGCGAGGGCCAGGCCGGGCAGACCGACCTCGACATGATCGCGGACGCCGGCTTCGAGGTCGAGGGCATGGGCGAGAGCACCCTGCCCCGGCACCGGGCGGACATCGCGGCGGCGGCGGCGGCCACCGGCGGTTGCGGCAGTGGCTCCGCGGGCGGTGGCTGCGGCACGGGCGCCGTGTCCGGCGAGGGCGAGAGCGAGAGCGCGGACGCCGCTGTCGGCGGTGGCTGCGGCACGGGCGGCGGCTGCGGCCCCTGCGGCGGCCACGGGCACGCGGTGCCGGCGGCGACCGTCGGCGCGACCGACGACAAGAACGCCGACAGGGCCGCCGACGAGGTGCGCACCGACCTGGTGCGGGTCCGCCGCCGCGGCGCCGGCACCGAGCTGGCGCCCAACGCCTGACGCCCCGCCCCGCCCGTCCGGGGCCCGGTCCGGCCGGGCCCCGACCGCACCCCTCGGAAAGTGCTCCCCTCATGACCCAGCTGTCCACCGACACCCTGCTCGCGCTCGACCGGGCGCACGTCTGGCACCCGTACGGGCCGATGCCCGGCACCGCCACCCCGTACGTGGTGGAGTCCGCCTCCGGCGTCCGGCTGCGGCTGGCCGCACCGGTCGCGGGCGGGCGGCGCGAGCTGGTCGACGGCATGTCGTCCTGGTGGGCGGCGATCCACGGGTACGGGCACCCGGTGCTGGACGAGGCGGTGCGCGGGCAGTTGGGGCGGATGAGCCACGTCATGTTCGGCGGGCTCACCCACGAGCCCGCCGTCCGGCTGGCGGCCACCCTGGTGGAGATCACCCCGGAGCCGCTGCGGCACGTGTTCCTCGCCGACTCGGGCTCGGTGGCCGTCGAGGTCGCGATGAAGATGTGTCTGCAGTACTGGCAGTCCGTGGGCCGGCCGGAGAAGCGGCGGCTGCTCACCTGGCGCGGCGGCTACCACGGGGACACCTTCCACCCGATGTCGGTGTGCGACCCGGAGGGCGGCATGCACCAGCTCTGGGGCGGGGTACTGCCCCAGCAGCTGTTCGTGGACGAGCCGCCGGCCGGCTTCGACGCCCCGATCGACGACGCGTACGCCCGGGCCTTCGAGGAGCTGGTGGAGCGCCACGCGGGCGAACTGGCGGCGGTGATCGTGGAACCGGTGGTGCAGGGCGCCGGCGGGATGCGCTTCCACTCCCCCGCCTACCTCCGGATGCTGCGCGAACTGTGCGACCGGCACGGGGTGTTGCTCGTCTTCGACGAGATCGCCACCGGCTTCGGCCGCAGCGGCGAGCTGTTCGCCGCCGACCACGCGGGCGTCGCCCCGGACGTGATGTGCCTCGGCAAGGCGCTGACGGGTGGCTACCTCACCATGGCGGCCACCCTGTGCACCGCGGAGATCGCGGACGGCATCAGCCGCGGCGCGATGCCGGTGCTGGCGCACGGGCCGACGTTCATGGGCAACCCGCTGGCGGCGGCGGTCGCCAACGCCTCGATCGACCTGCTGCTCGGGCAGGACTGGGCGACCGAGGTGAAGCGGATCGGCACCGGGCTGGCCGCGGGCCTGGCGGACGCCGCCGCGCTGCCGGGCGTCAAGGACGTCCGGGTGCTCGGCGCGATCGGCGTCGTGCAGTTGGACCACCCGGTGGACATGGCGGCGGCGACCGAGGCGGCCGCGCGCGAGGGCGTCTGGCTGCGCCCGTTCCGGGACCTCGTCTACACCATGCCGCCGTACATCACCGGCGACGAGGACGTGGCGCGGATCGCCCGGGCCGTCACCGCGGCGGCCGCCGCCGGATGAGCGCCGCGGCCGGGAACACGACGGACAGGAACGGCAACGGCAACGAGAACATGGGTATGGGCATGGGCACGGACGGGGACATGAGCGGGAACGCGGGCAGCGGCCCTGGCACTGGAACGAACACGGGCATCGGCACCGGCACTGGCACTGGCACGGACGGCACCACGCGCGGACGCGTCGTCTTCGTCACCGGGACCGGCACCGAGGTCGGCAAGACCGTCACCACGGCGGCCGTCACGGCGAGCGCCCTGCGGGCCGGTCTGCGGGTCGCGGTGCTCAAGCCCGGCCAGACCGGGGTCGCCCCCGAGGAGCCGGGCGACGCCGAGGAGGTCCGCCGGCTGGCCGGGCCCGCGGCCCCGGCCCCGGACGCCCTCACCCTGCGCGAACTCGCCCGCTACCCCGAGCCCTTGGCGCCCGACACGGCGGCCCGCCGGTCCGGCCTGCCGTGCCTGGCGCCCGAGGACGTGGCGAAGGAGGTCGCGGCCCTGGCCGAGCGGCACGACCTGGTGCTGGTCGAGGGCGCCGGCGGGCTGCTGGTGCGCTACGACGAGCAGGGCCGGACGCTGGCCGACCAGGCCCGGGCGGTGCGTGAACTCGGCCTGCCCGCCGAGGTGCTGCTGGTGGCGACGGCCGGTCTCGGCACGCTGAACACCACCGCGCTCACGGCCGAGGCGCTGGCCGCGCGCGGTCTGCCGCTGCTCGGCGTGGTGGTCGGCGCCTGGCCGGACTCCCCCGGGCTGGCCGACCGCTGCAACCTCGCCGACCTGCCGCGGGCGGCCGCCGGTGCGCCGCTGCTCGGCGCGCTGCCCGAACGGGCGGGCCGGGCGGCGGACTTCACCGCGCTCGCGGTCGCCGCGCTCGCGCCCGCGCTGCACGGCAGTTGGGACGCCGCCGCCTTCACCGCCGAGCACGGGGCCGGCTGAACCCGGGGGCCGGGGACCGACCGAACCGGGGACGGTCACCGGGGGGCGGCCGGGCACGCACCGCCGCCCACCACCGCGCACCGCCACGCCCCCTGCGCCCCCGGTGGCGGAACCGCACCGTTTTCGCTCGATCGGGTGAGATCGCGGCCCGACCCCGCCCCCGGCCCCCGGACGCTCAATACGGTTCTCCGCATGACGGATGGCCTGATGGTGGACGAGGCCCTGCGGGCCCTGGCCGCGCTCGAAGCGGCTTGGAAGGACGACGACGAGGCCCTGGCCGCGCTGGCCGCCGGGGGGCCGACCGAGCAGCCGCTCGCCGCGCTGGTCGCGCGCTACGGCGAGCACGCCGTCGACACGCTGATGGCGCTGGCCTTCGGCCTGCGGTCGAGCATGACCGACGAGGAACTCGCCGAACTCACCGACGCGGTGAGCTCCAACATCGGCGCCCGGATGAGCGCCCTGCTCACCCGGACGCTGCGCGCCTGGGGCGAGACGGCCGGGGACGACCTGGGCGTGGTCAAGGTGATCGCGCACGCGGTGATCGACGCCATGCGGGCCGTCACCGAGGAGCCGAGCAAGACCGATGTGCTGCCCCTGCTCGCCACTTTCCGCACCTACGCGCTGAGCGACAGTTCCTGACGGTTCGTCAGTCACGAGGGTTCCCGGACGGCGGAGGCGGGCGCCCGAACCGGGGTCCGATCCGGCCATCAGGCGGCCTTGAAGTGCCCTTGACACCCTCAAAGGTCTATACCATGCTGCCATCCGGCGCCCGGACGGCGGAGTCTTCTCCGCTTCCGCGGCGCCATTTCGGCGCAGGTGAGAGCGACGAACGGGGGCCGTATTGTGCTGGTGCATATCCTGGGACCACTCCAGGTCGACGTCGACGGAAGGCCGGTACCACTCGGGGGACGACGCAGCCAACTCCTGCTGGCGACCCTCGCCCTGACACCCAACTGGGTCGTCCCGCTGGACCGGCTGGTGGACAACCTGTGGGGCGCCGCCCCACCGGCCAGCGCCCGGACGCAGATCCGGATCTGCGTCTCGCAGCTGCGCCGCGTGTTCGCCGACGCGGGCGCGCCACCGGTGATCGAGACCCATCCGAACGGCTACCGGCTCCGACTCGGGCCCGGTGAGCTGGACGCCACGCTGTTCAACGAGGAGGTCGCCCGCGCCCGGATGCGGGCCGCCGCCGGCCACCTCCCCGAGGCCGCCGCCGTCCTGCGGCAGGCCCTCGCCCGGTGGACCGGGCCCGCCATGGCGGGCCTGGACTGCCCGGCGCTGGAGTCCTGGGCCCGCCGGCTGGAGGAGAACCGGCTGCGCGCGGTCGAGGAGCGGGTGCGCCTGGAACTGGCCCTCGGCCGCTCCGGGGACCTGGTCGGCGAGCTGCTCGAACTGGTCTCCGCGCATCCGTTCCGCGAGCATCTGCACGCCCTGCTGATGCAGGCCCTGCACAGCTCCGGGCGGACCGTGGAGGCGCTCGGCGTCTACCGCACCCTGCGCGCCCAGCTGGTCGAGGAGCTGGGCCTGGAGCCGGGGCCGGAGCTGCGGACGCTGGAGCAGGACATCCTCAACGGCGCCTGCCCGGCCCGCTGAGCCGTCCGTCGGGCCTCCCGGACCCGGCCGGTCCACGCTGGCCGCGCCGGCCGCTCCCGGTCCCCCGGGCCACCCGCCCGGGCCGGGCCGGCCGGTGCGGCTCGGCCGGGTGCGTCCCAGCCGATGCGCCTCGGCCGGTACGGCTCAGCCGGTGTGCCGCCACCAGAACGACCCCGGCTCGTAGTGCTCGGTGACCCCGAGCCTGCGCCAGAGCGGCTCGGCGATCCGCCGCAGCTTTGGGTCGGCGTGCACGAAGGCGTCCGGCAGCTCGACGTCGAACCGCCCCGGCGCGGCCGTCAGCAGCGCCGCCAGCAGGTACTGCTCGGAGTAGTGCCGCCAGCGCCACGAGCTCGGGTAGTCCGCCGGGAGCATGATGTCGTGCACGTGGACGATCACCCCCGGCTTGAGCACCGGCAGCACCTCGAAGAAGAACACCGCGACGTCCGAGCCCATGTGGAGCCGGTGCGACCCGTCGAAGAAGACGATGTCGCCCGGCTCCAGCTCGCGGAACACCGCGAGGTCGGCGTGCTGGAGCGGGGTGCGGACCACCTCGTCGCAGAGACGGTCCACGGTGGCGCGCGGGGCCGGGTCGATCGAGGTGATCCGGGTGCTCAGCCCGAGGTCCTCGACGGCCCGGCGGGCGAACTTGGTGGAGTTGCCGGAGCCGATCTCCAGGTAGCGGGCGGGCCGCAGCTGGGCCAGGAACCCGTACAGCGACAGTGCGTCCAGCGGCGGCAGCCAGCCGTTGTTCCAGTAGGGCGTGGAGCCGGCCGCGGTGCCCCGCAGCGGGATGCCGCCCAGCGTGTCGCCCAACTCCACGAAGCCGGCCAGGCGTTCCGCGTAGCGATCCCGGTTCTTCTCCAACAGCTCTCGCACCTCGGTGAGTTCGGCGCGCGGCTCGGGAGTGACCACGTGGTCCCAGAACAGCGGCTTGCGCAGCCCGAACGCCCACAGGGTGAGGCCGTGCAGCACCGGTCGCTCGCCGAGCCAGTCCACCGGCCGGCGCAGCGCGGGCAGGCGCTCCAGCAGTTCGACGCCGGAGGCGGTACGGACGGCGGTCCGCAGATCCTTGAGCACCATGTCGTGTCCTTTCGGGGGGGGTTCAGAGCGAGAGCCAGAGGTCCTGCAGCCGGTGTTCGGAGATGCCCTCGGCGGACCGGAAGTCGTAGCGGTGGACCTTCACCGGGCCGCGGGTGAAGCTCCAGTCCAGCCGCCAGAGCGGGTAGGGGCGGTTGATCGCGCTGTCCCAGTCGAAGCCGGCCGGTGCGGAGAATTTCCAACTCAGCGGCAGGAAGTCATTGTTGGCGCGAATCGCGTCGTCCGCGAGCGAGCGGACCCCGTCCAGGTCGCGCATCGCGGGACTGGCGTTGAAGTCGCCGGCGATCACCGTGCGGTTGGGGTTGCCCTTGAGGTCGGTC
The DNA here is from genome assembly GCF_000710405.2 of Kitasatospora sp. MBT66. Classification (NCBI taxonomy): domain Bacteria; kingdom Bacillati; phylum Actinomycetota; class Actinomycetes; order Kitasatosporales; family Streptomycetaceae; genus Kitasatospora; species Kitasatospora sp. MBT66. The sequence goes on along the minus strand of NZ_JAIY01000006.1, from coordinate 167,758 downwards.
TCCAGGCCCCGGATCTCCTCCTGGCGCCAGGCGAACTTGCGCTTGAAGTAGGAGTCGAAGTCGAAGCCCGAGAACGGGTCGAGGTCGGGCGCCAGCGGCACGGTGACATGCACGTTGTAGACGCTGAGCAGGGTGCCGCCGACCTGGAGGTCGGTGCGCATCACCTTGTCGCGGGCGAAGATCCGGCTGAAGGAGGCGTCCGCCTCGAGGGCGGCGCCGGTGCCGACGGAGCGCTGCTCGACGATCGGGTAGCGGGAGATGGTGAGCAGCTCCCCGGTGCGGGCGATGTGGTAGCCGGGGAACTCGGCGGCGAGCCGGGCGTCGTCGTCGAGCCGGCGGTAGCCGTCCTCGCCGAGGCCGGGCTGCCAGACCACGTGCTCCTGGAACAGGTACACATCGGCGTTCTGACGGTGGATCAGGTCGTAGAGCCGGTCGACGCCGGTGGACGCGGCCCAGTACTGGGTGTTGAAGGAGACCACGTGGAGCGCTCCGGCCGGGACCGTCCGCTCGCCGTGCCACAGGGCGGGCCAGTTGAGGCCGGAGCCGGTGGTGAGGCCGAGCAGCAGCGGCGGCAGGGCGAGTCCGAGCGCCCAGCCGCGGCGGGGGCCGCAGGCGCCCGCGGCGGCGAGCACCAGGAACAGCGGCACGGCGACGAGGAGGACCGGCGGGACGGCGTCGAACAGGATCGCCCAGTGCCAGCGTCCGCTGACCGACCAGCGGAAGAAGGCGTAGATCAGCCAGATGCCGGTGAGGCCGACCAGGGCGCGGCCGTACCAGGTGCGCAGCCGTCGGGCGGCCCGGCGGGCCCGGGTGGGTTCGGGGGTCGGTCCGCCGTCCGGTCCGTCGGCGGGTGCCTCGGCGGTCGCCCCGGCCGGGTCGTCCCGCCGGTACATCCGGCGGAACTCCCGGCTGACCGCGAACCGGCCGACCCCGGCGGCGAGTCCGGCGGTGACGACGGCGTTCAGCAGGAGGTGGCAGAGGGTGAAGAAGGCGAGGAAGCGGTAGCCGCGCTCTTGGCGGACGAAGCGGTACTGCCCGAGGTCGGTGAGGACGAAGGCGGCGAGCAGCAGGGCGGTGGCGAGCGCGGCCGCGGGCTGCCAGGCGATCAGGGGCAGGCTCAGCAGGGTGAGTGCGGCGAGCACCGAGGCGAGGGCCCGGCCGGGGGTCTCCATGCCCTGCATCGCCCGTCCGCGGTCGAGGTAGAACGGCACCCGCAGCCGGCTGCGCACGAAGGCCTTGCGCAGCAGCGGGCGGAGCCGGTTCTCGTCGGAGAGCCGGCCCCGGACGCGTGAGGTGAGCAGCATGGGGTGGCGGGCGGCGAGCCGTTCGGCGTGGTCGATCTCCTCGGTCTGGCGCAGTGCCGGATTGAACGGCCCGGCTTCCAGGAAGGCGGTGCGGCGGACGGCGCCGAGGGCGTAGAAGCCGCCGCTGACCAGTCCTTCGGCGCTCTTGCGCCAGTAGTGGTACTGGAGGATGCGGTACTGGCCGACGGGGCCCTCGGGGAACAGGGGTTCCTTGTCGGGGACGCCGAACACGGCGCCGTACTCGGGGTGTTCGGCGAAGACGGCGACGGCTTCGGCGACGGCGTCGGGGTGCATCGCGAGGTCGGCGTCGAGGAAGAAGACGATGTCGCCGGTGGCGTGTTCGACGCCGAGGTTGCGGGTGGCGCCGGGGCCGCCGTTGCGTTCGGCGCGGATCAGGGTGACGGGGTGGGCGGCGGCGAGCGCGGCGGAGTCGTCGGTGCTGGCGTCGTCGACGACGATCACCTCGTGCACGGGGTGGCTCTGGGCGAGGACGGAGCCGAGGCAGAGGTCGACGGTGCGGCTGTCGTTGTACATCGGCACGACCACCGAGACGAGCGGTGTGGTGGGCATGGCTCCTCGTTCGGAACGGCGGGGGGTCAACGGGCTCGGGTTTCCGGTGAGTTCGTTCAGGTGAGCTGGAAGGTGAGCAGGAGGGCGACCCAGAGCGCGGCGGTGGCGAGCATGGCCCGGTCGCGCAGCAGGGTGTGCACGGGGTTCCCGCCCTCGGCGTGCACGACGACGATCTGCAGGTAGCGGAACAGGGCGAACAGGGCCAGCGGGGCGGTGAGCAGCGCGCCGGTCTCGTAGCCGGACTCGGTGCGCAGGTACAGCAGGTAGCCGACGACGGTGAGTCCGGAGCAGAGCACCAGCACCAGGTCGAGGAAGTGCGCGGAGTAGCCGACCAGCGCGGGGCGGTGGCCGCTGCCGGCGACGCCGAGTTCGTGGCGTCGTTTGCCGACGATGAGGACCAGGCAGAGGGTGAGCACGGTGAGCACCAGCCAGGCGGAGAGCGGTCGTCCGCTGGCCCCGTAGCCGCCGAGCAGGCGGAGCACGAAGCCGGTGGCGACGACGAACACGTCCAGCAGCGGGAGGTGTTTGAGCCGCCAGCTGTAGGCGGCGTTGACGCCGAGGTAGAGCAGGACGGGTGCGGCGACGCCCGGTCCGGCGACGGCCAGCACGGGCACGAGCAGGGCGGCGAGGAGCAGCGCGAGGCCGACGGCGGTGCGCGGGGCGACCCGTCCGGAGGCGAGCGGCCGGTGGCGTTTGACGGGGTGGCGGCGGTCGCGTTCGACGTCGGCGAGGTCGTTGACGACGTAGACGAGCGAGGAGGCGAGGACGAAGGCGCCGACGGCGACGGCGATCCGGGCGGTCATGTCCCAGGCGAGGTCGGCGCCGAGCAAGGGCAGCGGGACGACCAGGATGTTCTTGGGCCACTGGCCGGGCCGGAGCAGGGCGAGCGGTGCGGGCAGCCGGGAGGGCCCGGCGGTGCGGCGGGCGGGCTCGGGCGGTCCTTCGGGGCGGCCCGTCTCGTGCTGCGAGCTCTGTTCGCTCAGGGAGGTCATGGCGGAGCGCTCCTCAGAAGAAGATCTTCACGGCGGACAGCAGTCCCTGGCTCCACGGGTCGCGGCTGGTGCGGCCCGCGTCGGGGCCGCCGGTGCGCGGGGCGGCCGGGGTCTCGTGCCGGGCGGTGCGCCACCAGTCGTAGGTGCGCAGGATGGCGTCCCGGTTGGAGAGCTTGGGGTCGAAGCCGAGCCGGTCGCGGGCCTTGTCGATGGAGACGTAGGAGTCGGCGGTGAGCTTGTGCAGCAGGCGTCCGTAGACGGGCGACAGGCGGGCGCGCTGCAGGGTGTTGAGGACGGCGAGGGCGGGCCGGGCGGGCAGGCCGACGACGTGCTTGCCGTGGCCGGCGGCGTCCAGGACGGCCTGGAAGTCCTCGCGCAGGGTGCCGAATTCGGCGGCGGCGAGGTTGTAGGTGTCGTTGGCGAGGTGGTCGGGGGCGTGCAGGACGGTGACCACCGCGTCCACCAGGTCGTCGATGCCGAACATCTGGGTGCGGACGTCGCCCCGGCCGAGCACGGGGAAGTTGCGGCCCTCCTCGGCCCATTCGAAGAGCATCGCGAACAGGCCCATCCGGCCGGGGCCGACGAAGGTCTTGGGCCGCAGGATCGGGACGCACAGGCCGTCGGCGCGGTGGCGTTCGGCGATCTCCTCGGCGGCGGCCTTGGCGCGGCTGTAGGTGTCGACGGGTTCGCGGGGGTGGGTCTCGGGGGTGGGGACCCGGCGGGGCAGGCCGTAGACGGCGGTGGAGGAGATGTGCACCACGCGCGGGGTGCCGGCGGCGCGGGCGGCGGCGAAGACGGCGCGGGTGCCGTCGACGATGATGGAGCGGATCTGCTCGTCCGGGTAGCTGGGGAGCGCGGCGGCGGCGTGGACCAGGATGTCGGCGCCGTGCAGGGCGCGGTCGAGGGCGGTGCGGTCGCGGATGTCGCCGACCACCTCGACGCCGGGGCCGGGGCGCAGGTCGATGCCGCGTACTTGGTGGCCGTCGGCGGTGAGGCGTTCGGCGAGACGCGAGCCGAGCATGCCGGCGGCGCCGGTGACGGCCACGGTGAGGCGGGGGCCGGGGCGGGCTTCGGGGGCAGGGCGGGCTTCCGGGGTAGGGCGGGCTTCGGGGGCGGTGCCGGAGCCTGCGTCGGGACGGCCGTCGGGGCCGGTCGGGGTCACCACTGCGAGGCCACCTTCTGCTTGACGAAGCGGGTGACCAGCCGGCCGAGCCCCTCCTCGAGAACGGTGCCGAGGGCGTCCACGGTCCGCTCGACGTCGGCCGGTTCGGTGATCAGGGACGGCCCGATGATCAGCGGATTGCGGCCGTTGAGGGTGTAGTAGGCGAAGATGCCGTGGTCCTGGTAGAGGGCGCTGATGACGGCGCAGGTGACCAGCTTCGTCTTGAACCGGGGGTCGCGCGCCATCCCGCCGGGCGCGAGCTTGGCGACCAGGTCGAGGATCCGCGGCCCGCCGTCGATGAAGACCCCCCACAGGGCGCCCGCGCCGTCCACCCTGGCGACGGTGTCCGGGTGCTCCTTGGCGAGCCGCCGCAGGCCCGGTTCGAGGACGGCCCCGATCGCCCGGGCCCGGGCCGGGTAGTCGTCCTCGATCGCGATGTTGACGGCCTCCAGCGCGGTGGCGCACTCCTCGCCGAAGCCGTAGTAGGTGGTCGAGGTGGACTGCAGCAGGGCGTCGCCGAGGTTGTCGTAGGCCTTGCGGAAGACCGGTTCGCGGGCGACGAACGCCGAGATGGAGGACTTGCCGCCGCCGAAGGACTTGGAGGTGGTGAGCACGTCCGGCAGCAGGCCCGGGTAGCGCATGAAGTGGAAGAGCGTGCCGGTCTTGCCCCAGCCGGTGTAGATCTCGTCGAAGATCAGCACGATCTTCTCGCGGTCGCACAGCTCGCGCAGGCCGCGCAGGAACTCCTCCGAGCAGGCCTCGATGGTGGAGGCGCTGAACGGCTCGATCAGGATCGCGTAGACGTCGCCGGGGTGGGCGGCCACGGCGCGCCGCACGGAGGCGAGGTCGTTGTAGGTGAAGGTGTCGATGCCCGGGATGGTGGGGAACGCGAACTGCGACTGCCCGGTGAGGCCGCCGGAGCCGAGGAGCTTGCCGTGGAAGGCCCGGTCCGCGCGCAGCACCGTCCGGCGCTTGCCGTTGTGGTACTTGAAGGCGAGCTTGACGGCGCCCTCGACCGCCTCGGCGCCGGAGTTGGGGAGGAAGGACATCGACAGGTCGCCGGGCAGCACCTCGGCCAGGTTGTGGCCGAGGGCGGCGAGGTAGGGCGAGAAGTAGGTCTTGTGGACCTCCATCCGGCGCTCGCGGGCGAAGCGCTCCCGCACGGCGAGGATGCGGGGGTGGTTGTGGCCGTGGTTGAGCACGCCCACGCCGCCGGTGACGTCGAGGATCCGCCGGCCGTCGGTGAGGGTGAGGTGGGCGCCCTCGGCGTGCGCGACCAGCTCGCGGCCGAAGCCGAAGGAGGTCATCAGCGAGACCTGGCTCTTGTTCACGTACCGGCGGTACAGGTCGTGCACCTCGCCGACCTCGAACCGTTCGGCGTCGTCAAGGGTGTACACGGGAATCTCCGATCGGAGTGGGGGCTGGGGCGGGGACTGAGGCTGGGGCGGGCGTGGGGAGCGTGCCGCTGTCGGCGTCGGTACGGGTGCCCGGGGCGTCGGTACGGGTGCCCGGGGCGCCGAGCCGGGCCCGGGCCAGCGCCAGGACGACGGCGGAGCTGCCGAGTTCGGCGGCCACGCACACCACGCGGCTGGCGACGGCCGCCGTCGCCGCGGTGCCGTCGGGCAGCGCGGCCGCGAGCGCGGCGGCGATGGTCAGCTCGCGCACGCCCCAGCCGTCGGGGACGACCACGGCGAGGCTGCTCACCACGGTGGCGAGCGCGAACGCCCCGATCGCCGGCCCCGCGGAGGACACGGCCGGCGCACCGAGGGCGATCGCCAGGAACCACAGGTGCAGCCCGGACACCAGCCAGGCGGCGACCGCCAGCGCGATCGCCCGGCGGACGGCGGCGTCCGGCGGCGGCTCCACGGTGCGGCGGGCCAGCCGGGCGAGCGCCACCACCGGCCCGGTCGCCAGGGCGGGCCTGGCCAGGCAGGCGAGCAGGCCGAGGACGGGCAGGACCAGCCAGAACCACTGCCCCGGCAGGACGGCGGGCGCGGCGAACAGGCTGACGCAGGCTCCGGTGAGCACGGTGAGCGCGAGGCTCAGCAGATAGGCGGAGGTCATCGCGGCGGCCGGCACGCCCACCGCGCGGCCGTGGGTGACATGGGTGACCACGCCCCACACCCGGCCGGGCAGGTACTTGGACAGCTGGCCGAGGAAGTAGATCCGGGCCGCGAGCAGGCCCCGGACCGGGCCCGGCGTGCCGGGGGCACTGCCGGGCGGCGCGGGCACCAGCACCCGCCAGGCGTGCACGGCGAGGACCAGGCCGCCGACGTTGGCGGCCAGCGCGGCGAGCAGCGGCGGCACCGCGTCGGCGCGGGCGAGGG
>NZ_JAIY01000006.1:144107-161212 GCF_000710405.2 Kitasatospora sp. MBT66 | reverse complement strand
GCCGCAGCATCCGCAGGGCGCCGACGCCCGCGCCGGTCAGCAGCGAGCCGACGACCAGGAAGTGCACGCCCGCCGCGTACGGCGCGAACACCGCCCCGTGCCGCCGGGCGGCGAACCGCAGCAGCCCCGCGTTGGCGGCGCAGAAGGCGGCCAGTCCGGCGGCCGGCAGCACCGGCCACCGGCCGGCCAGCGGCAGCGCGGCCAGGGTGAACGCGGCCGTCGCGACCGAGGCCGGGCTGTTGGCGGTGAGGTTGCGCCGCCCGCCGCGCCGCGACGAGGCGAGCGCGGGCACCAGCAGCAGCGCGCGCCGGTAGGTCTCGGCGAGCAGCGGGCCGAGCCGGTCGACCTCGTCGTGGTGGGCGACCACCCGGTCCGTGAGCACGATCCGGTAGTGCGGGGCGAGCCGGTCGCTGAGTTCGAGGTCCTCGGAGTCGCGCAGGCTCTCGTCGAAGCCGCCGATCCGCTCGAACACCTCGCGCCGCACCGCCGCCTGGGCGAAGAACGCCGTCTCCACCTCACCCGCGCCGCGTACCCGCCACCAGTGCGCGTGCAGCACCCGGTAGCGTTCCACCGGTCCGTCGTCGAAGAGTGGTTCCGGGGCGATCACCCCGTGTACGCAGCCGCATTCCGGATCCTTTTCCAGGATTTCCAGCGCATTCGCCACCGAATCGGGTGTCAGGGCCTCGTCGGAATCCAGGAAGAAGATCACCTCGCCGGTCGCCGCCGCAATTCCGGCATTCCGCGCGGCGGAAACCCCGCGATTCGGCCACTGCCGGATCAGCTCGCACGGCGGGCCCCCGGCGGAGCCCTCGGCGGGGCCGCCGTCGGGGCCCTCCGGCGGGCCGCCGTCGGCCGCATGGGCCGCGTAGGCCTGGGCGATCCGGGCGGTGGCATCGGTGGATCCGTCGTCGACCACGATCACCTGGTGCGGCCGGTGGGTCTGCGCGTACACCGAGTCCAGGCAGGCCGAAAGGGTTCTGGCCGCGTTGTGGGCCGGGACGACGACCGTCACGGAAAAGGTCATGGGCCCAGTTCAGGCGGACCGCGTATCGGGCGGATATCGTCCCCGTATCGGGGGTGTCCGGGTGCTGGGCACCGGAATTCGGGCGGGCGGCCCGTCCTGCTACGCTCCGCCGCATGGATCCGGATTCCGTTTCCCCCGTTTCCCCCCGTTCCCGGCATTCCACGGGGGTGCGCCTGCTGGTGGCCGCCACCGCGCTGTGGGCGGCGTGCCTGGCGCTGGACCTCCTGGCGAACGGGCGGTGGTGGTTCTGGCTGATACCCGCGCTGGCGCCGCCGCTGCTGTTCCTCGCCGTGCCGGTGACGCTGCTCGCGCTGGCGTGGACGCTCCCGGCCGCCGGCTCGGGCCTGCGGCGGTGGCTGGTGCCGACAGCGGTCCTGCTGCTGGTCGCCGCACTGCCCCGGACCGGCCTCAACTGGTCGGCCCTGAAGCCGGGTTCGGCCGCCGCCCCGACCGGTCAGGGGATCAGCGTCTTCTCCTGGAACACCGAGTACTGGGACACCACCGACGACCCGGACGCCTTCTACCGCTTCCTGCACGCCCAGGACGCCGATGTCTACCTGCTCCAGGAGTACCTGGCGTGGGTACGCGGGACGCACACCCCGATCGACCGACTCGACCGGATCCGGAGGGAGTTCCCCGGCTACCAGGTGGTGGCGGTCGGCGAGCTGGTCACGCTGTCCCGGTTCCCGGTGCTCGCCACGCCGACCGTCGGCCCGGCGGTGGCGGCGGACGCGCCCTGGTCGGACGTCTTCACCCGGCGCAAGGTGCTGCGCACCGACCTCGACGTCCGGGGCCGCACCGTCTCCTTCTACAACGTGCACATCCCGGTCCAGGTGGACACCCGGGAGTCGCTGTTCGGCAGCGCCTTCTACCGGGTGGTGCGCGAGGCCGACGCGGCCCGCCGCGAGCAGTTCGCGGCGCTGGAGCGCGACACCGCCGCCAACTCCCGCCCCCTGCTGGTCGCCGGGGACTTCAACACCAGCCCGGCGATGGGCGACCTCGACCCGCTCCGCGCCCGCCTGCACGACGCCCGCGCGGCGAGCGGCGACCTCTACCCCGGCAGCTGGGGCGGCATCCTCGGCACCGACTGGTGGCGCCTCGACTGGGCGTTCACCAACGACGGGGCAGCGGTGGACCACTACGCCTTCGTCGACGACCGGGGACTGTCCGACCACCGGGGCCAGGCGCTGCGGGTCTCGCTGCCGCACCGCAGCCAGGACCGCTGTCGGTGGCACGTGCTTGAATCCTGGTGTGCACGACACCCACAACACCCCTGAGCTGCGAGGACTCCTCGCCCGACTGCCCGACCCGGCCGCTCTGCGCGACCGGTGCCGGGGGCTCGCCATGCTCGAGGCGATCCTCAGCCCCGACTGGGGCGGCCGGTACTACTCCTTCGACTCCGCCTGGGGCGACGGCCAGCAGATGGCGTCGATGCGCGACGGGGAGGGCGACGACTGGTTCATGGTCTTCTCCGACGCCGGCGTGTACGCGCGCGGCTTCGACCACACCGCGCCCAACGCCGCGCCGCGGCTGCTCCCCGAGGTGCCCGACGCCTTCCGCGCCCAGACCGTGGAACCGGCCTTCGGCGAGGAGGACGGCGTACCGCTCGCCACCGTCTGCTTCTGGCACGGCGCCGGGGGCGAGGACGGGTGGCAGGCACCCTCGGCCGCGCCGACGGGCGGGGTGGAACTGTTCGCCCTGCCGGCCGCCGCCGACCCGGCGCGCGCGTACCTGGAGTGGGCCGAGGAGTACTACGAGCCCGAGCACGCGCCCGATCCGGCGGCGGTCGCGCACGTGCTCGCGCTGCGCCCGCTCACGGCTGCCGTCGTGGCGGCCGTCGACCCGGACGTCGACCTGGACGACCTGGCCGAGGACATCGCGGAGATCGGCTACCCGACGGCCTGAGCAGGCGCCGTGTCCCCCGGGGGCCCGGCCGGGCCCCCGGGGATACTCCTTACAGCGCGGCCTCGTCCAGCCGCTTCCGCTGCTCCGCCGTCAGCGTCAGGTCGAGGGCGCCGAGCGCCTCGTCCAGCTGCGCGGTCCGGCTCACGCCGACCAGCGGCAGGATCCCCGCCTCGTGGTCGAGCAGCCAGCTGAGCGCCACCTGGTTGACGGTCGTACCGGTCTCCTCCGCCACCGCGCGCAGGGCGGCGAGGCGCCTCGGCGTGCCCGGGTGGTCGTAGGCGGCGCCGATCTCGACGTCGTCGCGGGTGAGCCCGCCGGAGAGGATCGGGCTGTAGACCCAGAGCCGCAGATCCCCCTCGGAGCTGACGTAGTCCAGGAGTTCGGACGTCACGTGCACATGGGCGGAGGACAGCAGCGGCACGTCGAAGCGCGGCTGGAGGTACGAGTAGCGGTACTGCAGGTGCGAGTAGCGCGGTCCGTCCCCGGCAAGCGCGCGGGCCCGCTCGACCCGCCACACGGCGTGGTTGCTGGCGCCGACCGCACCCGCCTTGCCGGAGGTCACCAGCCCGGCGAGGGCCTCCACGGTCTCGGCGAGCGGCACCGAACGGTCCTCGATGTGCGTCCAGTACACCTCGACCCGGTCCGTGCCGAGCCGCCGCAGACTGCCTTCGATGCCGGCCCGGATCGCCTTCTCCGACAGCCCCTCGGCCGCCTCCAGCCCGGCCCCCGGCACGGTGGGCCGGGCGCCGACCTTGGTGCTGATGACGATCTCGTCGCGGACCTTGCGGCTGGCCAGCCAGCGGCCGATCACGGCCTCGCTCTCGTCACCGGTGGCGCCGTCGAGCCAGAACGCGTAGTTGTTCGCGGTGTCGAGGACGGTACCGCCGCCCTCGACGAAGCGGTCCAGGATCCGGAACGAGGTCTCCTCGTCGACGATCGTGCCGAAGCCCAAAGTGCCCAGGACGACGGTTCGCTGAGGAATGGTCATGAGTGTGGGTCCTCCCCGTAGTGGTCTGGACCATTCAAGACGCAATCGCGATCACCCGCAACAGCTTCCGCCGACCCGCTCACCCCCCGAACACGAACACCAGCGCCCCGAGCACCACCACCATGCTCCCCCCGAACGCCGACCCGGCCCACAGCACCGCCTCGGAGACCCGCACCCCGAGCCGGGACCGGAGGATGAACACCAGCAGGGCGGCGACGGTGGAGAGCAGGACGGCGACCAGCAGGCACAGCAGCCTTACGCCGACGGCTGTCACCGCTTGCTCCCGACGGGGGCGCTGCCGAATGCAGCGTGCAGTACATCCAGGATGGCCGTACCGCCGCCCTTCGACCCGTCGGGATAGATTCTCGCCAGTCGTGACGCCATCGCCCGGGCCGCGCCCTCGGCATAGATATCGTCATGCTCGGCCAGCCAGTAGAGGGGATCCTCGCCGTCCTCCAACAGTGCCAGCTCAAGTCCATTGAGGCACCCCACCGCAGCGTTCTGGACCGGGACCCGCAGCCTGCGGGTGGGATCCGCCCACCTCTGCCCTTCGAGCTCACCGTCCAACACCGCCAGCATGGCCATGACCTTGGCCTCGTACGGGTCGGCCCTCAGGGGTTCTCGCATGCGACCCGCAGCGGACCTCCCGACATAGCTCCAGGTTGCGCCGTCGACCTCTCCAGGCAGGCCGAGCAATCCCTTCAAGTAGTCACGGTCGGCCTCGTACGGCATACCCGCCCGAGGCCTCTGCTGGTAGAGCTGCTGATATCGCATCAGCAGCTGCTCGCCGAGCCCATCCGCCCGAACAGCCGCGAGCAGGTTCGCGAGTCCTGCCAGTTCGTCCATGGCATCGGCCATCAGTCGCAGACATCTGCTCGGCCATCGCTCGCTTCCGAACCGTGCGGCGTGCCCCAACATCACCGGCAACCGGACTGCTACACATGCAAGGGAGGTACGTACTTGGTCACGGACCGGGTCCGGCATCCGGTCCAGGTCGTACTTCGTGAACCCCTCCCGGAGAGACTGCGGCTCGATCGTCCGAAGTTGCTCGGTATCGCTGCGAAGCAGGTTGCGGATACTCCGCGAACCTTCACCCTCGCGCTCCAGATGCGCCGCAATCACACCCACGAGATGGCCGATCGTGTCCATCGCATCACCTGTGCGGTACATGCACATCCGCACCCAGTCGTGATGGCCGAGCACGGAGTACTTCAGGATGCCCTGGAGTTGGTCGACCACCTCGAGCGTGCAACGAACTGCCGCGAGTTGAAGGTGCGGCGGCATACCGGCGCCGTAAGTCCGTCGTGACATCGTGCTTCCCTCTGGCATGCGCCGCCCGTGCCTCGGCACATGCTCATGGGCACGGTGGACCGAGGGTGATCGCGATGACTCAACTTCCGGCCGTCACAGGCGTCATGGGCACGGGCCACAACGCACAGCCGCGGCCGTCGCCACGGCCGTGGCATCACTGTACGGCACGACGGGCCCCCGTCGAGGTCCAACCGGCCAGGTGCAGGCGCTCGATGCCGTCGAGCAGGACGTCCAGGGCGAATTCGAACTCGAACTGGTCGTCGCAGCCGCCGCCGACCGCCGTGCCGTCCTCCGCCGCGCGCTCCGCATGGGCGGCCGTGGCGGCGACCTCGGCGATGTGCGGGTAGCGGGCGGCGAGTCGGGCCGCGACGCCAGGATCGGGGGCCGCTTCCGGGGAGGCGTCGAAGAGTTCCTGGGTGAAGCCCAGGAGGCGGCCGCCGAGGGCGTGCATGGCGTGGTGGGCGAGGTCGGCGGAGAGGCCGCCGGCCCGCAGCAGGCCGATCACCGCGTCCAGGTGGCCGAGCACCGCGGGTGTCGGCGCGGGCAGCGCCTCGATGACGCGCGGCGCCCACGGGTGGCGGCGCAGCGCCCGGCGGGCGGACAGGATGCGTTCGCGCACGGCGCCCTTCCAGTCGGCGCCGGCGGCGGGCGGGTCGATCCCGCCGACGACGGTGTCGACCATGCCGGCGAGCAGTTCCTCCTTGTTGGCGACGTGCTTGTAGAGCGCCATCGGCACCACGCCCAGCTCCTGGGCGAGTTTGCGCATGCTCAGGGCGTCGGTGCCGCCGGCCTCGCGGTCGGCGAAGGCCACGGCGGCGGCCAGTACGCGTTCGCGGTTCAGCGGGGTGCGGCGCACCCCTTCGCTCTCGCTCATCTCCGGTTCCTCTCTCGTCGTCGGCTTGACGAGTGTACGGCGTACGCCTACGGTGATCCCCAGGTGTACGCCGTACACCTGGGTCGACGGAGAGGGGCTGGTTCTGGTGAAGGCGACCGGGGACAGGAAGACGGCGGTGGTCACGGGCGTACTGTTCCTCGTGACCGAAGTGGCGGCGATCGCCGGGATGTTGCTGTACCGGCCCGCGCTGGACGGCGCCGCGTACGTGGGCGGATCAGGTGCGGACGGCCGGGTCGCGGCGGGGGCGCTGTGCGAGGTGGTGCTGGTGCTGGCGGTGATCGGCACCGGGGTGGCGCTCTACCCGGTGCTGCGGCGGCAGCAGGAGGCGCTGGCGCTCGGCTACGTCTGCGGGCGGCTGCTGGAGGCCGCGGTGATCGCGGTCGGCATCGTCAGCGTGCTCGCCGTCGTCACCCTGCGGCAGGACGCCGGCGCCGGGGCGGCCACCGCCGCCCGCGCCCTGGTCGCCGTCCACGACTGGACGTTCCTGCTCGGCCCCAATGTCGTCCTGGGCGCCAACTCGCTCGCCCTGGCGTTCCTGATGCACCGCTCACGGCTGGTGCCCCGCCCCGTCGCCCTGCTCGGCCTGATCGGCGGCCCGCTGATCCTGGCCTCGGCGGTGGCCGTGCTGTTCGGCCTCTACCCGCAGGTGTCGACGATCGGCTCGCTGGCCGCCCTCCCGGTCTTCGCCTGGGAGGTCACCCTGGCCGTCCGCCTCATCGTGAAGGGCTTCACCCCGGCGGCCCACCGCCCGGTGGTCCTGGCGAGCTGAACCCGCCACCCCCGCGCGGGAAGTCGGCCCACCCGACTTCCCGCGCCGCTCACCGGGCCGTCCGCTCCCACGGGACGTCCCGGTGCAGCAGCGCCTGCGCCAGCGGCTCACCGGAGCGGCGGGCGTAGAGCGTGCGCTCGCGCACCTCGTGCCGGGTGCGGGGCCGGTAGCCCGGACCGCCGCAGCAGCTCTTGTGGAAGCCGATGCCCGCGTTCAGCAGCAGCGTGAGGGTGCGCCAGGCCGCGGTGTCCCGACGGGGCGGCGCCGCGAAGGCGGAGCCCGCATGGATCAGCGCACCGGCACAGCGCGGACAGCGCCGCTCGTCCGTCCACCAGCCGTACGCCTGCTTGTACGAGGCCCGGCAGGGCAGGCAGACGAAGGAGGTCTTGCTGTAGGCCATGCGCCCCAGCCTACGACCCGCCCCTCCTACCCCTCGACAGCTTTTCCACCACCGGCCGGATCCCTCAGGACCCCGCCCCGGCCGGCTCCCCGAAGCCCATCGCCCGGGCCCGCGCGGCCACGGCCTCGAAGTCCGCACCGACGGACAGCGCCTCGACCGTCCCCCGGGTCAGCGGGCCACCCGCCAGCACCGCCGCCACCGCCCCGCGGTCCACCGGGCGCTCGAAGTAGTCCTCGGCGAAGCGCGCGTACGCCTCCGGGCCCGCGTCGACGAGCAGGCCGAACAGTTCCTCGGCGCCGTCCCTCTCCTCGGGCCCGAACTCCACCGGCCCGCACCGCCACTCGGCGGCGCCGCGCTCGCGCCAGACGCAGACCGTCGCGTCGAAGAACCCCTCGAACTGGAACTCCGGCTCCTGTGCGTAGTGGGAAAGCGGGGCGGGCAGACCGTCCAGCAGGCCGGGCCAGTGCTCGCGGTCCTCGTCCCGCCACGGGCTGGCATCGCTCTCGTGGTCGAAGCCGTACAGGAACACCCCGGCCGGATCGAACACGATCGCGTACTGGTCGCCGGAACCGTTGTCCATGGTGGCCAGGTCCACGCCCTCGCGCCAGTCGCGGACGAACGCGTGCGTGGGCGCGTACGGGTCGAGGATGCTGTCGAGCAGGGCCATCCCGCGGCAGCGGGCACGGAGCTCGGCCGGATCGGGCAGCAGGGGCAGAAGGTCGCGCACGGTCATGGCGCCCAGTCAACAGCGCACCACTGACAGCGCCGCGCGACCCCGCTCCGTGACCCCGCCGCGTGATCCCGCTCCGTGACCCCGCCGCGTGATCCCGCCGCGCCCCGAGCGTGTGCGGGAGATCACGGCGACCCGGGCCGCCGAGGGAGCCTACGATTCGTGACCGATGCACCTGTCCCGGCCGAGGAGCGGATCCCCTTGAGCAGCAGCGACCTCGCGCGTGAGAGCTACTACCAGCGAACCGGCGCCCGGGCGTTCAAGCCCACCGCGCACGCCGGTGGGGCGTGGAGCGCCGACGAGCAGCACTTCAGCCCGATGGCCGGGCTGGTGGTGCACGCGATCGACCGGCACCTCGCCGAGCGTCCCGGGGGCGACGGCGGGCTGACGCTCGGGCGGATCGGCTACGACATCCTCGGCCGCATCGCGCTCGACGAGTGCGAGATCACCGTGGAGTCCGTCCGTCCCGGCCGGACCATCGAGCTCCTGGAAGCGACCGTGGTGATCGGCGGGCGGGCCGTGGTCAGGGCCCGGGCCTGGCTGCTGGCCACCCTGGACACCTCGGCCGTGGCCGACAGCCCGATCGCACCGCTGCCCGCGCCCGGGGAACTCGCGCCGTGGGCGATGGACCGGGAGTGGGACGGCGGTTACGTCGCCTCGGTCGACCTCCGCCGGGTGCCGCCGACCCGCCGCGGCCGCACGGCGGCCTGGATCTCCTCCCGGGTGGACCTGGTCGCGGGCGAGCCGAGCAGCGCCCTCGCCTCCTTCGTCGCGCTGGTGGACACGGCGAACGGCATCGCCGTGCAGCAGGACCCGGCCGAGTGGATGTTCCCCAACGTCGACCTGACCGTGCACCTGTTCCGGCAGCCGCGCGGCCCCTGGACCGGCCTGGACACCACGGCCAGCTTCGGCCCGACCGGCCAGGGCCTCACCAGCAGCGTGCTGCACGATGTCGACGGCCCGGTCGGTCAGGCCGAGCAGATCCTCACCGTCCGCCCGCAGCCCCGGTAGTACTCCGGACCCCACTGGCCGCCGGCTCGCCGGACGCGTGGGACAGCGGCGGCGCGATCGCCTGCGCGTCCGCGCCCTCGCCGACCCACAGGCCGATGAACAGCGCCGCGGTCGCCTCCAGCAGGCCCGCCCGGTCGAGACCGCCGGCCGCCACCGGCCGGCAGCCCGCGTCCCGCACCAGCTCGGACACCCGGGCGAGGGCCGCCGCGTCGTCCCCGCACAGCGGCACCGCCAACGGCCTGCCGTCGAAGACGGGCGGCCGCATCCGCCACACGTCCTCGTGGCAGAGGTTGAACGCCTTGACCACCGCGGCCCCCGGCGCCGCCCCGGCCAACTGCCGCGCCGCCGAAGGCCCGCCGTCCGTCAGCAGCCGGAAGCCGGGGCCGACGGGGTTGGAGCAGTCGACCAGCACAGTGCCGTCCAACTCCGCGCGCAACTCCCGCACCACCTCCGCCCCCGCCCCGTAGGGCAGCGCGGCCAACACCACCTCGCCGGCGGCCGCCGCCCCCCGCAGCCCGGCGGCCCGCGCCCCGCCCCCGATCCGCCGGGCGAGACGCTCCGCGGCGGCCGCGTCCCGCCCGCCGACCGTCACCTCGTGCCCGGCCCGCGCCCAGTGGGTCGCGAGCGCGTCCGCCATATTTCCCGTGCCCAGCACGCCGATCCTCATCACGCCGCCCTCCGTGTCGCGGGGCTCTCCCGGTCCGACTCCCCGTCCCCCATGACGCTAGAGAACCCGTCGGGCACCATTCGGTACGTGCCCATCGATGCCCGCCTCGCCGACTGCCGCGCCCGCCTCGCCTTCGACCTGCTCTCCAACACCTGGAACGCCGTGGTCCTCCGGGCCCTGCGCGACGGCCCCCGCCGCCCCGTCGAACTGCGGGAACAGATCGGCGGAATCAGCTCCAAGGTGCTCACCGAGACCCTGCGCCGCCTCCAGTTCAACGGCCTCGTCGACCGGCACCCCCTCCCCGGCCCCCCACCCCGCGTCGAGTACCGCCTCACCGCCCTGGGCCGCAGCTTCCTCGTCCCGATCGAGGCCGTCGGCGCCTGGGCCTTCGAACACGGCGACGAGGTCATGGCCGCCCAGGACCGCAGCGAGGCCCCGGCAGAGGACGACGCGGGGGCCGGGACGGCGTGACCCATGCGGCCGCCTCAGAACTAGTGGTGTGTTCTACACCTCCGCCGGCGCCCGCCCGACGATGAAGGAGATGGTGCCCCGATACGTCGTGCCCAGCGCAGTGACCACACCGATCACCGGACCTGGGCCGTTCTTCATGCGGCTCACGTAGTTCTCCGGGAGCAGCACCCGGTCGCCCACTTCGAGGTGGTCCCCACCTCGCCACCGGTATGCATATCCACCGACATCTACGATCTGATCACCGCCGAGTCCATAGATGCGAGTGGCCTCGTCGAGCCGCTGTAGAGGTCCTTGACCTGCCGCTCCAGCCACTCGATCTTCAGCCTCGATGACCTGGCTCCAGACTCACAGTCGGCCCCGTACCCCTCGCTCCAGCCCTGCTGGACATGAGCTTCCATGGGACAGGGACCAAGGTGCCAGTGGTGGGGCACCCCTGGGCGTTCTGACCTGTGGTGCAACGATCTACTGACCGGGCATCGAACCGGTGCCGGACGGCGTGAACGAGAGCAGAACCGAGACCAGAACCGCAGGTCCAAAGGCGCTTTCCGGAGCCGGCGAGTCTCCTCGCCGGCTCCGCCGGGGGAAAGAACCAGGCCGAGGTCGACCTCCAGGACTGAGCTCACCCGGCCCGTCGTACGAGTCCCGTGCTTCGGCCCGTTCCGTCAACGGCCGGTCGGCGGCGGGCACCGTGACCGCCTCGCAGAACCACTCGCCGCCAGGCCCTCAGCAGGCACGTACGGGCAACCGCCGCCGTACTCGGCGGCAGCCGGTGGCGGTGGAGTGGGAAGTCGGTGCGGCCGACGTCCTGAGCGGGCCGGTGCTGTCCGCTCAGTCGGCCAGGAAGGGCAGCAGGGCAGCGGCGAGTTCGGTGGGCGCGTCCAGGGCGATGAGATGAGCCGCGTCCGGGAACTCGACCAGGGTGGCGTTCGGGATCTCGGTGGCGTAGCGGCGGGCGATGGCCTGGAAGTCCGGGACGTCCAGCCTGCCGACGCCGACCAGGGTGGGGGTGGCGATGGCGGAGACGGCGCGGGCGGAGGGGCCCTGGGAGTGCTCGCCCACGGTGGGCTGGTTCACCAGGGAGGTTCGCATCGGGGCGCGGAGGCGGTCGGCCAGTCCGTCGGGCACCTCGGCCCAGCTGCGGGACGGGCCGCGCAGCCACATGTCGAGGTTGACCCGGACCGCGGCGTCGAGGTCGCCGGCGTCCAGGGCGGCGGTCTCGGCCTCGTCGTAGGCGACCATGTCGGCGGACCAGTCGTAGCGCGGCCAGGGTGCCGCGAGCAGGGCGAGGGAGTGGACGCGGTCCGGGTGGGTGAGGGTGAACTCCACGGCGACCCGGCCGCCCCAGGAGGCGCCGACGAGGCGGACGCGGTCGTGGCCGAGGTGGTCCAGGAGGCGGAGCAGGTCGTCGGTCTCGCTGAACGGGCCGGTCGGGGGCGCGGACTCGCCGAAGCCCCGCAGGTCGTAGCGGACGACGGTGTGGTGCTCGGCGAGCGCGGGCACGAGGTCGTCCCACATCCGGTGGTCGGCGACGCCGGCGTGCACCAGGACGACGGGGGGTCCGTCGCCGGAGACGACGTAGGAGAGGTGGCCGAGCTCGTCGGGGAGAGTGATCATCCGCGCATCGTCGCAGCTCGGACCTGTCCGTGGCCAGCCAATTCGGTGCCGGCGACTACTGCTCGACCGGCCCGGCGAGCGTCTCGACCGGCCACAGCGGCCATCTCGGCTCCTTGCGGGTGAGGCTCGCCAGTTCCTCCGGCGGTTCGGCGCCCTCCCGCACGGCGGTGAGGTAGGCCCTCGCCTGCTGGGGGCTCAGCCCGGGGGCCTGCTTGCGCAGGTGGCTCATCGCGGCGACGGCCCCGGCGGAGCGGGCGAGGGCCCGGACCTCGGCAGCCAGCGGGTCGGGGCGGCGGACACCCTTGGCCTGGAGGAGGTAGTGCTCCTCCCAGCCCTCGTCGCCGTCCCGGGCATTGGGGACGAAGTGCAGGCTCCCGTCCTCCCGGTCGACCAGCACATGGCTGCCGCCGCCCCCGAGGCTCAACCGCGCGTCCCCGGTCCGGGCGAAGGCCGCGGTGTCCCAGAAGGCCAGCCAGCCGACGCTGTGCTCCTCCACCGCATAGACGGCCACCTCGGGCACCGGGCCGTCCCAGGGCCAACTCCTCGCGGCCAGGTAGGACTCGACGAGTTCGATCGCGCGTTCCCTGCTGATCACGCTCCTATCGTCCCGGACGGGTCAAGCGGCTTTCGCCGACGGCCCGGCGTGCGCCGCTCAGCGGAAGGCGTCGACATGGCGCGCGGCCCAGTCGGCGAAGGTCCTCGGGTCGCGGCCCAGTACCTCCCGGACGCCCGGGCCGATCCCCAGTTCGGCCGTGCTCGGGGCGCCGAGGATGTCGAGGGTGTCGTCGGCGAGCTCCACCGGCATGCTCCGGGCCATCGCGGCCCCGGCTTCCTCGCGGGTCAGCTCGTGGAAGCGCAGCGGCACCCCGAGCGCGGCGGAGAGTGCCACCGTCTGCCCGCGCGGGCTGATCACCTCCGGGCCGGTCAGCTCGTACGCGCCGCCGAGGTGCCGGTCCTCCAGCAGGCAGGCTGCCGCGACCTCGGCGATGTCCGCCGGGTCGACGACCGGTGTCGCGACGTCACCGAACGGGGCCGCGACCAGCCGCCCCGTCCGGATGGACTCGGCCCACCACAGCGTGTTGGAGGCGAAGCCGCCCGGCCGCACGATCGCCCACTCCGGGACGGACGCCCGGACCAGGTCCTCCAGCGCGCGCATCGCGATCCTGGTCGGGCCGAACGGCCTGGTCACGACGCCCTGGGTGGAGAGCAGGACGATCCGCCGGACCCCGGCCGACGCCGCCCGGCGGACGAGCTCGGCCGGAGCGCCGCCCGGGCCGTGCAGATCGCCCGAGAGCAGCAGGAACAAGGCCTTCGCCTCCGCCAGCACCCCATCCAGGGAGGCCGGTTCGGCCAGGTCGGCCGTCAGTCGGCGGACGCCGTCGGGCACCGGCCCCGGGCGCCGCGACACCGCCGTCACCCGCTCGCCCGCGTCCGCCAGCGCCCGCGTCAGCGGCCTGCCGATGTTTCCGGTCGCCCCGGTCACCACGATCATGGTCAGCTCCTCGCTCGTTGCCCCGTTGGGACTGCTGACGCTAGAGCTGCTGGCTTACCGTTCGTAAGGACATACCCCGGGGTAAGCTCTGCACATGACGGAAGGTGTCCAGCTGGAACGCGGTGCGGCCGGCAAGCGGTATGAGGTGTTTCACACCGACTGCGCGGCGCGCGACACGGTCGACCATGTGACCAGCCGGTGGGGCGTCTGGGTGCTGATCGCCCTGCAGAGCAACGACCTGCGGTTCTTCGAACTGCGCGACAGCATCCGGGGCATCAGCGAGAAGATGCTCGCCCAGACCCTGCGGGCGCTGGTCCAGGACGGCCTGGTGTGGCGGGTGGTCGAGCCGACGACACCGCCCCAGGTCACCTACGGGCTCACCGAGTTCGGCCGGGACGTCGGCGAGCCCCTGCAGGACCTCCTCGGCCGGATCACCCGCCGGCTCGACCGGGCGTACGCGGACATGTAGTGGATGTAGGTCTCCGGCAGCAGCGCGGTGTGGTCGAACACCATCTTCTGCATCGAGTCCTCGTAGACGAGGACGTTCTCCGCGACGGACAGGTCGATGACCGTGTCCGGGGCCAGGTGGCGGCGGTAGTAGGCGAGGGCCTGCTCGAAGTCGGGGATCCGCGCGAGCAGTTCGGCGGGGCCGGTGGGGCCGGTCGGGCCGGTCGAAACGGTCATGGCGAAGGGGCTCGCTTCCGGGGAGGGCGTGGAGGAACCGGATTGGTTCGTGTGCATACGCTGTCAGCGCACCATGCGCCCGAGGGCCACGCCAGTCGTCCACGCCCATCCGGCGGCCGCGCGGCCCGCCCACCCCGTTCGGGCCGGAACCGTGCGCGGCGGCCGGGACGTTGGTCCGGGCGGCGGGGGGGCGAGCGGTACTGACCCCGGAGTCCTGGAGCGGAGCGGCCGGGGAGATGATCTCCACGACCGCCGATCCGACCCGCTTCTACTCCGCCCTGAAGCGTGGCCGGCTGCTGCCTCCGGCCGAGCCGGACGAGATGGTGCCCGCCACCGGCGGCCCCGGACTCGGCATCGGCTCCGGGCGTCCGGGCTACTGACCCCCCGCCGGGCGGGGCCGCTCCGGCCGCGGCCGGCCCCGCCCCCACACCCACGCGCCGCCGGCCACCAGTACCGCCGTGCCCAGCGCGTACGCCGGCAGCCACCGGGTCGTCGTCGCCGACAGGCAGTCGTCGACGACGGCCCGGGCCTGCTGCTCCTGCTCGTACGCCAGCGCCCCGGGGTCCAGACCGGCGAGGTCGCCCAGGGCCGCCTGCGTGTGCAGGCTCTCGTACCGGCCCGCCTGCACGCAGCCGTCCCGGGTGCCCGGCATCGGGAACAGCCAGTCCCAGCGCTGCAGGGCCGGAGCCAGAGCCAGCGCCACGCACAGACCCACGACCAGCGAGTACGCCGTCAGGTTCCATCCGAAACCGGCGACCGGGGTACCCGGTGTGCGGACCGGCACCCGGCCGAAGGCCAGCACCACCACGAGCAGCGTCAGCCCCAGATAGGTGGAGAACCACTGCCACGAGCCCTCCGCGAGCGAGAAGGCCAGAACCACGCCGAGCGCCGTGCCGAGAACCCCGGCGTCCGCGCCCCCGGCCTGCCCGGAACCACCGCGAACGCCCACTCGCCCTCCCGACTGCCGACCCGATCGGAGCGACCAGCCTCCCGTCCGCGCCCTCCCCCGGCCGCCGACACCACCTCGGTCCGCCCCGCACCCACCCGGACGGGTCAGTCGTCCGCCAGCGGCTTGACCCAGCGCGTCCACTGCGGCTGCGGCCCGTACCCGGCGCCCTGCCAGGTGCGGTGGCCGAGGGTGTTGCCGTCCAGCACCATGGCGTCCGCCCGTCGGCCGCCCAGGGCCGCGAAGCGCTCCTCGGCGGCCGCCAGCAGGGCCGCGCCGATGCCGCGCCGCCGGTGCTCCGGGTCGACGGCGAGGCGGTAGAGGTGGCAGCGCCAGCCGTCCCAGCCGGCGATGACGGTGCCGAGCAGTACGGCCGGCTCGTCCGCCCGGACGGCCACCAGCAGGCAGTCCGGGTCGCGGGCGAGCAGCGCCGCCACCCCGTCGGCGTCGTCGGTGATGCTGGTGCCCTTGGCGGCGCGGGCCCACAGCGCGAGCACGGCCGGGGCCTCCTCGGGGCCGGCGGTGCGCAGAATGAAGTCGATCATGGGCGACTGTCTACCAGGACCGGCCGCCGTCCCACCGCGAATTCCGACCGCCGGACGGAACAACCGAACGGGACGGACGGGTCAGTCGCCCGCCAGCTCCCACACCGTCGTGGTCTTCAACGCCGTGTCCTCCAGGTCCGCCACCACCGGGACCTCGTACGCCGCCAGCGCGGCGAAGCGTTCACGCGGCAGGTAGGCGCGGCCGGGGTCGCCGACGATCACCACCGCGCCGCGGGCCCGGGCACGGAGCAGGAACGGCAGGAACCGGGCCGCCATCGCCCGCTCGTAGAAGACGTCCCCGGCCAGCACCACCTCGGCCGGCCCGCCGTCGCCGTCCAGCAGGTCCTCGACCGCCGCGTCCACCCGGACGCCGTTCGCCGCCGCGTTGACGCCGATCGCCGCGACCGCGTAGGCGTCGATCTCGGCCGCCCGCACCGACCGGGCGCCGCGCAGCGCCGCCGCGATGCCGACCAGGCCGGAGCCGGCCGCGAGGTCCAGCACCGACCGCCCGGCCACCAGCTCCGGGTGGTCCAGCACGTACCGGGCCACCCCGACGCCGCCCGCCCAGGCGAAGGCCCAGAACGGCGGCGGCAGGCCGCGCTCGCCGCGCGCCGACTCGGTGGTCTCCCACAGGGCGATGGCGTCCTCAGCCATGTGCAGGCGCACCTCCGGCACGAACGGCACCGGGGCGATGCCGGTCTGCGCGCGTACGAAGTCCTCGTCCGACCGCATGGCCGCCCCCGGACCCGCCGGGTGTGTGTCGCTCAGCATGCCGAGCAGCATACGGGCCCTGAGCAGGTGCTCCTTACCGTCGCGGGCGGACCGGGACCCGAGCGCGAACCGGCCGGTCCCGCAGTCGCGTTGACCCCGGCCCGAGTCGGCCGA
Source organism: Kitasatospora sp. MBT66 (assembly GCF_000710405.2). Taxonomy (NCBI): domain Bacteria; kingdom Bacillati; phylum Actinomycetota; class Actinomycetes; order Kitasatosporales; family Streptomycetaceae; genus Kitasatospora; species Kitasatospora sp. MBT66. The sequence continues at coordinate 144,875 of NZ_JAIY01000006.1, read as the reverse complement.
ATCCCGCCCCCGGGACGGCGCGCCGGGCGGGTAGGTTCTCCCCGGAGCCGGTGTGCGGCCGGCCGGGAGCGGGGGTCACGGTGTCGGACAAGGTGCTGGCGGGCCGCGCGGCGGTCGTCACGGGCGGCTCGCGCGGGATCGGGCGGGCCGTGGTGGAGCGGCTCGCCGCGGACGGCGCGGACGTGGTGTTCGGCTACGCGCACGACGACGCGGCGGCGGCCGAGGTGGTCCGCGCCGTGGCCGCGAGCGCCGCCGCCGGGGCGACCGGGGCCGGGCGGGTGTACGCGGTCCGCGCCGACCTCGGCACGCCGGAGGGTCCGGAGCAGCTGATGGCGGCCGCCGAGGAGGAGCTCGGCGGCCTGGACATCCTCGTCAACAACGCGGCCCGCGCCGTCACCCGGGCCCCGCTCGCCGACACCGACCCGGCGGACTTCGACGCCACCATGGCCGTCAACGCCCGCGCGGTGTTCCTCACCCTCCGGTACGCGGCGCGGCGGATGCGCGACGGCGGCCGGATCGTCAACATCTCCTCCCTCAACACCCGCCGCCCGATGCCGGGGCTGGCCGCCTACCTGGCCGGCAAGGGGGCGCTGGAGCAGCTGACCGAGGCCGCCGCGGTGGAGCTGGGGCCGCGCGGGATCACCGCCAACACCGTCTCCCCCGGGCCGACCGAGACCGAGATGCTGCGGTCCGTCAATCCCCCGCACGCGCTGGAGACGGTGGCCGGGCTGACCCCGCTGCGGCGGCTCGGGCAGCCGGCCGACGTGG
>NZ_JAIY01000006.1:134296-143764 GCF_000710405.2 Kitasatospora sp. MBT66 | reverse complement strand
CGGGCCCGGGCCCCGGTAGCATCCGGCACAGGCCGTCCGGCCCGGCGCAGGCGCCGCAGCGCCGCCGTGCCGGTCCGTCGGGCGGCGGACACCCGCGGGCCCTCCGGGGGCGGCCTCCGGCACCACAGCCCGGCGGCCCCGGCCGGCCGTGCCCGCGTCCACGGCACGCGCGCCAGGGCAGTCGCGCGGAACGGCGAAGGGCAGCGTCTTGGCGGATCGACTCACCGGTGGCGACTCCTCACTACTGCGGCGGATCAACGCGGCGGTGACCCTCCGAGCACTGCGCGAGGGCCATGCGGTGACCCTCACCCAGCTGGTCGGCGACACCGGACTCTCCCGACCGACGGTCGAGGGCGTGATCGAGGGACTGGTGGAGACCGGGCTGGTCGCCGAGGTCGAGCAGCCGCCGCAACCGGACGGCCAGCCCGGCGCGGGCCGGCGCGGACGGCCGGCCCGCTGGTTCCGGTTCCGGGCCGAGGCCGGGCACATCCTCGGCATCGAGATCGGCGTCCACGACATCCGGATCATCCTCGCCGACCTGGCCGGCGTGGTGGTGGGCAGCCACTTCAGACCCGTCGAGGAGACCCTGGACGCGGAGGAACGGCTCACCGCCGTGCGGTCGGTGGTCGCCGAGGTGCTGCGCAAGGCCGGCGTCTCCCGGGACAACCTGTGGGCGGTCGGCGTCGGCACGCCGGGCATCGTCGACCGGGACGGCACGGTGCAGTTGGGCACCGCGATGGCCGGCTGGACCGGCCTGGACCTGGGGGCCCGGCTGCGGCGCTCGTTCCGCTGCCCGGTGATGATCGAGAACGACGCCAACCTCGCCGCGATCGCCGAGCACTGGCAGGGTGCGGCGGTCGGCGCCGACGACGTGGTGTTCGTGATGGCCGGTCTCAGCCCGGGCGCCGGCTCGCTCATCAACGGCCGCCTGCACCGCGGTTTCGGCGGCGCGGCCGGCGAGATCGGCGCCCTGCACCTGCTCGGCCAGGAGGTGACGCCGGAGCGGCTGCTCTCCACCACCGGCAAGCCGCTGAACCCGCTGGACGAGGCGGCGGTGGCCCGGGTGCTGAAGCTCGCCCGCGAGGGCGACGAGGTGGCGCAGGTCGCCACCGACCGGTTCCTGACCCGCCTGGTCCAGAGCGTCGCCGCGCTCGTCCTGGCCATCGACCCGCAGCTGGTGGTCGTCGGCGGCTGGGCCGCGGGCCTGGACGGCGTCCTCGACCCGCTGCGCGAGCGGCTCGCCCGCTTCACCCTCCGCGCCCCCGAGGTCGCCCTCGCCGCCCTCGGCTCCGAGGTGGTCGCCATGGGCGCCCTCCGGGTCGCCCTCGACCAGGTCGAGGAACAGCTCTTCGCGGTCAACCCTCCGACGACGGAGCCGACTTCGCCCCGGTCCTGAGCGGTCCGCAACGGACCCGCACCGGTCCGCACCGGACGGCCACCGCTCGAAGCCACCGGGGGTGACGGCGGACACAGCCGGGTACCCGCCGTCCGTCCGACCGACCGTTCGACGCCGACGGCCTGCGGTAGCGCAGGCCGTCGGCGTCGTACCCGGGGTTCCAGCGGGCTCCGCCGCCGTCCCTCGTCAGCCGACGGGGCCGGGGCCGAAGTCGGGGCCGGTCAGGTCGACCGTGAGCGATTCGCCCAGGTTGTTGGTGAAGGTGGCGAGCGGCCACTCGACGCCGATCCGGACGAACTCGTTGGAGTCGCTCAGGTGGAGGAGCCACACGGCCCTGCCGTCCGCGTCGAACCGGGCGAACAGACCCTCCGAGCCGTGCGAGCCGCCGCCCCCGTACAGGCGCCCGGAGCCGCCCGGCAGTTCGGCCTCGGCGAAGATGCCGACCGAGGTCGTCCACTCGGGGTCCTCGGTCATCAGCTCGTCGAGGTCGGCCGGTTCGCCGAGGACGAAGCCGGTCAGGTGCGGGCCGTCCACCTCCGCGTCGCGCGAGCGCCCGTCGGCACGGAAGAGCCCGTCCCAGGCCGGGGCCCTGCCCTCGGCCCACAGGTCGTCGAGTCGGTTGCTCATCGCTTCTTCCTCCGTGGGGTCTTCTTCACCTCGGGCAGTTCCGCAAGGCCCTCGTAGGGGACCCGGCAGCCCTGGGCGTCCCGGTTCAGCCCCTTCGTCATGCGCTCCTCGAAGCTGTCCTCCCAGATCATCCCACTGCTCTTGGCCGGGTTCGGGGCCTGCGGGTCGAGCCGGGTGATCTTCACGCGGTACCCCGGGTCTTGGAGTCGCACTTGCCGCGCGGCGTACAGGCGGCGGTTGTCGTACGTCACCAGCTGCCCGTTCCGTTCGATCACCTGAAGGGCGGTTCCGGGCCGGTTCCAGTCCCAGGTGCCCTGCATCATGGCCTCCACGTACTCCCAGACGTTCGGGTTCACCGTGCGCTGGGAGAAGTTGATGAGGTCCGGGTCGACCCAGTCGCCCTCGGGGTTCGGGTCGCAGGACGGGGCCTCCGTACCCGGCGGCTTCTTGCCGCCCCGGCCGGCGTCGTCCGGGGTCGGGGTGGGGTCGAGGGCGCCGCCGGGGAGGCGGCCGGCGCCGGCGGTGTCGGTGGGGCAGTCGTCGGCGGGGCCTCCGGTGCCGCAGCCGCCGCCGGGTTCGGCGGGGTTGTCGACGTGGGGGTCGGGGCTGTTGGTGTCGGTGGGGGTGGGCAGCTGGATCGGGTTGGCGAAGTCGATCAGGGCCTTGCGCAGCGTCTCCCACAGGTGCCGGATGCTGACCTGCGGTCCGCTCTCGATCCAGGAGCCGTCGGAGTAGTGGGTGGTGATGAAGGTGGTGTCGGTGATCCAGGTGTCGGTGCGGGTGTAGAGGTAGGTGTCGTCCCACCAGCTGCTGGTCTCGGTGCGGACGTCCTCGGTGGTGCGCCAGCTGGTGCCGGTCTTGACGACGACCGGTTTGGGCGGGGTGGCCTGCGGACGCGGCACGTTGGTCCGGGTGGCGGTGATCACGGTGCCGGCGGGCCGCGGCGGGCTCTTGGCGGCCGGGTCGGTGTTCCCGCTGGCGCGCGGGCGCTGGACCCGCGGGTCGTCGCGGGGGTCGTAGCGCGGGGAGGTACCGGTGCCGGTGCCGGTGGACACCGGGCTGAGGCTGCCGTCGGCGTTGACGATCTCGTAGATCAGGTAGCCGGCGACCGCCACCGCGATGACGGTGCCGACCACGATCGCGGCCACGCATCCGGCGGCGCAGGCCACCGCCGCGCCCGCGGCCTCGGCCACGGTGCCGCCGACCGCGACGATCTCGGCGCCGGCGACGGCGAGGCCCTCCACCGCGACGGCCCCGGCGGCGTCGGCGGCGGTCACCACGGCCCCGCCGACGGTGCGCAGCACCGCGCCGCCCTCGCCCCACATGGCGGCGAAGGCCTCCTCGGTGAGTTCGAGCGCGTGGCCGAGGCCGCCGAGGACGGTGCCGATGCCGAAGTGGCCGCTGGGGTCCCAGTTGCCGAGCGGGTCGGCGTTGCCGTAGCCGTAGCGGTTGCCGGCGGCGGCGGAGCCGAGGCCGGGGACCCGGTCGTCGGCGGAGGTGAAGCGGCCGGTGCCGGGGTCGTACCAGCGGGCCTGGGCGTGGACGCGGCCGGTGGCGGGGTCGGTCCAGCCGCCCTGGAAGCCGAGGCCGGGGGCGGCGCCGGTGGTGGCGGTGGGCTTGCCGAAGGGGCTGTAGGAGCGGCCGGCGGCGAGTGCTCCGCTGCCGGTGTCGGTGGTGCCGAGGACGTCGTGGTGGGCGTTGGTGAGCAGGGTGCGGGCGGTGCCGCCGCCGCTGGGGGCCGCGGCGAGCGGGGTGCCGTCGAGGGCCCGGGCGTAGGACCAGCTGCCGTCGGAGTCCGGTTCCTTGGCGAGTCCTGGGTAGGTGAAGGAGGCCGCGGCGGCTGCTCCCGCCGTGGCGGCGGTGAGGCGGTCGAGGGCGTCGTAGGCGTAGGAGCGGCCGTCGACGCCGGTGAGCCGGCCGAGGGCGTCGTAGCGGTTGCTGGAGGACGCGGTGACGGCCCCGGCTGCGTTCTTGGTGGTCGTGGTGGCGAGGGTGCCGCGCGGGGTGAAGGTGTAGCTGGTGGTGGCGCCGTCGGCGGCGGTGGTGGAGGTGAGGCGGTTGCGCGGGTCGTAGGCGGCGGTGCTGGTGCCGGTGGTGGTGTGCTGGGCGGCGGTGCCGGTCCAGTCGGTGACGGAGGTGCGGTTGCCGGCGGCGTCCCAGCCGTAGTCGGTGCCGGTGCCCCTGGTGGTGTCGGTGACCCTGGTGAGGCGTCCGGCGGGGTCGTAGTCGTAGGTCTCGCCGTGCGGGTCGGCGGTGCCGGTGGAGCCGCTGCTGAGCAGTTGGCCGGCCGGGTCCCAGGTGTAGGTGAGCTGGGTGGAGAGGTGGCCGGTGGGGTCGTTGACGGTGTCGGTGGTGACCCGGCCGAGGCCGTCGTAGGCCAGGGTGCGGGTGGGTCCGGGGGTCTGGCCGGACGTGCGCTTCTCGGTGGTGACCTGGCCGGCGAGGTCGTGGGTGAGGGTGCGGGTGAGGCCGGAGAGGCTGTCGGTGACGGTGGCGAGGTCGGCGTTGCCGCTCCAGGTGTAGCTGACCCTGGCGCCGCCGGGGTCGGTCTCGGTGAGCGGGCGGGCGGCGGCGTCGTAGGTGAAGGAGCTGGTGCCGAGCGGGCCCTGGCTGCCGGTGAGCAGGCCGCGGTCGTCCCAGGCGAAGGTCTGGGCGCCGCCGGGGGCGGAGGCGGAGGTGATCCGGCCGGCGAGGTCGTAGCCGAAGGTGCGGGAGGCGTCGCCGTCGCCGCCGGTGCCGGTCTCGGTGGTCAGCCTGCCGAGGCCGTCGTAGCCGAAGGTGCGCCTGACGCCGCCGGGTTCGGTGATGCCGGTGACCTGTCCGGCCGCGTCGTAGGCGGTGGTGGTGGTCCGGTCGGCGGCGGACTGGTCGGCGGGGACGGCGGGCAGGGACTCCGTCTCGGCCAGGCCGAGGGTGTTGTACCGCTGGTGGGTGGCGTTGCCGTTGGCGTCGGTGATCCGGGTGAGCCGGCCGAGCAGGTCGTGGCCGAGACCGGTGACCGGGGAGGAGGCGGCGTCGCCGGGGCGCACCGGCGGGTCGGTGAGCGTGGTGGGCTGGTTGCGGGCGTCGTAGGCGGTGCGCCAGGTCCGGCCGTCGGGGTCGGTGACGCTCACCGTGTTGCCGGCGGCGTCGTAGCCGTAGCCGGTGCGGGCGAGCACGGTGCCGGCCGGGTCGGCGACGGCCTTGGTGGTGGGCCGGCCGGCCAGGTCGTAGCCGGTGCTGGAGGTGCGGCCGAGCGGGTCGGTGACGGTGGCGGTGCGGCCGGCGAGGTCGTAGGTGTAGCGGGTGGTGCCGCGGCCGGCCGGGGTGCTGGAGGCGGTTTCGCCGAGCTTGTCGTAGGTGTAGCCGGTGGTGGTCGTGCCGAGGGTCTCGGTGAGGATGTCGCCGAAGTCGTCGTGGGTGTAGGTGGTGGTGTACGTGTCGGGGGTGGCGGTGCCGTTGCGGACCACCGAGGTGGCGGAGATCCGCCGGTCCATGCCGTCGTACACGGCGAGGCTCTGGGCGCCGGTCGGGTCGAGGACGGACAGCACGTTGCCGTTGTCGTCGCGGCGCACCACGGTGACGCCGGACGCGGCGCCGGGGGCGGCGGGCGGCAGGGTGGTGCGCACCAGGCGGTCGCGCAGGTCGTAGGTGTAGCTGACGGTGCGGCCGAGGGCGTCGGTGTGGGTGGTGGTGTTGCCGTCCGCGTCGTACGTCCACTTCTCGACGGGGTTCAGGGCGGCGGTGGCGCCCGGCGGGGTGTAGGCGGGCAGCCGGGTCTCGGTGCGGCGGCCCTGCTGGTCGTAGAGGTGGCGGGTGATCCGGCCGGTGGAGTCCTTGAGGTCGGTGAGTTCGCCGAAGGTGTTGTAGCCGCGGGTGGTGACGGCCTGCCGGGCGGTCGGGGTGGCGCCGGGGGTGCCGTCCTCGACCTGGGCGGCGGGGAGGGTCACGGTGCTGGGCCGGCCGAGCAGGTCGTAGCCGGTGGTGGTGGTGTACGCCGGGTCGGGGCTGCCGGGGGCGCCCGGTTGCGGCATGCCGCGCGGGTCGGTGGAGGCGAGGACGCGGCCGTGGGCGTCGCGCAGGTAGCCGGTGACCAGGGCGGTACCGGCGTCGGGGCGCACCACGGTGCGGGTGAGCTGACCGGTGGCCTGGTCCCAGACGTTCTCGCGGGTCTCGGTGCGGGTGCCGTCGGTGACGGTGCTGGTGGTGGCCAGACCGGCCTTGTCGTAGGCGGTGGTGGTGCTGCGGTCGAGTCCGCCGGGGTCGGCCGTGGCGCGGGTGAGGCGGTTGGCGGCGTCGTAGGCGTAGGTGGTGGTGCGGGCGTCGGGGCCGTCGCCGCGCACGTCCTTCACCACGTTGCCGGCGTTGTCGTAGGTGAAGGTGTGGAGGGTGATCTCGCGGCTGCTGTTCCCGTCCTGGGCGGTCAGCGAGTACTTCTCGGTGAGCACCAGGTCGTCGGCCGTGTAGGTGTAGGTGACCAGGTGGCCCATCGCGTCGGTGGCGGCGGAGAGCCGGCCGGCCCGGTCGTAGCCGAAGGTCTTCAGCCGGATGGCGCGCTTCGGCTGGTTGGCCGCGCCCGGGTCGTCGACGAAGTCCTTGAGGTCGACGGCGGTGAGGCGGCCGTTGACGTCGTAGTTGTAGACGTAGTGGGCGCCGTTGGGGCTCCAGCTGTCGGTGATGTTGCCGAGCTGGTCGTACGTCACGCGCTTGGTGGTGATGCCGTCCTGGGCGACGCTGGTGAGCCGGTCCTGGGCGTCGTAGCCGTAGGTGGTGGTGCGCGGGGCGTCGCCGCCCTGGGCGGCCGGGGTGAGGTCGCTGACGGTGCGGGTGGCGAGGTTGCCGTCCGGGTCGTAGGTGTAGGCGGTGCGGGCGCGGTGGGTGACGCCGGTGACGGGGTTGGTGACGGCGGGCCCGGTCTCGTTGGCGAGCCGGCCGGCCTGGTCGTAGGTGTAGTCGGTGGTGACGCCGGCGGGGTTGGCGGGGTCGGCGACGGTCCGCCTGGTGACCCGGCCCAGGTCGTCGTGGAAGGTGTTGACGACCCGGCCGGCCGGGTCGGTGATCTGGCTCTGGTCGTTCTCGCCGTCGTAGCCGTAGCGGGTGGTGCGTCCGCCCGCGTCGGTGACGGAGACGGGGACGCCGCAGGCGCCGATCATGCCGGGGCCCATGTGCCCGGGGTGGATGTCGTTGACGACGGGCTGGGCGAGCACGTCGCGGCAGCCCCACACGGTGGTGGTGACGCCGCCGGTCGGGTCGGTCTCGGTACGCCGGGAGCCGACCGTGTTGTAGGTCTGCTCGGTGGTGTGGCCGTTGGCGTCGGTCGACCGCACCGGCAGGCCGTTGCGCGGGTCGCCGGCCCAGGCGGGGTTGAGGTAGTACTCGGTCCGTTCGGTGACCGGCTGGGTCGGGGTGCGGTAGCGGGTGGTGGTGGCGAGTGCCCCGGTGACGTTGTCCCAGCCGTAGCGGCCGACGTTGTCGTTCTCGTCGACGAAGGCGGTGAGCCGGCCGAAGGCGTCGTACAGGAACATCCGGGTGCGGCCCGGTGGCGGTGTCGGGGTGCCGTTCCAGCGGTACTCCAACTGACCGGCCCGGTTGTACTGGTAGTAGGTGTGCACGCCGCGCGGGTCGGTGCGGTGCACCTGCAGCACCGGGGTCGGTCCGGTGGTGTCGGTGCTGCGGTCGTACGTCCAGCCGTTGTCGACCCCGGTGGCGGCGTTGTCGGCCCGGCCGATGTGCTGGACGAGCGCGCCGTCGTAGCCGATGGTCATGGTGTTCTCGGCGCGCGCCTGCTGGACCTTGACCAGGCGCTTGGGGCCGCCGTCGGGGCGGGAGGTCTCGTAGCTGTAGGTGGTGCAGCCGCCGCCCGGTGCGCAGACCTTGGTGAGGTAGTCCCCGGTGTAGGTGTACGCCCAGGTGAGCGCGCCCGGACCGGAGAAGCTCGGGCTGGTGGAGACGGTGGTGATGTGGCCGCCGAACCAGCGCAGGTAGAGCCTGCGGTCGGCGCCGGCGTGCACCATCACCGAGGCGGAGACCTGGCCGCCGCTGTCGTAGGTGCGTTCGAGCTCCAGCTTGGCCATGCCGAGGTCGCGGGTGATCATCCGGACCTTGCCGCCGAGGTAGTAGTCGAGTCCGGCGAGCCGCAGATGGCCCTGCTCGACCCACTGGCCGACGTTGGTGCCGCCGTACTCGGAGACGAGCGCGCCGTCGGGGTTGCGGCCGAAGTTGACCTTCCGGCCGTCCTCCAGCGCCAGGGTGAAGAGGCCGTTGCCGGCGTCGCTCATGCCCATGTCCCACAGCGAGGACCAGCCGATGCCGAAGGAGCCGTTGGCGGTGCCGGCGCTGTTGTACGTCCGCTGCACCTGGAGGCCGATGCCGGACTGCGGGAAGTCCGCGTCGGTCTCCTGCCGGGTGTAGTTGCCGAGGTAGAGGTTGACGCCGGTCTCGTCGAGCGCGCCCGGGTCCAGGCCGAGCCGGGCGGCGTCGTTCGGCGGCGGGACGACAACGGTGAACGGGCTCATCCCGCTGAACGGCGAGGTGTAGCCGCTGTCCTGGACCCGCAGCCGCCACCAGTAGGCGGTGTTCCAGCGCAGCGCGCCGGCGGGCGGCGTCCAGCTGGTCACCACCCCGAAGCTCTTCGGGTGCGCGGGCACGCTCTGCCAGCCCGAGCCCCAGCAGGTGCCCTTGGCCGGGTCGCTGTCGGTGCAGAGCTGGTACTCGACCTGGACGGGCGTGCTGGCGTCGTCGCCGACGAAGGCGGAGAGCGGCTGGGTGAGGGAGGCCACGGTGGCTCCGACGGCGGGCCAGCCGTCGCTCGCGGAGGGCGCGTAGTGCGGCACCGTCAGCGCGGCGGCCTGGGCCGCGGGCACGCCGTAGTGGGAGAAGAAGTACGCGCCGTTGCCGGTGTCCGCCATCTCGTACACCAGCAGGTAGTTGCCCGGGCCGAGGAAGGGGACGACGGCGTCGAAGGTGAGGGAGGTCCCGGGGGCGACGTCCGCGGGCAGCGTGGTGAAGGCGGCGGTGTAGTTCAGCAGGGACTGGTCGGCGCCGTAGAGGTGCAGGCCGAGGGACTGGCCGGTGGTGGTCCAGGTGAAGTTCGAGGTGTTGGTGACCGTCAGCCGCAGGTAGCCGACCGCGTCGTAGCGCGGGGCCAGGACCAGCTGGCCCACCTGGTAGGAGGCGCCGTAGTTCTGGGCGGCGACGGCCTGCGGGGCGGACTGCGGGGCGGCTTGCTTCTCCGGGGCGGACTGCTTCTCCGGGGAGGGTTGCTTGTCCGGGGCGTGCGCCTCGGGGGCGTGGGCCTCGGGGGCGGCCAGTTGCTCCAGGGTGAGCGGGGCCGGGCCGGGGGCGGCGCGCCGGCGCTTGCCGGTGTCGTCCACCTCCTCCTTCGGCACGCGGTACTCCGGGGCCTTCCGCCCGGCGGCGAGTTTCTCGGCCCGCTCGGCGTGCTCGGCGGCGTCCGGTGCGGCCGG
>NZ_JAIY01000006.1:132610-134275 GCF_000710405.2 Kitasatospora sp. MBT66 | reverse complement strand
CCGCGGCGGCTGCCGCGCGGCCGCGGCCTCGGCCTCGATCGCGGCGCGCTCCCGGGCGAGCGGACTGTCGTCGGGCGCCCGCTCCTGCGTCGGCGGCGGGTCGACGGCCCGTGCGTCGGCCTTGACCTTGCCGGGCGGCAGTGGCGCGGAGACCACCGCGCGCTCCCGTCCCACCGCCCAGGCGGCGGTCGGCGGAATGCCGAGGCCGACGGCGATCAGCGCGAGGATCAGTAACTGGACCACCCGGCGTCCGGCCGGGCTGTCGACGATCGTGCGGTACCAGTGCGTGTTCATGGACCCCACCCCTGAATCAACGGACACTCGGGTTTCGCGCGGCGATTCCGGTCGCACAGAAATCGTCCGTAACCTACCGACCCTTGTGCCGGCTGCCCAGGGGCGGCCCCGAACGGTTGCCCCTCGTTCAGGAACCCGTGATCCGCCGCGCGTCGCCCCCTCCCCCACGCGCACGGAAACGGCCCAGGCCCGAACGCCTGTAGGGCGTTCGGGCCTGGGCCTGAGGGTTTTCGGGAGTGGTTCAGGAGGCGGCGGCACCCACGGGGGTGGCGCCGACGGGGGTGACCTCGACGAGGCCGGTCTCGCCGAAGGTGAGCTTGCAGGTGTCCGCGCGGTAGGTGGCGACGGCGAGCGCTACCAGGCGGCCGGCGGCGGCGTACTGGGTGGTCATCACCAGGACCGGCGAGCCGGGCGGGCGCTCCAGCAGGGCGGCCTCCTCGGCCTCGGCGACACCCAGCTCGACCGAGCGGGACTCGCCGTCGACCTCCAGGCGCTCCAGCTGGCGCAGCACCGAGCGGGCGCGGTCGCTCTCGGCGCGGAAGCCGGGCAGGTGCGGCAGCACCGCGGCCGGCACGTGCAGCGACTCGGAGGCCATGCTCTGCCCCTGGACCAGACGGACCCGGCGGACGGTGTGCACGGGCGCGCCCTCGGCGACGCCGAGCGCCGCGGCCAGCCGGCGGGCGGCCGGCGCGGTGGTGCAGTCCACCGTGCGCCAGGCCTGGCTGCGGGCGGCGCCGGGCCAGCCCTCCTCCTGCCGGTTCACGGGGACACCGACCCGGGGGGCGGCGATCAGGGTACCGATGCCGCGCCGGCGGACCAGTCGGCCCTCCAGCTCCAGCTGGTCGAGCGCCTGCCGCAGGGTGGCCCGGGCGACGCCGAAGCGGGCGGAGAGCTCGCGCTCGTTGGGGAGGATCTGGCCGGTGGAGAACTCCGTGTCGATGGCGCGGAGCAGCACCGTGCGCAGGTGCCAGTACTTCGGCTCCGGAACCGCCGTGAGCTGCCCAGTCGTTCCCACCATGTCCTCCACCCGGTTTTCTTCCGCTGTGCCCGAAAGAGGTCGGTTCCGGCCCGCTGCCCGCTGTTGCGGCAGGTGGGAGAGCGGGCTTTTTCCGTCCTTCTTTATTAAAGGTCTTTGCAGTAAGTGACCCTAGGGGCTGGATCGGGAGATGGTCAAGACCAATGGCGACCCCCGGCACGACCACCTCACAGTTTCATGGTGCGTTCACGCCAACCACCCAAGCGGACGCGTCGCATCCCGCTCCTGTCGGTGCCACTGGATAGGCTGCCCGGGTGATCGTGGTGACAAGTGTGAATGTGAACGGAATCCGGGCGGCGGCCAAGAAGGGCTTCGTCGAGTGGCTCGCCGCCACC
>NZ_JAIY01000006.1:131832-132484 GCF_000710405.2 Kitasatospora sp. MBT66 | reverse complement strand
GTCGCCGTCCTCTCCCGCCAGGAGCCGAGCCGGACGGCCATCGGCTTCGAATCGGCCGAATTCGACAATTCGGGCAGGTATGTCGAAATCGATCTGCCGGGCCTGACCGTGGCCAGCCTCTACCTCCCCTCCGGAGAAGTCGGCACCGAACGCCAGGAGGAGAAGGAGCGCTTCATGGCGGAGTTCCTCGTCCACCTGCAGAAGCTCCGCACCCGCGCCGCCGCCGACGGCCGCGAGGTCGTGGTCTGCGGCGACTGGAACATCGCCCACCGCCCCGAGGACCTCAAGAACTGGAAGTCCAACCAGAAGGCCGCCGGCTTCCTCCCCGAGGAGCGCGCCTGGCTCTCCCGCGTCTACGACGAGGCCGGCTACGTCGACGTCGTCCGCCGCCTCCACCCCGACCGCACCGGCCCCTACTCCTGGTGGTCCTACCGGGGCCGCGCCTTCGACAACGACTCGGGCTGGCGGATCGACCTCCAGGTCGCCACCCCCGGCCTGGCCGCCCGGGCCGTCGAGGCCTACGTCGAACGCGCCGAGACCCACGCGGAGCGCTGGTCCGACCACGCGCCCGTCACCGCCGTGTTCGACCTGAGCATCGAGTAGCGTCCTCGCGGTTCGTTGCTGCGCCCGTCCTGCGGCGTTCTGCACGGTC
>NZ_JAIY01000006.1:130801-131683 GCF_000710405.2 Kitasatospora sp. MBT66 | reverse complement strand
GCTCGCCCTGCTGCTCTTCGGCCTCGGCTTCGCGGTGAAGCTGCTGTGGTGGGTTGCGGTCATCGTCCTGGTGGTCTGGCTGGTGGGTTTCGTGGCCCGCAGCACCGGCGCCTCCGGCACTCGAAGCCGCTGGTACCGGTGGTGACCGAGTCGGCCGGGCTTTCGCTGCGGACGAGAGGAACTGAACCATGACCACGACCTTGTCACCGATGCTGGTGCCGCTCGCCCTGGCGGCGATCCTGATGGCCGGCGCACCGGACACCGCGTCCCGCGGCCACCGGCCACGGGTCGCCGTCGTCCGGACCGACCGCACCACGAGGGCCCGGCACGCCCGCACCTGACCCGACCGAGGACCGCTTCGACATCGGCGCGAGGCGCCTGGACAGTGCGATCCGCGCTGTCCAGGCGCCTCGCGCCGGTTCCGGACGGCCACCAGGAGGACGATGTCCGCACCCAGCAGCCGGTCGACCAGTGGAACGCCGTCGTCCTGACCCGGCTCGACGGACCGGTCCGGGGAGCCGGCGGTGCGGGGAGCCGGCGGCGGCCGGTCCCTCGACCACCTCGCCCTCGCTCGCCCCGAGGTGATCGGCCAGTCCGGCCGCGGTGGGCGAGCGGTCCGACCGCTGGGCAAGTACCTCCTCGGCCTCGGCCGGGGAGCTCGCGGGTCATGGGGCGGGTGCGCCGCGCGCGTTTCGCGGGCGGCGCACCCGCGCGCCCGCTTCACCTTCGCCGGAGCGCGCGAACGGCAAGAGCGCTGACGACGATGAGGACGGCGGTGCCTAGCCCCACGAACATGCGATTCCCTCTCTCCTCGGAGAAGCGGCCCGCTGGGCCGAGGTAATCTCCGCCCGGAGCCGATGTGCGTGCCTGTACCGGTGAACG
>NZ_JAIY01000006.1:130228-130778 GCF_000710405.2 Kitasatospora sp. MBT66 | reverse complement strand
CCCGGAGCGGCAGCCGCCACACCTGGGTACCGCTCGCTCACAGCTCGATGTCCGCGTTCAGGCGGGCGAGCGATCCGCAGGTGCCGTCGGGTGCCGCGCGCCGGCCCGGGGACGCGGCACCCGCCGATCCTCGGCCACCCGCTTCTGTCCTTTCCTCCGCAGTTGCACCGTCGATCGGACCGGCGGAGAAAAAAGGTCGTTTCCAGGTGCATGGGAATCGGATCCGGGGGCAGAAGGGCGTCCGGTTCGACCCAGTGCCGGGTCGAACCGGGCGCCCGTCTGTCACCAGCTCGGCTCGCCATCCGACCGGTCCCACTCGTTCGGGCTTCCCCGGAACCGGCACACCCACAATGGAGGAGAGCGCCTGATGGCGGCAGTGGAATCGTCGGAGCGGCTGGCCCGGCTCTTGGCGCACGACGGCGAGATCCTGGACAGGTGGGTCGAGGCGGTGGCCGAGATCCTGCGGGGCCGGATCAGCCGCGCCGAACTGGAACGCGAGTTGACCGACCTCTACCAGGCGCTCGGCCAAGCCCTTCGGGAGGGCGGCCTG
>NZ_JAIY01000006.1:128452-129933 GCF_000710405.2 Kitasatospora sp. MBT66 | reverse complement strand
GTGAAGCTGTGGGAGGGCGTGGTCGCGGTGCCGCTGGTCGGCACGCTGGACTCCGCGCGGACCCAGATCGTCATGGAGAAGCTGCTGCAGAGCCTGGTGGACTCGGAGTCCGAGCAGGCCATCATCGACATCACCGGCGTGCCGGCGGTGGACACCGAGGTCGCGCAGCACCTGCTGAAGACGGTGGTCGCCGCCCGTCTGATGGGAGCGGAGTGCACGATCTCGGGCATCCGGCCGCAGATCGCGCAGACCCTGGTCGCGCTGGGCGTCCGGTTCGACGACATCGTCACCAAGGCGACGCTGGCCGACGCCCTGCGGTACGTGCTGCGGCGCATCGGCACCGAGCCCGCCGCGACGGGTGGTCCGAAGTGACCGACCGCGTCCCCATCCTCAAGCTGGGCCGAGTGCTCCTGGTGTCGATCCAGATCGACCTGGAGGACCAGACCGTGTTGGACCTCCAGGACGACCTGGCCGAGCGGATCGTGACCACCGGCGCGATCGGCGTCGTGATCGACATCACCGCGCTGGAGATCGTCGACTCCTTCGTGGGACGGATGCTGGCCAACGCCGCCGCGATCTCCCGGATGCTCGACGCCGAGACCGTGGTGGTGGGCATGCGACCGGCCGTGGCCATCACCCTGGTCGAACTCGGACTGTCGCTGGGTGGCGTGCGCACCGCGTTGACGCTCGAGAAGGGGCTCGCCCTCCTCGAGCGCGGCCGCGCCACGAGTGCGGACCGCGGATGACCAGGTTGGCCGAGGAGGTGGAGCAGACCGTCCCGATCGTGTCCAACGACGACGTGGTCCGGGCGCGGCAGCTGGTCCGAACCCTCGCGCAGCAGTGCGGACTCTCCCTGGTGGACCAGACCAAGCTGGTCACCGCCGCCAGCGAACTGGCCCGCAACACCCTGGTCTACGGAGGCGGCGGTGCGATGCACTGCGCCACCGTGCGCCGGGACGGCCGGCGCGGCGTGCACGCCGTCTTCGAGGACAGCGGTCCCGGGATCCCCGACCTCGACCTGGCGCTGACCGACGGCTGGACCTCCGGTGGCGGACTGGGACTCGGGCTGAGCGGTGCGCGGCGCCTGGTGGACGACTTCGAGCTGGACAGCCGGACCGGCGTCGGCACCAAGGTGTCGGTGACCAAATGGGCGCGCTGACGGTCCCGCTCCTGGAGTGCGAGGACGTGGCCTGGTTCCGGGACGCCGAGTCGCTTCCCGCCGCCGCGCGCAGCGCGGCCCGGACGCTCGCGCAACGCGCCGCGTTGCTGCCCGAGCGGGTCGCCGAGGTCTGCCTGGCGGTCAGTGAGGCGGCGACCAACCTGCGCCGGCACGCCCGCGACGGGTCGCTGCTGCTGCGGGTCGTGCGGACCGACAGCGAGGCGGCCCTGGAGTTCGTCACCCTGGACCACGGCCCCGGCATGGCCGACGTCCCCCGCTCACTCACCGACGGCGTCTCCTCCCGCGGCACGCTCGGCATCGG
>NZ_JAIY01000006.1:127480-128254 GCF_000710405.2 Kitasatospora sp. MBT66 | reverse complement strand
CCCGCCGACCGGTCGGCCGCACCGGTTCCCGGCCGGCCGCACCGCTCCCCCGCGGTCCTGGACTGGTCGGTGCTCACCGGTACCGCCCCGCGCCCGGGCGCCTCCGAGCGCCTCGTGCGCGCGGCGCCGGCGCCCGCACCGGCTCCGCTGCCGGCCGACGACACCGGGGCCTTCCTGCTCGTGTTCTGCGACGGGCTGGGCCACGGTCCGCTGGCGGCCAGAGCCTCCGTCGACGCGGTCGCGGCCTTCCGACGCAGTAGGGCCGGCAGCCCGGACGCGCTCCTGGCCGACATCCACCAGGCCCTGCGCTCGGGACGCGGCGGAGCGGTTGCGGTCGCCCTGGTGGAACCGGCCGAGCTGCGGGTCAGCCTCTGCGGTGTCGGCAACGTCAGCGCCTTCGTGGTGGACCCGGGGACCGGGACCAGGCGGGCGCTGCCGTCCACACCGGGCATCGTCGGCCACCAGCTGCCGACGCTGCGCACGGTCCGCCACCAGCTCGCCCCGGGCAGCGCGTTGGTCATGCACTCGGACGGACTGACCGACCGTTGGCAGGCCGCGGCCCTGCCGGGGATGCTCTCCCACCTGCCGGCCACGGCCGCGGCGCTGCTGCTGCGGGAGGCCGGAATCCGGCGGGACGATGCCGGAGTCCTCGTGGCGAAGGGCATGTGGTGAGCTCCGGCGCGCCGGACCGGCCGCCCGTGCGGCTGGGGACGGTGAGGACCAGCTCGGCACAGGACGGCTTCGCCCTGCGCCGCCTCGGGAAGGCGGTCGCCG
>NZ_JAIY01000006.1:126081-126881 GCF_000710405.2 Kitasatospora sp. MBT66 | reverse complement strand
AGCCACGAGCTTCGCACCCCCGTCAACGCCGTGGTCGGGCTGGCGGAGCTGCTGCTCACCGATGTCGACGCCGCACCGGCGGAGCGCGAGCAGCAGCTCTCGCTGATCGCCGACTCCGGGCGCACCCTGCTCACCTTGGTCGACGAGCTCCTGGACGTCGCGAAGGCGGAGTCCGGGAACCTCGAACCCGCCTGGGCTCCGCTGGACCTGCGGGCCGTGCTCACCCACCTCGAGGGGACGCTGCGCGGACTCGCCCGCCCCGGTGTCACGCTCACCGTGACCGTTCCGGACGCCTGTGCCCCGATCGTCGGGGACGAGACGATGCTCGCCCGGATCCTGCGCAACCTGCTGTCCAACGCCCTGAAGTTCACCGAGGCCGGGTCGGTCACCCTGGACGCCCGGTTGGAGGATCCCGCGCGCGCCGGCGCGGCCGGGCAGCTCGTACTGACTGTCGCCGACACCGGGATCGGCATACCGGCCGACCAGCACGAGCGGATCTTCGAGGAGTTCTACCAGGTCCGCGGCCCGCACCAGCGCGGCCGCCACGGCACCGGGCTGGGTCTGCCGTACGCCCGGCGCCTGGTCGAACTGCTCGGCGGGACGATGCGGTTGGAGAGCGCCCCGGATGCCGGGACGACCATCACCGTGCGGCTGCCGACCAGTGCGGGCGGTGCTGCGGACGACGGTGCGCGCCCGGCCGCCCTGCTCGTGGTGGACGACGACGCGGCGTTCCGGACCGTGCTGCGACCGCTGTTGCACGGGATCGCGGACCGGGTCGTGGAGATCGCCGACAGTAGTGA
>NZ_JAIY01000006.1:125615-125909 GCF_000710405.2 Kitasatospora sp. MBT66 | reverse complement strand
GCGACCGGCTGGTCCATGCCCGGGCGGTACTGTCCAAGACGGCCCTGACCAGCGGACGGCTGGCGTCCGCACTCTTCACCGACCGTCCGGCCGCGCCCGGTCCGACGCCACCGGAAGCGGCCGCCGAACCCGAGGAGGGTCCGTGACCGCGCCCGTTCCCGACACCGGACCAGCCACCGTTCTGGTACTGGACGACAACGCCACCACCCGCTACATCCTCGGCAGCTGGCTGCGCCGGGCCGGCCACCAGGTCGTGGAAGCCGTCGACGGCGCCCAGGCGTTGGCGCTGCTGAC
>NZ_JAIY01000006.1:124663-124976 GCF_000710405.2 Kitasatospora sp. MBT66 | reverse complement strand
CTGCCGGTGGAGCCCGTCACCCTGCTGGTCGCCCGGACCAAGCCGGGCCGGCCCTTGGTGGCCGTGGCCGTCGACCCGTCGGCGGCCGAGGATCTGGACCAGCACCGGTTGCTCTCCCAGCTCACCCAGGCCACCGCGCTGGCACTGGAGGCCCTGCGCAGCCAGGCGGAGGAGCACGCCCTGGCGCTGACCCTGCAGCGGAGCTTCCTGCCCGCCCGGCTGCCCGCCACCGAAGGCGTCGACCTCGCCGTCCGCTACGAACCCGCCTCCGACCGCAGCGAGATCGGGGGTGACTTCTACGAGGCCATCGAGA
>NZ_JAIY01000006.1:123811-124136 GCF_000710405.2 Kitasatospora sp. MBT66 | reverse complement strand
CTGCTGCTCGCCCGACTCCACTGACAACACGTCCGTCCCACCACCCCGGAGCCCAGGTGCCCGCCTACACCCTCACCATCGACGTCCGCACGCACTCGACGGGTGCGACCGTCGTCGTGCTCTCCGGCGAGCTGGACCACCAGACCGCTCCCCGGCTTCGGCGCGTCCTCGAACGGACCCCGGCCGGGCTCCCCCTGGTTCTGGACCTCACCGACCTGCGGTTCTGCGACTCGGTCGGCATCGGCGAACTCGTCTTCGCCGCCCGGCGCACCCCGGTGCCGGAGTCTGCGCTTCCGGTGGTCGGCGCCCCGGCCGACCTGCGCCA
>NZ_JAIY01000006.1:122979-123424 GCF_000710405.2 Kitasatospora sp. MBT66 | reverse complement strand
GGCGTCCGGCCCGGGCTGCCGCGGGTGCTGGTCCGTGGCGTCGTCCACCTCGATACGCAGCACCGTCCCGTCCGGGGCCAGGTGAGCGCGGAATCCGGTCAGCCCGCCGCCGTGGCGTATGGCGTTGGTCACGAGTTCGGTGGCGGCCAGGAGGGCGTCCCTCCTGGTCGCGCCGAGGTCGCCGGGCAGACGGTCGAGCAGGGCGGTGATCGCGGTCCGCGCCTCTGCGGCCGTGGTAACCGTTCCGGCGCCGTGGCCCGCTCCGTCCGGCGGCTCACCCGGGAGCGCAGCGAGTCGCGCGGAGTCGGGAGCCACCGTGCTGTCGTGGCGGGGGGACGGTTCCGGCATGGGTGGACCTCGAATGAGTGCAGCCGCAGGGTGTCGGACGTGGTACGGAGCGAGCGGCCCGATCCGCCTCGGGCGCCCCGTGCACCGTGCCCCGCAG
>NZ_JAIY01000006.1:122098-122427 GCF_000710405.2 Kitasatospora sp. MBT66 | reverse complement strand
GGCTTTGCGCGGGAATCCAGCGGCCGACGCGGTTCGTGCCCTTCGAGCCGGATTCGCGGCGGCTCCGGCCACTGCCCGAGACGCGTGACGAGGTGATGGTCCGACAGGGCCGACCAGATGGCACTCCTCCCGACAGAGACCCCCCTCGGGTCGGCCGAATCCGGGCTGGCATTCCTGGCCGGGGCACCGTATCCGGTCCTGGTCCTCGCCGCGGACGGGGCTGTCGTGCACGGCAGCGGCTCCGCCTGGAACCTGCTCGGGAGGCCGGCCGGAGCGGAGGGCGAGGAGCTCGCCGAGGTCGCCCCCTGGCTGCTGGAGGCGCACTCCCG
>NZ_JAIY01000006.1:120862-122070 GCF_000710405.2 Kitasatospora sp. MBT66 | reverse complement strand
GCACCGGCCGGGGGCACCCGCGGCGGAGACGGCGGTCCGCGGCGTCATCGCCGGTGCCGAGGTGGAGGCCCATCCGTCGCTCCGGGCCGACGGCAGCGTGGTGTGGTGGCTGGTCGGCGACACCGATCGCGGCCTGGCCGCCGTGGTGGAACGCGAGAGGTGGGAACTGCTGGCCCGGTTGCCGGGCCTGTTGCTCAACTCTTTGAACGTCGACCGCTGCCTGGAGACCACGGCGCAGCAGGCGGCCGCCCACCTGGCGGACGCCGCGGTGGTCGTCTCGCCGCACAGCGGGCGGGCGTTGCGCTTCGTGACCTGCCTGCGTGACGGTCGGCCGGTGCGGGGCCAGGTCCGGGCGGACCCGGCGGCCGTGCCCGGACTGGCCGAGGCCCTCCAGGGATTTCCGCCGGTGCCGTCCCGGTGGATCGACCCGGAAACGGCACCGAACTGGCTGCTGCCGGAGGGCCTGACGGCCGTCGGTGCGGTGTCCGTCACCCCGCTCCCGGGCCACGGTGTACCGGCGGGCGCGCTGGTACTGCTGCGCGGACCGGGCCACGGCGCCTTCACGCCCTCCGAGGAGGTCTTCGCCAGGTTGTTCGCAGCGCGCGCGGGCGCGGCGGTCTCGGCAGCCGTGATGTACTCGGAACAGGCCGCGATCACAGACCTGCTGATGCGGGAGCTCCTCCCCCCGCGACTCGAGCACATGAACGGGGCCGACTTCGCGGGCGGCTACCGGGCCTCGGTGGACCGCGACCGGGTCGGCGGCGACTTCTACGACGTCCACCCCGCGGCCGACCCCGACGGCGAGACCCTTGCGGTGCTCGGTGACGTCTGCGGCAAGGGGCTGGAGGCGGCCGTGCTCACCGGGAAGATCCGCAACACCCTGCACGCGCTGCTGCCACTGGCCGACGACCATCCGAGGCTGCTGTCGCTGCTCAACCGCGCGCTGCTGACCTCGCACCACACCCGCTTCGCCACCATGGTGCTGGCTTCGGTCCGGCGTCAGCAGAGCCGGGTGACGGTCCGCCTGTCCGCTGCCGGCCACCCCGCTCCGCTGATCGTCCGGGCGGACGGTCGGGTCGAGGTCTCCCGGACCCACGGCAGCCTGGTGGGCGCGCTGCCGGAGACCACGGTCGTGTCGGACACCGTCGTGCTCGCCCCCGGCGAGGCCTGCGTGCTCTACAGCGACGGTGTGACGGAGGCCCGCGGCG
>NZ_JAIY01000006.1:119767-120317 GCF_000710405.2 Kitasatospora sp. MBT66 | reverse complement strand
GCCGGGCCCCGCGGCCGAGTGACCGTGTCCTGCGTCGACGGCGAGTGGCATGCCTTTCCCGCCCGACTGCTGGCCCAGGTGCTGGCGCTGCGCGGCTGGGAGGTGGACTATCTCGGCGCCCAGGTGCCGACCCCGCACCTGATCGCACGGCTGCACCGCACCGCGCCGGTCGCCCTGGCGCTGTCCGCCTCCCTCGCGCCGCGCCTGGCCACCGCCCACTCCGCGATCAGCGCCGCGCAGGCTGCGGGCGTCCCGGTACTGGTGGGCGGCGCGGCCTTCGGCCCCGACGGCCGATACGCCCGGCTGCTGGGGGCGGACGCCTGGGCCGAGGACGCCCGTGGCGCGGCCGATCGGCTGGCCGAGGGCCTGGTCGCCCCACTGCCCGCGCACCAACCCGTCGACGACCTGCCCCATCTCGCCGACCAGGAGTACACGCTGGTCCGCCGGAGCGCGCCGCGCCTCGTCGGTGCCGTGATGTCGGGTCTCGCCGAGCGGTTCCCCGCCGTGCGCTCCTACACCGAGGCGCAGCTCCAGCACACCGCCGAGGACA
>NZ_JAIY01000006.1:50967-118829 GCF_000710405.2 Kitasatospora sp. MBT66 | reverse complement strand
GGTTGCCTGACGATCCGTCAGGCAACCTGCCGATCAGAGTCAGAGGTGGAGAACCTGTGCTGAGAAGCCCGTGTCCGCCCGTTCCGATCCGTCGCTCGCCGCGTGCCGCCCTGGCCGCCGTGCTGACCACCGCCCTCCTCCTGTTCGGCCCGGCCGGCCTCGCACCGCGGGCCGCCGGCGCCGACGCCGCGGCGTCGGCGCTGGTGAAGAGCCTGCAGAACGTCACCCATCCCGGGGCGGCCGCCGCCGACCACGGGGACACCCTCAACTGGACCGTCGAGTACGGGAACGGCACCACCGACGGCACGGCCGCGCAGGCCGTCGTCACCGACCGGTTGACCGGGGCCGGGTCGGCGCAGACCTACGTGCCCGGTTCGCTGCGCGTGCCGCCGGGGTGGACGCCGTCGTGGTCCACCGACGGCAGCACCTTCACCGGCACCGACCCGGGCGCGGCGACCGTCGCCGTCCGCGCCGGGAACCCGGTGGCCCGGGCCGGCGGCACCGGCCTGTCCGCGCCGCTGCTCGCGCCCGTCAGGGCGGCGGCGCAGGCGACCGGCGGTGACGGGTTCACGCCCGTGCTGTACCGGACGGCGTCCGGCGAGGTGCAGTCCTGGAGCATCTACCACCACGCCGCGCGCGGGGCCCCGCAGGCGGTCTGCAACAGCCTGTCCACCGGACAGCTCTGCTCCGGCGGGCCGTGGCCGCGGCCGCTGAACACCGCCGCCGGGCCGCTCGGCACCGGCTCTACCGGCGACATCGGCAGCCCGCTGACCCCGCAGTACGTGCTCGACCCGCAGCATCCGAACCTGCTGTACTACCCGGCGGTCACGCAGACCGCGGTCGGCGTCGGCTGCCTCGACCTCGACGCGCGGGCCAACTGCGGCTTCACCGCCCTGGCGACCGGCGGCGGCTCGCCCAGCAGCGCCAACAGCCTGGCCGGCCTGGTCCGGGCCGGCGACAGCCTGTACGGGGTCGCGACCACGGGCCAGGTGCTGTGCATGACGCTCGCCACCCGCACCCCGTGCGCGGGCCAGCCGTACGCACCGGTCGTCGCCCCCAACCACGACCTGCCGAGCACGCCGAACGCCCTCTACCTCGGCGCGCTGACGGTGGTCGGGGACAAGGTCTTCGCCTCCTCCTCGCCGCAGGCCTCCGGCTCCACGGCCGCCGGCCCGCCCGTCCTCGGCTGCTTCGACACCACCGCACGGACTGTCTGCGCCGGCTGGACCGCCCCGCACCCCGCGGGGCCGAACGCCGGTTACTACAGCTACGGCGTCTTCGCGTCGTACAGCACTGCGGGACAGCCCGACGGCGCCTGCACCAGCACCGTCGGCGGGGCCAACGTCCTGACCACCTGCTACGCCCTCGACGGTGCCGCCCGCCCCGCGCCCGGCACCCTGGCGGCGCTGGCCGGCAACGTCCTGACGTTCAGCCCGGAGACGGTCGTCGCGGACGGTGTGACGCGCAGCTACTTCCCCGCCTGGGGCGGCTCCGTGGCAGGCGCGACGGTCTGCCACGACTGGACGCACGACGCGCCGTGCGCGGGCTTCCCGCTGCCCGCCACCCACCCGGGCGTCAACGGCGGCGCCACCCGTGACTACGGCTACACCTACGACACCACCACCCGCTGCCTGATCGGCCTCGGCGACGCGGGCGTGCTGTTCTCGCTCGACCCGGCGACCGCCGCCAGCCCCTGCGTACACAGCGGCGCCGCCGTCACCCTCCGGCCGGCCGACTTCGCCTGCGACGGCGGCACCGGCCACGTCCAGGGGTACACGAGGGCGAGGCTGACCGACATCGACATCGCGCACGTCGACCTGACCGCCTCCCGGGTGCTCGTCACCGACCCCGACGGCACGCCCGTGCCCGTACCGGGTCCCGCACCCGACGGCACGGTCGACCTGTCGGGCGTCGACGCCGCGGCCCACCCCGCGCTGACCGTCACCGCGCAGCTCGTCCTCACCGGCACGGGTGACTTCACCCCCGACAACCACCCGGCACTGGTCGTGGAGTACCGGGGCGACCCGCCACAGATCTGCTTCCGCACCACGGTGGCCGCCGCCTGCACGACCACCGCCGTCACCAACACCGCGAGCGGCAGCGACGCCACCGGCGCGCTCACCTCCAACACCGTCACCACCGCCGTCGCCCCGGGCGCGGGCTGCCGGCCGGACGTCACCGTGGAGAAGGAGATCTGCGGCTCCGGCAACTGGCACGACTGCGGGCCGGACGGCGCCGGTCCGTGGGCCAAGACCAGCCCGGTCGGCCTGCTCGGCCTGCTCGGCACCGCCCACTGGCGGATCACCGTCAGCAACGCGGGCCCCGTCGACGCCGCCTCCGTCACCGTCAACGACGCGGTCACCCCCGGGTGCCGCAAGGCGGCCGGTACGTTCACCCTGCCCGCCGGGGCCACCCGCCGGGTCTACTGCGACTCCTTCCTGCTGGCGCTCCCGCTGAAGAACACGGCGTCCGCGAGCTTCGTGCCCGCCAACTCGCCGCCCGGCACCTCGCCGACCACCACCGCCCCGTCGGCGGCGGTCGCCTGCTCCCTGCTGTGCATCCTGGCGGTGCCCGACAAGGACTGATCCCGCGTGCGTCGGGGGTCCACGACCCCGGGGGCGGGGTCCGGGCGCGTGCCGCCCGGACCCCGCCCCCGGTCACAGGGGGGCGGCGCCTCCCTCCCGAGTGTGCGGCGGGCGAAGGGACGCGACCGGAGCCGCACGTTGTCCAGGCCCAGGACGTCGCACCGGACGAGCCCGGGGGCGAGGACCGCGGGAGCCGGGGCGATCGCGCGGGAGCGTGGCCGCCGACTGTGTCGCGCACGGCCGCTGTCCGGACAAACCACTTCGCCTGCCAGGCCGCCGACGTCCGTCCAGGGGCACCGGCGCCTGCCCGTTCGGGCAGTGTCGGCGTGTTGCCGACCGCTCGCCGAAAGCACTCCGTTGACACTGAAGTTGGTCTAGTCCACCTTGGTGGAACAGGGCCACCGGCAGGGAGGCCGCATGCGCGGCGGGGGACGTCGGCGTGGAGGTCCGCCCGGGCCGCCGTCATGGCGTCGGCGTACGCCGACGGCACGCCGAATCGCGCCCAACCGAACGCCGCTGTACCGAATCTGACGATCAGACGGAGAGTTCCGAACCATGCAACGAGTCTGCCTCGCCCTGCCCACCATGCGTTCCTGCCCCGGCACCATCGTGGACCTCGCCGAGGAGGCGGCCTACGCCGTCGCGACCTTCGGGGTCGAGGTCCACCTCCTCGTCCTCGACACCACCGACGAGGCCGAGTTCGCGAAGAACGCGGACGCCGTGGCCGCGCTGGCCCCCACGCCCGGGGTGTTCGTCCACCACCTCGGCAACGCTCAGCAGCGGGAGTTCTTCCGCGCGGTGGCCGAGCGCTCCGGTGGCGCCGACCCCGAGCTGCTGCTCGACCTGATGCTCCCGCAGGCCGTCGCGTACGGATCCTGCGTCAACCGGCTCTTCCTCGCCGCGGCCGCCCTGGGCTGCACCTCGACGCACCTGCGCAACGACGACGCCGACTTCCAGGTCGTCGACGACGAGAAGGTCTTCCCGATCCACCACGAGCTGCTCTCGATCGGCCGGCCGGCCGGCGAGGCCGCGGCCGTCGTCACCCGCTCCGAGCTCGACGCGGCCGACGCCGACATGCCGGTGATGCTGGTCAGCGGCTCCTTCCTCGGCGAACTCAACGTGGACATCGGCGAGATCCTCGAACTGGACCCGGCCGTCTACCGCGACCTGGTGCGCCTGTGGACCCCGCCGGTGTGGTCGGACGAGGACCGGGACGCGATGGTGGACCTGTCCTTCAAGGGCGTCGGCGCCGAGCCGTTCGACACGGACCACTCCGTCCTGGGCGTGCCCGACATCTGGAACGTCTACATGTGCAACATCGCCCTGGACCACCGGGCCTACGAGGTGCTGCCGCTGCTGCCCTCGATCGAGACCATCGGCTGCGACTACGCCTTGCTGCACGCGCTGGTCCACTCCCAGTCGCCCGGCGTCGTCCACAACCGCCACATCGTCAACTACTACACGCCCGAGCGCCGCACCGGCGCCGGCTTCGTCTCGTACCAGATGCGGTTCGTCAAGTTCCTGCTCTCGATGCTGTACCTGTACCCGGTATACGGCGGGATGATCGACCACGGCCGCGGGCTGCTGGACGAGCGGCACGGGCTGAAGGTCGAGCCGATCCTCGACCTGGTGCGGGGCAGCGTCGACTGGGACCGGGCCGGGAACGAGCACTGCCTGGACGTCCTGGACCGCTCCTACCGCAAGCTGGGCGGCAAGTACACCGAACTCGCGGACGCGGTGGCCGGGAAGCGGCAGCAGCTCATGGACGAGGCGCAGGAGGACGCCGAGCGCTGGGCGGTGCTGGTGGAGTCCTGGGCCGGGATGGTGGCCGCCGCCCGTGCCGAGGGCCTGCGCCCCGGCCGGGACGGGGCCGCGGGGTGAGCGAGGACTTCCTGATCCGGCAGCTCGCCGAGGACGACTGGGACGCCGTGGTCGCGCTGGAGTACGACGCCTACGCGGCCGACGGCCTGTCGGAGGGCCGGGAGGCGCTGCGGTCCCGGGCCGTCGCCTCACCGGAGACCTGCTTCGTGCTGGAGCAGAGCGGCACGGTCCGCGGCTACCTGCTGAGCCTGCCGTACCCGCCGCTGCAGTGCCCGGACCTCGCCCGGGCGGAGGACACCGCCTTCGAGTCGGACAACCTGCACGTGCACGACCTGGTGATCGCCGAGGACCTGCGCGGCCGGGAGGTGGCGCTCGGGTTCATGCGGCACTTCCGGACGCGGGCCGAGGAGTTGGGCTTCCAGCAGATCTCGATGGTCGCGGTCCGCGGGGCGGACATCCTGCTGCGGATCATCGGCTACCGCTCGCACCGGGAGGTGGCCGTCCCCGCGTCCTACGGGCGGCGCGCGGTCTACATGTCGATGCCGGTGCACTGACCCCCCGGGCCGGGCACTGATGCCCCGGGCCGTGCACCGATTCCCCGGGCCGGCGCAATGGAGTGGTAGTCCGGCGGGCCGGGAACGATCCGGCCAACACCGGCCGACCGCCCCAATGCGTCGGCCCGGCGTCCTATGATGATCCGTTGTCAGGGGCCCGTCAGGGTCGCGGGCCGGGGGTCGCGACGGGGGACGCGTCTCCGGGGCTGGGTCGTTCCCTGCCGTCGTCGTTCCCTCGGATGACCACTCGTCGGAGGCGATCGTGCAGGGGGACTTCGGAACGCTGCTGCGGCAGTACCGGTACTCGACCGGGTGGACGCAGGAGGAGCTCGCGGAGCAGTCGGGCCTCTCGACCCATGCGATCAGCGTGCTGGAGTCGGGACGCCGGCGGCCCCGGCTGTCGTCGGTGGCGCGGCTGGCCACGGCCCTCGGGCTGGAACCGGCCGACCGCGACCGGCTGCTCGCCGCGGCCCGCGGGGACGGGGAGCCGGAGCCGCGGTCCGGCGGGGAGCAGCCGGCGGAGCAGGTGGTGCCCCGGCTGCTGCCGTACGCCGTCCCGGACTTCGTCGGCCGGCGCGGCGAGGTGGACCGGCTGCTGGCCCTGGCCGCCGGACCGGTCGGTGCACGGGCCCGTCCGCTGGTGATCTCGGCCATCGACGGCATGGCCGGCGTCGGCAAGACCGCCCTGGCCGTCCACATCGGGCACGCCCTCGCCGACCGGTTCCCGGACGGGCAGCTCTTCGTCGACCTGCGCGGCGCCACCCCGGGCCAGCCGCCGCTCGAACCGGGCGCGGCGCTGGCCGGCCTGCTCCGGGCGGTCGGGGTCGCCGAGAACGCGCTGCCGCCGCACACCGAGGAGCGCGCCCAGCTGTGGCGCAGCCGGGCGGCGGGCAAGCGGTACCTGCTGGTGCTGGACAACGCCGTCGACGCCGCGCAGGTCCGCCCGTTGATCCCCGGCGACCCGCGCTGCCTGGTCCTGGTGACGTCCCGGCGGCGGATGCCCGGACTGGACGGGGCGGTCGCCGTGCCGCTGGACGTGCTGAGCCACGACGAGGCCGTGGAACTGTTCACCCAGGTCGCCGGAGCGGACCGGGTCGCGGGCCACGCCGCCGCCGTGGAGGAGATCGTCACCCGCTGCGGACGGCTGCCGCTGGCGCTGCGGATAGCCGCCGCCAGGCTGGCCCACCATCCCGCCTGGACGCCGGCCGAACTGCTGCAGCGGATCCGGCGTCCGCAGCGGTTGCTGACCGAGCTGTCCAACCACGACCAGAGCGTCGCGGCGGCCTTCGTCGAGTCCTACCACTCCCTCACCCCGGCGCAGCGGGGCGCGTTCCGGCTGGCCGCGGTGCATCCCGGGGAGGACGTGACGCCGCACGCCCTCGCGGCCCTGGTCGACGCGCCGCTGGACGAGACCGAGGAGCTGCTGGAGTCGCTGCACAACCACCACCTGCTGATCGAGCACGCGGCGTTCCGCTACAGCTTCCACGACCTGCTGCGGGCCTTCGCCGGTGAACTCCTCGCGCGGGAGGCGTCCACGCCGGTCCCGCGGGCCGCGCTCGTCCGGCTGTTCGACCACTACCGTCACACCGCCGCCTCGGCGATGGACCTGCTGGTCCCGTTGGAACGGCACCACCGGCCGCAGTCTCCCGCGCCCGGCGGGGCCCGCGGCGGGGCGCCCCTGGTGTTCGCCGGTCCGGCGGAGGCGACGGACTGGCTGGCCCGGGAGCACGCCAACCTGCTGGCGCTCACCCGGCACGCCGCCGAGGCCGACCTGCCGGAGTACGCCGCGGACCTGCCGGCGATCCTCTGGCGCCACCTCAAGCGCCATCTGCCCGCGCAGGAGGCCCTCGGGCTGGGGCTCAGCGCCCTCCGGGCCACCCGGCAGCTCGGCAGTCAGGCCCGGGAGGCGGCCGCGCTGCGGCACCTCGGACTGGTGCAGTACCAGCTCGGCGACTTCCCGCAGGCACTCGACCTGCTCCACCGGGCCCTGGAGCTCCAGCGGCGGACCGGCAACCGCAGCGGCGAGGCCCACGTCCTGGCCAATCTGGGCCTCACCCTGACCCGGACGGGGCGCCTGGAGGAGGCCCTCGACCACCACCGGGAGGCGCTGCGGCTCGCCCGGGAACTCCCCGAGCCGGCGGTGGAGTCGATCGCCCTGACCAATCTGGGCCCCACGCTGACCAGGCTCGGACGGATGCGGGAGGCGCTGGACCACCACCACGAGGCACTGGAGTTCCACCGGCGCGGCGGCAACCGCCTCGGCCGGGCCATCGCGCTCAACCAGTTCGGCGAGCACCAGCAGAGGCTGAACCGCCACCCGGAGGCGCTCGACCTGTACCAGGAGGCCCTGGAGCTGCACCGCGACCTCGGCGACACCTTCGGCCAGGCCGAGTCGCACACCCTGCTCGGCGACGCCCTGCTGGCCATGGACGCCCCGGAGAGCGCCCTGCGGCACTACCTGGCCGCTCTGGAGTACCTGCCGCACACCGGCGAGCGCTACAACCTCGGCCGCATCCACACCGGGATGGCCCGCACGCACCTGCGCCTGGGCGAACCGGGCACGGCGCGGAAGCACGCCGAACTGGCCGTCGGGATCCTCGCCGCCCTGGACGTCCCGGAGGCGGACGAGGCCCGGGCCCTGCTCGCCTCGCTGCCGGAGTGACCCCGACCGGCGAGGTCGGGGCGAAGCGAGGTCAGGACGGGTAGCGGATCGAGCCGAGCGGCGGGCAGGGCACCAGGGCGGTCGCGACGCCGGGGCCTTCGACGAAGGCCCGGGCCTGGGCGGCGTGGTGGAGCCGGGTGTCGTGGTCGTCCGCGTGCCGGGCGTCGTACCTGGCGCGGGTGGGGTCCCAGGTGCCGTCGATGAGGTCGAGGGCGGTATTGCCGGAGCTGCGCCCGAACTCCGCCTTGACGGCGGCCTGCTGGAGTGCGCCCTGGATCACGGTGAGGTGGATGCGGGTGATCAGGACACCGGGGGTGTTCGGCTCGCGGGTGGGCAGCGGGGCCTGCGCGAGCAGCGACACCCCGGTGTCGAGGCGGCCGATGTTGTCCACGGTCGCGGTGCGGGCGTCGCTCACCGCGATCTGCATCTCCCGGTGCAGCCAGAAGAACTCGCCCAGGTCCGCCTGGGTGACGCGCATGCGCCCGTAGGCGGCCCGGAACCGGGGGTCCCGGTGCAGCGGGAGCACGGTGGGGACGTGGAGTGCCACGCAGTCGTTGTAGCCGCCGTCCACCGCGGCGTCCAGGTGGCGCAGGCCGAGGTCCACCTGGCCCTGGGCGACGGCCAGATCGGACAGATCGGCGTGGGCCGCGGCGGCGAGCCACGCACCGTCGGGGCCGAGGACCGAGGCGCGCGCGACGATGTCGTGGAGGCCCGCCACCACGTCGACGCCGCTGTTGGTCAGGTGCCCGAGCAGCAGGTCCTGCAGGCGGGGGATCAGCGAGTTGACGGTGGTGACCATGGCTCTCCTCGACAGTGAACGGACGGAAGGTCAAAGATGGGGAGTGCAAAGAGTGTTGATCCGGTTCCCGCCGGCACTCCGGACCTGCCTCAGCCCAACTTCTGCAGCACGATGTACTGGTCCGGCTTGAGCAGGTCGGTGCAGTACTGGAGCCCGCCGTCCGGCTGCATCCTGATCTGGCGGTAGACCGACCGGTCGGTGATGCACTGGTCACCGGGTGAGGAGCCGGTCACCCGGGACGCGTAGGTCGCGTGGGTGTCGTCGGCGTCGGAGAGTGTCCAGGCGCCCTCGCACCAGGTGCCGGTGCTGGGCGTCTCGGCGCGGATCTTGCTCTTCTCCTCGCTCTGCGCCGACTGCACGACAGTGAGGGTGACGGTGGTGACGTCGCCGTTGGCGGCCGTGCGCTGGCCGATCCACTTCCCGAGGTACTTCGCGGGGACGATGCCCGGCCCGGTGGTCGTGGCGGCTCCGGTGGGCGCGGACGGGACGGGTTCGGACGCGGTGATCTCCTGATCGCCCCCGCGCAGGTTGTCGAGCAGCAGGTACCCGCCGCCACCCAGCAGCAGCACGGCGGCCAGCCCGGCCGCCAGGGCACCGTACCCCCGCCGGGACGACGGCGCGCGGCCGGGCGCCGACCAGGTCGGCGGCGGAGGCAGCGGGGACGGGGGCAGTAGGGACGGGGACAGCGGGGGCGGGGGCGCGGTCGTGTCCGGAGCGAGGGCCGGGCCCGGGGCCGTCCAGCCCGTCCCCCGCTCCCCCTCCAGGTCCAGCAGCTGCACCGCGCTGCGCCCGACCGCCGCCGCCAGCCCCGGCGGCAGCCAGTCCCCGCGCCCCAGCCGGGCGGCGGCCGCGCCGTCGCCGTCCAGGAACCGCCGCAGCTGCCCGGGCACCGGGCGGGCCGCGGGGTCCTTGGCCAGACAGGCGCGGACCACGGCGTGCAGCGGGCCGGACAGTCCGGAGAGGTCGGGTTCCTCGTGCAGCACCCGGTAGATCAGCACGGGCGCGCTCACCCCGGAGCCGAACGGCATGGTGCCCGTCGCCGCGAACGCGAGCACCGCGCCGAGCGAGAAGACGTCGCCGGCCGGGCCGGCGGGAAGCCCGTTCGCCTGCTCCGGTGACATGAAGCCCGGCGAGCCGAACACCTGGCCGGACCGGGTGAGCCCGGCGGTGGCGTCCAGTGCGCGGGTGATGCCGAAGTCGATCAGCCTCGGCCCGTCCAGGGCCAGCAGGACGTTCGACGGTTTGACGTCCCGGTGCACCAGCCCGAGGCCGTGCACATGGGCGAGCGCCTCGGTGAGGCCGACGCCGAGGGCGCGGACGGCAGGGTCGGGCAGCGGACCGAACTCCCGCACGGCGGTGGTGAGCGCGGGCCCGGCGACGTAGCCGGTGGCCACCCAGGGGTGCCCGCTCTCGGTGTCCGCGTCCAGGACCGGTGCCGTCCACACCCCGCCGACCCGCCGGGCCGCCGCCACCTCGAGCCGGAACCGGGCCCGGAACTCGGGATCCCCGGCCAGGTCGCGGTGGACCAGCTTGACGGCGACGGTCCGCCCGCCGGTGGTCCGGCCCAGGTAGACCCGGCCCATCCCGCCCGAACCGAGCCTCCCCAGCACCCGGTACTCGCCCACCCACTGCGGATCGTCCGCTTCCAGCGGCTCCACGCCACACTCCCCTCACCCCGGAGCAGCCTCCCCGCCGCTCCCTCCGGGCCGACGCTACCGCCCCGGGACCGTCCGCGGGCCCGGAGAACGATCACGAAATCGTCGCCGAACGCCCCCGATCGCCGCCGGTCGGTCCGTCAGGCTCGGCGGCGGAGGCCGATCAGGGCGGCGCCGGCCAGGCAGGCGACGGCGGCCGTGACGTAGGCGAGGTGGTAGCCGGCGAGGTGGTCGTCGCGGGTGCCGGCGACCAGGACCAGGACGGCCACGCCGGCGCTCGCGCCGATCTGCTGGGTGACGACGTTGACCGCGCCGGCGACGGCGTGCTGTTCGCCGGGGACGCCGGAGAGCGCGGCGGAGGTCATCGAGGGGAAGTTGAGGCCCTGGCCGATGCCGCTGAGCACCAGGCCCGGCAGGACGTACTGGACGTAGCCGCCGTCGAGCGGGGTGGTCACCCACAGGCCGGTGCCGACGCCGATCAGGACGAGGCCGACCGCCATCAGGGTGCGCGGGCTCCAGCGGGCGAGCAGGCGGCCGGTGGCGAAGTTGGCGGTGAGGAAGACGGCCGCCGACATGGGCACCAGGGCGAGTCCGGACTCGAAGGGCGAGTAGTCCAGCATGCCCTGGAGGTAGAGGGGCGCGAAGAACAGCATCCCGACCGAGCCCATGTACTGGAGGAACGCGGCGAGGCTGGCGGCCCGGACCGGGGCGAGCCGGAACAGGCCGAGCGGGAGGGCCGGGTCGGTGGTGCGGCTCTCGCGGAGGACGAACAGCGCCAGGGCGAGCGCGGCGGCGGCGAGCAGGACCCAGACCGCGGCGCCGTCGCTGCTGACGCCGACGACCAGCAGGGTGAGGCCGAGGGTGCCGGTGATCGCGCCGGGCAGGTCGAGCCGGCCGCTGTGGCCGGGGCTGTCGGGCAGTCCGGCCCGGGTCGCGGCCAGCACGGCGAGGCCGAGCAGGACGGAGAACCACAGCACCGAACGCCAGCCCCAGAACTGGGTCAGCACGCCGCCCAGCATCACCCCGCCGCTGAAGCTCGCGGCGCCGACGGCGGCGTAGACGCTGAAGGCCCGGTTGCGGGCCGGACCGGCCGGGAAGGTCTGGGTGAGCAGGGCCAGCGCGGCCGGTCCGGACAGGGCGGCACCGATGCCCTGGGCGGCGCGCGCGCCCAGCAGGACGCCGGTGCTCGGGGCGGCCGCCCCGACCAGCGCGGAGACCGTGAACAGGGCGACGCCCGCCTCGAACACCCTGCGCCGGCCCAGCACATCGGCCAGCCGGCCGCCCACCAGCAGGAAGCCGGCGAAGGTGACGGCGTAGGCGGTCATCACCCACTGGAGGGTGGTGTCGGCAAGATCGAACCGCTCCCCCACTGACGGGAGCGCGGCGTTGAGCACTCCGAGGCCGCTGACGTCCAGCGCGAGCGCGCCGGCCAGCACCCCGAGCGCGAGGCCGGGCCGGACCACCGACTTGACGGCGATGTCGGTCATGCGGGCCTCCCGCCGGCGTTGTGGCGGGCGGCCGCCCGGGCGGGGCCGGGCTGCGGGAGGGCCGACTGCAAAAAGGGCCGCACGAAAGGCCGCGGGAAAGCCCCTGGCAGAACGCTCGGAGCGCGGTCCAACGGTACCTCGAATGTCTCAACTGCCATGGGGCCAGCTTGCATTGCCCGATCGACGGCTGTCCAGTCCACTTGTACACGGATGGTACCTGAGCGTGACGCCCGGTTCCAGGAGATCGAATCGGACACTTTGTCGATCAAATCTCGCCAGCTCGACGACCGGCACGCGTTGTACGCAATCCTGTATCCGGTGCACCCCTCGCGCCTTCGGGCGAACCGGGGGACCGTCGGCCCGTCGTAGGCCGCTGATGTGCGATCCATCGAGCAATCCCGCAAACGCCTTGCTGTCCGGACTTCGCGGCCGAGCCGTGCCGTCCGGCGCTTTCGAGCCTTTCTTCTTGCCACGGGAGGAGCAGCGGTGCCCGGTCACGGACTTATCCATGTCATGCCCATGATGATCTTAGGCCCGGCCGACCGCTCCCTGCCCCGCCGGCGCTGACGCTCCGCCCGGCCTCAGCGCACCGGCCGCCCCCACCACCCCGCCACCCGCCCTGCCGAGGGAGTCCCCATGCCTCAAGAGCGCGCAGCGCGAGACATCTCCAGCGTCACCGATTTCCTGCTGTCCCGATTCGCCGAGCTGCTGAACATCCCCGCGCACACCGTCGACCGCCGCGCCCCGATGCACCGGTACGGCCTGGAGTCGGTGCAGTCGGTGGCCCTCGCCACCGCGCTCTCCGAGTTCCTCGGCCGGCGCGTCCCGGCCACCATGATGTGGCAGTACCCGACCGTCGACGGACTGGCCCGGGCGCTGGTCGAGGGCCCGCAGGAGGCCGGGCCCTCCGCCGCGCCCGCCGCCGGGCGCCGGGCCGCGCCGAACGAGCCGGTCGCCGTCGTGGGCATCGGCTGCCGCTTCCCCGGGGGCGCCGACCCGGCCGGGTTCTGGCAGTTGCTGGTCGAGGGCGGCGACGCCGTCGGACCGGTGCCGGCCGCGCGCCGGGCACTGCTGAACGACCGGGTGCGCTGGGGCGGGTTCATCGACGGCATCGACCAGTTCGATCCGCTGTTCTTCGGCATCTCGCCCCGCGAGGCCGTCCAGATGGACCCGCAGCAGCGGCTCGTCCTGGAGCTGTGCTGGGAGGCGCTGGAGGACGCGGGCATCGCCCCGCACAGCCTGGTCGGCAGCGACACCGGTGTGTTCATGGCCTCCTGCTGGGGCGACTACGCCGCACTGGCGCACTACCGGGGCCCCGATGCCCAGATCACCCCGCACACCGCGACCGGCATGCACGACGGCATCATCGCCAACCGCGTCTCCTACATCCTCGGCCTCCAGGGCCCGAGCATGGCCATCGACGCCGCCTGCGCCGGTTCGCTGGTCTCGGTGCACGTCGGCTGCCAGTCGATCCAACTGGGCGAGAGCGACCTGGTGCTGGCCGGCGGCGTGAACCTGAGCTTCGTCTCCGACTACTACACCGCGATGGACGCGATGGGGGCACTCGCCCCGGACGGCCGCTGCAAGTCCTTCGACGCCCGCGCCAACGGCTACGTCCGCGGCGAGGGCGCCGGGGTCGTGGTGCTGGCCCCGCTGAGCGTGGCGCTGGAGCGCGACCTGCCGGTGTACTGCCTGATCAAGGGCAGTTCCTCGAACAACGACGGTCTGAGCAACGGCATGACGGCGCCGAACCCGCAGGCGCAGGAGAAGATGCTCCGCACCGCGTACCGGCGGGCCGGCATCGACCCGCACCTCGTGGACTACATCGAGGCCCACGGCTCGGCGACGCCGCTCGGCGACCCGATCGAGGCCAACGCGATCGGCGCCGTGCTGGGCGGCGCCGACCGCGCGGAGCCGCTGCGGCTCGGCTCGGTGAAGTCCAACGTCGGGCACCTGGAGGCGGCGGCCGGCATCGTCGGCCTGGTCAAGCTCGCGATGTCGATGCGCAACGGCGTGCTGCCGCCGAGCCTGCACTACAGCGCGCCGAACCCGCAGATCATGTTCGACGAGTACAACCTCACCGTCCAGGACCGGCTGACGCCGTGGCCGCGGCGCTCCGACGCCCGCCGGGGCGGGGTCAGCTCGTTCGGCTTCGGTGGCGCGATCTGCCATGTCGCGGTGGAGGAACTGCCGCGCCCGGACGCCTCGTTGCTTCTCCTGGCGGCGGACTCCCGGGAGGAGCTGGCCGAGCGGGCGCTCGCCCTGCGGGACGGGACCGACCTGCGCGAGCTCTGTCGCCGCGCGCCGGGCGAGGGCCCGTTCCGGCTCGCGGCGACCGCCCGCGACATGTCCGAACTCCGCTCCCAGCTGGACGCCTTCGCGAACGGTGCGCCCGCCGCCGGGCTGAGCACGGGGGAACCGGCCGGGAGGGAGACCGGGGAGGGTGTCGGGCAGCGGCCCCGGGTGGCGTTCCTGTTCTCCGGCAACGGCTCGCAGTGGGTCGGCATGGGCCGCCAACTCCTCGCCGGAATGCCGGTGTTCCGCCGCTCGATGATGAGGTCCGACCGGCGGATGCGGGAGCTGCTGGGCTTCTCCCCGGTCGAGCACCTGCTCTCCGCCGACGGCCGGCTGGACGACATGGACGTCTTCCAGCCCCTGCTGTTCTCGCTCCAGGTCGCGCTGGCCGAGGCCTGGCGCTCGCTGGGCGTGGAGCCGGACGTCGTCCTCGGCCAGAGCGTCGGCGAGTTCGCCGCCTCCTACGTCGCCGGCGCCCTGGACTACGACGACGCCTCCCTGCTCGCCGCCCACCACGGCCGACTGCTACAGCAGTTGGCCGTGGGCCGGGGCGAGGGCATCGTGGTGATGACGCCGGCCGACGAGGTACGGCCGTACCTGACCGGCGGGCTCACCCTCTCCGGCTATAACGGCCTCAACTCCACACTGGTGACCGGCACTCCGCAGGAGATCGACGAACTCGTCCGACGGCTGACCGAGGCCGACGTCACCAACCACCGGGTGCGGATGGGCCACGCCCCGCACTCGCCGCTGGTCGACCAGGTGCTCGCCCCGCTGAAGGCGGAACTCGCCGGCATCCGGCCCCGCACCGCCCGCGTCCCGATGATCTCGACGGTCACCGGCGAACACGTCGACGGGGCGGAGCTCGGGCCGGACTACTGGGCGGCCAACCTGCGCCAGGAGATCCTGGTGGTGGACGCGCTGCTGAAGCTGCGCGAGCACCGCGTCGACGCGGTGCTCGAACTCGGCCCGCACCCGCTGCTTCTCAAGTCGGCGTCCGAGATCCTGCCCGCGACCACGCTGCCCTCGATGCGCCGGGGCGCCGACGAGGCGGCGACCCTGCTCGGCTCGCTCGGCGCCCTGTACACCGCCGGACTCCCGGTCGCGGCCCATCCGTTCCTCGCCGGCGACCGGGGGCGGCACGTCGCACCGGGCCGGGGCGGGGCCGCGGCCACGGGCACGAGCACGACCGATGGGGACGTCCACCTCGTCACCGTCTCGGCCCGGACGGCGGGCGCGCTGACCGACACCTGCCGCGAACTCTCCAGCCACGTCGAGCGGAACACCGCCCTGCGGGTCTCCGACCTCGCCTACACCCTCGCCGCCCGGCGCAGCCACCACAACCACCGGATCGCGCTGCTCGCCCGCTCCCGCCAGGACGTCCTGGACGGACTCGCCCGGGTCGCCGCCGGGCAGCCGCACCCCGACCTCCTCACCGGCACCGTCTCCGGCGGCGCCGACCGCCGGGTGGCGCTGGTGTTCTCCGGCGGGGGCACCCAGTGGGTCGGCATGGGCCGCGAACTGCTGCGCTCCCACGCCGGGTTCCGTACCTGGATGCGGGCCTGCGACGACGCCGTGCGCGCGGCCGGCGGCGCCTCGGTGCTCGACCTGCTGGCCGCCCCGGCCGAGTCGGCCAGGTACGAGGAGATGGACTTCCAGCAGCCGGTGCTGTTCGCCCTCCAGGTCTCGCTGGCGCAGGTCTGGATCGGGCTCGGCATCCGGCCGGCGGCCGTGGTCGGGCACAGCCTGGGCGAGGTCGCGGCCGCCTGCGTCGCCGGAGCGCTGTCGCTGGAGGACGCCGCCCGGGTGGTGGTCGCCCGCTCGCACCTGCTGGAGCGCGAGGCCGCCGCGGGCGCGATGATCTCGGTCGACCTGCCGGAGGAGGAGCTGCTGCCCCGGCTCGCCCCGTACGCCGCGCACGCGGCGGTCGCGGTGGTCAACAGCCCCACCAGCGCGGCGGTCTCGGGCTCGCCCGAGGCCGTGGACGCGCTGGAGGCGGAGCTGAGGCGGGACGGGGTCTCGGTGCGCCGGATCCGGGTCGAGCGGCCGGTGCACAGCCCCGGCATGGACCCGCTGATCGCACCGCTGCGGAAGCGCATCGACGGCATCACCCCGCTGGCCCCCGAACTCGACTTCCACTCGACGGCCCTGGCGGGCGCGGTGAACCCGGTCGCCGACGTCGACTACTGGGTGCACAACCTGCGCAACCAGGTCCGGTTCGCCGAGACGATCGGCGCGCTGGTCGACCAGGGGGTCGGCACCTTCGTCGAGATCGGCCCGCACGAGACGCTGCGCGGCGCGGTCGAGGAGATCGCGCTCACCCGGGGCGCCCAGGTGCACGCGGTCAACTCCCTGCGGCGGGAGGAGAGCGACGTCCGCTGCCTGCTGGGCGCCGCCGCCTCGCTGTACGTCCGGGGCGTCCCGCTGACCTTCGACCCGCTGTTCGCCGACGACGTCGAGGTGGTGGAGACGCCGCTCGTCCAGTGGCAGAAGGACCGGTACTGGATCGACACCGAGTCCCACCGCGCGCCCGCGTCGCTCCCGGGCGCCGGCGGGCCCGCGGCCGTCATCGCGAGCACGGGCGCGGTCGAAACAGCACCGGTACGCGAGGCGGCCCCGGTACCCGCACCGGAACCCGCCGCCGCGACCCGGCCGGTGGACGAGGTGGTGCTGGCCGAGCTGGCCGACGCGCTGGGTGTGCCGGTGAGCCGGTTCGATGCGGACGCCGGGCTGCGGGACTTCGGCCTGGACTCGATGCTGGCGATCCGCCTGGTCAACCGGATGCAGTCGCTGTTCGGGCACCGGGTGTCGCCGGTGGTCTTCCTCGACGGCCGCTCGATCGCCGAGGTGGTCGCCCACTTCGTCGGGATCGTCGGCGGCGCACCCGCACCGGCAGCAGCCTCCCCTGCCACCCCCGCCCCGGCAGCAGCCGCCCCCGCACAGGTCCCGGTACCGGTACCGGTACCGGCACCGGCACCGGCACCGGCACCGGCACCCGAGCCGTCCTTCCTCGACGACCTGTCCGAACTCGACGCCGAGGAGCTGGTCGAGGAACTCGACGCCCGCGGCCTGCTGGAGGCCACCGACGCGCCGGCCCTGGAGCAGTTGCGCGCCGACGGCCTCGGCCTCACCCTCGCGCCGGCCTCGCACGGCCAGGCCTCGCTGTGGTTCATGCAGATGGTCGCGCCGGACGCCGTGCCCTACAACTTCATGGTGACCGCCCGGATCCGGACCTCGGTCGACGAGGAGGCGCTGGAGCGCGCCGTCCGGGCCGTGCTGGACCGCCACCCCGCCCTGCGCACCCTCTTCGTGGAGGCGGGCGGCAGCCCGTACCAGGTCGTCCTGGACGAACCGGTGTACGAGTTCGTGGTGGCGGACACCTCCGGACTGGACGACGAGCAGGCCCGCGAGGAGCTGGCCCGGCACGGGCACCGGCCGCTGGACCTGGACTACGGACCGCTGGTGCGGGTCGTCCTGCTGCGGCGCGGCCCAGCGGACCACTACCTGCTGGTGCTGGTCCACCACATCGCCTCGGACGCGGCCTCGGCGGACGTCATGATCCGCGAGATCCAGGAGTTCTACCAGGGCGCCGACCCGGCCGGCCGGACGCCCGCCGCCCCGTACACGGAGTTCGTCACCCGGGAGCGGCAGTGGCTGGCCGGTCCGGGCGCGGACGCGGCCCTGGACTGGTGGTCGGCGAAACTGGCCGACCCGCCGGCCCGGCTGGACTTCTCCGACAAGGAACGGCCGCCGGGCGTCACCTACGAGGGCCGCGACCTCGCCTTCCGCTGGAGCGCCGAGGAGACCCGTCTGCTGCGGGAGTTCGCGCTGCGCGAGGGCGTCTCGGTCAGCACGGTCGTCCTGGCCGGGTTCTTCGCCACGCTCAACCGGGCGGTCGGGACGGAGGATTCGGTGCTGGCCACCGCGATCGCCCAACGCTCCGAGCCCGGTTGGGAGTCCGCCGTCGGCTACTACCTCAACACGGTACTGGTCCGGGCGAACCCCTCCGCCGGCCGCAGCTTCCGCGAACTGCTGCGCGAGGTGCACGCGTTCTCGCTCGGCCTGCTGGAGCACATGAACTACCCCCTGGACCTGCTGGCGGCCCAGCTCAAGCCGCCGCGCGCCGAGGGCCGCTCCCCGTGGTTCGACGTGGTGGTCAACTGGCTCTCCTCGGACGCGTTCCCGCGTTCGGTGAAGCTCTTCCACGGCGTCGGCGACACGATCGCCCCGGACGGCGCGCTCCCGCTCGAACCGCTCCAGGTGCGCAGGCACCTCGCCAAGTTCGACCTGGAGATCTCGATGGCCGACATCGACGGCGAGGTGGCGGGCCACGTCCAGTTCAAACCGAGCTACCTGGAAAGGCGGACCGTGACGGACCTGCTCGCGCTCTACCGCACTGTGCTCTTCGACTCGATCGATCGACCCGACCTGGCCCTCGGCGACCTCGCCCCGGGCGGCCTCCCGGAGGAGACGGACCGGTGACCGAAACCCTGCACTCCGAGTTTGTCGCGCAAGCGGTCAAGAACCCCGACGCGACCGCCGTCCACTCCGACACCGGAGTCCTGACGTACGGCGAACTCAACCAGCGTTCGCTGGAGTTGGCCGAGCGACTGGTGGCCGACGGCGCCGGTCCCGGCGTCCCGGTCGGCATCTGCGTCGAGCGCACCCCGGATCTGCTGGTGGCGATCCTGGCGGTCCTGCGGTCCGGCTCCTGCTATCTGCCGCTGGACCCGAACTACCCGGCCGAGCGGCTGGCGTTCATGGTCCGGGACAGCGGCACCCGACTGCTGCTGACCACCCCCGCGTCCCGGGCCGGCTGCCCGGCCGGGCCGACCGTGGTGGTGCTCGGGGAAAGCGTCACCACCGAGCCCGGTGAGGCACCCTCGGCCGTCGTGCCCGGGGACACCGCCTACATCATCTACACCTCCGGCTCCACCGGCACCCCCAAGGGCGTGGCGGTCCGGCACGCGGGCTGTGTGGCGATGCTCGCCGAGATGGACCGGGTCCTGGAGGGCTGCGACCTCAGCGGCATCGCGGCGGCCAGCTCGGTCTGCTTCGACATGTCGGTGATGGAGATCTTCAACGCGCTCTGCCGGGGCGGCTCCCTCGTCCTGGTCGAGAGCGCCGTGCACCTGGCGGAGAGCCGCCACGCCGACCGGATCACCCATCTGAACATGGTCCCCTCGGTCATGAACGGACTGCTCGACGCGGGGGCGCTGCCCCCGAACGTGCGCTCCGTCGTGTTCGGCGGCGAGGCGCTGCGCCGCAAGCTGGTGGACCGGACGTACCAGGAGACCGGCGTCCAACGGGTGTTCAATGCGTACGGCCCCACCGAGGGGACGGTGTTCTGCTCGTTCGGGCCGGTGCCCGCCGAGGGGACGGACGAGCCGACCATCGGCCCGCCGACGAGCACGGCCCGGGTGTACGTGCTGGACCAGGACCTGCGGCGGCTCCCGACCGGGGAGGCCGGCGAGCTGTTCCTCGGCGGCGTCGGCCTCGCGCACGGCTACGTCAACCGGCCGCGCACCACGGCGGAGCGCTTCCTGCCGGACCCGTTCCTGCCCGGCGAGCGGATGTACCGCACCGGGGACCTGGTCAGGTTCACCGAGGACGGCGAGCTGCGCTTCCTCGGCCGCACCGACCACCAGGTCAAGCTGCGCGGCTACCGGATCGAGCTGGAGGAGGTCGAGGCCCGGCTGACCGGCTGCCCCGAGGTCCGCGAGGCCGCCGTCGTCGTCCGGGGCAACCGGCTGGTCGGCTACGTCGTGCCGACCGGCAACGCTCCGGAGCAGGACGCCGCGACGCCGGCCGGCCCCCGGCTGGACGCCGCGCTGCAGAGCGCCGTCACCGCCCGCCTCGCCGCCGGACTGCCCGACTACATGGTGCCCGCGACGGTCGTGGTCCTGCCCGCCCTGCCGCTGGGCCCCGGCGGGAAGCTCGACCGCGGCGCGCTCCCCGAGCCGCCCGCGCCGGCCGCCGGCGCCGACGGGCCGCGGACGGCGCCGAGCACGCCGACCGAGACCGCCCTCGCGGAGATCTGGGGCGAACTGCTGGACCTCGACCCGGCGGGCATCGACGTGCAGGCCGCCTTCTACGACCTGGGCGGGGACTCGCTGCTGCTGGTCCGCCTGGCCCGGCTGATGACCCGGCGCTTCGACCGCCGGGTCCGGGTGCCCGACCTGTTCAGCTTCCGCGACATCGCCTCCCTCGGGCGCTGGCTCGACGACGACAGCGGCGCCACCCCCGAGATCGTGCAGTCGGCCCGCCAGCGCGCCGACGCCCGCCGGGCCGCACTGCGCGGCCGGGGCAACACCGGCCGCTGAACCGCACCGGACAGCGAACCGCACCGGACAGCGACAAGCACCGCGCACCGCACCGAACCGCACCGCCCGCCGAGTCACCACCCTCGACCGAAGCAGGAGCGTTCCCCATGACCGACAGCCCGGAGCAGGACTACGACCCGGGTGACGTGGCCATCATCGGCATGTCGCTGCGGGCCCCCGGAGCCCGCACCAAGGAGGAGTTCTGGGACAACCTCGTCCACGGCCGGGAGTCCGTCTCCTTCCTGGCCAAGGACGACATCCATGTCGACGAGACCCTGATCCACAGCCCGTTCTACGTACGGGCCTGCGGCGTGCTCGACACCTACGACCAGTTCGACCCCTCGGTGTTCGGCATCAGCGACCGGATGGCCGCCGCGATGACCCCGGAGAACCGGCTCTACCTGGAGAGCGCCTGGGAGGCGCTGGAGGACGGCGGCTACGACCCGGACCGGCTCACCGCCGAGGTCGGCATGTACGGCGCCAACAACCCGCAGACCGCCGCGCTCTACAGCTCCCCGCCGGACCGGGTGTCGGTCGGGCCGGAGGCGATCGAGGCCAGCCTCGCCTGGTCGCCGGACACCATGACCTCCAACGCGCTGTACTACATGGGCCTCACCGGCGAGGCCGTCACGGTCGCCGCGGTCTGCGCCGGCTTCCACTACGCGGTGCACCTGGCCTGCCAGTCGCTGCTGCTCGGCCAGACGGACCTGGCGATCGCCGGCGGCTCGATGGTCCGGCTGCCGCACCCCCGCGGCCACCTGTGGGAGGAGAACCGCGTCCTGTCGAGGGACGGCCACTGCCGGCCCTTCGACGCCAACGGCACCGGCACCGCGCTGTCCAGCGGTGTCGTCACCCTGCTGCTGAAGCCGCTGGGCCGGGCCGTCGCCGACCGCGACCACGTCTACGCGGTGGTGAAGGGCTCCTCGGTCAACAACAACGGTGTCAGCGCGATGGCGTACGGCCTGGCCCAGCCCGAGCGGCTGAGCGCCTGCATCGCCAACGCGATGCAGGTCGGCGGCGTCGACCCGGAGACGGTGTCCATGTACGAGGCCAACGGCCTGGGCCTGCCGATGACCGACGAGCTGGAGGTGCACGCGGCGGGCATGGCCTTCGGCAAGCAGACCGGGACCACCTCGATCGGCGGCGTCAAGGGCAACGTGGGCCACGGCGGCGTGGTGTCGGGCGGCTTCGGCGCGATGAAGGCCGCGCTGGCGCTCTACCACCGGACGCTCCCGGCCACCATCAACCTGACCGAGGTCAACCCGGACCTCGACTTCCCCAGCACCCCGTTCGTACCGCAGCTGGAGACGGCCGCCTGGGACCCGGAGGCCGGCATCCGCCGCGCCGGCATCACCTCGATCGGCGGTGGCGGCTACAACGCCCACCTGCTGCTGGAGGAGGCTCCCGAGGCCGCCCGGCGCGAGCCCGAGTCGGCCGGCCGCCCGCGACTGGCCACCCTGTCCGCCCTGGACGACGAGGCGCTCGCCCGGCAGCGCGAACGGCTGCTGGCCCGGCTGGAGGCCGACCCGGAACTCCGGCTGGACGACGTCTGCTTCAGCCTCAACCTCGGCCGCAAGGTGATGGCCCGGCGCTGGGCGGCGGTGGTACGCAGCCGCGAGGAGCTGATCGCGGCCCTGTCCGGGGACGCCGCCGGCACGACGGTCGCCTCGACGGCCGCCGCCCCGCCGTCCGACCCGGGCGCCTTCGGCCGCACCGACCACGGTCTGGTGCCGGCCGGCGGCGACGCGGGGGCACTGGCCGCGCTGGCGGACGCCTGGGTGGGCGGCAGCCAGGTGGACTTCGGTGCCCTGCACCGGGGGGAGTCCGGGCGCCGGGTGCCGCTGCCCACCTACCCGTTCCGGCCCCGCCGGTTCTGGCGCACGGACTGGTGAGCATGAGCACACCGACCCCCGCACCCGCACCGGCCACCGCGGATCCGGCCGGCGTGGACCTGGCCAACATGGACCCGGCCTCCGTGGACCTGGGCGACCCGGCGA
This sequence comes from Kitasatospora sp. MBT66, assembly GCF_000710405.2. NCBI lineage: Bacteria > Bacillati > Actinomycetota > Actinomycetes > Kitasatosporales > Streptomycetaceae > Kitasatospora > Kitasatospora sp. MBT66. The sequence goes on along the minus strand of NZ_JAIY01000006.1, from coordinate 96,651 downwards.
CCTTCGCCGACCGCGCTCTCGACCTCGACGGGTACTGGCGCGCCCTGCGCGACCGCGCGCCACTGCACTGGAACCCGCCGGTCGACGGCCGGCGCGGGTTCTGGGTGCTGACCCGCCACGAGGACATCATCGCCACCTACCGCGACAACGTGAACTTCACCTCGGAGCGTGGCAATGTGCTCGTCACCCTGCTGGAGGGCGGCGACGCGGCGGCCGGGCGGATGCTGGCCGTCACCGACGGGCACCGGCACCACGAACTGCGCAAGATCCTGCAGCGGGTGCTCTCGCCGCGGGTGCTCGACGAGGTCGCGCGCACGGTCCGGACCAACACCCGGCTGTGGATCCGGGAGGCGGTCGAGGCCGGCACCTGCGAGTTCGCCGAGGAGATCGCGAGCCGGATCCCGATGACCACCATCTCCAGCCTGCTCGGAGTACCCGAGGAGGACCGGGACTACCTGCTGAGCCTGACCAAGGCGGCGCTCTCGGCGGACGGCGAGGACGTCGACGAGGTCGACTCCGAGATGGCCCGCAACGAGATCCTGATGTACTTCATGGACGTCGTCGAGGAGCGCCGCGAGTCGCCGGGCGAGGACGTGATCAGCATGCTGATCGCCAGTTCCATCGACGGGGTGCCGCTGTCCGACGAGGACGTGGTGCTCAACTGCTACAGCCTGATCATCGGCGGCGACGAGACCAGCCGGCTGACGATGATCGACTGCCTCCACACCCTGGCGGCCCGGCCCGACGAGTGGCGGCGGTTCAAGCACGGCGAGGTCGAGGTCGGGACGGCGGTGGACGAGGTGCTGCGCTGGGCCTCGCCCACCATGCACTTCGGGCGCAGCGTCGAGCGGGAGACCGAACTGCACGGCGTCCGGCTGCGGCCGGGCGAGATCGTCACCCTCTGGCACGCCTCCGGGAACCGGGACGAGCGGGTCTTCGACCGGCCCGGGGAGTTCGACCTCGGCCGCGCGCCGAACAAGCACATGGCCTTCGGCTACGGTCCGCACTTCTGTGTCGGCTCGTACCTGGCCAAGGTGGAGATCGCCGAACTGCTCAACGCCCTGAGGGACTTCACCACCGGCTTCGAGCAGACCGAGGAGGCGCAGCGGATCCGGTCGAACTTCCTGACCGGGTTCTCCACGATGCCGGTGCGGTTCACCCCCGACCCCTCCGGACTGAAGGCCGCCGACAGCTGACGCCGGCCACCATCCGATCAGTGAGCGCAGGAGTGCGGATGAACATCTACATGTCAGGTCAGGGGGCGTTCGCGGTCCAGGTCGCGGAGGCCCTGCTGGACGAGGGGCACAAGATCGTCGGCGCGGCCGCCCCCCGGCTCCGCAAGGGGAAGTCCGACGAGGGCGACGCGATGTCCTGGGACCGGCTGCGCTCCTGGGCGTACCACCGGGACGTCCCGTGGACGGATTCGGCAGAACTGCGGGCGATGCACATCCCGGACGGGGTGGACATCATCCTCGCCGCGCACTCGCACGCCTTCCTCGGCCGCCGGACCCGGGCCAGGGCGGCGGTCGCGACCATCGGCTACCACCCGAGCCTGCTGCCGCTGCACCGGGGCCGGGACGCGATCCGGTGGACGGTGCGGGACGGCGACAAGGTGACCGGCGGCAGCGTCTACCACCTCACCGAGCGCACGGACGGCGGGCCGCTCGCGGCCCAGGAGCACCTGCTGGTGCCGCCGGGCTCGACCCCGCAGACCCTGTGGCGGGACCATCTGGCGCCGCTCGGGGTGCGGCTGCTGCTGAAGGTGGTCGCCGACCTGGCCGCGAACCGGCGGATCGAGGTGCCCCAGGACGAGCGGCTGGCGACCTGGGAGCCCGCGATGGACGCGCCGCCGCTGTTCAAGCCGGAGCTCATCGCCCTGCCGGGCACCGACACGGTCCGGGTCGAGAGCGGCCGGTGGGCACTGCACGACCGCTGAGGCACGGCGGTCCGGGCGGCCCCGCGCACCGCTTGTCGTGCGCGGGGCCACCGGGCCGTTCCCCCGCCGAGCGGGGACCGGGCGGGTCTTAAAGGGTCGCCCACAGTTGGTATGTGACGTAGCATCTGCTGGTCACCGGGGCGCCCGCGCCTGGCCGGTCCGGGGCCTCACCCTCGGCACGAAAGCCCGATTCCCGCTATGCGCCCCTTCCCCGAACCCGACCCGGGCGAGCCCGCGCTCGGCTCCCCCGGCCGCTACCTGCTGTGGCTCGCGGCCGCCCACCGCGCCTCCGCGGTGCTCGCCGTCGGCTACGGCGTGCTCTGCACCCTGGCCCAGGCCTTCGTGCCCGCCGCGATCGGCCGCGGGATCGACCGGGGGCTCGTCGCCGGGGACCGGGGCGCGCTGGTGGCCTGGTGTGCCGTGGTGCTCGGCCTCGGCGTCGTCCAGGCCGTCACCGGCACCCTGCGCGACCGCTGCTCGGTGACCAACCGGTTCGGCGCCGCCTACCGCACCATGCAGCTCGTCACCCGCAGAACGGCCCAGCTGGGCGCGGAACTGCCCCGACGGGTCTCCGCCGGCACCGTCGTGAGTGTCGGCGCGACGGACATCACCCGGATCGGCGCCGCCCTGGAGAGCACCGCCCGCGGCGGCGGCGCCGTGGTGTCCGTCGCGGTCGTCGCCGGCGTCATGCTGACCGTCTCCTGGCAGCTCGGCCTGGTCGCCCTGGTCGGCGTACCGCTGTCGGCGGCGGCCGTCGCCGCGCTGATGCGGCTGCTGCACGCCAGGCAGCACGAACTGCGGAAGGAACAGGGCGCGCTGGCGGACCTCGCCGTGGACATCGTCGACGGCCTGCGGGTCCTGCGCGGCATCGGCGGCGAGCGGGTCTTCGCCGACCGGTACCGCGAGCGCTCGCAGCGGGTGCGCCACGAGGGCGTCCGGGTCGCGGGCGTGGAGTCGGGCGTGGCCGCCGGACGGCTGCTGCTGCCCGGACTCCTCGTCACCGTGATCGTGTGGCTCGGGGCCCACTTCGTCGGCACCGGCCGGATGAGCCCGGGGGCCCTGGTCGCCTTCTACGGCTACGCCGTCTTCCTCGCCGAGCAGTTGCGCCGCGCGACCTCCATGGTCGACCAGCTGACCAGGGCGTTCGTCGCGGCCCGGATGGTGACCGACCTCCTGGCGATGGAACCGGGGCTCGCTTCGGGCGACCGGGACCTCGACGCCGAGGCCGCGCGGGGGCCGCTGCGGGACCCCGGTTCGGGCCTGGAGATCCCACCGGGCCGGTTCGTCGCCGTGGCCTGCGACCGCCCGGACGACATGCTGCTGCTGGCCGACCGGCTCGGCCGGTACGTGGACTCCCCGGTCACCCTCGGCGGGACCCCACTGGCCGAGTTCCCGCTCGCCGAGGTGCGCCGCCGGATCCTGGTCGTGGACCACGACGCCCGGCTGTTCTCCGGCGGTCTCGGCAGCCAGCTCGATCCGCACGGGCGGGCGGGCGAAGGCGCGTTCGGCGGAGCAGGCTTGGGTGCCGACGGCGGTGCGGACGACCGGCTGCGGCGCGCGCTCGACACCGCCTCGGCCCACGATGTCGTCGAGGCGCTGCCCGAGGGCCTCGGCCAGGAGATATCCGGCGGCCGGGAGTTCTCCGGCGGCCAGCGGCAACGGCTGAACCTGGTCCGGGCCCTGACGGCGGACCCGGACACACTCGTCCTGGTCGAGCCGACCGGCGCGCTCGACGCCCACACCGAGGCCCGCATCGCCGAACGGCTGGGCGCCCATCGGCGCGGCCGCTCGACCGTGGTGTTCACGACCAGCCCGATCCTGCTCGACCGCGCCGACCACGTGGTCCTCGTCGCGGAGGGCACGGTCGTGGCCGAGGGCCGCCACGGCGAACTGCTCACCGACGCCCGCTACCGCGCCGTCGTCACCAGGGAGGTGACGACGGCATGAGCGCCCTGCCCGTCGCGACACCCCGCGAGGTGCGCGCGTACGCCAGGCGCCTCGCCCTCCGGCACCCGGGACAGCTCTCGTTCTCGCTGCTGCTGCACGCCCTCGCCACCGCGGCGGGGCTGGTCGCGCCGAAACTGCTCGGCGGACTGGTCGAGGACACGGGCCGGGGCGGCGGCGTGGACGGCGCCACCGGCACCGCGCTGACGATCGGCGCCGCCGTCGTGGCCCAGGCCGTCCTCACCCGCTTCGCGCTGCTCGCCTCGCTGCGGCTGAGCGAGAAGGTCCTCGCCCGGCTGCGCGAGGAGTTCGTCGACCGGGTGCTCGCCCTGCCCCTGGCCATGGTGGAGCGGGCCGGCCCCGGTGAGCTGATCACCAGGACCACCCGGGACATCGACGTCCTGACCGGCACCGTGCAACTCGCCGTCCCCGACACCCTGGTGGCGCTCGCCACGGTCGCGCTGACGCTGGGCGCGGTGGCCCTCACCGCGCCGGTGCTGGTCCTGCCGTGCCTGGTCGCCGTGCCCGTCCTGTGGCTGTCGACCAGCTGGTACCTGCGCCGGGCCCGGGCCGGCTACCTGCGGGCGAACGCCTCGTACGCCCGGCTCACCGGGGGCCTCGGCGAGACCGTCGACGGGGCGCGCACCGTGGACGCGCTGCGGCTGGCCGACCACCGCTTCGCCCGGGTCAACGAGGACATCGCCGAGTCCTACGCGGCCGAGCGCCGCACGCTGTACCTGCGCAGCGTCTACCTGCCGATCGCCGACACCGGTTATGTGCTGCCGGTGGTCGCCACCCTGCTGATCGGCGGCCTGCTGTACCTCGACGGCCGGGTCTCCCTGGCGGCCGTGACGGCGGCCACCCTGTACGTGCAGCAGATCATCGGCCCGGTGGACCGGCTGCTGTACTGGATGGACGAACTGCAGCTCGGCGGGGCCTCGCTGGCCCGGATCCTGGGCGTGCACGGGCCCGCTTCCGAGGCGGGCGGCGTGACCGCGTCGGGCGCGAGCAGCTCGGGCCGCCCGGGCGGTCCGGGCGATCCGGGCGCCGGGAAGGACATCGTCCTGAAGGGCGTGTCGCACGCCTACCGGGAGGGCCGGAACGTGCTGCACTCCGTCGATCTGACGGTCCGGGCCGGGGAGCGGATCGCGGTCGTCGGCCCGTCCGGCGCCGGGAAGAGCACGCTCGCCGGACTGCTGGCCGGACTCCACACCCCCACCGCCGGCTCCATCACCATCGGCGGCACCGCGACGGCGTCGTTCCCGGTGGCCGAACTCCGGCGCCAGGTCGCCCTGGTGACCCAGGAGCACCATGTCTTCCGCGGCACCCTGCGGGACAACCTGCTGATCGCCCGGCCGGACGCCGGGGACCACGAACTCGAACACGCGCTGAAGGCGGTCGACGCCTGGGACTGGGCCCGCGAACTGGGCCCGGACACCGAGGTGGGCTCGGGCGCAGCGCCGCTCTCGCTGATCCAGGCGCAGCAACTGGCCCTCGCCCGGCTGGTGCTGAGCGATCCGGTCGCCGTGGTCCTGGACGAGGCCACCTCCCTCCTCGACCCGCGCGCCGCACGGCAGTTGGAACGGGCGCTGGCCGCCGTGCTGGAGGGGCGCGCGGTCGTCGCCGTCGCCCACCGGCTGCACACCGCGCACGACGCCGACCGCGTCGTGGTGATGGAGGACGGCCGGATCACCGAGACCGGAAGCCACGAGCAACTGGTGCGGCAGGGCGGTCCGTACGCCCGGCTGTGGCGCTCCTGGCACGGCGACCGGACCGGCTGACCTCGCACAGCCGGGGAACGCGCGCCCCGGTCAGGCCGGGCGGGCCGCGGGCCGGTACCCCCAGGCGGTCAGCATGCCGGCCGCCAGCGCGGCGCAGTCCTCGGAGTCCAGGTAGCGGATCGCCTCGTCCACCGCCGCGTCGTCGACCAGGCCGGTGGCGATCATCGCGGCCCGGCTCCGCTCCCAGGTGTCCGCCCAGAACCGGCTGATCGGGCTGCCCGGCAGCAGCGGCGGTACGTGGATCTCGGCGCCGACCCGTTCGAGCCCCGCCGCGCGCAGCAGTTGCGGGTACGACGGCACCCGGGAGACATCGGTGCCGATGGTGGTGCGCAGCCCCTGCCACATCGCCCGCATCGCCGTGCTGTACGGGGTGCGGGGCACCCGGTCGCCGGTCAGGTCGACCGCGTCGCTGAGCACCAGCACCCCGCCCGGCTCGACGAGTCGGGCCAGCGCCCGGACCAGCCGCTCGCGGTCGGGCAGGTGCATCAGCACGAAGCGCGCGTGGACCAGCCGGAACCGGCCGGGGGCGAAGTCCGGGTCGGTGATGTCGGCCTCCCGCACCTCCAGCCCGGGCACGGCCCGCTCGGCGAGGAAGCGCACATCGCGGTCCACGGCCAGCACGTCCGCCACCCCGGCCTCGTCCAGCAGCCGGCGGGAGACCGTGCCGGTGCCGGCCCCGATGTCGAGGCAGCGCCACCCGGGGCCGACCCCGAGGGCGTGCAGCCGGGCCATGGTGACCTCGTCGTAGGCGAGGGCGCCGAAGTCGATCCGCTCGCCCTCGCCCGCCTGCTCCGGCCGGAACACCGCCTCGCCGTAGCGCCCTTCGCCCGGCCGGTCCCCCGTCATGAGTCCTCCCCCCGTGCGGAGGCTGGTGGCAGCGGTTCGTCGAAGAGTTCCACGGCAGGGCCTTTCGCTCACGGGACCGGCGGACCGGCCCTCCCGGCCGGCCACCCCGCCGATCCTCCCCCGTCACCGCTCCCCACCCCCGAGGCGCGCCGCACCGCCCGCTCCGCAACCACCCGCACCTCGCCCGACCTGCCCCGGCCCGACCCGCGGGCGGCCGGATCCCGCCCTTCGCAGAGCCGCACGCACGGAAAGCGCGTTCGGGGCAGCCACTCGCGAGTTCGAATCCTGGTCACCTGCCGGACGAGCCGTCCCGCACTCGGCCGTGGGTGGTACTCGGCAGGACCTTCGGGGACGACCGACCGGACGCTCGGGCGGCAGAACGCCGAGTCGCCCGCCCGGGAGACCGGGCGGGACGCCCGAACGGCGGCGGTCCGGCCGGAACTGGTCGTCGAGGTTGCCCTCGACGGCCTCCAGGGCAGCCCCGCTGCCCCGCCGGGCCTGCCGGGCCTGCCCTGCGGCTTGCCCGGGTGGTGCGCTGCCGGCCGGACCGGAGTGCCGCCGAGGCCGACACGGTGACCTCCGCAAGGGAGTTGGCCAGCACCGATGGCCTGTGAGGCCGTCCGCGCGGCCGGGTCCGCCGACCCGTCCGGCGAAGTACCGCGGGGAGAGACGCACTGCGCCGCGACGGGGGTTCACGCACAGGGGCCGAATCGGCCATTCTCGATCCGGCCACCGTGCCCCTCCGTGAACGGACCAGTGATGGCTAGGTTGACCGTGACAACGAGAGGCGGCCGCCGGGCAGTCGGCGCCGCCCTGGCGAAAGGTGCCCGACATGCAGGTGAGTGTCGACCGGGACCGCTGCTGCAGCTCCGGCATGTGTGTGACGAACGCCCCCGAGGTCTTCGACCAGGACGACCGGGACAGTCTGGTGATGCTCCGTCAGACCGTCGTGCTGCCGGAGCAGTTCGACGACGTCAGGCTCGCCGCCGAGCTCTGCCCGGGCCGGGCGATCACCGTCACCGGGGACGGACCCGCGCGGACCGGGGCCTGACGGACCCCCGCCGCCGACCCCGCAGGCCGCACAGGCCTCCTGGAGCCCTCCCTGGCACCGAACCCCACGAGAACACCCGCGACGCGAGGAGACGCCCGCCTTGACCACCGCACCCACCACCCCCGCCCTCGCACTGCCGGCCCCGCACTCCGGCGGCTGCCCGTTCGGCCCGCCGCCCGCGTACCCCGAGGCCGCCGCCACCGGGCCGATGACCAGGGCGAAGCTGCCCGACGGCGACCTCTGCTGGCTGGTCACCGGCTTCGCCGAGGTCCGCACCGTGCTGTCCGACCGCCGGTTCAGTGCCGACATTCGCCACCCGTCCTTCCCGCTGCTGGTCGCCGGCGCTCGCGAGCTGATCACCGACAATCCGGACTTCCTGCGGCTCGACGACCCCGAGCACGCCCGCCAGCGCCGCATGCTCACCGGGGAATTCCTGGTCAAGCGGGTGGAGGAGCTGCGCCCGGAGATCCAGCGGATCGTGGACGAGGCGCTGGACCGGATGACCGCGGGCCGGACCACGGCCGACCTGGTCACCGACTTCGCGCTGCCGGTGCCCTCGCTGGTGATCTGCCTGCTGCTCGGCGTGCCGTACGAGGACCACGACCGCTTCCAGAGCCTGAGCCGCACGATGCTCAGCCGGGAGAGCACCGTGGAACAGCTCCGGGAGGCCCAGGAGGGGGTCCTGGAGTACCTGCGCGACCTCACCACCCGCAAGCGCGCACAGCCGGAGGACGACGTCCTCAGCCGACTCGCGGCGCGGGACGACCTGAGCGCGGAGGACGCGGCCGCCATGGGCGTGCTGCTGCTGGTCGCCGGGCACGAGACGACCGCGAACATGATCGCGCTGTCGACCGCGCTGCTGCTGGACCACCCCGAGCAGATCCCCGGCCTGGCCGACCCGGCCACCCTGCCGGGCGCGGTGGAGGAGCTGTTGCGTCTGCTGACCATCGTGCACACCGGCCTGCCCCGGGTCGCGCTGGAGGACGTGGAGCTGGGCGGCGTCACCGTCCGGGCCGGGGAGGGCGTGATGGCGATGCTCTCCACCGCCAACCGGGACGAGGCGGTGTTCGGCGGCGCCGGCCGTCGGACGACGGACGAGCTGGACCTGTACCGGGACGCCCGGCGGCAACTGGCGTTCGGCTTCGGCGTGCACCAGTGCCTGGGCCAGCCGCTGGCCCGCGCCGAACTCCAGATCGCCCTGGAGACGCTGTTCCGCCGGCTGCCGGGGCTGCGGCCCGCCGGCGAGCGCGCGTTCCGTACCGAGTCGTTCATCTACGGGATGCGGTCACTGCCCGTCACCTGGTGAGCGGGGCCGACGGAGAATTCCTTGTCCGCGGGACACGGATCCTCTCCGGTACCGGCCCGAACTGCGTGCAGTCCGCCCGCTGCCCCGTCGTTGCGACCGGGGGCAGCGGGCGGCGCCGTACCCGCACTTTGCAAAGTGCGGGAGCCGGCCGCCCCGACGACGCCGAGCCCCCGCCCCGTTACATCTTGACGACAAGTGTCACAATGTAACGCGCGCGGGGCCGGCAGGCCCGGCGGTGACCGATTCCAGCAGCTCGGAGCACGTCATGCACCCCTTCCTCGACCACCCGGGGCCGCTCGCCTTCGCGCACCGGGGTGGTGACCTCGGGCGGCCGGAGAACTCGCTGGCCGCGTTCGAGGCCGCCGTCGCGCTCGGGTACCGGTACCTGGAGACGGACGTCCACGCCACCGCCGACGGCGTCCTGGTGGCGTTCCACGACAGCCGGCTCGACCGGGTCACCGACCGCACCGGGGTACTCGCCGAACTGCCGTGGCGCACCGTCCGGGAGGCCAGGATCGGCGGCACCGAACCGGTACCGCTGCTGGAGGACCTGCTCGACGCGTTCCCCGAGGCCCGCTTCAACATCGACGTCAAGGCGGCGCCCGCCGTCGGCCCGCTGGTCGAGGCGGTGCGCCGGACCGGGGCCTGGGACCGGGTCTGCGTCGGCGGCTTCTCCGACGCCCGGCTCGCCGCCGTACGGGCCGCCGCCGGACCCCGGCTGGCCACCTCGCTCGGCCCGCGCGAGGTCGCCCGGCTGCGGCTGCGCTCGCTGGCCGGGCCGCTCGGGCGCGGCGGCGGGGCGCCGTGGGCCGGGACCTGCGCCCAGGTGCCCGAGCGGCACAAGGGGGTCCGGGTGGTCGACCGGGCCTTCGTCCGGGCCGCGCACCGCCTGGGCCTGCAGGTTCACGTCTGGACTGTGGACGACGCCACACGGATCCGGGCTCTCCTCGACCTGGGTGTGGATGGCATCATGGCCGATCGCATCGACGTCCTGCGCGATGTCCTCCGCGAGCGCGGATGCTGGCCCCACGGCGGCAACGGCTCCAGCACGGTGATAGGAACCACCCCATGAGCACCGCGACCGACCTGCCGGAGCATCCGGCGACCGCCACCGACGACGGCCGCGCGCTGCGCCGCATGCAGTTCGGCTGGTACATCAACGACTGGGCCAACGCGGCCTTCTCCGCCACCGTCCTCACCGTGTTCCTCGGGCCGTACCTGACCTCCATCGCCAAGGAGGCGGCCGACGCCCAGGGCAATGTGCACCCGCTCGGCCTGTCGATCCGGGCGGGCTCGTTCTTCCCGTACACGGTGTCGTTCTCGGTGCTGCTGTCGGTCGGCGCGATGCTGCTGCTCGGCACGGTCGCGGACCGCACCGGGCGGCACAAGGAGCTGATGTGCGGCGCCGCGTACGTCGGCTCGGCCGCGACGATGGGCATGTTCTTCCTCGGCGGCGACCGCTACCTGCTCGGCGGCGGCCTGCTGGTGGTCGCGAACATCGCCTACGCGGTGTCGGTCGCGCTCTCCTACGCCTACCTCCCCGGTCTGGCCTCGCCCGACGAGCGGGACAAGGTGTCCTCCAAGGGCTGGGCCTACGGCTACGCGGGCGGCGGCCTGCTGCTGATCGCGAACCTGGCGCTGTTCCAGGGCCACGACGCGTTCGGGCTGTCCTCCGGCACCGCCGTGCGGATCTGCCTGGCCTCGGCGGGGCTGTGGTGGGCGATCTTCACCCTGGTGCCGCTGCTCCGCCTGCCCTCGCGGGCCGGTGTGCTCCCGGGACAGCCCGGGGTGCCCGCGGCGCGCGACGGCGGCGCCGCGGACGGCAAGGACGCCGAGCCGGCCGCCGGGAGCCTGCGCGAACTCGGCCGCACCCTGCGCGGCATGCGCCGCTACCCGCTGACCCTGCTCTACCTGGGCGCCTTCCTCTGCTACAACGACGGCATCCAGACCGTCGTCTCGCAGGCCTCGCTGTACGGCAGCGAGGAGCTGGGCATGGACCAGACCTCGCTGGTCGTCGCCGTGCTGCTGGTGCAGATAGTGGCGATCGGCGGCGCGCTGCTGCTCGGCCGGATCGCGCACCGCTTCGGCGCCAAGAGCACCATCCTCGGCTCGCTGGTCGGCTGGGTGGTGACCCTCGCGCTCGGCTACTTCATGCCGGCCCACCAGCCCGCCTGGTTCTACGCGCTGGCCTGCATGATCGGCCTGGTGCTCGGCGGCAGCCAGGCGCTGTCCCGCTCGCTGTTCTCGCACATGATCCCGGCCGGCCGGGAGGCCGAGTACTTCAGCGTCTACAAGGTCAGCGACCGCGGCACCAGCTGGATGGGCCCGCTGGTCTTCGGCCTGGCCTACCAGATCACCGGCAGCTACCGCTCGGCGATCATCTCGCTGCTGGTGTTCTTCGTGATCGGCTTCGCCGTGCTGCTGAAGGTCCCCGTCCGGCGCGCGATCGAGGCGGTCGGCAACCCGGTGCCCGAGCGGCTCTGACCGCACCCGGGAGCGAACGGAACAGAACCGCACCGGAACGGGGCGGGGGCTGCGAGAGCCCCCGCCCCGTTCTGCCCTGTACCGAGTGTCGGCCGGCCAGCGGGTCGGCCGGTCACGGGTCGGCCGGTCAGAGGGTCGGCTTCCAGCCGAGCGCCGGGGCCAGGTGGGTGGCGATGTCGGTGAGGATCTGAACGTAGTCCTCGTGGCCGAAGGTGAACGGGAGCGCGAAGACCACCTCGTCCACCTCGCGGAAGCCCGCGTGGGCGGACAGCTGCTCGGCGATCGCGGCGGACGGGCCGACCAGGTCCCGGGCGAACATGACGCGCGCCGGCCCCTGCGGGGTGGCGGTCCGCGGCGTCCGGGCCCGGACGTACTCCTCGTAGCGCGCCCGCTGCTCGGGGGTGGCGCTGTCGGTGGGGATCACCACCAGCCCCTGGGAGACCCGGGCCGCGGCGCCCAGCGGATGGTGCGCGCGGAAGGCCGCGATCTGCGAGCGCTGGATCTCCGCGAAGTCCTCCGCCTCCTCGGCGCGCACCACGTTGCTGGTGAGCAGCGAGAGCCCCTGCTCGCCGGCCCAGCGGGCGGAGCGCAGGCTGCCCCCGCCGTACCAGAGGCGGTCGGCCAGGCCGGGCGAGACCGGCTGGACCCGGTCCGAGTAGACCTCGATGCCCTCGACGCCGCTGAAGTCGGTGGCCGGCTCGCCACGCAGGAAGCCCAGCAGCCGGCGGACCCGCTCGTAGCCGAAGTCCTCGGCCTCGGCGGTGTCCGGGTACAGCGCGCCGGACACCTGCTCCCAGTGGCCGGGGCGGCCGACGCTGACGCCCGGGTTGAGCCGGCCGCCGGACAGCAGGTCGGTGGTGGCGAGGTCCTCCGCGAGGCGCAGCGGGTTCTCCCAGCCGACCGGGATCACGGCCGTGCCCAGCTCGATCCGGCTGGTGCGCTGGGTGGCGGCCGCGAGCACCGCGACCGGCGAGGATATGCCGTACTGGAGGTGGCGGTGGCGCACCCAGGCGCTGTCGAAGCCCAGTTGCTCGCCGAGTTCGACGAGCCGCAGGGTCTGCTCGTGCCCCTGGGCCGGGTCGGCGGGGTCGAACAGTCCGATGGTCAGGAATCCCAGCCTGCGCAGGGGCTTCGCGTGCGACGGCACCGGTGTCCTCTTTCCTCGGCGCCCCCGGGCGCCGACGGTGACCGGCCGGGCGGCGTGCCGTCCACCGTCACACACCGGCCGGGGGTGCTCAAGGGCTGCCGGGGATTCGTCATCGGGCGCAACATCCCTGTCACTCCGCCGTTCTCGAACGGCAGGGGCCGCCCCGGGGTGGTCCCGGAGCGGCCCCTGCCGGCGGAGAGCGGTCAGCCGCGGGCGAGCAGTTCCAGGGTGTCGATGACGCGGTTGGAGAAGCCCCACTCGTTGTCGTACCAGGCGACCACCTTGACGTGGCGGCCGTCGACCCGGGTGAGCGCGGCGTCGAAGATCGAGGACGCGGCCTCGCCGGTGATGTCGCCGGAGACCAGCGGCTCGTCCGCGTAGTCGAGGATGCCCTTGAGCGGGCCGTCGGCGGCGGCGCGGTAGGCGGCGAGCACCTCGTCGAGGGTGACCTCGCGCTCGACCGTGGTGTTCAGCTCGACGATCGAGCCGACCGGGACCGGGACCCGGATCGAGTCGCCGGACAGCTTGCCGTCGAGCTGCGGCAGGACCAGGCCGATCGCCTTGGCGGCGCCGGTGGTGGTCGGCACGATGTTGACGCCGGCGGCGCGGGCCCGGCGCAGGTCGCGGTGCGGCCCGTCCTGGAGGTTCTGCTCCTGGGTGTAGGCGTGAACGGTGGTCATGAAGCCGTGCTCGATGCCGGCCAGCTCGTCCAGCACGGCGGCCAGCGGGGCGAGCGCGTTGGTGGTGCAGGAGGCGTTGGAGACGATCACGTGCGAGGCCGGGTCGTAGTCCGCGGTGTTCACGCCGTAGGCCAGGGTGACGTCGGCGCCGTCGGACGGGGCGCTCACCAGGACCTTGGCGGCGCCGGCCTTCAGGTGGGCGCGGGCGGCGTCCGCGGAGGTGAAGCGGCCGGTGGCCTCCAGGACGAGGTCGACGCCGAGCTCGGCCCACGGCAGGGCCTCGGGGTCGCGCTCGGCGAGCACCTTGATCCGGTTGCCGGCGACGACCAGCTCGTCCCCCTCGACGGCGACCGGGTGGCGGAAGCGGCCGAGCGCGCTGTCGAAGCGGAGCAGGTGGGCGAGCGAGTCGATGGGGGCGAGGTCGTTGACCGCGACCACCTCCAGCTCGCTGCCGCGCTCCACCAGGGCGCGCAGGCTGTTGCGGCCGATGCGGCCGAACCCGTTGATGGCGATGCGGGTCATGGAGGGCTCCCTCTGCGGTTCCGGGCGGTGCCGGGGTGCTCCGGGGTGGTGGTCCCGGGGCGTTCCGTCGTGTGCTGACACATCCATGATCGGGACTCCGGCGCGGGTCGGACAGGGGCTGGATCGACATGGTCCGCAAGGATCACGCCAGACTCCCGGCCAACGGTCGCAAGGATCCCGCCACGGCCGTTCCGGTGTTCGCTCAGCCCTCCGCCCGGCCCTCCGCCCGGTCCTCGGCACGGCCTTCCGCTCAGCCCTCGGCGCGGGCCGCGAAGGTGTGCCGGTACTCGGTGGGCGAGGTGCCGAGCACCCGGTGGAAGTGCAGCCGCAGGTTCGCCCCGGTGCCGAGCCCGACCCGGTCGGCGATCTGCTCCACCCCCAGGTCCGTACGCTCCAGCAGCTCCCGCGCGAGGTCCACCCGGGCCCGCAGCACCCACTGCATGGGTGTGTAGCCGGTGTCCTCCACGAACCGCCGCGAGAAGGTCCGCGCCGAGACCCGCGCGTGCCGGGCCAGGCCCTCCAGCGTCAGCGGCTCGGCCAGGTGCGCCAGCGCCCACTCCCGGGTGCCCGCGAAGAGGTCGCCCAGCGGCTCGGGCACGCTGCGCGGCACGTACTGGGCCTGGCCGCCGCTGCGGTAGGGCGCGGCCACCAACCGCCGGGCGACATGGTTCGACAGGCCCACCCCGTGGTCGCGCCGCACCAGGTGCAGGCACAGGTCGATGCCGGAGGCCGCGCCGGCCGAGGTGAGCACCGCGCCCTCGTCGACGAACAGCACGTTCTCGTCGACCCGGATCTGCGGATGGCGTTCCGCCAGGGCCTTGGCGTAGTGCCAGTGGGTGGTGGCCCGTCGGCCGTCGAGCAGCCCGGTGGCGGCCAGGGCGAAGGCCCCGGTCGAGATGGCCGCCAGCCGGGCGCCCCGGGCGTGGGCTGCCACCAGTGCCTCGACGACGGCGGCCGGCGGCGCGGTGGTCGCCGGGTCGCGGTAGCCGGGGACGAACACGGTGTCCGCGTGCTCCACCGCCTCCAGCCCCTCGGCCACGTGGTACGACAGGCCGTCACCGCCGGCCACCAGGCCCGGCGCCGGACCGCAGACCCGGACCGTGTAGGGCATGCTCGGCCGGCTGGAGAACACCTGCGCGGGGATGCCCACGTCCAGCGGCTTCGCCCCCTCCAGTACCAGCACGGCGACCCGGTGCTTGCCTCGACCCATCGGGCCGCCTCCACTCCCCCGCGGTCGACCCGGGCTCCGCGGCGCGCCCCGGCCGGTACGGCACCGACCGCAAGCATCCTGCCATCAGCCCGGGCGTTGCGTTCGCGGCGCCGGTCCGGTCAGGGTGTGGCGCCCCGGTCCGGTCCGGTCCGCTCAGGGCGTGGCGGGGGCCGGACGGGCGGTGCGGGGCAGCAGGGCCGGAACGGCCTCGCTCTTCACCAGCCAGGCCACGCCGAAGGCGAACACCGACACCGCCTCGCCGAGGTAGGGCAGGGTCAGCGGCCAGTCCCGGGCCAGGTGCAGCACCCCGGCCACGGCGACCGTGAGCACCCCGGCCACGATCACCCAGCCGCAGACCAGGTACACCCAGTCGCGCGCCGGGCGGCGGCGGCCGGCCGCCGGGGAGTCCGCGAACAGCCGCAGGCAGAAGTACCCGAGCACCCCGAACAGGCCCGCCGCGAAGGCCAGATGGAGCATTCCCACGGTGGTCTGGACACCGCTGGGGTGCGGCACCAGGACGGACGGCGGCTCGGTGGGGAACAGGGCCACCCCGATCGCCAGCACCCCGGCGACCGAGCTCAGCCGGTCCTCCCGGCGGTCGTGGCGGTAGCAGATGAGGAAGACGCCGACGGCGCACAGTCCGCCGACGAAGACGTTGCGCATATGGGTGTAGTAGGACGCGCTCATCGAGTCGAGCAGCGCGATCCGGGCGGAGGTGAGGCTGTTGCCGAGCGGCAGGGCGATCGGCAGCAGGAACCCGAGGACACCGACGCCGAGGCGCAGGCGCCGCACGGTCCGGACGTCCTGGGCCCGGGGGTCGGGATCCACGGGGGTGCGACCTTCGGGGGTCCGGGCTTCGGCAGGGGGGTGGGCGGACATGGCGAGGCCTCCTTCGACATGCTGAGGCTGTCTGCACCGCGGCCGGGACGGCGGCCGCGGGTTGGTGATACCCGCCCGCCACCGTCCGGGAACCCCCTTCCGGCCTGCTGTTCTGACGCACCGTCACGATCGTCGCCATCGTGACTGGACCGCGGTGTCAGTCGACCGGCCGGAGGAGTTCGTCGACGCTCTGCGCCCGGCGCAGCGGCACGAACCGCACCGCGCCCGCCGCGTCCACCGTGAAGCCGTGCACCGCCGGCTCGGGCAGGCTGTTGTACTGGAAGTGGGTCGTCGCGTAGTAGGCGCCGGTGTCGAGCAGCGCGACCAGGTCGCCGGGCTCCAGCAGCGGCAGCGGGCGGCCCGCCGCGACCAGGTCCCCGGCGAAGCAGCACGGCCCGGCGACGTCCTGCGGCACCGGCGCGCCGTCCTTCTGCGCGCCGGAGGGGTGGTGCGCGGTGATCCGCAGCGGCCAGGCGTCCGGCACGAACACCGTGCGGGTCGCGACCTGGGCCCCGGCGTGGGTCACGGCGATCCGCCGGCCGCCGGAGGTCTTGGTGTACTCGACGTATGCGGCGGTGAACCCGTTCTTGGCCAGCAGCGAGCGGCCGAACTCGGTCGCCAGCCGGTAGCGGCCGTCGAACAGTTCCGGCACCCGGGCCCGCAGCAGTTCGGCGTAACCGGCGAAGGTGGGCGCGGTGGTGTCGTCGGCGAAGTTGACGGGCAGCCCGCCGCCGAGGTCGATGCCCGCCACCTGGCGGCGCCCCGGCTCGGCGTTCACCTGCTCCGCGAAGGCGACGGCCCGGGCGACGCCGTCCGCCATGAGGTCGAGCGGGCAGCCCTGGGAGCCGACGTGCACATGGACCCAGGTCAGCCAGGGGCGTTCGCGGAACGCCTCGACCAGCCGCTTCGTGTTGCCCTCGTCGGCCAGGCCGATCCCGAACTTGGAGGTCGCGGTGGCGGTGCTCATCGCCCCGATGGTGCCGCCGCCGATCTGCGGATTGACCCGGACCCCGATCCGGGAGCGGGGCGTCCCGGCCCCCACCAGGGCGTCGACGCGTTCCAGTTCCTGCCAGTTGTCGATGTTGACGGCGACACCCAGCTCCAGCGCCGCGGCCAGCTCCCGCCGGGTCTTGGCGGGCGAGTCGAGGACGATCCGGTCCGGCTCGAAGCCGGCCGCCAGCGCCTGGGCGAACTCGCCGGGGCTGGCCACCTCGCAGCCCATGCCCAGCTCGCGCAGCCGGGCCAGCAGCGGGACCAGACAGTTCGCCTTGGCGGCGAAGGTGTGCAGCACCTCGGGCGCGGCCGGGAAGGCCGCCCGGAGGTCCGCGACGCTCGCGGCCACGCCGTCGAGGTCGACGAAGGCGGCGAGCAGCGCCTCCTCGGGGTCGAGCAGCCGGTGCCGCACGGCCTCCCGCAGCACGCGTTCACGGCGGGCGGCGGCGGTTGGGTCGACCGGATCGACCGGATCGACGGCAGGGTGAGGAAACGTCATGGTTCTTTGCTCCCCTGGCTCGTCGGACGGTCGGAGGCCCAGTCTGCCCCAGGCGTTGCAGTCCGGTGACACAGAAGGCGCGATTCCGTCGAGTGTTCGCACTACGTTCGATCGTGCACGGCGCCGCACGGCCGTCCAGCACACCGCTCAGGAGAAGCTCCATGTCCCGCAAGGCGACCCGCCGCCCGACCACCGTCCGCACGCTGGCGGGAGCGATCCTGACGGTCGCCCTGATCGTGCCCGTGGCGACGGCCTGCGGCCCCGACTCCGACGCGTCCGCGACGGCGAGCGGCACCGCCTCCGCCACCCCCGTCGCGACCGTGCCCACCACCGCCGTACCTAGCGCGACCGTGCCCACCACCACCGCGCCGCCGACCGCCGTCCCCGTGCCCACCACCGCCGTCCCCACCACCAGGCCGACCACCCCGACCCCCTCCACCACCCCGACCGCCAAGCCGAAGTCCCCGGCTCGCAGCTACCCCCTGGTGGACGGAAGCACGGCCGAGGTCCAGCCGGTCGGCAACCAGAACTACACCGCCAGGATCGTCAGCCGCGGCTCCGTCCTGGCCACCCTGGAGACCAAGGACGCCGACGCCGGTCTGGACGCCAACGACATGTTCGTGGTGCTCTCCGTCGACGGCACGGTCCACTCCTGGATGGGCGGCGCCCACCAGGGCCCGGGCACCTTCAAGCTCGCCGGCGGCTGGACGGCCAAGGTCACCAAGGTCGGCGAACTCCACTACCGGGCGCAGATCCTCGGCCTCGACAACGCCGTGAACGACACCCTCGACGCCGACCAGCACGACACCGGCGCCGTCGCCAACGGCGTGTACATCGTGCTCACGGCGGGCGGCCGGATCAGCGCCCACATGTGAGACCGACCGGGACCGCCGCCGCGGGCACGACGCCGCGACGCAGATCGTCCGGGACCGGGGTCGCCGCGCCCAGGCAGGAGAGCAGCCGCAGCAGTGTCCGGGCCTGGGGCACACCGTAGCGGGCGAGCGCGTCGAGGGAGGTTGCCGAGTGCCGCGACGGCGGGGAAACGTCGGGGAGTTGGCCGATCACCTCGCCCGACCACCGCGCCCGGACACCGCGCCCGATCACCACGCCCGGGGCCACAGCGGTCCTCGGCACCGGAGAGGGCTGAGGGCGGGGCGCGGAGCACCCCGCCCGGAACGGGATTCCCGCCGGGGCGGTCGCTACTCGCGGGCGAGGTCGAGGAAGAGCGCGGCGGACCAGCCGAAGCCGGAGGTGGCCCTCGGTGCGCGGGTGCCGGTGAGGGGGTTCCAGTACTCGTAGAGGCCTCCGCCGTCGCGGACCATGGCGAGGGTCCGTTCGCGCAGCTCCTCGGCGGTGTCGGGGAAGCCGGAGCGGTGCAGGCCCTCGATCAGCAGGTAGTTGACGTTGAGCCAGACCGGGCCGCGCCACATCGCCTCCGGGTCGAAGGCCGGGTCGTCGAAGGCCACGGTGGGGACGGGCCGTTCGCCCCAGTAGGCGGGTGAGCGGAGGGTGCGTTCCAGGGTGGCGGCGATGCCGGTAGGCAGCCGGCCGGTGAACAGGGGCATCAGGTCGAGCGCGGTGCGGACGGGTACGGGGGTGCCGGCCGCCAGGGTGGTGAAGCGGGTGCCGTCCCAGCGGCGGGCGACCAGGAGGTCGGTGTGGGCGGCGGCGCGCGAGCGCCAGTCGGCGGCCTCGGCGGGGCGGCCGAGGGCGTCGGCGATGTCGGCCAGCCGGTCGGCCTCCAGGACCAGGTAGGAGTTGAGGTCGGGCGGTTCGGCACGCGGGCCGTGGTCCCAGATCGGGCTGTCGTCGAGGCCGGAGGAGTAGGGGTGCAGGTATTCGGGCAGGCCGTCGCCGTCGGGGTCGGAGGCGGCGAACCACCACCGGTGGGCGCGGACCAGCCGGGGGTAGGCGGCGGCGAGGAAGGGCAGGTCGGGGTCGGTCTCGTGGACCTTCCAGACGGCCCAGGCGGCGAGCGGCGGTTTGGTGACCGGGACCGGTCCGGGGGTGGGCCGGGCGCCGTTGGCGGTGCCGACGTGCTCGGCGAGCCGGGCGTGGTCGGCGCGCGGGAGGTCGGTGGTGTCGGCGAGCACGCCGTGCTCGTGCACCACGTCGGGGAGCCGGCCGTCGGGCAGTTGGTGGTCGAGGAAGAGCAGGATCTGGTCCCGGGCGAGCGCCGGATCGGCGTGCCGCAGGGCGACGGCGTGGAAGAGCGCGTCCCAGTTCCACACGCCCACGTAGCCGTACTTGGAGGGGACGAGGCCCTCGCGGCCGGCGATCGGCAGCAGGTTGACGGCCAGCGTCCACCAGGCCGTCGCGGCGGCCGCGGCGAGGTCGGGGCGGACGGCGGGCATCCGGGCGAACCAGGCCGCCCAGCGGGCCTCGGCGGCGACGCGCACGGCGGCGGCCGACCACGGGCCCGGCGAGCCGTGCAGGACGTGGCAGCCGTCGAGCGCGAGTGCCCGCCCGGTGCCGTCGGGCAGCTGCCAGGAGGCGTGGACGCCGTGCCCGGCAAGCACCAGGGTGGCCGGGTCGGCGAACAACAGCGTTGCCCCGCCCGCGAATTCGACCGCCGCGGGGGTCGCGGAGCGGACCGGCAGCGGGTGCCCGTCCGCGTCGCGCAGCACCAGCCCGGTGAGTTCGACGGTGTCGGCGAGCCGGGTCTCGTACTCGGCCCGGGCCACCCGCAGCCCGTCCGGGCCTGCGGTGACCAGCAGCCGGGAGCCGCGTTCGGTGAACGGCCGCTCGTCCAGGTCGAGTTCGAGGTCGTGGACGAAGGAGAGGGACATCAGCGGCCTCCCAGGCCGGAGGAGGCCATGCTGTTGAGGATCTTGCGCTGCCCGATCAGGAAGGCGATCAGCATCGGCACCACGGTCATCGCGGAGAGCGCCGCGGTGAGCCCGTAGTCGATGCCGCCGCGCTGGGAGTTGAAGGAGTCGAGCAGCAGCGGGACGGTGAACAGCTCCGAGCTGTTGAGGAACACCAGCGGGAAGAAGTAGCTGTTCCAGCTGGCCAGGAAGACGATGATGCCGAGCGTCCACAGGCCGGGCCGGATGTTGGGCAGGACGATCCGCCAGAAGATGGTCCAGCGGCCGGCGCCGTCGATCCTGGCCGCCTCCTCGAGTTCGACCGGGACGGCCCGGATGAACTGCCGGAGCAGGAAGACGGCGAACGGGTTGGCGATCGCCGGGAGGATCAACGCCAGGTGCGAGTCGATCAGTTGGAGCTTGGCCAGCATGATGTACAGCGGCACGATGGTGACCTGGGCGGGCACCATCTGGGTGGCCAGGAACAGGCCGAACAGCGGTCCGGAGCCCCGGAACGGGATCCGGGCGAAGGCGTAGGCGGCCATCGCACCGGTGAACAGGGTGGCGGCGACGGTGATCGCCGCGATGTACATGCTGTTCCAGTACGCCCGCCCGATCGGCACCTCGTTCAGCACGTCGGGGTAGTTCTGCGCGCGCCAGGGCGTGGGCAGCCAGGACAGCGGCTCGTTGATCATCTGGCTGACGCCCTTGAAGGAGGTCAGGACCATCCAGACGAAGGGGAACAGCATCAGCAGGCCGCCGAGGACGAGCCCGGTGTGCAGGAGGAGCTGCCGGGGGGCGGTGGAGTGGCGGACGGTGGTCATGGCGGCGCCTCAGGACTCGTAGTGGACGAAGCGCTTCTGCGCCTGGAACTGGATCGCCGTGACGATCAGGGTCAGCAGCAGCAGGAGCAGGGCGGCGGCACTCGACAGTCCGAAGTGGAACTCCCGGAAGCCCTGTTGGTAGACCTTGTAGACGATGGTCTGGGCGCCCTCGTTGTGGTCCGGGTTGACCAGGACGTAGACGAGGTCGAAGGCCTGGAACGAGCTGATCACCGACACCACCACGGTGAAGAAGACGGTGGGCGACAGCAGCGGCAGGGTGACCGAGCGCAGGGTCTGCCAGGGGCCGGCGCCGTCGATCCGGGCGGCCTCCAGCAGATTGGTCGGGACGGTGGCGAGCCCGGCCAGGAAGATCACCACATTGAGGCCGAGCGAGGACCAGACGGTCACCACCGAGACCGCGACCACCACCCAGTCGGGGTCGGCCAGCCAGTCGGGCAGGGTGATGCCGAGGATGTCGTGGACGGTGCCGTTGAGGATGCCGTCGGCGCCGCCGCCGAGGATCATCTGCCAGATCACCGACACCGCGACCGAACTCGTCACCACCGGCAGGAAGTAGACCACCCGGTAGGCGGTCTTCCCGCGCACCCCGTGCAGGGCGAGGGCGATCAGCAGGGCCAGGGCGAGGCCGCCGGGCACGGTGATCAGACCGATCTTGACGGTGTTCCACACCGCCCGGCCGAACTCCGGATCGGTCAGCTGGGTGCGGAAGTTGTCCAGTCCGACCCAGGTGGCGTCGCCGAGGCCGTCCCAACGCATGAAGGAGAGGACCACGGCGAAGCCGAGCGGGCCGACCAGGAAGACCAGCAGGCCCAGCAGTTGGGGGCCGAGGAAGACCAGGGCCCACCGCCGGTCGCGGCGGCGCCAGAGCGGCTCGCGGCCGCCGCGCGCGGTGGGGGCGCTGCCCGCCGGCCGGGCGGCGGGACGCTCCCGCCGCCGGGCCGCGGCCTGGGTGAGGGCGCTCACCCCTTCTGGCCCTTCATGCCGTCGACCAGGGTCTGGAGCTGGGTCATGCCCTCGTCGAAGCCGGTCTTGCCCTCCCAGATCTTCATCAGCTGGTCGTTGATGGCCTTGGTCAGGCCGGGGACGGCCACCTCGTCGGGGTAGTTGGCGAAGCCCCGGTCGCGGACATCCAGGAAGGTCTTGGCGTGCGGCGGGTAGTTGCCCTCGGTGACCAGGCTCTCGGCGCCCCGGACGGAGGGGACGGCGCTGCCGCCCTTGAGACGCAGCTGCTGGCCCTCCTTGCTGACGAACTCGGTCAGGAAGGTGAAGGCCTCCTTCGGGTGCTTGCTGTCCTTGTTGACGGTCAGGTAGGAGGCGGCGACGGCGCCGGGTATCGGCTGCCCGTTCTCGGACGGGAACGGCACGATGTCGTAGCTCTCGCGGTCGCCGCCCTTGTCGATGCCCTCGATGACCCAGCGGCCGCCGGCGTAGAAGCCGGCCTTGTGCTTGATGAACTGGGTGGACGGGCCGTTGCCCTCGGGCAGCAGGTCGGCGGAGGCGAAGGTCTTGTCCCGGTAGCCGTCGGCGAGGGTCTTCAGCGCCTGGCGGGTCTTCGGGTCGGTGGTGGCGACGAACTTGCCGCCGTCCCAGACCTTGCCGCCGAAGCCGTTGACGACGCTGTAGTTGGCGCCGTACCAGTTCCAGAAAATGGTGCCGGTCCGGTCCGCCGCCTTGAGCTTGGCGTTCATCTCCAGGAACTTCGCCGTGGTCCACTGGCCGGCCTCGTTCAGCGCGGCCGGGTCCTCGGTGATGCCGGCCGCGGCGAGGGCCTTCTTGTCGAACCAGAGCACCTCGGGGTTGGTGTCGTTGGGGACGCCGTAGGTGACGCCGTCCTTCTTGGCGCCGCCGTAGATGCCCTCGAAGAAGTCGGCGGGCTTGCTGCGGCTGTCCGGTCCGGCGAGCTGCTGGTCGAGCGGCGAGAGCACGCCGTCGGCGACCAGCTTGCCGATGTAGTCGTCACCGACGTAGAAGACGTCGGGCGCGGTCTTGGAGGTGAGCTGGGTGAGCAGCTTGGGGTGGTAGTCCTCGTAGGAGGCGACCTGCTCCAGCTTGAGGGTGATGTCGGGGTGCCTCTTGGCGAAGTCGTCCGTGAAGGCCTTGAAGACAGCGGTGTCCTCGGCCGAGCCCCAGGTCGACCAGCGGAGCGTGATCTTGCCGCCGTCGGCCTTGGTGTCGCCGGCGCCGCCCGCGCCGTTGGTCCCGCTGCAGCCGGTGACGGTGACGGCCAGGGCCGCCGCGGCGGCGACCAGGGCTGTTCTCCTCGTGAAAGCGGACATCGGATGCCTCCTGGGCTTTCGTGAGCGTGGGGTGTCGCGTGTCGCGAAGGGGGGGTGTTGCGGTCCGTGACGGAGGGGGTGGCGTCTCCGTACACGGAGGGGGTCGTGCGGGGGTGTCAGGCGAGGCCGCCGCCGTCGACGACGAGGGCGGAGCCGGTCATGTAGCTGCTGGCGTCGCCCGCCAGGAAGAGCACCGCGGCGGCGATCTCCTGCGGCGTGCCGGCCCGGCCCATCGGCCGGTCGGCGGCGTCCTTCTCGAACGCCGCCCACTGCTCCTGGAGCTGGCGCGCCTCGTCGCGGAGCATCGGCGTCATGGTGTCGCCCGGGTTGACGGAGTTGACCCGGATGCCGGCGGCCGCGTGGTCGATCGCCAGCGCACGCGTCATGTTGACGACCGCCGCCTTGGAGGCGCAGTAGGACAGCGCGTTGCCGCCGCCCTTCAGCCCCCAGCCGGAGCCGGTGTTGACGATCGACCCGCCCTCGGTCATGGCCGGCACGGCGAAGCGGCACATCAGGTAGACGGACCGCACATTGACGGCCATCACCCGGTCCCAGTCGTCGGCGGATATCTCCAGCGCGGTCTGGCGGCGGATGATGCCGGCGTTGTTGAACAGGACGTGCAGCCCGCCGAAGGTCTGCACGGCGATGGTGACGATCCGCTCGCAGTCGGTCTCGGAGGAGACGTCGGCGCGCACCGCCAGCGCCCGGCCGCCGGCCGCCTCGATGCCGCGGACGACCTCGCTCGCGTCCGCGAGGTCGGCGACGACCACGGCGGCACCCTCGGCGGCGAACAGTTCGGCGGTGGCCCGGCCGATGCCGGAGGCGCCGCCGGTGACGATGGCGACCTTGTTGCGCAGGGTGTTCATGAAAGCTCCTCACTCGCCGAACTGATGCGGTACAGCACTGATTCACGGTGTCCGGTGACCACCCGGACGTGGCCCTCGAACGCGGCGTCGGCCCGGGGGTCGCCGCTGTCGACCAGCAGCGGCCGCCCGCCGAGGGCGGCGAGCTTCTGCTGCGTGGCGAGCACGACGACCCCGGCGAGCGCGGCCAGGACCCGGGGGCTGAACTGCTGGTTCCCGCGTCCGATCACGAAACCCTGCCCACCGATCACCGACAACACACCATGCGTCACCTGTGACATGGCAATGGCATGCAGCCGCTGCTCGGTCACGTCCGGGGCGAGCAGGGCGCCGTCCCGGACCACGTCCACGCCGAGCGGTGTCAGCGCCAGCCCGAGCGCCCGCCCCACGGCGAGCGTGGTGGCGCCGGGGCCGAGCGCGTAGGCGGTGCCGGGGCGCATGTCCGCCACCACCGCGCGGGCGATGGACTCGGCCGAGCCGGGCGGCGCCGCCGAGGAGCCGGTCTTGCGCCCGCTCAGCCGCTCCCGGGCCGCCGGCACCCGCAGCGTGCCGTACAGCCGGGCGCCGACCAGGCCCGCGCGGTGGCCCTCCTCGTCCAGGTCGACCACCTCCGCGTCGACGGTCCGGCCGTCGAACCCGGCGACGGTCGCGCCCGCCGCGACCGGGCTGAGGGCGAAGCAGCCGGAGTAGACCTTCACCCCGGCCGGGATGCCGAGCACCGGCGGGCGCGGCGCCGCGTCCAGGACGTCGCGCGCCGTCCCGTCGCCGCCCGCGAACAGCAGCAGGTCCACCTCGCCGAGCGCCGCGACCGCCGCCCGGGTGTCGGCCGGGCCGGTGGGCGCAGTCCGGGTGTCGGCGGCGCCGGTGGACGTCGCCCCGGAGCCGGCCGTTCCGCCGGACGTCGCCGCCGGACGGTGCGCGAGCCGGTACGGGACGCCCGCCGCCCGGGCGCTGTCCTCCCCCATCGGTCCGGCCACGGTGCGCACCAGGACGTCCGGCCGCCGGGCCCGCAGGGCTCGCAGCGCGGCGGCGGCGCGCTCGGCCGCCCGGGGAACGGCGCCCAGCGCGAGCGCCCTGGCCTGGATGTCCGGCCCGTCGCTGCCCTTGAGGGCGACGGCGCCACCGAGGCCGGCGACGGGGTTCACGATCAGGCCGACGATCATGCCGGGGGCTGCCCGCCGTGCTTGCGGCGGTAGGCGCGCCAGCTGGGCGACCACTGCGCCGGGTCGTCCAGCGAGGCCGGGTCGATCCGGTGCACCGTCTGGCGGTAGGGCGCGTTGCGGACGAACTCCGGGTCCTTGCGGGCCTCGTCGGCGACATGGGCGAGGATCGCCGCGTACTCGTCGAGGTCCTCCCTGGAGTAGGACTCGGTGGGCTCCAGGGTGAACGGCTCGGGCACCACGTACGGGTGGTGGCTGGTCCAGTAGTGCACGCCGAAGTCCGCGGCGCGGATGCCGATCTCCTCGGAGTGGACGCCGGTCTCCTCGGTCAGCTGCTGCCAGGAGTAGCGGACCTGCTCGACCCGGCGGCGGTCGGCCCACGGCACGGAGGCGCCGGGGATCCGGGCGACCTTCGCCAGCAGGTAGTTGTTGTTGAGCACGGCCGTCTCGGCGACCTCGCGCAGGCCCTCGGCGCCGAGCGCCATCACCCAGGCGTAGGCGCGCACCACATTGGGGGTGACGCCGAGGAAGGGGCGGATCTTGCCGACCGAGCGCTCGGGGACGGTCAGGGTGTAGACCTCCGGCTCCCCTGCTGCGGTCCCCGCGTTCTCGACCCGGTCGACGACCGGCCCGGGCAGGAACGGCACCAGCGCCGCCGAGACACCGCAGGCGCCGGCCGCCGGTCCGCCGCAGGCGTGCGGGGTGGAGAAGGTCTTGTGCAGGTTGAAGTGGCACAGGTCGAAGCCCGCGTCCCGGGCCCGGGTGATGCCGAGGATGCCGTTGGCGTTGGCCTGGTCGTAGCAGGCCAGGCCGCCGGCCTCGTGGACCAGGTCGACGAACTCCTTGATCCGGGGGTTGAAGATCCCGGTGTCCTCCGGGTTGGTGATCATCAGCGCGGCGGTGCGCGGCCCGACCGCCGCCCGCAGCGCCTCGATGTCCGGGTTGCCGTCGGCGTCCGGCATGAGGGTGATCACCTCGTAGCCGGCCACCTTGGCGCAGGCCGCGTTCGAGGGGTGCGAGAACATCGTGGTGATCACCTGGTCGCGCTGCCCGCCCTCGCCCCGCGAGGCGTGGTAGGCGCGGATCATCGCGATGTTGGCGTAGATCGCCGCGGAGCCCGCCCCCGGCTGCAGCGACACCCTGGCCATGCCGGAGATCTCCTTGAGGATCTGCTCCAGCCGCCAGTAGATCTCCAGCACGCCCTGCACGGTGGACTCGGGCTGCAGCGGGTGCAGCGCGGCGACCCTCGGGTCCCGGACGAAGGAGTCGTTGACCTTGGGGCTGTACTTCATGGTGCAGGTGCCCTGGCCGACGTCGATGTTGAAGTCCGCGCCCAGGGTCTCCTGGGAGAGCCGCAGGTAGTGCCGGACCACCTGGTTCTGGGAGAGCTCGGGCAGCGCGGGCGGGGTACGGCGGGCGACCGACTCCGGCAGGTCGACGAGCGGCGCGTCGGGCGCGGGCACGCCCACGCCGCGGCGGCCGGGCCGGGACAGCTCGAAGACGATCTCCTCGTCCCAGCGGGCCTGGTGGAAGCGGCGCAGGCCCGGCTTGGGCGTGACCGGCAGGCTGGCGAAGGGTTCGGTGTGCGAGCTCATTCGGCGCCTCCCAGGGCGGAGAGGGCGTCCTTGACGGCCGCCGCGAGGGTGTCGATGTCGGCGATCGAGTGCCGTTCGGTGACGCAGACCAGGACCTCGCGGTCCCCGAGCCGCACACCGCCGAGGATGCCCCGGCCGTGCAGGTCGGCGAGCAGCGCGTCGGCGTCCGGCACCTCCACGGCGAACTCCCGGAAGTGCACGGCCTCCTGGTGGCGGACCGCGGCGCCGGCCGCGGCCAGCGCGCGCATCGCGTAGCGGGTCCGGGCGAGCACGGTCTCGCCGATCTCCCGCATCCCCTGCGGGCCCATCAGCGCCAGGTAGACGCCGGCGGTGATGCCCCACAGGGCGGCCGCGGTGCCGACCCACTCCTTGCCCTCCTCGCGCAGCGCGAACGAGGTCCGGTCGTAGAAGACGTCGCCGAAGCCGTACTCGCCGGGCACCGCCGTCGGGGCGATGCCGAACAGCCGGGACGGGAACTCGGCGACCAGCCGCTCGTCGTCGTGGCTGGCGATGAACCCGGCCTGGCCGCCGCCGTACTGCGGGTGCATGCCGAGCGACTGGATGTCCCCGCAGACCAGGTCGGCGCCGTAGGAGGCGGGCGGGGCGAGCACGCCCAGCGAGATCGGGTCGGTGCCGACGACCAGCAGCGCGCCGACGCCGTGCGCCAGTTCGGCCAGCTCCCGGCCCCGGGTCTCGACCACGCCGTGCACGGTCGGCGTCTCCAGGTAGAGCGCGGCGAAGGTGTCGTCCAGCCGGACTTCGCCCATCTCCCCGGAGTCGGCCACCGGGGCGAGGTGCACCTCGACGTCCGGGGTGAGGTAGTCGCGGATCTTGGCCAGCTTGTCGGCCGCGATCGCCCCGCTCACCAGCACCTTGGAGCGTCCGGTACGGCGCGCGGCCATCCGCAGGGCCGTCCCGGTCGCCTGGTAGCCGTCGTAGACGGGGACGTTGACGACGTCCATCTCCAGCAGCTCGGCCATCATCGAGACGTACTCGAAGAGGGCCTGGAAGCGGCCGTGGTCCTCGTAGGGCTCGCCCGCGTAGGCGGTGAGGAACTCGCCCCGGCCGTTGACCTCGTCGCACACCGCCGGGACGTGGTGGTGGTAGCAGCCGTGGCCGAGGAAGCTCAGCAGTTCGGCCGGGTGGGTGTTGCGTGCCAGCAGGCCGTGCAGGTGCCGGACCAGGCCGGGTTCGTCGGTGTACGGCGCGGGCAGGTCGAGCGGGCGGTCGAGCCGCAGTTCGGCGGGGATGTCGCGGTAGAACTCGGCGACGTCGGGGGCGCCGATCTCGGCGAGCATCGCCGCCCTGGTCTCGGGCCCCGCGTTGGGGATGTAGGGATGGGCCACTGGCACTCCTCGGGTCAGGGCTTCGGGACTGCTTGGGGACTGCGTCAGGACTGCTTGAGGACGACGGCGTCGCCGGGCGCGAGCGACAGGGGGCCGCTCGGCAGCGGACGGCCGGTCAGCAGGTCGGTGAACACGGCGTCGGCGTCGGTGTCGGTAGTGGTCGGGGCCGGCAGCGGGACGGTGGCCGTCCGGCTGCCGTGGTTGAGCAGGAAGAGGTAGGGGCCGCGGCGGCAGGCCTCGACGCCCTCGGGGAGGTCGGGTCCGGCGACGCCGGTGACCCCGGCGGCGGTCAGCACCTCGTCCAGCAGCGGGGACGGGTCCTCGGGCAGGCAGCTCAGATAGGTGGCGCCGGCGGTGGCGATTCCGGTCCTGGCAACCCGCCGGGTGACGGCCGGGCGGCCGTCCAGCGGGCCGCCCCGGTAGCGCGCCACCACCTCGGCCCCGTCGGCCTCCACCCACTCGGTCCAGGTGCGGGCGCGCAGCCGGGTGCCGTCCGCCGTCTCCACCTCCTGGGTGGCGCCGTCCGGCAGCGGCCGCCACTCCTCGACCCGCACCCCGAGCAGTTCGCGCAGCGGCCCGGGCGCCCCGCCGTCGTGGACCTGGTCGGCGGCGTCGACCACGCCGCTGAACGGCCCGACCACCAGGTGGCTGGGGAAGGCGGCCAGCGCGGCGGCCTGCTCGGCCGTGCACAGGTAGAGGTTGGGGGCGATCACCAGCCGGTAGCCGGAGAGGTCGCGCCCGGGCGGGGCCAGGTCGACGGCGATGCCCCGGGCGTGCAGCGGCGCGTACCAGGAGAGCAGCAGCTCGTGCAGCCGGAGCCGGTCGGAGGGCATCGACTCGGGCGCCTCCAGCCCCCACCAGCTGTCCCAGTCCAGCAGCAGCGCGACCTCGGCCCGGGTGGTGCTGCCGGCGACCTCGGCGAGCCGGCGGACGTCCGCGCCGAGGGCGAGCGTCTCGCGCCACTGCCGGGTCGCGGTGCCGCCGTGCGGCAGCATCGCCGAGTGGAACTTCTCCGGGCCGTAGCGGGCCTGGCGCCACTGGAAGAACATCACGCCGTCGGAGCCGTGGGCGAGCGCCTGGAGGCTGTGCAGCCGCATCACCCCGGGGTCCTTGGGGACGTTGACCGGCCGCCAGCTGACCGCGCTCGGCGCGGACTCCAGCAGCAGCCAGGGCTGCCGCTTCAGCGAGCGCATCAGGTCGTAGCTGAGCGCGGCCTTCACCGCGGCCCGGGGGTCGGCCGGGTCCGGGTAGGCGTCGTCGGTGACGACGTCCTCGGCGGCGGCCCAGGCCCAGTAGTCGAGGTCGCGCAGCACGCTCATGAAGTTGGTGGTCACCGGCACGTCCGGGGTGACCTCCTTGAGCACCGCGCGCTCGGCCTCGAAGCAGGCGAGCAGGGCGTCGCTGGAGAAGCGGCGCCAGTCCAGCAGCTGCGCCGGGTTGACCGGTCCCGGCGCCTTTCGGGGCGGTTCGATCTGGGTCCAGTCGGTGTAGTGCTGACCCCAGCAGGACGTGCCCCAGGCCGCGTTGAGGCCGTCCAGGGAGCGGTGGCGCTCCTTCAGCCAGCGGCGGAAGTCGCGGGCCGACTCCGGGCAGAAGCACTCGGCGGTGTGGTCGGCGTACTCGTTGCTCACATGCCACAGGGCGAGGGCGGGGTGGTCGCGGTAGCGCTCGGCCACGGCGCGGGCGAGCCGGACGGTGGCGGCGCGGAACACCGGCGAGGAGGGGCAGTAGCCCTGCCGGGAGCCGAACTCCAGCCTGGTCCCGGCGGCGTCGACCGGCATCACCTCCGGGTGGTCGCGGACCAGCCAGGGCGGCGGGGTCGCGGTCGCGGTGGCGAGGTCGACCGCGATGCCGTGCTCGTGGAGCAGGTCGAGGACGCGGTCCAGCCAGCCGAACTCGTGGACGCCGGGGGCGGGTTCCAGTCGGGACCAGGAGAAGACGCCGACGGTGACGAGGTTGACGCCCGCCTCCGCCATCAGCCGGACGTCCTCCTGCCAGACCTCCTCGGGCCATTGCTCGGGGTTGTAGTCGCCTCCGAACAGCAGTCCCGGCACCCGGGTCAGGCCCATGCTCCGCCTCCTCGAGGGGTCGAGGACCCCGTTCAGAATTTTGTATTCAAAATACATAGTGCAGTACACTGAATGCGGTCAAGAGCTATGCTGCGAATCCGAAAAAAGGGGGATCCCGATGGCGATCGAGCGCCGCCCACTGCGCGAGCAGATCCGCGACGAGCTGATGGACCGCCTCACCCGCGGCGAGTTCGCGGCCGGCACCGACGTGAACGAGGCAGTCCTGGCCGCCGAACTCGGGGTCAGCCGCACCCCGTTGCGGGAGGCCCTGATCGCCCTGGCGGGCGAGGGCGTACTGGAGAGCAACCAGGGCCGGGGCTTCCGCTTCGCGCCGGTCAGCCGCACCGAGTTCCGCGAACTGGTCGCGATCGTCGCCGCCCTGGAGTCGCTGGCGCTGGAGTCCTCCGACCCGGCCCACCTGCGGGCCATCGCCCCGCGCCTGCTGGACCTCGCCCAGGGCTTCCCGGACCAGGTCGCCACCCACGCGACCGTCGACCGGCGCGACGACGAGTGGCACGGCCTGCTGCTCAGCGGCTGCTCCAACGAGCGCCTGATCGACCTGCTCGGCCGGGTCAAGGCCGGGATGCGGCGCTACGAGAACCTGGTCGTCGCGGAGGACGAGCCGGTGGCGCGCGAGTCGGAGGAGCACTGCGAGATCGCCCGCCGACTGCTGGAGGACGACCTGCCCGGCGCCATCACCGCCCTGCGGGCCAACTGGGTCGGCGGGATGGAGCGGATGCTCGCGCACATCCCGGCGGAGTGAGAGGCCGGTCCGCCGCACCGGTCCACCGCACCGGTGCACCGCACCGGAGCTGCCCCTTGGGGCAGCCACTGACGCCCAGGCAGGGGCCGGGCGGGCGGTCCGCGTTGACACCCCGGCCGAGCTGGGCCACCGTAGTCGGAGAGCCGGACCCCGACCCCTCGGGCCCGGCGAACGCGCGTGTCAGCAGCGCGACTTCAGCCCGTCCCGGGTCCGCCTCCCCCGTCGGACCCGGGACGGCTGCGGCACATCACGGCTGCGGCACATCCCGGCCTCCCCGGTTCGGTCCGGGCCCGGCGCCGTCCGGCCGTCGCCCGACCGCCCTTCGACCGTCGGGCTCCGCCAAGTCCCTTCCGCTCAGCACTTGTTGCCGCGGCAAGCGCCGCAATGGCGGAATGTCGTCGAAGGCCCGCCCAGGCAGTTGACGGCATCCCGTCCGAGCCGGTTGGCTCGGCCCCGAGCCGACCGCCGGGGGGCGGGCCGTGTGTCCTCGGTGGACCACCGGGCGCGCGGGCGAGGGCGCGATCCAGGGAGACTCCCGATGAGCAGCAGCACCACACCCACCATCGCCGTCGGACGGCCCGGCCGTCGGCGCCTCGCCGCGACCGCGGCCCTGTTGACGGTCGGCCTCCTCGCCGGCACCGCCGCGACCGCGACCGCCGCCCCGGCGACGTCCACGGCCGGCGGCACGACCCGGCTCACCGTCGGCATCGGCGGCGCCCAGCCCGACGGCGCGACCTGGGCCGACAGCGTGAGCGCCGACGGCCGGT
The DNA here is from genome assembly GCF_000710405.2 of Kitasatospora sp. MBT66. NCBI lineage: Bacteria > Bacillati > Actinomycetota > Actinomycetes > Kitasatosporales > Streptomycetaceae > Kitasatospora > Kitasatospora sp. MBT66. The sequence goes on along the minus strand of NZ_JAIY01000006.1, from coordinate 64,882 downwards.
ACGCCGTCCTCGGCGGCGATGCCACCAACCTGGTGCCCGGCGACACCAACGGCGCGACGGACGTGTTCGTCCGCGACCTCCTCACACGCCGCACCGAGCGGGTCAGCCTCACCTCCACCGGCGCCCAGGCCGACGGCCGCTCCTACGACGGCTCGATCAGCGGCAACGGCCGCTACGTCGTCTTCACCTCCACCGCCGCGCTCGTGCCCGGCGACACCAACGGCGCCGAGGACATCTACCTCCGCGACCGCTGGACCGACCGCACCGAGCGGCTCACCACCGGCGACCCGCACCGCGAGGTACCGGACCTCAACTCCTATCTGGCGTCGATCAGTTGGGACGGTCGCTACGTCGCCTTCGCCTCCAGCCGGACCGACCTCGTCCCGGACCCGGTCAACCGCGTCGCCAACGTCTACCTGCTCGACCGGTGGATCGGCACCACCCGGCTGGTCACCCGGGCCGCCGACGGCACGCCCGCCGACCGCCCGTCCGCCGCGCCGGTGATCAGCGGCGACGGCAGCCGGGTCGGTTTCATCTCCAAGGCCACCAACCTGCTCCCGCCCGAGGAGGGCGGCGGCCAGGTCTCCTCCCTCGCCGCGTCCGACGCCTCGGCCACCGCCGACGAGCACGTGCCCGGCCGCCCCGCCCGCCACGGTTACGCCCCCGCCACCGGGGCCGCCACCGGCGCCCGCGCGGAGGTCACCAGGCCGCGCCAGTACCCGTTCTACGTCCACGACGTCGCCACCGGGCAGCTCAAGGGCGGCAGCGTCGACGAGACCGGCCAGTTGGTCGGCTCCTCCGACGGCGCCTTCAGCCCCGACGGGCGCTACGCGCTGTTCGCCGTCCTCGTGCCGAACACCCCCGACAGCTCCGGCTCGCAGCGCCACTACGAGGTCTTCGTGCGCGACCTGCGGCAGGGCACCGTCCGCCGCCTCCCGGCCGGCCTGCCCGGCACCGTGACCACCGGGTCCTCCTACGGTGCCGTCATGGCCGCCGGGAACCGCTGGGTCTACTTCATGTCCGACGCCGAGAACCTCGTCCCCGGCGACACCAACCTGACCGACGACATCTTCCGGCACGACCTGTGGACCGGCCGTACCGAGCGTGTCAGCGTTTCCTCCGACGGTGCCCAGACCGCCGGTTTCTCCTCCGAGCCCCTCATCGACGCCTTCGGCACCACCCTCGTCTTCACCTCGGAGGACGGCACCCTCGTCCCCGGTGACACCAACACCGTCACCGACGCCTTCAGCCGCCGCCTCCCGCTCTTCTGACGCTTCCTCGACCGATCCGGTGCCCGCCCCGCAACGTTCGCGGGGCGGGCACCGGCACGTCTCCCCCGCGTCAGTGCCCCGGGGGCGCGTCGGTCGGGTAGACGTAGAACGGCGCAGCGTAGGGATGGGGAGCCTGGTGAGCGGCGGGCCGGGCCGGAACGGTGAGGGCCCCGGCCAGGATCAGGAGGAGACCGGCCAGGTGGAACAGGGCCGAGACCGCCGAGACGACGCTCAGTGCCACGAGCGGCCCCACACTCCCGAACAGGGTGTCGAGGCCGAAACCCGTCCCCAGGACGAGGACGATCGGCCCCAGGGCCGCGACCAGGCAACCGATCATCGCCAGCCGGGCGTTGCGCCCCCGGCGGCGGATGTACGTGCCCGCCACCACGGCGCCGATCAACGGGACGAGGACCGAGACGGCGGCGATGAACAGATGGACGAGGCCGACGGTCCGGTAGTCGGTCATGGGACTCCAAGCGTGTGCGAGGACGGGAAGTACCGGGACACCCCCGATCACGCACGGACCCCGACCGGCGGTTCCCTTCGGGGGTGACGAGGCGTCGGAGCCGCGAACGGACCGCCTAGGATCGGCGCATGACCAGGGACATACGGATCGAACAGGCCGGACTCCACTACGAGACAGCCGTGTTCGGCGGCGACGCGAGTGGACTCGCGGCGGCGGAGCGGGGGTTGGACGGGGTCGAGGCGGACCTCGCGCTGGCCCGGGGGCGGGTGCTGCACGCCCGGTTCCTGGCGGACCGGGTCGAGGACCCGCGCGAGCTGGCGCTGTTCGAGCGGGCCGCCGCCCGCTACCGGGAACTCGGCGACGCCCGGGGCGAGGGCGAGGCGCTGTTCTGGACCGGCACGTTCCACCAGGTCGTCCGGGGCGACGCGGCCGCCGCCCTCCCCGCCCTGGAGCGCGCGCTCGCCCTCGCCACCCGCACCGGTGACCTCCTCACCGCGAGCTACGCGCTGCGCCACCTCGGCATCGCCGCCCACATCGCCGGGGACCTGCCGACAGCCCGCGAACGGCTGGAGGAGTCCACCCGGCTGCGGTGGGAACTCGGCTTCCTGCCCGGCGTCGCGGCCAACCTGGTCGGCCTGGCCCACCTCGCCGCCCAGCAGGACCGCCGCGAGGACGCCGCCGCCCTGCTCGCCGAGGCCACCGAACTGGCCGGGACCGCCGAGGCGCACGGCGTGCTGAACCAGATCACCGAGGCCCGCAAGGAACTCGCGCTCCCGTAGGACGGGGCCGGGTCGCGTGCCCCGCGCCGGTCAGTAGCCCTGGTGGGAGAAGGCCGCCCAGACCTCCAGGGCGTCCGGGGCGCGGCGGGCCAGGGAGTGGAGTTCGGGTGGGGCGTCCGGTGGGAGGCGGCGGTCGGGGTCGAGGGCCCACAGTTGGGCGTGGCGCAGGGCGTCGGCGGGTGGGTCGCCGGCGGTGAGGCGGGCGTGGAGGACGTACATCAGGACGCAGACCATCTCGTCGGACACCTCCCAGCGCGAGCCGATCGCGCCCGTCGCGCCGGCGGCGAGGAAGGCGCTGGAGAGGGTGAGTGCCTCGTCGAGGTCCTCACCGGTGTGGTCGCTGACGCAGGCGTCGAGCACGACCAGCCCGCCCGGGGAGCCCGGCGGGCGGCCCAGGGCCTGGCGGAGGATGTCGCCGACGGGAAGGCGGCCGTACCGGTCCCCGGTGTCCGGGTCGGGGGCGAGGGCGAGGTGGGCGTCGAGCGGCGAGCGCCCGGACGGCAGGGCGTGGCAGGCCAGGTGGAGCACGGAGGCCCCGGCCCGTCCGGGCGCGGGCAGCGCGGCCAGCACCTCGGCCGGGGTGCCCGCGCCCACGGCGTCCTCGACATAGCCGAGCAGGGTGCCGTGCGGGTAGTGGTCGGCGTGCAGGTACTCGGCCTCGACCTCGGCGAACATCAGGTCCCTGGTGGGGTCGCCGACGACCACCGGCCGTTCGGCGAGCGGCAGCCGGGGACGCCGGACCACCTCGCAGAACTGCCGGGCGGAGGCGGCGTAGGAGACCACCGCGCGTTCCACGGCGCGCACCGGCCGGCCGCCGTCGCGCAGCCCGCTGCTGAGCAGCCCCGCGTGCCAGGGCACGCCTCCGAGCGCGCCGAACGGCACCAGCACCAGCCGGGGCGGCGCACCGGGCGCCCGGCGGGCGGCGGCCGAGCGCAGGGCCGGGTGGCGCAGCAGTGGGCGCATCACGGCGGTGCCGGCCCAGTCGCAGAGTTCGCCGAGGGTGCCCTGCCAGCGGCGCCGGGCGGCGACCCGCTCCGGGTGACGGGGCGGCAGCTCGTCCAGGGTGGCCTGGCGTTCGCGGTGCGCCCGCCGGTAGGTGTGCAGCATCCCGAGTGCGGAGCTGCTGACCAGGGTGAGCGGCAGCAGGTCGACGGCGCCGCCTTCGTCGCCGGCGGTGATCAGCAGGGCCTGGCCGCTGCGTCCGTCGGCGGGCGGCAGCAGGTAGACCAGGGCGTCCGCGTCGGCCGTACGCAGGCTCCGGGCGATCTCCTCGACCGGGGGTGCGGACATGAGTGCCGTCCCCGGGGAGGCGGCGAGGGCGGTGAGCGCGCGGCGGCGGAGGTCGTCGGGCATGGGGATGTCGGCGCCGCCGGGGAGGGATTCGAGCAGGGTGCCGGGCAGGCCGAGCAGCGCGTCGAAGTCGAAGGGGTCGGCGGGCCCGCCGTCGGATCCGCCTTCGGGCCCGGAGCCGGATCCGGAGTCGGAGCCGCCGCCGAGCCAGGCGTCGGCGAGGTCATGGTGCCCGGCGATCCGCAGCAGGTCGGGGACGTCGGTGGTGGCGGTGGAGGCGTGCAGCACCAGGCCGCGGCCGAGTTCCAGTGTCTCGACGGCGGCCCGCAGGTGGGGCTCTTCGCCGGGCGGTGCGTCGCCGTCCGGGACCGCCTCGTGCTCCCGGTCGGCGATGTACCACCCGGCGATCGTCAACGCCTCGGACGCGGCGTCCCTGGCCAGCATCAGGGCAGGTTCGGCCGAGGCCTGGAGCAGGGTCGCGGCGGCGAGTTCGCGCAGCCCGGCCAGCCCGAACTCCCGGCCGGGCCGGCGGTCCTCCGGCCCGAGCCGGGCCCGGTGGACGGCGGCCAGGATCCCGCTGACCTTCGCCAGCAGCCGGGTCGGCGTCCCCTGCCGCATCCGCTCGCGCACCGCCCCGGCGGCGGCCAGCGCCTCGGCGGCGTCGGCGGGCCGGCGGGCGTGGCGGTAGCGCTCCAGCAGCAGGACGGCCCGCAGCAGCAGGCCCCGGGAGCCCTCCAGGCCGGTCGGGTCGGTCTCCGCGAGGAAGGCGTCGACACAGCGGAGCGCGTCCCCCGCGAGGGTCTCGTTGAACGGCCGCCTCATGGCGAGCATGACGAGCGCGCCGGCGGCCCGCAGGCTCAGTACGGCCTTGTGCAGGTGCCCGGGCGGCGTCTCCTCCGCCGCCTCCACCATCAGACCGACCGCGTCCATCAGGCGGGCCACCGGGCCCACGTGCGCCGCGTGGAAGAACATCGCCACGCCGAGGTCGCCGCGTGCCATCGGCCGGAGCGGGTCGTCCTCGGGCACCGCCGCGACCAGCGGTTCCAGCTCGGCCACCACCCGCCCCATCGCCTCGACGTCCAGGACCACCAAGGCGGCCTGGAACTCCAGCATCAGCCGGGTCCGTTCGAGCATCGGCCGCTGCCCACCGAGCAGCCGCCCGACGCCCGGGTGGTCGCTGGTGGCGAGGAAGGCCACCGCCTCGTCGGTGTAGCGGCGGGAGGCTTCGAGGTCCTGGTGGTCGCCGCCGAGGAGGTAGCGCCGGTAGAGGCTGACGGAGAGGTTCTCCAGGTGGACGACGCGGTTGACGTCGTCGGGCGCGGTCCGGCGGAACGCGGCGCGTTCGTGCCGGATCGCCGCGTCCAGGTCGGCGGCGGCGTTGGTGAACGCGAACCGCTTGCTCATCACGGCCGCCAGCGAGCCGTCCAGGTGCTCCTCCGCGCCCAGGCTGCCGGAGGGCCGGGCCCGGGCGTCGTCGAGCAGGCCGATCACCCGGTCCAGCGCGGCCCGGTCGGTGGAGAACTCGTCCCGCGCGATGGAGGCGTGGGCGAGCTGCTGGAGGATGTCGCTGCGGCGGATGCCGTGGTCCTCCTCCGCCATGGTGCCGGCAGCCCGTTCGAGGTGGTGGAGCGCCTCCTCCAGGCGGTAGGAGTCCGGCTCGTGCTCGCGCAGCGCGTTGACCATCGTGCCGAGTACCGCGTGCGAGGGAGGCCGGACCGGGTCGTCCTCGGCCATCCCGGCGAGGCCCTCGCGCAGCACCTCGACGGCCTCCCCCGCCTCGGCGGTCAGGAGGTAGTGGTCGAGCCGGGAGAGGGCGCCGAGCGCGGTTCCCAGCAGCCAGCGGACGGTGCCGCCCTCCGGGCTCGCGGGCGGGACCAGCCGGCGCAGGTCGCGCAGCCGGGCGAGCCGGTGGTCGGCGTCCTCGGGGCGGACGGTGCCACCGCCGCGAACCTCGTACTGGCCCACCAGGACCAGGCCGGCCCACAGTCGGGCCGGCGCGTCGGGCTCGGTGGTGGCCGCTACCAGCTCAAGGTGGGCGACGGCCCGGTCGGCCGTGCCGAGGTCCCCGCCGCCGTCCTCCTCCTGGTCGAGCAGCAGCCGGGCCAGGCGTTGGCGGGCGAGCAGCTCGACCTGGTCGGCGAGGTCGGCCGGTCCCGGATCGGCGGCCGGGTCGGGGCGCGGCGGGGCGGTGCCCGGTTCGTGCCACGGCTGCGGGCGCAGCCGGTCGAGCAGGCCTGTCAGGACGGCGTCGGCGGCGGCACGGTCGGCGGGGGCGCCGTCGCGGTCGTGGCGGTCGGCGAGCGCGCAGCCGAGGGCCATCAGGTGGCCGGGGTCCTGGTCGTCGTAGGCGTCGTAGGAGTCGTAGGAGTCATAGTTGTCGCGCCGGTCCTGCCCGTCCCTGCCGCGGTCCGGTCCGCCGGGGCCGAGCACCTGCCAGGGGCCGAGCGGCACCGGCACGGGGCAGGCCAGCCGCAGCGCCTCCACCGCCCGGTCGAGGTCCTCCGGGCGCGCCCGCCCGTCCTCCTCCCCGTCCTCGAAGCGCGCGTACAGCAGCAGCCCGAGTTTCGCCGCGACCACCGCCCGCTCCGGCGCGGCCGGGTCGAGCACCGCCGCGCCGAGCGTCAACAGCCCGACGGCATCGTCCCGTTCGGCCCACACCGCGGCCCGGATGTCCTCGTCCTCGGCGAACTCCGGCCGCTCGACGGCGTTCCAGTACCGGACCGCGAGCGTCAGCCCGAGCAGGCGCCGCACCTCCGCGAGCGCCCCGCGCGGCGCGGCCGGCCCCGCGTCCTCCAGCAGCGTGCGCGCCGCCGTGAACGCGGTCAGCGCGCCGGACAGCGCCATCGCGGCCTGCCGCGGATCCGTCGCCGCGTCGTGCTCGTCCAGCAGCCGCCGCCCCCGCCCGACCAGCCCGCCGACCTCGTCGTCCCCCACCACCCGGAGCTCCCCTCCGCCGCAACAATCCCGGTGCCCCGCACACCGCCCACACGCTACGGTGCGGGGCACGCTCCCCGGAGGTGAACCGGTGCAACCCCTGCTCCTGCTGGACGTCGACGGCCCCCTGAACCCGTACGCGGCCAAGCCGCACCGGCGCCCCGAGGGCTACCGGACCCATCGCCTGCTGACACCCCGCTGGCACGCCGCCGAACGGGCCCGCCTCCGTGCCCACGGCCTGCCGAACAAGCCGGTCAAGCCCTTCCGGGTGTGGCTCAGCCCCGACCACGACCCGGCCCTCGCCGCGCTGCCCTTCGACCTGGCCTGGGCAACCACCTGGAAGGCCGAGGCCAACGAGTTCGTCGCCCCGCTGCTGGGCCTGCCCGAACTCCCCGTCATCACCTGGCCCGACCCCCGGCCGGAGCCCGGGGGCGGCGTGTTCTGGAAGACCCCCGCCGTCGTCGCCCAGGCCCGGGGCCGCCCGTTCGCCTGGGTGGACGACGAGATCACGGACGCCGACCGCACCTGGGTCGCCACCCACCACCCGGGCCCGGCCCTGCTCCACCGCATCGACCCCCGGGTGGGCCTGACGGCGGCCGACTTCACCACCCTGGCCGACTGGGCCGCCGAACCGTCCGGCCCATGAACCCGGGGGGCGCCTCCCATCCCGAGGAGCACGCTGCCGGAGGATCTCCGGCAGCGTGCAGGCGGCCCGCGCTTGCCCGACCCTCCCCGGCTCGGCAGGCAGCGCGGGCCACGCCCTGTCTGCGGGTCTGCTGCTGGGGGCTCAATTCGCCTGCTTCTGCTCGTTGATGCCCTCGGCCAGGAAAACGGCAGATGGTTCCTCGTTCGAGGTGCCGGGCAGACGGCTCCTCCGGAACTCCGCCTGTACGGCGCGGAGGGCCTTGATACTCGCGATCGCATCCTTGCTGAGTGAGGGTATCTTCCGCAGCACGAAATGCAGCAACCAGAAGACGCCACCAACACCCACGGAAACGGCTACCACCCAGTCAGGCACTCTCACAGCTCCTCTCGGAGCGGAGGCCGGGTGAATTCTGACGGCGGCAGACTCGACCCGACCCACCGCACACAGCGATATGTCGAATCGAGACACTGCCGGTGCAGAAATCTCGAACTGGGCGCGATCTTCCGCAGCCCTGCTGCCAGCACGTTGAAGCTGTGCAGCGCCCGCACATGAGGAGGACCATCACTTCTCATGTGGAGTAACCAGAGTACGCCGACCATTGATCTGGGCACCGGCACAGATCAGGGGCTCTCCAGCCGCCCGGGAATCAAAGGCGGGTATCCACTTCGATGGTGAACCTCATGCACACGCGTCAGCCATCTTCAGGCGCTCGCAGCATTCCGTCAAATCGGAATCAAAAGTTCCGCATAGGCGCCCCCAGAGAACCTGTCGACCGAAACTCCGAGACCAACACGTGACCATCCAGGACTTCGCCGACCCCGAAGTCTCGACTCAAGCGCCGGCCAATGGATCGCAGCATGTTGTTACGATCCATATTCGAGCTGTTCGCGACCTGCTGCGAGAATTTCTGCCGGCGAGCGGGAAATTGAGCGAGCCCGGACACCTCCAGGACTCGAAGAGATCAGCGGCGGTGACCCATGCCCCCGGGAAAAAGCGCCGGAAAAGGTCCCACCGGCCCCCGGCCACAGCGTCGGCCAGCCTCGCAGAGACGCCGAGTCAAGAGGTAACTTGAACATACTGCAAGGCAGTTGAGCCGACATGATGCTCGGGTCGCTCATCACAGGTCCGAGACGCGAGGGACCGGGACCGGTCTTACCTTTCGGGTCCGCCGATCGGGTGGATCGGGGCGGTTCGTGATGGTTCGTACAGATGAACGGGGTAGTTCGCGGGGGCTCCTCGCCGACGATCGGCGGAGCGGATGCCCCGAATCGCAGGGAGGCCCTGGATCATGAGAAGACGTTCGCCGGTCCGTACGCTCGTCGTGGCGGCACTCGCCGTCGCCGGACTGCTGCCGCTGACGGCAGCCGGTGCGCCCACGCTCGCGACCGCTGCCGTGCCCTCCGCCGTTCCGGCCGTGTACAGCGGCGTGGAGGACGAGGAGGCGCGGGAGCTCGACCCGGAGTTGCGGGCGAAGCTCGACGAGGCCGTGCAGCGGGTGATGCGGGAGGCGGGCATCCCCGGGGTGCAGGTCGGGCTGTGGCTGCCGGGGCGGGGGCGGTACGTGCGCTCGTTCGGTGTCGCCGACAAGGAGACCGGCGCGCCGATGACGGACCGGCTGAACCAGCGGATCGGCAGCGAGACCAAGACCTTCACCGCCACCGCCGTGCTGCAGTTGGTGGACCAGGGCCTGGTCGGCCTGGACGAGCCGATCGCCACCTACCTCGACGGCGTCCCGTGCGGGGAGGTCATCACCGTGCGCGAGCTGCTGGAGATGCGCAGCGGGCTGTTCCCGTACAGCGCGGACGCGGACTTCGGGAACGACTTCCTGGGCGACCCGCAGCGCGTCTTCACCCCGCAGGAGCTGCTCGCGTACGGGTACAAGCACGACAACGTGTTCCCGCCGGGCACCCGCTACCAGTACTCGAACAGCAACTACATCCTGCTCGGCCTGCTGGTGGAGAAGCTGAGCGGGCAGAGCATCGAGCAGTTCGTCCATGACCGGATCACCGCGCCGAGCGGCCTGGGGCACACCCTCTACCCGGAGGGCACCGAACTCCCGGTGCCGTACGCGCACGGCTACACCGACCAGACGCTGTCCGGGGAGATCGCCGACTCCACCCACTGGAACCCCTCCTGGGCATGGTCGGCGGGCGCGATGGTCTCCGATCTGCGCGACCTGAAGCACTGGGCGAAGGACCTCGCCACCGGCACCCTGCTGTCCCCCGCCACCCAGGCGGAGCGGCTGAAGATGCTGCCGACCGGGATCCCCGGAGCGGACTACGGGCTCGGGATCTTCAACATCGGCGGCTGGATCGGCCACAACGGCTCGCTGCCCGGCTACGAGAGCCTGACGATCTATCTGCCGGAGGAGTGCGCGACCCTGGTGCTGCTGCTCAACTCCGACATCACCGCCCAGAATTCGGAGCCCAGCACGCTGGTCGGCAAGGCGGTCACCAGCATCGTGACGCCCGATCACGTCTACGACATCCCGCCCGGCAAGTAGCCTCGGGGAGGCGACGAGGGGTGGGTGGCCGGGCCGGTCCCCCACCCCGGCCGGACGGAGGGGCGGGTCGTGAACGGTGACGGCGGCGGGCGGGCGGGCGTGAACGATGACGGCGGCGGGCGGGCGGTCCCACCGGCGGTGGACGCGGAGGTGCGGGCCGCCGGGGTGGCGGCCGGGGACCCGCTCACGCCGGAGAACCTCGCCGACCGGCAGGCCCGGGACGCGGCGGCGCGGCCGAGGCCCGGGGTGGCGGAGCTGCGGGACGGCGGCCGGTTCGAGGTCGCCGAGCTGGTGGCGCCGGGGCCCGGCGGCGGGCCGGAGGTGCGGTTGGTGAGCGCGCGGCCCGCCGGGGCGGGCGGGCCGCTGCCGCTCCTCTACTACCTGCACGGCGGCGGCATGGTGATGGGCAACGCGTGGTCGGTGCTGCCGCGTCTGCTGCGCGAACTGGCCGAGCCGCTGGGCCTGGCCGTGGTGTCGGCGGAGTACCGGCTGGCTCCGGCGGCGCCGTACCCGGCGGCGGTGGAGGACTGCTATGCCGGGCTGCTCGCGGTGGCGGGGCGCGCGGCGGAGCTGGGCGCGGACCCCGGGCGGATCGTCGTCGGCGGCAAGAGCGCGGGCGGCGGTCTGGCGGCGGCGCTCGCCCTGCTGGCGCGGGACCGGGGCGGTCCGGTCCCGGTCGGCCAGCTGTTGCTGAGTCCGATGCTGGACGACCGGGACCGCACCTTCTCCACCCGTCAGCTGGCCGGCCACGACACCTGGGACCGGACCTCGAACGCGACCGCCTGGCGGGCCGTGCTGGGCGAGCGCTACGGCGCCGCCGACCTGCCGCCCTACGCGGCGCCCGCCCGGGCCACGGACCTGACGGGGCTGCCGCCGGCCTATCTGGAGGTCGGCTCCGCCGAGACCTTCCGGGACGAGGCGGTGGCGTACGCGGACGCGATCTGGCGGGCCGGCGGCGCCGCCGAGCTGCACGTCTGGCCGGGCGCGTGCCACGGTTTCGACACCTACGCCCCGGAGGCCGCCGTCAGCCGCGACGCCCGGGACGCCCGGCTGCGTTGGCTGCGGCGCGTCCTCCGGAGCTGATCCGGGGGTGGCCGGTCCGACGGGCGGCTACTCGGATTCCAGGGCCGCGACCAGTCGCGGCAGGGTGCCGGTGAGCGCGGCGAGCGCCAGGTGGTCGTGGAAGTCGCGGCTGTGCACGATGAGTCCGTCCCGCACCCGCAGGACCTGGATGTTGGCGGCGGTGAGCCTCCGCCCGGTGGTGCGGTGGTGCACCTCGTAGTCCCACTCGGCGACGATCACCTCGGGGTCGTCGGTCTCGCGGACCACCACGTTCCGGGAGCTCAGCTCCAGCGGGGACTGCTCGCCGAGCTGGGCGAACCGTTCGGCGAGCACCTTCCGCCCCTCGAACCGGCCCGGCCCGCCGGGTTCGAGGGGCGTCTCCACCACGATGTCCTCGGCGTAGAGCGCGGCGAGCTCGGTGAAGCGGCCGGCCGTGATGCCGTCGAGCAGTGCGTGGAAGGTCTCGCGCGGTGACCGCGTTTCGGACATGATCAACCCCCGGAACGACTAGGGACGGAGCGACAAGGACAGGAATGTGGCCGCCGTAACCGGACCAGCGACTCCGGTACGACGATACGGACTGGACAGTCCGGTTGTCCAGGGTCGGCCGCCCGGCGTTCCGGCCTTCGGACGAAAGGGAGTTGAGAGGATGAGCGACACGCAGGAGCGACCGCTCCGGGCGGACGCGGCCCGCAACCGGGCCAAGTTGCTGGACGCCGCCACCGAGGTGTTCACCACCTGCGGCGTCGGTGTGCCGACGGAGGAGATCGCCCGCGCCGCCGGTGTCGGCGTCGGCACGCTGTTCCGGCACTTCCCCACCAAGGAAGCCCTGCTGGAGGCGGTGGTGGTGCGCCGGCTGGAGACGATCGCGGCCCGGACGGCCGAACTGGCCGCCGGGGCCGAACCCGCCGAGGCCTTCTTCGGCTGCTTCCGGCTGATCGTCGAACTGTCCGCCGGCAAGAACGAGTTCGCCCGGGCCCTCGCCGCGGCCGGCATCGACGTGCACTCCGCGCTGCGCGCGTCCTCCGACGTCATCCGCACCCGGCTGGCGGAACTGCTGGACCGCGCCCAGCGGGCCGGGGCCGTCCGCGCCGACCTGACCCTGCCCGAACTGGTCGCGCTGATCGTCGGCACCGGAGCCACCCTGGAGCAGCTCGGCCCCGATCCGGAGGCCCACGGGCGTGTCCTGGACGTGGTGTTCACCGGACTGCGCCCGCACTGAGCCGCGCCGGGCGCCGCCTCGGAGCGCTCACCCGCCCCGCCGCCGTGCGCCCGGATTCGAGGGGCGTCGAAGGGCTTTGCCCGGGCGCGGCGGGCGCCGTGAGACTGGCCGCACCCAGGCAGAAACGACTTCGGGAGTGTGTCCGTCATGAGAATCGCGAGATCCCTCGTCCCCCGCGCCGGTGTCGCGGCCGGTGCCGTGCTGATGGCGGCCGGCCTGCTGGGCGGGACCGCCCAGGCCGCCGGCGGCGCCCCGGCCGCGAGCGGCCCCGCCGGAGGCGCAGCCGCGGTGTCGGCAGTGTCGACGGTGTCCAACGCCGACCAGACCGTCGTCCGGGCCACCGCCGCCCTGAACCGCGGCGAGAGCTGGTCCTCACCGGACGGCAGCACCGTACTGTTCCAGCAGTACGACGGCCATGTGGTCCTGTACAAGAACGGCGTCGCCATCTGGACGGCCGTCGGCACCTACGGACTCGGCTCGTCCTTCTACGTCCAGGCCGACGGCAACCTCACCGCCTACGACGCCGCCTGGCGCCCCCTGTGGGAGAGCCGCACGGCCGGCCACCCCGGCGCCTACCTCGCCGTCCAGAACGGCGGAAACCTGGTCGTCTACTACGGCCAGCGGGCGCTGTGGTGGTCCAACTACCGTCCCGCCGACGCCGACCCCGAGTGCCGCCCCGGCCGTGTCTGCCCGTAACCCGTTACTGTGCGTGCCCGCCCGGACAGCGGGTCCGGGCGGGCACGTGGTTGTCGGCGCGGGAAGCCGGACCGGCCGACTTCCTACTCGCCGATCCGCCGGGAGGTCCAGACGGCCAGGTAGCACGCGAGCGGCAGCATCACCAGGACCGCCGCCCAGAAGGCGGCATGGCCCCAGATCTCGGCGAGCGCGCGGAACCACGGGCCCAGGACGGGGATCCGCAGCGCCTCCAGCGGGCCCAGCGGCGGGGGCCAGGCGCCGAGCACCGCCGTGCCGAGCGCGGCGGCGGCCAGCAGGCGGCGGGCCGCGCGCGGGACGGTGGCCGAGGCGACCAGGGTCAGGAAGGCCAGCAGCAGCAGGTAGTCGGCCTGGTAGGCCGCGCCGACCTGGCCGGTGCCCCAGGACTCCGGGGTCGGGTGGTGGTCGCGGTGGACCACCGCCAGCCGGACCTCGACCGCCGCCCAGAGGACCAGGGTCAGCACCAGCGTCCCACCGAGCCAGAACAGCAACCGGTCCCGGTAGCCGTCGCGGCCGGGGCGCCAACCCCGGGCCGCGCCGGTGCCGTTGACCCGGGCGCGGCGGCGGGTGGCGAGGTTGCGGCGGTCGCCGGCCGCCCGCTGCGCGGCCTCGTGCGCCGGGGTGAGCAGCCAGCGCACCGAGCGGCCGTTGACGAGCAGCACCAGCACGGGCGTCGCCGTCGCGACGAAGCCGGCCCAACTCGCCGTCCCGCCCTCGAACACGACCACCCGGTCGATCACCGCCTGCGGCGGCCTGAGCACGGTCATCGGCGGCCCGAGGTGCAGATAGCCGACGGCGAAGGAGGCGGCCGCGGCGAGGAACAGGATCCGGCGCCCGATCCGGGCCGGGAACGCGGCCACCGCCGCAGCGGCGACCAGGGCGGCGCCGAGCTGACCGGCCGTCGCGCGCGCCGCGGCCTCCCCCGCCGTCCGCAGCGGGCCGCCGAACGCGCCGTCGGGGGACACCGCCCCGCCCACCCCGGCGTCGACGGAGATCCGCCAGACCGCGCCCGCCCAGAGGCTGACGGC
>NZ_JAIY01000006.1:25761-50770 GCF_000710405.2 Kitasatospora sp. MBT66 | reverse complement strand
CTCGGCGGTGAGCGCCCGGCGGCGCAGGTCCGACCAGTCGCGGCGGAACCGCTCCCGGCCGCCGCCCCGCACCCGCGCCGCCACCGCGCCCGCCCCGTCGGCGACGGCGGTCACGGTCGAGTGGACCGGTGCGGGCAGCGCGCCCAGCGGGCCGGGCAGGGCGGAGAGTCGTCGGACGAGGGCGCGCCGCTGCCCGTCCGGCTGGAGGGTGAGCAGCAGGATCCAGCGGCGGGCGGCCTTGCGTTCGGCGGCGGTGAGGCGGCCGTCGCCGTTGTTCGAGTTGGCGTTGTTCGAGTTGGCGTTGTTGGCGTTGGCGTTGGCGTTGGCGTTGTTGCCGGTGCGGCCGCCGAGGGTGCGGGCCTCGCGCTCGACCCGGTTCAGCACGGCGGCGAGCTCGGTGAGCCCGAGCAGCCGGGCGCAGGCCCGCTCCGGGCAGGCCGGGTGACCGCACTGGAAGCGGGCGGCGAGCCCGAGCAGCCCGGCCGCGACCAGTTCGTCGACCACGGTCAACGCGTCCGGCCGCTCGGCCAGTTCCACCAGCCCCGCCGCGTCCACCCGGCGGTCCCGCACGTACGGGACCGCCTCGGGCGTGAACGCGGCGCCGAGGGCCAGCACCGCCCGGGAGGCCGCCGCCGACTTCTCGGCGGAGGTGCCGCGTTCGACGTCCTTGAGGTAGTGCAGGTCGAGGACGGTGTCCTTGACCTCGTCCCGGAGCCAGTCGCGCAGCCGCCGGGCGCCACCGCTCACCAGCCAGGCGGCCGCGTCCGCGGAACGCGTGAGCAACGCCCCGGCGAGCGCGGCCGGTTCGTGGAAGTCCTCGCCCCGGAAGGCGATCGGACGGTGCTTGGGTCCGGGCGGCGGGGTCGGTCCGGGCGGCGGCGGGACGACCCGGCTGCGCACCACCTCCGGACTCTCGCCCTTCAGCCAGGCCCGGACCTGCGGCGCCGTCCACCGGTCGGCCGGGTCCTTGGTGAAGAGGCCCTGGAGCAGCAGGCGATGGCGCTCGTCGGGGACGGCGGCGAGGTCCACCTCGTCGTCCATCACCAGCCGGAACTGCAGGGCCTCGTCGCTCACCAGGCCACCGTCCGCGCGCCGGTAGCGGCTCGCGCCCGTGAACACCTCGTAGAGGATGGTGCCGAGCGCCCACCACGGCCCGGCCGGGTGGTTGCTGCCGGCGAGTTGTTCCGGTGCCATGTAGGCGACGGTGACCTGCATGTCGGTGGAGAAGCGACGGCTGGCGGTGAGCTTGGCGACGCCGCCGAAGTCGGCCACCACGAACTCGGTGGCGGAGCCGCCGTTCCGGCCGCCCTGGCGGACCAGGATGTTGGCGGGCTTGAAGTCGACCGGGTTGCGCTGGATCCTCACCTGCCAGAACTCCAGCAGGTCGACGAGTTCGCGGATGATCCGCTGGGTCTCGCCGCTGCGGCCGAGGCGGCCCTCCTCGCGCAGCGCGGCGACGTGGTCTGCGAGGGTGACGGGGAGGTACTCCATCGCCAGCCAGTCGCAGAGCGCGCCCGCGTGCTCGACCCGGCCGTGGCCGAGGATCTCGGGGACGTGGCGGCGGAAGAGCGGGTCACCGGCGAGGTGGGCGAGGAGTTCGGTGTCCGCGCGCACGCCCGGGTTGCCGACCTTCACGGCCGCGTCGCCGCCGGTCGCCCCGCTGCTGCTCCTCCTGTTGCCGCCGCTGCCACGGCCTCCGTCGGCGCCGCGGCCGTCGGCGCGGTGGGTGTCGGCGCGGTGGGCGTGCCAGACGGTGCCCTCGCTGCCGGAGCCGACCCGGCCGACGGGGTGGTAACGGTCGGTGAGGGCGGCGGGGAAGTCGGCGGGACCGGCGGGTGGGACGGTGGTGGGTGGGACGGCGGCGGGCGGGGTGGCGGTGGGCGACGGTTCGGCCGGGGTCCTGGGCGGGACCGGGCCGCCCGGACGCTGGACGCGGGTGCGCGCGCCGGGAACGGCACCCGTGGCGGCGGGGCCGCCGGGGTCGGTCCTCGGACGTTGCACACGGGTGCGCGGACTCTCGGCGGCGGCGCCGGGATCGGTCCTCGGACGTTGCACGCGAGTACGCGGACTCTCCGTGGAGGCGCCGGGATCGGCCTTCGGGCGCTGCACGCGGGTACGCGGACTCTCGGCGGCGGCGCCGGGCGCGTCCGGAGTCGGTTCCTCCCCCTGCGCCTGCCCTTGCGCCTGGCCCTTCCCCCGGCCGGGCCGCTGGACACGGGTGGGCGGGCCGGGTTCCGGCGGTGTGTCGGCCATCGCGCCGTTCTCCTCCTCACGGCCCCGGCTCACCGGGGCGCGCCGAACTCGTCGATCTCGACCACCTGGACGTCCAGGTCCAGCGCGAACCGCAGCCGGTGCCCCGGTCCGATCCGGGTCGGCTCCTCGATCCGGCGGCCGTCGACGAAGGTGCCGTTGGTCGACCCCAGGTCCTCGACGTACAGCGCGCCGTCGATCCAGCGCAGCCGGGCGTGGTGCCGGGAGAGCTGGTCGAGGCCGGCCAGTCCGGGGACCGCCGCGCAGTCGGGCTCGTCGCGGCCGATCGCCAGTCCGCCGCCCCCGCGCCGGTGTTCGGCGCGGACGGGCAGCAGCACCCCGGCGACGACCAGGGCCAGCCGGAGCACCGGCGGTCGGGCGGGTCGCGGCCGGGGCCGGTGGTCCTGCTGCTGTTGCCGGTGCTGGCTCCGGTGCTCCGCCGGACGGGGCGGGCGCGCCGGGCGGGTCGCGGCCTCCGGGTCGGTGGCCGGCCGGGGCCCGGCGGACGGCGCGTCGACCGGGGTGCCGGCAGGCATCTCGGCCGCAGTCCCGGCCGGCGGGACGTCCTCGGCCGGGTCGTAGCGCTCCAACTGCTGGAACATGTGCACCTGGCAGTACCCCCGGGTGCCGGACGGTGGGCACTCCCCCGGCGCGCCCACCGGGCAGCGGTAGATCACGGTCGCCACGAGGTCTCCCGAAGGGTCACGCCGCGTCGGACCAGGTCCCGTTCGATCCGGCCCAGGTCCCCGGGGCGCGGCACCCCGATCACCCGGACCTCGCCCTCGCTCACCCGCACCTGGAGCTCGGGCCGCTCCGGCCGGTGGTCCAGGTAGGGCGCGTACCGCTCCCGGCCGAGCGCGGTGCGGGTGGTCAGCTGCTGGTTGGCCGAGCCGCGCCAGGCGAGCCGAGTGGGCTGCCCGGCCCGGTAGCGGCCGGTGATCACCGCGTCCGCGCCGTCCAGTGCGGCGGCGGTGGCCGGGTCGGCGGCCAGTTCCTCCGGTTCCCAGCCGGTGTACACCAGCAGGTCGGCCGGGCGCCCCGCGCGGCGGCGCTCGGCGTCGGCGGCGGCGAGCAGCGCGGCGAGGGCGGCCGGCTGCTCCAGCGGTTCGCCGCCGCTGACGGTGAGGCCGTCGAGGCCGTCGGCGAGTGCCGCACGCCACAGGGCGGCGAACCGCTCGACGGTCAACTCCCGCCCTCCGGTGGCCTCCCAGGTGTGCCGGGACATGCAGCCGGGGCAGGCCAGGGTGCAGCCCTGGAACCAGATGCCGAGCCGTCGGCCGGGCCCGAGCGAGGTCACCGGCCGGTAGACCTGGCCGACGAGCGCCGCGACGGCCGGGGTAGTCGGGGCGGCCGGGGCGGTCCGGCCGGCGGCCCCGGCGACGTCAGCGGCAGGACGTGCGGCGACCGCCGCCGTCGGGCCGCCGCCGTCCGGGCTCAGCCCTGCCACCGTTCGACCTCCAGCCGGTAGCCCTCGCCGTCCCCGTCACCCTCGATCGCTACGACGCCGAGCCGCTCGCCCCGGCCGGGCGGGCTCCGGAAGACCTCCTTGGCGAGCGGGTTGACCAGCGCCGACTCGACGGCGGTCAGCACCCCTCGGCCGCCGTGGTCCAGCCGCCGGACCGCCTCCACCCGCAGCACCTCCCAGGCGTCGTCGGCGAGGGTCAGCTCGGCGCCGTGGGTCTCCAGGACGCGGCCGGCGACGGAGGCGATGGCCTTGTCGAGGATCTGCGGCACCCACTTCTCCTGCATGAAGTCCATCGGGATGAAGTTGTCACCGAAGCGGTTGCGCAGTTCGGGCCGCTTGATGGTGTCGTTGAAGAAGGCGTCGAAGGCCTCCCGCAGGCTCTGGCGGACCATCGCCGGATCGTCGTGGCGGCTCAGCGGGCGCCGGTTGGTGCGGGGAGCGACCTCCGTGGCGCCGGTACTCCCGGCCCCGCCGGTGCCACCACCTGCGCCGGTGCCACCACCGGCGCCGGCAGTGCCGCCCGCGTCCCCGGAGCCCGCCCCGTCCTTCGGCGACTCGCCCACGATGGCGGCGGTGATGCCGAGGTTGGAGGTGAAGATCAGGACGCACTCGGTGAAGTAGACGGTGGCGCCCCGGCCGTCGGTGAGCCGGCCGTCCTCCAGGATCTGGAGGAAGAGGTCGAACAGCCGGGGGTTCGCCTTGTCGATCTCGTCGAAGAGCAGCACGCTCATCGGGTTGGCCCGGACGGCGTTGGTGAGTTCACCTCCGGCGTCGTGGCCGACGAAGCCGGGCGGGGCACCGATCAGCCGGTCCCGGGCGTGCTCCTCGGCGAACTCGCTCATGTCGAAGCGGATCGGCCGGGCGTCCTTGCCGAGGATCATCTCCGCGACGCCCTTGGCGAGTTCGGTCTTGCCGACACCGGTCGGGCCGGAGAGGAAGAGGGTGCCGCGCGGCCGGCTGGGCGAGCTGGACGCCTGGGCGCCGTTCAGCCCGGCCGCCGAGCGCATGAAGATCTCCAGGGTGCGGCGCACCGCGTACGGCTGGCCGATCACCTTGCCGTTGAGGAACTCCTCGCCCGTGGCGATGCGTTCGCGCAGTTCGGCGGTGGCCCACGGGTTGTCGAGCACGCCGATCCGGTAGAGGCGGGCGGCTTCGTCCAGCCGCTGTACCGGCAGGTTGCGGTCCAGGGCCATCCGGCCGATCGCCATCACCTCCGAACTGCCCATGCCGTGCGAGGAGTCGGCGAGCGCCTTGGCGGCCGTCGCGGTCTCGGCCTCGGTGAGGGCCGGTCCGCCGGTCGCCGCCTGGTAGCGCGCGAGCCCGCCGACCACGTGCCGGGCGGCGGCGAGCCGCTGGTCGTGCGGCGGCTGCGGGACGCTGATCACCCGCACCGCGCGGCTGCCGACCGCGAACTCCCGGGGCAGTTCCTCCTGCCGTTCCACCACCCAGAACACCGTGTTGTAGGGCGTGACGGCGCTCGCGCCCTGCACCGGCCGGGCGGTGTGGCCCAGTTCCTCGGCGGCCGCGAACAGCCGAGCGGCCTCCCCGGCGACGGGCGCCTGCGGCGAGCCGAGCCGGCCGGAGTAGGGGACGACCAGTCCGATCGGCGGGCCGGGGTGGTGCACGACGCCCACCATCGCGTCGCGCAGCCGGTCCAGCATCTCCGGCTCGTCCTCGTCGTCGGCGCCGTTCGCGCCCTGACCGTCCCGGCCGCGCCGCCACTTCTCGTCCCGCTCGGCGAACTCCCGCAGTACCAGCGGTACTTGGGCTTCGGTGGCGCTCAGCCGCAGCAGTGTGATCCGCTCGTGCACCTGGTCGAGGAAGGCGAGCGCTCCGTAACCCCGGGCGGCACAGAGCGACTCGATCACCCCGCCGAGGCTGTACGGCGCGAGGGTGGTGCTGCGGCCGGCCGCGTGGTCGTCGGGCAGCAGGTACTGGTCGCGCACGTTCCCGGTCAGCAGCACCTGCGGGTGGACGGTCAGTGCCATGTCCAGCTCGCGGATCCAACTGGGCGTCCCGGGGCGGGCATTGTCGCCGTTGCGGGCGCCTCCGGCGGCGTCGGGGCCGGGCGGCGGCGCGTCCTTGCGCAGGCCGGCCGGCCCGTCCCCCTGCTGATCAGCGCTCACGGCCACGCTCCTGCGGCTTGCGCACGGCGGCGGCCCCGGTGGCGCCGGAGCGCTTCGACCGGCTGCCGCGGCGGCGCGGGGTCGCGGCGGACGGCGGCTGCGGCCACGAACCACCGGGAACGGTGCCCGCGGCCATCGCGCCCGGCGCCATCGCGGACGTCCGTTCCAGTCGCACGCCCTGCTGCCGGACGCCCTCCTCGATCGCGGGCAACTGCTCCTCGCAGAACCACTGCTGGACGCTCTCGTCCTGCTCCTCGTCCTGCCAGGCGTCGCCGGTCCCGGAGTCCTCCCGGCGGACCACCGCCGTGGAAAGGGTCGCCCGGTCCGGGGCCAGCACCAGGCGCAGCCCGTACCCGGCGGCCGGCGGCTCGCCGCCGTCCCCGAAACCCTCGACCTGCCCACCGGCGGCCGCGGCGGCCCGGTCCGGATCCGGGTCGCCGAACGGCACCACCACCTCGCCCTCGGCGGCGAGCAGGTCCTCGAAGTCCTCGCCGACCAGGTAGTCCCGCTCGCGCAGCACCTCGGCGAGCGCCGCCGCCACCGGCACCCGGTGGCGACGGGCGTCGGCCCGCGCGACGGCCGCCTCCACGGCGGGCCGCAGGAAGGCCGGGTCCTCGGCGGCGGCGAGTTCGGCGAGCAGCCGGTCCCGCTCGTCCGGCTCCGCCTCCCGCACCGACTCGGACAGGGCGGCGCGCAGTTCGGCCCGCTCCTCGTCGCGGGCACGGCGTCCCACCGAGTGCTGGACCAGGGCGGCGAGGTCGGTGAGCGTGGCCCGCACATCGGGAACGGTGGCGGCCGCCCGGAGGGCGCGGACCAGGCCCGCCACCCGTTCCAGGTCGGCCGGGTCGCAGCGGGGCACGTCGCGGTCCAGGACCGCCTGGGCCTCGACGAGCGCGCCGGCCCGGACCCGCTCGACGCGGTCGGCCGACTCGGCCCGGGCCCGCTCTGCGGCGGCCTCGGCCTCCGCCTCTGCGGCCGCCTTCGCCTCTCCGGCGCTGCGACGCGCCTCGGCGCGGGTCGGGCGAACGCGCTCCGGTTCGGCCACCGCCTCCGGCAGCACGGCCGACCACACGTCCTGCACCGCCTCGGCCAGCTCCTGGGCGGCCCGCGCGTTCGCCGCCCGGGCCCGCTCCACCGCCCGGGTCAGCTCCGCCTCGTCCGCCCCGGCGCCGACGGTCACCGTCTCCACCGTGACCCGGGCCGTCCGGTACGCGCGCCGCAACTGGCCGGCCTCCCCGCGCAGCCCCTGGGCCTGCTCGTTCAGCTCACCCAGCCGGGCCCGCAGCTCCGCCCGCCGTGCCTCGGCCCGGCGCAGGTTCTCGGCCCGCTGCGCCTCGGCGGCGAGGCGGGCACGCAACTGCCGGCGGCGCTCGGCCTCCTGGTCGACATAGGACCACCCGTATCCCGCGGAACTGCTCACCGGCCGCCTTCCGAGCGCGATTCATGACCTGCGGCGCGCACCGCCCGGGAGTTGGCACCGGTCCGGTTCTCACCCCTCGCGCGCCGCCGGGGCCGGTGCGGGTCGTGCACGAGACATCATCGACCGCGCGCGAACCGGCACCACCCCCGAAGTGCTGCTGAGGGCCCATCATGCCGCAGATCAGGCGGTCGCGTTCCGCCTTTGCCAATCCGGGATCATCGCCCGCGGCGCGTGCTGGCACGCTACATTGGCGCGTGACCGACGGACACGGACACCAGGGCGGAGGGCGAGGATGACGACCGACTTTCTCGATGTCCTGCGCGAGCACTGGGACGAGGTCCAGGAGTACCTGGACGAGTCCGCCAGGGACGCCATCGCGACCCTGCTCGACGCACCGTCCGCCGCGCCGGAGCGGACTGCCCGCAGGATCGTCCGGCTGGTCCTGGCGGCCCTTCCGGACGAACACCCGGTGCGCGCGGCCCTGGCGGACTCGGTCCGCTACTCACAGGCCGTCCAGTTCGAATCGGCAAACCGTGACGCCGTGCTGCAGGTACTCGCCCTGGTCCGCGGACGGTCGACGGACGGCGGCGGGCCCGAGGCGTCTCCCGAACCCGAGCCGGACGCCCTCCCCGTCCCGCCCGAGGACGCCGACGACTGGCTGCTCGCCGCCGACTCCGTCAGCGCCGCCGACTACCGGTCCGGCGGGCACGACCCCGCCGATCCCGATCTGATCCGGCTGACCGACCGCCAGGGCATCGTCCGCCTGCCGTCGTTCCAGTTCGACGGTGCCTCCGGCCGGCCGTTACCCGTGGTGGTCGCCGTCAACCGCCTGCTCGACGCCGACGACGACCCGTGGGGCGTGGCCGACTGGTGGCTCGGCGCCAACGCCTGGCTGGACGCCGTCCCCGCCCGTCTGCTGGGCACCCCCGGCGAGCACGGCCTGCTCGCCGCCGCCCGCGCCGAGATCGCGGAGTGGTGACCTCATGCCCGACGTGAAGGTCCCCGCCCCGACCGCGCGCGCCACCCCGCACCTCGAGGTGCTGCCCGCCGGCACCGTGCTCCACCGCGTGCACTCGGCCGCCTACCCGGCCACCTCGTTCAACCCGAACCCGTCCGACAGCCACTACGAGGGCGGCCGGTTCTGCTCCTACCAGGGCGACGGCAGCCATCTGCCGTACCTGTACGCCGGGTTCTCGGAGCGCACGGCCGTGATGGAGACGCTGGTCCGGGGCATCCCCTTCGACGAGCGCGGCTGGCGCCGGATCCGGCGCGCCTCGGTGCGGGGCCGGGTGCTGTCGCGGATCGAGACCACCTGCGACATCCCGCTCGTCGGCCTGATGACGCTCGACCAGCTCGCGGCCGTCCGCCAGGACGAGTGGCTGATCCACTCCACCCCGGACGCCTACCCGCGCACCCGCCGCTGGGCCGCCTGGATCCGCAGCCAGGCCCCGGAGGCGCTCGGCCTGCGCTGGCCGTCCAAGCGCGACCTGGGCAGCAGCGCCTGCATCCTCTACGAGCACGACGCCGCCACCCCGCTGGTCAAGCCGGCCGACGCCGCCCCCGTCCCGCTGGACACCGCCGAGGGCGCCGCCCTGCTCAACCTCCTGCTCGCCCCGGCCCGCACCCGCGTCGACCCGCCGCGGCGGCAGGGCTCGTAAGGCGGAGCCTCCGGACCGTCGTCCTCGCTCCGGCGGGGGTGTTCACGCGGTTTCGGGCACGCCCTGCCCACCCGTCGGAACGGCTCTCCCCGTCCGCCCGGCGGCCGCGTACTGTGCACGGGCCAGGTGATCGTTCCGACAGGGGGAGACAGAATGACCACGCACGTCACAACACCGGGCACCACGGTCGGATCGGTGCGTTCCGCCGACGGCACCACCGTCGGCTACCGCAGCACCGGCTCCGGGCCGGGGCTCCTGCTGGTGCCCGGGGCGTTCGCGCTGGCGGCCGACTTCGACGGGCTGGCGGCGGAGTTGGCGGACCGCTTCACGGTGCACACCGTCGAGCGGCGGGGGCGCGGTACGAGCGGCCCGCAGGGTGACACGTACAGCGCGGCCGCCGAGTGCGCGGACATCGAGGCCGTCCGCGCGGCCACCGGGGCGCGGTTCGTGTTCGGCCACAGCTTCGGCGGCTTCCTGACCCTGGAGGCCGCGCTGGCCGGCTCCGCCTTCGAGCGGTTCGCCGTCTACGAGCCCGGTGTGTCCGTCGACGGCTCCATCCCCTTCGACTGGGCCGAGCGGTGCCGCCGCGAACTCGACGCCGGGAAGCCCGCCGAGGCGTTCCTGACCTTCGTCCGCGGCGTCAACCCCGGGACCAGCGGCAAGGCGCCGCGCTGGCTGCTGCGGCTGATCCTCCCGCTCGCCCTCAAGAAGCCCGAGCGGCTGCAGAAGCACGCCCTGCTGGCCGCCGCGATCCGCGAACACGCCGAGATCGCCGCCCGGGACAACACTTTCCGCGAGTACGGGCGGCTCGACCGGCCCGTACTGCTGATGGCGGGCAAGGAGGCCCGAAGCACCGGGGCGGGACGTGCGGCGGCCGCCGTGCACGAGGTCCTGCCCGGCTCCCGGCTGCTGCTCCTCCCCCGACTGGACCACTTCGGGCCCGAGACGAATCCCGCCGCCGTGGCCCCGGCTCTGGCGGACTTCTTCCTGGAGTCGTCCGCCCGGTAGTGGTCGGGCCGGGCAGTGGTCACGCATGCCCGGCAACCGCACGGCCGTTCAGGTGAGTTGGCCGCATGCGTGGGATCGGCCTCGGACGGGCGACGGCCCTGCGCCGCGTGGCGCAGGGCCGTCGCCCCCTGATCAGTAGTGGCCCTGGTTCGCCCGGTCCGGCACCGGGTGGGTGGCGGCGGCGTCCTGGGCGAGTTCGTGGGCGACGGGCGCCGGGGCCTCCCGCTCGGCAGCGTGCGACGGCGTCGCGAGACCGAACGCGGCACCTGCCACGACAACGCTCACGGCGGCCATTTTGGCGAACCCTCCGGTTACGTCCGGCATGTGCAGCCTCCCCGTTCACTTCCCGCCTCGGTGGCGGGAGTTGACTCCGCCAGAGAACCACCGGCCGGAGCGGAGCGGCCAGCTCTTCGCCGCACAGGCGAATCGACCGTGCGCGCGGGTCGCGCCGTCAGGCCGCCGGTAGGGTGCCGAGCGCCTGGATTCCGGTGCGGCCGGCCCGGAAGACGGCGGGGCCGACGGCGGCCAGGGCGATGCGGGTGTACTCGGTGTCGGCGGTGAGGCGGTCCGGTTCGTCGCGCCAGTGGAGCCGGCCGGTGGCGAGGTCGTGGGCGAAGAGGCGGTCGTCGTTCGTCCCGACGTAGACCGTGCCGCCCGCCGCTGCCGCCGAACTCATGCCCCGGCCGAGGCCCATGGGGACGGTGGCGGTCCAGCGGGTGTCGCCCGTGCCCGCGTCCAGGGCGGTCAGGGCGGTGCCGCTCAGCAGGCACACCGTCCCGTCGGCCACCGCGAGTTCGCCCAGGCTGTGGCGCTGCGCCCGCCGCCACAGCGGTCGGCCCGAGGCCGCGTCCAGGGCGTGCACGGTCGAACCTCCGGTCGCGGGGTCGTTGCACACCGCGTGGAGGGTGCCCCGGTGCACGGTCGGCGCGAAGTCGACCGGGCCGACGGCCTCCTGCGCCCAGCGCCGCTCACCGCTCTGCACGTCGAAGGCGAACAGTCCACCCGTCCGGCCGGGCACGTACACGGTGTCGCCAGCCACGAGCGGCACCGGCGAGACGTTCGCCGCGGTGCTCCAGCGGACCTCGCCGGTGGCCAGGTCGTGGCAGCGCAGCGCGTTCCCGTACCCCGTCAGGACGCGGTCGCCGGCCACCACGATGCCCTGTTCCGCCGACAGGTCCCGCCAGTCGGGGACGGCGACCTCCCAACGCACCTGCCCCGACGCCGCGTCGAGGGCCCGGACGCCGGTCGCGGAGTTCACGCAGACCGTGCCGTTCCCGGCGGCGAGCGGCCAACCGCCCGGAGGGTCGTAGGCGTCGGCCGCGGGCACCGCCCGGGTCCAGCGGACGGTGCCGGTGCGTGTGTCGTGGGCCCGGACGGTGCCGTCGTACCCCGACACGTACAGGCTCTGGCGCGGACCGGCGGGCAGGACCATCCGCCCGCCGGTGGCGGCCGTGCTCCAGAGCCGGGGTCCGCGTACGGGCACCCGGTCCGCCCACCACCGGACGCCGGCCGGGACCGCGAGCGCGCCGAGGCCGCCCACGGTACTGAGCAGCAGGCGGCGGCGGTGGATCGCGGGCCGGGGAGCGCCGGCGGGGGCTGCGGGCTCGGTCGGGTGCATGTCGGGGGTCACGTCGGAGATCACCCCGGAGAGGACTTCGTGCACCGACCGGATGGTTCCGGCGCGGGCGAAGGACGGCCCTTTCGGGCAAACCGCCCGGAAGGCCGAGGCCCGCCGGGCGCCCGGCGCCGGGTACCGGGGTGTCAGTCGGTGTCCGTCTCCGCCGGCTCGTCGGCGCGCTGGTCCTCGGTGGTGCCGAGGCGCCAGTAGCCCATGAAGCAGACGGCGCGCCGGTGGTAGCGGCGCTCGCCGACCAGGTGGCGGCGGAGTTCGCGGACGGCCGCCGCCTCGCCCGCGATCCACGCGTACGGCGTGCCGGAGGGCAGTTCGGCGGCGCGGACGGCGGCGGGGAGGGTGGGGGTGCCCGGCGTGCCGCGGTGCAGCCAGGTGATGGTGGTGCCGGGCCGGTCGGCGGGGAGGTAGGCGTGCTCCGTCGGTCCCTCGACCTCGGCGAACACCCGGACCGGCAGGTCGGCGGGCAGTTCGTCGAGGATCGCGGCCACGGCGGGCAGGGTGGACTCGTCCCCCGCCAGCAGCACCCAGTCGGCCCCGTCGGGCAGGTGGAACTCGACGCCGCCGGCCTCCTCGACCGCCGGCCCGCAGACGACCACCCGGTCACCGGGCGCCGCCGTCTCGGCCCAGCGGGAGCCGGGGCCGTGGTCGCCGTTGACGGCGATGTCGATGTCGACCTCGTCGGGGTCGTGGCGCTGGGCGCGGACGGTGTAGGTGCGCAGCACCGGGCGGACGGCCGGATCCATCGTGCGCCAGTGCTGGTACCAGGCGAAGTCGTCCTCGCCCTCCGGCATCAGGGGTTCGCTCTGTCCGGGGAGCGGCAGCAGGAGTTTCACCCGCTGGTCGAGGCCGCCGTTGACGAACCCGGCGAGGCTGGGGCCGCTCAGGGTGATGCGGGCCATGTGCCGGGTGATCCTGGCGGTCCGGACCACCTCGAGCGGGAAGAGCAGGAACCGCGCGGGGGCGGTGGTGCTGGTCAGGGCCGTCTCCTCTCACCTCAATTTAGGTAAGGCTAACCTACCCCAGAGGTCGTTCGCCCCCGTCCGTCCGCGCGGGTTCGCTGGAGTGACGCGGCGCCGTCGAGGAGCGCGGGGGCGCCGTCGGCGCGCAGGAGCGCGCCGTCGGCGCGGCCGGGCGGCCGCGACCCCCCGCGACGAAGAGGTAGTCCTCGCCGCCGACCAGCGCGGCCACGATGCGGTCGGCGCCGTTCCAGGTCATCTCCGCCACTCCCCCTCGCCGCTCCCTGCCCTCACCACCTCAAGCGTATCTTTGATGTGCCCGTTGAAACTTTGCTGCTCTCGGCCCGAGGAATCGGCTGTAAAGTTTCAAAGTGCCATCAGAACCGATGAAGAGACTGCGACCCGTCGACCTGGGACGCGAGCACGGCCTCTCCGCGCAGGCCGTCCGCAACTACGAGCAGGACGGCTTCCTGCCGCCCGCCGAGCGGACGCCGACCGGGTACCGGATCTACACCGACTTGCACGCGGCGGCGCTGCGCACCTTCCTCGCCCTCGTCCGCGCCTACGGGCACGCGACCGCCGGGGCCGTCATGAACGCCGTCCACGCGGACCGGACCGACGACGCCCTGACCGCGCTCGACCACGGCCACGCCCAACTGCTCCGCGACCGGGAGACCCTCGCCTCGGTGCGCGGGGCCGTGGAGCACCTGGCCGGGGCCGACGCCGCGGCCGAGGACTCCGCGCCCGAGGAGGGCACCGGGAGTGACACCGGGGGCGATACCGGCCCCTTCCCGCTCAGCATCGGCGAGGTCGCCCACCGCCTCCGGCTCACCCCGGCCACCCTGCGCACCTGGGAGGCCGCCGGCATCCTGCTCCCCGCCCGCGACCGCGCGACCGGCCACCGCCTCTTCCACCCGGGCGACGTCCGCGACGCCGAACTCGCCCACCTGCTGCGCCGCGGCGGCTACCGCCTCCCGCACATCGCGGCCGTCGTCGGCCAGATCCGCACCGCGGGCGGCACCAGCGCCCTCGCCGCCGCACTGGCCGACTGGCAGGAACGGCTCACCGCCCGCGGCCTGGCCATGCTGAGCGCGGCCGCCCACCTGAACACGTACCTGACGGCGGCAGCCCACGACGGCCGGGGGTGAACGGCTCGCCCCCCCGAGCCCCGACTACCGGGCGCCCCGGCCGGGGCGCCCGCGCGTCACGAAGCCGTCGGCTGGGGGCTCATCGCCCGCTCGTACAGCTTCTCCCGCGCCCGTGCGAGCAGTTCGGCGGCCTTCTTCCGCGACGCCTCCTCCGCCTTGTCGAGCGCGCCCGGGTAGTCCGCGGACATCCCCGAGCCGGCGCCGTAGTCGACCTCGACCGCCAGGCGCAGATTCCCGTCGCAGAACGCCGAGGTGAAGCTCAGCCGGTCGACCGGCCCGGGAATGGTGTCGGTGAGCGGGTGCCGGACCGACACCTGGTACCCCTCCTGGCCGAGCCCACCGCCGTCGGTCCTCTCGAACTTCCGCGTCTCCGTCGGCTTGGGCCCGCCGATCGGCGACCTGGCGTTCTCCGCCGAGACCTCCAGCCAATGGCAGCCGCGGGCCGCCTCGAAGACCGTCGCGTCGATGCTCACCCGCCAGTCCTCCGTGGCCGGACCGCCGTCGTAGCTGCAACTGAGCGTCTTGGACGGGTCGCTCGCGATCCCCGCGCTCGTCACCGGTATGGAGCTCCTCAACTCCCCCGGCAGGCCGGGATCGCCCACCACCGCGCAGAGGTCACCGACCGTGCGGTACCAGCCGACCTGCTTCGCCTTGCTGTCACTGCTGCTGTCACCGCCGCCGCACCCGGTGAGGAGAACCAGGCCCGCGGCCACAAGGGCAGTCGCGCCGGTACGGAAGGTTCGGTTTCGATTCGTCACGGCGTCAGGTTAGCCCCGTCCTCCGTCAGCACCCCGGGGCGACAGCTCCGACACCGGTACGGGCCCATGGGACAGCGTGAGTTGACGAATAATGAGGACAGGACCCGCCGGACGGCGACAGTGCGGTCAGCCTCGGGGCGGGCGACGGTGCGCGGGGGCGGGTCGGTCGTTAGGGTCGGCCGTATGGCGAAGCGAAGACTCGGACCGGGGCCCGCTCCGGTTCGGCCATTGCCCGAACTGCCCGAGAACCGCGCTCTGCTCGCGCACTTCCGGGAACGGGCGACGCCTGCGAGCGGGCCGAAGGACCATGCCCTGGGGGCCTGGCAGTTGCGCACGCACCCGGACAACTGCGAGTGGCTGGCCTCGTTGGTGCCGGGGCATCCGCTGGAGGGGGCCTACGGGGTGCCGGTGCTCGCCTTCGAGGGGGTGGCGGCGGCCGTCGCGGTCGGTGTGCACGGGCTGCTGGTGCGGCTGCCCGCGCTGCCGGAGGACATCGAACCCGGCCCCCCGGTACCGCCGTTGACCGACGGCGAGTGGCGGTCCGTGCCGCCCGCGGTACCCGGCCTCGACGGCGCCGACGGTGAGGCGCGGACCGCGGACCTGGTCCGTGCGGCGCTGCTGCACGCCCGCGACCTGAGCCGGAACCGGCCCCGGCACTCCGGACGGCAGGGCTGACCACCCGCAGGTCCGCTCAGACGCGGTCGAGCGGGCGGTGCGGGCCCGGGGGCAGCTCGGCCTTGATGGGGTCGCCGGGGTGGATCGTGCCGCCGGTGCGGACCACGCCCATGATCCCGGCCCGGCGGACGATGTTGCCCTCCTCGTCGCGGCCGACGACCTGCTTGAGCAGGCCGTCCTGGAACGCGTCGATCTGGAGGCACGGGTTGCGCAGGCCGGTGACCTCGACGACGGCCTCGGGGCCGATCCGCAGCAGGGTGCCGACCGGCAGGCCGAGCAGGTCGATGCCGCGGGTGGTGACGTTCTCGCCCAGTTCGCCGGGCGCGACCGGGAAGCCCTGCTCGGCCACCTCGGCCAACAACTCCTCGTGGATGAGGTGGACTTGCCGCAGGTTCGGCTGCGTCGGGTCCTGCGCGACGCGGGAGCGGTGCTGGACGGTCACCCCCGAGTGCACGTCGCCCGCCACGCCGAGGCCGGCGATCAGGGTGATGCTCGCCCGGTTCGGTTTGGTGAAGGTGTACTCGCCGCTGCTGCTGACCGCCGTGACAGTTCCGCTCATCCGTGTGCATCCTCCTGTGCGGGGGCAAGATCCCCGTCCAGCGTAGACCCGCGAGTCGACTACCCGGAGGGGCAGGGGTGATGACCGGTTTCACGGACCGACCGCAGGACGGCGTCGCGCGTTCGGTCGAGGCGCGGCTGCGGGCCGCGCTCGACCTGGGCGACCTCGACGAACTGCGCGCCCTGTACGAGCGATTGGGACGCCCCCGGGTGGAGGTGCCCAGGCTGGCGGAGGAGGTCAGGGCAGCGATCGTGCACGCGTACGTGCCGGTCTGCGGCGAGCGCAGCGATCCGCGCTGGCGGGTGGAGGCGCTGTTCACCGAGCCGCCCCCGCCCGTCGACTCCGCCGAGCGGCTCGGCCGGGCGTGGGCGGTGCTGGCCGAGCTCGGGGTGAACCCGTGGGCGCCGATGCCGTGCGGGCTCTACCACGACGGGGGCGGGGGCAACTACGACGTCATCGTCCACGACAACGACCGCGACGACCCCGACCACCCGGGCGAGTTGTACGTGTCGCAGCTCGGGCTGTTCGTGAACGGCGACGACTGGGACGACCGCTACCGGGTGGCCTTCACCGAGGCCGGCTTCCACTGGATCGACTTGCGAAGCGGCGGGGCACTGGTTCCCGGCCTCCTGGCCCGCTACTTCGGCGAGTGGACGGAGCTCGACGTCGACACGCTGCTGTTCCTGTGGCAGGACTGAACAGGGCTGCGGTTCAACGGGACTCTCCGGCGGACCCGTCGGCGGGCTCGTCGGCGGGCTCGTCGGCGGGCTCGTCGAAGGGCCAGGCGATCTCCAGGCGGTTGTCCGGGTGGTCCGGCGTCCCGGTCCAGCGCCGGTGGACCAGCCGGACCGGCCCCGCGAAGGCGAAGCCGTGCCCCGTGATCCAGTCGGCGACGGCGTCGTACCCGCCGAGGATCCGCGGGAAGGCGGCGGCCTCGCCCTCGACCTCCAGGCAGGCGAGGGTGTTCGCGGGCAGGTCGCGCACGGTCATGCCCTCGGGCAGGTCCGCGGGCTGCGCGCCGTCCGGCCGGAACGGCAGGCAGGCCTCGACGAGCGTCGCGCTCTCGTCGTCGCACACCCCGTGGAAGCGGACGAACGCGGGCCCGGCGAAGGTGAGCGGGCCACGGCCGGCGGCCTGGTACATCTCCTGGTAGGCGGTGCGGAGGAAGGCGTCGAGCCCCGAGTTGTCCACGGTCGCCCCGCGGACGAGGATCCGTTCGGCGGCGCCCTGGCGGACGGTGACACGGTGGGTCATCCCTGCTCCTTCGGTGAGTCGGTCCAACAGGCCGTGGACGACGGAGCGCTGCACCTGCAACCGCCGTTCGGCGGCCAGCAGCCGCGCCCGCAGCGCGGCGGCGAGCTCCTCCTCGCCGCCGCCGAGCAGCCGGCCCACCTCCTCGACGGGGATGTCCAGTTGCCGCAGCGCCCTGATGGACTGCGCCGTACGCACCTGGTCGCGTCGGAAGTACCGGTAGCCGCTCACCGGGTCGACGAACGCCGGCAGCAGCACGCCACTGGCGTCGTAGTGCCGGAGCGCGGTCACCGAAAGGCCGCTGGCCTGCGAGAACTGCCCGATCGGCAGCAGGTTTCTCCTGTCCACGGCCCCGACTGTGCCGTCTCGTGCCACCCGAGAGTCAAGCCCCTCCGACGACGACGGCGAGGGCGACGGCGACAACCGCGACGGCAGCGACGGCAGCGAAGGCGATCCGGCGTTCAGGACGGCGGCCCGGCGTTCAGGGGGTGCCGTCGGCGTGGTCGCCGAGGGTGAGCAGGACGCGGCGGAGCAGGCCCGTGAGCTGGTCGCGTTCGGCGGCGGTGAGCCCGGCGAGCTGGCGCTCCTCCCCGGCGAGGTGGTGCTCGACGAGACGGTTGGTCAGCTCCCGGCCGGCGTCGGTGAGGGAGATCAGCACCCGGCGGCGGTGGGCGGGGTCGACGGCCCGGTCCACCAGGCCCTTCTCCACGAGGTGGTCGATGCGGTTGGTGAGCGCCGCGGAGCTGACCATCGCGGCGGCGCTGAGTTCGCCGGCGGTGAGGACGTTCGGCGGGCCCGAGCGGAGCAGGGTGGCCAGGACGTCGAACTCCCAGGGCTCGACGCCGTGCGCGGCGAGGTTCTCCTTGATCCCGCGTTCCAGCAGCCGGGAGGCGCGGGAGAGGCGGCCGATCACGGCCATGGGCGAGGCGTCGAGGTCGGGGCGGACCGCCTGCCACTGCGCGGTGATGCGGTCGACGCCGTCGTGCTGCGGCTGCTGTTCCGTCGTGTCCGTCATGCGCCGGAGTCTAACATTTCGACATGGAAGTGTTTGACATCGCGGATCATGTCTCCCTATAGTTTCGACATCGAAATGTTCGACATGTTCGACAGGGCGTGTCCGACGAGGCGCGTCCAGTACAGGGGGATGGTCATGAAGGTCCTGCTCACGGGTGCCACCGGCTACATCGGCTCCGCCGTCACCGAGCACCTCACCGCCGCCGGCCACCAGGTCGTGGCGCTCACCCGCAGCGCGGAGCCGCAGCCCGCTCGCGGCTGGCACGGCCAGTTGGTCGGCGACACCGCCGACCCGGCCTCGCTGGCCGGCGCGGTGACGCCCGACATCGAGGCCGTGATCCACCTCGCCCCGCCGAGCGGCGACGCCGAGGTCGACACCGCCGTCGTCGAGGCACTCGCCGCCCCGCTGCGCGGCACCGGCCGCCCCTTCGTCTACACCAGCGGCGTCTGGGTGCTCGGCGCCACCGGGGCGGCCCAGGAGGTCGGCGAGGAGGCCCCGACGAACCCGATCGACATCGTCGGCTACCGCCCGCGGATCGAGCGGCGGGTGCTGGACGAGGCCGCCGAGGGCGTGCGCGCGGTCGTCGTCCGACCCGGCATCGTGTACGGCCGGGGCGGCGGCATCCCGGCGATCCTGGTCGACCGGGCCCGCACCCAGGGTGCGCCCGAGTACTACGGCGAGGAGGGCGTGCGCTGGCCGACCGTGCACGTCGGCGACCTCGCCGAACTGTTCCTGGCGGCGGTCGAGCGGGCCGAGGCCGGCAGCGTCTGGCACGGTGTGGGCGAGTCGGCCGTCCCGGTGCGGGAGATCGCCCGGGCCGCCGGCCGGGTGGCCGGTGTCAGCGGCGACCCGAAGGCCGTGCCGGCCGCGCAGGCCGCCGAGGTCTTCGGCCCGCTGTTCGCGGACGCGCTCGCCCTCGACCAGAGCGTCAGCGGAGCCGCCGCCCGCACCGCGCTCGGCTGGAAGCCGGACCGGCCGGGCGCGGTGGCAGAGCTGGAGTCGGGCTCGTACTGACGGCTCCTACTGACGGCGCCGCGGGGACGCGCCGTCACGGCCCGCCGGTCACCCGACCGGCGGGCCGGTCAGGACGTGGTGGGCCGGTCAGGGCGTGACGGGCCGGTCAGGACGTGACGGGCCGGGCCAGCCGGAAGCGGACATTGGGGCGCAGCGGCCCCTCGGGGGCGTCGAGGTCGTCGAAGTCACCGGCCGGGTCGCGGGTCATGCCCAGGCGGGTCATCACCGCCTGGGAGCGGAGGTTGGTCGCGGTGGTGACGGCCAGGATCTCGGGGAGCTCCAGGGTGTCGAAGCCGAACGCGAGCACGGCGCGGGCGGCCTCGGTGGCGTAGCCGTGGCCCCAGGCGGAACGGGCGAGCCGCCAGCCGATCTCCACGCCGGTGAACGGCGCCTCGTAGTCGATGTCGTCCAGTCCGGCGAAGCCGATGAACTCGCCGGTCCCCCGGACCTCGACGGCCCACCAGCCGTAGCCGCGCCGGTCGAGTCGGCCTCGAACCGCGCCACGGACTCGTCGCTGCGCTCCCTGCTGAGAGGCTCGCCCAGGTGCTGCCGGACCTCCGGGTCGGCGTTCATCGCCGCCCAGGGTTCGAGGTCGGACTCCCGCCAGCGGCGGAGCAGGAGACGGTCGGTGTGCAGATCGGTCATGGCGCCCACCCAATGTGATCTTCCGCCGGAGGGCAACCCGGTTTCCTCGGCCCGCAGCGCCCGGTCAGCGCCCCGGCCCGCCCAGCGCGTACACAGCGGTGCCGACGGCGGCCGCCACCAGCGCGGCCCAGGTGGCGACCGGAGTACCGGGCGGCAGCATCGGCCAGGTCAGCACCTGGGCGAGGGTGCCGGGCCCGGGCGGCAGGACGAAGGCGAGCGCGAGCGCCGCGAACGGCGGCAGCCACGCGCAGGACCGCCCGCACCAGGCCGCGCCGAGCGCGGCCAGCCCGGTCAGCCCGGCGCTGTCCCGGACGACGAGGGCGAGGTCGGTCGACAGGCCGACGCCCGCCCGCGCCGTCAGCAGCACGGCGGCCGCGAGCAAAGCGCCGCCGAGCAGGTGCGCCGCCCGCCGGGGCGGCCAGCGGACCGCGGCCGTGCGGTCCAGCGCGAGGTCGGGCCCGGCCAGACCGACGGCGAGCGCCGTCGCCCCGGCCGCCAGGACCAGCACCGACAGTCGCGGGTCGTCCGCCCCGCCCACGGCCCGGCCGAGCACGGACACCGCCACGGCCCCGGCCAGCACGGCGGCCAGCGCGGCCGGCACCTGCCGCGAGCGCGCGTACAGCGTCAGCCACCTCATCGGGTCGGCACCCCCGTCAGCGTGGCGAGCACATCGTCCGCGCAACCGACCGCGGCCTCGTGCAGCGCGGCCATCCGGCGCCGCTGCTCCGCCTCCGGCAGGGCGCGGAACCGCTCCCAGACCGGCCCGGCCAGGTCGTTCTGGTCGCTCGTCCGGTGCATCGTCCCGTCGAGCGGGCGGAGGTCGCCGAACACCCAGGCCGCGGCGACGCTCTGGGCGGCGGCGTCGTCCAGGGTGCCGCTCTCCACCTCGCTGCGCGGGCGGCAGTTCGGGGCGATGCCCTGCGCGACCAGGGCCCTGGTCAGCCGGTCGCCGGTGGCGGCGGCGAACACCGGATCGTCGAAGTCGACCAGCACCGCGTCCGCCGAGCGTTCCGGCCGCTCGCCGAGCGCGTGCGACTCCACGGTCTCACGGACGGTGCCGGGTGCCCGGTCGCCGAGGGCGGCGTGCAGCAGGCGCAGGGCCTCCCGGCCGGGACCGGCCAACTCGTCCAGCCGGGACTGCCGCAGCGCCGTCACACAGACCGGTCCGTCGCACACCGGCGCGGCCGCCGCCCGGTCGACCACATAGGTGTCCCTCGGGCCGGCCGGGAGCACCGCCAGGGCGAGCGCGCCGCCCGCCAGCAGCGGGGCGAGGGCGAGCAGCCGGGCGCGCGGGGTGGCGGCGGCGAGCAGCGCCAGGCCGGTCGCGGCCGCACCGAGCAGCCACAGGACCTGCCCGAGGTGGACCGGGACGGCGACGGTGAGCAGCGTGTCGCGGACGGGCGCCGTGACCGGTGACAGCAGGGAGAGCCGGTTGGACACGGCGGAGGTCGGGATCGCGGCGTCCGTGGTCGGCCGCAGCAGGCTGGTGAGCAGGAAGGCGCCGACGGCCAGCGCGGGCGGGGTGAGCACGGAGGGCAGGACCCGGGCGACGCCCAGGCCCAGCACCGCCCCGGCGGCCAGCGCGAGCGCCCCGACCAGCGAGATCGGCAGCCAGCCCGCCGGGGTGAACCGGGTGTCGCCGGTGAGTACCCGCACCCCGCCGACGAGGAGCAGCAGCCCGTAGCCGGTGACGAGCGCGAGGACGATCGGGCCGGCCTGGGCGAGCGCCCGCTGCCGGGCGGGCCGCGGGGTGCAGGCCAGCAGTTCGGCGGTCCGCGAGCGGTGGTCGCGCAGCCCCTGGAGCGCGCCGAGCCCGAGGGCGAGCGGCCACAGGAAGACCAGTAGGTGACGGGTCCACAGGGCCATCGAGGTCCACTGCGCCGTCCACCGGGTGGTGCCCGCCGACCACGGCCCGGGGGCGAGGGTCAGGAACGCGAGGGCGGCCGCCAGGACCACCGCGCCGGCCCACGGGGCGACGGAGCGGCGCAGTTCGGTGCGCAGGAGGCGGAGGGCGGAGGGCGCAGTCGAGGACGGGAGGGGAACGCTCACCAGGCACCCCGCGTCCGTCGCGCCGGGTCGACCAGCAGCGCCGAGTAGCCGCGCTCCAGCGGGCTGTCGCCCTCGTGCTCGGGACCGCCCGCCGCGGCCAGCGCGTCCGGAGTGCCCTGGAAGACCAGCCGGCCCTCGGCGAACAGCAGCACATCGGTGCAGGCCGCCGCGACATCCTCGACCAGGTGGGTGGAGACCACCACGCAGGCCTCCGTGCCCAGTTCCTGGAGCAGTTCGCGCAGCCGCAGCCGCTGCGCCGGGTCCAGGCCGACGGTCGGTTCGTCCAGCAGCAGGACCGCCGGGTCGTTGACGATGGCCTGGGCGATGCCGGCCCGCCGCACCATGCCGCCCGACAGGGCCTTCATCCGGTCGTCGGCGCGGTCGGCGAGGCCGACCCGCTCCACGGCGCGCTGGGTCGCGGCCGGGATCTCCGCCGCCGGGACCTCCTTCAGCCAGGCCATGTACTCGACGAACTCCCGGACGGTGAACCGCTTGTAGTAGCCGAACTCCTGCGGCAGATAGCCGATCCGGCGGCGCAGCGCGCGGTACTCGCCCGGGCCGCGGACGGTCTCGCCGAGCAGTTCCAGCTCGCCGCCGGCGGGGCGCAGCACGGTGGCCAGGGCCCGGATGAGGGTGGTCTTGCCCGCCCCGTTGGGGCCGAGCAGTCCGTGGACGCCGGTGCCGAGGGACAGGTCGAGCCCGTCCACGGCGAGCCGTTTGCGGCCGGCCCTGACCTGGAGTCCGGTCGCCCGGATCTCCCGGGCGTAGGTGGTGGGGGCCAGTTCGGCCCTGGTGACGGCACGCACGGTGCGCGTCCTCCTGTCTGTGAATGGGGGGAAGGTCAGCGGTTCTGGCCCGGCGCCGTCCAGGCGCCGCGGCGGGCGACCACGACCGCCACGCCGAGCGCGAGGACCGCGCCCCACAGCGGCAGGCCGTCCGCCCGCAGGACGGCGGCGGTCCGGCCGGCGGCCACGGTCGGGGCCACGACGACCGCGAGCCAGCCGGCCGCCACGGCGACGGCCGCCCTGGTCACCCCGACCAGCGCGCCGAGCGCGAGGGTGGTCGAGGTGAACGCCAGGCAGGGCAGCAGCCACTGCGCCGCCGTCACACCCGTCGCCCACCCGCCGATCAGCAGCGCGGGGAGCACCACGGCGAGCACGGCGGCGGTGCGCCGCAGCAACAGCGGCAGTCCGGCGCGGGGGGTGGCGGCGGTCAGTTCGTACGCCGGGTCCAGGCCGCGCGACCAGGCGGCCGCGACGCCGCCGACCGGCAGCACGGGGGCGAGCACCAGCAGCAGGGAGATCCGGTCCGGGTCCAGCCCGGCGTTCGCCCGGTCCAGCAGCAGCGCGAGCGCGGTGACGACCAGCACCATGGCCAGCCACGGCGTCATCGCGGGCGTCGTCCAGGTGGACAGCCGGGCCGCGAGGCGGCGCGGGGGCGCCGGGGCGGCCACGGCCAGCTGCGGTTCCAGCTCCGACCAGACGGCGGCGGTGAGCGCCGCGACGGCGGGCGCCCCGGTGCCGACGGCGGCCGACAGGTGCTCCCGGCAGGCCGGGCAGGCCTCCAGGTGGGCTTCCACGGCCCACAGTTCGTCGGCGGCGAGGGCGACGGTGGGAGCGGCGGCGCCGGGCACGCCGTCGTCGACATAGGCGGCGAGCAGCCGGGCCGAGGGGTGTTCGACGGTCATGCCAGTGCCTCCCGCATCGCGATCCTGGCCCGGCGGGCGCGGGTCTTGACCGTGCCCTCGGGCAGTCCGAGGACGACGGCCGTCTCCCGGACGGACAGCCCGTCGAGCACCATGGCCCGCAGGACGTCCCTGAGCTCGGGCGCGAGGCGGCCCAGCGCGTCCCCGACGTCGCCGCCGACGGTGGCGAGCAGCGCCTCCTCCTCGGCGGCGGGCGCCACCGGGTGCGGGGCGGCGGCCGGCGGCGGCTCCGCGTGGTGGGCCCGGCGCCGGAACGCGTCGACCAGGCGGCGGGCGGCGATCGTCCACAGCCAGCCGACGGCCGACCCGCCGACCCCGCTCCCGGCGAAGGACCCCGCCGCCCGCCACACCGCCAGATAGGTCTCCTGCATCACCTCGGCGACCATCTGCTCGTCGGCGCAACGGCGGCGCAGCCGCACCGCCAGCCACGGCGAGGTGCGGCGGTACAGCTCCTCGAAGGCGACCCGGTCCCCCCGGGCCACCCGTCGGAGCAGCTGCTCCTCGTCCAGTTCCTGCGGCGGTGCTGCCGCCCGTACACGTCTCACACCTGGTAGACGGGCGGCCGGGCCTGCGGGTTTTCTCCCGGGAGTGATCCCGGTCACACCGGGGCCATTGGGAAGCGGCGGCCGACCACCCCCGGAGCCGATCGACTCCGGGCCGTGCTATTTTTTGTGAGCAATCGTTCAACTACGGAGGTCGGGGATGGGGCGCAAGCAGCTCTGGGACCAGGACGAGGTACTGGCCTCGGCCATGCGGCTCTTCCGCCACCGGGGGTACCTCGGCGCCTCGCTGCGGGACATCGAGGAGGCCACCGGACTGCACCCGGGGAGCCTGTACCGGACCTTCGGGAGCAAGGACGGCCTGTTCCACGCCGCACTGGACGCCTACAACGAGCGGGTGGTGCGGGGCCGGGTCCGGGTCCACCTGCTGGAACCGGCGGACCCCCTGGCCGGCATCCGCTCGTTCTTCACCACGGCGATCGAGACCGGCCCCGAACCCGACCCGGGCTGCCTGCTCACCAACACCGCCGTCGAGTCCTTCGCCCTCCCCCAGGCCGCCACCGGGGTGCACCACGGCCTGGCGGCGATCGAGGGCGGCTTCGCCGACGCGCTGACCCGCGCCCGGCAGCACGGCGACGCGCCGGCGGACCTCGACGTCGGAACCACGGCCGCCCATCTGCTCGCGCTCTACCAGGGCCTGCTGGTGCTCGTCCGGGCCGGCCTGCCCCGCACCACACTGCACAGCGTCACCGACGGCGCGATGGCGTCGATCGGATCCTTGAGGGCCCCACGAAAGCAGGACGACCATGAGTGACACCCAGCGGCTCTGGAACGACTACGCCGCCTGCTGGTCGGCCGACCCCGCCGACCGGATCGCCGCCCTCGGCGCGGTCGCGGTGGACGAGGTCGCCTACCGCGACCCCGGGGCCGAGGTCGGCAACCTGACCGAACTCGCCGCCTACATGGCCGGCTTCGCCGGAGCCTTCCCCGGCCACCGGTTCCGCATCGACGAGGTGCTGGAGCACCACGACCGCTCCCTCGCCCGCTGGACCCAGCTCGACGGACAGGGCGGGACCGCGTCGGCCGGCATCAGCACCGCCCACCACCACGAGGACGGGCGCCTCGCCGACATCACCGGCTTCTTCCTCCCGGCCTAGCCGACGCACGAGGGTGT
>NZ_JAIY01000006.1:21434-25731 GCF_000710405.2 Kitasatospora sp. MBT66 | reverse complement strand
ACACCCTCGTGCTTCCCCCGCAGCTGCCCCACGGCTTCGACCTCCCGGCCGCCCGGCCCAGGCCGGAGCCCGGGGGTGGGGACCGGCCCGCGTGGAACCGGCCCGGTCAGGAGACGAGCTTGACGACCGCGTCCGCCGCCGCCTTCCCCGCGGCGGCGAGGACCGCCTTCACCAGGTCGCCGAGGGCTCCGGTCACTCCGGCCGCGAGGGTGTCGGTGGCGTCCAGGCTCGCCTTGAAGGTGCCGTTGAGGATGCCGTCCCACCGGGCCGTGATCTCGGGGTTGTTCCCGACGAACGTGAAGTCGTCGTTGCGGTCCGGCGTACCGAAGGGCAGTCCGGCGACGGTGCCTTCCGTGTGGCCGGAGTGCTGGAACGTGAACACGTGTCCGTCCGGCGTCAGCACGGCGGCGGAGATCGTGTAGTCGATGTTGTCGAAGCCGCTGTCGTGCGCGTGCGTGCTGAACGAGAAGAAGCCGTCCTGCCGCATCACCACGTGCACCGAACCGCCGATCGCGATGTCGGTCGTGACGTCCTGGTCGAAGTTCTTGCTCGACGTGTCGTACCAGAAGTGGTCCTGGATCGACGCGTCCCCACCGGTGAACCACACCTCCATGCTTCCGGGAACGCGGGACACCGCGGCGAGCCCGGTGGTGACGGACGCGCTGCCGGCGGGGGCGAGCTCGAAGCCCTGCCAGGTACTGCCCTCGTACCAGAAGCGGTCCTGGACCGAGCCGTTCCCGCCCACGTACCAGAGCTCCATGCTGCCCGGGATCCGCGAGACCGCGGTGACACCACTGTGGGTGGACGCGCTGCCGGGCGGCGAGAGCTCGAACCGCTGCCAGGTGCTGCCCTCGTACCAGAAGTGGTCCTGGACCGAGCCGTTCCCACCGACGTACCAGACCTCCATGCTTCCCGGGATCCGCGAGACCGCCGCAATGCCACCGGTCGTCGAGGCACTCCCCGCGGGAGCGAGCTCGAAACCCTGCCAGCTGCTGCCCTCGTACCAGAAACGGTCCTGCACCGAACCGTTCCCACCGGTGAAGAACACCTCCATGCTGCCCGGGATCCGCGAGACCGCAGCCACACTGCCGGTGATGGACGCGCTGCCGGCGGGCGAGAGCTCGAACCGCTGCCAGGTACTGCCCTCGTACCAGAAGTGGTCCTGGACCGAGCCGTTCCCGCCGACGTACCAGACCTCCATGCTGCCCGGGATCCGCGAGACCGCCGCGATGCCACCGGTCGTCGAGGCGCTCCCGGGGGGAGCGAGCTCGAAACCCTGCCAGGTACTGCCCTCGTACCAGAAACGGTCCTGGACGGAGCCGTTCGCCCCGACGAAGAACACCTCCATGCTTCCGGGGACACGCGAGACGGCGGCGATGCCGCCGTTGGCGGACGCGCTACCGGCGGGCGCGAGCTCGTAGCGCCGCCACGGCGACCCCTCGTACCAGTACGCGCCCTGGACAGAGCCGTTGGGGGCCACCCACCAGACCTCCATGCTGCCGTCGATCCGGGAGACCGCGGCCACCCGGCTCGACAGCGAGGCGCTGTCGGCCGACGCCAGCGTGAATCGGTTCCAACTCATCTACGAACCTCCAGGAGCTCGCTTCCGTCACCCGCCGGCCGGGAGGATTCCGGTCCGTGGGCCGCCGGGCCGTCCGAGCCGACCCGACGTTGCGCGGCGCCGGCCGGGTGTCACCGTCCGTGCGCTCAACGCATGCCTCAACGGTAGGAATCCGTGCGGACGGTGACATGAGGCGGCGGTCCCGACCGTGTCCCGGGACCACCGCACCATCCGGGTGCGCGTCATGGGAGCACCGGGGCAGCGCGGTTGCGACGCGAGGAGGCGACGTCCGCCCGGCGGCGCCGCACTCCGGCCACGGGTTCCGCAGGTTCCTCAGGAGGTGGGAGCGGACTCCCGGCGAATTGCCTCAGGATTCCCGACGGCCATCACGAGGTCCTGGCCGTCCCGCCAGATCCTCAGGGAATCCCCCGCCTTGTTCCGAACGTCGGCCGAGGCGCCCGCACCTTCCACCCTCACCGCCATGGCCTTTTCGGAACATCCCACGGCCACGAATCTGAACGGCGGAAACTGCGCGGACGCCTGGGTGTGCTTTCCGGTGAGAACGTTGCCGGGGAATCCCTGGTGGCTGTCCGAGTACACGCTTCCGGTCGGGCGCTGCGCTCCGACCGAGACGGAAGCAGTGGCGGCCGCCCCCGTGGGCGGGGCCGCCAGGAACGCGACCTGGCAGATGTCGTTCCTCACCGCGAGGACCACATCGGCGCCCTCCACCTCGGCGATGCCCAGGATCTTGGCGGTGCCCTTGGCCGGGGGTGCGTCGACACTGGCCTGGACGGACGGGGCAACCGGCGCGGCCGCCAGCCCGTCGAGGGCCCACGGGGCGCCCGCCTCGGAGGATGTCGCCCCGTCGCCGGTACATGCCGTCACCAGTGCTGCGGTGGTCAGGAGAACCGCCGCACCTGAGAGCCGCAGGGGTCGCCCCATGTACCGAATTCCTCTACTTCGACCACGAGTTGTAGCAGCAGCCTACCGGGTGCCGCGCATTGCCGCTGCCGATCCAGTGGTCGCTGACGGCGCGACTGCAGATGTCGTTGGAGAAGAGGTCGTACAGCAAAAAGCCTCCAGACAGCCGAACTTGCCGTCCGGGCCGGTGTACGACCCGGTCTCGGTGCATGGGCGCGATGGACAACGACCTGGTGGTGGTCGACTTCCTGCGCACCAAGTACCGCCGCAGCATTCGGACAGGCACCCGAGCGCATCCGCAACGCGACGGTCACCGACCGAAGGACGCCCCGGGACCGGTGTTCAGTGCGACGCAGCGGAGGCCGAACCCGACGGGTCCGAGGGTGTGGCGACCCAGCCCGGGAGGGTGGGCATCACGGCTGCGGCGACCTGGTGCAGGAGTGCGTCGTCGACCGGTTGGCCGTTGGTGTGGAAGACGGCGAGATCGAAGGCCCGGCCGCCCGGGGCCTTGGGGTCCTGCGCGACGACGAGGTTCCGGACCGGGGCTCCCGAACCGGGGCTGGTCCTGTCGTCCGTGGCGGCCGAAGAGGGCGTGGCACCGGGGAGATCATGCACGAAGAGGGTTTGCGGGCCGCCGCCGGATCCGAGGGTCACCGTGCTGGTGGTGTAGGTCAGGGCGCCGTGGCCGAGCACGGCGGTGGGCCGGGGACGGAACTCCGGCATGTCGGCGATGTCCTTGACGGTGGTGGAACTGTCCGTCAGGGAAACGACGCTCGTGCCCAGGCGCACCTCCACCGTGGCGTCGGTGCCGAAGGCGAGCAGAGCCGGACCTGCGCTCAGGACCCGGCCCTGCGGGGTGCCG
Source organism: Kitasatospora sp. MBT66 (assembly GCF_000710405.2). NCBI lineage: Bacteria > Bacillati > Actinomycetota > Actinomycetes > Kitasatosporales > Streptomycetaceae > Kitasatospora > Kitasatospora sp. MBT66. The sequence goes on along the minus strand of NZ_JAIY01000006.1, from coordinate 22,387 downwards.
AGCAGACCCGGAAGATCGGGACGGTTGAGGGCGGCGCACAGCGCGGCGTAGTTGGGCGGGTCCGTGGGCCGGGGTGCGGCACATGCGGCCGAAGCCTGGTCCTGGTCCTGGTCCGTCCGGTCGAGCATCATCCAGGCGCCGAGTCCGATGGCGGCCAGCAGCATCGCACCCACCCTGGCGGCGGGGCTCCTGCTGGACTTGCGTGCTGCCGGCAACGGCACTCCTCTTCGGTGCGACTCGAACGCCGAGGCAGAAGCACGGCAGACCGGGAAGATCATAAGACGCCAGGCCACGGAGGTTCGCCCGCGTCCATACACAGGGACCCGCCTCACCGCCCTGCCCGGAGTGGGAAGTCGGATCCGTCGACTTCCCACGGTGAGGCGCCCCCCGGGGGGGCCACCTGTCGGAGCCGTTGCCCCTCGTCCGGTTCCTGCGGCGGCACTGCCGCCCGTACGCGTCCCACACCTGGTCGGACGGCGCGCGGGCCCGTGGGTCTTCCTCGGGGCATGGTCCCGGCCACAATGCGCAGGAATCAGGATCCGGAACTCCCTAGGCACCCCTGTCGAGGTGGGACGTGTTCAACAGCGTACGTACCGTGATGACCTTCGCCGCCGACCCCGAGGCGTCGGCCCGGTGGTGGGGCGAGCTCCTGGACGTCCCCGTGAAGACGGACGTCAGCGACACCGGGGCGGTCTACGCCTGGGTGGAGATCGGTGGGGTCGAGGTCGGTTTCCATCCGGTGGACGACAAGCGCAACCCCCGGGGCGGCAGCCCGGTCGTGTACTGGGGCGTGGACGATGTCGACCGGGTCCGGGAGCGGCTGCTCGCGGCCGGCTGTGAACACCACCGGGGCCCGCTGACCATCGAGCCCGGACGCAGGATCGCCCAGCTGCGCGACCCGTTCGGCACCGTCATCGGCATCGAGGGCCCGTAGCAGAACGCGCCGAAGTCCT
>NZ_JAIY01000006.1:19916-21397 GCF_000710405.2 Kitasatospora sp. MBT66 | reverse complement strand
AGGACTTCGGCGTTCACCGGTCCAGGCCGAGCAGGCACTCAAGTCCGGTGGCCACCGCGCGCCGATCGCGGTCGGCGGGCGTACGCGAGTTCCGACTGTGACTCGGCGAGCTGGCGGTGGCCCAACCAGCCAGGAAGGCACTCAGGGGCTGACCGGCACTTCCAGGATCACGTCACGGCCCCTTTCGCGCGGGCCTCGGCCGGACCCCTACAGGCGCACGGCCAGGCAGGGCCGCACCCCGGCCACGGGTGCCGTGGGTCCGGAGTGGGAAGTCGACGGAGCCGACGTCCCACTCCCCCGAGACCCGAACCGACCCGCTGGCTTCCGCCCCTGTCGCGTCTCGAATGATCTGGTCTGCGGGCAGGGCTGTGACCTGCGGCGACCAGATCACTTGAGACGCCAGGCGGACGAGAATCTCAGATGATCTGGTCCCGGGCGGTTGGGTGCCGGGTGTTGTCTCAGAAGCCGTTGTCTGTCCGTGAGTGATGGGTGTCTTTCCGCTGTTCAGGCATTGTGTCAGCGCCTCGGTGGCCGAGACGGGGGGCGTGTCGTCTCTTCGATGGAGGTGCTGGATGCCGTCGGTGACGGGGCTGTTGGAGGAACGTGAGCGTGCGGCCCGGCGGCGGGTGGAGGCCCTGCGGGCCGAACTGCGGGCGGCGGAAGCCGCGTGGGACCGGTTCGTGATCGCCGGTCAGGTGGTGGCCGCGGACCTGGCAGGGCCCCGCGCAGGTGATGGGGCGCCGTCGGCCGGAGTGGCCGGTGAACGGCCTGCGCGGGTTGCAGGGCCGGTGCCCGGATCGGTGGTTCCCGCCTGGAGGGAAGGGCTCGGTCTCGACTTGCCGGCACCGGACTGCCGGCGGCTCGTTGAGGTCCTGGCGGGGAGGGGGGAGGAGATGGACCGTCGCTGGCTCGCGGCGGCCTCGGGCCGGGCGAGATGCGCCAGTGCCGCTCACGCATCCGCTCCAGCAATGTCCCGCCGGCCTCGCGGTCGGTGACGACGGCAGCGGTGACCAGCACGGCCGGCAGTAGCCTGAGGGTGCCTCGACGATGTGCTCTTGCGGCCGTACACCTTCTTCCCGACGCCAACGGCCGCACCACCACCGAGCAGCACGACGCCCTCGGCCGCCTGACGGCCGTCTGGACCGATGACGACGAGGAAGCCGAGGAGACCACCGTGGCCAGTGCAGATGTCAGGCGAGCCCTGTGGCAGTGCACCGTCCGTGGGCACCTCGCCATCCGCGCGACGGCGCGTCACGGCGTGCAGGACGCGGAGGCGGCGCAGTTCGGGCTGGCGCCCGGGTTCGCCGAGGCGGACCGCTTCGTCACCGGTGTCGCGGGCGTCTGCCTCGCCGTCCGGACGGCGCGCGGGGCCGGGGCGGAGGGATGGGCCGCGCCGGCCGCCGGCTGGTGGGCGGCCGACCCCATCGGGCGGGCCTGGCTGGCGGCGACGGTGCGGGAGTTCGGCGGGGCCGCGGCGGCCG
>NZ_JAIY01000006.1:0-19877 GCF_000710405.2 Kitasatospora sp. MBT66 | reverse complement strand
ATCCGGCCCGGCGCCGCTTCCCGGCACCGCCACCCGGCAGCGGGCGGGGGTGCCGGGATGGTGCGACGCCATGCTGACGGCCGGGTTCGAGGACGTCCTGGCCGCCGTCGCCGGTCCGGACCGGGTCGGCGACGGCCCGGACTGGGCCGCCGTCGAGGCCGTCGCCGACACCTGCCACCGCATCCCGTACCCGCAGGAGCTCCCCGCCCTGCTGCGGCCCTGGCTGGCGCGGCGCCACTTCGCGACCTCCTGGCGCTCCACCTCCCGGGGCGGCCGTTCCTGGTGCCGCGAGCGGACCGCCCGCCCCGGCGTCCGCACCCCTGCGGCCGTCCGGCGTATCATCGCGCTACCGGAGGCGCCGGAGGGAACGAGCCGCTGACCGACGCCGGCCCGGGCACCGCACCCGCACCCGCACCCGCACCCGCACCCGCACCGCCGGTACACCCTGCTCCGCTGCGCACGCCGTCCCATGTGCTTCTCCTTCTTGAACGCGCCTACGGTTGGGCCGTCAGCATGTCGTGAAGGTCGCCGAGGCGTCCCGCGCCCGGGCTGCGGCGATTCCTGATGGCGGAGCGGACCGCGTAGAGCACTGCCAGGCCACGTTCGTCGCCGCGTTGGGCGAGCCCGGCGGCGGCTTCGATCCTGGCGTCGAGGTGGGAGTCCTTCAGGTGCGCCGTCATGACGGTGCGCAGCTCGGGGGTGTCGATGGGGGACAGGGTGAACTTGTAGAGCGCGGTCGTCCGGGTCTCGGGGGCGGGATCAGCGGCCAGGCGCACAAGGGCCGCGAGGACTTCCTGCTGCTCGGCTGCGCCGAGGGCCGGGTTGATGAAGAGGTGGGTGGCGACGCTGCGGCGGACGTTCGGGGCGATGTGGTCGGCGTGGATCAGGATCGCCGGGACTTCCTCGCGTTGGCAGTAGCCGGTGAAGGCGGCGATGACGGCGGCGAGTGCGTGCGGGTCCTGCTCGGTGTCCAACAGGGGGCGCAGGAACTCGGCCGCCTCGCGGGTGAACGGCGGCTCGTCGTCCTTGTCGACGTCGAGGCCGAACCCCAGGACGTTCACCGTGTCGAGCCCGAAGCGTCGGCGGCCGAGTGAAGAGGTGTCCTCCGCGGCCTTGCGCGCCCAGTCGAACGTCTCCTGGTCGGCCCGGACACCCAGCTGGAAGAGCGAGGCGGACCAGTCGTCGTGCCAGGGATCACCGTGTATCAGGGCGCGGGCCAGCAGTTCGTCCGGCGAGCGTCGGATTCCCAGCACGGCCTCCAGGTCAGTGAGGACTGCCCGGTGTGCGGGGCGTTGATCCGCCGTCACGTCGGAGCGGGAACCGATTGCATCTTGCGCCGCGCGAAGTGCACGGCGGTGCGGGCTGTCGGCGCTCAGCGGGTCCCGGCTCCGGGACAACAGGGCCTGCAAGATCCAGTACATGCCGTGTTCGGCCGCCCATGTCACCGGGTCGACGCCGCCGGCCCAGGGGCGGGTCACGTCGACGTCCGATTGGACCAGCCAGTCGACGACCTCGTCGCGTCCGGCGTACGCGGCGGCGGCCAGCAGGGTCACGGCGTCCTCACCCGCGAGTTCGCCTGCGGTTACCTCTTCCAGGAGTTCGAACGCCGCAGCGTCGTCGCCACGCTCGACAGCGGCCAGCAGCAGGGGAAGGTGGTGCATCGGGTGATTGTGCCCATGAGGGAAGGCACAGGGCCAACCGATTTCGGATGACGCTGCCACGGGCACCGGTCGAACTTCGGTGCGACGGGACAGTGACGGCGCCGCTTTCGAACGGGAGGACTCGACGCGGGCCAAAGGGGGCAGTGAGGTTTTCGCTCGGGGTGGCCCTCCTGCGGGATCCCGCAGGGGGGCCGTTGGGTGCGGTTATTCGGCGGGGGTGCCGTGGAGGAGGAGGGGGAGGTGGGCGCCGCGGGTGAGGGCGTCGAGGGCGTGGGTGGTGCGGCGGTGGTGGTCGGGTTGCATGTTGTCGGCGAGTTGGGCGCGGTGGAGCCAGTGGGCGGCGGTGACGGTGTGCGGGGGTCGGTGGCGGGCGACGGTGGATTCCTGGGCGGGGCTGAGGTGTCCGCCCCAGTGGACGAGGTGGAGGGCCTCGGGGAGGAGTCGGGTGGGGGTGTGGTCGGTGGCGAGGATCTTACGCAGGGGCAGGACGAGTCCGGTCTGGGTGTCGGTGTGGCGGCGGGCGGCGTGGTGGGGGAGTTCGTTCTCCTCGGCGGGTCCGCCGGGCAGGACGAGGCCGGTTTGGTGGGTGGTGCCGATGACGAGGAGGGCGCCGTCGCGGTTGAGGATCAGGGCGTGGTGGTGGTGGCGTCGGCGGGGCGGGGTGGCGAGGAGCGAGGGGAGGTGGTGCAGCACGTGGGGCTCCTGGGCGAGGGTCAGTTGTCGGGGTTCTTGGGCGAGAGCCAGGTGAGGCAGGCCGGGAGTCCGGCGCTGATGCCGGTGGCGAGGACGAGGCCGAAGATGAGGAGTTGGGGTCCGAGGGGTCCGTCGTGGATGGGCCGGCAGACGAGGGCGGCGGCGCAGGCGCTGAGGGTGGGGACGGTGACGGCGGCGACGACGAGTCGCAGGGGGCGGTTCACGCCACGTCGGAGATGCGGGGCCGGCTGGGGTGCTGGACGCTGAGGAAGCGGGGGCTGGGCAGGGCCTGGATGCGGTTGGGTTTGGTGGTCCACTCGCAGCCGCCGGCCTCGTGGCGGAGGTAGACGAGCCCGGCGAGGGTGTCCATGTAGACCGCTTCGAGGGGCTTGCCGGAGGTGTCGAGGTGCGCGAGGTCGCGGACGACCTCGCCGACGGCAGGGGTGTAGATGGGCATGGGGGCTCCACTGGTTGCACTGTGCGTTTGGATCACTACGACCCGTATCCATGGTGGAGCTGGAGAGGCTACGATCGGAAGGACTTCAACTCTCTAGTTCACACTGCTTTAAGTGGGGCGATCTTGAAGCGCATCAAACTTGATCCGACGTCATCTCCACTTGCTGCCTTCGCGGTTCAACTTCGCCGGTTGCGCGAGGCGCGAGGACTGACCCAGGTCGAACTCGGCACGCTAGTTCGATACTCCAGCGTCTACATCTCGAACGTGGAGACGGCAAAGCAGGCCCCGAGCTTAAAGTTCGTCCAGCGGGCCGACGAAGCACTGGCGGCTGGCGGAGCACTGGAGCTGCTGTGGTGGAGTTGGAAGAACGGAGCGCTCATTCCGGGATTCCCCGAGTACGCCACCAAGGAGCGCGAGGCGATCTGCATAAGGTTCTTCGCAACAGGTCTGGTGCCTGGCGTCCTCCAACATCATGACTACTCGGCGGCATACGAGGCCGCGATCGTGCGGCGCGGCGAGGCCACTCGCGCTCAGGCGGACGAGCGACTCCGAGTTCTCGCTGTGCGGCAGAAGTTGCTGGAGCGGACACTGACCATCCATGCCGTGCTGGACGAAGGCGTTCTTCGCCGTCCGATCGGCGGCGCTGCCGTCATGGCGCAGCAACTCGCCTACCTGACGGAGCTGTCCACCCGACCGAACGTCGTCCTGCAGATCGCGCCGTACGGCCTGGGCGAGGAACGCCCCCTATCGCACGCGGTCACCCTCTTGACGCTGCCGAATCGCGCGATGGTCGGGTACACCGAGACGCTTCAACGGGGCTACCTGGAACAGGATGCCGAAGCCGTCGCAGGATGGGCAAGAAAGTACGATCGACTCCAGGTGGACGCACTTCCCCGGGCGGACAGCCTGGCCATGATTCATGAGGTACGGAAGGAACTTGATTGCCATGCACGTTGATCTGTCAGGCGCCGAGTGGCGCAAGAGTTCACACAGCGATGGTGGGGGCGGGTGCATCGAGGTCGCCGATGGCTACACCGATGTCATGCCGGTTCGAGACTCCAAGGACCCGCAAGGCCCCTCCCTCCTCTTCCCCTCCGGTGCCTGGCGGTCCTTCGTCGCCGGCGTGCAGGCGGGCGAGTTCGGCACCGTCTGACCTGAACCGACTCCTGGGCCCCGACCGGACTCCCGGTCGGGGCCCACGTGTCGAGCCTGGGAGTCCGGCTCCACGGACACGGCAACGGAGCACCTTTGCGGCACACCGACCGCGGATGCTGTGATCCGGAGTGGTAAGTCGACGGGGCCGACTTCCCACTCTCCCAAGGACGGCACCGACTTGTGGCACCGCGCAAGGGCCCGGCGGGGTTGGGCCATTCGGCGGGGGTGTCGCGGAGGAGGTGGGGAGGCAGGGAGGGGGGAGGTGAGCGCCTCGGGTTAGATCCTGTCCGATGGGTCGTGTGAGCTGACGGCCTAGTGTTTGCTGAACGAAGGAGGCCGCATGTCACGCGATACCGCCGAACCAGAGACGGGGATGAAGGGAATCACGTTTCCTGCCTGGCACGGAAAGCACTACGTGACCCTGGCTGAGCTACTGGTTCGCCTCGGCAGCTTCGGTCTGGACCTGACGTGGCGCATCGAATTCGATGAGATCGTCGATCCTCGCTGTGTCGAGATGGAGAGGAGGTCCGCCGACGCAGGCATGGACACGTTGACGCTGTTGTCGTTGACGACGCCCTTCCTTCAGTTGATCGACGCCGAAGCACGTGGGTTCGCCGGGGACGAGCTCGTGCTCGTGCTGACCGAATTCGACAGCTCTTTGTGGGATGTCAGGGCTGTCGACGAGCGCGTACTCAACGAACTTCGCCACCACTACCCGGGTGCCACGGACCTCTGACCCGGGGCGCTTCACTCCGGACGGAGCCGCAGGCGGATCGTGGCCGCGCCGCCCGGCTCCGCGGCCCCGCCGGGAGCGGCGACGAGGAGTCGGCGGCGGGTGCTCAGTACAGCTTCTTCACCGCGGTGTTCAGGGTGTTCTTCCACGGGATCACAGGCGGATCGCCCCAGTAGCTCTGCCACAGGACCAGCGTCACCGTGTCGCCGTCGCGGCCCACGCCCCACAGGTAGTTGTAGTCGGGGCGCTCGGTGGCGTTGGAGTTGAAGGTGTGCACCCCTTGAAGGGTGGCGCCCTCCTCGACGTCGATCACCCCGTGGTCGAAGTAGGTCGCGGTCACGCCGGGCCGCTGCGGGGCGTGCGCGCAGGCGATGTAGTCCTGCCGGGCCTTGTCCGCGAAGGCGACGGCCTCGGCCTCCGTGGCGAAGACTGCCACCTTCTGCTGGGCGAACGCGGTCTCCGCGGTGGTGAAGTCCCGGTGCCATACATTGACTTCGGCCGGCTCGGCCGGCCAGCCCACCGGACAGTCGAAATCGGTGCCCCACCCCCGGGCGGTCGGGCTGGCGCGCCACGACTCGGTCTTCGGCAGGTCGGAGATGTACAAGGTCCCCGGCTGCGGCCGCCACTGGTCGGCAGCCGCCGCCCGGCCCGGAGCCACCCCGGCCCCCAGGGCCCCGACCGCCAGCACCGCGACCCCCACCGCGACCGCGCCCCCACGCAAACGTGCACGTACCCCCATGGCTTTCCTTCCTCCGTGCGCTTCAATCACCCCGTTCCGCCCTGAACCGGGGCAGACTCCCCTTCACGGTAGGGTGTCAGCGCCCGTGCGGCAGGGCCTTTCGGTCGGAATGACCGAAAAATCCAAGGCTGTTGACCGAGAACACGGCCAGTGCGGCAACCGCAGGCACAGCAGCCGTCGCCCGGACCGGACAGGTGGAACCGCGGATGGGCCAGCAGCCACGACTCGATGTCGAGCGTCTTGTGGTCCTGCCGGGCCGGACGTAGTCGTGGCTGCGGCGTTCGGGAACACGAGGCACCATCGGTAGGACCGGCCGGGACCGGTCCAGGGCCTGGACTGCGACATCCCCGTCGCCACCGCCACCGACCTCGCCGACCAGTGCGTCGCGTTTCCCCCTCCGATGCCTGGCAATCCTTCGTCACAGGTGTGCAGGCAGGCGAGTTCGGCACCGTCTGACCCGAACTTCCGCTCGGGACCCACGCGCCGCCAGTGCCGCATCAGGGGACGTTCGCCCTTCCCAAAAACCGACAGAGGTCGGAGCAATGCGGTTCCCAAGGCCGTAGAGATGGGTTCGGCGTCGGGATCGCGCTGCGGCAGAATGGCCGCCCCCCGCTGGCGGAACGTGCCAGGATCCTCGGATGGAGATCCGTCGTGTCACTCAGGTCGAGGCGGTCGACGCCGCTGGACATCTCTTCGACACCGCCCCAGGGCGGGAGGCAACTGAACGGTTCCTGACGGACGAGCGCCATCATCTCCTGATCGCCTATGTGGACGACGTCCCGGCGGGGATGGTCACCGGTGTCGAGATGACCCATCCGGACAAGGGAACCGAGATGTTCCTGTACGAGCTGGGCGTGGACGAGTCGTTCCGTGAACGTGGCGTCGGCCGGGCTCTGGTGTCGGCGCTTGCGGACCTGGCACGTGAGCAGGGCTGCTACGGCGTGTGGACGATCACGGACGAGGAGAATGCGGCGGCACTGGCGACGTACCGCCGCGCCGGCGGCGTCCCGGAAACGGGGCAGGTGGTACTCACCTGGGCAATCGATCAGCTGTAGACCGACGCAACGGATCCCGATCCCACACTGCGTGGTTGGCCACCTGGGATGTGCGGGTCTCCGTCAAGCCGGCCTGGTGGCTGAACACTGCGGCTCGTGACCTACCTACCGCCCTCCGGAAATGATCTCGCTGCCCGACGTGGGCGGCGCTACGGTGGCGGCATGCCGATCAGCGTGAATGTGCGGACATACACCGGAGAGACCCTGGCAAGCTGCACCCACCCGGCGATCGGTGACCTGTGTCGACGAGCCGCGACTCTGGCCTTGCCGATGCTCGGTCACGTCGATCCCTATGACGACACCTGGTTCAACAAGTCGCAGATGCGGCTCCTGGTCCCGGAGCTGAGGGCACTGATCGACAGCACTTCAGCACCCGAGGCCGAGGCCGCAGCAGAAGTGCTTGCCCTGGCCGAGCAGCTTGAACTCAAGCCGCACCGCTACCTCGTCTTCGTCGGCGACTGAAGATCACTTCTCGACCCAGGGCCTACAGCCGCACTGCGGGGCCGACCAAGGGGCGGAGGGTGGGCGGGACAACAGCGGGCTGACGGGCCGGGGCCGGGAGGATGCGGTGCAGGGGCGACGGGACTCCACCCCTCCGGGACCACTCGTGCGGGTAGCCGAGCGACACCTCGTGGAACGGGACGCCGTCCGCGCGCACCGTGCGTGGGATGTGCAAGTGTCCGTACACAACAGCAACAGCGTTGAACCGCCGGTGCCAGTCGGCCGTCTGCTCGGTGCCGCACCAGAGGGCGAACTCCGGGTGGCGCAGCAAATAGGTCTGCTCCCGCCGCAGCGGGAAGTGGTTGACCAGCACGGTCGGCAGCGCCGGATCCAGAGCCGCCAGCCGACGCTCGGTGACGGCCACCCGGGCCTGGCACCAGCTCTCCCGGTCCGGGAACGGGTCGGCGTGGAGCAGGAGTTCGTCCGTGCAAACCACCCCGGCCGCGTGCGCGGCGGCGAGCGCGGCGTCCTTGGTGGCGGTGCCGCGCGGGCGGAAGGTGTAGTCGTAGAGCAGGAACAGCGGAGCGACCGCGACCGGCCCGTCCGGGCCCGGCCACAGCGCGTACGGGTCCTCGGGGGTCAGCACGCCCAGGCCCCGGCACAGTTCGACCAGTGCGCGGTAGCGGGCGTCGCCGCGCAGGCGGACCGGGTCGTCCGGGAGGGTCCAGAGCTCGTGGTTGCCGGGGGCCCAGATCACTCGGGCGAAGCGCCCGGCGAGGAGTTCCAGGGCGCCGGCGATCTCGTCGAAGCGTTCGGCGACGTCGCCGGCCACGATCAGCCAGTCCTCGTCGGTGGCCGGTCGGAGGGCTTCCAGGACGGCGCGGTTACCGGCGTGGCCGACGTGCAGGTCGGCGACCGCGAGCAGGTTCGGCGTGCTCACCGGGACGCCCCCACCGGCGCGGTGGCCGCGAGCAGCCGCCGGGTGTAGGGGTCGGCGGGCTCCGCGAAGAGCCGGTCGACGGTGGCGGTCTCGACGAGCCGGCCGTCCTTCATCACCGCGACCCGGTCGGCGAGGTGCTGGACCACGCCGAGGTCGTGCGAGATGAACAGCAGCGCGAGGCCCAGCTCGCGGCGCAGGTCGGCGAGCAGGTCGAGGATCTGCGCCTGCACGGAGAGGTCGAGCGCGGAGACCGGCTCGTCGCAGACCAGCAGGGCGGGCGCCGGGGCCAACGCACGGGCGATGGCGACGCGTTGGCGCTGGCCGCCGGAGAGTTCGGTCGGGCGGCGGGCCAGCAGCGCGGCGGGCAGGCCGACCTGGTCGAGCAGTTCGGTGACCCGGCGACGCCGTTCCTCGCCGCGCGGGACGCCGGTGCGGGCGGCCGCCTCGGCTACCAGTCGCTCGACGGTGAAGCGCGGGTCGAAGGAGCCGAGCGGGTCCTGCTGGACGGCCTGGATGCGCAGCCGGTCGGCCCGCCGTCCCCGTTCGGTGAGCGCGCTCCACGGGCGGCCGTCGAGGAGAACGCTGCCGGTGTCGGGGCGTTCCAGGCCGAGCACGATCCGGGCGGTGGTGGTCTTGCCGGAGCCGGACTCGCCGACCAGGCCGAGCGTCTCGCCCGCGTGGAGCCGGAAGGAGACGTCCTGGACGACGGGGCGGCCGGCGAAGGAGCGGCCGATCCGGTCGACGTCGAGGAGGGGGGTGCGGTCGGCGCCGTCAACAACAGTCGGGGCCGGATCGGGCTCGCGGACGGAGAGCAGCGAGGCAGCGGCCGCCGTCGGGTGCCAGCACCGCGAGCCGAGCGCGTCGACCGGCGGGAGGGTGCTGCGGCAGGTGTCGTCGGCGGCGGCGCAGCGGGCCGCGTAGGGGCAACCGCCGGGGGAAGCAGGGGGGCGGCCGGCCGACTCGGGGGCAAGCCGGGTGCCCCGGGTGCGGGCGCCGGGGACGGCGGCGAGCAGGGCGCGGGTGTAGGGGTGGCGCGGTTCGGCGAGCAGGCGTTCGGCGGGGCCGGTCTCGACGATCCGGCCGCCGAACATCACCGCCACCCGGTCGGCGAGGCGGCCGACCACCGACAGGTCGTGGCTGATCAGCAGCAGGGCGGTGCCCTTGCCGCGGAGTTCGTCGAGCAGGTCGAGGACCTGGGCCTGGACGGTGACGTCCAGGGCGGTGGTCGGCTCGTCGGCGATCAGCAGGTCCGGTTCGGCGGCGAGCGCGGAGGCGATCAGGGCGCGCTGGCGCAGGCCGCCGGAGAGCTGGTGGGCGTACTGGGCCGCGCGGCGTTCCGGCTCGGGGACGCCGGTCCGTTCGAGCAGGGAGCGGACCCGGGCGGGGAGTTCGGCGCGGGCGGCGAGGCCGTGGACGCGCAGCGGTTCGGCGATCTCGGCGCCGACGGTGCGCAGCGGGTCTAGCGAGACCAGGGCGTCCTGGAGGACCAGGCCGATCCGCCGTCCGCGCACCTCCCGCCACTGGCCCTCGGTGAGGGTTGCGAGGTCGAGGCCGTCGAAGGCGAGCCGGCGGGCGGAGACGGCGGCGGGGACGCGGCCGCCGGCGCCGGTGAGGCCGACCAGGGTACGGGCGGTGACGCTCTTGCCGGAGCCGGACTCACCGACCACGGCCAGGCACTCGCCCCGGTCGAGGGCGAAGGAGACGTCCTGGACGGCGTGCACCGGGCCGAAGCGCACGTCGAGGCCCTCGACGGCGAGCAGGGGCGGGGAGGACTCCGGGGTACCGGGGGCGGCGGGGTGCGTCATGCGTCGGTCCTCCGGGTGAAGCGGGCCTGGGCGCGGCGGCCGAGGACGTTGACGACCAGGGCCGTCGCGGTGATCGCGGCGCCCGGGAAGACGCCGACCCACCAGGCGGTGGCGAGGAAGCGCCGCCCCTGGGAGAGCATCGCGCCCCACTCGGGGCTGGGCGGCTGCGGGCCGAGGCCGAGGAAGCTGAGCCCGGCGGCGGCGATCAGCGCGGTGCCGAAGCCGACGGTGGCGAGCACCAGCATCGGCCCGACGGCGTTCGGCAGCACGTGCCGGACGATCAGCAGCGGGCGCGGCAGGCCTAGTCCGACCGCCGCCTCCACGTATCCGGAGCGGCGGACCACCAGGGTCTCGGCGCGCACGATCCGGGCGTAGCCGGGCACGAAGGCGATCGCGATGGCGAGCATCACGTTGAGCGAGCCGGTGCCGAGCACGGTCACGGCGAGCAGGGCGAGCAGGATCGGCGGCAGCGAGAGCAGCACGTCGGCCAGGCGCATCAGGATCTGGTCCGCCCAGCGGCCGCCGAGCGCGGCGGCGAGACCGAGCAGGGTGCCGCCGGTGATGGCGAACGCGGTGGCGCCGAGGCCGAGCAGCAGGGACGGCCGGGCGCCGTGCAGGACGCGGGCGAACAGGTCGCGGCCCAGCTGGTCGGTGCCGAACCAGTGCGCGGCGCCGGGCGGGGTGAGCGCCTCCGCCGGGTGGGTCTCGATGGGCGAGGCGGAGCTGAGCAGGCCGGGGGCGAGCGCGGCGACGAGCAGCAGCGCGAGCGCGGCCAGGGCGAGGAGGAGGGCGAGCGGGGGCCGCCGACGGGCGGGCGCGGCCGGGGCCGGGACCTCCGGCGCCTTGAGGAGCACGGCGGCGGGCACGGCGTCGGGACCGGGGACCGGTTCAACAGTGGTATGGGCCATGGCGGTTCAGTCGGTCCTCAGCCGTGGGTCGATGACGAGGTAGAGCAGGTCGACGAGGGCGGAGATCACCACGAAGACCAGCGCGGAGAGCAGTACCAGTCCGATCACCAGCGGCAGGTCCTTGTTGGTGGTCGCCTGGAGGGTCAGCGCGCCGATGCCGGGCCGGCCGAACACCGACTCCACCAGCACCGCCCCGCCGAGCAGCGATCCGGTGAGCCAGCCGGTGAGGGTGACCACCGGCACGGCCGCGTGCCGCAGTGCGTGCCGCAGCACCACGGCGGCCGAACCCACGCCCCGGGAACGGGCGGTGAGCACGAACGGCTTGCCGAGCGCCGTCTCCAGTCCCTCCCGCAGCACCTGCGCGAGCATCCCGGCGACGGGCAGGGCCAGGGTCACGGCGGGCAGTACCAGCGCGGCGAAGCCGTCGTCCCCGGCGACCGGGAACACCCGCAGTTGGAAGGAGAACGCGGTGAGCAGCAGGATCCCGATCCAGTACGAGGGGCTGGACACGGCGAGCAGTTCGGCGAGCGAGCTGAGCGCGCGCAGGGCGGGTCGGCGGCCGGCCGTGCCGACCGCCGCGAGCAGGGCCAGCAGGACGGCCAGGCCGAGTGCGGCGGCGCCGAGTTGGACGGTCGGGCCGAGCTGGTCGCCGATCAGGTCGGCGACCGGGCGCTGCAGCTGGTAGGACTCGCCGAGGTCGCCGGTGAGCAGGTGGCCGAGGTAGGTGAAGTACTGCACGGGCACCGGCCGGTCCAGGCCGTACTGCTCCTGGATCGCCGCCTTGACCTCGGGGGTGGCGGCGGTGCCGGGGCCGAGCATCACGGTGACCGGGTCCCCGGGCACGAGTTGGAGCGCCGCGAAGGCGACGGTGGCGGCGCCGAGAAGGACGGCGGCCGCGCCGAGCAGCCGCCGCGCGGCGGCCCGCAGCAGGCGCGGGGCGCTGCTGCGGGCCGGCGCCGGCGTGTCCGCCGGCTCCGCGAACCCGGTGGTTCCGGTGCTCACTTGGCGATCCAGGCGCCGTGGAAGGCGAGCCAGGTGTTGGGGTCGGCGGTGAGGCCGCGGACCTTGGCGCCGGTGCCGACCACCGCGGTGCGCACGTACAGCGGGACGATCAGCCCGAGCTCGATCGCGCGCTGCTGGGTCTTGGTGTAGACGTCCTGGCGGACGGCCTTGTCGAAGGTGCCCTTGCCGGTGGTGGTCCACTGGTCGAGCTGGGCGTCCTCGTAGAAGGTGGCGTTCTGGCCGCCGGTGGACGGCTTGCTGGCGCTGTTGAAGTAGAGCCGCAGCACGTCCGGGTCGAAGCGGGCCCAGCTGTAGTCGGCGATGTGCTCCTTGCCGCCGTAGACGTTGGCGATGTAGGTGCCGATGTCGAGGCGGGGGCGGGTGATCTCGACGCCGATCTTCTTCAGGTCCGCCTGGATCGCCTGGCCGAGGGTCTCGCGCTGCTCGCGCACGTACTCGGCGGGCGGCAGCGGCCACTCCAGCGAGAGCCGCTTGCCGTCCTTGGTGCGGTAGCCCTCGCCGTCACGGGCGGTCCAGCCGGCCTCGTCCAGCGCCTTCTCGGCCGCGGCCTTGTCGTACGGCCAGGACTTCTCCAGCGACTTGTCGTAGTACGGGGTGCTCGGCGCGATCGGGCTCCAGGCCCGCTTGTAGACGCCGAAGTAGACGGACTGGATGTCGGTGTCGAGATCGATGCCGCGCTGCACCGCCTTTCGCACCTTCGGGTCGTCCAGCGGCGCCTTGGTGGTGTTGAGCACCAGCGCGTAGTTGGCACCGGGCGCGTCGGTGGCGATGGTGCGCAGCTTGGGGTCGCCCTGGACGGTGCGCACGTCGGCCGGCGGGATCGGCTCGGCGACCTGCACCTGTCCGCTGCTGAGCGCGCCGACCCGGACCGAGTCCTCGGTGAGGAAGCGGATGGTGAGCTTCTCCAGGTAGGCGGCGCCCTGGTGGTTGGCGCTCGGCGGCGCCCAGTTGTAGTCCGGGTTGCGGGTGAAGACGGCGCTCTGGCCCTTGGTGTAGCCGGTGAACACGAACGGGCCGGTGCCGACGTCGGCCGGGCCGCCGGCGCCGAGCTTGGAGCCGTTCTCCTTGATGGCCTTCGGCGAGTAGAAGCCCAGGTAGGCGGTGCTGGCGGCCTGGAGGAAGGGCGCGAACGGCTCGGAGAAGTTCACCTTGACCGTGTGCGCGTCGACCACCTCGGTGCCCGTGTAGGGGCCGAGCAGGCTGGCCGCGTACTGGGACTTGGTCTCCTTGGCGACGATCCGGTCGAAGTTGGCCTTGACCGCCTCCGCGTCGAAGACCGTGCCGTCGGTGAACTTGACGTCCTCGCGCAGGTGGAAGGTGTAGCTCTTGAGGTCCGGCGCGATCTCCCAGGACTTGGCCAGCCAGGGCTGGAACTCGCCCTTGTCGTCCTGGTGGACGAGCGAGTCGAAGACGTTGCGCTGGATGGCCCCGGTGATGTCCTGCTGGCTGACGTGGATGTCGAAGGAGATCGGCTCGACGTCGGTGGCGTAGGTCAGCGAGCCGCCCTGGACCGGCTTCTCGTCGATACCGGCGGCGCCGGCCGTGGCGGCTGCACCGGAGCCGGAGCCGGTGCCGGAGCTGCAGCCCGCCAGGAGCAGCGCCCCGGCGGTGAGGGCGGCGAGCAGCGGAAGGGGCCGGGGCCCGGTGATGGCCATGCTGGTGACTCCGTCGCGGTACGAGGGGTGGTGGGAGGAATACCGGGACGCTATCGACGGGCCGACGGCGGCGAACCCCTACCGGACCCCTAGCGCACCCTTAGGCCCTCTCGTTCGGACCGCGCCCGCGGTCGCCGCCGGGCCCGCACACCCCCCGGCCTTCGACCGGGAGGTACCCCCGGCTCGCCCCCGGGGCCGCACAGCGGCTGTGCGGCCCCGGCGATGCGGCCCGGCGCGGCTCCGGTCACAGGTTGACGGCAGCCGCGGTGTCGTGGAGCTCCTGTGCGTCCATCTCGGCGACGCGGGTGGCGAAGAACCAGGAGTGGCCGAAGGGGTCCTCGAGTTCGGTCTGGAGGTCGCCGTGGAACTGCATCTCGACCGGGCGGACGACACGGGCACCCGCGGCCGCGGCCCGTTCGGCGAGGGCTTCGACGTCCGGCACGAAGACCATGAGGTTGACCGGGGTTCCGCCGATCGTCCGCGGGCTGCGGAAGCCGTACTCCGGGTATTCGTCGCGCAGCATGAAGACGGCGCTGCCGATCCGGAACTCGGCGTGGGCGATCCTGTCGCCCTGGCGCGGGATCTCGATCAGGACGTCCGCGCCGAATGCGTTCCTGTAGAAGTCGATCGCCGCCTTGGCGTCGTGGACGTTGAGGTAGGGGACGCCGCCCTTGTACTCGTCGGGCACCGGGTTTGCCATGGTCTTTCCTTTCGCCGTTGCTGTGCCTCAATCCTCGGCGGCCGGTCCACCTGCAACAACGACGGAATCCGAAAGGATCGTTAACCCTGGAGTTAATGATCGAAGTCGGCCGCTAGCGTCGACGGCCGTTCCGGTCACCGACCGATTTCCACCCGGAGGAGGTCGGTGAACGCACGGACGCGGGTGGTCCCGGCGGCGGCACTCCAGACCGGTCCGTACACGATCGGAGGGAGGTCGGCGATCGGGATGTAGGCGATGTCGGGGCGGCTGTGGTGCCGGACGGCCTGGCTGCCCACGATCGCCATGCCGGCGCCGGCGCCGACCAGGGTCAGCAGTTCCTGGCGCGAGGTGAGCGTGTGCGTCCGCTGGACGGGTCGTCCGGTCGGGGTCCTCGGCGGCACGAGGGCGTCGAGCAGGTACGCGGGCGCGTCCGCGGGCACGAGGACGGTGTCCCTGGCGAGGTCCTCCACGGTCACGTGGTCCTTTCCGGCGAACGGGTGCCTGGCGGACACGGCCAGCATGCGTTCGTCGCGCAGGAGCGCCGGTCCGGCGGCGAGGTCGGGCTCGTCCACCGGGAACTCGGTGATCTGGAGGTCGAGCTCCCCGGCACGCAGGGCGCCGAAGGCGTCGGACAGGTGCACCTCGCGGATGCGGACCTCGCACTCGGGGTGGTGGGTGCGGAACACCGCGGCGGCGGCCATCACGGCCTCGCCGACCAGCGGGCTGGAGAATCCCACCCGCAGGACGCCGGCGAAGCCCCGCCCGGCGGCGACCGCCTTGGCGATGCCTTCCTGGATGCGCTGGTGGCCCGCCCGGACGTCGTCGCGCAGCGCGCTGCCGACGGGAGTGAGCGCGACGTGCCGACTGGTCCGTTGGAACAGCACCACCCCGAACCGGCGCTCCAACTGCTTGACGGTCTGGCTGACCCGGGCGCCGCTCACCCCCAGCCGCTCGGCCGTGCGTCCGAAGTGCAGTTCCTCGGCCAGGGTCAGGAAGATCTCGATGTCGCGCCGTTCCATGGTTCGCAGGTTAGTGGTCGTGCTCTGCCGGGTGGTGTCGGGGCTGCCCTCGGTCGGCCGACCCGGGCCGTAGGGCGGCCGGGGCGCAGGAAATGGCTTGCCGCCCCGGCGGCTGTCTGTCAGCGTTCGGCCTGGATCGACAGTTGATCATCGACGGTCGGTCGATGTCGACAGGTCGGCGGCCTCTTGGGAATCCACCGAGGAGGTAGAGGTACGACGGGAGCCGGTGCCATGGGGAACAGTTACGAGGACGAGTGTCGCCGGTCGTTGGCCGAGGAGCAGGCGAGGAGCCTGGCCGGGACCAACGACTGGGAGCATGTGGACAGGGCCCGGGTCCACCAGGACTGGGACGTCCTGTACCGGGAGATCACGGTCTTCCTGAACGACGGCGCCCTGCCCGGGGACCAGGAGATCCAGGAACTCGTCCGCAGGCACTTCGACATCGTCTGCCGGTTCTACGTCCCCTCCAGGGAGGCCTACGTCGGCATGTCGCTCTTCTACGCCGAGGACGAGGCGATGAGGGCGCTCCACGACTCCTACCACCCCGGGATGGTGGACTTCCTGGGTGCCGCGATCAGGGTGTTCGCCGATCAGGGGACCGGGTTCGCCCCGGGGGCCGGATCCGGGGCTCCGGTGGGGTCGGGCGACACCGGCCGGTGACGTGCGTCGGCGGGTGCGTCCGGACCGTCGTCCGGGCGCACCCGCCGGGTGGCGGCGCCGGGGATCAGTCGCGGTGGTGGCGCTGGCGCGGGTAGCGGGGGACGGAGCGGCGGTGGGCGATCCGCCAGCCGTCCGGGGTGCGGGTGTAGACGTCGAAGTAGTCGCCGTTGTGGACGCTGCCGTCCGGCAGGATCGCCAGGTAGCGGCTGCGGCCGCGGAAGGTGCCGTCCTCGTCGACGGTGAACACCGAGTCCAGGGTCTGGTGGTCCGGGTGCTCCGGGCCCAGGTCGCGGGCGAACACCCGGATCTTCTCCAGGCCGGTGAACACCGCGCCGGTGCGGGTCAGTTCGATCACCCCGTCCTCGGCGAACACCTCGGCCAGCGCCTGCGCGTCGGCGTTGTCGAAGGCGTGCGAGAAACGGGCGAGCAGCTGGCGCAGCTCCTCGGCGTCGGCCGGGGTCGGGCCGGTCGTCATGGGCGGTCTCCTGAGGGTTGTGGTGGTGCGACAGACGGGTGGGTGGGGTGGAACGGGGCCGGGCCCGGCCGAAAGGAGAAGGAAGCGGCCGGGCCCGAGTTCGGGGATGGACGGTCAGACGATGGCCGGGGCCAGCTGCTGGACGATGCCCAGGCGGTCCGGGAGCACGTTGTAGCGGACGACCTTGTTGTCCCGCACCGTCAGCCAGCTGATGCTGTGGCCCACGAAGGAACGGCCGGTGGCCGGCACGCCGAAGATCGGTCCGACGTGGGTGCCCTCGATCCGCCAGAACGCGATCACCCGGTCCCCCTCGGCCACCAGGTCCTCCACGGTGGCCTTCACGTCGCGGACGTTCTGCCACAGCCAGCGCAGGTGCTCCTCGAAGTCCGCGCGGGTGCCGCTGCCGCCCGGGCCGACCCGGGTCTCGTCGGCGGCGTCCTCGGCGACCAGCTCCTCCAGCAGCTCGACCCGCTGGCCGGTGACCAGCTCGTGGTAGTACCGCTCGACCAGGGCCTTGTTCGCCTCGATGCTCATGGCTTCTCGCTCTCTTCGGTAGACGGAAAATCGGGGTGGAACGGAAATCGGTGGTCCGTGTGTGCGTGTGTGCGTGTGTGCAGGCGTGCAGGCGTGCAGGCGTGCGGGCGTGCGGGCGTGCGGGCGTGCGGGTGGCTCAGCGGGACGGAGCCGCCGGCGGCGGGAGCAGGATGCCGCCGTTGGCGCTCAGCCCGCCGTCGACCGGGACGGTGACCCCGGTGACGTAGGAGGCCGCCGGGGAGGCCAGGAACCAGACCACCTCGGCCTGTTCGCGGGCCTCCGCCCAGCGCTGGGCCGGGATCCGGCGGGTGATGAAGGCCGAGAACTCCGGGTCGGCGACCTGCCCGGCCGTCAGACCGGTGACCGTGCCGCCCGGCGCGATCGCGTTGATCCGGATGTTCTGCGCCGCGTAGTCGATGGCCGTGGCGCGGACCAGGTTGATCACCGCCGCCTTGGTCGCGTTGTACGCCCACGTCCCCGGGTCGCCGCGCAGGCCGGAGACGGAGGAGGTCGCGACGATCGCCCCGCCGCCGGCCTCCCGCAGCGCTGGTACGGCGGCGCGGATCCCGAGCACCACACTGCGCACGTTCACCTGGAACAGCCGGTCGAAGCGGTCGACCGCGCCCGGCGCCTCCAGCGGCCCGCCGCCGCCCGTACCGGCGTTCAGGACCGCCGCGTCCAGCCGCCCCCACCGCTCCTGGGCGAGCGCGACCGCGCGGAGGTTGGTCTCCTCCGACGACACGTCACCGGCCAGGGTCACGACGCCGTCGATGCCGGCGAGCGCGTCCAGGCCCGCCTTGTCGACGTCCACGGCGACCACGCGGTGGCCCCGCTCGGCGAACAGCCGGGTCGTCGCCTCGCCGATGCCCGACGCCGCGCCGGTGACCAGTACTACGGGGTGGGTCATGCCTGTGTCCTTCCTCAGGTTCCTCAGGGGATCGGTGGTGCCCGCGGTTCTCGCGGCACCCTCGGGAGTTCGCACCGCGCGGCTCAGGAGGCGGGCCGCTCGATGCCTTCGAGCCACTGCCGGACGGCGTCGGCGGTCGTCGCGGTCTTGTGCTCCAGCACGGTGAAGTGGTCACCGGGTATGTCCCGGGCCTCGTGCGGAACGGGCCAGTACGCCCGCCAGTTGTCGCGTTCCTCGGTGTCGACGACCATGCCGCGCAGCGGGGTGTCCGCCCGCAGCGCCAGGATCGGCGCGGTGAGCGGCGCGGGCTGCCAGCCCGCGAACACGTTGTTGTAGCCGCCCATGGCGGTGAGGCTGGCGTCGCTCCAGACCATGTCGTACTGCTCGATCCGGTCGATCATGCCGCCGAGCATCGAGTGCAGCCACCACTCCCCCATACCCTCGCGCGCCGCGCTGTCGATCGGGTAGGAGTCGATCAGGACCAGGCCCGCCACCGACCGGCCGAGCGCCTCCAGCCGTTCGGTGACGGCGTGCGCGACGCAGCCGCCCATCGAGCGGCCGACGACGACGAACGGGCGGTCCTCGTCGAGGAGTTCGAGCACCGTCTCGGTCTGCATGGTGAGGTAGGTGTCGAGGTCGTCGGGCAGCAGGTCGGACGGGTCCCAGCCCGGCGAGGGGACGACGAAGACGTCCCGCTCGCCCTCGAAGGCGTGGCCGAGCCGGGCGTACTCGTGCGGGCCGGAGATCGCGCTCAGCGCCGGGAAGGCGACCACGGCCAACTCGCCGTCACCGGTGGCGAGTCTGATCGGCTTGAGCGCGCGCTCGGCCCGCTCCGCCACGCCGAAGCGGTCCCGCAGGGCGGAGGCGACGCCGATCAGCGCCGAGGCCTCGGGGAAGCCGCCCCGGGCCGCGAGGCGGCGGTAGAGCGTGGACAGCGGGTTCCTGGGGTCGTCCGCCTCACCGGCTCCCGCGCTTCCGGCCGCCACGGCGAACGCCTCGGCCCCGGCGCTGGAGATCAACCCCGAGAGGTGGTTGGAGAGTTCGGTCGGGTCCGGGTGGTCGAAGGTCACCGTCGGGGGCAGCCGCAGTCCGGTGGCGGCGGTGATCCGGTTGCGCAGCTCGACGGCGGACAGCGAGTCCAGGCCCAGGTCGTTGAACGCCTTGCCCGGCGGCACCGCGCCCGGCTCGCTGCCGAGCACGGCGGCGACCTCGGTGCGGACCAGTTCCAGGACGGCCGCGACCCGCTCCTCCTCGCCCAGCGCCGCGAGCCGCGGCAGCAGGGTCGGCGCCGCGGTGGCCGAGGGCGCCGCGCCGGCGGTGCGCCGGGCCGGCGGAACCAGCCCGCGCAGCAGCGGCGGCACCTCGCGCTGCGCCCGGACGGCGGCCAGGTCGAGCGGCACGGCCGCCAGGAACCCGGCGTCGACCCGCTCGGCCGCGTCGAACAGGGCCGTCCCGCGCTCGCTGGGGATCGGCCGCAGTCCGGCACGCGCGGCCCGGCGGAGGTCCGCCTCGGTGAGGTGCCCGGTGATGCCGCTGACCTCGGCCCACTGCCCCCAGGCCAGGGACTGGGCGGGCAGGCCGATGCTGCGGCGGTGGGCGGCGAGGGCGTCGAGGTAGGTGTTCGCGGCCGCGTAGCTCCCCTGCCCGGGGCCGCCGAGCACGGCGGCGACGGAGGAGTAGAGGACGAACGCCGCCAGGTCGTGGCCGCGCGTCAGCTCGTGCAGGTGACGGGCGCCGTCGGCCTTGGGAGCCCAGACGGCGGCCAGGCGCTCGGGCGTGAGCGCGCTCAGCACCCCGTCGTCGACCACACCGGCCGTGTGGACCACGGCGGTCAGCGGGTGCGCGGACGGGACGGCCGCGATCGCGGCGGCGAGCGCCTCGCGGTCGGCGGTGTCGGCGGCCGTGATCGTCACGTTCGCGCCCAGGGCGGTGAGTTCCTCGCGCAGTTCGGCCGCGCCGGGCGCGTCGGCGCCACGGCGGGACAGCAGCAGCAGGTGGCGGACACCGCGTTCGGTGACCAGGTGCCGGGCGAGCAAGGCGCCGAGGGTCCCGGTGCCACCGGTGATCAGCACCGTGCCGTCCGGGTCCCAGGGGCGGGCCGAGGTCTCGACCTCGGGGACGGCCACCCGGACCAGGCGCGGGACCCGTGCCCGCCCCTCGCGCAGGGCCAGCTGCGGTTCGCCGCCGGCCACGGCCGCCGCCAGGGCGGCTTCGGAGGCGTCGGTGCCGTCGGTGTCGACCAGCACGATCCGGCCCGGGTTCTCCGACTGCGCCGAGCGCACCAGGCCCCACACCGGGGCGGCGGTCAGGTCCGGCG
>NZ_JAIY01000005.1:196133-364917 GCF_000710405.2 Kitasatospora sp. MBT66 | reverse complement strand
GGTGACGATGTTATTTCCAGAGAATTGGCCGCCCCGGGACCGTCCGCGCGGTTGCGTGTCCGGTGCTCCCTGTCGAGCGACTTAAAAACACTACCCCTCCCCCGCGGTCAGGGCAAGTCACTGCCGGTGACGGGCCCGGGCCGGCGGGTCAGAGGTCGAGTTCGGTGTCCGTGATCGGGTAGGCGACGCAGGAGTGGGTGTAGCCGAAGCGTTCGTCGGACAGGCGGAGGCGGGCCTCGGTGGCGGTGTGGACGTGGCCCTTGACCACCCGGATCCGGCAGAGGCCGCATTCACCGGAGCGGCAGGCGGCCTCGGGGCGGATACCGGCGTCCTCCAGGGCGTCGAGCAGCGGCCGGTCCCGGCGGGTGCGGAAGGTCCGGCCGCGGGCGGTGACGTCGACCTCGGTCGCCGGGTCGGTGCCGGTCGGCCAGTGGGGCTGGGTGGTGGGGTCGGCGGGGGCGCCGTTGGCCTCGAAGCGGATCCGGCGGCGGGGGTGGCCCAGGTCCGCGAGCTGGCGCAGGGCATAGGGGTAGAGGGCCTGCGGTCCACAGACGTAGACGGTGCGGCCGGCGAGCGGTCCGGCGAGGGCCTCGACCAGGGCGCCGGTGAGCAGACCGGTGGGTCCGGTCCAGTCGGCGGCGGCGTGCTGGACGACATGGTGCACGTGGATGTCCGGGTGGGTGGCGGCGAGGGCGTCGAGTTCGGTGCGGAAGACGATGTCCTCGGCGCTGCGGGAGCCGTACAGCAGGTGGAAGCGGCGGGACAGGCCCCGGTCGGCGATCTCGCGGACCATGCTCATCGCCGGGACGACGCCGGAGCCGCCGGCGAGGAAGACGACGTCCTCGCCGTGGAAGAGCGGGTTGTGGTGGAAGGTCCCGGTGGGACCGGTGGTGGTGAGGGTGTCGCCGGGCGCAAGGGTGTCGATCAGGTGGTTGCTGATCCGCCCGCCGGGCACCCGGCGCACGGTCAGGTCCCAGTGGTCGGCCCGGGCGGGGCTGGACGCGATGGCGTAGGGGCGGTTGGTGCCGTCGGCGAACACCCCGACGTACTGGCCGGCGAGGAAGGGCGGCAGGTCGCCGCCGTCGGGGCGGCGGAGCCGGAAGGTGCTGGTGCTGACGGTCTCGGTGACGATCTCGGCCACGGTGAGGCGCAGCCGCCGGGGATGGTGGGCGTCGACGGCGGCGGTGCTCGCGGCGGGGTCGGTGGCGTGGTGCGGGCGGGCTTCGAGATCGGCCCGCACCGCGTCGTGCTCGTCGAAGTGGGGGGCGATGGGGTGGCTCACGGGCGTTCTCCAACCTGGTGCGGGCGGGCAGAGGGGCCGGGCTCAGGCCGCGTCCCTGGCGCGGAGCAGGCGGCGGGCGACGCGGGCGCCGGCCTCGAGGGTGGGCTGGAAGCCGCCCGGTCCGGCCCAGGAGCCGGCCAGGTGCAGTCCGGGGACGTGGCTGCGGCGTTCGCTGTTGCGGAAGAGCCAGCCCTCGGTGCGGTCCTGGTCGTAGCCGTAGATCGCGCCGCCGGGGTGGCCGAGGTAGCGGGCCATGGTGAGCGGGGTGGCGACGTCGACCTCCTCGATCGCGTCGCGGATGCCGGGGGCGACCGCCTCGACCCGGTCGAGCAGGGTCTGCGCGTAGGCGAACTTGGTCCGGGCGTAGTCGGCGGGCGGGATCTTCGCCCAGTGCTCCCCGTACTGGAGGGTCATCAGGCTGACGTGGGTGGCGCCGGACGGGGCGAAGCCGATCGGGGCCACGTCGTAGGAGGTGACGCAGATGCCGCGGGCGGGTTCCAGGGTGCGGGTGGCGGCGTAGGTGCGCTCCTCGTCCTCGTCGGCGTGGACGAAGGTGGTGCTGGTGGTGAAGCCGAGTTCGGCGGGCGTGGCGGCGAGGCCCATGTGCAGGACGACACCGGAGACGCCGGTCCGGCGGGTGGCGAGGTCCTCGCGGACGGCGGCGGGGACGGCGTCCTCGCCGAGCATCGCGTAGGTGACCGGGAGCGAGGCGTTGGAGACGACGTCGCGGGCGGTGACCTCCTCGCCGTCGTCCAGCCGGACGCCGGTCACCCGGCCGTGCTCGGTGAGCAGGGCGGTGGCGGCGGTGTTGAACCGCACCTGTCCGCCGGCGCCGAGGAAGGAGTCGAGGATCGCGGTGGACAGCGCCTGGGACCCGCCCACGAGGTGCCAGGGCTTGTACTCCAGGTAGGCGTAGAGGGTGAGCGCGAGGTCCTGGAAGGCGAGCCGGGAGGGCGGCTGGCCGAGGTAGGTCCAGTAGGTGCCGAGCACAGACTTCGGGCCGGGGTCGTCGAAGAACTCGTCGAGGACGTCCTTGACCGGGCGCAGCCCGTACCGGAACAGCACCGGGTCGACCTGCTCGGGCGGCATGCCGCGGATCGCCGCGATCTGCCAGAAGGTGACGTCCTTGACCAGTTGGAGGAAGCGCTCGATCCGGTCCCGGTTGCCGGGGAAGGCCGCCGCCAGGGCCTCGGTCGTGCCCTGCCAGTCGGCGGGCAGGGTGACGTCGTAGCGGCCGGGGACGACGGCCCGGTAGAGGTCGTGCTCCTCGACGAACTCCAGCTTGTCGCTGACGCCGAGCCGGTCGAAGAGTCCGCGGAGGGTGAAGGGCTGCCCCTCGGCGCCGACGCCGGAGAGCTGGTGCAGGGCGACCTCGAACTCGAAGCGGCCGCGGCGGAAGGAGGTGGCGCAGCCGCCGGGCAGATTGTGCCGCTCGACCAGCAGGGTGCGCAGGCCGGCGAGCTGGAGGCTGGTGGCGGCGGTCAGCCCGGCGTTGCCGGCGCCGATGACGACGGCGTCGAAGTCGCTCACCGGTCGGCCGGCCCGGCCGCGTCCGACTCCGCCGCCTCGGCTGCCTCGGCGGCGATCCGGTCGAACTCGGCGGCCATCGCGGCGGCGAGCGCCTGCGCGCCGGAGAGCGGACGGACCATCACGGTGAGCTCGTCGATCCTCCCGTCCTCGTCGAGGTGGAGGAAGTCGCACCCCTGGAGCTGCTTGCCGCCCACGGTGGCGGTGAAGACGAGGGCGTGGTCGCGTCCGTCGGGGTCGCCGATCTCGCGGACGTAGGCGAAGTCCTCGAAGACGCGCAGCACGCCGCGCAGGATCGCGCCGGTGATCGCCTTGCCGGGGTAGGGCTTGAACGCGACGGGGCTGGTGAACACCACGTTCTCGGCGAGGAGATCGATCATGGCCTGGGCGTCGCGGTCCTCGACCGCCTTGCGGAAGGGGTGCATGGGGAGGCCTCCGGTCCCTAGTCATCGAATTGAGTAGGTGTACCGGCGAGTATGGGGCGGTCGGTGACGCACTGTCCATAGCCATTAGTCGCCTTGTTGACTAGTGGCTGCTAGCGTGACCGCATGGCTTTGCGGCACGCGGTGATGGCTGCCCTCCTGGAGGGCGAGGCCTCCGGCTACGACCTCTCCAAGGGCTTCGACGCCTCGGTGGCGAACTTCTGGATGGCCACCCCGCAGCAGCTCTACCGGGAGCTGGACCGGATGGAGTCCGCCGGCCTCATCTCGGCCCGGGTGGTCGAGCAGGAGCGTCGCCCCAACAAGCGCCTCTTCTCCCTCACCGAGGCCGGACTCGCCGCCGTCCACGCCTACACCGCCGAGCACACCGACAAGCCGACCACCATCCGCGACGAGCTGATGGTGAAGGTCCAGAGCGTCGACGCCGGTGACGCCGTAGCCGTCCGCGCGGCCGTGGCCGAACGCCTGGAGTGGGCCCGCCGCAAGCTCGCCCGCTACGAGCGGCTGCAGGCCAAGCTCCTCGACGGCCGCACCGAGGAGCAGCACCTCGCCGAGGCCGAGCGCGTCGGCCCCTACCTCACCCTGCTGCGCGGCATGGCCTTCGAGCGCGAGAACATCCGCTGGTCCGAGACCGCCCTCCAGGTCCTCGCCGCCCGCACCGCCCGCCACGGCTGACCGCGCCGGAGGAGGTCCGGCCCCCGTCACTCGGCGGGCTGCGCCGGGAAGGTGCGCAGCGCCCGGACCTCCCTGGTCAGGATCAACGGCAGGCAGGAGAGGAGGCCGATCCCGGCGATCAGCCACAGGGTGGGGCGCGTCCCGACGGCGGAGGCGAGGTAGCCGCCGGCCGTCGCGCCGACCGGCAGCGTGCCCCAGACGACGTCTGGGTGCCGAACTGGCTCACGGTGTGCGCCGACCACACGGCCCGGAAGTTGCGCTGCCGCCATACGCTCACCGGCCTGGCAGCGGCAACCGCCGGGACGGGCTCGGAGTCGACGTTCACGGTCCCTCGTTCCTGATCGGTGATCACGGCCGGCTGCCGACGCAGTGGCCACCTTTTTGTGCGTACTGGGCAACGGCGTGCGGCGGGACGAGACTTGGCAGCCGGAAGCACGGAAGGCGAGGGCAGCGGATCAGGGAGGCCGGCGGTCCGACCTGCTCGGCCCGCTCGGCCTGCTCGGCCCGCTCGGCCGTCATCCGGTCGAGGCGCTCGTGGCCCAGGTCGGAAACCGGGCCGAGGGCGTCGGAGAGCCGTCGGCCGAAGTCGGTCAGGGAGTAGACCGTCTTCAGCGGAAGGACGTCGTGCACCTCGCGGTGCACCAGGCCGTCGGACTCCATCTCGCGCAGGGCCTGGGTGAGGACCTTCTCACTGAGGCCGGGAAGGCGTCGGCGGATCTCGGCGGGGCGCTGCGGCCCGGACTCCAGCAGCCAGAGCAGGGACGTCTTCCACCTGCCGTCGATCACGGCGACGACGGCGGTCACCCCGCACACATTCGTCCTCGCGGCCTGACTGCGCGTCATGTGGTCCCCCCGGACTCGTCGTTGTTCACCACCATGTCTACAGGAGATGAAGTATGTCCACCAACCACACCCCGCCCACCGTCACCGTGCTCGGCCTCGGGCCGATGGGACGCGCCCTGGCCGGCGCCTTCACGGACGCCGGCGTCCGCACCACGGTCTGGAACCGCACCCCGGGCCGGGACGCCGCGTTGCTCGCCCGGGGCGCGGTGGGCGCGGCCACGGCGCAGGAGGCCGTGGCCGCGAGCGAGCTGACGGTCGTCTGCGTGGTGGACTACGACGCCTCGGACGCCGTACTGCGGCGCGCCGAGGTCGAGGCCGCGCTCAAGGGCCGGACGGTGGTCAGTCTGACCGCCGACTCGCCGGACCGGGCCCGGTCCGCGGCCGCGTGGGCGGCGGAGCACGGCATCGGGTACCTGGACGGCGCCGTCATGACACCGGCCCCGAGCATCGGCACGCCCGCGGCGGTCTTCATCCACAGCGGCCCGGCCGACCTCTACGGGCGGTACGCGCCGGTGCTGGCACTGCTCGGCGGCACCCACACCCACCTCGGCGAGGAGATCGGCCGGGCGGCCGCCTTCGACCTCGCGCTGCTGGACATCTTCTGGACGGCGACGGCCGGGTACGTGCACGCGCTGGCGCTGGCCGGGGCGGAGGGGATCAGCGGGCGCGAGCTGGCGCCGTTCGCCCGGGGGATCGGTGCGATCCTGCCGCCGCTGTTCACGCAGTTCGCCGAGGACTTCGACAGCGGGAGCCACTCGGGCGCGACCAACCCGCTCACCTCGGCGGTCTCCAGCATGGCCCACGTCGTGCACACCGCGGAGTCGCACGGCATCGAGTCCGGGATGATGCGCGCGGCCGAGGGCCTGGTCCGCCGGACCATCGCCCTCGGCCACGGCGGCGACGGGGCGAGCCGCCTCGCCGAGGTGCTGGGCCGACGCTGAAGCCCGCCGCACCCGCGCGGAGGCCCGTCGGCGGGACAACTGCTCCGCGTCCCCCGCCGGGGACCGGGACAGGAGGGGGACGGAGGCGGGAAACGGGCGGGACGGAGGGACGCCCCGGCCGCTCTCCCCCGGCCGGTCCGGGGTGTCCCAGGGACGGGAAAGCCCTGGTGGGACGGGTGATGCGGCGCCGAGCATGGGCCTTGTCCGAGTCACGGACCGCAGACCCGGGGGTGTCCCGCCGGGGCGGCCCGTGACCGCTTTCCGAGATGGGGGAACCTTCCATGATCAAGAACGTGGTCCGGCGCGGAGCCGTCACCCTCGGCGCCGTCGCCGTCGCCGTCACCTCGCTCGCCGGTGTGGCCCACGCCGACCGGGGCGTCCCGTACGTCAAGCCCGGCCAGCGCGGCGACGGGGTCGCCTGCGTGCAGCAGGGCCTGCGCAACGCGGGGTACAACATCGCGGTGGACGGCCAGTACGGCAACGCGACCTACTCGGCGCTGACCGACTTCCAGCACAACCGCGGCCTCTCGGCGGACGGCATCGTCGGTCCGAAGACCGGCGACGCCCTCTACTACGGCTACCTCAAGCCCTCGGGCAACCTGGTCCAGATCGAGTTCTGCCCCACGGTCATCCCCACCAGCTGACACACCGGCCTACCCACCGTCCGGGCGGCCCGCCGGAACGACCCGCCCGCCGGATCCGGACGGCCCCACCGCTGCCCTCGTGCCGTCACATCAGGCGCGGGGGCAGCGGTGCTCCGCCGCGCCCCCGGACCTCCCGCCGCTCAGCTCCTCCTCTTCCTCCTCCCCTCCGAAGGACCAGGTAGCCCTCGACATGACCACCGACCCCACCACCTCCCACCTCGCGCGCCGCTCGGTGCTCACCGGCGCCTTCGCGCTCGGCACCGGCGCGCTGCTCTCCGCCGCACTCCCCGCCGGAGCGGCGCGCGCCGCCACCGGCCCGACCATCTCCTCCACGGCCGCCTGGGGCGCCCGCGCCGCGTCCGGCCCGCTCAACATCCTGCCGGGCGCGCCGGACAAGGTGATCGTGCACCACACCGCGACCGCCAACGTCACCAACTACTCGCAGTCCGCCGCGTTCTCGCTGGCCAGGTCGATGCAGACCTACCAGATGGACAGCGAGGGCTGGATCGACACCGGCCAGCACTTCACCGTCAGCCGCGGCGCGTTCATCACGGAAGGCCGGCACAACAGCCTGTCCACGCTGGCCGGCGGCACCCAGCACGTGGAGTCCGCCCACTGCACGGGGCAGAACACGGTCGCGATCGGCATCGAGAACGAGGGCACCTACAGCACCGTCGACCCGCGCAGCGAGCAGTACGCGGCGCTGGTCTCCCTCATCACCTACATCTGCCGCCAGTACGGGCTGCGGGCCTACCAGATCTACGGACACCGCGACTTCAACAACACCGAGTGCCCCGGCGACCGCCTGTACGCGCTGATACCGAAGCTGCGCCGCGACGTGGCCGCCCAGATCGGCGGGGACCCGACCGGCCCAGTGTGGCCGATGCTGAGCAGCGGCGCCTCGGGCGAGCGGGTGAAGACCCTGCAGTACCTGCTGGTGCAGCGGGGCGCCTCGCTGACCGTGGACGGCTCGTTCGGTCCCGCCACCCAGAGCGCCGTCACGGCCTTCCAGAACACGGTGCACGCCTCGGCGGACGGCGTCGCCGGCAACCAGACCTGGAGCCAGGCGGTCGCGCCGCTGGCGCGCGGGGCCTCGGGCAGCGCGGTGACCGCCGTGCAGAGCCAGCTGGTCGCGCACGGCATCTCGGTGGCGGTCGACGGCGCCTTCGGCCCCGGGACGCAGTCCGGGGTGGCGTCCTTCCAGAGCTCGGCGTCGCTGCCCGCCGACGGCGTGGTCGACGCCCGGACCTGGAGCCGGCTGCTCGCCTGACGCTCACTGCCGTACGGCTCCGGCGCCGCCCGCGGACCAGGTCACCGCGGGCGGCGCCGCTGTGCGTCGCACGAAGCGATTGATGAAGCGCCTGTCGGACGTTCCATCACGCCGCATCCATCGCAGGTGCCATGACGCTGCATCCGCCCCAAAAAGTCGGTCCCCTTCGTCGCGGGACGTCCCTGGATCGCCGAGGACCGTGGTGGGACGCCGGTCCCCGGGCCGAGAGTGAGCGGCACCGCCTGATCGTCCGACAGGCGCACCGGAAGGGATGACCGTGAAACACATCGCAGCCCTGCGCGGCCTCGCCGTGGCCGTGCTCGCACTCGTCGCCTTCGCCCTGCTCCCCGCACAGGCGCAGGCCGTCGACTCGACCACCTGGATCCAGCGCAACCTGGTCGGGATCGGCTACCTGGCGAGCAGCGGCGTCGACGGCGACTACGGTCCGGCCACCACCGCCGCCGTCCGCGGTTTCCAGCGCGACAACGGGCTCGACGAGGACGGCGCGTACGGCCCCAGGACCGAACTCGCCCTCCACAACAAGGTCGCCGAGGTCCAGCGCGCGGCCGGCTCCGGCGCCGACGGGGCGTACGGCGCGGGGACGACCTCCTCCGTCGCCGCCTGGCAGCGGGCGCACGGGCTCGGCTCCGACGGCATCGCCGGCCCCGCGACCATGAACGCGATGGGGATCGCCCGCACGGTGCGGATCACCGCGCAGTGGAAGTTCCCCGCCCTCGGCTGGAGCGTGAGCGGGCAGTTCGGCTGCCTGGAGCAGATCTACACCCACGAGAGCGGCTGGAAGGTCTACGCGACCAACCCCTCGTCCGGCGCGTACGGCATACCGCAGGCGCTGCCCGCCACCAAGATGGCGTCCGCCGGCGCCGACTGGCAGACCAACCCGGCCACCCAGCTCACCTGGGGCCTGAACTACATCAAGTCGCGCTACGGCGACCCGTGCTCGGCGTGGAGCTTCTGGCAGTCCCACAACTGGTACTGAGCCACAACCGGTACCGAGCCGTAGCTGGTACCGAACGGCAGCCGGTGCCGAGCCGCACGCGGGAAGGGCCCCACCCCGGGCGGGGTGGGGCCCTTCCGGTGTCGTACCTACAGGCCGCCGCCGGGGAGGGTGCCGCGCCGCAGCTCCCGTCCCTGGGCGACGGACCGCGCCAGACCCGCCGTCAGGGCCAGTGCCAGCACGGTCAGCGACCACAGGGCCATCTGCCGGCGGTCCTGCGAGGCCGCGTCCCCCTCGCCGGGCGCACCGGAGCGCCCGGTGGCACCCGCCGCGGCCGCCGGCGCGGGGGGCGAGGTGCGGCAGGCCTCGGCCAGGGCCCACAGCTCCAGCAGTCGCCGTTCGTCGGCCTGGCAGACGGCGGCGATCCGCTCGACGGCGTCACGCGGCGGGAACTGCTTGCCGTTCACCCACCGCTCCCACGAGGACTTCGCGTAGTGGGTGTGCTCGCTGATCCGGGCGTAGGTCAGGCCGGACGAGGACTTCAGCGACTGGAGCTCCTCGGAGAGCCGGTCGGCGGGGTCCTTCGGCGCGCCGCCGGACACAAGAACATGGTCCATCTCTGTTTCCCCCTGGTCGTTCCGTTGTGCGATCGAGAACGCGCGACGGAGCCGGGTGCCGTGCCGCACTCCCGCCGGCCGGTCCCCACGGGCCGTACCGGTCTCCCGGCGGCCGAGCCCCCCGCCCCCGCGGTGCGCCCTCCCGCAGCACGGCCCACCCCGGGTCTCGTGCTACGGCTCGATCCACTGTGACATCCCCGGAACGAAGATCCACGATCTTCCCGATTTTGGGACGGGTACGACGTATACCACCGCCCTGAGCTGCGGTTTGAGACACCGGGACGGCTCAGGTTGAGACAGCGCGGGCCTCGGGCGGGCGCCGTGGGACGCCCTCGCCGCCCGCGGTACGGAGCCGCCGAGCGGCCCTCCCGACCAGGCACGACAGCGCCGCCGCCGTCCCCGGCCGGGGCGCCCGCGAGGGAGGGCGTCCCAGGGACGCGAAACGTTCGCGGGACGCCTCCGGGGCTTCCTAGTGTCGGCTGCCGACGGTCGTTGCGGCCGCCCTCACCCACCTCTCCGAGGAGCCTCACCATGTCCCTGTTCCCGGTCATCAAGCGCGCCGCCGTCGTGACGGCCACCGCCGCCGTCGCAGTCACCCTCCTGGCGGGCACGGCCAGCGCCCGGCCCTCGGCCGGCGAGATCGCCTACGGCGACCGGGGAACCGGCGTCAAGTGCGTGCAGCTCGCGCTGAACGCCTCCCTGCACTCCGGCCTCCAGACCGACGGCATCTGGGGCGCCCGCACCGAGACCGCGGTGCGCCAGTTCCAGAAGGCCAACCACCTCGACGTGGACGGGGTCGTCGGCGTCCAGACCGGCTCCCAGCTGCTCGAGGTGATCGTCCACAACGAGCACGACTGGGGCAACACCTGCTGGGAGAACCTGCCGACCTGGTAGCCCCGGCCTCCACCCGCTTTCGCTCTCCGCTCCTCTCTCCTCCTCCCCTCAGCAGAAGTAAGGAACCTCCGTGAAGCGCTTCCCGGCCGCAGTGGCCGCGGTCTTCGCCGCCCTCCTGGCAGCAGTGCTGTCCGTCCCCGCCGCCCACGCCGCGAGCTGGCCCGTCGTCCGCAACGGCGACCAGGGCGCCAAGGTGTCCACCGTCCAGTACCTGCTGAACGCCCGCGGCTACGCCACCGGCGCCGACGGCGCGTTCGGCCCCGCGACCGAGGCCAAGGTCAAGAGCTTCCAGAGCGCCAACGGCCTGAGCCCGGCGGACGGCATCGTCGGCGGCGCCACCTGGCCGAAGCTGATCGTCACCGTCCGCCAGGGCGACAACGGCGACGCCGTCAAGGCGCTCCAGGTCCAGCTGAACGCCCGCGGCGCCAACCTCTCCGTGGACGGCGCCTTCGGCGCCGGCACCGACTCCTCGGTCCGCGGCTTCCAGCAGTCCGCCGGCCTGAGCCCGGTGGACGGCATCGTCGGCCCCGCCACCTGGTCCGCCCTGCTCTCCGGCGGCGGCAGCACCGGCGGCGGCAACGGCGGCGACCTGCTCAGCCAGTCCCAGGCCGCCTCCCTGCTCTCCTCCGCGGGCATCACCTGGTCCTCCTCGGGCAACTGCTCCAACCGCAACAGCAGCAGCTGCACCTCCTTCGACGGCCTGCGCCGCGCCTCGGCGGACGGCGCCGTCGCGCTCAAGCACGCCGTCGGCGGCTGCGGCCTGACCATCACCGGTGGCACCGAGACCGGCCACGCCGCCGGCACCTACAGCCACGCCAACGGCTACAAGCTGGACTTCGCGATGGCGAGCTGCCTCACCAACCACATCACCGGCAACTTCGCCTACAGCGGCATCCGCGGCGACGGCGCCGCCCTCTACACCGCCCCCTCGGGCAACGTCTACGCCAACGAGGGCAACCACTGGGACGTCACCTTCACGGGCTGACGACCACCCGGCACCACCACACCCCGAGGGGCACCGGACTCGTCCGGTGCCCCTCGGGGCTTCGTGCTGCCCCGGTCGCCGCCGGGATCCGCCGACCGGCGGGCCGGCCCGCGTCCCTCCGCATGGCGCTGAGGTCCCGGCCGCCTGTCGCGCAGGTCCAAGTACGCGCGGTGCCGCTGTTCCTAGGATTCGGTGGTGACCGGAAAAGATGCACGCGAGTAATCCTTCCCGTGCTTCACATGCAGTTGAAGTCAATGACGGGGCTGTATACCGTCGAGACGAAAGCGCAGGAAGCAACGCGCAGTTCGGCTCCGACCGGCCCCATCACCCCTCCTCAGACAGGAGCACCACCATGTCCGGAACTCCTCCGACCACCGACCTCGCCACCGACGCCGACCTGCTCGACAAGGTCGCGGACGCCGTGCGCGAGG
This sequence comes from Kitasatospora sp. MBT66, assembly GCF_000710405.2. Classification (NCBI taxonomy): domain Bacteria; kingdom Bacillati; phylum Actinomycetota; class Actinomycetes; order Kitasatosporales; family Streptomycetaceae; genus Kitasatospora; species Kitasatospora sp. MBT66. The sequence goes on along the minus strand of NZ_JAIY01000005.1, from coordinate 353,413 downwards.
CCGGCCTGGCGCTGCGCGAGCGCTTCGGCGACGTGGTTCGCCACGAGAGCCGCGAAGAGCTGATGCGGGCGCTCGCCGCCAACGACGACACGGCCCTGGAGATCCTGCGCCCGGCCCTCACCCGACTGCGGCCGCAGGCCCGGTGGGTGGAGGACGAGCTCGACGGCGGGGCGCTGCCGGACGGCGAGTGGTGGGTGGTGGACCCGGCCGAGGGCAACGTCAACCACCTGCACGCCCTGCCCGAGTGGGCGGTGACCGCCACCCTCGTGCGCGACAACCGGCCGGTACTGACCGCGGTCCACCTGCCTCTGACCGGCGAGACCTACACCGCCTCGGCCGGAGGCGGCGCCCACCTCGACGGACGGCCGCTGAACGTCTCCGCGACCGTGGACCTCGGCCTGAGCATCGTGGCCACCAGCCAGGCCCGGCCGGACGAGGACGAGACGGTGGTGCGCCGCGTCGGCGCCTCGATCACCGCGATGCTGTTCGACGCCCTCGTCGTCCGCACCTCGGTGCCCGCGACCCTGCACCTGACGAATGTGGCCGCCGGCCGGACCGATGCCTTCTGGCAGTTCGCCGGCGCCCGTGCGGACCTGCTGCCCGGAGCGCTGCTCGTCACCGAGGCCGGCGGGCGGATCTCCGACGCCGAGGGGCGCCCCTGGACCCCGCAGAGCGGGAGCTTCCTCGCCACCGCACCCGGCGTCCACGCCCAGGCCGTCGCCACGCTCTCCCGCTGAACCCGCCCGACCGCCCTTCCACCACAACCGCACCCGCACCCGCACCCGCACCCGCACCCGCACAAGGAGCACATCACCATGACCACGATCGCAGTCCTCGGGAACGGCCGCGTCGGCGGCAACCTGGCCACCGCCCTGACCCGGGCGGGCCATCAGGTGACCGCGGTGGACCGCTCGCCCGGCGAAGCCGCCGCCGCTGCCCGGGCAGCCGGGATCGTCATCAACGCCACCCCCGGCGCCGGCTCGCTGGAGCGCCTCGCCGCCCTGCGCGAGGAGTTGCACGGCAAGATCCTCGTCGACGTCTCCAACGCCACCACCGACGGCCCGGACGGACTGCCCGCCGACCTTCTCCACCCCGGCTCCAGCCTCGCCGAACAGTTGCAGGAGGCGCTTCCCGGGACGCGCGTCGTCAAGACGCTCAACACCATGCTCTTCCCCGTGATGACCGCGCCCGCCGCGCTCGCCCAGGCGCCGACCGCCTTCCTCTCCGGCGACGACCCGCAGGCCAAGCAGACCGTCCGCGAACTCCTCACCGACCTCGGCTGGCGCACGGAATGGATCACCGACCTCGGCGGGATCCGGACCGCCCGCGCCACGGAGGCCGCCGTCCTCTTCGTGCCGCACGTCATCCGGTCCGAGGGGTTCACCCCGTTCGCGATCTCCATCGCCCGCTGACCGGCGGGCTCAGCGGGCTCAGCGGGCTCAGCGGCCTCAGCGGTCGGCGACCGCCCGGGCGTACTCGGTGGGCGTCCGGCCGTAGCGCTTCTTGAAGGCCCGGGTGAAGTGGCTGCCGTCCGCGAACTGCCAGTGCGCGGCGATCTCCGTCATGCTCAGCCGTCCTGACGGCTCGTCCAGGGCGAGCCGCGCCTCGTGCAGCCGCCGATGGCGGATGTAGGCGGTCACCTGCTCACCCACCGCGGCGAAGGCCCGGTGCAGCGTGCGGACGGAGACATTGAGCTCCCGCGCGAGCAGGGCCGGCGAGAGTTCGGCATCGGCCAGCAGACGGTCCGCGAGATCCTTGGCGGCCTGGACGAGCGCGGGGGCCAACCGGGGCTCCACGTCGTCGAACCGGCCCTTCACCACCGCCTTGGCCAACTCGACCAGGGTGTTCTGGGCAGCCACCACACCGGCCGGGGCGAGGTCGGCCACGGTTGTGTGGATCATGTCCGCGAGGGCCGTCAGCAGGCGCATCTCGGCCGAGTCCGTCGGCCCGGTGACGACCCGGTTCCCGAGCAGCGGCTTGAGCTCACCGGGGGGCAGGACGAGGAACTTCGCCGTGAGGTTCGCCGAGGTCTCGAAGGCCGTCAGGCGCCCGACGTGCCGGACCAGGAACTGCCCGGCCGGCACGGTCCGGTCGCCGCGACCGGACGGACCGCCCAGCGTCCACGCACCGCGCCGCACGGCGTACACGGCGACCAGATCCTGATCGCCGCCCGGGACGTCCGCGGTCCGGGTCACCGACGCGGCGTGCAGGTCGGCGATCGCCGCACCGTGCACCTTGGCCACGGTGCCCTTGACCCGGAAGTCACCGACCGTGTCCGCGTTGAAGTCCGGCAGTCGGAAGACGTCGTCGCCGACCTGCGTCTCCCATCCCCGCCGGAAGGCATCCAGTCCCCGCGGTGCGGCGTCCTGGGCGGTCGAGTCCACCGCGAACACCCCGCGCCTGCCGCCGGCCCCCGCTCCGGTACCGCGCATCGCTCCCCGATCCAGGTCCCCGGTCAGCGGCGGCCGGTGGCCAGCACGACGAGGAACTGCCCGCCACCCGCCTCGACGGCGGCGGTCACCGGCAGTCCCGGCACCAGCCGGGAGAACCGGTCCACCAGCCAGTCCGCCGCCTCCCGGGCGTCCCGCTCGGTCGGACACCGCCCCACCAGCTCGCGGCCGCCCTTGCGCTCCAGCCTCCCGGCAACGGTGATCAGCGGCGCGGGTTCGACCACGTACAGGTGCTCCGGCCAGGCGATGACGACCTTCACCGCGCCCTTGCGGGTGTTGCACCCGCGGTGCGCGAGCCGCTCGGCGACCTTGGCCTTCCGATCGGCGGTCCTGCTGTCGACACTCGGCCCCCGGGGGTCGTTCACCGACATACCGGGATCGACCGGTTCGTCGCACACCCAGCAGCGCCAGCCGTCGCGCTCGGCCACATCATCAAGGAGACTCACCCGAGCAAACTAGCCTGCCCGGCCACCACTCCGCACACCGGAGCCCCGACGGCGGGGACGGACCGCGCGGCGCGGGCGCGCACACGCCGGCGCCCCTGACTCCCGGTCGGGGTCAGGGGCGCCGTGGCGGGGCGAGTGCGGGCTACTTCTGCTCCATCGCCGCGATCAGGCTCTTGGGCCGCATGTCGGTCCAGGACTTCTCGATGTAGTCGAGGCAGTCCTGACGCGCGGCCTCGCCGAACACCGTGTCCCAGCCCTCGGGCACCTCGACGAAGACCGGCCACAGCGAATGCTGGCCCTCGTCGTTGACCAGGACCAGGTAGTTGGCATCGGGGTCGTCGAACGGATTCGTCACCGTGTCGTCCTCTCTCGGGTACGTGATGTGGGATCGCGCCGGTGGCGGGCGGTCACCGGGGTCCTGGTGTCGGCTGCACCCTCGTGCTCGGTCACCGTGCTCGGCGGCCGCCTCGTGCTCCGCCCCGCACACCGGGACCCACTATCGCCCAACGGTCCGGTGGCCAGTCAACAGGACCGACGTGCGTGCTCCCGCCGCGTTCAACCGCACCCGTGCGGCAGTTGGACGGGACGCCCGACGCTCTTGATCGACGTTCCCGGACGATGCCATCGTGGGCGCCGCGGAGCCGTTCCGCGGCCCCGGCGACCCCTGGACGGCGCAGGCCGCCGAACAGCACAGGCAGCACAGGCAGCGGCCACCGGGACGGCGCCCGCTCCGGCGCGGGCCCGCTCCGCCCACCGGCCGGGGCGCCGGCCCCCGGGGCCGGCCGCCCGAGCGACCGCGGTCAGCACCCGGCCCCGCCGTCCCGTCAACCGACCCATCCCACCGAGACAGGGCGGCCTCACATGGCAGCAACGGCACCGAGGGCAGCAAGGACACCGAAGGACCGCCCCGGCGAGGACCCGGCCGCCCGCCGGCGCGTCGCGCCCGGCACCGTACGGCGGATCCTCCCCTACGTCCTCCAGTACCGCCGGACCGTGGCCCTGCTGCTGCTGGTGACCGTGGTGGACGCGGTCATCACCGCGACGAGCCCGCTGATCCTGAAGATGATCGTCGACGACGGCATCCTGGCCGGGAACACCGGGACCGTGATCCGGCTCTGCCTGCTGGTCGCCGGACTCGCCCTGGTCGACGCCGCCGCCCTGTACACCCAGGCGTGGTGCTCGGGGCGGGCCGGCGAGGGGCTGGTCCTCGACCTGCGCACCCAGGTGTTCGCCCACGTCCAGCGGCAGCCGATCGCCTTCTTCACCCACACGCCGACCGGCGCGCTGGTCAGCCGGCTCAACACCGACGTGGTGCAGGCCCGGCAGGCCGTGACGACGCTGATGTCGCAGTCGGTCTCCAGCGTGCTGACGCTGGTGCTGGTGCTCGGTGCGATGTTCTACCTCTCCTGGCAGATCACCGCCGTGGCGCTCGTACTGATCCCGCTGTTCATGCTGCCGGTCCGGCTGATCGTGCGCCGACTCCAGCGGCTCATCCGGGAGGGCATGCAGCTGGACGCCGAGATGGGGTCGCTGATGAACGAGCGCTTCAACGTGGCGGGGGCGATGCTCGTCAAGCTGTACGGCAACGCGGAGGAGGAGTCCGCGCTGTTCGGCGGCAAGGCCGGGCGGATCCGGGACGTCGTCGTGGCCCAGGTCGTCCAGGGACGGGCCGTCCTGGTCACCGTCTCCGTGATCACCGCGATGTTCACGGCGCTGGTCTACGGCCTCGGCGGCACCCTCGTCATCAACGACACCCTCCGGATCGGCACCCTCGTCGCCCTGATCACCCTCCTGCTGCGCCTCTACGAACCCGTCAATCAGCTCACCACCGTCCAGACCAACGCCATGACCGCACTCGTGAGCTTCGACCGCGTCTTCGAAGTCCTCGACCTCGAACCCCTCATCACCGAAACCCCCAACGCCCGCACCCTCACCACCGCCACCCCACCCGACGTCACCTTCACCGACGTCACCTTCCACTACCCCACCACCACCCGCACCACCCTCGCCTCGCTCCGACCCACCGCACCCCACCCCGACCGACCCACCGCCCCCACCCTCCACAACCTCACCTTCCACGCCCCCGCCGGCAAACTCACGGCCATCGTCGGCCCCTCCGGCGCCGGCAAGACCACCCTCACCCACCTCATCCCCCGCCTCTACGACCCCAGCCACGGCACCATCCACATCGCCGGCCACAACACCCGGCACCTCACCCTCCAGTCCCTCCGCGACACCATCGGCATCGTCACCCAGGACGCCCACCTCTTCCACGACACCCTCCGCGCCAACCTCCAGTACGCCCAACCCCACGCCACCGACCACGACCTCACCCAAGCCTGCAAAAAGGCCCTCATCTGGAACACCGTCACCCAACTCCCCCACGGCCTCGACACCATCGTCGGCGACCGCGGCCACCGCCTCTCCGGCGGCGAGAAGCAGCGCATCTCCCTCGCCCGGCTCCTCCTCAAGACCCCACCCCTCGTCATCCTCGACGAAGCCACCGCCCACCTCGACACCGAGACCGAAGCAGCCGTCCAACACACCCTCAGGACCACCCTCAGGAACACCACCACCATCGTCATCGCCCACCGCCTCTCCACCATCCGCGAAGCCGACCACATCCTCGTCCTCGCCGACGGCACCATCCAGGAGGCCGGCACCCACCAGGAGCTCCTCACCAACCAGAGCCTCTACGCCACCCTCTACCACACCCAATTCGCCCACCAGGACTCGTAGTCGGGCCCGAGCAGCGGTGCCGGCAGCAGCGGTGCCGGCACCGGGGAGATCGGCAGCAGGGAGATCGGTAGCAGGGAGATCGGCGGGGCGCAGCCGGCGGCGGTCGGCTGCGCCCGGCCGAGGGCGAGGAGCAGGGCACACGGTACGGCGGGCGGCAGCGGGCGGTGGGACACAGCGACGCGCGAGCACGAGGAGCGGGCAGCGCGGAGGGCGACGCACGCGGCCGGGGCGGCAAGCAGGGACCCGCCGACCCGGAGCGGCCCGAGGCGGCGGCCGGGGAAACGACGGTGCCGGACCGGCGGGGTCCGCCGGTCCGGCACCGATGACGCTTCTCAGCAGGTCAACAGGTCAGCAGGTCAACAGGAGCTCTCGGCCGGACTGCTCGCCTCCGCGGACCCGCCGCGGACCTGGAGGTCGAGGTCCTGCGCGAACTCCGTCCACATGTCGGCGTACTGACGCGCCAGGCCGACGATCAGGTCCCCGCAGTGGGCCGGCACCGCCGCCGCCAGCTTCGACCACTCCCGGGTGTCGATCGCGTTCTGGCGCAGCAGGCGCAGCAGGTGGCGACCCTCCTCCTTGTGCCGCAGCGAAGGGTCCCGCAGCAGCTTCTCCAGCACCGAGGCGGGGTCGGGTTCGACCAGCCGCATCTTCCGGGCCGTCTGGCGCGGGACGGACGGGACCGTCACGACGGCCGGTACGACGGTGTCCCCGACCGCGCGGTCCGGCCCGGCGTGCTCCGTCGCGGGCATCTCACCGGCCGCGAGGCGGCGGCGGACGTCGCCGACCGTGGCCGGTGAGATGCCGGCCAGCCGCGCGACCTCGCGCAGCGAGGCCTCGGGGCGTTCGACGAGCAGCTCGGCGGCCCGCTTCCGGCCCTCCACGCTGTTCAGCGGGCGGATCTTGCCGTCGCGGCCGACCCGGGCGTTCACCTGCTGTCTCACATCGGTCGACCGCCGTCTGATGGCGGCGACAGCCTTCGCACCCAGTCCGGAGGCCCGTGCGATGGCGCGGTCCGACATCTGTGGGTGGGTGGAGACGATCCGTGCGGCCGCCGTCCGGCGGTCCTCCTGGGAAAGAGGCAAACCGTGGGCAATGTTTGCTTCAACGGCCCGCAAAAAGGCCTCTTCGCTGGTACCGTCGAAGAACTCGACGTCGATCGTTTCATGGCCCTTCAGGAAAGCGGCCATCAGGCGGTGCATACCGTCGATCACGCGCATGGTGCGCCGTTCCACGAGGATCGGCGGGAGCGGCGTCTCCAGTTCCACCAGCCTGGCGACATGTTCCGCGTCCGGCCCCTCCGAGCGCGGTGACTCGCCGGGCAGCAGGACCGCGATCGGGATGGCCATGACCTCCCGTTTCGGGGGCGCGGCGGGCCGAACGGGACAGTACGAGTCCGCGGCCCGACCGCCGTTCACCGGTATCAGGACTTTGACAACAGGCCGTTCCACTTCCCGCTCCCCCGTTTGACATCCGACTTTTCTTCACTGCTTCTACGAACGGCGGGTGCGACGCAACCCGTTCCGCGACGCACCCGACAGGGTCATGCCATGGCAGCCGCCGTCGAACTCCCGGCCACCCGGCCCTCATTTCCCACCCCGCCGGTATGCCCGGGGAGGGGACGTCACGCCCATCACACCAGTCACAGCATCCTCACCGGCCCCACCGTTCAACAACCGTGTCCATGGTCACCGATCACCGCAGGACTGTCGATACATCACATCACTCTGTTCCGACCCCTGTTCGGAGACGGAGAGCCCTGCCGGCGCCCGCAATCCTCCTCTCGGCACGTCGTGCCGGACCGCGGCGGTCGGCCGGGACCGGGGCGGAACCCACGACGCGTTCAACTGCGGTCCGGCGGCAGTTGGACACTCCGGGCTACCGCCGGCACCGCCCTCCGGACCGGAGCCGTCAACGGTCGGGACCGGACGGGGCCCGCACACTGAAGAGGTAGCTGCGGCAGTCGTCCGTCACCGTGCTCACCCTCTGCCAGCCCCCTCGCTTCCACCGGTACATCCGATAGCCGAGTGTGGTGGTCAGACTGCGTACCAGGCCTGTCGATCCCGGCTGGTACCCCGTGGAACGCTTCGTCCGGTCCAGCTCCAGCAGGAGCGAAGGGCGGTCCCGCAGCAGGATGCCGAAGGCGCCGAGCAGGACCTCGGGCTCGACCCGGCCGACGACCACCTTGATGAGATCCACCCGTTCCAGGCCCGCCTGGCGACAGAGCCGGTCCACGGTCAGGTCGGCCGGGCGGCCACCGGTCCCGGTGTCCGGCGCCGCGGTGCCACCGATCACGTACAGGTGCCGGCTTCCGGGCCGCGGACCCGGCCCGCCGGGGCCGGGCTCCGCGGGCCCGCCGCGCGCGGCGCGGTGCACGACCACATTGGCGCAGCCGAGCCGGGCGGTCAGCGAGAGCATCCACCGGGTCCGGCCGCGCGGCGGTTCCACACTGTGCACCTGGCCGTGCCGCCCGGCGAGCGCGGACAGCCGCCAGGTGTCGAGGCCCGATCCCGTACCGAGGTCCAGACAGACCGCGCCCGGACGCACCAGGGGGCCCAGGAAGGCCCTGCTCGTCCAGGTGACGGCGGCCCGGCGCAGTGCCGCCGCGACCAGGACGCCGTAGACGGTCGCGTCCATCAGGCCGACCACCGGAACCCCTTCGCCCCGCCGTCGGTCCGGCCGAACGGCCGCACCGCGGCCCCGCGGTCGACGGACCCGCACCTCCGGCGGCCGGGTTCCCACTCGGTCACGCGCACGACACTCCCTCCGGTCGAAGCGGCGGTCCGGGCCGGACATTCCCGCCCGTGATCGGCCTGCTGAACAGATCCGAGGCTAGGGTCGGCCGCCCCCCGGGCACATCAGCCCACGTATTGATTGCCGGTACACCGCCGGATTGAGGGGGACCCGTGGAGGCCCGGTGGCCGGGCGGGGAACGGCGGGCCCGCGGACGGCCCGGCGTCCCGGTGCCGTCAGCGTTCCGTGCCGCTCAGCACCCCGGTCACCGCCGGACCGGGCCCGACGACTTCGGCAAAGGTGCGGGCGCAGGTGGCGCGGCTTTCCGGGCAACGGGTTCCGCGGACCTGCCGCGGCCGCGGCGGGCGATGGGCCGATGTCGTCAACGGACGTCTCCCGTCGCGCCGGGGCCGACGGCGTACTGCTGCTTCGCGAACAGGACGGTCGTCGGTGTGTCGTCGGCCCGGGCCCAGGTCACCGTGCCCGCGATCAGCACGTGGTCCAGGAGCTGCACCGTCTCCCGCACGGTGCAGACCATGGCGACCGACGCCTCCGTCAGTACGGGCACCCCGTCCACCTCGTGCCAGGGCACGCCGGCGAAGCGCTCCGCCGCGGTGCCGGTGGCGAACTGGGCGACCAGCCGCCGGTCCGACCAGGACAGCACGTTCACCGCGAAACGCCCCTCGGACCGGATGTCCGCCAGCGTCCGGCTCGTGGTGGCGAGGGACAGCAGCACGGTGGGCGGGTCCAGGGACAGGGACATGACCGCGTTGGCCGTGCACCCGACGGGTCCGGCCGAGGTGATCACGGAGACGGCGGTCGGCAGCCGCGAGATGGCATGACGGTATTCCTCGGCTGAGACGCTCAGCCCGCTCGGTATGCGGTCCTCGGTCCTCATGACGCTCCTTTCGGCCTTCGGCAGCCGGGCGCACCGATCGGTGGCTGGTCACGCCGATCGGCGATCGCGGCGGCCGCGGCCTGTCGGTCGATCTTTCCGTTGGTGTTCGGGGGCAACTCGTCGAGCACGGCGATGCGCCGGGGCATCGTTCACTCGGGCAGGCGGGAGCGCGGGTCCGACATGATCAGCTCCGGCCGCAGGGTCCCGGCCGGTGCGGACCGCCGCCGGGGAGAGCCCGGCGCGCGGTTGGGGGACGGCGAGCACCACGCCCGTCCCGCCGGGCGACCCGGCCGCCGGTACGGTACCAGTGCTCGGGGGTGTGCAGCCCCTGAGCACGGGACCGAGGCGCCGGTGGCGGCGTCGTGCAGCAGGAGAGGCGGCCCGCGTCGTCCAGCGGGTCCGGACGGCCCGACCACCACCGCCGCCGTCCGCGGTTTCCGGCGCGACGACGGGCTCGACGCCGGCACGACGACAGCCCGAGGAACACCGGATGTGTCCGGTGCCCCTCGGGCTTCAAGTACTCTCTGCGCCGCTCGGTCCTACTCGGTCCTACTCGGTCCTACTCAGTCCTACTCGGTCCGCAGCGCGGTGGCGGTCCGGGTCTTCGCCGCCCAGCCGGCCGGCAGCAGTGCGCCGAGCACGGCGATCACGATCCCGCCGGCCAGCAGGGGGACGAGCAGCCCGGTGGTGTAGACGTGGGACACGCTCGGCGGCAGGTGCCGGCCGATCGCGTTCCCCATCGGGGTCAGCGTCGCCTTCTCCACCGCCACCCCGAGCGGGACCCCGATCAGACCGGCGATCAGGCCGGTGAGTGTCACCGAGGTCAGGACCATCGCGACGGTCTGCTTGGGCGTCATCCCGAGGGCCTTGAAGATCCCCAGGTCATGAACCCGCTCGCGGGTGTCCTGCACAACCATGCTCAGCACCCCGAGCGCGGCGACCGCGACCATCATCAGCGTGAGCGTGAGCACCAGGGCGCCCATGGTGATCACAATGATGTTCTTGCCTCCGTCTCCGTGCGGCTGGACCGAGGCGTTGACCGGGGTCAGCGCGGCGGAGGCCGAGGCGGACCAGTCCGATCCGTTCACGTTGTCGGCCAGCTCGACGTTGAACTGGTCGATGTGCGGGGTCAGACCGGCGGCGCTGAAGCCGGCCGCGTCCGTCATGACCGTGTAGTCGCCCGCGTTGGTGTTGAAGTTGATGCCGACGACCTTCAGCGACAGTTGCTGGTTCTGCTGCACCACGGTGACGTTGTCACCGACGTGGATCCCCACCGCTGTGGCCAGCTTGTCGCCGACCACGGCCTCGCCGGGCGCCGAGTACCAGCGGCCGGACAGCAGCTCCAGGTGCGTCCAGGACATGTCGCCGGTGATCGTGTACACCTGCGTCGGTTCGCCGCCGGACGGGGCGCCGACGATGGTCGCGCCGCTTTCGCCCCAGCCGAACGCGGCCTTCGTGCCCGGGGTCCTGGCGAGCGCGGCGGCCACCTCGGCGGCGTCCAGGTGCGCCTTGCGCGGGTCGTTGGGGCCGTAGAGACCCCAGGGCACGCCTACCTCGGCCGTGGGGATCACGATCTTCGACGCGACGCTGAAGCCTGCGGTGCTGGTGTCCAGGTACTTGTTGAACCCGGACTCCAGCCCCGCCGCGAACGTCACACTCACCACGCCGAACAGCACCGCCGCGCCGACCACCACGGTCCGGGCCGGCCGGGCGAACGGCTGGGCCAGCCCCAACGACACGGCCCGGGGCAGCGGCAGCCGCGAGGCCAGACGCTGCGCCGCACGACCGCCGCCGGCCTTGGGGGCGCGGCCGACGACCAGAGCCCGCACCGTCGACATCCGGCCGGCTCGCAGCGCCGGGACCAGAGCCGTGACACCGACGATCAGCAGGGTGCCCAGCGGCACCGCGGCGCTGACCCACAAGGGAATCGTGGCACTGCCCGCGCCGAGCTGCTTGGTGGCCCCGTCCAGGATCGGTACCGCCAGGAGGTTGCCGAAAGCCGTGCCGAGCACCAGGCCGACCGTCGCCGGGATCATGGCCTGCGCGGTGTAGGCGCGGGCCACCTGCGAAGGGGTGAAGCCCAAGGACTTCAGAATCCCGATGCGCCGGATCCCCGAGGCCACGGCCCCGCTGACCACGATCGAGATGATCAGCACCGACATGAACAGCCCGAGGATCCCGAAGGCGACCAGGAACGGCACATAGGCCTTGGCGTTACCGGTCACCTGCTGCCGCGCGGTCAGGTACGACTGCCCGGCCTCGGCCGAGCCGGCCGGTGCGGCGGCGACCACCGCCTGCTTGTCGGCGGCGACGTCGGCGTCGGTCCCGGCCTTGGCGAAGCGGTAGAGCATCTGCCGGTCGGCCTTGGCACCGGCAGCGGTCAGCCGCGCGAAACCGTCGGCGGTGGCGAAGGCGGTCGCGCTGCTGGTCACCGAGTCGGCGAAGCCGACGACCTTGAACGACGGCTTGCCCGGCAGGGAGGAGAACACCACCGAACTGCCGAAGCAGTCGACGGCGTAGTGCTGCCACGGCAGCGCGATCTCGCCCGGGCCGGTCGGCCAGTGCCCCCGGGTCAGCAGCAGCTGGTCCATCCCGGAGGTACTGCCCAGGTCGGGCCGGGTGGTGACGGTGATCGGATGGTTGTCGGTACCGGCGAGATCGGTCTTGGGGCAGTCCGTGCCGACGGTCGTGTCCAGGGCGGCGGCGATCGGGTACGGCCCGGACGCCCCGGTGACGCCGTCGGCGTGCGCGGTGGCGGCGGCCTCCGCGGCCGTGACCTTGGAGCTGTCGAACTGGACCGCCAGGTGTGCCCCGTTCCGAGCACTGAAAGCGTGCTCGAACGGGGCCTGCACGACAGTCAGCAGGCCGAGGGAGAGCACTGAGGACGTCACCGCGGCGAACGTCGTCAGGGCCATGAGGAGGGACTGGAGCCGACGCCGGCCCACGCCGGAGCGTACGACCTTGCCCAGCGCGCTCACCGGCCCACCGCCAGCGGCAGGCGGGCCGCGGCCCGGAATCCGGGCTCCAGGAGGCGCCGGGGCATCGGCGGCTTGCGCAGTGTCATCCGACCGCTCCCGCCGGACGGGTCAGCAGCGTGCGGGCGGCCGGGCCGGCACCGCCGCCGTTGTTGACGACGTCCCGCTTGACCGCGCCGTCCATCAACTCGATCGTGCGGCTCGCGGTGCTCGCGGCCAACTGCACGTCGTGGGTCACCAACAGGATGGTCTGGCCCTCGCTGTTCAGGTCCAGCAGCAGCTGGCGCACGTCCTCGGCCGAACCCGAGTCCAGCGCGCCGGTGGGCTCGTCGGCCAGCAGCAGCGCCGGCCTGTTCATCAGCGCCCTGGCCACCGCCACCCGCTGCCGCTGCCCGCCGGACAGCCGCTGCGGGTAGGCCTTGGCATGCCGGTCGATGCCCAGCGAACCGAGCAGCTCGACGGCCCGCTGCTTCGTCTCGCCCTTGCCCATCCCGGCCAGCTGCGCCGGAATCATGACGTTGTCCAGCACCGTCAGGTCGTCGAGCAGGTTGAAGAACTGGAAGACCATGCCGATCGAGGCCCGGCGGTACTTCGCCGCAGCGGCCTCCCCGAGCTGGTCGACGCGGGTGCCGTCGACGGTGACACTGCCGCTGGAGGGCTTGTCCAGGCCGGCGATCAGATTCAGCAGCGTGGACTTCCCGCTGCCGGAATGGCCGAGGATCGCCACGCACTCACCGGACGCCACGGACAAGGTCACACCGGCCAGCGCGGGCGGGCCCTCGTCATACTTTTTTGTCGCGTCTTGGAGAGCGATCATCGGCGGGTTCGTCATGGTCCCGAACCTAGGAACGGACCATGATCCATCGCGTCGGCCGGCAGATGTAACCCTCCCCGGGCCGTCGGCCCGGCGGTGTACCGGCGCATACATCCCCGGGGCGACGCACCGGGCCGACGCCACGGAATACGATCTCCGTATGGAAGAGCTGCTCCAGCGTCTCTCGACATCGAAGCGCGTGACCTGGCTGACATCACAGGCCGTGGTGCTGGCCACCGCCGGCTTCTACGCGCTGATGCTCCCCCTGACGACGCCGAGCCCCGCCGACGGCCTGTTCGGGTTCCCCGATCTCGGGACCTACCACAGGATCGGTCTCTGCGTGGTGCTCGCCCTTCCGATCCTGCTGGTGCGCCGTCTGCCGGCGACCGTCTTCGCGGCGTTCCTGGGCGAATCAGCCCTCGGCGACCTTTTCGGCGCGCGGCCCCTGATCGTGTTCATCCTGCTCGTCGCCCTGAGCGGGTACCTCGCCGCCCGGCGGCCGAAGGCTGCCGCCGTCGGCTCCGTCGCGGGCGTCGCGGCCGCGTTCGTCAGCGACATCCACGTCAGCGGGCAGTCCATCGGCGACGCGGCCCAGTGGGCCGGGGGGCTCGCGTTGTGGTTCGCGGTCGCGTGGGTCTTCGGGGGGGTGTACCGCAAGCGCTGTGAATACCTCGATGTCCTGCAGGAGCAGACCGCGGCCCGCGCCGTCATGGCCGAGCGGCTGCGGATCGCCCGTGAACTGCACGACAGCGTCGCGCACAGCATCGGGATCATCACGGTGCTGTCGGGAGCGGCGGCGCGGGTCGTGGAGACCAAGCCCGAGCAGACGCGGCAGGCGCTGACCGGCATCGAGACCACCAGCCGGGAGACGCTGCTGGGGCTGCAGCGCATGCTCGGGGCGCTGCGCCGCGCCGAGCCGGACGACGCCATGCCGGAGGCCGCTCCGCTGGCGCCGGCCGGCAGCCTGGCCGACGTCCCGCAGCTCGCCGAACTCACGGCCGGCGCCGGGGTGCGGGTCCATGTGACCTGGCGGGGCGAGCGGCGTCCACTGCTGCCGGAGATCGAACTGTCGGCGTTCCGGATCATCCAGGAGTCGGTGACGAACGTGGTGCGGCATTCCAGGGCACGGACGTGCCGGGTCGCGGTCGGTTACGAGCCGGAAGGGGTGACGATCGAGGTGGTGGACGACGGGGACGACGGTCTTGGCGGACCGGGCCGTCCGAAGCTCTCCGCGGCCGGCGGGAGCGGCTTCGGCCTGCTCGGAATGCGCGAGCGGGTGACGTTGCTGTCCGGCCAGTTCAGCGCCGGCCAGCGTCCGGAGGGGGGATTTCGGGTGACGGCGAGGCTCCCGGCATGAGCGTGCGGGTACTGCTGGTCGACGACCAGCCGCTGATGCTGGTCGGGCTCGCGATCCTGATCGGCAACACCGACGACCTGGAGGTGGTCGGCCAGGCCGGCGACGGCCGCGAGGCGGTCCGCCTGGTGCGTGAACTGCGGCCGGACGTCGTGGTGATGGACATCCGGATGCCGGGCGTGGACGGGATCGAGGCGACCCGACAGGCGACCGCCGAGCCGAACCCGCCCAAGGTCCTGGTGCTGACCACCTTCGACCACGACGAGTACGTCTACGGTGCGCTGCGCGCCGGGGCCAGCGGATTCCTGCTCAAGAGCATGGCCCTGGACGCGATCCTGGAAGCGATCCGCGTGGTGGCGGCCGGCGACGCGTTGATCGCGCCGAGCGTGACCCGACGGCTGATCGCGGACTTCGCCGGAACGTCCGGCCCCGCGGCCCCCGGACCGAACGCCGGGCCCGCCGCGGGCCCGAGTCCCATCGCGGGTATCACCGACCGGGAGCGCGAGGTGCTGGCACTGGTCGGACAGGGACTGTCGAACACCGAGATCGCCGAGCGGTTGGTGATCAGCGTGGCGACGGCGAAGACCCATGTCGCGCGTCTGTTCGCCAAGCTCGAGGCGCGAGACCGCGTCCACCTGGCGATCATCGCCTTCGACACCGGACTCGTGCCGCGCCGACGGTAGGGCAGGACGAGAAGAACGATCGCCGGGCACGAGTTCGCCGCGGTCGCCGCCGTCGCCGGATGCGCCGACCAGTGGGAACGTGGTGCAGCACCTCGTGGCGCCCGATCACGTCCCGCAGGGCCGCGCTGAGTGCCCGATGGCCCGGCTTGCCGGTCAGGCGCCGCACCACGCGGTGGTTACAGGTCGCGTTCGGTCCTCGGGAAGCTGCGCAAGGAACCGGAGCCGGCCCGCCGGTCGCGTGACCAGCAACGGGTGCTGCCGAGGACGGTGTCCTCCGCAGCACCCGATCCGCGCCCGCGAGCCCGTACGCGGCCTGCATCCACGCCTACCGGTGCGTGCTCCCGCGTGCGGTGCCGATCCGGGTGGGCGTCACAGGGTTTCGGGCCCTGCGGTCAACTGCCGTACCGCCGCTTCGAGTTCCGCGTGCAGGGCAGTGATCTCGCCGGCCAGGAAGCGGTCGCGCATCGCGGCGCGCTGGATCTTGCCACTGGTGGTGCGGAGGACACTGCCGCGCCGCACCAGCAGGACGTTGCGCACCGGCGCACCGGTGGCTGCGGTGAGGCGGCGGATGACGGCCGCCGCCGCGGCGCGCAGTTCCTCGGCCGACACGTTCGGGCCGACCTCGTGCACCAGCACGATCCGCTCGTCGGGGGCCTGGACGCCGAAGGCGGCGCCGACGAACCTCTCCAGCGCGGGGTGGGCGGCGCGCGCCTCGTGTTCGAGGTCGTGCGGGTAGAGGTTGCGGCCGTGGACGATCATCACCTCCTTGAGCCGACCGGTGATGAACAGCTCGCCGTCCACCAGGGCACCCAGGTCGCCGGTGCGCAGCCAGCCGGGTTCGGCGTCGTCGGCGCCGGCGGGGCGGGCCCGGAAGGAACGGGCGGTGAGGTCGGGCTTGCCCCAGTAGCCGCGGCCGACGCTGTCGCCGCGCAGCCAGATCTCGCCGACCTCGCCGGCGGACAGGGGGCGCCGGGTGGCGGGGTCGACGATCAGGGCGTCGAAGGCCTCGGGGCGTCCGACGCCGGTGATCTCCTTGCTGCGGCCGTCATGGGCGGGAACCAGCGCGGGGTGGTCCGCGTCAGCGAGGCGCCGGGCGTCGACGACCAGGACGGTCGGCTCGCGATCCATGGGGGTGCCGCTGGCGTAGACGGTGACCTCGGCCATGCCGTAGCCGGCCGCGACCGATTCGGGACGCAGGCCGATCTGCGCGAATCGCTTGGTGAACGCGGCGATGGTGGGGGCATGGATCGGCTCGGAACCGTTGATCAGGAAGCGCAGCGACGACAGGTCGAGCCCTTCGAGGTGTTCGTCCTTGATGAGCCGCAGCGCGATGCCGTACGCGAAGTTGGGGGCGGAGGTGGCGGTGGTCCGGAGTTCGCTCATCATCCGGAACCACTCGACGGGCCTGCGGGCGAACACCGTCGGCGGCATCAGGACCGATGTCGCGCCGCAGAAGAGTGCGCCGCTGAGCTGAACGAAGAGACCGAAGTCGTGGTGCAGCGGCATCCAGCTGCCGAACGAGTCGTCGCGGTTCAGGCCCACGACGGAGTACTGGGCCTCGAGGTTCGCCAGGACGTTCCCGTGGGAGAGCATCACGCCCTTCGGGGTGCCGGTGGACCCGGAGCTGTACTGGAGGACGGCGAGCGAGTCGTGGTCGGCCTGGCGGCCCCGGAGCGCCGCGAGGGGCACCTCACCGGCCGGTACGGGGGCGGCGGCCCGGACGGGGACCCGACCCAGGCCCTGCGCGTGGAAGCGCTCGGCGAGCGTGTCGAGGTCCCCGGCGTCGGCGAACACCAGTCCCGGGGTGCAGTCCGCGGCGATCGCGGCGACGCGCTGGGCGGCGCTGCTGGAGCCGGTCGCCGGCGGGGCGGGCACGGCGGTGACGCCGGCGAGCAGGCAGGCGAGGTAGAGCTCGACGAACTCGGTGCCGGTGGACAGCGCGATGAGGACGCGCTCGCCGGGAGCCAGCTGCTGCGCCAGGTCGGCGGCGCGCAGGCCGGCCCGGCGGGCGAGTTCGGCGTAGCTGAGGCTTTCGTGCACGGCCTCGGTGGAGTCGCGGTAGATGGTGATCGCGGTCTTGTCGGGGTCTTGGGCGACGCACGCGGCGAACGCGTCGCCGAGGTTCCGGTAGCCGGTCAGCTCGAAGGCCATTGCTTCCCCTTGGGCTTGGCGCTGCGTCGATCCGGGCGGCGCGCGGAAAAGCGCGGCGGCTCGCGCGGCGCGGCTGAGTGGTGTCGTTCTCGACTGCCGCGACGAGGCAGTTCGGCCGCGGCTCTGCCCACGGTTCCTCGATCCGGTCCAGGTGTCCTGACGTCCTGACGTCCTGACGTCCTGGAATCCGGCCTCGCCGAACTCCGTCGGTTCCTGGCGGCGCAGACCACTATGCCCCAACCACCGGCGATGGTCAGGGCGCTCAACCCGGTGCGAATGATCGGCACGGGTGTTCAACCATGGCCGTGCGCCAGTTGAACGAGGACCGGAGGAGTTGGTTGCCGCGCCCCCGGCACGGGGGTTTTCCAGGAGCGCGGCGGTCTCACACCGGGCGACGGGGTGGAACCCGTGCGTCGTCGCGTCGGACGACCGCAGGGCCCGTGGCCTCCGTCGCGGGGATGCGCTCGGACGGCCGAGGGCGGCCGGTCCCGCGCGGGCACTGGGAGCCCTTCGAGGCACCAAGGCCCTGAAGGCCCCTCAGGCCACAGGCAGTTCGGCCACCAGGCCGGCCAGGTGAACGGTCAGGGCCGCCACCGTGTCGACATCCCACACCAGGGTCGGCTCCACGGTCACACCCAAGGTGTCCTCGATGTCCCCGCACAACGCGAAGGCGTACACCGACTCCAACCCGTACTCGGCGAGCGAGACACCCGGATCGATCTCCTCCACCGGCGTCTCCAGGTAGTAGGACACCCGCTCCGTCAACCACCCCTCGATGTCCTCACCCGACACCCGCACACCCACCTCCCGATCAGTCATCGGACTCCCTCTCTCATCAGGTATTCGATCCACAGTCCGTTCACGGTCCGCGGCATCCGAATGCGTGGGGCGGCGGGACGGGGCAGTTCCTGCTCGAACCGGCACTTCGCGCCGCAGGGGCCGGAACTCCTCGACCGGGCTCCCGGACGGGACTCCACCGACAAGCCGGGTCAGGCCCACCCGCACCGGCCTCCGGATGCCCAGGAGCCCCGGTTCCACCGTGCCGTCCCGCTTCACTATGGTGCAGGCCCGCGCGACTGATCAATCCTTGATGCTCACCACGGCCGACGTTCAACTGCGCTGGCGCGCCGGTTGAACGGCGCAGGTTGAACGGCGCAGGTTGAACGGCGCAGGTTGGACACCTCGACGCCCAACCTCCCGACCACTAAGGAGATATCCCCCATGAGCGTTCAGCAGGGCTGGGCACCGCAACGGTTCACGCCCGAGAGCACCGGCGCCGACGCGACCGCCCGGGGACTGATGGAGTACCTCGACTCCGTCGCCGTCGGCGATCTGCTGGATCGCCACCAGGCCCTACTGTTCCGAGGTTTCGACATCACCGAGGCGAGCTTGGCGGACGTGATGCCCGCCCTGCTGCCCGAGCGCCTCGCGTACGTGCACGGCAACACACCCAGGACCAAGGTCTCCGACAACGTCTACACCTCGACGGAGTACCCGCCCGAGTACGCGATCTCCATGCACAGCGAGCTCTCCTACGCCCACGCCTGGCCCTCCCGGCTGCTCTTCTTCTGCGTACAGCCGGCTGCCACGGGAGGCGCCACTCCGCTGCTGGACGGCGCCTCCTGGCTGGCGGCACTCGACGAGCGGATCCGTGCGGACTTCGCCGGCGGTGTCTGCTACCGGCAGTACCTGCACGGTGGCAGGGGCTTCGGCAAGAGCTGGCAGGCGACGTTCGAGACGGACGACCGGGCGGAGGTCGAGAAGCTGCTGGCCGAGGCGGGCGTGAGCTGGGAGTGGACCGCCGGCGATGCGCTGCGGACGCGTCAGGTCCGGCCCTCGACGCTCCGGCACCCGGTCACCGGCCAGGACGTCTGGTTCAACCAGGCGGACCAGTGGCACCCCGCGACGCTGGGCGAGGAGACCATGCGCGAGCTCGCGGCCATCGTCCCCGCGGACGAGCTTCCGCAGTCGGTGACCTTCGCCGACGGCTCCCCCATCCCCGACGAGTACGTGCTCGAGATCCGCGAGAAGGGCCTGGCGCTGGCCGTTGACGTCGACTGGCGGCAGGGCGACGTCCTGGTCATCGACAACGTCGCCGTCGCACACGGGCGCAGGCCGTTCACCGGAAGCCGCCGGGTCCTCGTCGCCATGTCGCACTGAGAGCTCCGGGCGCGGAGCGCGGGAGCTCTCGGTCCGCAGCCCGCGGACTGAGAGCTCCCGGTCCACGGGCTGCCGATCAGCCCGTTGAACGCCTTAGCGCGGCGCAACCGATCCTCCTACCATTGGGCCGACAACCGGTCCGAGGAAACTGGAAAGGACCTGACTGAATGTCATATACGCTCGAATGGAAGGCCGTTGAGGGAAAACCTGCCATGGCGCAGGTCGACGGTCTCACCGGAATGACACAGGTCCGCGCGTGGCTCGACGATGTCCGTCCGCAACTGACCGCGGCTCTGGGGGAATACGGCGCGATCTACCTGCGTGGTCTGCCGATGGCGACCATCGAGGATTTCGCGCAGATCCGGGACATGCTCATCAGCGAGCGGACGCCCTACCGGGAGAAGACCACTCCCCGCAGCCGGCTCGGCGACGATGTCTTCTCCTCGACGGACCTCCCGGCCGCGCAGTCGATCCGGATGCACAACGAGAACAGCTACACGCTGACCTTCCCCGGCCGGCTGCTGTTCGGCTGCCTGGTCGCACCGTCGCAGGGCGGGGCGACACCCGTCGCGGACTGCCGGAAGGTCCTCGACGCGCTCCCCGACCAGGTGGTCGAGAAGATCCGGACCGCCGGGTGGCGACTCTCGCGCAGCTACTCCGAGCACATCTCCACCGACTGGCAGACCGCGTTCGCCACCGATGACGTGGACGAGGTCGCGCGCTACTGCGCGGACAACCTCGTCGGCCACCGGTGGTACGAGGACGGCACCCTGCGGACCAGCCAGATCCGCCCCGGCATCATCACCCACCCGTCGAGCGGCGAGGAGGTGTGGTTCAACCACCTGCTCTTCTGGAACGAGTGGGCGCTGGACGAGGACCTGCGGGAGGCGCTGGTCGACGAGTTCGGACGCGACGGTCTTCCGTTCAACACCGAGTTCGGTGACGGGGCCGCGCTGAGCAACGAGGACCTCCGGGCCATCCAGGCCGCCTACGACGCGGCCACGGTGCGCGAGACCTGGCAGCCGGGCGACGTGATGCTGGTCGACAACATCCTGACCGCACACGGCCGGGATCCGTTCCGCGGCGACCGGAAGATCGTGGTGGCCATGGGCGACCCGGTCGAGCTCTCCGAGTGCCGGCCGACCGTGGAGCCCGCGCCCGCGCTCGCCTGAACCCGACCGGCGCCCGTCGGACCAGGTCGGTCCGACGGCCGCGCCATGCCCAATTCCTGTGCACAAGGAGCTCGTTCCCGTGACTGAACCCGCCCAGAAGCCGGTTGACCTGATAACACGCTTCCACGCTGCCGCACAGCACGCCCCGGACCGGATCGCCGTACGGGGCACGGACGGCGAGCTCACCTTCGCCGAACTCGACCGGCGAACCGCACAGCTCGCCGGTGTCCTGGCCTCCCGCGGCATCGGCGTCGGCGACCTGGTGGGGGTCAGCCTGCCGCGCACCACCCAGCTGGTCGTATCGCTGCTCGCGGTGTGGCGGGCGGGTGCGGCCTACCTCCCGCTGGACCCCAGCTACCCGGTCGAGCGCCTGGAGTTCATGGCCGAGGACGCCGGCATCCGGGTGCTGGTGGGGGCGCCGGGTCACGTCCTGCGGGCATCCGGTCTCGACGTCGTCGACCCGGACTCCGTGGCCGGCGACCCCGAGGCCGCCGACCCGAAGCCGGTGGCCGCCGATCCGCTCGCCCCGGCGTACGTGATCCACACCTCGGGCTCGACCGGTCGGCCCAAGGGCGTCCAGGTCGGACGGGGGTCCGTCGCAGACCTGGTCACGGCCCTGGAGCGGGCCGGCGTCTACGCCGAGGAGCCGCGGGTCGTCGGCTGGAACGCCAGCGTCTCCTTCGACTCCTCGGTGAAGCAGTGGGCGCGGATCTGTCGCGGCGACACCATCGCCGTCCTCGACGAGGACCAGCGCACCGATCCCGTCCAGCTCCGGGCCCTGCTCGACGCGTACGCCGTCCAGGACCTCGACCTCACCCCCTCCCTCTGGGAGCTGGTGCGGACCTGCCTGCTGGACGGCGGTGCCGACGGCCCGCTGCCGCGTCTGTTCGTGGGCGGGGAGCCGGTGCCGGAGCGGACCTGGCAGGAGCTGTCCGAGGCGACCGCGAACGGGCTGCTCGAAGCGGTGAACCTCTACGGTCCGACCGAGTGCACCGTGGACGCCACCAGTGCCTGGATCACCGGTGGGGAGGCGCACATCGGCCACCCGCTGCCGGGCACCCGGGCGTACGTGGTCGGCGACGACCTCCGGCAGGTGACCGCCCCCGGTGAGTCGGGCGAGCTGTACCTGGCAGGCGAGGGCCTGGCCCTGGGCTACCTCAACCGGCCGGCCCTGACCGCCGAGCGCTTCGTCGCCGACCCGTTCGCCGCGAACGGCGACGGGCCTCTCCTGCCCGGCGGCGGGCGAGGAGGGAGGATGTACCGCACCGGAGACCTGGTCCGCCTGCGAGCCGACGGATCGCTGGACTTCCTCGGCCGGGCCGACCGCCAGGTCAAGATCCGCGGCTACCGGATCGAACTCGGCGAGGTCGAGGCCGTGCTCTCCTCGCACCCCCGGGTGACCACCTCCGTGCTGACCGGCTACCGGGACCCCGCGCTCGGTGACCAGTTGGTGGCCTACTACGTCGCCGACGAGCCGCCGAGCGCCGCGGAGTTGCGCGACCACTGCGCGGCAGTGCTCCCCGAGTTCATGGTCCCTTCGGTCTTCGTGGCGGTCGACGCCGTTCCGCTGACCGTCAACGGCAAGGTCGACTGGGAGGCGCTGCCCACGCCGCAGGCGGCACCCGCCGAGCAGTTCGTCGAGCCCCGGGGAACGGTCGAGAAGCTGCTCGCCGAGGTCTGGTCGGAGGTCCTGGGCCGGGACCGGATCAGCGCCGACGACAACTTCTTCGCACTGGGCGGCCACTCGCTCGTCGCGCTGCGCGTCGTCGGCCGGCTGAAGCGCGAGCTCGGCCTCGCCGTGCGGACCAAAGAGGTGTACCAGCACCCGCAGTTGCGCGAACTGGCCGGGTACGTCGAGGCCAAGCTCGTCGCAGCACCCGAGACCTCCTGACCCATCACATCACAAGGACTCCCGCCCATGGCTACCGCCCAGGACCTCATCGTCGTCCGATCCCGCCGAACCGAGAACGCCGCCCGCACCCTGATCTGCCTCGGCTTCTGCGGCGGCGGCACCGGGCAGTACCACCAGTGGGGCGGCGTGCTCCCGGCGGACGTCGACCTCGCCGCAGTCTGCTACCCGGGCCGGGAAGGCCGCTTCATGGAGGACTTCGCCCAGACCTGGGACGCCCTCGCCGACGACACGACCCGGGCCGTGCTCTCCGCCGCGGCCGAGGGCCCCTATGTGCTCCTCGGCCACAGCATGGGCGGCTGGATGGCCTTCGACGTCACCGTGCGCATCGAGCAGCTCGGCGGCCCGGCGCCCGAGGCGCTCGTGGTGTCCGCCGCCAACGCGGCCAGCCGCGGACTGACCGTCAACGAGTCCCCGTCCCAGCAGGACGACGACGAGCAGCTGCTCGGCTGGATGACCATGCACGGGATGATGCCCGAGCACGTCGTCAACGACCCGGACCTGAAGGAACTCGCGGTCGAGCTGATGCGGGCCGACATCCGGGTCCGGGACACCTTCCGCTACGTTCCCGGCTCGAAGGTCGGCGTGCCGCTGCAGATCCTGACCGGGGAGACGGACACGGTGATCGACCCCGACGCCGGCGAGCAGTGGCGGGACCTCGCGACCGGTGACTTCCGGCACGATGTCCTGCCCGGCGGCCACTTCTACACGCCGGAGATCTGGAGTCGGATTCCGACCTACATCCCGGCCCTCTCCGGGGCGTTCAGCTCCCGCTGACGCGCCCCCCCCGGGGGGCTCTCACGGACCAACAGCGCGGGTGTCGAGGCTGTATTCACAGCCTCGACACCCGCGCTTCGGCGTTCCCGCCGACCCCTTCCCCAACGGGACGGGCCGGTTTCCCGGCATCCCGCTCTCCGGTGGATCAGCTCGTTTCGCTTCGCTTCGCGCCGGCCGTGACCGGCCACCTGTCGGTGAGGACGGCGGACGGAACGGGGAAACGGCAGGGCCGCCACCCGCGGTGCGGGTGACGGCCCTCCTCTTCGCCTACGACGTTCCTACCGCTGCGCCCGTGGGAGACCGCTACGACCGGTCCGAGCCCAGCCACCCCTCGACGGCGGCCCACACCTGGCCCAGCGTGTGAGGCCGCACCATGTCGTGGTGCGTGCAGGGAAGGCGCACCTCGGTGATCTCCCCGGAGATGTACGGCTCCCACCGCTGCACCCACGGCACATCGGTCGCCTTGCCCTCCTCCGCGACCACCACCAGGGCGTCCCCGCCGAACCGAGCGGTCCGGTGCTCCGCCTGCAGCTTCGTGTTGTTGTCGAAGACGTGCATGATGCGGATCAGCTCCTCGTCCGAGACCCCGCCGAGGACACGGCCCACATCCGCCCGGAGATCCCGGAGTTTCCGGACGAGCCCGTCGTTCTCGTCGGACGTCGACGAGCCCGCCGGGCCGTCGGACCGGTCCGCCTCCCCGGCGTTGCGGGATGCCTCGCCGGCCGCGGCGGTATCCGCGTCCTGCTCCACCGGGAAGGTGTCCAGAATGACCAGCGCGGCCACCTGCTCACCCGCGGCCTGGAGCTGCACCGCCATCTCGTGCGCCACCGTCCCGCCGAAGGAATAGCCCACCAGATGGTAGGGGCCGCTCGGCTGCACGGAACGAATCTGCTCGATGTACGCCGCGGCCATGTCCACAGCGCGGGGTGCGAGTCCGCTCGTGCCGTCGAGCCCGTCGGCCTGCAGCCCGTAGAGCGGGTACTCCTGCGGAATGTGCCGGGCCAGCGGCAGGTAGCACCAGCTCAACCCGCTTCCGGGGTGCACGAGGAAGAACGGCGGCTTGCTGCCGCTCGGCCGGATGGAGAGCATGCCGCCGAGCGCGTCCTTGACCGACGACAGGGACAGCGTGCCGAGCAGTCCCGCCACGGTCGGGTTGGTGACCAGGTCGCGCACCGACACCGACAGACCGCGCGACCGCAGCTCCTCCACCAGCGACACCGCCAGCAGCGAGTGCCCGCCCAGGGCGAAGAAGTCGTCGTCGAGCCCGACACTCTCCAACCTCAGCACCTTCGCGAACGCCTCGCACACGGTCTGTTCGAAGGCACTGATCGAGCCGGCGCCGTGCGGGGCGTTCGCACTCACGGCAAACTGCGGTGCGGGCAGCGCCTTGCGGTCCACCTTGCCGTTCACGGTCAGCGGCAGCACATCCAGCAGCACCACCGCCGAGGGAACCATGTACTGCGGCAGCCGCTCGCCCGCGAACTCCCGCACACTGGTCATGAGTTCGTCCGCGTCGGTGTCGACCTCGGCCGGAACCGCGTACGCGACCAGGCGCTTGTCGCCCGGCACGTCCTCGCGGACCAGCACCACGACCTGCTCCAGGCCCGGGTGAGCGGCCAGCACGGCCTGCACCTCACCCGGCTCGATCCGGAAACCACGGATCTTCACCTGCTCGTCCGCACGACCCGCGAACACCAACTCACCGTCGCCCGACCACTTCGCCAGGTCCCCGGTGCGGTACAACCGACCACCCGCCGGCCCGAACGGATCCGCGACGAACCGCTCACCCGTCAGACCCGGACGCGCCACGTACCCGCGCGCCAGCCCCGCACCCGCCACGTACAACTCGCCCGCCACACCCACCGGAACCGGCCGCAGGAACTCGTCCAGCACGTAGGCACGCATGTTGTCGAGCGGACGCCCGATCGGCAGCGCACCCTCGCCGTCCACCGCGGTGTGCGTGGCCACGAACGTGGTCGCCTCCGTCGGCCCGTACCCGTTCACCACCACAATGCCCGGGCACGCCGCCCGCACCCGGCCCACCGCCACCGGCGACAGCACATCACCACCGGCCCACACCTCACGCACCCCGGCCAGGCACCCCGGATCCTCCTCCACCACCAGGGCGAACAACCCCGCCGTCAACCACAACGCCGTCACCCCGAACGAGGAGACCACCCCGGCCAGCGAAACCGCCGTGACATCACCGGCCGGCATCACCACCACCTGCCGCCCCGTCAACAACGGCACCCACAGCTCCATCGTCGACGCGTCGAACGAGTACGGCGAATGCAGCAGCACCCGCTCGAACCCCCCACCCGCGAACCGCCCGTCCAACGCCAACGCCGCCACATCGGCATGCGTCACCGCCACACCCTTCGCCCGACCCGTCGACCCCGACGTGTACATCACATAGGCCAAACCCTCCACACCAACGGAAACCGCCACCGGCTCCACCGGGTCCGGGGCCTGCGGGTCCGGCACGACCTCCAGCACCGTCAGGCCCAGGTCGGCCGCCTGGTCCCGCAGCCCCGCATCGGTGAGCACCACCGATGCGCCCGTCTCACCGACGATCGTCCGACGGTGCGCCAGCGGATACCGGGCGTCCAACGGAACGTAGAAGCCCCCCGCCTTCACCACCGCCAGCAACGCCACCACCAACTCCGCCGACCGCTCCATCAGCACCGCGACACCGCACTCGGCACCCACACCCAGCCCGACCAGCCGGCGCGCCACCGCATCGGCACGCGCGTCCAACTCCCGGTACGACAGCTCAACACCCCCGGACACCACCGCCACCGCATCCGGCGTCCGCGCCACCTGCTCCGCGAACAACCCCGGCAACGTCGACGACACCACCTCGACCGCCGTGTCGTTCCACTCCTCCACAACCCGCCGACGCTCATCCGCACCCAGCAGATCCACCGCCGACAACCGCGTCAACGGATCGGCGACAACCGCCTCCACGACCCGCACCAACCAACCCGCGAACCGCTCCACCGTCCCCGCATCGAACAGATCCGCAGCCGCGACCAACCTCCCCCGAACACCCGCCGGCCTCCCCCACTCGTCGAAAACCTCACCAACACTCACCTCCAGGTCGAACTTCGCCGCCGACCCACCCGGTGACGACGCCGGAGCCGAGGACAGCGAGCCCGTCCCGGCCAGATCCAGCGCCGCCGACGCCGTGTTCTGGACCGTGAGCATGACCTGGAACAGCGGGTGCCTGGCCAACGAACGGACCGGCGCCAACTCCTCCACCACCCGCTCGAACGGCACGTCCTGGTGCGCGAAGGCGCCAAGTCCCGCTTCCCGTACCCGATCGAGCACCTCGGCCATCGTCGGGTCGCCGGACAGGTCCGTGCGCATGACCAGCGTGTTCACGAAGAACCCGACCAGGTCCTCCAGAGCCTTCTCGGTGCGCCCGGCGATCGCCGCCCCGATCGGGATGTCGTTCCCCGCACCCAACCGGTTGAGCGTGACGGCCAGCGCGGCCTGCACCACCATGAACAGGGTCAGCCCCCGCTCCCTGGTCACCTTCACCAGACGCTCGTGCACGTCGGCCGACAGCTCCACCGCCACCGCATGACCCTGATGACCGGCCGAGGCGGGACGCGGCCGATCGGTCGGCAGCTCCAGCTCGGCCGGCGCTCCGGCCAGCGTCCTGCGCCAGTACGCCAGCTGCTGGGAGAGCACGCTGTCCGGGTCCTGCTCGTCGCCGAGCAGCTCCTGCTGCCACAGCACGTAGTCCGCGTACTGCACCGGCAGCGGCTCCCACTCCGGCACCCGACCCGCGGACCGTGCCGCGTACGCCACCGACAGGTCCCGCGCCAACGGCGCCGTCGACCAGCCGTCCCCGGCGATGTGGTGAACCACCACCACCAACACATGGTCGTCCTGGCCGACCGCGAACAGCGTTGCCCGCACCGGGATTTCGGCGGAGAGGTCGAACGCGTACGCGAGCGCCGCGCTCACGGCGCCGGACAGCGACTCCTGGGAGACCGCCTCGACCGCGAGCTCGAACCCGCTGTCCTCGACCTTGAGGACATGCTGGTACGGCTCCCCGTTCTCGGCCAGGAAGACGGTGCGCAGCACCTCGTGCCGCCCCACCACGTCCCGCAACGCCTCGGCGAGGGCCTCCCGGTCCACGTCCCCGGTCAGCCGCAGCGCCATCGGAATGTTGTAGGTCGCGCTCGGACCCTCCAGCTGGCTCAGGAACCACAGCCGACGCTGCGCAAACGACAACGGAATCATCAGTAGTCCTCCTGCTTACGCATCGGCCGCAGAGTGGGCCTAGCAATGCTCTGGGTCTTGATCTGACTGGCGGGCCGGCCGGTGAGGGCCTCCCGGTCCACGTCCCCGGTCGGCCGCAGCGCCGCCGGAATGTCGCGGGTCACGCTCGGACCCTCCGACTGCCCCGGGAACCACGGCCGACGCCGCGCGGACGACAACGGAATCATCAGTGGTCCTCCTGCTTGCGCATCGGCCGCAGAGCGGGCCGGGCCGTGCTCCGGGTCTCGGTCTGACCGGCGAGCCAGTCGGCGAGCCTTTCCGGCGTCCGTGCCTCGAACACCGCCCGGATCGGCAGTTCGGCCCGCAGCGACTCCCGCACCTCACTGACCAGCCGGGTAGCCAGCAGGGAGTGTCCGCCCAGAGCGAAGAAGTCGTCCTCCACGCCGACCCGGTCGAGTCCCAGGACCCGCGCGAAGGCCTGGCACAGCAGTTCCTCCTGCTCCGTGGCCGGTGCCCGGCCCGCGCCGGCGGCGTACTCGGGGGCGGGCAGGGCCTTGCGGTCCAGCTTTCCGTTCGCGGTCAGCGGCAGCTCCTCCAGCACCACCACCGCCGACGGAACCATGTAGGACGGCAGCCTCCCGGCCACGAACTCACGCACCGTGGTCGCCAGTTCGGCGCTCTCGCCGTCCCCGACGACGTACGCGACCAGGCGCTTGTCACCCGGCGCGTCCTCACGCGCGATCACCGCGGCCTGCGCCACCAGTCGATGCGCGGCCACCACCGACTCCACCTCGGCCGGCTCGACCCGGAAACCGCGGATCTTCACCTGATCGTCCGCACGGCCCGCGAACACCAGCCGACCGTCCGCCGACCACTTCACACGGTCGCCCGTACGGTACAACCGCCCGCCCGCCGCGCCGAACGGGTCCGCGACGAACCGCTCACCCGTCAGGCCCGGGCGGTTCAGGTAGCCGCGGGCCAACCCCGCGCCCGCCACGTACAGTTCACCGGCCACACCGACCGGTGCGGGCTGCAGGTACTCGTCCAGCACGTACACCCGGGTACCGTCCAGAGGCCCGCCGATCGGCAGCACCTCACCCAGCGCCTCCGGCGAACCCACCTCGTGCTGCGTGGCGCACAGCGTCACCTCCGTCGGCCCGTACAGATGCCGCACCACCACACCGGCACTGGCCTCCAGCACCCGGCGCACCGCACCCACCGGCACCACGTCACCACCCGTCAACACCTCGCGCACACCTGCGAAGCACTGCGGATCCTGCTCCGCGACCACCCGGAACAGACCTGCCGTCACATGCACGTGCGACACCGCGAAGTCGACCAGCAGCGACCGCAGCACCTTCGCATCCACCGGACCCGTCGGCGCCACCACCACCGTCGCGCCGGACAGCAACGCCACCCACACCTCGTACGAGGAGGCGTCGAAGGCATGCGGGGCCTGGAACAGCACTCGGTCCCCCGACCCCACACCCCAGTGCGAGGCCGACGCCAGCTCCACCAGATCCCGCTGCGTGGCCACCACGCCCTTGGGCACACCCGTCGAACCCGAGGTGTACATCACATACACCGGGCACTCCGAACCCACCGCGACCTCGCCGACCGGAGCGGACCCGGCCGGCACCTGCCCACCGTCGACCAGCAGCACCGGCGCTTCCACCGACCCTGGCACCCGCGAGGCAGTGTCCCGCGTGGTCAGCACACACACCGGCGCCGCGTCCTGGAGCACGAACGCGATCCGCTCCGACGGGTAGTCCACATCCACCGGCACATACGCACCGCCGGCCTTGACCACCGCCAGCAGCGCCACGAACAGCTCGACCGAGCGCTCCATCACCACACCCACCAGCGACTCCGCGCGGACGCCGTGGTCCCGCAGCACACCCGCCAACGCGCCGGCCCGCACATCCAGCTCCGCGTACGACAGCTCCACGTCCCCGCAGACCACCGCCACCGCGTCCGGCGTCCGGGCCACCTGCGCCGCGAACACCTCCGCCACCGACAGCACAGGAGCAACAACGCCCGTGTCGTTCCAGCCGGTCAGCAGTTGCTCCCGCTCCGCCTCGCCGAGGACGCCGACCTGTCCCAGCCGCGTCCGCTCCGGGGCGTCCTCCAGGGCCGCGACCAGGTTGCCCAGGCAGGTGTGCAACAGCGACGCCACCTGCTGCGGGTCGATCGCAGCCACCGCGTCGACGGTCAGGCCGAACCTCCTCTGATCGTCGTCGACGGCAATGCTCAGGGGGTAGTTGGTCAGGTCCCGTGTGGAGAGCACGCCGACGCCGTCGAAACCGGAGTCGAAGTTCCGCGCGCCGGCCTGATTGTGCCGGTAGTTGAAGATCGAGGTGAACAGCGGGCTGCCGCCCGTCAATCCGCTCGCCTGCTGAGCCAGCGACAGCGGCGCGTGCTCGTGCACCAGCAGCCCCGCCAACTGGTGCCGCATCCCGGACAGCGCCCCGCCCACACTCTGCCCGTCCGAGCGCACGCGCACCGGGAGCGTGTTGAGGAACAGGCCCGGCACCCGATCGGCGCCGGCCCCGGAGTTCATCCGGCCGAACAGCACCGTGCCGAACACCACGTCGTCACGGCCGCTGACCGCACCCAGCACCCGCGCCCACGCCAGGTGGAAGAGGGTGGCCGCACTGACGCCCTTGCGCCGCGCCGACTCACGGAGCCGGTGGGCCAGTTCGTCGTCCACCGTGAGGCGTGCCTGGCGGGTGGTAGTGCCGTCGCCGTACGCGTCCAGCACACCGAAGGGCGCCGTCGTCTCGGTGACGTCCCCGAGCAGCTCGGTGAAGTACCGCTCGTGCTCCTCGCGCGGCGTACCCAGGCGGGCCTGCGCCACGAAGTCGCGGAACGGCAGCGGCGCCGGCAAGGTGTCGCCCCGACCGGACATGAACGCCCGGAGCTCCCCGAGCAGCACGTCCACCGAGGTGTGGTCCTGCACCAGGTGGTGGGTCCGCAGCAGTGCCAGCCAGCGGTCACCACCCGGCTCCGCCGCGATGTGGACCGTCATCAGGGGCGCCCGGGACAGGTCCATCCAGGACCCGCCGACGGCCACCAACTGCTCCACCGGGTCCGGGCCCTGCGGGTCCAGCACGACCTCCTGGACCGGCAGCTCCACCCGGCGCGACACCACCTGCACCGGCTCGCGCAGCCCCTCCCACACGAACGCCGTGCGGTAGACGTCGTGCCGGTCGATCACCTCCCGCAGCGCGTCCAGGAACGCGTCCACGCGCTCCCGCGAGTCGAAGCCCAACACCGACGGCCGCATGTAGACATCCGCCTCGGTGCCCCGGTCCGCCATCAGGTGGTGGAAGAGCATGCCCTCCTGCAGCGGGGCCAGCGGGTAGACGTCGGCCACATTGGCCGCACCGCCCTCGACCGCGGCCACGACCCGCTCGATCTCCGCCCCGGTCAGCTCCACCAGCGGCAGCATCCCCGGCGTGATCTCCCGAGCGTCGGCGGGAATGGCGTTCGCAGGCACCACGACCCCCTCGGAGGCCTGCGCGGCCGCCAGCCCGGCCACCGTCGGCGTCTCGAAGAGCGCCCGCACCGCCACGGACACACCCCGCA
The DNA here is from genome assembly GCF_000710405.2 of Kitasatospora sp. MBT66. Lineage (NCBI taxonomy): Bacteria > Bacillati > Actinomycetota > Actinomycetes > Kitasatosporales > Streptomycetaceae > Kitasatospora > Kitasatospora sp. MBT66. The sequence goes on along the minus strand of NZ_JAIY01000005.1, from coordinate 322,334 downwards.
CCCGCAGACGTTCCACCAGGGCCACCGCCAGCAGCGAATGGCCGCCCAGCGTGAAGAAGTCGTCGTCGACCCCGACCGCCGGCAGTCCGAGGACCTCGGCGAACGCCTCGCAGAGGATCTCCTCCCGCACGCCGACCGGCGCACGGCCCGCACCCGTCGTGTGCTGCGGAACGGGCAGGGCCTTGCGGTCCAGCTTGCCGTTGACCGTCACCGGCAGCGCGTCCAGCAGCACGACGGCCGACGGAACCATGTAGGCCGGCAACCGCTCGCCCGCGAACTCGCGCAACAGGGAGCCGAGTTCGTCCGCCGACGTGTCCGAGCCGGCCGGAACGGCGTACGCCACCAGGCGGATGTCGCCCGGGACGTCCTTGCGAGCGACAACCGCGACCTGGGCCACGGCAGGGTGGGCGGCCAGGACGGCCTGCACCTCGCCGGGCTCGATCCGGAAGCCGCGGATCTTCACCTGCTCGTCCGCACGGCCCAGATACTCCAGCCGGCCATCGGCGTTCCAGCGGACCCGGTCACCCGTGCGGTACATCCTCCCGCCGCCCTCGGCCGGGGAGACCCCCGTGCCGCTGCCGAACGGGCAGGCGACGAACCGCTCCGCCGTCAGACCGGCACGCCCCGCGTACCCGCGCGCCAACTGCACACCCGCCAGGTACAACTCACCCTCGACACCCACCGGCACCGGGGACAGCGAACCGTCCAGCACATACACCCGGGTATTGGCCACCGGCCCACCGATCGGCGCCACCGCACCGTCGCTGACGGCACAGCGCGCCGCGGTCACGTCGACGGACGCCTCCGTCGGTCCGTACAGGTTGAACAGCGGCACACCCGCCAGCAGTTCGAGGAACCGGTCCCGCAACGGCGCCGGCAGCGCCTCACCACTGCAGAACACCGCCCGCAGTCCGGTGCAGTCGGCAGCCGCCGGCTCACGCAGGAACGCCTCCAGCATCGACGGCACGAAGTGCGTCACCGTGATGTTCTCGCCCCGGATCAGCTCGACGAGATAGCCGGGCTCCCGGTGCCCACCCGGACGGGCGAGCACCAGCGCCGCGCCCTGCACCAACGGCCAGAAGAACTCCCACACGCTGACGTCGAACCCGAACGGCGTCTTCTGCAGCACCCGGTCCCCGGCACCGATGGCCGCGCCCGGGATCTCCTGCATCCAGGCGAGCCGGTTCACGATCCCCTCGTGCGGCACCGCAACGCCCTTCGGACGCCCGGTGGAGCCCGACGTGAAGATCACATACGCCGGATGCGCAGGCAGCACCCGCACCGCGGGAGCCTGCACCGACAGATCCGCCGACTCCGCGACCACCGCGGGATCGTCCACCGCGACCAGGGCCGCGCCGTCCGGCACCACCTCGGTCAGGGCGGTGGTGCTGAGCACGCACACCGGCCCGGCATCGGCGAGGACGGCCTCGATACGACCGGCCGGATACTCCGGATCCACCGGCAGATACGCGCCACCGGCCTTCAGCACCGCCAGCAGCGACACCATCAGCTCCACGCCGCGCTCCATCACGACCGCGACCACCGACTCCGGGCCCACACCGCGCCCGATCAGCAACCGCGCCAGCCGGTTCGCCCGCGCGTCCAGCTCCGCGTACGACAGCTCGACACCCTCGAAGACCAGCGCCACCGCATCCGGCGTCCGCGCCACCTGCGCCGCGAACAGCCCCGGCAACGTCGACGGCGCCACCTCGAGGGCCGTGTCGTTCCACTTCTCCACCACCAGTCGGCGCTCATCCGCACCCAGCACGTCGAGCGCCGCGAACCGCGACTGCGGATCCTCCTCCAACGCGGTCACGAGCTGGAGGAGGCAGCTGTGCAGCATCGTGCCCACCTGCTCCGCATCGGCCGGCGCCACCGCGTCGATGGTCAGGCTGAACCCGTTCCCGTCGTCGTCGACATTCGCGACCAGCGGGTAGTTGGTGCGCCCTTCGGCGGCGAGGATCCGCACCTCCTCCAGGCCGGCACCCAGACCCGTGCCGAGCTCCGTCGCACCGCGGCCGTTGCGGTAGTTGAAGAGGGCGGTGAACAGCGGGCTGCCGCCCGCCACCCCGCTCGCCTGCTGCGCGAGCACCAGCGGCGCGTGCTCGTGCACCAGCAGCTCGGCCAACTGCTCCCGCATCCCGGCCAGCGCCTCGCCCACGGCGGAGGCACCGACCCGCACCCGCACCGGGAGCGTGTTGAGGCACGGACCCTGGAGCCGGTCGGCCCCCGCTCCGGCGTTCATCCGGCCGAACAGCACCGTGCCGAACACCACGTCCTCACGGCCGCTCACCGCGGCCAGCACCCGCGCCCACGCCAGGTGGAACACCGTCGCCGGACTCACGGCCGTCCGGCGCGCGACTGCCCGCAGTCGAAGCGTGAGATCGGCCTCCACCGAGGAACGCACCGACACCGCGGTCGTGCCGTCCCCGTGAACGTCCAGCAGGCCGAACGGGGCGGTGGTCTCGGTGACGTCGCCCAGCAGCCCGGCGAAGTACCGCTCGTGCTCCTCGCGCGGCACACCGAGGCGGGCCTGGACGACGAAGTCGCGGAACGGCAGCCCCTTGGACAGCGACTCGCCCCGCCCGGTCAGGAAGGCGCGCACCTCCCCCAGCAGCGCGTCCGTCGTCGTGTCGTCCCGCACCAGGTGGTGGACGCGCAGCAGGGCCAGCCAGCCGTCGCCCTTCGGTTCGGCGGCGATGTGCACGTCCATCAGCGGGGCGCGGTCCAGTTCCATCCGGGCACCGCCGATGGACATCAACTGCTCCGCCGCGTCCGCACCCTGCGGGTCCAGCACGACCTCCCGGACCGGCAGTTCGGCGTTCCGGGCCACGACCTGGACCGGCTCGCGCAGGCCCTCCCACACGATCGCCGTGCGGTACACGTCGTGCCGGTCGATCACCCGCTGCAGCGCGTCCAGGAACGAGTCCAGCCGGCTGCGGGAGTCGAACCCGAGCACCGTCGGCCCGGCGTACACATCCCGCTCACCCTCACGCCCGGCCTTCATCAGGTGGTGGAAGAGGATGCCCTCCTGGAGCGGGGCCAGCGGGTAGACGTCCGCGACGTTCGCGGCGCCACCGGGCACCTTCGCCACGATCGACTCGAGCTCGGCCTCGGTCAGCTCCACCAGCGGCAGCATCTCCGGGGTGATCTCCGTGGCGTCCTCGGGAATGAGGTTCGCCGGCACGACCACCTGCTCCGCACCCGCCTCGACCGCCAGGCCCGCCGGGGTCGACGTCTGGAACAGCGCCTTCACCGACACCGAGACCCCACGCGCCCGCAACAGCTCCACCAGCGACACCGCCAACAGCGAATGACCGCCCAGCGCGAAGAAGTCGTCGTCGACGCCGACGCTCTCCAGTCCGAGGACCTCGGCGAACGCCCGGCACAGGATCTCCTCCTGCACCGACACCGGCCCACGGCTCGACACCCCGCCCGCCGACGCGAAGTCCGGCGAGGGCAGCGCCCCGCGGTCCAGCTTCCCGTTGCCCGTCAGCGGCAGGGCGTCCAGCACCACCACGGCGGAGGGCACCATGTGCTCCGGCAGCCGGGCGGCGACGAAGGTCCGCACGCCGTCCGCGAGCGTGTCGTCCACGTCCTCCGGGTCGTCCGCGACCACGTAGGCGACCAGGCGCTTGTCCCCCGGGGTGTCCTCGCGGGCGATCACGGCCGCCCGGGCGATCAGCGGGTGAGCCGTCAGGGCACCGGCCACCTCGCCCGGCTCGATCCGGAAACCACGGATCTTCACCTGGTCGTCCGCACGGCCCAGGAACACGATCTCGCCGTCGTCCGACCACTTCGCGCGGTCACCCGTGCGGTACATCCTCCCCCCGCCCTCGGCCGGGGAGACCCCTGTGGCACGGCCGAACGGGCAAGCCACGAACCGCTCCGCGGTCAGGCCGGGACGGCGCACATAGCCGCGCGCCAGCTGCGCACCCGCCACGTACAACTCACCCGCCACACCCACCGGCACCGGGGCGAGGCGCTCGTCCAGCACGTAGAAGCGGGTGTTGGCCACAGGCGAACCCACCGGCACCACCCCGCCCGGCGTCAGACGGGTGGTCGCCACACCGATCGTGGTCTCCGTCGGACCGTAGTGGTTGAACACGTCCCGCTCACCGGCGGCCGCCAGCAGCTCCGCCACCCACGCCGGCGAGGCGGCCTCACCGCCCAGCACCACCGAGCGGCCCGGCAGCACCCGCTCCAGACCGCCCACCGCGCCCAGCGCCGCCAGGTGCGAGGGGACCACCTTCAGGAAGTCGATCGCGTGCTCGGCCAGATAGTCCGCGACCAGACGCGGATCGGTGACCGCCTCCTCGTCCAGGACGTGCAGCTCACCACCCGACAGCAGGCTCGCGAACAGCACCGTGTTCCCCAGGTCGGTCGCCTGCGCCTGCAGCAGCGCATACCTACCGCCCTCGAAACCGACCCGGGCCGGCACCGAGGAGACGTAGTTCGCCAGACCCCCGTGCGTCACGGCCACGCCCTTGGGACGGCCCGTCGACCCGGACGTGTAGATCACATAGGCCAGCGACCGCGGATCCACCGCCACGCCGGGCGAGGTGGTCGGCGCCGTCGCCAACTGCATCGCCGTCAGCGTGCCGTCCACCGCCACCAGACGCACACCAACCGACGGCAGGTCCTCCAGCACCTCGTCGGTGGTCAGCACCAGCTGCGCCCGCGAGTCCTTCACCGTGAACGCGACCCGCTCCGCCGGCTGGGACACGTCCACCGGCAGGTATCCCGCCCCTGCCTTCCAGACCGCCAGAATCCCCGCGATCATCTCCGCACCGCGCGGCAACGCCAGGCCCACCACCGACTCCGGACCCACGCCCTGGCCGACCAGATAGTGGGCAAGGCGGTTCGCCCGCGCGTCCAGCTCCGCGTACGACACCGGCACACCACCGGACACCACGGCCACCGCCTCCGGCGACCGCGCCACCTGCGCCTCGAACGCCTGCGGAACCATCAGGCCCGGTCCGGCCGCACTGGTGTCGTTCCACTCCGACAGCACCCGGCGACGCTCGTCCGCACCGAGCACATCCACCGCGTCGACCCGGGCCCGCGGGTCGTCGGCCATCGCCGACAGCACCCGCACCAGAGAGCCGGCGACCCGACCCGCGACACCCTCGTCGAACAGGTCCGCCGCCGCGGTCAGCATGCCCCGGATCCCCGCCGGCGCGCCCTGCGCACCGAACGCCTCACCCACGATCACATCGAGGTCGAACTTCGCCGCCGCCCGACCCAGCAACAACGGCTCCGCCGCCAGGCCGGGCAGGTCCAGCACACCGCCGTCCGTGACCAGGCCGGTGTTCTGAAGGGTCAGGACGACCTGGAACAGCGGGTGCCAGGCCAGCGAACGCGCCGGCGCCAGCTCCTCCACCAGCTTCTCGAACGGCACATCCTGGTTCTCCAGCGCGCTCAGCCCCGCCTCGCGCACCCGCCCGAGAACCTCCTCGAACGTCGGGTCCCCCGACAGGTCCGTCCGCACGACAACCGTGTTGACGAAGCAGCCGACCAGGTCGTTCAGCGCCTCGTCGGTACGCCCGGCGATCGCCGACCCGATCGGGATGTCGGCCCCCGCGCCCAGCCGGCCGAGCGTCACCGCAACGGCCGCCTGCAGCACCATGAACACGGTCACCCCACGCTCACGCGCCAACTCCACGAGACGTGCGTGCAGTTCGGCCGGAACGTCCAGCTCCGCGGTGTGGCCGCGGTGCGAAGCAACCGTCGGACGCGGCCGGTCGAACGGCAGCGGCAGTTCCTCCGGCGCCCCCGCCAGCGCCTTGCGCCAGTACTCCACCTGCCGTGACAGCACACTCGACGGATCCCGCTCGTCGCCCAGCAGCTCCCGCTGCCACAGGGCGAAATCCGCGTACTGCACCGGCAGCGGCTCCCACACCGGAGCCGTGCCGCCCAACCGCGTCGCGTACGCCGCCGACAGATCCCGCATCAGCGGAGCGGTCGACCAGCCGTCCATGGCGATGTGGTGCGACAGCACCACCAGCACATGCTCGACCGGACTCACCGCGAACAGCGTCGCCCGCAAAGGGATCTCGGACGAGAAGTCGAACGCGTACCGGCCCGCCTCGGCCACCGCGTCGTCCAGCCCCTCCGACGCCACCTCGACCGCCGAGAGCTCGAACCCGCACTCCTCCACACCGAGAACCCGCTGGTACGGCTCACCGTCGACTGCCGGGAACACCGTCCGCAGCACCTCGTGCCGCCCGATGACATCCCGCAGCGCCTCCTCCAGGGCCTCCCGGTCCACCTCCCCGGACAGGCGCAGGGCCATCGGAGTGTTGTAGGTCGCGCTCGCGCCCTCCAACTCACCGAGGAACCACAGACGGCGCTGCGCGAACGACAACCGCACCCGCTCCGGCCGCTCCGCCGCTCGCAGTGCCGACCGGCCCTCACCGGCCTGCCCGAGCCGTCCCGCCAGACCCGCCGGCGTCGGTGCCTCGAACAGCTCCCGGACCGCCAGCTCCACACCCAGCACCGAACGGATCCGGCTCACGAGCCGCATCGCCAGCAAGGAGTGTCCACCGAGCGCGAAGAAGTCGTCATCCACGCCCACCGCCGACAGGCCCAGAATCTGCGCGAACGCCTGGCAGAGCAGCTCCTCCTGCACCGTCGCCGGCGCCCGACCCGCACCCGCCGCATACTCCGGCGCCGGCAGCGCCTTGCGGTCCACCTTGCCGTTCACCGTCAGCGGCAGCACATCCAGCACCACCACCGCCGACGGAACCATGTGGGCCGGCAGCCGCTCGCCCGCGAACTCCCGCAGGCTGGCAATGAGTTCGTCCGCGTCGGGGTCGACGTCGGCCGGAACCGCGTACGCGACCAGGCGCTTGTCGCCCGGCACGTCCTCGCGGACCAGCACCACGACCTGCTCCAGGCCCGGGTGAGCGGCCAGCACGGCCTGCACCTCGCCCGGCTCGATCCGGAAACCACGGATCTTCACCTGCTCGTCCGCACGACCCGCGAACACCAACTCGCCGTCGCCCGACCACTTCGCCCGGTCGCCCGTGCGGTACAGCCGCCCACCCGGAACCCCGAACGGCGACGCCACGAACCGCTCCCCGGTCAACCCCGGACGGCCCAGATAGCCCCGCGCCAACTGCCCGCCCGCGACATACATCTCACCCGTCACACCCACCGGAACCGGCCGCAGGAACTCGTCCAGCACGAAGACACCCAGGCCCGGGATGCCGCGCCCGATCACACTGCCCGCGCCGGCCTCGGCCGGGGACAGCTCGCGGAACGTCACATGCACCGTGGTCTCGGTGATGCCGTACATGTTCACCAGGCGCGGACCGCCGTCGCCACGACGCGCCCACCAGTCGCCCAGCCGGCCCGGATCCAGCGCCTCGCCACCGAACACCACCGCGCGCAGCGACGCCACCGCCCCGGGACGCTCCGCCTCGACGGCCGCCAGCTGGTAGAACGCCGACGGGGTCTGGCTCAGCACCGTCACCCGCTCACGCTCGATCAGCGCCAGGAACTCCTGCGGCGAACGCGACACCGCGTACGGGACCACCACCACCCGGCCCCCGTGCAGCAGCGCACCCCACAGCTCCCACACCGAGAAGTCGAACGCGAACGAATGGAAGCACGACCACACGTCGTCCGGCCCGAACCCGCCGAACAGCGGCCCGGTCTGCGCGAACAGGCCGGTCACGCTGCCGTGCGACACCACCACACCCTTGGGCCGACCCGTCGACCCGGACGTGTAGATCACGTACGCCGGGTGCTGCGGCAGCACCGCACACTCCACCGGGCCGCCGTCCAGCGCCGCCGGCTCCCCCACCACGGCGGGCTCGTCCAGCACCACCACCTCCACGCCGAAGCCACCCAGGCGACCCGCCGACTCGGCACCGGTCAGCACCAGACGCGCACCCGCATCGCCCAACGTGAACCCGATCCGGTCGTCCGGATACGCCGGATCGATCGGCAGATACGCGCCACCCGCCTTCACCACCGCCAGCAGCGCCACCACCGACTCGACGCCGCGCTCCAGACACACCCCGACCACCGACTCCGCACCCACACCACGCCCCACCAGCAACCGCGCCAACCGGTCGGCGCGCGCGTCCAGCTCCGCGTACGAGAGCTCGACACCCTCGAACACCAACGCCACCGCGTCCGGCGTCCGCGCCACCTGCGCCGCGAACAGCCCCGGCAGCGTCGAGGAGGCCACCTCGGCCGCCGTCCCGTCCCACTCCTCCAGGAGCAGGCGACGCTCGTCCGCGCCCATCACCTCCACGGCGCTCAGCCGCGTTCCCGGCTCCGCCGTCACCGTCTGCAGGACCTGGAGCAGCCAACCCGCGATCCGCCGCACGGTCTCCGCATCGAACAGGTCCGCCGCTGCCAGGAGCACAGCCCGCAGGCCGGCCGGCGCACCGTCGGCGTCGAACGCCTCGCTCAGGTTCAGGTCCAGGTCGAACTTGCCGAGCACCAGACCGGTCGACACCCGTCCGGCGCGCAGACCGGGCAGCTCCAGCTGCGCCGTCCCCGTGTTCTGCAGGGTGAGCACGATCTGGAACAGCGGGTGGCGTGCCATCGACCGGGCCGGCGACAGCTCCTCGACCAGCTTCTCGAACGGCACGTCCTGGTGCGCGAACGCCCCGAGACTGGCCTCCCGGACCCGCTCCAGCACCTCGTCGAAGGTCGGATCGCCGGACAGGTCGGTCCGCACCACCAGGGTGTTGACGAAGAACCCGACCAGGTCGTTCAGCGCCTCGTCGGTGCGACCGGCGACCGGCGACCCGATCGGAATGTCGGCGCCCGCGCCGAGCCGGTTCAGGGTGACCGCCAGCGCCGCCTGCAGCACCATGAAGAGGGTCACCCCCCGCTCCCGCGCCACCTCCAGCACCCGAGCGTGCAGCTCGGCCGGGGCGTCCAGCTGCGCCTCGTGCCCGCGGTACGAGGCGACCGCCGGGCGCCGGCGATCGGTCGGCAGCTCCAGCTCCTCCGGTGCCCCCGCCAACGCCTCCCGCCAGTACGCCACCTGCCCGGACAGCACGCTGTCCGGGTCCTGCTCGTCACCGAGCAGCTCCCGCTGCCACAACGCGTAGTCCGCGTACTGCACCGGCAACGGCTCCCACACCGGCGCCGCACCGCCCAGCCGTGCCGCGTACGCCGCCGACACGTCCCGCAGCATCGGCGCCGTCGACCAACCGTCACCCGCGATGTGGTGCACCAGCACCACCAGCACATGCTCCTGCGGCGCCAGCGCGAACACCGTCGCCCGCAGCGGGATCTCCGCCGACAGGTCGAACGCGTAGCCCGAGGCCTCGGCCACCGCGCCGTCCAGCTCCTGCGACGCCACCTCGACCACCGCGAGCTCGAACCCGCACGCCTCCACCGGCAGGACGTGCTGGTACGGCTCACCGTCCACCGCGGGCAGGACCGTGCGCAGCGCCTCGTGCCGCCCGATCACGTCCGTGAACGCGGCCGCGAGGGCCTCCCGGTCCAGCTCTCCGCTCAGTCGCAGCGCCACCGAGGCGTTGTAGGTGACGCTCGGACCCTCCAGCTGCCCCAGGAACCACAGCCGGCGCTGCGCGAACGACAGCGGCACCCGCTCCGGCCGCTCCGCCGGCACCAGCGCCGCCCGCCCTTCGGTGACCGCCGATCCGGCCAGCCAGGCCGCGACCCCGGCCGGCGACGGCAGCTCGAAGAACACCTGGATCGGCAACTCGACGTTCAGGACCGTCCGGATCCGGCTGATCAGCCGGATCGCCAGCAGCGAGTGGCCTCCCAGGGCGAAGAAGTCGTCGTCGACGCCGACCCTCTCCACCCCCAGCACCTGTGCGAACACGCCGCAGAGGATCTCCTCGTGCACCGTCGCCGGACCGCGGCCGACGGCCTCGGCGGTGGAGGACAGGTAGTCCGGAGCGGGCAGGGCCGCGCGGTTCAGCTTGCCGTTGGCCGTCAACGGCAGCGCGTCCAGCACCAGCACCGCCGAGGGCACCAGGTACCCCGGCAGCCGCTCGGCCAGGAACACGAGCACGAGCTGGCTCAGTCGCACGGCGTCGGCCGTCCGCGCGGCGGCGGTGGGAACGATGTAGGCGATCAGGCGCTTGTCGCCGGGGAAGTCCTCGCGGACGACGACGGCGGCCTGTGCCACCGACTCGTGGGCGGCCAGGGCCGCCTGCACCTCACCCGGTTCCACCCGGAAGCCGCGCACCTTCACCTGCTCGTCCGTACGGCCCAGGTGCACCAGTCCACCGTCGGTGGTCCACCGCACCAGGTCACCGGTCGCGTACATCCGCTCGCCGGCCGGGCCGAACGGGCAGGCCACGAAGCGCTGCGCGGTCAGGCCCGCGCGCCCCACGTACCCGCGCGCCACCTGCGGACCGGCCACGTACAACTCACCCGCCGCACCGACCGGAACGGGGCTCAGCGACCCGTCCAGCACGTAGGCACGGGTGTTGGCCACCGGCACCCCGAGCGGCACCACGCCCGCGGCGACCGGCTTCCGGTCGAGTCGGCCGGCCACCACGCCGATGGTGGTCTCGGTGGGCCCGTAGTGGTTGAACACACCGCGGTCACCGGCCACTTCGAGCAGTCCGGCGACCAGCGCCGGCGACGCCGCCTCGCCGCCCAGCACCAGCGCCCCGGCCGGCATCAGGGCGGCCAGGCCGGCTGCCGCGCCCAGCGCCGCCAGGTGCGAGGGCACCACCTTCACGAAGTCGATGCGGTTCTCCGCCAGGTACTGGGCCACGGCCGACGGATCGGTCACCGCGCCCTCCTGGAGGACGTGCAGTTCACCGCCGGTCGTCAGGCTCGCGAACACCACGGTGTTGCCGAGGTCCGTCACCGTGGGCTGCAGCAGCGCGTACCTGCCGCCCGGCGTGCCGAAGCCGACCTGTCCCGGCACCGAGGCCACGTAGTTCGCGAGCCCGCGGTGCGTGACGGCCACGCCCTTGGGCTCGCCGGTCGAACCGGAGGTGTAGATCACATAGGCCAACTGGTCGGCCATGACGTCGAGTTCCGGCGAATCGGTGGGTCGTGCGATCAGCTCGGCCAGCACCGTCGGGTCGTCCAGGGCGATCGTGCGCACATCCCGGGCTGCCAGCTCCCCGATCAGCTCCGCTTCGCCCAGCACGTGCCCGGCCCCGCTGTCGGCCAGCAGTTGGCCGAGCCGCTGCGCCGGGTACGCCGGGTCCAGCGGCAGGTACGCCGCCCCCGCCTTCCACACCGCCAGGATCGCCTCGATCGCCTGCGGGCCGCGTGGCAGGCACAGAGCCACCAGCGACTGCGCTCCGACTCCCCGGGCGAGGAGGTGGTGCGCCAACCGATTGGCCCGCGCGTCCAGTTCGGCGTAGCTCACCGCCGCGCCGTCGGCCACCACGGCTGTCGCCTGCGGCGTCGCGGCCACCTGGGCCGCGAACCGCTGCGGTACCGGCAGGGCCTCGCCGGGTACCGCGGTGTCGTTCCAGGTCTCCAGCACCAGCCGGCGCTCGGCCGGGTCGAGCAGGTCGACGGTGCCGACCGAGGCGGTGGCCGCGGCGCCGCCGAGCCAGTCCAGCACGGCCAGGAACCGGCGGCTCACCGCCGACGCCGCTTCGGCGTCGTAGTGCTCGCGGTTCATCTCGATGAGGGTGTGCAGCCCGCTCCCGGCCGCCTTGCCGAACACGTCGATCTTCAGGCCTTCGGCAGGCCCGCTGGAGAGGGCGGTCCAGGTGATCGCGCAGTCGCCGAACCCGATCCGGCGGTCGGCCACCATGACGTCGACGATCATGTCGTACAGCGGGGTGCCGCCGACCCGCTTCAGGTCCCTGAGCAGGTCCGGGTACTGGTAGCGCTGGTGAACGAGACCGCTCTGGAGCGCTCGCTGCGTCTGCCGCGCGAGCTCCTCGACGGACATGCCCGGACGGATCCTGAGCCTGATCGGCATGATGTTCGACGTCATGCCGGGGATGCCCACCTGGCGCATGCTCGTGCGGCCGCTGGCCGACACTCCGAGCACGACGTCCCGCGCCCCGGTGGACCGGTGCTGGTAGACGGCCGACGCGGCGATCACCAGACCGGCGAAGCTGACCCGGAGCCGCTTCGCGGCAGCCCGCAGCCGAGCGGTCGCGTCGACGCCGAGATCCTGCTGGTGGGTCACCGGCCGGCCGGCGAGGTGCCGCCCCATCGGCCCCTCGGACGCCGGCTCCTCCTCGTGGTCCGAGAACGCCTCCAGCCAGAACCGCCGGTCCCGGTCGCGCTCCTGCGAATCCCGGTAGACCTCGTCGGTCTCGATCAGCTCCGACACCGACCGCAGAGCACCCTCGGCCGGATCCCCACCCGCCCGAAGCACCTCGTACACCTGGGACAGCCGCTCGGCGAACTGCGACAGACCATTGCCGTCGAGAACAATGTGGTGAGCACGCTGGTACCACAGGAAGCGGTCCGGCCCGAGCACGAAGAACGCATGCCCCGACAGCGCCCCGCCCACCAGCTCCACCGGCGTGTCCAGATCGGCCTGGATCCACTCCTGCGCCACCGCACGCGGATCGGCCTCGCCCCGCAGATCCGCGACATGAACCGGAATCTCCCCGGCCTCCCCCAGGAACTGCCGCGGCGTCCCGCCCTCCACACACAGGCGCAGACGGAGAGCCTCCGCCTCCTGCACCGTACGGCGCAGGGCACGCACGAAGAGATCCGCGTCGAGGTCGCCGTGGATCTCCGTGCAGTCACCGATGTTGTACGCCGGATTGTCGGGCGCGAGCTGCTGCGCGTACCAGACTCCCAGCTGGCCGGACATCAGATCCCACAGACCCTGTGCGGAGGCACCCATTCTCGTATCCCTCAATCGATCGACGCACTCTGGAAGAACAGAGGCAGGACGCTGAATCGCGGCCTCGGGACCGCGCGAACCAACCGAACCGGCCCAGGACCCCGTCGGACCCCGTCACCGGCGAACACACATGCACCAAGGGCCCTGCGGGCCTCGAAAACGCGGAAGGACCGTCAGGCCGACGGCAGTTCGGCCACCAGGCCGGCCAGGTGAACGGTCAGGGCCGCCACCGTGTCGACATCCCACACCAGGGTCGGCTCCACGGTCACACCCAAGGTGTCCTCGATGTCCCCGCACAACGCGAAGGCGTACACCGACTCCAACCCGTACTCGGCGAGCGAGACACCCGGATCGATCTCCTCCACCGGCCTCTCCAGGTAGTAGGACACCCGCTCCGTCAACCACCCCTCGATGTCCTCACTCGACACCCGCACACCCACCTCCCGATCAGTCATCGGACTCCCTCTCTCATCCAGAAACATGACGTGCGGACAGGTCGAGCAGCCGCCCGTCCCGGAAGCGCTCGACAGCGATGTCGAACAGCGCCTGCTCGGCACTCGCGCGCTCGTCCGGAGTGAGCACCGGGGCGCCGCCGAGGCGTCCGGAGAGCCGGTCGAGGACACCGAGGAGCGCCGCCTCCTGCTGACGGTCGTCGCTGCGCCAGACCGCGAGCGCGGCGGCGGCGGCGATCAGCACCGTGTACCGGTCGGCCGCCGCGTAGGCCTCCGGCGAGGCCCCGATCGTGAGGTCCGAGGGAGCGAGTGCGGCGCACCGGTCGCGCAGCGCGAGCACCTCGTCCCTGAAACGCGCGGCGAAGCGACCGACCGGGCTCCCGGCCGACTCGCGCTCGGCGGCCTCGGCCAGCACGCCGATCAGCCCGTCACCGGACAGCATGCCGACGGAGAGCCGGTCGAAGTCCAGCGGCGGCAGATCCGCGCCGAGGGCGAACAGCTGCTGAGCGGCGGCCGGGTCGGCCAGCCAGGACTTCCGGGCCAGCCGGGGAAGCTGCGGCAGGATCAGCACCAGGCAGGCGGAGCGCGAGATGTGCGCGAAGGTGGCCGGAGCGGCGTCCCTGACGAGCTTCTGGAACATCGCGTAGGAACCCTCGCGGAGGTAGCCCTGGGCGCCCATGACCGCACGCAGGTCCTCGAAGGCGTCCAGCAGGATCCGTGACGTCAGGTACTTCACCGCCGGCGCGTAGAGCAGCGTGGCCTCCGGGGCCAGGTGCAGCGCCCGGAGCCCGACGCCGCAGAAGGCGTCGATGGCCAGCAGGTCGGCGAAGACGCGTGCGAGGGCGGTGCGCACATAGGGCAGGTCGGCGGCGAAGCCACCGTAGAGGCGCCGCTCGTGCACGCACTCCAGCGCCAGACGCAAGGCGGTGTCCAACGGTCCGACGATGACGGACGGGAGCACCACTCGGCTGAGCTGGTAGGCCCGCAGGGCGTTCTCGATGCCCTGACCGGGCCGGCCGAGCATCGCCCCGCCGGGGATCGGGCAGTCGGAGAACCTCAGTCCGCCGAGTTGCACCCCGTTCATTCCGGAGCTGGGGAACCGCGGCAGATCCAGCACGCGGTCGGCCGGCAACTCGTCCCGGGTGACGAAGAACTGGCTGTGGCTGCGGCTGCCGGCGGCCTCGCTGGTCCGGGCGAACAGCACCATGGCTTCGGCACGGCGCAGATTGGTGACGATCTCCTTGCGTCCGGTCAGCAGCCAGCCGTCGCCGCTCGGAGCGGCGGCGCATTCGGCGTTCGCGAAGTCGTTGCCGTGGTCGAGTTCATGGAAGGCGGCCGCGATCCGGCCGCCCCCCAGCAGGATCCCGGCGGCCTTCGTGCGCTGCTCGTGCGTGCCCGCGGACCAGATGTTGACCGATCCGAGAAGGGAGCTGAAGCCGTAGCCGAGGCCGAGGCAGGGGTCGCGTCGCCACAGCTCCCGCTGCACCTCGGCCAGCCGGTCGGCCCGCACCAGTCGGCCACCGTACGCGGCGGGCACGAACTCGGCGTTCATGCCGTAGGCGTCCAGCAGGCGTTCGCCCTCGGCCAGCATCTCGTGCCGCTCGTCGGCGGCGAGGACGGCGGCGTAGCCGACCGGGTTGTCCGCATCCCGTGGGTTGCCGAACAGTGCGTCCAGTTTCTCAGCGCTCACGCGAGTCCTTCCCCTGCTGAAGCGATCGCGGTGCCGGCGCCCCGAACGGGGTGACGGGGGCGCCGGTGGTCGCGGCATCGACGATGAGACGGGCCAGCGCGCCGTCGAGCCGGTCGTCGCCGGGCGCGGCAGCCGACGGCGGCACCCGCAGGACCGCGGCGAGCCTGGCCAGCAGGGCGCGCAGTGCCGCCCGCACCCAGAGGCCGTCCTGCCACAGCGGCTCCGGCGCGTGCTCGGACTCACCCGTGGCCCACAGGTGCAGGCAGGCCGCACCCGCGTAGCAGAGCTCGTAGGCGGCGGCCAGCTCGTAGGCGACCATGGCGGGACGGGCGGCGGGTGCCACCTCGGCCATCCGGGCGTGCAGGTACTCGGCCATGGCGAGCAGTGCGACGGACTGCTCGGCGAGCCCGGTGGGGGCTGGCCTGCTGCCGATCGACTCGACGAGCGCCGGAAGCGCCTGCACGACCGAGCATCCCTGCCGGGACACCATGGTCAGTGCTCCGCGGTCGACGGGTCGGACCGGGCTGCCGACCGACACGGCTTCGGCGAGTCCGCCCGCGTCGACGGTGCCGCCGGCGAAGCCGCGGACCAACTTGGGGAACTGCTGCACCAGGGCGGCGCGGTTCACCGGGGTACTGCCGTCGAACACCGCCACGATCTGGTGGTCGCGCCACACCTTCTGGAACGCGCCGTACTCGTAGACGTCGGAGAGGAAGGAACGTGCGCCGAGCAGTTCGGCGAGCTCCCCGAGCGTGTCGTCGACCAGGGTGGGCGCGAGTGCCTTGGCAACCACCGAGGTCACGCTCATCTCCGCGGTGAGGCTGTGGAGCGAACGGCCGGCGACCAGCGAGGTGGCCTCGGCAGCCGTCAGCAGCGCGGCGCTGCGGGCCAGGACCGAGACCGGGAAGGGCCGTTCGGCCAGCGGGCGCTTCTGGATGACGCGCGCCGCGGTGAACCGGGCCGCGAGTCGCAGCGCGTGCTCACCGGCGCCGAGGGAGAGTGCGGTGCACATCGTCCGGGTGAACTGGAGCGCGAGCAGCACCGTCTCCAGGCCGCTTCCCTCCGGGCCGATCAGTGCGTCGGCCGGCAGCAGCGCGCCGTCGAACTCGATGCCGGAGATGTCGATCCCGCGGATGCCGTGCGTCAGCACCTTCGGCAGCGTCCGCCAAGTACCGAGCTGCAGAGCCGACTTGTCAACAAGGAAGAGGCTCTGGCCACGCCCGGAGCCCTCCCGGCCGGTGCGCGCGAGCAGCGTGACACGGCCGGAGCGGGTGGCGTTGTTGATCGGCCACTTCACGCCGTCGACACGGTAGCCGCCCGGCTCCGCCGTGGCGGTGACGGAACCGCTCAACAGGTCGGCGCCGTGCTCCGGCTCGGACAGCGCCCAAGCCACCGGGGAACCCGACATCACCGCGTCGGCGGTGGCCCTGGCCTGCTCCGGGCTGCCGGCGATCCACACCGGCGCCACGCCCAGGTACGTCTTGGCGTGGGCCGTCACCGCACTGATGTCACGGCGAGCGGCGGTGCGCCAGAGCCGGATCATCTCCTCGTGGTCGAACAACGCGCCGCCCCACTCGGTCGGCACGTAGTAGGCCGGCACGCCGAACCCGTCGAGGCGGGAACAGAAGTCTGCGGGAAACTGCTCGTTGTCGTCGAGTTCCACGGAACGGCGAGCCGTCTCGTCGTGCATGCCCAGGGCCTCGTCGAGGGCCGCCTCGATCCCGGCGCCCGCACGGGTGGCGGTCACGCGAGGCCTCCCGCCACCGGGCGCCGCACCCTGGGGTCCGGTTCGCGCGAAGGGGTGGGCCGCACCGGCTCCGTGGAGCCGAGGCTCTCGTGGCCTCCCTGGACAGGGCCGCGGGAGACGGTGGGAGCGGCTCCCTCCGGGTGACGCGCGGTCCGCGCGTCGTAGGCGGCCCCCAGGCTCTGGTAGCCGCCGAGATCGAAATCCATGCTGTGCCCCTAGGCTGCTGCTCCGTCAGTCACTGTTGTTCCGGGGGTGCGGCGCACCGTTCCGACTCCTGCCTCGGCCGAGATGGGGCCGCCTTGCGTCGCCGTCCGGGCCGGACTGCTCGCGACGCGCGTCATCGGCATCGGTCGCGTCGGCATTAAGGATCATGGCGAGGCCGCCGACCACTATGCCCCAACCCTCGTCGCTCGGTAAGTGGCGTACTGCACGCCCGACCTGAACACCCGGACGGTGCGAAAGTGCTGGAACGCAAGGGTGTGCGCTCCCGGAGGAGTGCGCGCGGGTGTCCAACTGCCGCACACCATCGGTTGAACATCCGGTGGCTCGGCGAGCGGGACCGCATCGCGCGTACCGATGTCAAGCCATCACTCGCGAACAACCGTGCTTCGAAGGCCCGTTGGCGTCGGGTCCGTGGGTGGGCCGCCCGACTCGGGGCACTCTTCGAAGGAGGTGGTCGTCGAAGGGGCTGCTCTTCGAAGCTCGGGCCCGACCGGGGCATCGATCGGTCACCCCGTCCGCGGGAGAGCCTCCCCAGGGCACGCGTTCAACCCGGACAGGCTGTGGCCTCCGGGGCCGCGGCGGTGCCAAGGTGGGTGCAGCGGAGCCGCATCGACGGGCCTCCTCCACCCCGATTCCCTCTCCCCCAGGAGTCCCGACACCATGCCCCAGGTGAGCACCAACGGCATCCGCCTCTCGTACCAGCGCTCGGGCCGGGGCGAACCCGTCCTGTTCATCATGGGTTCGGGCGCCGCGGGCCGGGTCTGGACGATGCACCAGGCTCCGGCCGTCGTCCAGGCCGGCTACCAGGCGGTCGTCTTCGACAACCGGGGCATCGGCGAATCGGACGCACCGGAGGGCAAGTACTCGCTGGCCGACATGGTGGCTGACACCAAGGGGCTGATCGAGGCGCTGGACCTCGGCCCGTGCCGGATCGTCGGGTACTCGCTGGGCGCCATGATCGCCCAGGAACTGGCCATCGAGGCGCCTCGTCTGGTGCGCTCGGCGATCCTGATGGCGACCAGGGCCCGGGCCGACGCGATGCGCCGGGCCATGCTGGAGAGCGACCAGCTGATGCGGGAGAGTCCCGTCCGACTGCCGCCCAAGTACGAGGCGGTCCGCACCGTCCTGGAGATGCTCTCCCCCGCCTCGCTGAACGACGAGACCGCCGTCCGCTCCTGGCTGGACATCTTCGAACTGACCGGCAGCGGCAGCAACACCGCCGACGGACAGGCCTGGGCAACCCAGACCGGCGACCGACGGACGGCGCTGCGCGCGGTCACGGTGCCGTGCCGGGCGATCGGTTTCGCCGACGACCTGATCTGCCCGCCCCACCTGGTCTCGGAGGTGGCCGACGCCATCCCCGGCTGCGACTTCGTCGAGATCCCCGATGCCGGACACCTGGGGCACCTGGAGCGACCGGAGGCGGTCAACGCCGCGATCACCGAGTTCCTCGACAAGTACTGACGGGCACCCCTGCCGGCGCGGGAAGCCCCCTCGCGCCCGGGCGCGGACGGCTCAGTCGCGGGCCGTCCGGGGCCGGGACTTGATGAAGTCCGCCAACCGCCCTACCCCGTCGGCAATCTGTTGGTGCGTCAGGTAGCTGACGGACAGCCGGACGGCGTGCTCGCCACCGCCGTCCGGGTAGAAGTAGGACATCGGGGTCCAGATCACACCGAACTCCTCGGCCGAGCGGATCAGCGCCGCGTTGTCGGCCCGGAACGGCACGGTGAGACTGAGGAAGAAGCCGCCGGTGGGCTCGTTCCAGCGCACCCCGAGGGCCTCCCGCTCGGCAGCCGGGAACTGCTTGGCGAGCTCCTCCAGGGTGACCCGCATCGCGTCGCCGTAGTAGGCGGCGGTCTCGCGGTTCAGCTCGGAGGTCCGCCCGTCGGCCGCGAGCAGCATGCCCGCCACCACGGCCTGGCTGACGGCCGAGGTATTGACCGTAAGCATGCTCTTGATCTTGGTGAGCTCGTCGGCCAGCAGGCCGGTGCGGCCGTCGGCGTCCACCACCGTCTGGTCGGCCACCACGTAGCCGACCCGGGCGCCGGGGAAGAGCGTCTTCGAGAGCGATCCCAGTTGCACCACCCGCCGGTGGCGGTCCAGGGACTTCAGCGTGGGCAACTGCTGCCCCGGGCTGACCATCCGGTACGGGCTGTCCTCCAGCACCAGGATGTCGTGGCGCTGCGCCAGGTCGAGCAGGTCGAGCCGGGCCTGCAGCGGCATCGTGGTGCCGGACGGGTTGGAGTGGTCGGGGATCACGTAGAACACCCGGGGACGGCGGCCGCGGGCCCGCTCGGCTAGGATCGCCGCCTCCAGATCGGCGCAGTCGAAGCCCGACTCGCGCTCGGCCACGGCGGTCGGGTTGACGTCCAGCAGTCGGGCCGCGCCGGTGATCCCCACGTAGCAGGGGCTGGAGACCAGCAGCACGTCCTCGGGTCCGGAGATCAGCGCCCGCACGGCGAGGAACATCGCCTCCTGGCACCCCACCGTGACCACGATGGACTCGGGGGCGACCTCGGTCCTCTCGTCCTTGCGCAGCGAGTCGGCGATCAGCTCGCGGATCTGTCCGCCGGTCGGGCCGTACTGGAAGAGCGCGGAGCGCACCTGTGCGGGCGAGGCGCCCTGGGCCTCCAGGTGGTCGAGGTAGCGCCGCAGATGGGTGAAGAGCTGCTCGGTGTCGAAGAAGCCGTCGTACGGGCGGCCGGGGGCGAACGAGATCGCCTGCGGATAGCGGGTGGTGACCTCGTTGAGGAAGTTCATGGTGTCCAGCACCGGGTCACTGACACTGCCGTGCAGCTCGGCCTTGCGCAGCTCGGCCTTGCGCAGCCCTTCGGCCGGCGTGGTCCGGACCGGGCTCGGCGCCGGGGTGGCTCCGGGTTCCGCGCCGACCAGGGCGGGACCCGCCCCGGCAACGGACGGGGTTCCGGTGAGTGCCATGGCTTCGACCAGCTCCTCGGTGATCAGCTCGAGCAGGTGCGCCACGCCGTTCTCGCCACCGACCGCGAGAGCGTGCAGCACCGGACGGCCCAGCAGCACCGCGTCGGCGCCCAGCGCCAGGGCGGCAAGCACGTCGGCACCGCGGCGGATGCCGCCGTCGACCAGTACCGGGCACGCACCGCCGACCGCCGCGGTGATCTCGGCGAGCACGTCCAGAGTGGCCGGGGCACCGTCCAGTTGGCGGCCGCCGTGGTTGGACACCACGATCCCGTCGACCCCGGCGCGCAGGGCCGCCCGGGCGTCGGCCGCGCTCAGAACTCCCTTGACCAGCACCGGGAGCGAACTGATCCCACGCAGCCAGTCGATGACCGACCAGTCGAGCGCGGGATCGAACTCGGTGAGCGCGTGTGCGCTCGGGGAGGCGTAGTCGCCGCCGGTGAGGTTGGCCGGCACCATCCCGTCCGGCAGCCGGAAGTCGTTGCGCAGGTCGCGCAGCCGGCGGCCGAGCCGGGGCGCGTCCACGGTGAGCACCAGCGCCTCGAAGCCGGCCCGCTCGGCCCGTTCCACCAGTCGCCGGGTGGTGGCACGGTCCCGGAAGCAGTACACCTGGAGCCAGAGCGGCGCGCTGGCGGCCTCGGCGACGGACTCGAAGGTCCGGCCGGCGAAGGTACTCACCACCAGCGGCAGGCCGGCCCGGCCGGCGGCCCGCGCGGTGGCCGCCTCGCCCTCCGGATCGGCCAGGGTGTGGTAGGCCATCGGCGCCACCGCGATCGGCGCCGGCCAACTGCGCCCCAGCACCGTGGTCCTGGTGTCGGGCACCCCGGATCCGGACAGCACCCGCGGCCGCAACCGCACCCGGTCGAACGCCGCCAGATTGGCCGCCAGGGTGCGCTCCTGGCCGGCTCCTCCGGAGACGAAGTCCCAACTCCCCTGGTCGAAAGAGGCCCTGGCGGCTTCCTCATAGTCCTTCAGGGTGAACAGGCCTGTGGCCCCTGGGCGTTCGGCGCCCATCACGAAGTCAGCCGATCGCGCTCCACCGCTTCGTACAGGGCGCGGATGTTGGCGCTGCCGAAGCCGCGCGAACCGTTGCGCTGGATGAGCTCGAAGAAGAGCGTGTTGCGCGGGTAGGGAGAGCGGGTGAAGAGCTGCAGCAGGTCGCCCCACTCGTCGCGGTCGGCCAGGACCTTGGTCTCGCGCAGCTCCTCGACCTGGGCCTGCAGACCGCCGAGCCGCTCGCCGAGCATGTCGTAGTAGCTGTCCGGCGTGTCGAGGAACACGACACCCCGCTCACGGCACTCGTGCACCGCGGCGATGATCTCGTCGGTGCGGAAGGCCAGGTGCTGCGCCCCCTCGCCGCCGTTGCGCTCCAGGAAGTTGTCGAGCTGCCCGGGCTCCTTGCCGGGGTCCGGTGCGACCAGGGTGAAGATGGCGCTTCCCGAGTCGCTGCGCACCACGATGGAGTCCATCGCCTGGGCGCCGACCGCCACATACTCCGAGGAGTAGCGGGAGAAGCCGAAGGCATCCCGGTAGAAGTCGGCGTACTTCTCCAGGCTGCCGCCCTCGAGGCAGACCGCGATGTGGTCCAGGCCGGTGACCCGACCGGTTGCCGCCGCTGCGGTGACCCCGGGCGTGGTGGACCAACTACGGCTGGCAGGGAGGCCGTTGACTGTCGACTCGGTCGGCAGCAGGGTGTGCACGACATCTCCGAAGCCGGACACGACCGGCAGGCCCTGCAAGGAACGTGTCACCGTGGCACCGGCCGAGGCCGCCGCCGCGGCGGTCGCCTCCACGTCGTCACAGGTCAGCGCGATGTCGGCGATGCCGTCGCCGTGCTGCTCCAGGAACCTCACGATCCCCCGCCCGGAGGTCACCACCAGGCGAACCTCACCCTGTTGCAGGAGCACCGAACTCCGCTCCGGCTCAACCGAGTCGGCCACCCGGGTGAACCCCATGGCGGACACGAAGTAGTCGACGGCCGTCACCGTGTCTCTCGTGTACAGCTCGACATAGCCGATGTCGTGGACAGCCATGGAAGTACCTCCAACAGGGGCTGGGAGCGGAATTCGGTAAGGGGTTCGCCTGGGGCCTGCGGTCGACCGCGGGCTGCTACCAGCGCCACTCCTGCTGCTTGAACAGGTGGCCGGCCGGGATGTCCTTCTCCTTGCACCAGCCGAGGAATTCCTCGATCTGCTTGATCTGGTACGTGTCCGGAGTGTAGGTGGTCGCCATCACGTGCCCCAGCCAGTCCTCCTCGCCCATCGCGTAGATCCAGGCCTCCTTGGCGCCCAGCTCGACCATGATCGCGGCGGCCTGCTCGGCGTTGGACCCGGACAGCTTGCGGGAGTTGCTCATCTTCTTGGTGACCGGGATGGTCAGCAGCGCCTGGTAGAGCCAGGTGAGCGGGGCGCCGTCGCACTCCATGCCGAGGAAGGCGTAGTCCGCGGTGCCCAGGTGGTTCTTGATGTAGCGGTAGAGCTGCGGGTCGATGCCGGAGGAGTCGGCACCGATGAAGACCTTCTTGCCCGCCAGCTCGGCCCAGTAGGTCGACTTGGCGCGGATGTCCAGGTCGCAGTGCTCGCCGAGGAACGGGGTGGCGGTGACCTTGCCGCCCGGGAACTCGACCTCGTCGAAGTCGTCGACCTCCACCACGTCGAAGCCCTGGTGCTTGAGCATCAGCGCGATCGACGGGTCCGCCAGGTTGCCGCGGGAGTAGCGCGGGCAGACGATCTTCCCGACCCGGCCGCGCAGCTGCAGCAGGGTCTCCATGACGATGTGGTCCTGGTGGCCGTGGGTGATCAGCACCAGGTCGATGTAGTCCGGCAGGTCGTCCAGCGTGTAGCGGTCGCCCGCGTCGCTGTCCGCGCTGATGAACGGGTCGGTGACGATGGCGGCTTCGGGCGTCTGCAGCACCAGGCAGGCGTGGCCGAAGTAGCGGATCCGGCCACCGGACTCGATGTGGCGGTCCTCGTTCAGGGCCGGGGTCTCGCTCAGCATGGTGCGCAGCACGGCCGCCTGCTCGTCGTTCAGTCCCAGGGCCTCGCGCAGGTGGGCCAGCGTGGTCGGCTCGACCCGGGCCTTGAACAGCTCCGTCAGACCGGGGTGCCGGAACGGGATGTCCAGCTCCAGTACGTCCTCGGAGGGCAGCCGCGGGGTGCTCAGGATGAACGGGCGCTCGATGCCGGTCTCGAAGGAGAGCTGCACCGACTGGCGCGACTCCTGGTAGTACGGGCTGCGGTAGAGCACCGGCTCCATGAAGCGCAGCTGCGCCTGGTTGTCGGTGTCGTAGGCCAGCTCGACCAGACCGCCCAGCTCGGCCGGCAGTTTCGGGTAGAGCGGGGTCAGGTCGAAGCCGGTGGCGTTGGCCCGCAGCAGTTCCTGGCCGGCGGCGATCGCCTCGGCGAACTTCAGCATGTCGGCCCGGTCCCGCTTGATGGTGGCGAGCAGCTCGCGCACCTCGTCGGCGCGCTCCTCCGGGATGTTGATGAAGTAACCGCCGCGCAGCTCCGGGTTGTTGCTGGCCGCGACATGCACCTGCGGGGACTGCAGATAGGACTCGAGCAGCGGGACGTGCAGGAACGCCAGGTTCATCGCCGCCTGCACCGGCGCCATGGTGTGCGGCTGGGCGACAAACCGGTCCACCAGCGGCTCGATAATGACCTTGGACCGCAGAAACAACTGCTCATCAGCCATCTGCACACCTCCTCAGGAAAAACGACACCAAAAGGGCAGCCGACGATTCTTCGTGCCCGTCCCACGCGGACGCGGCACCGAATCGCGGAATCAATGAACGCCGGACAACAACAAGAACCTGGAATCAGGACATCGGGGAGGGGGCGCTCACCTCGCCGCCCGCATGAGCGACACCAGCAGAATGGCTCGGCGGGCACCGTCGATCAATACGTGTGCCCTGCACAGCACCGGTCCGTTGCCACGAGCCGGCCGAGTTGCCCGGATTCCGGTCGCCGACCCAGTAGGAGGAGGTGCGGACCGCCTTCCGCCACCACGAGGCCTTCCCGACCGTCCGTCCAACTGCGGCCCGGCACCGGTTGAACAGGGCACTTCGCACCGGCTGCGGTCGGTCTTGATCCAGGTCGCGCATGGTGCCAAGGTGGCCGCGGCGGAGCGTGCCGACGCTCGACGGCCGAGTCGCCGCCCACTGCTGAGCGGGACCAGGAGAAGGCGCACCAGCCCCTACGGTCCACCCGCGCCACCATCCGGTCCTCCAGCATTCGAAGCCACCCGTCCGCTGGTTGCCTCACGGTTGGATCCCCACGATCGGCGGGATCCGGCCCGCCGGGTGGTCGGGCGCGGCGACTCGGCGTTCTCCATCACCCGACCACACACCACGCGCACACGATCCGGAGACGCGGATGGACTTCAGCCTCTTCTACTTCGCCAACAACGACACCGAGCAGCAGGACTCCTACCGGCTGCTGCTGGAGGGCGCGCGCTTCGCCGACGACCACGGCTTCACCGCGGTGTGGACCCCGGAGCGCCACTTCCACCCCTTCGGCGGGCTCTACCCCAATCCGGCGGTCACGGGCGCCGCGGTCGCCGCGGTGACCAAGAGGGTGGCCGTGCGGGCCGGCAGCGTGGTGGCACCGCTGCACCACCCGATGCGGATCGCCGAGGAGTGGTCGGTCGTCGACAACCTCTCCAACGGGCGGGCGGGGGTGGCGATCGCCTCGGGGTGGCACGCCGCCGACTTCGCGCTGCGCCCGGAGAACTACGAGACCCGCAAGAGCGCGCTGATGGACACGGTCGACACGATCCGCCGACTGTGGCGGCGTGAGTCGATCGAACTCGTCGACGGTGCGGGCGAGTCGGTGTCGCTGCAGGTGTTCCCGCCGCCGGTCCAGCCCGAGCTGCCGATGTGGCTGACCACCGGCGGCTCCCCGGCGACCTTCGAACTGGCCGGACGGCACGGCCTGGGCGTCCTCACCCACCTGCTGGGCCAGGAAATCGGGACGCTGGCGAAGCGGATCGCCGAGTACCGGGCGGCCTACCAGGAGCACCGGGGCGACGGGGGGCGCGCCCACGTGTCGCTGATGCTGCACACCTTCGTCGGCACTGACCGCGAGACCGTACGGGAGACCGTGCGCGAGCCGTTCTCCCGCTACCTCGCCAGCTCCTTCGACCTGCTGGTCAAGGCTGCCGAGGCCGCGGGGGCCGACGGCGCCGCGATGATGCGGGAGATGAAGAAGGTGAGCGAGGAGGACCGCCGTTTCCTGGTGGCCCAGGCCTTCGACCGGTACTTCGAGACCAGCGGCATGTTCGGGACCGTCGAGGAGTGCATGGCCATGCTCAAGCAGCTCGCCGACGCCGGCGTGGACGAGGTCGCGTGCCTGGTGGACTTCGGCGTGGCGACCGACCAGGTCGTGGACGGCTTCCAGCACCTCGCCCGGCTGCACGACACCTGGCGTGCGCACACCGGACGCTGAGGGCGCCCGCGGGCCGGCCCGAGTGTCCCGGGGCGTCCGAGAGGCCCCGGGACACTGCGCAGACGGTGCTCCTGCCCGAACCGTCAGGTCCGAGCGGCCCGTTACCGGCGGCGAGGGACCCGGGGGGTCCGTGACAGCGATACGCAGATGACCGAGGTGGCGGCCCACACCAGGGGGACCGTCCACAGGCTCCACCGCATGAGCGCCGGCGAGACGGCCGCGGCCGCCAGCAGCGCGACGGTGACCGGCAGCACGACGTCGCGCCGGTACCGCCTCAGCTGCTCGCCGAGGACCTCTTCGACGATCTCGGCGACGATCTCGGCGACCCGGTCGTCCATGGCGTCACCGTAGTGCACGAGGAACTGCTCGATGTCGTCGGTCCCGCCGGCCGGGCAGGGACGGCCGGCGGCGCTCGAGTGTCGATCGGTCATGTCCCCACGATGTCGCACCGGGCGGCACCGGGTCGGCAGCGTGAACCCACCGGCCGGGCGGGGGGTAAACCCTACCCCCGCCGGCGGGCTCTCCTCGCTGCCGACGGGTGGTCGGGTTGGGTACCGTCCCCTTGTCGGATCGAGGCGCGGACGGTGACCCGGTCGCCGCCCGCACTGCCCACGAGAGCGGGTCTGAAGCAGTTGACCGAGAACATCGCCGGCCGTGCCATCGGCGGAGCCCGGACGGACGCCCGGACGCCCCGCGAGATGGTGCCGGGCAATCCGCTGCGCGCGCTGGTCTCCCCCGTGCTGTGGCGGGCGTCGATCCACCTGGTCCTCGACGGTCTGGTGGCGCTGGCGGGACTGGTCGTGCTGGTCGTCCTGGTCGTCGCCGTCTGCCTGGCACCGGCCGGCCTGGTGGGCCTGCCGCTCACGGTGGCGGCGGGGTGGGCGCTGTTCCGGCTGGCCGCCGTCGAGCGCGCCCGGTTCGCCGTGACCTGCGGGCTGGAGCTCGACGAGCTGCCGACGCCGGTCTGTTCGTGGCGGTTGGCCAGGTCGCTGCAGTCGCTCGTCCACAACCTCTGCACCTGGCGGCTGATCGGCTACTTCGTCCTGCTGATGCCGCTCGCGGTGGTGACCGTGGTCGGGGTGGCACTGACCTGGGCCGTGCCGCTGACCCTGGTGCTGCTTCCGGCCTACTACCGGCAGGTGCCCGGCGGGGAGGCCCAGCTCGGGCCGTTCGTGGTGGATTCCCTGCCCCGGGCGCTGCTGGTCGCGGCGGTGGCACTGCTGGTCGGCTCGGTCGTCTCCCCACTGCTCGTCAAACTCCTGCTGGCGCTCGACATCGCGCTGGCCGTCGCACTGCTCTCACGGCCCCGCGGCCCGGACCTGGAGCAGCGGGTGAACGACCTGACGGAAAGCCGGGCCCGGGTGGTGGACGCCGCCGAGGCGGAGCGCAAACGCATCGAACGGGACCTGCACGACGGCGCCCAGCAACGACTGGTGGCGATGTCGATCACCCTGGGCCGGGCCAGCTCGCGGTTGAAGAAGTCCGGTGACCAGGAGACCAACCGGATGGTGGAGGACGCCCGGCGGGAAACCCTCAGCGCCATCGCCGAGTTGCGCAACCTGGCCCGTGGCCTGCACCCGCCGGTGCTGACCGACCGCGGCCTGGAGGGGTCGCTCTCCGCCGTCGCCGCGCTGGCTCCGGTGCCGGTGCGCCTCGACGTCCGGGTGGAGCCGCGCCCACCCTCCTCCATCGAGGCGGTCGCCTATTTCACGGTGACCGAGGCGCTCACCAATGTGGCCAAACACGCTCGTGCGACCCGCGCTTGGGTGGAGATCCGACGGGAGGGCACCCGACTGGACGTTAGGGTTGGCGATGACGGACGTGGCGGGGCCGACCTCGCGGCCGGCTCGGGTCTGACCGGTCTGGCGGACCGGGTGTCCGGGGTGGACGGGCGGTTCCGGCTCAGCAGTCCGGTGGGTGGACCGACCGTGATCGAGGTGGAACTGCCATGCGGGTAGTGCTGGCCGAGGACTCCGCGCTGCTGCGCCAGGGCGTCGAACTGCTGCTCAGCGAACAGGGGATCGACGTGGTCGCCTCGGTCGGCGACGCGGAGCAACTCCTGCGCGCGGTGGCCGAACACCGGCCGGACGTCTGTGTGACGGACGTCCGGATGCCGCCCACCTTCCTGGACGAGGGCCTGCGCGCCGCACTGGCGGTACGCGCCCGCTGGCCGGAGACCGGCGTCCTGGTGCTGTCCAACTACGTCGAGGAGCGCTACGCCGTCGACCTGGTCAACACCAATGACAACGGGGTCGGTTACCTGCTCAAGGACCGGGTGTCGGACGCCGAGGAGTTCGTGGACGCACTGCGCCGGGTCGCCGCGGGCGAGACGGTCCTCGACCCGGAGGTGGTCAAGCAGTTGCTGGCCGGCAGCCGGCAGCGGGATCCGCTGTCCACCCTGACGCCGCGCGAACGGGAGGTCCTCACGGCCATGGCGGAGGGCCGTTCCAACGCCGGGATCGCGGCCGATCTGGTGGTCGGCACGGCGGCGGTGGAGAAGTACATCCGCAGCATCTTCGTGAAATTCGATCTGCAGCAGGAGGTGGGGGACCACCGCCGCGTGCTCGCCGTTTTGCGCTATCTGGGAGCTTGAGATCAGTACCACACCGAAGAAGCGCCGCGGTCTCCTCCACCGCGGATTCCTCCTCATAGGGTCGGCTCTCCTCGTCACGGTCGTCGCCGCGGCCAGTTGGACCGTGGTCGCCCTGCTTCCGGCGCACCACCCGTACAGCGGCAACTGGCAGCAGGACGCGGCCGGCGCCGGCCGGGTGACGGTCCAGGCCGACGGACTTCGTGTGACGCTGAGTCAGGACGGCTCCTCGCAGGTGACGGTGGCCATGAGCGGCAGCTACACGGGCCGTGTCCCGAAGGTCGCCGTCACCCGGTCCGGGTCGGACGTCACGGTCACCGCCGGCTGCTCCGACGACTGCTCGGAGCACCTGCAGATCACGGTGCCGGCCGGCCTGGCCGCGCAGGTGAGCACCGGGGACGCCGGGATACGGGCGAAGGGCCTGACCGGCCGGCTGGATCTGACCACCGGGCTGGGCGGGGTCGAGGTGGACGGGTCGTCCGGCCCGCTGACCGTGCGGAGCACCTACGGCACGGTGACCCTCGCCGACAGCAGCGCCCCGAACGCCGAGGTGATCACCACCGACGGCGCGGTCAGCGCCTCCTTCACCGCGGCACCCGCCTCCCTGAAGGTCACCACGGGCTACGGCACGGTCGACCTCAAGGTGCCTCACGACGCCACCTACCACGTCGACGTGCAGAGCTCCCAGTCGTCGCCGAGCGTCTCGCTGCCGAACACCGCTACGGACGCGCCGCACAGCCTGGTGGTGAAGACCACGCGCGGCGGCATCACGGTCCACTGAGCACACCCGGGCCGCGAACGACGGTACTCACCCGGGCCACCGCCGAACGACCCGCGGTTGCCCGGCTCCTTGCCCTCCACCACCCCGGGGTCGACCGTGCCCGGGCGCAGACGGACGCCGACCGGGACCGACAGGTGGGTTATCCCTACCCCGCTTCGGTGGGCTGACCGCGTTTCCGGCCCGGCCGAACTGCGGTTGGCTGGAGGGCAGATGGTCGGTGCTGGGCGGCGCGGTCGTGTCGGCCTCCCTCACCGCGGCCGCCTCCGACGGCGGCATCCGGAGTCACTGAGCGGACACCACCGCCCCACGCCGACGACCGACGTTGGAGAAGAACCATGCGCCACGCCCCCTCACCCTTGCACGCCCCGTTCGGCAAGGCCGGCATCTGGGCCCTCGCGGGCGCCTCGGCCGCGGCCGCGGCCACCGCCTGGTGGGTGACCGACTCCGCGCCGTACCCCTACGCGCAGCACCGACTGCTCGACCTGCCACTGCCGTTCCTGTCCGCGGAGCGGCTGACCGAGCAGCTCCAGCCGCTGCCGGGCGAGCGGATGCTGGAGATCGGCCCCGGCACCGGACTCCAGTCGCTCCAGGTGGCACCCCGGCTCGGCGCCGACGGCCGGCTGGACATCGTCGACATCCAGCAGGAGATGCTCGACCACGTGATGCGCCGGGCCGCCGGGTCCGGCCTCGGCACCATCGTCCCCACCCTGGCCGACGCGCGCGAACTCCCCTTCGAGGAAGCCACGTTCGACGCCGCCTACCTGGTCACCGCACTGGGCGAGATCCCGGACGTCCCCACTGCCCTGAGCGAGCTGCGCCGGGTCCTCAAGCCGACCGGCCGCCTGGTCGTCGGCGAGTTCTTCGACCGCCACCAGATCCGCCCGGCGGCCCTGGCCCGGCACGCCAACGCCGTCGGCCTGCACGTCGTCCGGCAGTCCGGACCGGCCCTTGCCTACTTCGCGCTGCTGCGGCCGTGCACCTCGGGCTCCGGCGGCCGACCGCACACCGGCGCCGCGGACCGGCGTGCGGCCACCGTCAACTCCTGATCGGGACCGGAGGACCGTCGTGAACAACCCCGACATCCGACGCGCGGCCGAGAGCGAGTGGGGCCCGCTCCACCGCCGGGCGCACGCCCGGCTGCGGGCCAGGGGCGCCGCCGCACTGACCCTCACCGTGGTCTCCAGCTGCCTGGTGCTGCTGTTCGCGGCGGCCGACGGGTTCCCGGACGGGGCGGCCCTCGTCTCCCGGATCGGCGTGATCCGGGCCACCGATCCGTGGCCCGTCGCGCTGCTGCGCCTCCCGGTCTCGATATTCGTGCCGGCCATCGGTCTGCCCTGGTGGGCCGCCGTACTCCTGGTGCTCCTCGCCTTCGGGACCGCCGAGCTGACCCTCGGCCCGTGGCGCACGCTCGCCGTCGGGTACACCTGCTCGCTGGTGGGCACCTGGTACGCGCACGTCGGGGTGACCCGACCGCCCGGCCACCTGCTCCACCTGCCCGCCGAATTCGCCGACGTCCGGGACACCGGGCCGTCGGCGGCCGTGATCGGGCTGAGCCTGCTGGTCACCTGGCGGTTCGGGGCCCGCTGGACCGCGCTGGCCGTGGCGCTGCTGACGGCCACGATCACCGCGGTGGACCCGGAGTTGGCGGGCTACGAACATCTGGCCGCACTGGTGACCGCCACCGTACTGCTGCTCGCGGACGGGGTCGCCCGCAGACTCGCCGCCCGCGGTGGGTACGGCTCCCCCGCCGTGGCTCCCCGGCCGCGGTGACCTGACCCGCGACCGGGGAGCCAGGAGTCCGGTGCCGTCACCGTTTCCTCGCGCCGGCCCACAGTCCCCGAGCGACGCGGTCCACCTTGCCCGCACAGGAACCTGTGCCCCCGAGGGGTTTCTCCTCCCGCCCACGGACGACGTGAGTCGGGACTTTTCGACGCCGCCGTGCGTACCCGCTGGACTCCGGACGAGGCCGCGAGCTTCCTGCGGCACAGCGCCGAGCAGTACGCCGAGCAGTACGCCGACCAGCTCACCGACCTGTTCGAGGTCGTCCTTGGTACTGGCTTGCGCCGTGGCGAGGCCGGCCGCGCCTGGATCAGCCTCTCCCCCGGAGAACGGGAATTTCGGGGCCACGCCGCCCGACAGCCTATTATCGCTTCCTGGGCCTGCGGACCTGATCCCCGGCTCACCAGGTACGGAGAGGCGTCACCCGGCCTGCTGCCGATGCGTACCCGAGGAAACACGTGAGCACCGTACAATCGATCCCCGTCCCGCAGGTCCTTCATGAGGCCGGCCGCCGACGGACCTTCGCTGTGATCAGCCATCCGGACGCGGGCAAGTCCACCCTCACCGAGGCGCTGGCGCTGCACGCGCGGGCGATCACTTCCGCCGGTGCGGTGCACGCCAAGGGTGACCGACGCGGCGTGACCAGCGACTGGATGGAACTGGAACGCGAGCGCGGTATCTCGGTGACCTCGGCCGCATTGCAGTTCGGCTATCGCGGCCACGTGATGAACCTGGTCGACACCCCCGGCCACGCCGACTTCTCCGAGGACACCTACCGGGTGCTGGCCGCCGTCGACTGCGCGATCATGCTGGTCGACGCGGCCAAGGGCCTGGAGGAGCAGACCCGCAAGCTCTTCGCGGTCTGCCGCCATCGCGGCGTCCCCGTGATCACCTTCATCAACAAGTGGGACCGGCGCGGCCAGAACGCGCTCACCCTGCTCGAGGACATCGAGACGCACCTCGGGATCACCCCCGTCCCGGTCGTCTGGCCGGTGGGCAGCGCGGGCGACCTGCGCGGCCTGGTCGAAGCGGGGAACACCGAGCAGATGCTGCGCTACACCAAGGTGCCGGCCGGCACGCACGCCGCCCTCGAGGAGCAGCTCACCTCCGAGAAGGCCGCCGAGCAGGAGGGCGAAGCCTGGACGACCGCGCTGGAGGAGCTGGAGCTGGTGCTCTCGTCCGGCCCCGGCTACGACCAGGAGGCCTTCGAGGCCGGCAGGATCAGCCCGGTCTTCTTCGGCGCCGCGCTGACCAACATCGGTGTGAAGCTCCTGCTGGACGCCGTGGTCGACCTCGCTCCGGCTCCCGGGCCCCGCCGGCTGGCCAAGGGCGGCAGCCGCGAGGTCGGCGAGGAGTTCTCCGGCCTGGTGTTCAAGATCCAGGCGAACATGGACCCGGCCCATCGCGACCGGATCGCCTTCGTCCGGGTCTGCTCCGGCGTCTTCGAGCGCGGCATGCACGTCACCCGGGCGGCCAGCGGCCGCTCGTTCGCAACCAAGTACGCGCACACCGTCTTCGGAGCCGAGCGCACCGTGGTCGACACCGCGTACCCCGGCGATGTGGTCGGCCTGATCAACGCGAGCGCGCTGCGGGTCGGCGACACCCTCTTCACCGGCAGGAAGACCGAATTTCCCCCGCTGCCCGCCTTCGCCCCCGAGTACTTCGCGGTGGCACGGCCCAAGGACATCAGCCGGTCCAAGCAGTTCCGCAAGGGCGTCTCCCAACTCGACGAGGAAGGCGTGATCCAGGTACTGGTGTCCGACCGGCGTGGCGACCAGGCGCCGGTCATGGCTGCGGTCGGCCCGATGCAGTTCGATGTGATCCTGCACCGGATGGAGCACGAGTTCTCGTCCCCGATCGCCCTCGACCAGCTCTCCTACCGCTTGGCCCGGATCACTGACGCCGACGGCGCCGCTGCCCTGGCCAAAGCCCGCCTGATCAGCGGCGAGGTGCTCACCCGCCGCTCGGACGGCGCGCTGCTGGCCCTGTTCGCCGACAAGTGGCAGCTGAACGCCTTCCAGCGCGCCCACCCCGACATCCTGCTCCAGCCACTGATCGCCACGGCGGACTGATCGCCGACCTCTCGGCCCGGCGGCCGCCGTCGACGAGCTGCTGCGCGGCCTGCTCGGGCAGTCGGCCGACCGGCAGCAGTCGATCGGCGAGCCGGGCCGCGCGCTCACCACGGCAACCGAAGGCCGACCGCCACCCGCCACCCCGGCCGAGCCACCCGACGCCGGCCGGACCGAGGGCGTCGGGCTCGGCGGTGAGCCGGAGCTCCCGGCCACCCGCAACGGGCGCTTCAGGGGCGCGGTCGTCCCGGAGGGCTGCGCGGTCAGCGCCGGCGGCCGCCGATGCGGCGGTCGTCGGCCAACGCGGTCAGCGGGCCGTACTCGCAGGCAAGCTCGTTCCACGTCAGCACCTCGCCACAGCGGGCCGGGAACTCCTTCGGGTCGAACTCGGGCATGGTCCAGGTGCCAGTTCCCCGGTCCCGCAGCCACAGGTCCCCGTCACCGTCGACCACAGTCGGCGGGGCCGGTACGGGCTCGGCCTGCTCGGTGGGCTCCCAGGTGACCCGGCCCGGGTGGGAAGCACGGCGCAGCTCGGTGGTGGCCAGCCGCGCGGCCAAGTCACGGGTGGACTCCTCGGCCTCCTTGACCGACGCGAGTCGGAACGCGTCGTCAAGCACGGGCAGGGCTGGATTCTTGCTGCGCTTTGAACTCATACGCTGACTTACCTCCGGTGGGGGGCATCACATCCGTTGTGGCACCCCGTAGAGGAACACGGTATCCGAGGCGGGAGCCAGACCGGCCACGCCCTTTCAAGCTCGGTGCGCAGCAGGTCGGCGGCGGCCTCACCAAGATCTCCCCCGTTCCCGCAGGACCGTGTGGTGGCG
This sequence comes from Kitasatospora sp. MBT66, assembly GCF_000710405.2. Taxonomy (NCBI): domain Bacteria; kingdom Bacillati; phylum Actinomycetota; class Actinomycetes; order Kitasatosporales; family Streptomycetaceae; genus Kitasatospora; species Kitasatospora sp. MBT66. The sequence continues at coordinate 289,015 of NZ_JAIY01000005.1, read as the reverse complement.
AGACCCCGACTGCGGCCACGAGTGGCAGGACACCCCGGAGCAGCGGGACAAGGAACACCGCCTGCGCTGCCCCGGATGCCGCACGATCCTCGACTCGCTCGCCTTCCACTTCCCCGCCTTCTGATCCGGCGGCGGGGCGGGCCGGCGCGGGCCTATCGGGACCCCGGTGGGCGGTCGCCGTGCTGCCGGTCGGTATCGAGGGCGTCGCGCAGGGCGGGCAGGTCCGCGATGGCGGCCTGCTCGGCGAAGCGGGCCAGCAACCGGCGCAGAACCCGCTCGTCGCGGTCGCGGACGGCTTCGGCGATGGCCGCCGCCAGCGACGCCTGGGTATGGGGGTCGGGGGTGCGCACCTGCCGCGCGGCCTGCGGCCCTTCCACCGCTCGCCTCCTGTCTGCTCGTGATCCGGGGCCGCAGGGGGCGCGGCGCTCCTTGCCCTGGTGCGGCTGCGGCGACCGGCCGCCCGGCCCCCTGCGGGGCGAAGAATACCTCCCCGACCAGCACCGAAAAATCTGTGCCCGCTGGAGTAGACATTGCCGCCCACCGTGGTTAGTGTTTCTCTCGTAGACAGCGGTCGAGCAGTACCCGCCAGACACGAACTGGCGGGCAGCAGTACGGAAGTGCGCAGATCGGCACGGTTGCAGGGTTCTGAAGCCAGGGTTGGTGCAGTAAGGCGACGGGACCGGTGGCCGGGCCGGGCGGCCCGCAGGTATCAGGGGCCGCTACCCAGCGGTACCGCAGTTCAGCAAGGGCAGTACGCAGTACCCAGCAGTTGAGCAGGACGCAGGACACGCCGGGCAGGTGGGCGTGGAGAAGGCGGCGCGGTAGCGGAGCCCCGGAGCCACAGCAGGTGCAGGACGGTGACGGGACTGGCGACCGGGCCAGGTGGCCCGCAGGCATCAGGGGCTGCCACCGAGCGGTACCGCAGTTCATCACGTGCATTACTCGTAGGTGAAGTCGAGTTCGGCAGTACCGGCAGTCGCAGTACGCGGTGTCCCGGTGAAGGCGCCCAGGCTGCGGGCGCGCGCACCGGGAGTCCGGCAGCGGGATTCCAGGTCGAGCAGGACGGGCGACGGGGCTGGCTGCCGGAGTCGGCGGGACCGCAAGGGACCGCCAGGGCAGTTAGTTGGCACTGCCACGCAGTTCGCAGTACCGCAGTACCCGTGTGAGCAGTACCGAGAAGGTCGCATTACCAGATGGTTGGAAGTACCCGCAGTTCGCAGTAACCGGCCAGTACAGAGGATGAATGGAGGGACAGCGCGCCATCAGGATCGCCCGGCCCGTGAGGAACCAGCCCGGGCGGACTCCGTAGACCCCACGCAAGGACGGTGGTTTCCGGTCACGCATACGCGATCCCCGCACTCCCCCTCCCCCGGGGCCGTGCGGACAGAAGAAACCCGGCCACAGAGCCGGTAGATGGTGTAAAACCCTTCGGGGCCCCGGGAGCCGCTACGGCCCCGGGGCCCCTCAGCGCGTCCCCGACACGACAACAAGAAGAGGTGCAGTGACCACGGCAACCATCCGACCGCACACCCCCGACTCCCTCGACGACGACGACTACCCCGCCTACACCATGGGCCGCGCCGCCGAGATGACCGGCACCACCCCCGGCTTCCTGCGCGCCCTCGGCGACCAGGGACTCATCACACCCCTGCGCTCCGACGGCGGACACCGCCGCTTCTCCCGCTACCAACTACGGATCGCCATGCGCGCCCGCGACCTCGTCGACCAGGGCACCCCCATCGACGCCGCCTGCCGCATCATCATCCTCGAAGACCAACTCGAAGAAGCCCTGCGCATCAACGAACAACTCCGCCGCGACGCCGGACAGCAACCCGCCGCCGACACCTGATCCACCCACCAGGCCGACCAGACCGGCCTGTCGGTGAGCGACACCGTGCGCACCGCAGGCCGCCCCGGACGCGAGCGCCGGCCGACGAAGGATCGCCCGCGACCCCGCCCCGCCGGATGCCGACAAGCCCATGCCCCGGACGACGGCCACCCCTTCCAGGTGGAATTCACACCCGGGGCGTCCATCCCCTACCGTCCGGCCCGGGTCATGACGCGTGCCCCGCGGTGTGGGCCCGAGCCCGACCTGCTTCCGGCCCGGGCCCACGCACTCCGCGCTTGCCGGGTTTGCCGGCTCTCCTCGCAGGTTCACGGAGTTCAGGCCGACGTAGGTGTAGACGAAGGCGCCCGTGGCGGCCGAAGGCGGCGACGACGGCAGGGCCACAGCGAGGATGAGGCCGCCGAGAGCGGCGGCCAGGCTGCTGCGCAAGCGCACAGGTCTGTCCTCCAGAAGAGAACACGTGGTGGCGCAGCCGCCCTTCCCGCCCACGATCCCCCAGTAGTCCTCCTGCCATCGCCGGAACGTTTCACCTTCACCCGTTCAACCCGGACCCCGGAGGACAGCGGAGCCGGGGGCATTCCGGAAGGAAGTGCCGCCGGATCCCGTGGCCGCCGCCGGCGGCGGAGAGGGATCCCCGGCCTCTACTGCGGGGCTCGGTGCGAAGTGGCGGTGAGCGTGGTCCACCGCGCGAGCAGTTCGCTCGCTGTGCGCGTGTTGACGGGGTCGGCCGCGGCGTTCATCAGTGGCAAAGGGGCGTGGCGCGCGGGCCTGTGGGCGCCGGGCCGGGGGCGTCCGGGATATCTACGCCGCCGTCACCGGGCCGATGAGCGCGCGTCGGCCGTGGGGTTCAGAGGGTGAGCAGGCCGATGGCGTGGCCGTCGTGGTCGACGACCGGCCACACGGCCAGGCCCCGGGCGCGCATGGCGGCCGCCGCGGTGGCGGCGGGCATGTCGGCGGTGGCGAACGGGGCCCTGTCGAGGACGATGCCGCGCACCGGGGTCCGCTCGGTGTACCAGGACCGGGCCTGGAACGGCGCCAGGTGCAGGCGCGTCAGCAGCCCCGCGCAGCGGCCGTCGTCGTCGCGGACCAGGAGGTGGTCGGCGCCGGAGCTCTGCAGGACGTCCATCGCAATGTCGACCATGATGTCTTCACTGATCTGCAGCTCCGGGCATTTCATGAGGTCGCCGACCGTGGCGGTGGTCGCGGGGCATTCGAGGGTGATGGTCACGGCGGACTCCTTGGCGTCGTTTCCGCCGGGGCCGGCGGTGGTCGGGGCACTGGCGGTGGGACAGCCGGCGGGTGCGCCGGAGCGGGCCGAGACTGCTCTGCACTCGGCGAGTTGGTGGGGCCCGGACTGCGGCGGCAGGTCCGGGCCCCCACGTACGTGCTAGGCGGCGAGGGCGACGCGGCGAGGTGCCCGGCGGCGGCCGGAGGAACCCTGGCCGGCACGGCCCACGGCAGCCGCACCGGTGGCGCCGACGGTGAGGGCGGGGCGCCTGCGGCGGTTGCGGCTCGTGGAGGTGCCGCGGCGGGGGCGTTCGACGACGGGGGCCTCGATCACGGTGGGGATGCCGGTGGGCACCCGGGCACCGGTGATCCGGGCCAGCTCCTCGTCACCGGCGCTGACGCGGGTCGTGACCGGGGTGATGGCGGCGGTGGCCATCATCCGGGCCATGCCGCGGCGCTGGCTGGGCAGGACCAGGGTGACGACGGTGCCGGACTGCCCGGCCCGGGCGGTGCGGCCGCCGCGGTGCAGGTAGTCCTTGTGGTCGCTCGGCGGGTCCAGGTTGACGACCAGGTCGAGCCCGTCGACGTGGATGCCGCGGGCGGCGACGTTGGTCGCAATGAGCGCGGTGACCTGGCCGTTGCGGAACTGCTCCAGGGTCCGGTTGCGCTGCGGCTGGGACTTGCCGCCGTGCAGGGCGGCGGCCTTCACGCCGTTGGCGAGCAGGTCGTCCACCAGGCGGTCGGCGCCGTCCTTGGTGTCGATGAACATGATCACCCCGCCGTCGCGGGAGGCGATGTGCGCGATCGTGGCGTTCTTGTCGAAGTTCTGCACCTGCAGCACATGGTGCTCCATCGTGCTGACCGCACCCGCCGACGGGTCCACCGAGTGCGTCACCGGGTCCTTCAGGAACCGCCGCACCAGCCGGTCCACGTTGCGGTCCAGGGTCGCCGAGAACAGCATCGTCTGACAGCCCTCGGCCACCTGCTCCAGCAGCTCGGTGACCTGCGGCAGGAAGCCCATGTCGGCCATCTGGTCGGCCTCGTCGAGCACCGTGATGCCGACCCCGTCCAACTGGCAGTCGCCGCGCCGGATCAGGTCCTTGAGCCGGCCGGGGGTGGCCACCACGACCTCCGCACCCCGGTTCAGCGTCTGCGCCTGCCGGCCGATCGACATCCCGCCGACGACCGTGGCCATCCGCAACCGCACCGCGTGGGCGAACGGCGTCAGCGCCTCGGTCACCTGCTGCGCCAGCTCCCGGGTGGGCACCAGCACCAGCGCCAGCGGGCGGCGCGGTTCGGCCTTCTGCCCGGCGGTCCTGGCCAGCAGCGCGAGGCCGAACGCGATGGTCTTGCCGGAGCCGGTACGGCCCCGGCCGAGGACGTCCCGGCCGGCCAGCGAGTTCGGCAGCGTGGCGGCCTGGATCGGGAACGGGGCGGTGACGCCCTGGCGGGTCAGCACCGCGAGCAGTGCCTTCGGCATCTCCAGCTCGTCGAACGCCTCGACGGCCGGCAGCGACGGGGTGGTGCTCACCGGCATCGCGAACTCCCCCTGCAGGGAGGAGCCCTGGCGGGAGCGGCCACCGGAGGGCCGGTCGCCGTAGAAGGAACTGCCGCCGGAGCGGGATCCGTAGGAGCCGCCGGAGCGGGAGGAGGCCGAGGTGCGGGAGTTGGTGTTCTGGTACGGGGAGCGACTGGAGCGGTTCATGTGAAACCTTCCTGGGGCGGCACGTCGCGAGGCGACTCCGCAGCGCGGGGCGCCGGCAGGAGGCCTTGCGGGAACGGGCCGAAAGCATGGGGAGCGGGGCGTGGACGGTGAAACCGTGCGGCACGTCACCTCAGGCCGGCGCTCACCGCGGGGCGGGAGCGAAGAACCTCGAACCGTGAGCTGTCACGGCAGGGCGGCGATCCGGACGCGGCGCTGTGCGTCTCGCGTGGGGATGGCAGCCGGTGGCGGAGCCAGGAGCCGGAAACGGCCGGGGATGTGCGTCGTGGCGCAATGCCGAGGGGCCCGCACCGGGCATCATGTACGCGGTGCGGGCCCCTCGCTACCAGGCGGGTGCCGTGGCAGAAAAACTACAGCGGACGAATGTTCTCGGCCTGCGGGCCCTTCTGGCCCTGCGTGACGTCGAACTCGACCTTCTGGCCCTCGAGCAGCTCGCGGAAGCCGTTGGCGTTGATGTTCGAGTAGTGGGCGAAGACGTCCGGGCCGCCACCCTCCTGCTCGATGAAGCCGAAGCCCTTTTCCGCGTTGAACCACTTCACAGTGCCATTAGCCATAAAGAAATCTCCTTCAAGGGGCTGTCCGAAACCCGCACAGTGCGCGCTCCGAGTCGCCGCGATGAGCACCCACCCGGGGAAGAGCCGGGAAACAAAAAGGCGCCTGCGAAACATCAGCAGGCGCACACAAAGTTCATGGGAACCACTACTGCAACTAGGGAGACTCTAGCAGGCCCCAGCCCGCCACGGGCGGATATTCCACCCCCGGTTCTGCGGCGCCTCGCGCCGGGCGCCGCCGACCACGAGGCCGCAGGACCGTCAACACGCTTGATTGGCAGCCTGGTTGGCCAGCTGCAGCGCCTTCGGAGGCCGCTGCCCGGCTTACCTGGACGGGCGGGTCGCGCAGGCCCTGAGGCGCCCGCCCTGCCACGCCGGCCCCGCACCGCGCCCACCGGCGCGACCGGCGATCATTGCGGGCGGCGTGCGCGAAATTCTTGTCGCAGCTGCGAAATCGAATACGCCGGAGAAGGCCCGCTCCCGCGATTTTCGGCGCATACTGCAGGGGATGACGAAATCTGCAGCAGTTCGCCGCGTCCTGCCCACCAGTCCCTTCAAGGCCCGGATCGAGGCGCCGCGCAAGCACTTCGCCGTCGGCGACCGCGTCACCCACGACACCTACGGCCTCGGCCGGGCCGTCGGGGTCGAAGGCGACAGCGACATCGCGGTACTCGTCGACTTCGGATCGCGGCGGGAACGCATCACCCAGCCCTACACCGCGATGTTCAAACTCTGACCCAGGACGCACGCGGCTCCCGGCCGGGAACACCGCAGCGCACAGGGTGCGTCTCGTGGACGGCATGCCGTCCACGAGACGCACACCCCGACCTGGCCGAACCGCGCCCACCGGTCCGGCCCGGAGTCCCACCTGCAACGGCCGGAAAGACGCGCGACGAGTCGCCCTTGGCGGCCGACAGCGGGCCGGGCGGGCGACAAACTCCGTGCGTGGATGACAAACACCCGTTTGAGTCCGTCTGCGCAGTGCTCTCCCTCCGAGGGTTCGAGCCGGTGCCGCCCCAAGCCGCCGGGCTCTCCGCCCAGCACCGACCAGGGACCGGCCTGGTGCTGGCACGGAGTCCCGGCCAGGACCTGATCGACACCAGCATCCAAGCCTGTCCGCATCCCGCCGACGCTGCCGGGCGCGCCGAGTTCCGCGGCATCCGCAGCGCGCTCGTACTCGCCCTGTCGGAAGTCCTCGGCGCCTCGGGCTTCACCGTCACCACCCCTCGGAGCCGACCTCCTCGTCACCGCCGGACCACACGATCCGGGCGATGCCCCGGCCCTCAAGCGCTGCGACGACGCCAAAGGGTTCGTGGTACTGCCCCGCAGGTGGATCGTGGAACGGTCCTTCTCCTGGCTGATCCGGGTCCGGCGCCTGGCCCGCGACTACGAGACCCGCATCAACAGCGCACAGGCGATGGCCTGGTGGGTCGCGGGCATCCCGGCCACCCGCCGACTGGCTCGCTCGGGCCGACCTCCCCGCGCCGCGTCAAGCGGTCCGCGGCCTGAACAGCCCCGGCCACGCCTCGGTCAACCAGCCCCGCTCCACCAGCCGCTTTGCCCTGAATCGGGCCGCCTGCTCCTTCCCGTCACTCGCCGGCCAGCCCAGATGCTCGCGCATCACCCGCGCCCGCACCCCCTCCCCGCCGCCGGCCGCGTCGCGCTCGACCAGGCCCGCGACCCGCGCGCACTCGGGCGGCAGTACCTCCACCCCCAACTCGTCACGCCACGAGAGCACTTCGACCCACGGCCCGTCACAACAGCTGGTGCCACGGGCCTCACAGCCATGCCCAATTCGGAACCACGCCCGCTTCAACGACGGACCCCGCCGCAACGCAAGGTCCCCAGCCCTCATACCAACGGAGAACTACCGATGACACGATGCGACAAGCCTCCCGACAAAGCACTACTAGCGGGGACGCGACCCGCTGTAGAGGTCCAGGTAGCCCACGTACAGCATCAGCTGCTGCAACGTGTAGAACGTCTGACCACCGGCAAAGATGGGCGGGGTACCGGCATTGTTCATGACCCGGTAGACCCAGTTCGAGATCCCGGCCCAGTTCGTCTCCAGGTTGACGTTGTCCCGGCCGATCTGGGCGAGACCGTGGTCGCGGATGTTGCCGCGGATGTTGTCGAAGATCCGCCCGAAGCGCGCTGCCTCCGAGGTGGCCTGGATCATCATGATGAGGGAGTCCGCCAGGACGGCGCGCCCGCTGGCGCTGTTCTGGAGAGCGGCGATCTGACGGACCTGCCGCAGGGCGTTGTCGAGCCTCGGCCCGTTGATCTGCTGGTTGTACCGAGTGTCGCCACCGGGAAGGCCGTTGTAGTTGCTGGACCAGGGGAGGGTGCTCGCCTGGACGCCCAGCACCCGGTTGAAGCGCTCCCTCGACGCGTTGCCGTCGTTGAATACCCAGTGCGTGCCCCCGACCTGGTAGAAGCCGGCCAGGTACAGGTTGTGCGGCCAGAAGTAAATGGCCCCCTGGTAGGCGCCGCTCTGGAACAGGCTGATCTGGATGAGCTGGTCGTTGTCCGCCACGACGGTCTCGTCCAGGTCGGTCCTGAACCAGTCGTGGCTGCTGAGCGAGTGGAGCTGGGCGATCACGTCCCAGTACCGCTGGTGCGCCTGAGCACCGCCGCCGCTCAGGTCGCTGATTTCCCAGTTGATGTTGCTGAGACGGTTGTTCGTGTCGGCGTGCGCCGCGGGCGGTGTCATACCCATGAGCCCGACCGCCAGCGCCAGGGCGACCAGTGAGCCGACCAGCCGTCGGCGCACGCGTACCAGTGCACCGGGTCCATTCATTGTGAGCATGCGGGAATCCCTCGATCGTGTAACGACAGGTCGTCAGCGCGCACGCCCGGCCACCGGCTTTCGCACACGGCGAGCACCCACGGCGCGCTGTCGGCACGCTAATCGACCCTGTGATCCATTGATGTGCCGTCAGGGCCTCGGCCCTTGACCGGCAGTGCACCGCCGTCCTGTCGTCGCCGACCGCCCCCGGCAGCCGCCCCCGTGAGCCCCGTCCCGGGCCGCTCCCGTCAGCGGGCCGCTCAGCCTGTCGGCGGCCGTGTTCCTGGCCCTGACAACCGAGATGCTGCCGGCCGGCCTCCTGCCTTCGACGGCCCGCGAAGCCGCCGCACACTTCTCATTCGCCTGACACACTCGGCGGCCTCCTCCACGAGTACCAACATGCGACCTGATCGGGGCGGATGAGGTTTTCGGCAAGAGCAGGTATGTGCAGCCGTCGGAGGACGAAGACCTCCGACGGCTGTTCGCGCACAGGCCAGAACCGGGGCACGGATGGACCGACCGGCTGTGACCGGCGGACGTACGGTGACGACCGGTGTCGACCTCGCCTGCCCGTGCAGCCCGGTCCATGCCCCACCCGCCCCGTAGGGCGCGCCGCGGCCTCCGCCTTCCCCGGCGGAGGCCTGGTGGATGTCGACGAGCGGCGGCCATTCCGCCCGGAGTGCTCCGGTGTGCCGTCGGTGGCACAACGACCTCGGGCTCATCGGGTGGTGCGGCCCGGGACCGGAGGAGAGAACGACATGACGGACGACCACGGCCTCCCGCGGAGGCTCGCTCGCTCCGAGACCGCCCGCGCGGAGGCGTTCAGCGACGGCGTGCTGGCCATCGCCGTGACCATCCTGGTCCTCGGGCTCACGGATCCGCCCCACGAACCGGGCGGACTCGGGCGGGCCCTGCTCCGCCAGTGGCCGGTCTACCTCGGCTACCTGGCCTCCTTCAGCTATGTGGCGGTCATCTGGCTGAATCACCATCAGGCCTTCGTTCGGATACGTGCCATGGATCGCGGGTTGCACGCGGCCAATCTCCTCCTGCTCTTCACCACGGCGGCGCTCGCCTTTCCCACCGCGGTGCTGTCGGGCGCGCTGCAGAACAGCGTCATCGACAGCGACGCTCGCGTGGCCGTCGCGCTGTACGCCGGGATCGCGGCAGGCATGTGCGGCAGCTGGATCGTGCTCTACAGCCATCTGGACCGGCGTCCGGAACTGCTGCACCACGCTGTCGAACCCTCCTACGTCGCTCACGGCAGGCTCCGCTCGTGGGCCGGCGTGATGGCGTATCTCCTCGCCGGTGCGGTCGGTGCGCTGACCGCCCCGGTCGTCGCACTCGCCGTGTTCGTCGTGCTGCCGGTCTTCTACTTCCTGACCAGCGAGGGGCTGCGGCTGCCCGGTCGCGGCCGACGGGAAGCGAATCGCCAGGAGTAGGCGAGAGAACCGGCGAGCGGTCCGGCCGGCACACCTGGTTGCATGCTTGGGGGCCTCCCACGGATGAGATGTACCGTGGGAGGCCCCCGCGTCTATGTCGAGGAACCGGTCCTCGCCGAGCACGAGCCGGCCGTCCAGGGCCAGCTCGGTGGAGGTACGGGCGCTCCGGACGGGCCGCAGTCTGCCGAGAAGCGGCGTCACCGGGTGGGCTGCTGCCTCCGCGTCACCGCGTCACCGCGCCGATTCATCCCCCGGTAGTGCGCTGTGGTGCCAATTCCTGAGCACAGAGGGAGGATTCGGCCGATCGATCCGGCCGTAGTTTCGGGGTGTGCCGAAGCCGCGAATGCGGTGAGCACCCTACCGATTGCTCCGAAAGGATCCCTCATGTTCGACATCACCAAGGTTCAGGCCGCCCCGAGTTCGGACCTCCTCACGCCCGACAACGCGGTCATGCTCTTCGTGGACCACCAGCCGCAGATGTTCTTCGGCACCGGCAGCGGTGACCGCACCGCGATCATCAACAGCACCGTGGGGCTCGCCAAGGCGGCTCGGGCTTTCGGCGTGCCGGCCGTCCTGACCACGGTGGCCGCCGAGTCCTTCTCCGGGCCTCTGCTGCCTCAGCTCGCCGAGGTGTTCCCCGAGCACGAGATCATCGACCGGACGAGCATGAACGCCTGGGAGGACGAGGCCCTCGTCGCGGCGGTCAAGGCGACCGGGCGCAAGAAGATCGTCCTCGCCGGCCTGTGGACCGAGGTCTGTCTGGTGCTGCCCGCGCTCTCCGCGCTGGAGCAGGGGTACGAGGTGTACGTCGTCTCGGACGCCTCCGGTGGCGTCAGCCCGGCCGCCCACGAGCACGCACTGCAGCGGATGCTGGCCGCCGGCGCGGTGCCGGTGACCTGGGTGCAGGTGCTCCTGGAGCTGCAGCGCGACTGGGCGCGCCAGGAGACGTACGGCGCGGTCATGGAGATCGTCAAGGCCCACGCGGGTGCGTACGGCCTGGGCGTCGTGTACGCGCAGAGCGTCATCGGCGCGCACGCCGCGGGCTGACGCTCGTGGACACCGGCATTCTGATCCTTCGTCTGCTGGCGGGCCTGCTCGTCGCCGGTCACGGCGTGCAGAAGATCAGCTCCCACCTGGGCGGCAAGGGACTCGAGGGCGGGACGGAGGAGTTCCGCGCCGACGGCTTCCGCGGCGGTGTCGTCACCGCCCTGGCGGCGGGCGGCGGCCAGATCGGCTCCGGGCTGCTGCTCGCCGCCGGCTTTCTGACCCCGCTCGCCGCGACCGGCGTCATCGGGGTCATGACGGTCGCGCTCACCGTGAAGTGGCACCACGGACTCTGGGTGCAGAACGACGGGTACGAGTACCCGCTCGTCCTCATCGGCACCGCCGCCGCTCTCGCTGCCACCGGCCCCGGCGCGTGGTCCTTGGACGCGGCCCTCGGCCTCACTCCGTACCCGCTGTGGTGGGCCGCCGCCGCCCTCGTGGCCGGCCTCGGCAGCGGGCTGCTCACCCGGCTCGTACTGCACGGCCGGGCCCCGGCGGCGGCGCGGACCGCGGCCCCCGGCGGCCGCTGAGTACGAGCCGCCACAGACCGGGTCCGGCCGCCCTGCGACCCCCGCGCGGGCGGCCGGGCCCTCCCACCTTCCACACCAGGAGTACCGATGGAAACCGCGACCACCGCATCCACCACCGCACCCTCGCGCGGCGGCGGTCAGCCGCTGCTGCACCAGAAGGGCGGCGAGACCCAGGCGTTCGGCACGCTGAAGCAGCTGCCGATCGGCCTCGGCCACGACACCCGCATGTACGCCTGCCAGCGCCTCAACCGCGTGCTCGCCGATACGCAGATCCTGTACTCCCTCTACAAGAAGCACCACTGGCTGATGCGCGGGGCGACCTTCTACTCGCTCCACCTGATGCTGGACAAGCACGCGGAGGCCCAGCTGGCCGTCGTGGACGCGCTGGCCGAGCGAATCCAGAGCCTAGGCGGTGTCGCGGTCGCAGACCCGCGCCACGTCGCGGAGCTGACGGCCATTCCGCGACCGCCGAACGGTGTGGAGAAGGTCCCCGTCATGCTGTCGCGGCTCCTCGACGCGCACGAGCGGATCCTGATCGACGCGCGGGACGCCGCCGCCCGGATCTCGGCGGAGGGCGACGAGGGCAGCACCGACCTGCTCGTCTCCGAGGTCATCCGCCCCGGCGAGGCGCAGGTGTGGTTCCTGGCCGAACACCTCGTGGACACCCCTCTGGTGCAGAGCTGATGGAGGAGACGTTCGACGTCGTCGTGGTCGGCGGCGGGCCGGGCGGCGAGGTCGTCGCCGACCGGATCGTCCGGTCCGGTATGACCGCCGTCCTCGTCGAAGCCGAGGCGGTCGGCGGCGAGTGCTCCTACCGCGCGTGCGTGCCGAGCAAGGCCCTGCTGCGTCCCGGCGCGGCCCGGGAGGCCGCGCGGTCGGTCGACGGGTCCCGGCAGGCGGTCACGGCGGCACTCGACCCGGCGCGGGTCCTGGCCCGCCGTGACCGGTTCACCGGCCGCGGTGACGACACCGGACAGGCCGACTGGCTGACCAGTGCCGGCATACCCCTCGTACGAGGGCACGGACGGCTCGCCGGGGAGCGCCGGGTGGAGGTGACCGGGGCCGACGGCGCCGTCCGCACCCTGCGGGCCCGGCGCGCGGTCGTGCTCAGCCCCGGCACGGAACCCGCGCTGCCGCCGGTCGAAGGGCTCGACCGGATCGGTGTGTGGACCAACCGGCAGGCCACCACGGCCGATGCGGTGCCCGAGCGGCTCGTCGTCCTCGGCGGCGGGGTGGTGGCCTGCGAGATGGCCACCGCATGGGGCTCACTCGGCTCCACCGTCACCCTGCTCGTCCGCGACCAGGCTCTGCTGACGGGCTGGGAACCGCGTGCCGGCGAGGAAGTCGCCCGCGGACTGACCACCCTGGGCGTGACGGTCCGCTTCGGGGTCTCGGCCCTCCGGGTCGCCCGCGACGGGGCCGCTCGCACCGTGACCGTGGAGACCGACGACGGCGCCGTCCTGGCGTGCGACGAGGTACTGGCCGCCGTCGGCCGGCGCCCCCGCACGGCGGACCTCGGCCTGGAGACCGTCGGGCTGCCGGGCGGTGACTGGCTCCCGGTCGACGACACCTGTCGCGTCACCGCCCTCGACGGCAGCTGGCTGTACGCCGTCGGCGACGTGAACCACCGCGCGCCGCTCACCCACATGGCCAAGTACCAGGCCCGTGCCTGCGCCGCGGCGATCGCCGAACGAGCCGCAGGCCGCCCGGCGGACAGCGGCGACTGGCAGGCCTGGAGCGCGCAGGCCGACCACGTCGCCGTCCCGCAGGCCGTCTTCACGCATCCCGAGATCGCGAGCGTCGGCCTCACCGAACGAGCGGCACGCGAAGCGGGTGTCGCCGTACGCGTGGTGGAGTACCGAATCGGCGACGTCACCGGAGCCGCGCTGTACGCCGACGACTACCGCGGCTACGCCAAGCTCGTCGTGGACGAGACCCGCGGAGTCGTCGTCGGCTGCACCCTCACCGGCCCCATGGCGACCGAACTCATCCACACCGCCACCGTCGCCATCGTGGGCGAAGTCCCGCTCGAACGTCTGCGGCACACCGTCCCCGCCTTCCCGACGGTCAGCGAGGTCTGGCTGCGCCTCCTTGAGGCGTACGGCATCTGAGGCGACCTCCGCCCGTGCCCTCCGCGTGCCCTGCTCGCCTCCCCCGCCCCTGCTCCGGGCGCTGAACGAGAGATCCCCACCATGAGTCCGACCTCCCCCTCCACCACCGGCGGCGCCGACGACGTACAGGGCAGCCGACCGGACGTTCCCCCGGAACGCCGCTTCGAACCCGACCTCCGGTCGATGACCCGGATCAACCTCCGCCCCATCGCCTCCCCCATGCCGCTGGGCTTCTTCACGGTGGCGATCGCCTCCGTGATGACGGGGTGCATGCAGCTCGGCCTCTTCGACACAGAGGCCCGCGGCGCCGTCGCCCTGTGCGTGCTGCCGGCCTTCGCGCTGCAGTTCCTGGTGAGCATCCTGGCATTCGGCGCCCGGGACGTGATCGCGGCGACGCTGATGGGCATCTTCGCCGGCAGTTGGCTGGCCTACGCGCTCGTCATGTTCAGCGGCGCGCCCGACGGTCTGCGCGTGCTGGGCGTCTTCAACCTTGCCTTTCTGTGTTTCGGGGCGCTGATGACCGCCGTGACACGGCCCAAGCGCGCACTGTGGCTCGTCCTGCTGGTCTCCCTGCCCCGCTGGGCGACCACCGGTCTGTCGGGTCTCACCGGCGCCGAATGGCTCACCCGCACGTCGGGGGCCCTCGGTCTCGTGGTGGCGATCGTCGCGATGTACACCGCCTTCGCCCTGATGCTGGAGGACATGCGCAGCGAGGAGGTCCTGCCCATCGGCCGCAGCGGGCCGGCCCACACCGCTGTCGAGGGCGACCTCGCGGTCCAGCTCCGCAACCTGGAACGCCAGGCCGGCGTGCGACGAACGCTCTGACCGTCCCGCGCTCGTGAACACCGCAACCGCACCGTCACAACGACTGAACAGGAGTTCCCCCATGTCCCGATCCGCCGAACCCACCGTCGTGCTGGTCCACGGCGCCTTCGCCGACGCCTCCAGTTACGCCCGCGTCATACCGGAGCTGACCGCCGCGGGCCTGAAGGCAGTGGCTCCCGCCGTGCCCAACCGCAGCCTGGTGGAAGACGCCGCGTACATCGCCTCGGTGATACGTGCTGTCGACGGACCCGTGATCCTGGTCGGCCACTCCTACGGTGGCGCCGTCATCACCCTCGCCGGCGTGGAGGAGAACGTCCGGGCACTCGTCTACCTGGCGGGATACGTGCTGGAGGAGGGCGAGAGCCTGGGCGAGCTGCAGGGGCGTTTCCCCGACTCCGGCCTCGCCGACGCGCTCGTCTTCACGCCGTTCCCCGCGATCGGATCCGCCGAGGCCGGCACCGACGTCTCGGTGGATGTCGAGCGGTTCCCCGCCCTCTTCGCCGCCGACGTCGACCCCGGGCTCGCCGCGGTGCTCGCCGTCTCCCAGCGCCCCCTGGCCGCGCGGGCCTTCTCGGAAGCGGCCCCGGTCGCGGCCTGGAAGAGCAAGCCGTCGTGGGGCCTGGTCGCCACCTCCGACCGGACCATCAACCCCGACGTGGAGCGCTACGGCTACGAGCGGGCCGGCATGACCACCGTCGAGGTCGACTCCTCGCACCTGGTCATGCTCGCCCGGCCCGAAGCAGTGGCCGCGCTGATCCAGGACGCGGCCCGGTCCGTCACCCGCTGACCCGCCCGCGCCGCCGGTGCCCGTCCGAGCCCACCCTCCGGTGTGGGCTCGGACGGGCACACAAGCCTGTGACCTCGAACGATTGGTTGATTATGTTCGAACGCTGGTAGCTTCGGTCCGCCCCCGAGAACACTCGGCGGGCGAACGGAGGAAGCACACCCATGAGGTTCGGCGCGAGGCTCGCGCTCGCCGTTATCGCCATCGTCGTCACGGCCGCCGCATGCGTCGCCCCTCCCAGCTCTTCCTCGTCCGGCGAGGCCGGGGACTGCGGGCCGTACACGCGGTACGGCAAACACCCCGGGACCCACGTCACCGTCTACGCGCCCAGCCGGGACCGGGAAGCAGACCTGTTCGAAGAGACCTGGGCCGGCTTCGCCGCCTGCACGGGAATCGACGTCCAGTACGAGGGAAGCGGGGAGTTCGAGGCCCAGATCCAACTCCGGGTCGAGGGCGGCCACGCCCCCGACGTGGCGTTCTTCGCCCAGCCCGGGCTCCTGGAACGTTTCGCGCGCGGGGGGAAGCTCCGACCCGCGAGCGCGGAGCTCGTCTCCCTGGCCGAACAGGGCTGGTCGGCGGACTGGAACAGCTACGCGACCGTGAACGGCACCCTCTACGGCACTCCGTTGGTCGCGAACGTGAAGTCCTTCGTCTGGTACTCGCCGAAGCTCTTCCGGGACAAGGGGCTGACCGTCCCCCGCACCTGGGCCGAACTGATGGACGTGACGGAGAAGGTCGCCGCATCGGGGGTCAGTCCGTGGTGTGCGGGCCTCGAATCCGGTGAGGCCACCGGATGGCCCGTGACGGACTGGATCGAGGACGTCCTGCTCCGCCAGCAGGGGCCGGACGTCTACGACCAGTGGGTCTCCCACCGGATCCCGTTCAACGACCCGCGAGTGGTCCGGGCCATGGACACGGTGGGATCGATCCTCAGGAGCGACCGCTATGCCAACGGCGGCTACGGATCGGCCCGCTCGATGGCCTCGATCTCCTACCAGGACGGCGGCACGCCGATCCTCTCCGGCGACTGCGCGATGCACCGCCAGGCGTCGTTCTACGCCGAGCACTGGCCGAAGGGCACCCGGATCGGACCGGACGGGGACGTGTTCGCCTTCCTCCTTCCGGGGGCGGACACGACCAGCAAGCCCGTCCTGGGCGGAGGGACGTTCGCCACGGCGTTCTCCGACCGCCCCGAGGTGCGAGCCTTCCGGGAATACCTGGCGAGCGCCGACTTCGCCAACGCTCGGATGAAGAAGGGCCCCTTCGTCTCCGCGAACAAGGGAGTGGATCCGGCCGACGCCGCCGGCCCGATCGACCAGCTCTCGATCCAGCTGCTCCAGGATCCCCGGACACAGTTCAGGTTCGACGGTTCCGACCAGATGCCCGCGGCCGTCGGCGCGGGCACCTTCTGGAAGGGAGCCGTCGACTGGATCAGCGGCAAGGACACCGAATCGGTGGCGGCGGCCATCGAACGGTCCTGGCCGAGCCACTGATGCCGTTCGACGTCGTCGCTCAGCAACCGAAGCTGGCCCACCTTCTCCAGGGCGTCGTCGCGTTCTCGGCCGTGGTCGGCCTGATCCTCCTGGCACTGCACCGAGGGCCGGCACGGAGACGGGGCGCGGCCTTCCTGCTGCTGGCCCCCGCCCTGCTGCTGCTCACCATTGGCCTCCTTCTGCCCGGCCTGCACACCCTGGGCCTGTCGTTCATGGACGACGAAGGGGACGCCTGGGTCGGCGTCGACAACTACGTGTGGATGTTCACCGACCCCGAGGCGCTGATCGCGCTCCGCAACACCCTGGCGTGGGTGGTGCTCGTGCCCCCGCTGGTGACGGGGATCGGTCTCCTCTACGCCGCGGCCGTCGTCCGTGCGCGGTTCCGGGCGCTCGCCCTGTCCCTCGTCCTGCTGCCGATGGCGATCTCGTTCGTCGGCGCCGGCCTGGTCTGGAGGTTCGTCTACGCCTACCGGCCGGCCGGCGCGGAGCAGATCGGGCTGCTGAACGAACTCGTCGTGGCGTTCGGCGGCGAGCCGAGACAGTGGCTCGTGGACTCCCCCTGGAACGTCCTGTTCCTCATCGTGGCGATGGTGTGGGCCCAGACAGGCTTCGCGGCCCTCCTGCTGGCAGGCGCGATCACGGCGGTTCCCGGCGAGATCGTCGAGGCGGCCCGGCTGGACGGCGCGTCACCGCGGCAGATCTTCCGGCACATCACCGTGCCGTCGATCAGACCCACGCTGCTCGTCGTCGTCCTCACCGAGGTGATCGGCACCTTCAAGGCGTTCGACATCGTCAAAACCATGACCGCCGGGCAGTTCGACACCGCTGTCATCGCCCACGAGATGTACGACCAGTCCTTCCGCTACGGCCGGACCGGCCACGGCGCGGCCCTCGCGGTGCTGCTCTTCCTCCTCGTCACCCCTGTCGTGGCCTACAAGGTCCGTACGCAGCGGAGCGTGGGGTGAGCGGGGTGCGCGGGGTGAGCGGTGTCCGGGAGCGTCTGTCGTCCCGCGTGTTCTCGCTGGCCGCCGTGGTGACCGCGATCCTGTGGACCGTGCCGACGCTCGGTCTGTTCCTCTCCTCGTTCCGTCCCGAGGCCGAGATCAAGACGACCGGCTGGTGGACCGTGTTCGGCGCGCCCCACGTCACGCTCGCCAACTACCGTGAGGTGCTGTTCGGCACCGGGAACGCGTCGGGCCGGCTCGCCGACCACCTCGTCAACTCGATCGTCATCACCCTGCCCTCGGTGCTGTTCCCGCTCACGCTGGCGTTCCTCGCCGCGTACGCCCTGGCGTGGATCGACTTCAAGGGGCGCGATGTGCTCGTCGTCGGCATTTTCGCGCTCCAGATCGTGCCCCTCCAGATGGTGCTCGTCCCACTGCTGCGGCTCTTCTCCCGCGGATGGCTGTTCCTGCCCGCCTGGAACGCCACCGGAGCGGCTCGGTTCAGCCAGGCGTGGTTCGCGCACACGGTCTTCGCGTTGCCGTTCGCGGTGTTCCTCCTCCACAACTACCTGGCCGGACTGCCCCGTGACCTGATCGAGGCGGCCCGGGTCGACGGCGCGTCACACGCGACACTGCTGCTCCGGATCGTGCTGCCGCTGGCCCGCCCGGTCCTGGTGACGTTCGCGGTCATCCAGTTCGTCTGGGTGTGGAACGACCTGCTGGTGGCGATGACGCTGTCGGGCGGGACCGCCGAGACCGCTCCGGTGACGGTCGGACTGGCGGCCATGGCCGGCACGCGCGGCAACGAGTGGCAGCGGCTCACCGCGGGAGCGTTCGTGTCGGCGTTCGTCCCGCTGCTCGTCTTCCTCCTCTTCCGGCGGCACGTCGCCCGAGGTCTGCTCGCGGGGTCCGTCAAGGGATGACACCGCAGGAGATGAGCACGGACGCCCGGCTGAGCCGGCCGGGTCTGCGCGGCCGGGAAGCCGAGCTGGAACAGCTGCGGGCCATGGTCGAGGCGGTGCGCGCCGGCGACGGCAGTGGGATCGCCCTGCTCCTGGGCGAGCCGGGGATCGGGAAGACCGCCCTGCTGGAGGAGACCGTCTCGATCGCACGCGCCAGCGGGTTCACCGTCAGCCAGGGGCGCGCCGAGGAGCTGCACGAGCTGGCACCGCTGGCGTCGCTGGCCTCGGGCCTGCTGCACGGCGACCCGCCGCTGCTGGCCGCGGAGGACTTCGCGCACCTGGCGGGCCACCACGACCAGCGCGTCTGGCTGGTCGAACGGCTGGCCCGGCTGATCGAGGAGCGCTCGACGGGCGCTCCCACACTGATCGCGATCGACGACGTCCAGTGGACCGATCCGCTGAGCCGGTTCGCACTGAACGTCATGCCGGCGCGACTGCTGGCCTCCCCGGTTCTCTGGCTGCTCGCGGGGAGGGAGAACCCGGACCTGCGCGGGGGCGCCACCCGGACGGCGACGCTCGCGCTGCGGCCGCTGTCCGGTGCGGCGCTCGCCGAGTTGGCGCGGGACGTACTCGGCGGGACGGTGCCGGATCGCGTCACCGGGTTGCTCGACACCGCCGGCGGTAACCCGTTCCTCGCGACGGAGGTGCTGGAAGGCATCGCGGCGTCGGGTGCGGACGGGGCCGAGCCGCCGGAGCGGCTGGTGCTCGGGGTCCGCGGCAAGCTGTCCGCGCTCCGACCGGGCACCCTCGCATTCCTGCGGATCGGTTCGGTCCTGGGCCGCGCCTTCCACCTCGCCGACGCCGCGGCCCTGTGCGGCAGGCCGGCCTCGGGCCTCATCGGCGAACTGCACGAGGCGATCGGCGCCGGGCTCATCGAGGACGACGGCGAACGCCTCGTGTTCCGCCATGACCTGCTCCGGCAGGCGGTCTACGCCGACCTCGCACCCTCCGCGCGGCGGGCACTGCACCGGGAGGCGGCGAGTCTGCTCGTCGCGGCGGGCCGCACCTCGGCCGACGCTGTCCCGCACCTGCTCAAGAGCGCCGAACCGGGTGACCGGGAGGCGATCCGGCTGCTCGGCCGCGCCGCCTCGGACGTACTCACCGTCATGCCCGACCTCGCCGCCGATCTGTCCGTACGTGCCATGGACCTGGTGCCGCCCCACGATCCCACGGAGTTCGACGTGGGTGAACGGGCCATCACCGCCCTCACCCGCGCGGGCCGGTACACCCGGGCACGGGAGACCGGCGACGTCCTCCTGGCCCGGCAGCCCCCGTTCGACGTCTTCGCCCGTCTGCAGTCGGTCCTCGGGGACACGCTGTGGCACCTCGACGACATCCATGAGCTGACCCGCCGCTCGAGGGCCGCCCTGGGCGTCGTCACCGACCCGGCGGTCCGCGCCCGGCTGACCGCGCGACTCGCGCTCGCCCAGTCCCGCGGCCGCGACCTCGGCAGCGCTCGCACGACCGCGGAACGGGCGTTCGCCGAGGCGGAGCGCGCACAGGACCGGGAGGCCCGCGTCATCGCGCTGTGGGGCCTGGGCGAGATCGCCCTCAACGCGGGCGAGTGCGCGTCCGCCGTCGACCACCACACGGCGCTCAGCGCGTTCGACGCGGCGTTCCTGCCCGAGGAGGTCGTCGCCCGTGTCCACCTGGACGACTTCGACACGGCCCGGCACCTGCTGCGGACGGCGGGCGACGACCCGCTGCGACCCGCGATGCTGATGTGGGCGCAGGGAAGCCTGAATCTGGGGCTCGGGCGGCTCGACGACGCGGAGGCCGACCTCGTCACCACCGAGCGGCTGGAAGCGGACATCCACGTGCCCGCGAACCTGGTCAACGTTCGGGTCCACCGGGGCTGGCTGGCGCTGCTGCGTGGCGATCGCGAAGCCGCGGAGGAACACGTCGAGGTCGTCAGGGCGGCGGTGGCCGGCCGGCCGAACCCGGGGAACCACGCCGCCCACCAGTACCTGGAGGCCCTCCTCGCCGACGCCGACGGCGATCACGCGGCGGCGGCCGAACGGCTGCGGTCCGCCCAGCGGGACCACCCCTTCGTCCGCTGGAGGCTCCTGCGCACCCGGTTCGTCGAGGCCGTGCAGATCGCCCTGCGTGCCGGAGACCGGGCCCTGGCCGTGGACCTCGCGGCCCAGGCGGCCGACTACGCCTCCCACAACCCCGCCGTGCCGACGGCACAGGGGACGGCCACGCACACGGCGGCGCTGGTGAACGCCGATCCCGGCCTTCTGGAACGGTCCGTCCGGATCCTTCTCAACGGGCCCCGGCCGCTGCACCTCGCGGCGGCCCGCGCCGACCTCGGCCGCGCGCTGTCTGTCGTAGGAGACGCCGCCGCGATACCCGCCCTGACGAGGGCCTACGAGGCGTACGCCCACGCGGGGGCCGGGTCCGAGGCCGACAAGGTCCGGGCGGAACTGGACCGGGCCGTGACGGGCTCCGGTCGACGCCCGGCCCGCCCTCGCCCCAGCCAGGGGTGGGACGCGCTCACCGCTTCGGAACGCAAGGTCGCCCGGCTCATCGCCGCAGGACACACCAACCGGTCGGCCGCTGCCGCCCTGATCGTGTCTCCGCACACGGTCAACACGCATCTGACGTCGATCTTCCGCAAGCTCTCGGTGAACTCACGGGTCCACCTGACCCGGCTGGTACTGGCGCAGGCCGAAGTCGACGCGACCGGCCCGTCCGCGTCCGCGTCGGCGCACTCTGCGCCCGCGGGCAAGGCCCGGGGCGCCGCACGACAATCGGCGGCGCCTCCCCCGCCATAGCGTGACGGCATTCCGCGCCGCGACGACGCGCGGACCAGCCGAACCGAAGCGAGGAACACACAGCCATGCCGTACATCACCGTTGGCCAGGAGAACACCACCGCCGTCGAGGTCTACTACGAGGACCACGGCACCGGCCAGCCGGTCGTGCTCATCCACGGCTTCCCCCTCGACGGCCACTCCTGGGAGCGCCAGAGCGCCGCGCTCCTCGACGCCGGCTACCGCGTCATCACCTACGACCGCCGCGGCTTCGGCCGGTCCTCCCAGCCGACGACCGGCTACGACTACGACACCTTCGCGGCCGACCTGAACACCGTGATGGAGACCCTCGACCTGAACGACGCCGTCCTCGTGGGCTTCTCCATGGGCACCGGCGAGGTCGCCCGCTACGTCTCCGCGTACGGCTCCGCCCGCGTCGCCAAGGTCGCCTTCCTCGCCTCGCTGGAGCCCTGCCTGCTGAAGAGCGACGACAACCCGGACGGTGTCGCCCCGAAGGAGTTCTTCGACGGCATCGTCGCCGCGGTGAAGGCCGACCGCTACGCCTACTACACCGCCTTCTTCAACGACTTCTAC
This sequence comes from Kitasatospora sp. MBT66, assembly GCF_000710405.2. Lineage (NCBI taxonomy): Bacteria > Bacillati > Actinomycetota > Actinomycetes > Kitasatosporales > Streptomycetaceae > Kitasatospora > Kitasatospora sp. MBT66. The sequence goes on along the minus strand of NZ_JAIY01000005.1, from coordinate 267,399 downwards.
AACCTCGACGAGAACCTGGGCACCCGCATCAGCGAGGAGGCCGTCCGCAACAGCTGGAACACCGCGGCCGGCGGCGGCTCCTTCGCGGCCTCGGCGGCGCCGTCGACCTGGTACACCGACTTCCGTGCCGACATCCCGGCCGTCGACGTCCCCGCCCTGATCCTGCACGGCACGGCCGACCGCATCCTCCCGGCCGAGAACACCGCGCGTCCCTTCCACACCGCCCTCCCGTCCGCCGACTACGTCGAGATCGACGGCGCCCCGCACGGCCTGCTGTGGACCCACGCGGAGGAGGTCAACAAGGCGCTCCTCGCGTTCCTGGCGAAGTGAGGCGGCTCCCGCCGGTTCACACGGGGTGACCCCGCCCGCGGCAGCCGGACGACCGGCCCGGCTGCCGCGGGCCCCGAACCGGACGACGGGCGTCCTCCGGCTTCGGGGCCCGCGATCACCGCATCCAGACAGGTTCAGGAGAGCAGAAGCATCATGCAGTTCGGCATCTTCACCGTCGGGGACGTGACACCCGACCCCACCGACGGCCGTGTTCCGACGGAGCACGAGCGCATCAAGGCGATGGTCGCCATCGCCCTCAAGGCCGAGGAGGTCGGCCTGGACGTCTTCGCGACCGGAGAGCACCACAACCCCCCGTTCGTCCCGTCGTCCCCGACCACCCTGCTCGGACACATCGCCGCCCGCACCGAGAAGCTGGTCCTGTCCACCGCCACGACCCTGATCACCACCAACGACCCGGTGAAGATCGCGGAGGACTACGCGATGCTCCAGCACCTGGCCGACGGCCGGGTCGACCTCATGCTGGGGCGTGGCAACACCGGACCGGTGTACCCCTGGTTCGGACAGGACATCCGCCAGGGCATCGACCTCGCCAAGGAGAACTACGCGCTGCTGCGCCGGTTGTGGCGTGAGGACGTGGTGGACTGGGAGGGCAGGTTCCGCACGCCCCTGCAGGCCTTCACGTCGACACCCCGACCTCTGGACGGGGTGCCGCCGTTCGTCTGGCACGGATCCATCAGGTCACCGGAGATCGCCGAACAGGCCGCGTTCTACGGCGACGGCTTCTTCCACAACAACATCTTCTGGCCGGCCGATCACACCAGGCGCATGGTGCAGCTGTACCGGCGCCGGTACGCCCACCACGGCCACGGTCGCCCGGAGGACGCCATCGTGGGGCTGGGCGGCCAGGTCTTCCTGCGCAAGAACTCGCAGGACGCGATACGGGAGTTCCGTCCGTACTTCGACAACGCGCCGGTCTACGGGCACGGTCCGTCGCTGGAGGAGTTCACCGAGCAGACCCCGCTGACCGTGGGCTCTCCCCAGCAGGTCATCGAACGGACCCTGTCCTTCCGGGAGAGCGTGGGCCACTACCAGCGCCAGCTCTTCCTGATGGACCACGCGGGCCTGCCCCTCAAGACCGTCCTGGAGCAGCTCGACATCCTCGGCGAGGAGGTCGTGCCCGTGCTGCGCCGGGAGTTCGCGATCGGACGCCCGGACGACGTGCCGGACGCCCCCACCCACGCGGCGCGGGTCACGGCCGCCGCCACTGCGCAGGAGGTGGGCGCCGCGTGAAACTGGTCGCCGTTTCCGCGGGGTTGAGCACCCCTTCCTCCACCCGCCTGCTCGCGGACCGGCTGGCCGATTCGGTCCGCGACGAACTCGCCGTCCAGGGCCGTGCCGTGTCGGTCGAGGTCGTGGAGCTGCGCGAACTGGCCGGCGATGTCGCCAACCATCTCGTGACCGGCTTTCCGGCACCGCGCCTGGCCGCCGCGATCGACGCGGTGACCGGAGCCGACGGCCTGATCGTCGTCACCCCCGTGTTCACGGCCTCCTACAGCGGCCTGTTCAAGTCCTTCTTCGACGTGATCGCCCCGGACGCCCTCGCCGGCAAACCGGTCCTGGTCGCGGCCACCGGTGGTACGGCTCGCCACTCCCTCGTGCTGGAGCACGCCATGCGACCGCTCTTCGCGTACCTGCGCGCCACCGTCGTCCCCACCGCGGTGTACGCGGCGTCCGCGGACTGGGGATCCGGAGGAGACGAGTACGCCGACGGCCTGCCCGGCCGCATCCGCCGGGCGGGCGGCGAGCTGGCCGCGCTCATGGCCGACCGCCCGGCCCGAGCCGAACCCGAGGACGACGTCACCGCCCTCGAACGACAGCTCGCCGATCTGCGCTTCGACTGAGACCGGTCGCTCCGAGGTGCCGCCTGCCCGGGCGAAGCCGCCGTGCCGCATACTGATCCGCCGTACCGCCCGTTGGACGAGCCCCGTCCCGTGCGGCCCCGGCCGGCGGAGTGAGTGTGAACCGATTGACGACATGGCCCTTCCCCGGCGACGTCGAGGGTGAGGGGACACCGGTCCGCGGCAGGGGTGAGGAACTGGCGTTCGTCGAGGCGCGACTCGACGCCCTCACCCGGGGGGCAGGCGGGATCGTCCTCGTCGAAGGCCCTGCGGGCATCGGCAGGTCGCGGATGCTCGCGGAGGCGTCGGCGTCCGCGAAACGGCGCGGGACGAGGGTGTTCCAGGGCGGAGCCGACCCCGACGAACAGTTCGTGCCGCTCGGCCCGTTGCTGGACGGCCTGTTCGCGGGGGAGGAACCGCTCGCGGGTGCCGACCGGCTACGGGACCTCGCCGCGACGCCGGGCCAGCGGTTCTGGCTGCTCCAGGAACTGGGGGACCGCCTGCGGGAGGCCACTCAAAGCGGGCCGCTGCTCATCGTCCTCGACGACCTCCAGTGGTGCGACGAACTGACGCTCCTCACCTTCCACACCCTGGCGGCCGCACTCGCGCCGCACCCGATCCTGTGGCTGGTCGCCGTGCGCCACGGGAGCGTGCCTTCCCGGGTCCGCACGACACTGGACAGGATTCGGCAGGCCGGGGCGCACGAATTGCTTCTGGGGCCGCTCGGTGACCCGGCGGTCGCCCGGATCGCGGAGGACGTCCTGGGCGCGGTTCCCGACCCGGGCGTCCTCCGTGTCGCGCGCCGCGCCGAGGGGGTGCCGCTGCTGCTCGAAGAACTGCTCGACGCGGTGCGGGACGAGGGGCTGGTGACGATCGAGAACGGCACAGCACGGCTCACGGCCGGATCCCTCTCCCTCACGCAACTGCCGTCCGTCGAGGGCCGGCTGGCCCGGCTTCCCACCGCGGCCCGCGAACTCGTCGAAACGGCGGCCGTGGTGGGAGGCCCCGTCCCCGTGGAGCTGCTGGCCGGGCTGCTCGGCAGACGACCTGCGACGCTGATCGCCACGATCCAGGAATCCCTCGACTCCGGTCTGCTCGTCGAAAGGGACGACCGTCTGGAGTTCCGCCACGAGCTGATCCGTGAGGCTGTGGAAGCCGGGCTCCCTCCCGCCCTGCGCCGAACCCTGCGGAACCATGCCGCCGAGCTGCCGCCGGCGCGCGCGGCGTCCCCGATCGAGCCGTGCACGCCGCCGGCCGTGGGCGTGCGGCTCGGCGACCGGACGGCCGTCGAACGGCTGCGTGCCGCCGCGGCCGATCTCGCGGCCACCGCACCCGAAGCAGCGGCGGAGCTCAGCCTCAGAGCCCTGGAACTCACCATGGAGGACCCGGCGCAACGGCCGAAGGTCATCGCCGAGACGCTCCCACTGCTCTGGCAGATGGGGCAGCCGGCCCAGGCACACGACCTGGGGACGTCGGCCCTGGCCGCCGGTGATCTCGGGCCAGACGACGAGGCGCGAATACGCCTCGCCATGGCGCGCCTCGCCAGTCACTTCGATTTCGCCGAGGCCGTCCGCCAGGCCCGTACGGGGGCGGCACTGCCCGGGATCCCGGCCGCACTGCGGGCCCGGCTGCTCGCCCTGTTGTGCCTGGGCCTGTCGCTGGCGGGTGACCCCGAGGGTGCGGAGCAGACCGCTGCCGAGGCGCGGGAGGCCACCGATGCGGCCCAGGACGGCATCGCCCAGGCCACCATGATGGCGGTCGACTCGGCCCTGTGCTTCTACCGGATGGACTGGAACGAGGCGCTCCGCCGGGCGAGCCGGGCGGCCGCCCTGGCGGCCGGACTGGGCATCACCCCTTCGGTCTGGATTCCGGAGGCGCTGTGGCAGTGCCTGCTGCTGACCGTGGCCGGCCGCACCGCGGAGGCGCTCGCGCTCGCCGAGGCCGGGGTCCACGACACCCGCCACCAGGGCCGGGCGGCGGCCGCACGCATGTGGCTCATGCACCGCGCCCGGGCGCTCCTGGACGCCGGGCGGCTGGCGGAAGCCCGGGCCGATGCGGAAGCCGCCGCCGACATGAGGGGTGCGTTCGACGGCGGAGACCTCGCTGAACTCATGCTCCTCTACACGCTGACGCGAGTGGCGATCCACACCGACGACCGCGAAGCCGCTCAGCGGTGCGCGGCGCAGGCGCGGCGCGTGCGGGGTACGGGCGCACCGCTCGCCCGTAGCGTCAGTGCCTGGATTCTGGTACAGCTGGCGGACTTCGACGGCCGGCCCGACCGGGCCCTGGCGGAACTCCACGAGGTGCTGGCGGCGCTCGCCGAGCAACGGCCGGCCCTGGTGAGCCCGGTCGACCCGATGGACACTCCCGCCCTCGTCCGCATGGCCCTGCGCGTCGGCGCAGCCGAGCGGGCCGCTCCGGCCGTCGAGGTGGCCGAGCGGCGAGCCGCGCGCAACCCGGACTTCACGATCCTCGCCGCCAGTGCCGCGCACGCCCGCGGGCTGCTCGACAACGATCTGGCACACCTCATGCACGCCGTCCGGCTGTACGAGGGGTGCTCACGCCCCATCGCCCGGGCGTCGGCGCTGGAGGACGTCGGACGCAAGCTCGCGACCACCCGCAGGCCCGAGGCGGTGCCGTACCTGGACAAGGCGCTCGTGCTCTACAGCCGGGCAGGCGCCGAGCGGCACGTCGCGCGGGTCCGTCGACGCCTGCGGGCCGCCGGAGTGCGCCGACGCCCCTCACCGGCCGGATCTGCCAAGGAATGGCCCGAGCTGACGGCGTCCGAGCTCCGGGTGGCACGGCTCGTGGCCCAGGGGCTGACGAACCCGCAGGTGGCGGAACAGCTCTCCCTGTCGCCCCACACGGTGGGCTCGCACCTGCGCCGCGCCTACACCAAGCTCGACATCGCCTCCCGCGCGGAGCTGGCCCGACTGGTGGAGAGACGCGACAGCGGAGAGTGATCACTTCGCATCCCCTGCCGACGCCGTACCTATGGACCCTTCATGCGATGTGCGGACATCGCCGTCTCCTCAAAATGATCAACAGCTGCGGAAAGGAGGCGTTCCGCAGGGAACAGTTGGTCGAGAGAGGAACAGCGCATGACCGCAAGGCTCCAGCGAGCCCGCCCTGGCAGCCCTGGACTCCAGGCGCTCGTCGACGAGCTCGCGGAGCAGCTCGGCCGGTCCGTCGCGATCGATGATCCGCTGGTCCGCGTGGTCTGCACGAGTCGCCACTTCGGGGACGAGGACCCGGTACGCATCGGCACGCTGCTCCAGGGCCGTGCCGACAACGCGACGATCCGCTACGTACTCGCCCAAGGAGTGACCCAGTGGCCCAGGCCCGGATTCATCGAGGGCCGTGACGACCTCGGACTCCTGCCCCGTTACGTCGTGCCGCTGCGCGAGCGCGGGCACCTCCTGGGGCTGCTCATGGTGGTGGCGCCCGAGATGACGCTCGAACCGAAGGAGACCGAAGCCATCGGGCGGGCCGCCGGCCTGATGGCCGCCCAGATGTACGTCGAGCAGCTCGGCGCCGACACCCGGAAGACCGACGAGCAGACCCTGGTCCTGGAACTCGTCGACACCAACGTCGTCACCCGCACCGCCGCGCGTCGGCGGGCCGTGGAACTCGGGCTGCTCGGGGAGGCCGAACACGTCCTGGTCACCCTGGTCAAGCTGCGCCGCGGCACGGAGCCCGTGCGGCAACGCGAAGCGGCTCTGTGGGGGGCTCTGGAGGGCTTCCGGCAAACACGTTCGGCGCACGGCGTCCTCGCGGTCGACCAGGACCGGGCGGTCCTGCTCCAAGTGCGTGAGCGGCCTCCCACCCCGCCCGAGGTCGCCGCCCAGTCGGCCCGCATCCTCGACGAACTCGCCACCTTCCTGGAACCGTCGGCGGCTCCGGTCATCGGTGTCGGCGGGCGTCACCCGGGCCTGCAGCACGCCTGGCGGTCGTACGAGCAGTCCCTCGTCGCGGCCCGGGCCGCGCGCCGGATCCCCTCGCTGCGAAGCATCGGCGACTGGGACCTGCTCGGGGAGTTCGCCGTGCTCCTCCAGCTCCCCGAGCACGCACTGAACGCCTCCCTCGTCCCCGAGCCACTGCGCACCCTGAACGAGGCTCACGGCGACGACCGGCTCCGGGACACCTTGCGCTGCTTCCTCGAACACGCCGGATCGATCCCCAGGACCGCCGAGGCGCTGCGGCTCCACCGCACCTCGCTCTACTACCGCCTGCGCCAGATCCAGGAGATCACCGGACTCGACCTCGACGACGGCGGTCACCGGCTCACGCTGCACCTGGGGCTCAGGATCGAGGAACTCCTCGCCACCGGCGACGACCGGGCCGCCTGATCCCGGCCGGCCCCCACCGGCCCTCGCCGGTCCCCGCCGGTCCCCACCGCTTCGACAAAGCGAGAAGGATCCGCGACCCGATTCCTACAGCGCGCGGTGGTGGCGGCGAAGGGCCGTGATCGAAGATGTGAGAGACGGCGCGGGCACGACCACAGGCCCGTGGCCAGGGAAGGAAGAGGTCATGAAGGAACTGATCACCACCGACGGGACACGCCTCGCCTACCGGGACACCGGTGGCGAGGGCGTCCCCCTGGTCATGCTCCACGGCTGGGGCCAGACGCAGGCGATGTTCCGCCACCAGGTCGAGAGCCTGTCGCCCGGCCGTCGCGTGATCACCGTCGACTTCCGGGGCCACGGGCTGTCCGACAAGCCGAAGCACGGCTACCGCATCGCCCGGTTCTCCCGCGATGTGCTCGAACTCGTCGACCACCTCGGGCTGGTGCGGTTCGACGCCCTGGGGTGGTCGATGGGCGTCTCGGTGTGGTGGAGCTTCATCGACCAGTACGGCACCGGACGGATCCGGCGCCTCGTCGCCGTCGACCAGCCGGCGGCCGTCGCCGCCGTCCCCTGGACGACCGGGGAGGAGCAGCAGCAGTCCGGCGCCATCTTCGACGTGTCACAGCTCCTCGAACTGCTCGCCGCGCTCGCGGCCCCCGGAGGTGACCGGGTGCGCGCCGACTTCGTGCGCGGCATGTTCTCGGGTGAGCCGGACCCGGAGATCCTCGCCTTCGTCGCACAGGAGATCACCTCGACGCCCGCCCACGCCGGCGTCCCCCTGCTGTTCGACCACTGCGCCCAGGACTGGCGCGACGTGCTTCCCCGGATCGATGTGCCGACCCTGGTGATCGGCTGCGAGGGAAGCCATGTGAACCCCGAGTCGCAGCGCTTCATCGCCCGGCAGATTCCCGGCGCCCGAATCCATGTGTTCACCTCCGAGGCGGCGAATTCGCATTTCCCGTTCCTCGAGAACCCGGCGGCTTTCAACGCGGTGGTGGAGAAGTTCCTCGCCGAGGAACCGGACCTGGGAGCGTAGACCGCCTCCGTTTCCGTTCCGGCGGCCGCGCGAACGGCTGCTCCACCGTAAAGAATTGTAGGCCTGGAGTTCTCATGACCCAGTCAGTGATGTCACGCGCGCCGGAAAAGGAGGAACACCGACCAGCCGCTCTCCGGCCGGTGTCCGCCTCCGAATGGCTCGTCGAGATTCGTTCCGGCATACCGAGCGAGGGGGACGGCAACTTCCTCTATCTCGGGATGCACGTCCGGGGGGCGGCGACCAGTGTCCGCGAAGGCGCCAGAACGGCGCTGGAGCCGCACGACCTGGTCTTCTGCGATCCGGCGAGGCGCCACCTTCTGCAGTTCGGCGACGACTGCCGCATGATCTTCTTCCGGGTGCCCCGCGGCTATCTGGGAGTCACGGAGTCGGAGCTGGACCAGGTGGTGGGTGTTCCCGTGCCGGGTGGCGACGGGCTGGGGGCGCTGGTGTCGGACTTCCTGTCCGCGCTCGCCGACAAGGCCGACTTCCGCCGGTCCAGGCCCGGGGACCGGCTCGCCCGTACGGCCGTCCACCTCCTGTCCGTCCTGCTCATGGAACTCCTCGGAACCGGGGAGGAGGGCGAGGAGGCCGAGGCGCCGACGATCGGCAGCGAGATGCTGTCCCGGATCCGGTGCTTCATCGAGGAGCACCTCATGGACCCGGACCTCTCGCCGGAGTCGATCGCACGCGCCCACCACATCTCCGTCCGGTACCTGCACAAGCTCTTCCAGAACGAGGGCATCACGGTGAGCCAGTGGGTGCGGCGACGTCGGCTGGAGTCCTGCAGGGTCGAACTGGGCCGGTCCAACCGCCGGTTCACCGTGGCGGCGGTGGCGCACCGCTGGGGCTTCAGCAGCCCCTCGCACTTCAGCCGCACTTTCCGGGGCGCGTACGGCATGACTCCCAGCGAATGGCAGTCCTTGGCGTCCTCGGCCGTCGCCGACACCCCGCACGCGGCCTGACACCGAGAAGAGAACCGCCATGACCACCCCCACCGTCGTCCTCGTACACGGCGGCTTCGGCGACGCAGCGGCCTGGATAGGCGTCATCTCGGAACTGCGCAGCCGCGGCATCCCGGTGATCGCACCGCCGAACCCCCTGCGCGGCCTCGCCTCCGACGCCGCCTACGTCACGTCCGTCGTCTCCCAGATCGCCGGCCCCGTCCTTCTAGTCGGCCACTCCTACGGTGGTGCGCTGATCACCGTGGCCGGCGCCGCGGAGAACGTCGTCGGACTCGTCTACATAGCCGCGTACGTGCTCCACGAGGGCGAGAGCCTCGGCGATCTCGACAGACGCTTCCCCGACTCCTCGCTCACGAGCAATCTGAAGAAGTGGACCTACCCGCTCGTCGACGGCGACTCCGCGATCGAGGTCACCATCGACGAGGCGGCCTTCCCCGCCGTCTTCGCCGCGGACGTGGCGGAGGAGGTCGCCGGAGTCCTGGCAGCGGCCCAACGCCCGGTCGCTACTGCGGCCTTCACCGAGACGGCCTCCGCCGCCGCCTGGCAGCTGAAGCCGTCCTGGGCGCTGGTGGCCGGAGCCGACCGCGCGATCAACCCGGAGGTCCAGCGCTTCGGCGCCGAGCGGGCCGGGTCCGTCGTCGTCGAGCTCCCGGACGCCTCCCACGCCGTCGCCCTGTCGGAGCCCAAGCAGGTCGCCGATCTGATCCGGGACGCCGTGCGGGCGACGAGCTGACCGGAACGCACCGAGTGGCGCGTACGAATCCCGGTTCGTCCGCGCCACGTTGCTTTTCGAATCGCGTGCACCAGAGGTCAAGAACGCGTGCGTGGAACGGCTCGACGACATCCGGAACACCGGTAATTTCAATGAAGGCGAAAGGAACCGCAATGCAGCTCCCCCTCGAAAAGACGATCAGCGCGAGACTGATGACAGCAGCGTGTGAATGGCATGAAATGACCTTGCGCATGAGGCATTCGCCGGACGATGCACTGGCAGTCCGAATGGACCTTTTCGCAGCCGAGGACGATCCACCGGCCGCGACCTGGGTATTCGGCCGGGATCTGCTCGCCACCGGGCTCATCCTGCCGACGGGCGAGGGAGACGTGCGCGTCCGGCCCCACGGCGAGGACGAGACGGACGTCGAGCTCATCTCGGGGCAGTCCTGGTGCGTCGTCAGGATGGCGTCGGCCCATGTGCGCGACGTGGTGGCCAGGACGCAGTGCGCCGAGGAGCGATGGGAGGACAAGGCGCAGGCCGAGCTCGACAGGGTTCTGGCGGAGATCCTTTCCAGCGGTATCAGGAATGCGGATTCCTAGGCTTCAAGGACCGCCCGGGCCCGCGCCGAAACGCTGACCATCCGCGTTCGCAGAGCCGCTGCCCCGCCACGCCCCCAGCTGCTCCCGCCCCCGTACTGGCGCAGCCCCGCCCCGCCCGGTCCGGCCGGGAGAACGACCGGCCGGCGTCTGATCCGGAACTGCCCGGACGGGTCAGAACCGGTGCGTGCAGAGGAAAGCCAACTCCCCCCGGCTCCCTGGATTCGTCCGTACCGCGTCCCCACCGTGCCGGCCTCCGATGTCGGCAGCACCACACCTGCACGGAGTGCACCCATGCCTTTCCTCCCCGTCGACGAGGAGAACTCCAGCGTCATCAACCTGTACTACGAGGACCACGGCACCGGTCGGCCCGTCGTGCTCATCCACGGCTGGCCGCTCAACGGCGCGTCCTGGGAGAAGCAGGAGGCTGCGCTGCTGGCCGCCGGCCATCGCGTGATCACCTACGACCGCCGCGGCTTCGGCGCCTCCGACAAGCCGTCCTTCGGCTACGACTACGACACCTTCGCGGCCGACCTCGACGCCGTACTCACCCACCTCGACCTGCGCGACGTGGTGCTCGTCGGCTTCTCCATGGGCAGCGGCGAAGTCACCCGCTATCTCGGCACCTACGGCTCGGAGCGCATCTCCAGGGCCGTGATGCTCGGCGTGGTGCCGCCGTTCCTGCTGAAGACCGAGGACAACCCGGACGGTGTCGACGGCATCGTCTTCGAGGAGATCCAAGGCGCCATCCGCGCCGACCGCCCCGCCTTCATCGCCGGATTCCTCGCCGACTTCTACAACGTGGACGTGCTCGGCGGCGACCGGGTGAGCGACCAGGTCGTCCAGTACAGCTGGAACATCGGTGTTTCGGCCTCCGCGAAGGCGACAGCGGACTGCGTCCCGACCTGGCTCACCGACTTCCGCGCGGACCTGCCGAGGATCGACGTCCCCGTCCTGATCATCCACGGCGACGCCGACCGCACCCTGCCGCTGCGCTCGACCGCCGTCCCGCTCTCGAAGGCCATCGCGGGCGCCCGCCTGGTGGTGCTCGAAGGTGCCCCGCACGGTCTCATCTGGACGCACGCCACCGAGGTCAACAAGGAGCTGCTCGCCTTCATCGGCAAGTGATCGACCGCTCCCCCGCGCCCTCCTCCGCCTCTTCCTCCGCTCCCCTCTTCTCTGCTCCCCGAAAGCGAGATCGCATGTCGAGCATGCCCGTCGCCGGGATCCGTCCCGGCCCCTCGGCCCCCGACGCCTCCCCCGACCACACCGCCGACCTGGTCGTGCGCAACGCCAAGGTCTACACCGGCGACCCCCTGCGCCCCCGGGCGAGCGCGGTCGCGATCCGCGCCGGACTGATCACCGCCATCGGCGACGACGCCGACGTCCTGCCGCAGGTCGGCCCACGCACCCGCGTGGTCGACGCCCTCGGCCGGCGAGCCGTCCCCGGCCTCAACGACTCGCACCTGCACGTCATCCGGGGCGGCCTCAACTACGTCATGGAGCTGCGCTGGGACGGCGTGCCGACGCTGCGCCAGGCACTGGCCATGCTGCGCGCCCAGGCCGAACGCACCCCTCCGGGCCAGTGGGTGCGGGTGGTGGGCGGCTGGTCCGCCGACCAGTTCGCCGAGCGCCGGCTTCCCACCCTCGCCGAACTCAACGCCGCCGCCCCCGACACCCCGGTGTTCGTGCTGCACCTGTACCAGTCGGCGCTGCTCAACCGGGCGGCACTGCGGGCCGCGAGCTTCACCCGGGACACCCCCGACCCGGTCGGCGGGCAGATCGTGCGCGCACACGACGGTGAGCCGACCGGCATGCTGCTGGCTGCCCCGGGCGCCCTGCTGCTGTACTCCACCCTGGCCAAGGCACCGACCCTGGACGAGGCCGACAAGGCCACCTCCACCCGGCACTTCCTGCGCGAGCTCAACCGCTTCGGGCTCACCTCCGCCATCGACGCGGCGGGCGGCTTCCAGAGCTTCCCGGAGAACTACGGCACCGTCACGGAGCTGGCGAAGAAGGGCCAGCTGACACTCCGGATCGCCTACCACCTCTTCCCGCAGACCGCCGGGCAGGAGCTGGACGACCTGCGGCGCTGGGTGGAGACCGTCCGCCCCGGCGACGGGGACGAATGGCTGCGGCTCAACGGGGCCGGGGAGAACCTCACCTGGGCGGCCGCCGACTTCGAGAACTTCTCCGAACCGCGCCCCGAGCTCGGCCCGTACGAGGCTGGGTTCGAGCAAGCGGTACGCCTGCTGATGGAGCACGACTGGGGCTTCCGGCTGCACGCGAGCTACGACGAGACGATCCGCCGCGACCTGGCGGTCTTCGAGCGACTGGCCGCCGAGGGCCTGTTCCCCGGTGGGAACCGCTGGCTCTTCGACCACGCCGAGACGGTCTCCACCGCGAGCCTGGACCGGATCGCGGCGCTCGGCGGCGCCGTCTCGGTGCAGAACCGGATGTCCTTCCAAGGCGAGGCGTTCGTCCGACGCTACGGCGCGGCCGCGGCCGCCGACGCCCCGCCGGTGCGGGCGATGCTGGAGCGCGGCCTGACGGTGGCCGCCGGCACCGACGCCACCCGGGTCTCCTCCTACAACCCGTGGGTGGCCCTGCACTGGCTGGTCTCCGGACGGGCCGTCAGCGGACGTACGCTCCGCCCGGCCGAGGGCCGGCTGAGCCGCGAGGAGGCGCTGGAGCTGTACACCCTCGGCGGCGCCCGACTCACCGGGGAGGAGGAGGTCAAGGGCCGTCTCCGGGTGGGCTGTTACGCCGACCTCACGGTGCTCAGCGCGGACTACCTCACCGTCCCCGAGGCGGACATCCCGCACATCGAGTCGGTGCTCACCGTGGTCGGCGGCCGCATCGTGTACGGCGCCCAGGAACACGAAGGCCTCGCCCCGGAGTTGCCGGCCGTGGTCCCGCTGTGGAGCCCGGTGGCCCGCTTCGGCGGCTACCAGGCCACCCCGGCGCCGAGCCTGTCCGGTGTCCGGCAGGCCGAGCGGCTGGCCGAGGCGGCGGCCGACTCCGACGAGCAGCGCGCCTGGCGCGCGACCCGCGGCCAGTGGGTACCCGGGCAGGCCGGCGGCCCCGCGCTCGACGACCCCTGCTTCCTCTGAGCCGCCCGTTCCGAACCACCCGCTTCCGGGCCCGACAGTTTCAACGCCGTGCGCCGCCAGGCCTTGCCGCTCGGGCGGCGCACGGCGCTGCCCGGCGCGAGCCGCGGAAGGGCCGCCTTACGACGTCCCTCGCCTCCCCCGCCCCGTCTCCGTACCAGCCGCGCGGATCCACGACCGCCACTTGGCGCCACCCCGTACGCCACAGTCATCGGCCTCGTCCACCACGCCATGCACATCACCGACCGCCTGCGCCCCGACCCCACGCCCTGCGCGAACAGCTCGACAACCTCGAGGAGACCTTCGCCGACTACACCGACGTCGCCCTGCGACTCACCCCCACTCGACCCCAAGCGCCCCGCCCGCGACCTCCTCGACGCCGAGCACGCCGGACAGCCGCACGACCCCAGCCGCAGCCACTTCGCCCGGCCGTTCACGACCACCTTGCGAGCACCAAAGGAAAAGGCCGCCCCCATCATTTCGATGAGAACGGCCTCCGACCTGCACAAACGCTGGTCGGGACGACAGGATTTGAACCTGCGACCCCTTGACCCCCAGTCGCCCGGCGACAGGCGTCGCTGCACGTCAGACGGTAGACAGCCCGCGCTGTTCGTTCACCGCAAGATGCCTCAGAGACGATGGTGATCGACGCGTGGTCCCCAGCATGTCTCCGGTTCTCCCCGCTCCAGACCCTCCCCGGCTCCCGTCGCAGCTGTCGTGGCCCAAGCCGTCAGAGTAGCCCCGCCCAGACGGGGCCGCTCCGGGGCTCTGCCGGCCACGCAAGCCGTCCCCGTCGCCCATTCTCGGTCCGCCATACGCTGGTGGAGGCTCAGGTGTTCGGGCACAAGCTCAGACTCTCCGTTGTAGGTTTGGCCCTGTCATCAGCGCGGCCCGCCGGGCTTCCCTCCAGGGACATGCCCCCACCCGCACGAGTCACTTCGTGCTGCCTGGGAGCATTCCTTGCTGTTCCGCGACTCCGCGTCCGCGGTCGCCGCCGAGAGCCTGGCCGGATCACTGTTCGTGCGCCTCATCGACCAGTTCGTCCACAAGCACGGCCACAAGCCCAGCCCGTCCGAGGTGCGCTCCTGGGAGCTGAGCATCCCGGTCCTGACCAATGCTCTCCTGGACGCTGGGCTGGGCATGGTGGAGGTACTCCTCGAGTACTCGCTTCCGCTGAACAGCAAGCGGGCTGACGTCATACTCGCCGGCGTCCACCCGAGCACGGGCGAACCGTCGTACGTAGTGGTCGAGCTCAAGCAGTGGAGCAGTGCGCTCCCGGAGGACGGCCAGCCCCTGCTCTGCCGCGTCGATGCATATACCCGGCCGGTGCTGAACCCGATCGAGCAGGTCCGTGGTTACTGCGACTACCTCATCTCCTTCAACGGCGCGCTCGCCGCCCATCCTGAGCGGCTGTCCGGAGTGGCCTTCCTTCACAACGCGACGGAGTTCGGCGTCCAGGGCCTCTACGAGGTGCAGCAGGATGAGCGCGGCCGGCTCTTCACCGCCGAACGCCGCGGGGAATTCGTCCAGTACCTCCGCTCGAAGCTGAAGCCGGTCTCTGGCGCGGAGGCGGCGGACCAGCTGCTCGCGGGCAAGGTGGCCCCGTCCAAGCAGTTGATGGCAGTTGCCGCCGAAGAGGTCTGCGAGCGCGAGCAGTTCATCCTGCTGGACGAGCAGCGAGTTGGCTACGAGCTGGTGCTGCGCGCGGTCCGCCAAGCGCAGCAGTCCGACCACAAGCAGGTGGTCGTCATCACCGGCGGCCCGGGCACCGGGAAGAGCGTGATCGCGCTGTCCCTCCTCGGCGACCTGTACCGATGTGGCGTCACTGCCCTTCACGCGACCGGCTCCAGTTCGTTCACCACCACGATGCGCCGGATGGCCGGTGCACGGAAGCGTCAGGTGCAGGACCTGTTCAAGTACTTCAACAGCTTCATGACCGCCGAGCGCAACGGGCTGGACGTGCTGATCTGCGACGAGGCCCACCGGATCCGGGAGACGTCAGCGAACCGCTACACCCGGGCCGCGCAGCGGACGGGCAAGCCCCAGATCGAGGAGCTGATCGACGCGGCCCGGGTACCGGTGTTCCTGCTGGACGAGCACCAGGTCGTCCGGCCGGGCGAGATGGGCACCGTGGCCCAGATCCGGGCCGCCGCCGCCGTGAAGGGCCTGGACTGCCAGGTGGTCGAGCTGGACAGCCAGTTCCGCTGTGGCGGTAGCGACGCCTACCTGCACTGGGTGGTGCGCCTGCTGGACCTCGAGCCCGGCGGCCCTGTCGGCTGGGAGCCGGACGGCAAGGTCGCCCTGGAGGTGGTCGACAGTCCCCAGGAGCTGGAGGCGTTCCTCGACGCCCGGCGTGCGGAGGGGTACGGCGCCCGTATGTCGGCCGGGTACTGCTGGAAGTGGACCACGAAGGTGGCCCCGGGTGATTCGCTCCCCCTCGACGTGCGGATCGGTGACTGGGCCCGCCCCTGGAACGTCTACGGCGACCGCTCGATCGCCGGTGCTCCACCGGCCGCGCTGTGGGCCACCGACCCGGCCGGCTTCGGCCAGGTCGGCTGCGTGTACACCGCCCAGGGCTTCGAGTACGACTGGAGCGGCGTCATCCTCGGGCCGGACCTCGTCTGGCGGACCGACCGCTGGACTACCGACCGAACGGCCTCCAAGGACCCCGTCCTCCGCAGGTCCACCACCGACGCCGACATCGACCGCCTGATCCGCAACACCTACAAGGTGCTACTGACCCGTGGAATGATCGGCACGGTCGTGTACTCGACGGACCCGGAGACGCGCGTCAAGTTGCGCGATCTGGTCACCGGGCAGCGGGCGGGACGGATCGAGGTGGGGCACGGCCGCCGCCGCTGACGTCCACTCACTGACTCTACGCGGGGCGCCCGGTGCCGTCCGTTCCGCAGGGTCTGTTCCCGGCCATGCGGTACGGAGCCGGACGGTACGTGGTCGTCAACGCTGGTGGATCAGCAGTCGGGCAGCCTCTGCCCGACGGTGTGCGCCGGTGTCGGGGATTCTCTGGGCTCGCCACGGAAGACCTGTGCGGCATGCCACTTCCGGTGCTGGCCCGCAACCGATGGGATCCCCGCTGCCGGCCGATGACCGGCCGTCCGGCCAAGGCGAGCACGTGCTGCCTGCTGGCCTCGCTGCGTCCGACGAAGCGCTGTGAGACGAGTATGCGGCGCCCCTCCCCCAGTCCTCCGCCTCGGCACTGGCGCGCAGACCCTTGACTCTCACCTGGCTCAGATGCACGCGAGCCGCTCCCCTCTTCAAGGCTTCGGCTGTTGCACCCATCATCGCCTGCCACACGGACAGCCGAGCCCCGCGGAGAGAATAGAGTGTCGCGGATCCTTCGGCCGCAACGGCCATCCGATTAGTATTCGCTGGTCACCTCCCGAGCGGACACCGCCAGGTCTCACTGGCGACACCCTCACCCTGACGAGGGCTTCGGTTACACCGCCGTGCGCGGCCTGGTCTGGCAGGGCACCGCGTCCCGTGAGTACGGCGTGCGGCGATTCCGGAATGCTGAGCAGCTCGCCCTGTTGAAGCGAGCAGGCACCGCCTTGCGTGGCCTCGCTCTACGCTGGCCCCACGCGCCGCGCCGGAGAGGGTCGGCGGTCCTATTCTCCCTCATCGCCATCGGACACCTGACCGGAGAAGTCCCCACGTGTGTGCAGCCTTCGACCATCGCCTCGTCCAGACCGGCGTCATCGGCCATGCGAGCTCCGAGATACCGATCATCCTTCCGATGGAGGCGCACGAGCTGGAGCGCTGGCGGAAGCTGCATCCCAGCTGCACCTATTGGTGTGGCACCAAACTCGGAGGCTGCGGTCGACAGTTGGCGGACCGTCTCTATCGGGACAAGGTCTGCCATTTCGCACACCACCCCAACCATGACGGTTCACCGTTCGTCTGCCATCGCACTGCCAACGGCGAGGACAGCGCTGATCACCTGTTCATCAAGCAGGGCGTGGAGCGCTGGCTCCGCGAGAGCCGGCTCTCCGGCAGTGCCACGCTTCGCAACCTCGGCACCGGCCCGGGCGACGCCGTCGACGTCCACATCCCGAAGACTCGCCAGCGATTCCGTTTCCAACTCAGCGGTCTCGACTACCGGGCCTGGCGCCGAGCCGACATGGAACTCGCCGACGATGCAGACGGCATCGACTGGATCTTCAACCAGGATGGCCCGATCACCCGGGAGATGCTGGGCCGTTTCGGCTACACCCTCAGGGTCCGCTGCGAAACGGAGGGCGCAGTCCGTCGCATCTATGTTGGCGCCGAGCGGCCGCACCAGGCGGCAATCGACTGGACCCCCTTCGAGGACTGCACCCTGACACCCACAGGTCTGATCACGAAGACGCCCGAGGGACCTCTATCAGTCGGCGCGATCGCACGACCCCGCCCTCGCCCTGCCTCCTTCGCGCTGCAGGGCGGCGCCGTCTTCGCCCTGGACACCGCGGCCTCCGCCCCGGCTGACTCGCCGCTCGCCGATGTCGGCCGGTACGTCGTGGCCGCCGACGTCAGACCCCCGGACAGCCGAATCATCCGTGCGCTGATCTCGATCCCGGACGGCGTACCGCACCCGTCCGCGGACCACGTCTACCGCTTCACCGGCACCCCACGAATCGCACTTACGGAGCCCGACGGCACCGGTGACCCACAATGGCTCATACAGGCCGGGACGTTCGAGCGTCTCAACGCGCGAGAGGCCCACCGCACCGGCCTCTGGACGCCGCCCCCGTCCCCTCCGCCCGTGTCACCGTCCCCAGCTCCCAGGTCCGTCGCCACGCCCGCGAAGAAGGTCGCGCCCACCCTGCCCGCCCAAAGTGCACCTCGGAAGGAACCCGTTAAGGACGGTTCCCCACAGGAGCCTCGAACCGCCCACCGCCAGGCCGTGGTGCCCTCCGCCGAGAAGCGACCGCCAGTGACACCGGGCAGGCTACCGGAGCAGGCCATGGCCGCGGTGAGCAGTCTGAAGCTGGCGCTGGAGAGAGCCGTCGGCCATGGGGCGACGGTGACTTGGCACGAACTCGCCGAAGCGACGGACCTGGAGCTCTCCAGTCTCCCGATCTCCGTCCGCCGGGACCTTCTCATCGAGGTGGATCGGCGAAGTGGGCGCCTGTTGTCCGCGGTGGTCCGGACCTCTACCGGCACCCGATTGCCCTACCTGGCGGACATCGCATCAGCAGTCGGATTGGAGGTACCCCCGCCCACCGGCGGGGCTCGGCCTACCGTCCGTCTGTCGGAGGGCCCCACACCCCCTACGTCCCGGCCGAGGGACAGCGGCGCAAGCGTGGAGCAGGTCCAGAGGCTCGTCACCGCAGCGCTCGGATATCGGCGGACGACACCCGGAAAGCCGGGGCGCCATCTGGCAAAGGTGATCGCCAGCGCGCAGCGATGGCTGGCGGGCGTGCAGGGGCAGCGCGGCGCAGCCGTACGTCTGCGCGCGCTCAACAACCGGGGAATCTCCCAAGCACAGCTCCACACCACGGCGCTCACCCGCGCCATAGCCGCGGCGCAGGAGAGGCCAGCGGGAACGGGAAGCGAACCTCACAGCGACGAACTGCTGTTCCCCGCCGCACCGGTCGAAACGCCTGCCATCATCGCACCGGGCTTCCAGCAGTCTCCAAAGGAGCCTGCGAATGCCGGAACGCTGCTGGCACAGGGTCACGTCGGGCTGAGCCGGCAGGGTCAGACCGACGGCGTCTCAGACGTCCGAGGAGAGAGCCAGAAGCGCTCTCCTGAGGCGCACAACGCCCAACTCGCCCCGTTGCCTCGCCGTGAAGCCACTCCCACGTCCTCTCCGGAAGCGGGGCAGCCTGCCGACAGTGAGTCGCTTGCGTGTCTGGAAACCGTGCTCGACCTGCTCGACGTCCAGGACGGAACCCCGGCTTTCCTGGACCTGTACCGGGCCCTCGAAGAAGCGGACCGCATCGCGCATCGGATCGGGGAAGCGTCGATTCCGGCGCCTCTTCGGGAGCGGCTCTACGACTGGCGAGCTGTGTTTCGTGCCACGCCTCCCACTGATGGAAGTGCCACATCCCGCGGCCCTGGCGCCAGCCAGTCCCCGCCCGATGCGTCGGTCTCCCGCTGTACCACCGCAGACAGCCCCGGGGTGCACCATTCCGAGGCGCGTGCGCTCTTCGACGACCTCGCCATGCAGTTCCGTGCCGCCCAAGACGCGGGCGATCTGGGCGAGACGAAGCGCATCCGCAAGACCATGGGCGCCGTCTACGCACAGCGGCTCTCCCCGGAGGACCGCGAGGCGGTCACCCCGATGATGCGTGAGTTCAAGCAGTGGGCCCTCGATCAGAGGCCCACCGACCCTGCCCTCCGACGCATCCGGGCTCTCCTCCAGGATCTCGGACAGCGTAAGGCGACGGCGACCGTCGCCGACATCCGCAGCGTCCTGCAGGAGGCCGACCGGCTGCGCCACCGGCTGGCCGCTCCCCTGCCGGAGCCCGAATGCAAGCTTCTGGACCGCTGGCGCAACCGTATGAAGCACCGGCGGGAGTAACACTCGACTCCCTCAACAGGTTGACGCCCACCGTCTGCAGAATGCGCGTGAGGAAGTGATCCATCCTCCGCCTCGACACTCCGCCTAGGCCCAGCACGCATCGGGGCCCAGCTCGACTCTCGGCGCAATCCTCCCGGACCCCGCAGGGCATCGTCCGTCGCTGCAGCGGTTCCCGCGGGCGGAACAGGCACTTCCATTGCGCGTGGTGGAGTTGAGATGCCTGGCGCCGTGGAGTGGAACGGGGCGCTACCGGGTCACGCCCCCGGCTCGTCGTCGCCACCGACAGGTGCGGGGTGGTCAGCCACGCCGGATCCCGGCTGTCGGCCGGTCTCACCGACGCCACCGGCCTCACGCACACCTTCAGCGACGCTCTGCGTCGGCTGCGCCCGCGCGGCACCGGCCACGATCCAGGCCAGAACGCCGTCGACCTGGCCGTGATGCTCGCCGACAGTGGTGAGGCGATCGCCGACATAGCGCTGCTGCACGACCAGCCCGGGGTCTTCGGCCCCGTCACCCCCAGGCCGACTGCTTGGCGGCTGCCGGTTGGAACCGACCCGGCCGCGCTCGGCGCCCCGCGCGCGGCCCGGACCGCCGCCCGCGAGATCGCGCGGCTGCAGGCCGACAAAACCTGTGCGCGCTGCCAGACTACTGCGCGTGATGATTCAAGAGGGACTGCCGTTCCCGCAGGAAGCTGCTCCAGCTGGCATCCAGGAATCGCGAGCGTTGGCAGCGATGCACTCACGCCGCAACACATTCCGCACCTGGGATCTCCCTCGGGAGGCCATGAGCAAGACACCGCGCGCGTGGCGGATTCAGGCCGGTCTTACGCAGCAGGTCCCCGAAGACCTTGCCCCGTTCGTGGAGTGGTTCAACAACCAGCCGCAGGCGCGAGAGCGCTTCCGATGGGCGCTGCGTGATTCTGTCGATGAGCTGCTCGATGGTCAGCGGACGGGCCGGTGGGCGTACCAGCATCTGACGAAGACCGAGAAGACGTATCTCGGTACGGCCGTCGAGGTTAACCTCACCAAGGAGTTCGAGATCGCCGACGGCGCAGACCTCGACTGGTCCATCACCGGCTTCGACATCGACTGCAAGTTTTCCAAGGATCTCGGCGGCTGGGAGATCCCGATGGAGATGTATCTGTGCGCTGACCACGGCGAGCGGGCTGGTCGTGCCGACCATGCTGCGGTCGTGACCTGGATGAACGATGACACGAGGGAGTGGGCCGCGGGCATCGTGCGGATCACCGATGAGCGCCTGCGCTGGAAGAAGGAACGGGATGCAAACGGCGGTCGCGTCCGTGCATACAACCGAGACAACAAGCGCAGGCTCGCCGACAGTGCCAAGTCCGAGGTGTACTGGCTCTGGGGCGGCCTCCAGACAGATCTGCCGACAAACCTGCTGCTTCACCTGGATCCCAAAGCACGCGAGCGGATCCTCACAGCATCGCTGCCGCGCCGACCTTCGTCGGGCCAGCAGCGACTGAACCAGCTGTTCCGCGAGGTGCAGGACCGGATAGTCGGCCGACAGACCGTGCTGACCGTCGGCCAGCAGGACGACTCACCGAAGCGTGCCCGCGACGCACGGAAGTATCTACGCCCGGAGGGCATCGTCGTGCTGGGCCACCAAGGGTCACACCCACACGTCGCCCGTGCGCTCAGACTGCCAGTACCGATCAAGGGCGAGTGGATCTCCACCCGCATCGTTCCTGTCTCACCTGACGATGCGCGGCCGAAGTTCTCACTGGACGGCCAGTTCTGGGCGCGCGCCCGTGGGAACGAGCTGCCGAATCCTGCGCCTGATCTTCCTGATGACCGGGAGATCGATAGGCCAAGCGACTGAACGCACTCGGACAGCCCCAGCCGCGTAGCGTGGCAGCACCCGGGTCGCGACCTGTCCGAGTGCGGTTGTCCCACGCTGCCGGTGCGCGCAGGCGGCGAAACACCACTGGATGCGGCCCGCCCTGGGCCGGAATCCCATGGGGCCAGTCGGGGGCCCGCGTGAACCACGTCGAGACCAGGGCCCACGCGCAGGCCGTTTTAGGTTCTCTCAGTGGACCGCCCAGGCCATCTGGCCCGGTCGGCCCGGGCCGGACCTACATCTGGGCAGAGGTTCGCAGTCTCGTTCGATCTCTCTGCAACGCAACCGAATTGAGAGCCACGAAGTCGGAGAGAACGGCCGCCGCCCATGAGTCTTGCCGTCGACGCGCCCGCATTCCGGCATTGCCTCTCTTGTCCCGCTTCCGGGTTGAGTTCTACGGCAGGCGACCACACCGCACTCTCGCAGGGACGTCTATGCCGAAACGGTCCCGCCTCATGCCTTCGCCCGGCTTCGGTAACTGGTGGACAAAGGCCCAGGAATGGGCAGGCTACAGACCTGCCTTGCCTCCCGGATCCAGCCCCTTCTCGACGTACATGGCAAGCATCTGCCGAATAACCTCCGAGAGACTGCGCCCTTCAGACTTGGCCACCGCCTTGGCGCTGTTCCAGAGATCGTCGGGAACACGGACGTTCTTCAACGGCGCGGCCGGTTTGTTCGGCATGTCAGGGCACCTGGTGAAAGTCTTCGTAACGACGGCCCCGGGGCGGCATACCGTTGAAAAGGTGACCGTTCTCACAGAGGACCTTATAGTGCACGCCACTGGGGGTGAGTTCGTCCGTTTCCACGGTGTTCTCGCTGGCGCAGAGGGTGCAGGCGAAAACAACGTCCTTATAGAACTCGGCATAGTCACGGCCTCGCTCCGCGGCCTCCTCGGACTCAAAGAAGAACTGCACTGCCGCCTCCTAATGTGGTGTACCTACACCCCATGGCGGTGTAGGTACACCAGTCAAGCATCTACCGCTCATTCTGGTTCAGGTCGAAGTAGCGCAAGCGCCGCCCGCAGTCGGCGATGCTCGGCGGAATGGCCACCAGGGCCACTCCGACACCGCAACGGGCAAGTCGCGGATGCAGGCGGGCGTAGCTGCGCCCGCCTGCCTGAAGGCGGTCGATCTGGCCTTCGCGGGTCTTCTGGTCCGCTCAGGCTTCCGCCTGGAAGGCCATCCGTCCGCGTGGTGTCAGCTGATTACCTGCCGCACGTCGGCGAGGGTTGCGAGCGGCGCCTGGAGACGGTCGACGCGGCCGTTTCGGTAGAACAGCAGATCACCGCCGCCCAGCAGGTCTTCGGCCCCGGCGCGGTCCAGCACGGTTGCCGAGTCGCGGCCGCTCGGCAAGGAGAAGGCGATACGCGCGCTGAGGTTGGCCTTGATGCTGCCGGTGATGACGTCGACGGTAGGCCTCTGGGTGGCCAGCACCAGGTAGATGCCGTAGGCGCGGGTGAGCTGCGCGTATCGCTGGATGAGCTCGCTGAATCCCTTCCGGTCGGTTCCTGCGAGGACGATGTCGGCGAACTCGTCGACCAGGATGACGAGTTGCGGCAGGTCTTCCAGGCTGCGGCCGGCCTCGTAGAACTCGGCGGCTGAGCTCACGCCTGCTTCTTCGAGGATGGGCTGGCGTCTGGCCAGCTCGGTCTCGAGTGTGGAGCGCAGTTGTTCGAGGGCTTCGTCGGGATCGCTGATGATGGCGCCGCCGCGGACGTGGGGGGCCTTGGCGAAAGGCGCGAAGTCGAGCCGCTTAGGGTCGACGATGAGCAGCTGGAGCTGCTGCGGGGTGCGGGCGCGCAGCAGTGCGACGAGCAGGCCCCGGAGAAAGACGCTCTTCCCCGAGCCTGTCGCTCCGGCAACGAGCAGGTGCGGGAGGCGGGCGAGGTCTGCAGTCAGGACTTCCCCGCTGGGGGCGATGCCAACGATGAACTGCAGCGCTCCCGGTTGGCGCGGGGAGGCGTCCAGCTGTGCGAGGACGGTTCCGAGCGGTACGTGGGAGCGTTCGGTGCGGGGGACGTCGACGGTGACGAAGCCGGGCTCGTCGCCGATCTGGATGCTGCCGGGGGCTTCGGTTTCGCGGCCGATGTCGCGGCTGCGCCGCTCGACGTCGCTGATGGACAGTTTTCCGAGTGTCCGGGTGCGGAAGCGGATGACGCTGGGGCCGGCTTGTGCGAGCTCTGGTGTGAAGGGTTCGACGGTGAGGCCGTATTTGGCGAAGGCCGCATCGAGGCGTGCTGCCATAGCGGAGATTTCGGCGGGGTCCGGTGCCGGGGGTGCTGCTGGTGCGCTGCCTGGGGTGCTGGGCGGCTGCACGGGGGCTGGGGCTGTGTTCTGCGGTGTTCCGCCGTCGTCTTCGGGTGGGGTGTCCGCGGCGGTGCCGGGTGTCTGCGGGTCGCCGGGGTCCGGGAAGGATACGGCGGGCAGGGAGGCAGGGCGGGGCATCGGTTTGCCGGCTGCCAGGGCCTCCAGGGCGGGACGTCCGAGTCTGAGGTGGCCCAGGGGCAGGCCGTGGCCGGTCAGGGGCTGGCGGTGGGCGGGGACTGCGCTGTCGGCCTCGATGCTGACGAAGTCGCCCTGGAGGAGGGTTCCGCCCGCTTCGAAGCCGAGGTCCAGCGAGAAGGTACCGCGGCCGATGGCGTCGACCACCTCCTCGAATGCGTCCCGGTCTCCGATTTCCAGGAGTCCGAACGCGGTGGCGCGTGCGGCCGCGCCGCGGACGAGTTCGGCGAGGTCGCGGGAGCGGAACTGCCGCTGGGGGGTGGTCTCGTCGGCGAAAGTCTCCGTGAGCCAGGTGTGGGCGCGCTGGAGCTGCGCACGGGCAATGCCGGGAGTGGCGGGGTCTGTGGAGTTGCGGTACTTCACCTCGAGGAGACGGCCCCGCAGCAGCGGCTGCTGCTGGTTAAGGGGGATGCTCAGGTAGAGCAGGTCGTCGCAGAGCGTCCCTGCGGCGGGGCGGGCGCCCTTGGGCAGGGCGTCGAGCATCTCCTCCAGGGAGATGACGATGCCGACGGAGTCCTCGGCATGGAGGCCGCCATCCAGGTCCTGCAGACTGGCGATCGCTGCCGCGAGGCCGATCCGCTCGTGGAGGTCGTTGGGGTTGGCCCCGACGAGGTCGAGCGCCCAGCGGCCGCTGACGCCGTTGAACAGCTGGAGGAGCCGGTCGAGGGCAGTCTCGGTGGGCTGGCCCAGGCCGGTCAGCGCACGCCGCAGTGCCAGCCGGTAGGGCGCGACGCGGGATGTGGCCGTGATCGCGTCGAGGCCCGGCTGCGCCGGGTCCGCCCGCTCCTCGTAGTCGATCAGGTAGCGGGTCTGCTGGCCGCTCGCGTTGGGTGCGAACGCTTCCAGGCCGAGCAGTTTGTCCAGGTGGACGACCCATGCGCTGTTGTCGTACAGGCCGGTGAGGAAGGTGCTGGCAACGCGGGTGGAGGGCATCCGGGTGCGGCCGCGGACGATCGGCTCGCGCGGCATGCCGCTGACGAGTTCGAGTGTCTTGCGGATGAGGGAGGGCAGGCCCTCGGCCCCGCCGTGCCTGGCGAATGTTCCCCAGGCGAAGGCTGTCTCGTTCTTGCCGGACTCTGTGTGGCGCCCGGGCGAGGCTGCCAGTCCGTCCGCGTACAGCGTCCCGGCGCGGGTTGCGAGGTCGATGACTGTCGCCTTCCGCTCCAGCGAGGACTGGAAGACGAACGACAGGTGCGCGAATTCCGGAACGCCCTCGCCGGGGGCGGCCCTTCGCAGGCTGACGCGGTCCCGCAGTATGCGGTCGGCCAGTGCAGTGCCTGCGCCGCCTGCCGCGGTACTGCTGATGACGCGCTGCAGCTCTGTCGGCGCCGTGCGGGAGCTGACGATGGTGACAGCCAGCCGCGGCATCTCCTTGCTGGCGTCGGCGACGAGCGGGCTGACGAGCCGGCGGAGGGCTTCCAGGATGGCCGAGCCGTCGCCCGGCTCGTGGAAGGCCAGGGACAAGACCTGGTTGCTATTGCTGTACTCGGGGTGGACGCGCAGGAAATGCTCGATCCGCCGGGCGATATAGCCGGTCCGATTCTCTCCGGGGTTCGTCTGGGACTGGGGGCGGTAGCGCCGCCACAGCAGCGGCGCTGCGCCGCTGGTCTCGTACCAGGTGTCGTTCAGTGCGAAGAAGGGGAGCAGGTGGCGGGGGCTGCAGCTTTCGAGGTCGGCTAGCAGGACGTCCTTTGCGCGGGGGAGCCAACTTTGGGCTGCCTGGGCGAGGGTGAGCAGGTACTGGACGCTGACCGGGTTGGTCGGGGCGATGAAGAGCTCGCCGGTTTCAGGGTGGCCGACGGCGTCGCACAGCAGGATGCGCTCGAACTCGGCGAGGAAGCGGTCGCTGTCGAGCATGGCGTCGAGCAGCGCTGTGTAGGCGGCCACGTAGGCACGGGCTTGTTCGGCGGCTGTACCGGCGCCGATGGCGTGGACCGAACCCGCTGGCTGCAGTGCGGTGAACATGGCGGTGCGCGCTGCCATGAATGCGTCCAGCAGTTCGGCCGACAGTCCTGAGAGGTTGAGCTGGTCCAGGTAGTCGTGGGGTTCCAGCTTCCCGCCGGAAGCACTGTGCGCAACGGTGAATGCCGTGACCGACGGGTTGTCGAGGATCTGGCGCTCCAGTGCGAGGCCGTCGATGCCGGGAGCGAGGGACTGGGATTCCAGCTGGCGTGAGCCGGGCTGGATATCGCCTGTCCCGGCGCTTACCTGGAAGGAGCCGCTGTCGGCCGGGGGGCCGTCGGTGCTGGCCGCGAGCCGGGCATGCGGGACTGAGCGGGCGATCCGAGTGCGGCTAGAACCGGGACCAGGGCCAGAGCCCGGGCCGGGGCCGTCGTCCGGGCCCGGCTCGTCCGGCCAGTCGACGGGGTCTGAGAAGAGCAGGTCGATGGGCTGGCTCTGCGGTCCCAGCCGTGCAGCAAGGCTCTGCGGTTCCCCGTCGCCGGTGCGGGGGCCGGACAGGTCCAGGTCCGTCTGGCCGAGGAGCTTGCCGGTCGGGCCGATGGCAAGCACCCTGGGATCGCCTGCGCAACGGAACGCTGAGGAGGCGAAGTCGAGGTCGAGGCCGGCTTCGTAGGGTGCCCAGTCGCCCGGCTCGAGGAAGACCGCCAGTTCTGCCTGCTCGCCTGTCGGGAGCTGCAGCCGCGCGAAACGCCATCCGCGGCCGACCGCGTCGATGGTGATTTCCCGGGCCTGCGCTGCGATCGCCAGCACCTCTTGGGGAGCACCGTCGGCCCACTCGAGGGTGGCGGCGGCGGCCTTGCTCGCCGGTGCCTGGAGAAGCACGGAGAAGCGCCCGCCGCCGGGCTTCCAGACGGCTGCACTGCCCGTCCGCGAGGCACAGGCGGCCCCATGGATGCGCATGGGTGAGGCCAGGCGCATCGGCTTGGCCCTTGCGCCTGTCGGCAGGTCGTTGAGGACGAATGCGCTGAAGTCGAGTCCGAACGGCGTGCGGGCCTTGCGTACGTTTGCCAGGCCCGGGCTGTCCGGGGATGGGTAGCGGGGTGCGAGGCGGGTTTCGAGGTCCTGGTCGGGAGCGGACCATGCGTCGAGCTGCTCGCGCCATTTCGCGTTCGACTGCAGGCGGGTCTTGGCGTCTGTGTGGGCGCTGGGGTCGGAGAGGTAGCAGCCCAGGAGGTGCAGGTCGGTGCCGGCCTGGACGACGTCTGGCGTGCCGGCCAGGCGCCTGAGTGCTCCTGCGGTTGCCGAAGTCCGGTTCAGGCGCGCATTGCGGGCGTCGTCGTCGATGACTGCCCTGAGGAGCTGCAGTACGGCCGGGGCGGCGCCTGTAATGGCGGCGTCCAGCAGCTGCGGCCATTGCAGCAAGGGCAGCAGGGCGGCGTCCTCTGCTGCTGTCCGGACCGTTTCCACAGGGTGCCTGTCCAAGATGAGGAGCACGCGCGGTGCCGTCCCCGCAGGTACCTCGTCGCGGAGCTTGGCCGCGAATCCCGCTGAACCGGAGTTGGGTCCGGCTTCCCCGACGAGGTAGGGCACCAGCAGTTCCTCACTGTCCGGGCCGTTGAGCCGGACGCCCTGCAGCCGTACAGGTCCGCTGGTGGTGTCGACAGTGACTCCGGCATCCGGCTCAAGATAATCGCGGAGCGCCCGGAAGACCGCGGCGGGGCTGAGTCCGAGGTGCTCCGCCAGGTAGAGCCGACGGTGGCCGCTGGACCGGGAGGCCTCGTCGACCAGTGCGCTGGCGATCAGCGAAGCAGTGAAGTCGTGGTCTGTGTGTTCAGGCGTAGTGGACAAAGGAGGCCTCCCCCGAGTCGGAGTAGCGTGCGAGCATCCCCAGGCGTTCGAGTGCATCTGCGAGCGCTTCCTGCTCGGCTGCATCCTGGGGCGTAAGGCCGTAGGCCCGCAGTTCCTCCAGGAACGTCTCGTAGGGAAGTTGGCGGTCCTGGCAGACAAGCCGGACGAGCAGCACTGCGAGCTCCTCGTCGATCTCGTAGAAACCGAGGGTTCCGTTCCGGGTGATGAGAGAGCCCGGGCCGGCGAGGTTGGCTTCGACCATCAGCTGGTTGACGATGTCGCGGCTTTGGTGGCGCAGGTCGCGTCGGCGCATTTTCCGGACGTCGTCGCGCAGCGCGTGGAGCCCGGGGCGGTTCGCCCCGGTGCGGGCGGCTTCCTCGAGCTCCGCGAAGGTGGCCTTCCCCTTGCGCCAGGCATCGTGGTGGAGGACGGCGATGGCGGCGCAGGCGGCGCTGTGCGCCGTGCGGAGTCCGGGATCCGTGTTCAGTGCTTCTGCCAGCGCCTTGAGATCCCGCTGCTCTGCCGGCTCTCCTCCCCCGAGCGCGTGCCAGGCGCGGCTGGCGAGGTTGGCGGTGACCAGGGTTGCCGGCATGTCGAGCAGGCGCCGCTGGTCGATCTCGGCATATGCGGATCGGCATCCGTCGCGGTTGCTCACGGGCCGGTAGTGCCCGCTGCCGGTGCGGAAGCGCAGAAGCCCGGCGAGTGTGCAGGTCTGCAGGGCCTCCAGACTCCCGCTGCCTGCTGGGCAGGGGCATGAGCCGCCGCCGGAAGGCGCTGTCAGCTGGCCTGCGGCAGCGACCGCGTTGTCGAGCTCGGTTCCCTTGACGACGGCGATCCTGTACAGCCTGACTGTCAGGTGGAGGCTGAGCAGGAGCGTGAGCCACTGGATCTTGTCCGGGCGCGGGAGGTCGGTGGCCAGGACGGTTCTGAGGTCCCGCCTGAACAGGTCCAGGCTGGGCTGGCAGAACATTCCGCCTGCCGCGGCCGCATCGTTGGCGATCTGCTCTGTGTACTTCCCGATGAGGGCCCTGGCTTCCGGCTGGGCGTCCGGCTTCGGGGCACCGTCGAGGGCGATCTCCAGGAAGCGGCGGTCGAGGACCGTCAGGTCGTCCTGCGAGGCGGCGACCCGGAGCAGGTCGGCCACGGGAGCTGCATCGACCGAGCCGGTGCGGGAGTCCCACAGCAGGAACGGCAGGATGCCTCCATTGAACATGCGGTATCCGGCGGGGTCGCCCGACTCGTACGTGTGCTCGTAGTTGAGGGGCAGCGAGGCGTGGACCGGCAGGAGTACTTTGACGTCCTTGTGGTTGAAGAAGCGGTCCTTGAGCGCCTCGGCTACCGCCGTTGACGCGCCAGGCCCGAGATCGAGCCGGTCTGCGAGGCTGGATGCAAGGTCCCGGTCCTTCAGCGGGAGTCCTGCCTTCGCGGTCCCTGCTTCCGCGATAACGCGCCAGAGGAGTTTGTCCCGGTCGTCAGCGCGCGGCACAGTGAGCAGCAGCCCCTCCGTGCCGAGGAGCTCCGCCCGTTCACCCGTCAGTTTCGCGGGCAGGGATACAGCCCGGCCGTCAACAGTGAGAGTGCCGCTGTCCAGCGCTACTTTCACACCGGTGGCTTCGGTGATGCCTGCCAGGGCCCAGAGGACATTCGGGTCGGCCATAATCACTGCACCTCCGTGGTGCGCAGGGTTCCGTTGCGGTTGGCAGTGATGCGGAACTTGCGGCCGGCAGCCTCGCGCTCTCGCACCAGAAGCGGCTTGTTCCGGTCGAATCCTGCAGCCACTCCTACGCTGCGGATCGCCTGGCGCAGTGCCAAGAAGCGCTCAAGCTCGGTGCTGGAGGGGGCTGCTCCGCCTGCGGCCTGCCGCAGAATGCGCCACAGCGGGTAGTCCACCGCAATGGAGCGGCCGTGGGCATTGAGCGAGAGAGCAAGCGGCCGGTAGCCGACAACGGCGGAACCTTCGGGGTTGCCTGCTACCACCGGGTCCTTCTCGGTGGTAATCCACTCGTCCTCAACGAGTTTGGCTTCGACAAGGAGGTCCGCGATGCCGCGCGACCTGGTCGCGGCGGTCGGGTAGTAGTACTCGGGGCTGCTCTTGACACCGAAGACCTCGGCAAGGCCCTCCTCGATGTCGTACAGGACCTCCTGCAGAATCCGGCCGTCCTCTGTGGCATCCGCGGAGCTGGCCCCGGACGCCTGGGCCTGGAGGGCCTTGGCGAACTCTGGCGGCAGCCCACTGACCGCCGCCAGATCTCCGGCGAGCCATGCCGCACGTGCCATGACGCGGCCCCACCGCTGCAGACCACCGGCGCCGCTTGCCTGGCTGGATGCCAGGGCACGGGCTCCCCGGGCGGCAGCCGGGTGCAGGAGGGAGCCGGTGGTCAGCCAGCCGCTGAGCCTCTGCGCGTCATCGTCCGGGTCCAGGCCTGTATAGGAGATGAGCTCATGCGCTTTGCGAGAGGGGGCGTATCCCGGGTCCCGGGCTGCGATCTCCGCTGCCAGGCTGCCGGGCCGGGCCGATGCCAGGGCGTTGTTGCAGGCGAGGCCTGCCAGCAGCGCAGCCTCGTCCCTGCGGTCGGCGATGTCGGCGATTACAGAGCAGGGATCGCTGCTCCCCTGGCTGCCGTGGTCGAGGTCCAGCCCGGACAGGGCCAGCTCGGCTGCCGTATCCCACAGGGCACGGGGAGCGAGCTGGCGACCGCGTGCGAGTGCGATATCGCCGGCTGCGGAGTTGAGCGCCGCCCGCCCTTGCGGTGAGGAGATCAGTACGGCGTTGGCCATCGGCCAGCACCAGTCGCGCACCGTGCACGTGCCGCAGCGGCGGGCGCCTTCGAGGACGCCGTTCTCAAGGCCGGGGTCCAGGCGGCGGAGCACGTCCTCGAACAGGTCGCCGGGTTCACCCGCGGTCGGCCGGTGGTCCAGATTGACGACCAGCACCGAGGATTCCAGCTCCTCAGGCACGTCGCCGACAGCGCCCGGCAGGCCCAGCCGGCGGCGCAGGAGGGCTTCAAGCGCGGCGAGCGGCGGCGCCCCGGGCAGGCTGCGCAGGTCGTGGAAGAAGCGCAGCGCCATGCCCGTGTTCATCGCGACGACCCGGCACGGGCCGGCGGCTGCCGGCGTCCCGTCGGCGAAGGGGGCGAAGAACTCGGCCAGCCGCCCGACCTGCTCCTGGTCGGGGGCGTCGGCGTGCGTCGCGTCGGCGAGATGGACGCCGATCCGGCCAGCGCCGGTGTCCCGCTCGCGCTGCAGCAGGTGGTTGATGGTGGCGCTCTTGCCGCTGCCCGCGCTTCCAGTGAGAACCAGAAGCCGCGGGGCGCCGGGCCTACCGAGCCTGTCCCAGAGCTCGTCCTCCAGGCTCCCGGGCGGTGCCATCAGCTTCTGGATATCGCTCGGCCTGTTGTCGCGTACGACGGCCTCGCTGGCGCGGGCGCGGAGCTGGGCGAGCCTTCCGATCGGGCTGGGAAGGCCCGTGTCGAAAGGCATGGTGGTTGTCACGGGCGGTCTCCCGGTGTGTATCGGAGGGCCTCGCTGTCCAGCAAGGCTTCATCGGAAAGGCGGCGGGCAGCTATCCAGCCGGGGACTCCAAGCCTGCGGGCGACGGCCGTGACGATGTCGCCGCTGTCCGGGGTCCACGGGTTGCGGGCGCTCTCACCCGCGTCGGATACAGCCGCGCGGAAGGTGCTGCGCAGCAGATGGGCCGGGCACAGGAGATGCGCTGCAATGTCGCAGGCGAGCACTTCACCGGCGCCCGGGCCCGGGAAGTCGCAGGAGGCCTGGTGCTCCAGTGCATGCGCTGCGGCATGGGCGAGCAGGAAACGGATGCGGGGCATGGCGGCGGGGTCGCCGGGCGTCCCGGGGTCGGAAACGATGGCTTTGCGGCCGTCGAAGACGAGGAGCGGGCCGGAAGAGGCATGCCTGAGGACCGGCTGCAGCCGCAGCTGGCGGCACAGGGCCCTGGGCTCGATCCGTGCGCCCTCAACAGCACCGCCGGGTGTGCGGGCGAGCAGGTCCTCCGCCCGCACCACTGCGCAGATACGCCGCAGTGCCGGGATAGTCCGGGCTCCCAGGACCGGGTCTTCGAGAGCGGCTGCAAACTGGCTGAAGGCCCGTTCGCTCTCTGCGGTGAGGCGGCCGGCTGCCGCCGCCAGCTCAGCGTGCGCGTCGAGCGTATCCCCGAGGCGCTGGAGGAGTTCGCGGCTGACTGTGTCTCGCGTGCACGACTCGATGCGGGAGATATGGGTGGGATGGGTTCCAGAGGCATCGGCCAGCTGGCGCTGCGTCATCCCGCTGCGGAGCCGCAGTCGGCGCAGCGCCGGTCCGAACCCTGGGGCAGGCTGCAGCGTCACAGGCATCACACAACACCATGGGAAACGCGCGCGTCCACGAGAGTTGCGAAGTGCCGCAACAGGCAACCCATGGCCAGGCCTTGCTCTGCCTCGATTGGCAGGCGGCTCTCGGCGGAGGCCCGGTGCGGAGGCCGCGACCGCGCGTGGAGGTCGACTAGCGGGGCCAGGGGTCGGCGCGGGCCGTGCGGGTGCGATGTCGGCATTCACGGGGGTCGTGTCTGGGAAGAGGGTGACAAGCGAGTCCGGGCCCCGGAACTCCCGAACGGAAAGACTGGATGACAGTCCTGAACCCCTCGCTTGCGTCTCTGGTGGACGGTGGGAGCTGATGCGGTCTGGCTGTTGTCGCTGCTGTGGTGCAGGCTGAGCGTCATGCGCGCACAAGGGTCGAGTGCCCCCACCTGCGGCCGTCCGGCGGCTCTCATGCCGACCCGCCGTGTCGGCTACGGCATACACGGTAAGGACCGGCGCTCACTGACCCTGTGCGTCGGCAGCATGCGTCAGCTCGCACTTGCCGAGGCCGTGCTCTGGCAGGACGCCCTGTCTGGGCTGGCCATGATGGCAGGGCGGCGCCCACACTCTTCTGAGTGCGGGCGCCCATCCTCCGATCCAGCCTGCAGGTCGTTGAGATCGCAGCCGCGCGAGCCCTGGCCTGGTCTACAGCCTCGGGAACGCCTGGCGCAGCCAGGTCCGAACCCCGTCGACGGTGCTGTAGCCGTGCTGCCGCAGGGCATCGACGATGTCTCGACCGCAGACGAGCGCTATCGGGTGCCCGTCCTCGCGAACCTCCTCCTGCACTTGGTTATGGAAGTAGGAGGTCGTGACGAAGATCCCGAAGTTGCGGTGCCGCAGTCGCGAGATGAGGCGGGAGACGTCGCGGACGCCCACGGCAGTGGTCTCCGCGTAGCACTTGGCTTCGAGGGCGAAGTCGATGGCGATGCGGTCGGCGAGGGGGCCGAGGATGTACTCGCCGACAGCATCGCGTCCTCCGTCGCGGCTCGGCCGGGTCACATCGCACCGCCCCGTGGCGGGTGCGATCAGCCTCCACACAGCGACTGCACATGCCTCGAAGCCGTAGGGATCGCCCTGGAAGTGCTCCCGTATGGCGCCGAGCATTGCTGCGCCCTGGACGTCGTCCGGCAGCTGCTGGGCCTTCGACCGGATGGTGCTGGTGGCCGGCGCCAGGAGCGGCGTGTATGTGCGGGTCTCCACCCACTTCTTCCAGGCGGGCGGATAGTCCCCGTCGAGGGGATCGCCGCCGCTGAGCACGTGCTGGAGCCACGACCGCGGGACCCGCGCGTGGTCCAGCACGGTGAAGCGGGCGCGGTAGTTCTGGAACCGTCGGCCGCCTGACGTCCGCCACACCGCTGCCAGCTCGTCGTCGGGCGCCATGGTCGGACCGCCGGGGACCAGCAGCCCCCGGAACCGGACGTCCCGCCCGGTGGCAGCGGCCTTCTCGAATAGGAGGATCGGCGGGACCTGCTGCGCCCGTTCCTCCGCAGTTCCGTGCGAGGCGGCGAACGCGTCGCGGAGCAACAGGTTCCCCTGCCGGGGAGTGTCGTGAAGCTCCTTGCCTGGGGTGCGGTTGTCCCCGTAGTACGTGAAGATCCCGGTCTGCAGGTCGAGGTGGTCGGGCCAGTCAATCTCGCCGCCGGTGGTGTAGAGGACGGAGAGACGGACGGTGCCCTTGGCAGGCCACCCGCAGTGGCGGAACCCGCCCTGGTTGCCAACCCCGGGCACCAGCTTCGCGATCGGATCGTCCCCAGCGTTCTTGTTCGGACCGCCGGCATAGAGGGCGTCACCGACAAGATCAGAGGAACTAAGGTCGGAGAAGGCGACACGCGGCTCGGCCGCGGCGGACACAGTCATGCCTGAAGGTCTATCACCGCACCCGGACATCGCGGGCAGCGCTCCAGCACGCACCGTGCGGCGTTCAGCCACGATTTGTCCAGGAAGCAACTCGGGGGTTCTGGGTCTCGTCGCGTCAACTGAGCCGGGACCACTGTCAGTCCAGCCCTCTAAGATCGCCGGCATGGCCTCCACCGATCACGCTGGCTCCAGCACCAGGAACCCCATCACCGTCATGGACCTCTTCGCGGGCTGCGGCGGCCTGACTGCCGGGTTCCACTCCTACTCCGAGGACCATTCGTCGCCAGCACGCTTCGAGTCGATCGCCGCAGTCGAGTTCGACGATGCAGCCGCCGCCACCTACGCGGTCAACCACCCAAGCGCGCGCGTCTACGCCTGCGATATCCGCGACTTCGACCCGGCTCCCTACGCCGACCAGGCAGACGTGATCGCAGGCGGCCCTCCCTGCCAG
Organism: Kitasatospora sp. MBT66; assembly: GCF_000710405.2. Lineage (NCBI taxonomy): Bacteria > Bacillati > Actinomycetota > Actinomycetes > Kitasatosporales > Streptomycetaceae > Kitasatospora > Kitasatospora sp. MBT66. Next base: position 233,151 of record NZ_JAIY01000005.1, on the reverse strand, counting down.
GGCTTTTCCAGCCTGGGCAAACAGCATGCTGACGACCCGCGCAACGAGATGTGGCGCGAGTACATGCGGACGGTAGAGATCGTGCGCCCAATGATCTTCGTTCTGGAGAATGTCGACCGCTTCCTGGTCTCTGCGGAGTTCGCCCAGCTGCAGGAAGCCGCCGCGCCCGGCGGGGCTCTCGCCGATTACCAGCTTGCGGCGAAGATCGTGAACTCCGCTGACTACGGTGTTCCTCAAGCCCGTAAGCGTGTCATCGTCATCGGCACCCGCAAGGACATCCCGCAGCTGCTGCACCCGGCGTCTACCCACGCGAAGTCTGTGAAGCTGCAGGAGACCACACTCTTCAGCGCCGAGGAGGACACTGGGCGACTCCCGTGGGTCAGCGTGGCGGGCGTATTCGAGCGCTCTGCCCGGCTGGAGATCACCGGAACCGACCTGCCGCCGCTCAGCTGCGCTCCTCTCGGGCGCCTGGTTCCCGGCGCCTTCCGGACTACCGACCTTCACATCGGGCGTACACCCAGGCCTCTCTCGCTCGCCCGGTACGCAGCTATCCCAGTAGGCGGCAACCGCCGGAATCTGCAAGGAAGGTACGCCGTCATAGAGGGTCGTGAGGTCTACCTCTCAACTGAAAGCTGGGACCGCCACACCTCTGGGACGGGTGACGTGATGGGACGGCTGTACCCGGACCGGCCTGCCGTCACCATCCGCACCGAGTTCTTCAAGCCGGAGAAGGGCCGCTACCTCCACCCGACGAGGCATCGTCCAATCACCCACTACGAGGCAGCTCTCATCCAGGGGTTCCCCGACACGTACAGGTGGTGCGGCACCAAGATCGAGATCGCCCGCCAGATCGGGAACAGTGTCCCGGTCGGCCTTGGCAGGGCACTCGCGCAAGCCATCCACGCACACCTGCTGGCGCACTGACCACTGTCTGCTATCAAGAGGGCGCCGCTGATGGGTGCCGCCAGTGTCGCATCCCCTACGAGTGGGAGTGTGCTCACCGCGCACCGACCGGAGTGCGGCCAGTATGAGCGGCATGGCATCGCCGCATTGATCGTCAGCATCGGGTGGTAGCAAGCGTTCCAAACCCCAAGCCTCCTTCGAGGGACAGCACGGCGCGCTGGCGAAGTCCACAAGCGCCTGCCATCACGGCTGAATAGCAGGGTTTCCGCCTGATACAGATCGAAGTAACACAAGGCTTCCAAACGCACCGGATCCGAGGCCGACTCAGTCGGCCTGCCCACCGGCGAGAGTTCCTCGCCAGTCAATGATGTCCCCTCGGAAGAGATGAGCTGATATGCCGTCGGCCGACCCACTGTTCACCCTCTCTCCTTTTGGGCCCGCCGCTGACACGGAGCTGACCCGCGTCCGCGGGGCAATCCTGTCGGCAGACCCACACGGTGGGATCTTCGCTGCAGCCCTGCGCCGCACCTTCGACATGCTGTTCGACGGCCAGCACACGGGCCGGTTCCGCTGGGAGGACCTTCACAAAACCGAGAAAACGCATGCCGGCACTCTTGTAGAGATCAATCTCCAGCGCGCCTTCGGCTTCGCTGACGGTGACAAGATGGACTACTCCATCGACGGCGTCGACGTGGACTGCAAGTACTCCCAGGACCTGGGCCGCTGGATGATCCCGCCTGAGGCGATGGGGCATCTGTGTCTCGGGCTGTGGGCCAGTGATGACGCTGGCCGCTGGTCTGCGGGGCTGTTCCGGGTCACCGAGGAAGTGCTTACCAAGAAGGAGGGAAACCGGGACGGCAAGCGGTCTCTCACCGCCGCTGCCCGCAAGAACGCCGTTCGCTGGCTCTTCGAGGATGCGCCGCTTCCCGAGAACATCCTGCTGCGCTTGTCCACGGAGGACATCGCCGCGATCTTCGCGTCACGGTACGGCACCCAGCGGGTGCATGAGCTATTCCGGCGCACACAGGGCCGTATCGTCTCCCGCGGGGTGGTCGCCACTGTCGCCCAGCAGGACGACTTCATGAAACGTATAAGGTACAACGGCGGCTCCCGCGAGGCGCTCCGGCCGGAGGGGATCGTGATTCTCGGCCAGTACGGGAATCACCAGGTGGTAGCGCAGGCCCTCGGCCTGCCCGTGCCAGGTGCCGGCGAGTCCCTAAGCGTCCGCCTGGCACCCTGGACTCTAAAGCACGCGGACGCACGCTGGGTGGAGCTGGAGGGCATCAAGTGGGTGGTAGCGCGGGAAAGCGACCCGGTCGTGGAGGCGCCGCTGCTGCCGGAGCGGTAGAGGCGGATGCGGCCGTGTGGGTTGCCCCGGAAGGATCATGGGCTTCTTCGGCTGCCCGGCGCCGCAACATGCAGGCGATCCGGAGCCGGGACACGTCTCCCGAGCTCGCGCTGCGCTCCCTTGTTCACGCCGAGGGGCTTCGGTACCGGGTGGCAGCAAAGCCGCTGCCCGGTATGCGGCGGACGGCTGATCTTCTGTTCCGTCCCACGCGGGTGGCCGTCTTCGTCGACGGGTGCTTCTGGCACGGTTGCCCGGAGCACTTCGTTCCGCCGAAGACTAATCCCTCGTACTGGGAGTCGAAGATCAGCGGGAACGTCACCCGTGACCGGGATACCGACGAGCGCCTCGCCAGCGAAGGGTGGCTCGTGCTGCGGTTCTGGGCGCACCAGTCGCCTGAGGAGTGCGCGGACGCAGTGGTAGCCGCTGTCGTGACCCGGAGGAAGGAGTTCGCCGAGCGGAAACGGCGGCGGGCGAAGGACAAGCAGGGGCGCCCAGACGCAGAGCCGCCCGCAGGCTGAGGCCCGCGGGCGGCATGCCGATCAGACTCAGCTGATCTTGGCTTTGTTGGCCTTGAAGAGCTCGTGCCGGTCATGGCCTTCCTGCCCGACGAATGCCTTGAAGTCACGGAGCAGGTAGGCCATGGCGCCGTCCTGGCCGGCCTCGGTCTCTTCGATGTGGAAGTCGCGGCCGAGGTGGGAGAGGCGTCGCTCGATGTCGTGCATGCCCATGACGACACCGGTCTTGTCCAGTGCGGCCACAATCTGCTCTGCGGTCATCGCTTCGCTCTTGCCGCGGAGGAGCCGGTACACCGGGTCATGGGTGATCTCGACCCGCTCGCGGGGGGCGCCCTCCTTCCGGAGCGCCTTTGCGATGGAGAGCCCGACCGCCTTGGCGACTGGCGGCGGGAAGGCGTTGCCGATCTGGCGGTATCCGCTGGTCTTTCCTCCAGAGAACTGCCAGTCGTCGCTGAAGCCCTGGATCCGTGCGGCCATGCGACTGGTCAGTTTCGGGCCGCCCCTGACTTCGCCCTTCTTGCTCACGGCCGGCTTGAAGTCTGCTTTCGGCGCCTCGTTGGCAATGCCCCAGGCGTCGACGCCCATGGCTTCCCAAGCCGCCTTGGCCCGGGAGGGGCCGAGGTCTGCTCCTCCGTGCTTCTTGGAGCCGCCGACGATCGTGGGTGCGATGTCGTCGGCCTCGGCGGCCCATGCCTCGGCGCCGCCCCAGCCGTTGGCTGCCATGAGGTCCTTCAGCGTCTCACCGACGGTGGGCGCCGGTCCGGGCAGGGGCTCGGGCCAGTGGAAATAGTCGGCGTACTCGTCCTGGAGTGCCACCAGGACGAACCTCGGCCGGAGCTGCGGCACCCCGAACTGGGATGCCTGGAGGAGCCGCCACTCACCCACGTAGCCATAGTCGCGGAGCGTGTCTAGGACGTGTTGCCGGTAGGCCGAGAAGCGGTTGGCGCTCAGTCCTCGCACGTTCTCCAGCATGAGCGCCTTGGGCTTGATGCGGCCTGCGAGCTGGACTGCCCAGGCGAACAGATCTCGCTCATCGGTGGCGCCGAGCTGCTTGCCGGCGATGGTGAACGGGGGGCAGGGGACGCCTCCTGCCAGGAGCGAGACACCCTTGTACTCGTCGGGGTTCCAGGTCGACTCGTCCGCAACGTCGCCCTTTGCGACCTTCCACGCCGGCCGGTTCAGGCTGAGGGTGTCGCATGCGTTCGGGTCGAGCTCGACTGCGAGCCGGTGCTTGAACCCTGCCCCTTCGAGGCCGAGGGCCTGCCCCCCTGCTCCTGCGCAGATCTCGACAACCTCAAGGGCAGACATTCTTCCTCCGTACAACACGCGCCGAGCCTGTGGGACGGGAGGCGCCAGGCGTCAAGCTGGAAACAGCCATGGTATCGAACAAACTAGCTACCTCCCTTCGGGTGTGACCTTGCCGCTCCATCCCCCGTCCAAGCCTCACCTGCGCGGCGCGCCGGGACAAGCGGCCTGTGTGGACCGGATCAGCCAGTCTAGTTGCGAGCTCTGACATACCGGTCGACGTGGCCCGAATCCTGCCCTGACCCTGCACAACGCGCCGATGTGAACGAGGACACGTTCTCATCGGCAGTGATCGGGATTACGGGTCTCCTGTAGCTGCTCGGTCCACCTGGAGACATCACCCAGGGTGACCTGTGACATGAGAGTGAGCCCTAAGAAGACATCTCATTTGGATGGGTGAGTAGGCTTCAGGTGTGACGATCGTGGAGCGTCTCGTCCCAGACGAGTTGTGGGAGCTGTTCCAGTTGGTGGTGCCGGAGGCGCCGACCCGGCCGCAGGGAGGTGGCCGGCGTCGCTACGGCGACCGGGAGGTTCTGGCGGCGATCGTGTTCGTCGCAACCTCGGGGTGCACCTGGGCCCAGCTGCCTCCCTGTTTCGGCCCGTCCGGGCCCACCGCGCACAGGCGTTTCACCGAGTGGAGCAGGGCCCGGGTGTGGGCCAAGCTCCACCGGGTTGTCCTGGACGAGCTCGGCGCGCGCGGCGAGTTGGACTGGTCGAGGTGCGCGGTCGACTCGGTGAACATGCGGGCCCTGAAAAAGGGGAGCTGACAGGCCCGAATCCTGTTGATCGGGGCAAGTACGGGTCGAAGATCCACCTGCTCACCGAACGTACCGGTTTACCCCTGTCGCTCGCGGTCTCCGGGGCCAACGTCCACGACAGCCAGGCTCTGGTCCCGCTCGTCGACGCCATTCCACCGATCCGCTCGCGTCGAGGCCCGAGACGGCGCAGGCCCGGCAAGCTGCACGGCGACAAGGCCTACGACCACCGCTTCATACGTTCCTACCTGCGCCGAAGGCAGATCCCGGCCCGCATCGCCCGCCGCGGCATCGACTCGTCCAGCCGTCTCGGCCAGCACCGCTGGGTGATCGAGCGCACCGTGGCCTGGCTGGGTGGGTTCCGCCGCCTCCATCGCCGCTACGAACGCAAGGCCGACCACTTCGCCGCCTTTGCCAGCATCGCAGCAGCCATCATCTGCACCCGCAGACTCTCCAAATGAGATGTCTTCTAAGAGGGCAGGACATACTTCTGGCGATGTTGCGATACCTCGCACGAGTGTTGCTGCTGGCATCGACGGCGAACTGGCAGTTCGGAAGGGCTCCGCCTTCAAGGGTGCCGACTCCCCCTACTCGCAGAGTTTGGGCCCACCACCTACGCCCGTTTGCCGCAACGGCATACACAATGCCCTGATCCCGGCTTTCCGCCGACTCAAGCTTTCCGGCTACGCGAACCATCACATCAGGCTGCAGTCACCACTGGCACAGCCCGCGGCTGGGGCAGGCCAAATGCCGCCGCAGCCACGTGTGCGGCCAGCAGTGGCGGCACGGCGTTTCCGGCCTGCTCATATTGCTTCGTCTGGGTTCCCTGCCACGGGTAGCCCCCGGGGAAGGACTGCAGCAGGCCCGCCTCGTAGACGGTGATGCGCGCTGAGTCAAAGGCGGCACTGCGGCCCTTCCAGCATCCACGGTCGCGGGACTCGGCAAGAGCGCGGCGGGCCTGAGTTGGAAAGGGCTCGGCGCCGCCGGTCTTGCCGCCGCCGGCGGTGACGGTGGGCGCAGGCCGGTCGGTGGCGCCCCAGCCGATGCCTTCCGCCATGGAGACCCAACAAGCCCGGGACTCTCCGAAAAGGTTGCCATCCTCGCCGTGCTCGGTGTGCGTGGGCTCGGGAGGCTGGGCGGTACGCAGGCTCGAGGCGATGAGGATCGCGCGGCGTCGGCTCTGCGGAACGCCGAAGTCGGCGGCGTTCAGGTTACCGCACCAGGTGCTGTAGCCCCAGCCCCGAAGCACCTCGGCATAGTGGCGAAACAGCGGGAGGGCATCGGGGACCTCCTCCATGACAGCATCCTCTGGCCGCAGGGCGTGGAGGTAGCGCATAGGCTCGGCGGCGAGCAGGGAGCGGGGGTCCCGGCATGCGGCCAGGAGCTGCGGCCGGGTGTCCCGGCCTCTGGCGAGGTCATCGATCGCCTGGTGGACCAGGGGCTGGTCCCGGAGCCCCAGTTGCTTGCCCGCCCTGGACCAGGCCTGACACGGCGGAGACGCGATGAAGCGGCGGATACGGCCGACCATCGGCGCCGTGGCGATCTGGGCGACGTCCGCACGAACAGTCGGATGCCCGGCGGCAGCCCGCGTCCGGCAGGCCGCGGCATCCCACTCGATCCCGATGTCAGTGATCCCGTGGTAGCCGCGCAAGCCCTCAGACCAACCGCCGGGCCCGGCGAACAGGTCCAGGGTGTCAGGAGCGACGGGGGCAGGCATCAGGCCTCCGGGACAGATGGGAACAGTGAACGTGGCTCGGTCAGGTACGGCAAGCTGCGTCCTGCCCGACTGGCGCAGACAGCAGCCGACCAGCCCACACGACCATACAGGCGTAGACCGCCGAACCGGCTGCTGAGACGGGCACGGCTCCGTGAGGGCCCTGTTGCCGCGGCGCCGACGTAATCCAGCTGCCACGGTTGGATCGAGCCCGACACGAGGCGATGCGATATCACCAGGTCGCCCGCGGCGGCAGATGCCCCCGGCCAATCGGGCACAACTGCAGAACACACCTTGCAGCACACGGCTACCGGCACCCGTAGCGCCCAACGCCCGGCGAGCGCGCAAACTTCACCCTTTCAAGTTCATAGCGGTCCGCCCGAATTTTCCACAGCGCGCGGCTAGACAGCTAGGTCTAGCGGAAGGTCGCTGATATCACGGAGACGGTTTCCCGCAACCAAAGTGTGCAGCATTGTGCTTGCCTCGTCGTTGCACGTTTTCTCTACTGCCCTGATCAGTTCCGGGAGGGCAAAGTGGTAGACCGTATCGATGTCGCCAGTTCCCAGGGCAAGAGATGCGAGCCTGGCGGGTGACGGTTCCCCTGTGACGACCGCGATGTGCGGCGTGCGCCCCTTGCGGTTCCGGATGACGTTCAAGGCCTCTGAGCGCGCGTTCTGGGCGCGGTCGCTACGCAACGTCCACTTGCACGATACTATCGCGTGAACGATGGAACGCTCCTGATTGGCGCTCCTAATGACAGCATACTGGCCAGATTCCGCGTCTACGAGTTCGCGCTCCCGGTTGATCGTCGCGTCCGACTCAGGCTTTCGCAGCACCAGAATATCTGGGCTGATCTCATAAGAGTTTCCCAGGACCGAAGCCAGAGTCCGGTCTTGCTCAATGGCAGTCGCAAGGGAAGCCAAGTGAGTAAATGGCTCATACTTCGAGATCTGGTATCCGGCGCGCGAGCCTCCGACATTCTCGACAATCCAGCCACCCGGGCGGAGCGACTGGAACATCGGGAAGGTCTCCACCAGGAAGGCTTCCACAGCCTCTTCGAACTGCTTACCAGCTCGCTGGCCCTTGAGCTTCTCCTGAATAATCTCGGCGCCAAGATCCTGCGCAATATTGAACGCAATAGACCTACTAGTATTCTGGCTGCCGTCAGCATTCGAAGCCACGCCATCATGCGACAGAGAAAGAGTGCTCCTGCCAATGAGATTCTTGTGAAAGTTCACCCTTGCTTCGGTAAGTACCGCTGCCATGCGAGCCCCGCCTAGATCGTCCGGTTTGAGTTAGCCTGTCACTTTTGCGAAGAGAGGGATGTACAGCCGCGTGCAGTACACGAAAAGCGGGCACTCGCCTCCATAGGCATACCGATGAGTATCGCCGGCCTGCGTCATCAGGGAGGCATCAATGGGTTCCACCGACAGCCGCCTTGCCGGTTCGCTATCAGCAGCCCTCTATACGGCCGCTACCGCACCCCTGCGCGAGCGCACGGAGGGAGGGAGGACCAAGGACTGCATACAGGAAGGTCACGGACTGGACCTGCCGGCGCACCGGGTCCAGGACGGAACGCCCTGCCCTGTCGGCAACGGTTGAAATGAGGGCCGCGGACAATGGATCAGAAGAGGGCCGATCGGCGGTCTCGTGATCATCCGGGCTTCAGCAGTGCCGGAGTCACGAGGAAGCGAGGGTGATTCGCGCGGAGAACAGGGCTGAGATCCGCCGGTTGCGCCGGGGCGAGGGCCTGTTGACCCGGACGGTGGCCCGTAAGCTGGGAATCTCCCGGGCGACCGTTCTGCAGGCTCTGGCCTCGGATGGCCGCCGAAGTGCGGCGGGTATCGAAGGGCTCAGCGGTGGACTCGGTCGAGCCGACGGTCCCCGCCAGCCCACTCTCAGCCTCACCACGTAGCACTCCCCGCTCCGTGCACCCTGAGATCCCCAAGGCGCCCTTGATCCGGCGCAGTTGAGGACGAGCCTCATGCGGATCTCGCACGCCTCTCGCCAGACACCAAGCTTGTTCTCGTCGCCTACGCCTGCTCGCTGGCTGACGATGTGGTCCGCCTGGAATGGGGATCTGCGAAGCTTCGCCGCGAAGATCGATCACTGATCTGGCACCGCCATGACCCCTTGCCTATCCCGCGACAGCGCTGACGTGAGACCTCCTAGCAGGTGACTGCCGGGAGTTCGACCTCGTCACAAGTCGATCTGGCGACCTCACTGCCAAGGGGCACGCCCTGTTCACGGCAGCGCGCCGGTGGCGGGTGATGGCGGAGTGATGGCAACTCAAACGCCATGCTCCGCCAGCTGCCGTCTCCGAACGCCGGCGGCCATCGTGGGGTCAGGCTCTCCTAGCTGGAGGTAACCACATGACCGCTCATCCTGACCGTGGCCGGATCTACCGGCGCTGCGGCTGCCGCGACACCGGCGGAAAACAATTCGGTGCCCGGTGCCCGAGCCTCAACCGCTCAACGCGCCACGGCTCCTGGGCCTACGCCTTCGACGTGCCCTCGACCGACGGGCGCCGTCGGCAGCGATGCCGCAGCGGCTTCCGTACCCGCGGGGCCGCGCACGAGGCGTTGGAGCGCGCTCTTGAGTGCGAACGCACCGGATTGGATCTCGAGGACGACCTGACAGTGGCCAGGTATCTGGCCGGTTGGCTACGGACCAAGGAGGACGTGCTCAAGCCCACCGCCTACGCCCGCTACCGCGACCACGTACACAACGACCTCATCCCGGCTTTCGGCCGACTCAAACTGTCCGACCTCCGCGAACGGCACATCACCGCCTGGAACGAAGCCGAACTGGCCCGCGGCCGGGGACGCACCAGCGTCTACCGGGCCGGCGCCACCCTCTCCAGCGCCCTGAACACCGCGGTCCGCACGCGGCGACTGGCCGATAATCCGGCGCGCTACGCCGTCATGCCCCGCCCCGCCGCTCCCGAGCGGATCTGCTGGACGCCATCACAGGCTGCGGCTTTCCTGCGGCACAACCACGACGCCTACGGCGACCAGCTAGCCGACGCCTTCGAGGTGCTGCTGGGCACCGGGCTTCGCCGAGGCGAACTGCTGGGCCTGCACTGGCCCGAGGTGCACCTGGCCGAGCAAATGCTGCTGGTGCGGTGGAACCTCACCGCCGTCGACAACAACCACCTCCACCTCGGCCACCCCAAGACCAAGGCGAGCCGCAACTGGGTCAGCCTGTCTGCCCGGGTCACCGCCGCACTGAAGCGGCGCACCGCCGCCGCGCGGGCGATCCTGCCGGAGGGAGCACCGCTCGAAGGACTCGTGTTCTGCCAACCGGACGGCGCGCCACTGCGCCCGCAACACCTCCTGGTCACGCTGCGCCGCAGGTCGGCTGAGATCACTCTCCCCCGGATCGGCGTGCACGATCTGCGGCACACGGCCGCCAGCATCATGATCAGCTCCGGGGTTCCGCTGGCCGTCGTATCGAAGACGCTGCGGCACTCGACGCTGTCGACCACGGTCAACATCTACGGCCATCTGCTCCCGCACGCCGCGCGCGATGCTGTCACCGCCCTGTGCCAGGCGCTGGACGACGCCTCGCCGCCTCCCGTCGCCCCCGACAGCCGGGCGTCGGACCTTCCGGAAGCCGCTTAACCGACGAGACGTCACCAGGGCCACATGCCCCGCCATCACGTCGCCATCACCGTTCACCCGAACGAGAACAGCGGGCCTGTCATTTCTGACAGACCCGCTGCTCACATACGTCGGGACGACAGGATTTGAACCTGCGACCCCTTGACCCCCAGTCAAGTAGGCCCCATTTCCGCCCTCTTCGAGCGAAGCCAACACGTCAACCTCAAGCTCTCAAACTAGCCTACCACTCGCCGAGTTGAACCGCATCGCACCTTCACTCCGCAAGGGTCAGCTGACAGTGGCTCAATGGTTACTATGTGCAGAAATGTCCATATCCGCCCATCGCCGTCCATCGGCGCACAGGAGGCGTGGTCCCAAAGTGGTCCCACGGCCATCGTTACACGCCGCAATCGCCTACTCGAGGGCATTCTCCCCTGGCAAGGCTCCTCGCCCCCTCAGCCTCAAGCCCTACGAGCGTCCGTCACTCGGAGTAACGCGAGACTGCCCACTACCCCCGCCTCTGACCGCCCTATTCCCGCCTGCGCAAAGTGCGATAAACGCGACAAGCACTAGATTGTCCTGCTTCCGGCATGTAGCTTGTCCGGCTCATCCCCGGGCGGTCCGGCGGATGGTGTGCTGGGGGGTACGTGGCGGGTCTGCAGGTGTTCCGCGTTTCTGATGGGGATGTTCGTCGTGTCGAGGGTGACACCGTGGAGCTGGAGCGTCACCTCCAAGCTCTCGTCGAGGCGAACATGGAGGAGATGCTGGGCGGCGTCCGCTTCCTGGCGAGCGAGTACTCCACCGGCCCGGTGCACCGGGGTCGGATCGACAGCCTCGGTCTCGACGAGGACGGCAGCCCAGTGCTGATCGAGTACAAGCGCCAGCGCAGCGAGTCGGTCCTCGCGCAGGGGCTGTTCTACCTCTCGTGGCTGGTGGAGAACCGCGCCGAGTTCGAGGCGCTCGTCGAGCAGCGGCTCGGTGCCGAGGCCGCTGAGCAGGTGGACTGGAGCAACCCGCGGGTGGTGTGCATCGCGGCGGACTTCAGCCGGTACGACCTCGTGGCGGCCGGGATGTCCCACCACCGGATCGACATGGTGGTCTACCGGCGTTACGGGGACGACCTGGTGACGCTGGAGTTGGCGGCGTCGGTCGCCGGCGGGTGCGGCACCCTGTCGGGACGGCGTTCGGAGCTTGCGCGGCCGGTCTCGGCCAACCGTCGGACGGTCACCGACGTGCTCGCGCAGGCCAGCGGCGAGATCCAAGGGCTGTACGAGGAGCTCGACTCGCGCCTGCTCGACCTGGGCGAGGGCCACGCGGTGTCGCTGCAACACTACGTTGCCTACCGCCGGCGGCGGAACTTCGCCTGCGTCCGGGTGCTGGCGCAGGCTCTGGTCGTCTTCCTGCGCGTCGACCCGACGACGGTCCAGTTGGTCCCGGGTTGGACCCGGGACGTCCGGAGAATCGGGCACCTCGGGACGGGCGAGCTGGAGGTCCGGATCGGCTCGGTGGAGGATCTCGACCGGTCGATGGCGCTGCTGCGGACGAGCTACGCCGCTGCAGCGTAGTCCGGCAATGGCGATGGGCCGTACCCCCTTTCCGGGGTACGGCCCATCGCCATTGTTCGGCCCGCTCAACGGAGGGCTGGGTCTGGGTGCTGACTCTGGTGTTCAGTGCTCAGCCGGGCAGGGGCGGGCGGCGGTCAGCGGCGGCGGTGACGGGATGGTGGTGCGGTGGCAGGCGGTTCGCTCGCCTGCCCGGCGGGGGGCGAGTTGAGGGCCTGCTTGATGTGGGCCCGGCGGGCGGCCCAGCGGCTCAGGTCTCGCTGGTACGTCCGGCCTTCCTCGCCTCCGGCAAGGCTTGGGTGAGGGGCGGCGGGCTGACGATCCTGGGGGTTCGGCTGTTCGATGGTGGTCCTCCGTGTCAAGGGGTGGCAACTCCGGGCGCAGGCCGGATTCAAGTGGGGTCAGTGTTCGCGTGGGGTCAGTGTTCGCGGTCGTGCTGCGGTTCTCGGGACAGCGAGGTGATCAGCGCGCGTTCGCGGACAAGGTCGGCGTGCACTTCGGGCTGGTTCGGGCCGAGGGCTTCGAGGGCGCTGTCGATCGCCGCGAGGGCTTCGGCTCGGCGCCCGAGGTTCCGCCAGGCGGTGGCGGTGCGGAAGATCATGATCGGGTCGGCGTCGTCGAAGGTGGGCCAGGCTGCCAGCTCGAGGATCCGCTCGGCCTGGTCGGGTAGTCCATCTCCGAGCCAGAGGCCGTGGAGCAAGGCGTGGCAGACCTGGGGGTTGTCGCCGGACTCGGCGAGGCTGCGGTCCAGGGCTTCGAGGGCGCCGGGGGCGGAGCTTCCGAGGAGGGCGAAGGCGGCGAGGGCGCGGGTGTACGGATCCCAGCGGGTGCGCTCGCTCACCGGGGCCTGGTCGAGCAGCTGCTGGATGCTGCGGCACCGGAAGTCGAAGCGGAGAGCGGCGAGGTGGATGTGCCGGAGCGCTTGGGCATGGGTGCGGTCGGTGCCGGGCTGGGTGAGGTGGTCGTTGCCGGTGAGGTAGGCGAGGGCGCTGTTGCGCCGGCTGCGGGCGTACCAGGCGAGGTGGTTGGCCAGGGCGGCGCTGGTCTGCCAGTCCGCGTTGGCGCGGCTGAGCCAGCGAGCGGCTTCGGAGGGCCAGGGTCGGCCCGCGTCGATGTCCTGTTCGACGAGGGCGCGGACGGCGGCGAGTGCGGTCGGGCGGAGGTCGTCGCGGTGGACGGCTGCGGCAAGGGCGGCGTACGAGCCGGGGGTGTCGAGCAGTCCGCGGATCATGATCTTCTGCGTGGTGGGGTAGGCGGTGGCGCGGGCGATCCGTTCGATGGTGTTGAGGGCGGTGGTGGTCAGGCCGTGCTCCCTGATGAATCTGCGCCGTGGCGGTGGTGGTCGGTTCAGCGGACTCGGCGGGTGCCAGCTGGCTGGGGCGGGGCGGGCGTAGGAGTCGCGAACACCGTGGTGTTCGTGGAGTCCGAGGAGGTGCGGCGGGCTGCGCTGGCGCGACCCGCCGCCAGGGTCCGGTCGGGTTGCACGGTGGTGATGTCGAGGTGGGGAAGGTGTTCGTCGGCGAGGCTGTGCCGGGGGCGCTCCACTGGGGTGGGGTCCAGCAGTGCGCCGGTGACGGCGGCGAGCAGCGGGGACGGGATGCTGGAGTCCATCTCGATGTACCAGCCTGCCCGGGGCCCGAGGTTGAGCCTGCCTCCGTTGATGTGCCAGTCGTCCCGGCGGAAGGCGTGGTGGGCGGCGGGAAGAGAGCGTGACACGCGGGCGAGCCCGTGGATGGGCTCGACGTAGATGATGTCGTCGGGGAGGTGGGGCAGCCGTCGCCATCCGGCGGCTGCCAGCTGGTCCAGGGCGGCAGTGGGCGGTGGGAGCGCGCGGCGCGGATCACGTGGGCCGGGGAGTTGGGTGACGGCGGTGGTCAGCGCCGCGATGATCTCGGGCGGCGTCTTCGCGTCGGCCGCTGCACGCCACGCCGGGGGGCCGCCGGCGTGGTGCAGCCCGGTGACGGTCCAGGCCCAGATGGCGGATTCCGGGGTGGCGACGACGTGATGGAGAGCGGACGGGCTGGTGTAGGTCGTCGTCGACCGGTCGGTGCGCACGCTCCAGCCGTGCTCCAGCAGGGGTGCGGTCGCCAGTTCCCGGGGGCCGGCGGGACCGGCGAGGTAGAGCGGGCTGACCAGCACCGGGGATGGGTCCTGGACGGACTTGCGGGTCGGTCCCGCGGTGTCAGCGCGGGGGAGGGCCGGTGCGACGCGGTGCCGACCCGGCACACCGGGCGGCGCGTCGGTGTAGAGGTCCAGGTACCGGTCGATGGCGTCTTGCAGGAGTTCGGGGGTGAGTTCTCCGAAGCGGTGCATCCGGTCGAGGTCATCGATGCGGTGAACGAAGCCGGGGTTGGGGACGGTGGCGTGGGTGTCGAAGTCGAAGCGGTTCGAGCCCAGTTCGGCGCCGGTCTCCCGCACGACGGCTCGGATTCGGATTCCGTTGAAGGTGTCGTCGCGGATGCCTGCGTGAGCGAGCTCGGCGGTGACGAGCACTCCGCCTCGGCGTGCGATCATCTGCCGGCCGGTCGCGGTGCCGTCGGCCAGCGGTGCGAGGGCGGTGAGTACGGTGGCGTGGGTGGGTTTCAGGATTTCTCGCAGGGGGCGCAGGAACTGGGGTGCGCCGCTGTGGGCGGCTGGAGGAATGGCCCGGCCGCTGGTGGGGGCGGGCGCGGTCGGCGTCGCTGTCGAAGGGGCCGGTGCTCCTCGTGGTCGTCGATCTAGTGCTCAGGAACGCGTGCCGTTGGAGGTGCTCAGCGGGTCGGCTGCCGGAACTGGTCCGGTGGGGTGGTGGCGATGGCCGAGTGGCCGGCGGCCGGGGCTGGCGGCGAGAGGACGACGCGGGTGCGGGCGGCCAGGGCCCGCGCGGACGGGCCGGATGCTGCCTTGGGGGCGAGGGGGCGGACGTCGAGGTACAGCAGGTGCTCGGAGGTGAGGTCACGGCCGAGGCGGGCCACCGGCGCCGGGTCGGCCATCGCGGCCGTGACGGCTTCCAGGAGCGGGGCCGGGATGTTCTCCGACATCTCGATGGTCCAGCCCTCGACTTCGCCCGGACCGAGCTTGCCGCCGCTGATCTGCCAGGCGCGGCTCTCCCCGACGAACATCTGCCCGGCGGGGGCGGTGCAGCGGTAGACGCTGGCCATCTCGGCGGTCGGGGTGACCGGTGTGGTGCGGGTGCGGGCTGCTGCGGATCGCGGCGAGCGGTCGGTGTCGAGGCGGCCGACGGCGTGGTCGGCGGCCTCCCGGCCGGAGGCGACGATCTCGGCCGTCAGCCGGAGCGCTTCACCGGCGTCTCCGCCGACGCGGTGGTGGATGGCCCAGCCGCCGGCCGCGCGCAGGGCCCGGGCGCTGCGTTCCAGCACGCCGCCCTCGCCGGTGATGACGCCGGCCACCCTGCGTGCCTCGGCCGGGTCGGTGGTGTGCAGCAGGTGGGTGGTGACCTCGTCGATGCGCTCGGCCAGCTGTTCCGCGGCGTTGCTCGGTAGGCGGTCTCCGGTGACGGCGATGAAGGGTGGTGCTGCTGGGCGGCTGCCGAGGGGTGGGGTCGAGGGTGACGTCGTACCCGGCGGTGGCGAGGAGGAGGGCCGCGTCGGTGGCGATCTCGTTTCTCCTCGTAGTGCTGGTGGCCGGTGGGCAGGGTGTAGTGGTTCGGGCTGCCGGGGGTGGGTGCGAAGCCGGTCGTGCCGACGAGGAAGGCGGTGTGCTCGTCCCCGCCGCTCGCCACGATCGCGCCCTCGTCGGTGCGTCGGATGGTGACCGCGTTCGGGTCGGGCCGGCCGGGGCCGGCGGGTCCGGGCTCGGCTGGCAAGCCTTCGCGGGCGGACTGCTGCCCCGTCCCGGGTGGGAGGTGGCGGCGGGGGCACGGTTCGAGGTGGACCTGGGTGCGGTTGGCGGCGGGGATTTGGAGGCGCTGGCGGAGCGCCGGCAGGGGGTTGACGACCTCGTCGAGCGCGGCGCTGATGAGGGCGTTGGGGGTGTGGCCGGTGAAGGCGGCGTGCCAGCGATCGCTGGGGTATCCGCGGGGGCCGCCCCAGACGGTGACGGTCGGCCCGATCCCGCGGATGTCGCCGATGTTGTGGTTGACGGCGATGCCGGCGGTGTCGTCGGGGCGGGTGTAGCTGTAGACGCCGGGGACGGGGGCGGTCTCCCGCTGCCACGGGTCGGCGGCGGCTTCCAGGTCAGCCGCGATGGTGTTGTCCAGCGACCGGCGCCCCCACAGCAGTTCGTCGCGCACCGCTTCGGAGGTCGCGGTCAGGGCGTGGGAGAGTCGCTCGGCCACCGCGGTCACGACCTCGACCGGTGTGCGGGTGCAGAAGGTGGCGTTCCAGGTCCGCTCGCCGACGGGCGAGGCGTACGCGGCGATGTTCCAGCGGGGCCCGGTGGTGGTGTCGTGGTCGAGTTCGATCGCGGCGAGGAGGGACTCGTGCAGGGCGACGGTGGTGTCCTGCCCCGGGCTGTAGCGGCCCCAGGTGGGGGATGTTTCGAGGAAGTGGGCAAGGGCTGCCTCGGCGTCGCCTGGTCCGGCCAAGTGGCCTGGTGCGACCACCACTTCGAGGTCGGGGGCGGGGGTGCTCAGGGAGTCTCCTTCGGGCTCGGGCGGGGCCGGGCCGCCCCGGTGGGGGCGGCCCGGCTGTCGGTGATCAGGCTTCGGCCTGTTCCTCGTCCGCGGCCTCGGGGTCGGTCGTGCCCTCGGCGATCTGCCGCTCGGTCTCCGCGAGACGCTGCTCGGCGATGCCGGCGTAGTGCGGGGTGACCTCGACGCCGACGAAGTTCCGGCCCTCCAGCAGGGCGGCGACTCCGGTGCTGCCGCTGCCCGCGCAGATGTCGAGCACCGTGCCGCCCGGGCGGCAGATCTTGACCAGTTCCCGCATCACCGAGACGGGCTTTTGGGTGATGTGGACGCGGCCCGCCCGCGGCTGGGATGCGGTGTACAGGCCGGGCAGGTAAACCGGGTGGGCGTCGCCGTCGATCGGGCCCTTGCTCCCCCACAGCACGAATTCACAATGCTGAGTGAAACGGCCCTTTTGCGGCCTGGCGGCGGGCTTGTACCAGGCGAGTGCGCCGCGCCAGATCCAGCCGCCGGCCTGCAGCGCGTCGCTCGTGGCAGCCAACTGACGCCAATCGGTGAAAACGAGGGCGACGCCGCCGGTCTTGGTCGCACGGTAGGACTCGGCCAGGAGCTGGGACAACCAATACGTGTAACTCCGCTGGTCCTTGTTCTCGCCGGGGAAATCGGCGAGGGAGTGGGCGGCGTCGTTCGAGGTGTACTTCGCCCGGGCCGTTCGGCCGGTCCGCTCCTGGGCGGTGCGTCCGCCCGAGTTGTAGGGCGGATCGGTGATGACGGCGTCGATGGAGTTCGAGGGGATCGCGGCGAGCCGGGTGAGGGCGTCGCCCTGGTGGATTTCGTAGGGCAAGGGGCGGACTGACCTCCTGGTCGGGGATGGGGGGCAGCAGCGGCAACCGGCGTTGCGACCTGGCCTTTCGGCTGGTGAACGGAGGCCAGCGAGGCGGCTCCGGAACGCTCGGCCTGCGGCTGCGTCAGGAACCTAGCCCAGAGAGGGCTCGCAACCTAAAACGCACCCCCGACCACCCCTGCGAAGATCGTTTTAGGTTGCGAGTCGCACTGCGCCTATCGTCTGCCACGCCCCCGGAGAGCGACCGGCCCGGATATCCCGTTTTAGGTTCCGAGCCAGTCTGGTTCTACGGTGGGGCACCCCGGAGGAACACCGGCTTATGCCTGACCGACGACCAGCAGCCCGTTTTTGGTCGCGAGTCGAGAAGGCATTAGCGTCCTCCGGGCCTGCCGACGGGTTATCCCGGACCGCAGGGCCCACGCCGTTTTAGGTTGCGAGCCCTCGATTCGATACCTTCGGCCACCGCAAGCGAATTCCACCCCACCCATTCCAGGGGACACCCATGCCTTTTTCGAGATTACGAGCGCGGCTTGCTGCCGCTCTCGCCGGCCCGCTCGCCCGCACCCGGGTGGAGCGGGCCCCACCCCGCACCCGGCCACACGATCCGACAGGAGCCCCCGCCTTGCTCGCCCTCACCGCACGGATGCGGATGCCCAATCCCCGCCCGCCGGACCCTCACTCCGTCCCGGCCGGAGGTGACGATCGGGGGGCGCGATGAGCTGGCAGAAGTGGGTCGGCGGCGGTCTCGCCAGCCTCCTCCTGGCGCCGTTCGCCATCGCCTTCCCCGCCCTGGCGGTCAGCGCCAACGACTCCACCAAGTCCGACACCTGCACACCCAGCCCCGGTCCACAGCCTGTGGACAGCGCGGCGGTCGCCGCCCAGGTCAAGAAGATCCTGGACGGCGCGACCGGGCAGGTCGGCCCGGTCGCCGGGCTGGACAACCCGGCCGTGCAGATCCCCTTCGCGAAGACGATCACGGCGACGGGCATCTCGATGAACGTGTCCGCCCGCGGGCAGGTCATCGCCCTGGCGACCGCGCTGCAGGAGTCGAACCTGCGCAACTTGTCATACGGGGACAGGGATTCGCTCGGCCTCTTCCAGCAGCGCCCGTCGCAGGGCTGGGGCACGGCCGAGCAGATCCAGGACCCGGTGTACGCCTCGACCAAGTTCTACAAGGCGCTGCTGGAGGTTCCCGGCTGGGAGCAGCTGCCGCTCACCGTGGCGGCGCAGAAGGTGCAGCGGTCCGGATTCCCGGATGCCTACGCCAAGTGGGAGCCGCTGGCGACCGCTCTCCAGCAGGCCATCTCCCAGGTGTTGTCGAGGAGTTCGACTCCCGCGCCCACTCCTTCGCCGGGCGCGACCCCGTCGCCCACTCCCTCCGCACCGGCCACACCGAGCGGTTGCGGCACCGGAGGCGACGACGGAACCAACTGGGGCGTCATCCCGCCCGGTGTCCTGCCGGCCGGGTACCAGATCCCGACCGATGTCCCGCCTGCCGTGCAGAACGCCATCAAGTTCGCCCTCGGTCAGCTGGGCACGCCCTACCAGTGGGGCGGCACCTGCACCGACGCGCACGGCCAGGACCCCATGGGCCGGTGCGACTGCTCGTCCCTAACGCAGCAGGCGTACAAGGCCGGTGGCATCTCCATCGAACGCCGGACCTACGAGCAGGTCCACAACGGCACCGGCGTGAGCGTCGACGCCATCCGCCCGGGCGACCTGCTGTACACCCGGCCCGGCCCGGACGGGCCGGAGCACGTGGGTATGGCGATTGGCCAGGGCCTCGTGGTGCACGCCCCCAAGACGGGCGACGTGGTCAAGATCGCCACGCTCGCGTCGTGGAAGGCGGACATCATCGCCGCCCGCCGCATCGCCCCGTGACGGCAACTTCCGTCCCTCTCAGCGCACTTCGCGCACTTCTCCCCTTCCCGCGCGGCTCGGCCGCGCATCTTCCTGCCCCTCTAGCCGTGGAGTGTGATTGCTCACCTACCTCGCCGACGCCGCAACGAAGGCCCAGCAGCTGGCCTACGATCCCGGCATCTCGCCGTCCGAGGGCGGCCTGCCCGGCCTGTCCGTCCTGAAGTCCACCGTCGGCTCGATCAACCTCTTCGCGATCATCGCGGTCGTCGGTGCGCTCTGCGTCAGTGGCATCGTCTGGGCCTGGGGCCACCACACCGGATCGCACGGCAGCGAGCAGAAGGGGAAGCAAGGCGCCCTCGTCGCGGCCGGCTGTGCCCTCCTGCTGGGCGCCGCGAACGGGATCGTCAGCTTCTTCTCGACGGTTGGGACCAGCGTCCACTGATGCCGAAGTCCTCGCCGTTCACCGGCCAGTCCACCCTGCTGCGCCGGCTGCTGATCGGCCTGGGCGTGCTCGTGGTCGTCGCCCTGCTGGCCGGGCTCACCGCCCGGCTGGCGGGCGGCGGCCACCGCACCCCGAGCGCCGCCAACTCCCCCTCCAGCCCTTCTACTTCCGCGACTTCGACAGCTTCGCCGCACGGACCGAGTCCCGCCCCCTCGGTCGGGGCGACACCGGGTGTGTCGGTCGTGGCCGCTCCACCGCACACCAGCGACCCGATCGCGTACGCGAAGGCGTTCGCCAGCGCGCTGTGGAGCTACGACACCCGCACCGCGACCCAGCCCCAGCAGCTGGCCGGACTCCGCGGTTGGCTGACCGACGAGACCCAGTACGCCGACCCGGACGCCCTCGCCGCCCAGCTGCCGGACCCGACCCTGTGGAGCCGGATGCGCGACAACGGCCAGCACGCCGTCGGCGAGGCCGCCGAGGCCCACCTGCCCGCCGCGTGGCAGCAGGCCATCGGCAAGGACCCGACGCAGCTGACCGTCGCCTACATCTACGCCGTCACCGTCACCGGCAAGCAGACCGTCAGCTGGCTCGACGGCGGCCGGGGCGCCGAGGACCGCGCCATCACCCTGGCCGTCCAGTGCCGGCCGGGCCGCGACTGCGCGCTGGCCTCCATCGCCACCACCGTCTACCCCTGACCTACACCACCGGTCCCCAACGTAGGAGTTGATCGCCCATCGGTTTCTGTGATCTACCCGGATCCGGCCTGCTCTGCGATGTCATCGTCGGTGGCGTCAGCGATTCTGTCACCGACTCCATCGGCAACTGGGTCGCGAAGTCCGCCGGCGACCTCGCCAAGAGCGCGGTCGACCTCGCCTCCCGTGCCGTCGACAAGACGACCTCGGTCGACCTGGGTGCGGAGTGGTTCCGCACCAACTACGCGACGATCCTGCCGATCGCGCTGGTGATGTTGGTGATGACCTTCATCTTCCAGCTGATCCGCGCCGCGTGGAGGCGGGATGGCCAGGCGCTCGGCCAGGCCGTCACCGGAACCGTCTCGGCGACCCTGTTCGCGATGACGGCGATCACCTTCACCGGCGTCTCGCTGGTCATCGTCGACGCCCTCAGCCGGGGGCTGTTCCAGATCGCCAACTCGAGCATGGACGACGCGGTCAGGCGGCTGGTGAAGGTGTCGATGATCACCGTCACGACGCCGCTCGGCTGGGCGATCCCGGCGCTGGTGGCGCTCGGCTGCGCGGCCGGGGCGATCCTCTACTGGGGCGCGATGGTCCTGCGCAAGGTCACGATCCTCGTGCTCGTCGTGCTTGCACCCTTCGCGGCGGCCGGCGGCGCCTGGGAGCCCACCCGCGACTGGCGCCGGAAGTGGATCGAGGCCACCGCCACGGTCGTGTTCAGTAAGTTGATCATGACGATCATCATGCTCGTCGGCGTCTCCGCGCTCGGCCAGACCGACACCAAGGACGGCATCCAGGCCCTGTCGGACATCATCGCCGGCCTCGTCGTCATGGCCCTGGTCTTGCTCAGCCCCATGGCGATCTACAAGTTCGTCCACTGGGCAGGCGACGGCGGACAGGCCCACGACCTGCACCGCAGCACCGCCACCGGCCTGCAGGTCGGCGCCGCCACCGCCCAGAAGGGCGCCCGGATGGCCGCGACCGCGGGTGCCGGCGGAGCGGGCGGAGCAGCGATGGGCGGAGCCGCCCCGCAGGGCCCGGCGCAGGTGCCCGGCCAGGACGCCCCAGCCGGTGGCGGCTCCGGCAACTCGGGCTCCGGCGAAGGCTCGTCGTCTCCGTCGCAGAGCACCTTCCGCTTCCCCGGCACCTCCTCCGGAGGCGGCGGCGACGCGGTCGGAAAGGCGCTGATCACCCGCCGCGCCCAGTCGGGTGGCGACCAGGGTCAGCCGCTGATCTCCCGGGCCCCCACCTCCGGCCAGTCCGCCGGGGGCGGCGCCAGCGAGGGGTCAACCGCCAAGCCCGCGAGTGCAGTTGCCGCTGCGGCCTCGGGCGGGTCCGCCACGCCGCAGGTCGTGATGAGTGCCGCTCGCGCCACCCGCAGCGGCGCCCAGGCTCCTGCCGCCCCGCCTGCGTCCGCCGCCGGCCCGGCTGCAGCGCCGAGCAGCCCCGTCGGCTCCTCCACGCCGCCGACCTCCTGACCAGCACCGGCCGGGGCCACCACCCGCCCCGGCCGGTACTCCCCGCTCTGACCGAAGGAGTCGCCCCTGTCGGCCGACCTTCCCACACCGACCGTCCGCTTCCCCAGCCGATCCCGACGGGGAGTCCTACTCGGCCTGACCGCCGCCCAGCTCACCGTCGTCGGCACCGCCGGCGCGATGCTCCTGGCCACCATGGTCGCCACCGGACTTGCCGGCGCCGCCCTCACCACCCCGCTCTGGGCCCTGGCCGCCGCCCTCGTCCTGATCCGCTTCCACAGCCGCTCCGTGGCAGATTGGGCCCCGATCCTCATCCGGTACTACCTGCGCCGCGCCAAGGGCCAGCTCGTCTGGCTCGCCCGGCCCGCCACCCGGCCCCGCCGCGACGGCCTGCTCCACCTGCCCGGCACCGACGCCAGCCTGCGCGCCGTCACCGCCCCCGGCGGCACGCTCGGCGCGATCCACAACCCGCAGAAGAACAGCCTCACCGCCGTCATCCGCGTCTCCAGCCGCGCGTTCGCGCTGCTGGACCCTTCCACCCAGGCCGGCAACGTCAACGCCTGGGGCCGGTGCCTGGCCTCGCTCGCCCGCACCGGCTACATCACCACCGTCCAGGTGATCGAGCGCACCGTCCCCGACAGCGGCGACGCCCTCGCCCGGTACTGGGCGGAGAACGGCCGCCCCGACGCCAAGGTCGCCGGCCCCGTCTACGAGGACCTCCTCGCCGCCGCGGGTCCGACCGCAGCACCGCACGAGGCGTACATCGCCATCAGCCTGGACCTCAAGGGCGCCCGCCGCCTGATCGGCGAGGCCGGCGGCGGCCTGACCGGTGCGTTCAGTGTCCTGTCCCAGCTCGTCCCGGGCTTCGAGCAGTCTCTGCGCAACGCGGGCCTCAACCCCCGCGGCTGGCTCAGCACCGGCGAGATCGCCGCCGTGATCCGCTCGGCCTACGACCCGAAGTCGCTCGCCAACCTGGAGCAGTGGTCGGAGACCGGCGAGGCCGTCGCCGATCCGGCCGCCGCCGGTCCCGTCGTGGTCGTCGAGGAACCCGGCCGCCTCACCACCGACACGGCCTGCCACGCGGTGTACTGGATCGAGCAGTGGCCGAGGTCCGAGGTCACCCACGGGTTCCTCCACCCGCTGGTCTTCGCCGGCGGCGCCCGCCGGACCCTCTCCCTCACCTACGGCCCGCAGGCGCTGGACGCCGCGCTCAAGGCGGTGCAGCGCACCAAGTCGAGCATCATCGCCGACGCCGCCGAGCGGGTCCGCAAGGGCCAGGTCGACTCCGAGGCCGACAGCATGGAGTACGCCGACGCCAAGCAGCACGAGCGCGAGCTGATCTCCGGCCACGCCGACGTCGACCTGACCGGCCTGGTAGTCGTCAGCGCCGACAACCCGGAGGAGCTGCGCCGCGCCTGTGCCTCGATCGAGACCGCCGCCGCCGGCACCGGGCTGGACCCGCGGCTCCTGCGCTGGCAGCAGGCCGAGGCATTCGCGCAGGCGGCCCTGCCGCTCGCCCGAACCTGACGGGAGGCAGCCGTGCACCACCCGCCCACCGGCGACCACCGCCTCCTGCGCTTCGCGACCGCGGGCGTCGACGTCCACCACCACACCGCCATCCCGGAGCAAGAACCCGTCTCCCGAGGCGAGTTGGACGCGCTCCACGCCCACTGCGTCGCCCTGTTCGCGCTGCTCGACACCCACACCGGCACCACCCGGCCGCTCGCCCCGGCCGAGGCCGGCCACCTCCACGCCGCCCGTATCCGGCTGTGGCAGACCTGCGATGCCCTCCACGACGCCTACCACCGCGCCCCGCGCGCCGACGGGCGCCGCCCCACCCGCGAGGCGTGCGCGCTGCGGCTGCCGGAGGGCGCCCCGGACATGGTGATCTGCCAGCGCCACAGCACCACCTCGGGCCGCGTCCGGGTGATCGCCACCCCCTCCGAGCTCCGCGGCACACCGACCACAACCCCTCGCGTCTGACAGGAGAAACGTTCCTGCGCTCCGCCAGTGCCACCCCCCTGTTCACCCCGACCCGCTCGGACCGCTCAGCACGCCGCCAGGCCAAGCGCGACCTCGCCGCCGCCCGACGCGCCGCCCGCCAGGCCGGCCGCCCCCAGCGCCCGAAGACCCGCCGCGAGGAGAACGCCGAACTCCTCCCCGCTTACCCCGCCGCCGGACGCCCCGGCCCCGCCTCCCTACGCGGCGGCCGACTGCGACTTCCCTCGCACCGCATGACCACCGCGACGGCCAGCGCGGCGTACCCCTTCCTCGCCGAGGGCGGCCTCGGGTCCGCTGGCGTCCTGATCGGCCGCGACGTCCACGCCGAGGCCAGCTTCGTGTTCGACCCCTTCGCCCTCTACGGGAAAGTTGAAAACTTTACAAACCCGAACACGCTGGTCGCAGGCGTGATCGGCCAGGGCAAGTCCGCACTGGCAAAGTCAATTGCCCTGCGCAGCACGGCATTTGGCTACCGCGTTTACGTTCCGTGCGACCCGAAGGGGGAGTGGACGTCCGTCGCGGAGGCGATCGGCGGGACCACCATCGCCCTCGGCCCCGGGCTCCCGGGACGGCTCAACCCCCTTGACGCTCCGGCCCCTCCGACGGGCGTCGACCTGGCGGACTGGGCGGGCGAGGTCCGCAAGCGCCGACTGCTGCTGCTCGGCTCGCTGGCCCGCACCGTGCTGCGGCGCGACCTGGCGCCGATGGAGTACACAGCGATGGACATCGCCCTGGACGCGGTGGTCGACCGCAGCGCGCGCACGGGCCAGGTCCCGCTGCTGGGCGACGTCGCGGCCGTCCTCGGGCAGGCCGCCGTCCTGGACGCCGCGCTCGGCGACCCGACCCGGCGGGTCGGCGCCGCCGCCCAGGACCTCGCCCACGCGCTTCGCCGGCTGGTCAACGGCGACCTCGCGGGGATGTTCGACGCGCCGTCGACCGCGGAGTTCGACCCGAAGAGCCCGATGCTGACGATCGACCTCTCCCGGCTCGGATCCTCCGGCGACGACACCGCGCTGACGCTCGCGATGACCTGCGCGTCCGCGTGGATGGAAGCGGCACTGAGCGACCCCAACGGCGGTCGCAGGTGGGTGATCTACGACGAGGCGTGGCGCGTCATGCGGCACGCGGCACTGCTGGAACGCATGCAGAGCCAGTGGAAGCTGAGCCGTGGACTGGGCATCGCGAACATGCTGATCATCCACCGCCTCAGCGACCTGCTGTCGGCCGGCGACGCCGGCTCCCGGACCCGGGCGCTCGCCGAGGGCCTGCTCACCGACTGCGCGACGCGCGTGATCTACCGGCAGGAGAGCGACCAGCTGGCCGCCACCGCCGGACTGCTCGGCCTCAGCGGCGTCGAGACTGCCGCCATTGCCGCCCTCGGCAAGGGCCGCGGCCTGTGGAAGGTGGCAGGGCGTTCGTTCGTTGTCCAACATCTTCTGCACCGTGCGGAGTTGGCCCTGTTCGACACCGACGCCCGGATGCACGCGGCCCCGGAAGCGGCATGATCACGCCCGACCGCCTGCGGGTGCTCCGCGTGGTGATCGACCCCGATGTGAACGAGCCCGGCAACGCCATCGTCGCACAGGCCAGCCTCGACGCGGGCGGAATCCTGCAACGCTCCGGGTTCCTTCCCAGGAGGGCCAGCACCTACGGCCACCCCTCCGGCCCCCGAGCAAGCCGACTACCGGCGCTCGGCTGGCCTCACCCGCGAGCAGCGGGGCCAGGCCACCGTCTCCCGGGGCTCGCCCACCGCTCCGCCCGTCGGCGCCGAGCCCAGCGGCACAATCCCAGCCGCTCCCGCCCGGTCCGGCCGCACCCACCACCGCTGACCGCCCAGGAGTCGTCATCCCTAACGTCACCATCGCCCACCTGCCCGACCGGCAGACCATCGTGGCCGACCCTCCCGACGGGCGCAGCGCGTACTGGCTGGAGCAGGCCGGGTTCGTCCGCGACGACGCCCTGCGGCTGCACCGCATCCGCCGGGACACGAGCGCCTCCACCGCCGAGCGGCAGATCCGCGACGCCCGGCGCCTGCTGGCCGCCGCCGACTACGGGATCACCCGGGTGTACAGCGCGGACGAGCAGCGCCTGCGCGCCAAGGCCCCGTCGCCACTGGGGACGTCGTCACCCCCAGGCCCGGCGCGGACGATCGGCGACCGCACCGTCTGGGTGCACCTGGTGAGCGAGGACGTCGCCGCCGGCCACCTGGTGATCCACGCGCACCACCAGGCGCCGGAGGGTTCGATCGAGCTGCTGGTCGACTATCCCGGCGCCGGTGAGGCGGCGGTGTTCTACACCGAGCCGGACAGCGGCCACTACGGCCCCAGCCGCCACCCCAGCCTCGCCGCCGCACGCGCGGAGTGGACCTCCTACGGGTACGCGGCCGAGGCTCCGGTGCCCGATGCCCCGCGGGCCGCCGCCGCCCGCCGGACTTCCCCCGTGGTGCTCGGCCGCCCGGGCGCACTCCCCGTGGGACCGCCTCGCCCGGTGATCAGTGCCGGACTCGCCGGGCCGGGCCTGGAGCCCCCCTTCTGACCTTCCCAGTTCGCCAACTCCGCTTCTATTCCTACCCCTTGGAGACGCATGTCGACCATGACGCTCACCCGCCAGGACGCCCGCCTGGAGGCCGCCCTCGGCCAGAGCATCACCGCCCTGATCGCCAACCAGGCGCGGGCCGACGCGAAGACCGCGCGGGTGCTCGACACGCACCGCGCGCTGGTGGCCGCCGAGACCGCGGTGTCCTTCCAGCGCGTGCGGCTGGTCAACGTCGCCACCGCCCAGCGGCGCGTGGACGACGCCGTCCTCGACGAGCTGGATGCGCAGTTCGAGAAGTTGGAGGAGGCGGCCGAGGAACGCGATGCGCTGGAGGCCGACCTGGTGCGGCTGCTCCAGGCTCGCGAGGAGGAGGTGAAGCGGAAGGCGGCCGAGGCCGCCCCGGCCACCGGCCCGGCGCCGGTTCCGGTGACGGCTTCTCCGACCTCGGCACGGCGCCGCTGATCGGGAGCCTGATGCCCACGACGACGGATCCCGGCACCACCGGCGGGCTGGTGGCGTTCGGCTGGGACTACGACCACGGCGAGTTCGTCGTGTTGAACGGCCAGGTGCCCCAGCCCGCCCGCGAAGCGATCTACCAGGCCGGATTCTCCAGGCGGGGTGATGCGCTGGACTGCTGGCACCAGCGCCGAAGCGTCGACCCGAACGAGCAGATCCGCAGGGCGGGGCGGCTCGTCGACCGACTGGTCGCAGCCCGGGTACCGGTCGTCAACTGGCACCGCCCCGAGCAGCGCAACGGCGATGTGGTCCAGCACTACCGGTGGCTACAGGACGAGGGCCCGTTCCCCGACGTCGGCCGCGTCGCGGAGACAGCCCAGGCAATCGTCTCCGCCGACCTGGCCGCCGACCGCCTGATCCCCACCGACCGGGAACTCGCCCACGAGGTGGTGTCCGGCGCCGTGGTCGTGGAGGCCATGCACGACTGGGACGACGGCGTCAGGTGGTGGCTGGCCCGCACTCCGGAAGGCGCCGACTCCCACGCCTACATGATCCTGCGGCACGACCCGCAACACCTCAACATCACGGACCACTACGCCAGTTGGTACGGGCCACAGGCTCGCCGCGACTTCCGGGCGACGCAGCTACGGGACACCACCCACCCGCCGGCCACCCGCGCCCAGGCCGCCCGTCCATCACGGCGGGCGCGGATGGCAGTCGCCCCCGCCATTGCGCCGCTGCCTCCCGGACCAGCCCCCCGTCGCTCCGCCTCCCGCTGACCGAGCCCTTCCTGGAGAACACCCGCTTGCCCCACCAGCAGACCGTCGGCGTCACCTTCCGCCGCCTGGCCTCCGCCGGCATCACCGTGACCACCGCCAGCCGCGCCCCGGCCGTGCTGGACGCCCTGACCGCCTCCGGGTTCCGCCTCGGTCTGGAGGACGCTCCGGAGCGCTACTCCCTGGCCGAGCACGACCCGATCTTCCAGTCCAGGGCGGCAGCCCAACTCGCAGCAGCCCTGAGGGACATGGGCGTTCCGATCACCTCCCGGCCAACGCCGTTGCCCGGCCTCGAAGGCGCCGCCGTCGCCGTCTCCCCATCGTCGGCGGCGCGCGTCGCCGCCGCCCGCACCGCGACCACGGCGCCCGGCTCCGCCGGAGCCGACCAGCCCCGGCCCGCTGTGCCCGTTCCCCCGCCGTCCGCACCGGCCGCCCGCCGCTGACCGCGTCCACCATCTGCCCCGAGGAGCAGCGCATCACCCCCGAGCACGTCTCCATCACCCGCGACCCGCAGTACGGCGTCGTCGCCGACGTCGGCCCCGACGCCTCACCGACCGCCCATACGCTGCTCGCCCGCGCGGGATTCCGCCAGCTCGCCGACGGACGGCACGCCCTCGACCGCAGCGAGCAGAACATCTTCCTGCACGCCCGGCAGACCGTCGCCGCCCTGCGCCGCGGCGGGGTCAAGGTCAGTGCGGACGCCGCCTTCGACTACAACGACGCGACGAATCCCGCCCTCGACAGCCCGGCCGTACGCGCCGCCGGTCCCGACGCCGTCGTCCAGGCCAGCGCCCCGGCTCCGCCCCGCAGCTTCGACGTCCACGTCGGACGCCACCCGAAGCTGGGCATCGTCGCCACCAACCCGCACAGCAACCAGACCGCCGCCTACGCGCTCGCCGAGGCCGGCTTCACCGGCACCGGCGGGCACCCGGGCCTCTACGTCATGGACGAGCCCGAGTTCGAGGGCGACAAGCGGGCCTCCACCGCCGTCGCCGCGCTGCGCGGCCAGGGGCTGCGGGTCGCCTCCGACCTGGCTTTCGAACCGCTCACTGGCCCGTACGAGTCCACCGACCCGTTCGCCACCCGGCTGATCGCAGAGATGAACCGGACCCCACCCCCGTCCGCCGCGCCGCTCGCCCAGGTCGCGCAGAACGACGACCCGTTCGAAACCCGCGTGTTCAAGGCGCCCGTCCTCGGGCCCGTCACCCCGACGGCACCGGACCCGTTCAACACGGTCGTCCACCCGCCGACCGGGCCGAGCCGGGACGACCAGCGCGCGGACGCCCTGCTGCACGACCGGGCCGCGCTGAGTGCCGAGATCGCCTCCCGGCTGCGGGCGATCGAGGACCAGGTCCGCACGGACCCGGGCAGCGTCGACCTGGCGCGGGTCGAGGCCGTGGTCGGCGAGGCCACCACCGTGCTCGCCGGCGCGGGCAGGGACCTCGCCGCCGTCGCGGCACGCCCCGCCGCCGTACCGGCCGCCCGCACAAGCGGCCCCGCCAGCCCCCGTGCCCGCGCCGCACTCGCCACCAGCGGCCGGCTCCGCTCCTCTGCCGCTCTGCACGCCACTGCTGCCGCGACCACCGCCGCGACCGTCCCGGCCGTCGACCCGCGGATCGCGTGGGCCGCCGGACACTCGAACTCCCGGTGAGCCGATGTCCTACACCGATGCCCTGAACCGCGCCCAGCTTGGCGATCACGACGCGAGCCTCGTCGGCTCGTGGGCGGTGCGCCGTCTGGGCCAGCTACTGCCGGAGCCCACCGAGGAGGTCGAGGTGGCCGACCTCCTGGGCCACCTCAGTCCTGTGATCCGCGAGCTCGAGGAAGTCCTGCAACTGGCAGCAGATTGGCTCGACCAGCCCGCTGCGCTCGGGCCCGCCGTACGCGCCGCCCGTCTCCTCGGGAGTCAGGTCGACCGCACCGCTCAGGCGCTGCACCACCGGAACGGGACCGAGCCGATCCCCCGCGCGGCCGTCGCCCGGCTGCAGTCCACGCGAACCCCGCGCCCCGGCCCGGCTAGAGCAGAGACGACTTCCCCAGTTCCCCCTTCCTCCCACCCGCGGCGAGCCCGCTGATCTGACCCAATCCCTGTCCCATCAAACCGAGTTCACAGGAGACCCAACATAGCTGTCCGAACCCGGTGGTCCGTCGAACACGACTGCGGCCACACCGTCGAGCATGACCTGTCCTCCCGCCCCGCCGACAAGCGCGCCTCCTACGCCCGCTGGCTCGCCACCCGCTCCTGCCGCGACTGCTGGCTCGCCGAGCGCAAGGAGGACACCGCCGAACGCGAGGCGTGGATCGCCGCCCGCCGCGCCGAGGAGCAGGAAGCCGCCACCGCGTGGGCCGCCCAGTTCGGCATGCCCCCGCTGGAGGGCCCCCAGCGGGCCATCGCCTGGGGCGAGCGCTGCCGGCACCAGCTGGTGACCACCGGCTACCAGGCCCTGGTGGTCGAGGGCGCGCTCACCGAGGAGGCGTGGCTGGCCGTCGAGGAGCAGCTGCGCACGCTGGACAAGGCCAGCTGGTGGATCGACCAGCGGGAGGCCGAGCCGGCCGACCTGCCCGAGCTGGCCGCCGCCGCCACCAGCGCGGACCGCGTCACGGAGAACCCGAACTGAGCGCCGGCCCCGCCGGCCCGTCCCGGATCGCGGCAGCCTCCTCCCTCGTCGTGCAGGTCCTGCGCGCCGAACAGGCCGCCTCCCGTCCGGGCAGCAGCACGCCCCCAGCCGCGGAGCCCGTGCTCGCCTCGGTCGGCCGGACGGTCGCACCGGCCCCGGGACGGTGACGTGCACCCCACCATCGCCCGGTACGCCTCCACCCGCGACCTGCTCGCCTCCGCCACGGCCGCCGCCGCCCAGCAGCAGAACCGCCTGCGTCTCATCGACGCCTGGCGTCCCGCCGCGGACCTCCCGGCCGACCAGATGGCGTTCGCCACGGAGCTGGCCGCGCACTTGCCGCCGCCGGCCGGGCCCGCCGAGGCACTGCGCACCAGGTTGGTGTGGCAGTGCACGCTGCGCACCGACCCTGACGCCGCAGGCCCCGCGGATCACCGCTTCCAGGAGACCGCCCGGCGCATCCTGGCCGCCACCGGCATCGCCTCCGAGGACGCCTCGGCGGCGTGCCGGTGGGCGCTGCTGCGCGTCGGCGACCACGAGGCCCGCCTCGTCGCGCCGCTCGCTCGACCGGACGGAACCATCGTGGACACCGGCCGCGACCGCTCCCTCGCCCTGGCCGTCTGCCAGCTCGCCGAGAGCCGCAGCACCGGCCTCACCCGTCCCCGCGCGGCAGCGGCCGGCATACCCGGCCGCCGGACAGGTCTTCTCCCCGCCCCCTCTCCCTTCGTCACCGCCGCGGCTCGATCCGGGCGGCGCCTGTAGAAAGCAGGACCGTTGACCGACGCCCGCACCACCGGGCCCCTCGATGTCGCCAACCAGGCCATCGCCCGTGCCGGCCGCGCGTTCTCCGAGATCGTCGAGATCGCTCCCTCGCTGACGGCCCACGAGGCCGCCGAGGTGCTGCTGGGCCTCACCCTGATGCCCGGCGCAGTTCATCAACTCGCGGGTGCCGTCACGGAGATCGGTCGCCAGGTCGCGCAGCAGTACGGCGACCGGCCTCCCCTGTGGGAGCCGCTGCTCACGGAGGCCACCGCCATCTCCGCCGCGGCCTTCCGCACGGCTGCCACCGCCGACGCCATCGCCGAGGCCGCGGACGAGACCACCCGCAGCCGGGCCGCCACCGCCCAGTCCCCGGCACTGCGGGCCGCCGGCACGACGGCGTCGGTCCACTTCGCCCCAGCCCTCGCCGTGCCGCCGCACTCCCGCATCGTCGAACCTCCCCACCGCTGACGCCCCGAGGACCCAAACGTTGACCACTTCACCCTCGGCCGCGCCCCAGGACGAGGTGCTCGTCCGCCCCCGCCACCTCGCCGGCCCCGGGCCCCTGCCGGTCCTGGCACCGCTGCTCCACCTCCACGAGTGGCCGTACCGATTCGACGAATCCCTGGCCCAGGTCATCGCCACCAGCCCGTGCCGGCGCATCGAGATCGCCATGGAAGCGCACCGGATCTTCCACCTCTACCGGGTCACCGTCCGCAAGCACCCGGCGGACCAAGTGCCCTACTGGCAGGCCACGTTCACCAAGGACACCCCCGGTGAGATCGTCGGTGCGTTCGTCCAGGCCGTCGCCGCCGACCGGTACACCATGCCGGAGGAGATCGTCGCCGAGCCGACCGCCTCGCCGACGACCGCCTGGCGCCCGCTGTTGAAGGCCGGCTGGCAGCTCCAGGACGACCCGCACTTCGTCCGTCTCGCGTCGCCGGACGGCACCACCAGCTTCAGGTACTCACCCACCTCGACCGACGACAAGTGCGGGGAGGGCGTGGGGGCCTGGATGGCACAAGCCTCATTCGGACCCGCCTGGAGCGACCAGTGGACCATCGTCCTCGGCCACGCAACGCCGGTGCGGTACGTGGCGATCCTAGCCTCCGCCGTCGCCGATCCCACGCCCGTGGCCCGCCGCCGCAGCACCCTGTCCGAGGCTGCGCTGCCGAAGTTGGCCACCCGGCCCGCCCAGCCCGCCGATCCCAACCGCCGGTTCACCGCCGTCGAGTACACGGGCGCCATGTTCAACCCCCGCCACCCCGGCCACGGCCACCCCCCACGGCGCTGACCAGGAAGTACTCCGCCTGTCCGACCCCACCCAGATTGTCTTCGCCCGCTTCCCCATCAGAGAGGGCTCCACCACCACCGGCAGCGCCTGGGCCCAGGCCACCGACCTGGCCAGCCGGACCCTCCTGGCCCGCGCGGGATTCTCCAACGAGGGTCTCAGCGCGATCTTCACCGCCGAGGACGCCGGGCACGGCGACGTCAACCAGCGCATCCGCCTCGCCGAGCAGCTCCTCACCGGGGCCGGATACGCCACCCGCGTGGTGCCCCCGCTGCCGATCCGCAGGATCGAGAACACCTTCGACGGGAGGGACTTGGCCTACCTGCAGTCCCGGCTGGTGCAGGCGACCGCCCAGGTCCACCGGGCCACCACAGCGGAGGCCATCACCGCGGTGGCGCTCGCGGTGATGGCCCCCGAGACCGGCCTGCTGGAGCGACTCACCGCGCTGCTGGACACCGCCTCCCAGCGGCTGGAGACCCTCACCGACCAGGACCTGCTGCCGGCTTCAGCCATGGCCTCAGCCCTTCAGGACGCGAGCGCCCAGCTCACCACCGCGGGCTACCGCGTCGCAGAAGCCCAACTGGTACGCCCGGACGAGACCGACGGTCAGGGGGCGGCTCCTGCCGCGCCCCGCGCCGCTGCCGCCCGCACCCGTACGGCCTCGCCCGCGCGTCCCGCTGCCCTGAACGGTGCCGCCCCCGCACCGGTCGCCTCCCGCGCACCCACGTCAGCCAAGGCTTCCGCCTCCCGCTGACCCCGCAGTCCCCGCCGGCTGACCACCCGCCGGCCACCGGGCCGATCACCCACGTCTCGGGCCTCTGTCCCGCCGTGATCGCCGCCCACTCCCCGCCCGCTCTGGGCCCCCTGCCGCCGCGCGCCCCTGCCCGGCAGGCCGAAACCCTGTCAAGGAACCCGCTCCTGCCCGCCTCCCCCAAATCCCCTTCCGCCAGCCCCGGTTCCGATGCCCTCCTCTACGCGCTCATCGGCGCGGGCATCGCCGTCGCCGTCTTCGGCACCTTCGCCTGGCTCGGCGGCAACGCCACCACCGCCGCGACCACCGACGGCACCCCGTGGGCCCCGTTCCAGCCGGTCGACGCCGCACTCCACCCCGACCGGGCCTTCCCGCACCTCAGCCCGCTCCTACTGCTGATCAGCACCCGCATCACCCCGGCGCTGCTGTCAATCGCGCTCACCGCCGCCGGCCTGCTGCTGTGGTCCAAGCACCGCCGCAAGCCGACCGGCCTCGCGGGCCGCAGCGAACTGGCACCGCTGCTGCCCGCCGAGATCACCGCCAAGGCCCGGGACCTGCGCCCCAGCCTCTCCAAGGCCAAGCCGCGCGAGATCGACCCCGACGACACCGGCATCCTGCTCGGCGACCTCGCCCCCACCGGACCCGAGGTCCGCTCCAACTGGGAAGACGTCGCGGTCGCCATCATGGCGCCGCGCTCCGGCAAGACGACCAGCATCGCCGTACCGGCGATCCTGCGCGCCCCCGGCCCCGTCCTGCTCACCTCGAACAAGGCGGCCCGCGACGCCTATACGGCGTGCTTGGAGGCCCGCTCCGAGGCCGGCCGGGTGTGGACGATGGATCCGCAGCAGATCGCCCACACCCCACAGGCGATGTGGTGGGACATCTTGGCCGACGCCAAGGACCTGCCGGGCGCGCGACGGCTCGCCGGCCACTTCGTCGCCGCGGCCGTCGACGAGTCGAGCCAGGGCGACTTCTGGTCCACCGCCGCCCAGAACACTTTGTGCGCATTGTTCTTGGCCGCGGGCTGCGACCACCGGCCGATCACGGACGTCCTCAAGTGGCTCGCCGTGCCGTCCGACCGCACCCCGGTCGACCTGCTGCGCGCGCACCAGATGACCGCCATCGCGGACCAGCTCCAGGGCACCGTCTCCGGCGCCGTCGAAACCCGCGACGGAATTTTCGAGACCGCCCGCCAATACGCGGCCTGCCTTCTCGACCCGCAGATCTCCAAGTGGGTCACGCCGAATCCGGACCTGCCCCAGTTCAAGCCGGAGGAGTTCGTCACCCGCAAGGACTCCCTGTTCCTGCTGTCCAAGGACGGCGGTGGCAGCGCCTCTGCTCTGATCGCGGCTGCGGCGGACTCGGTGATGCGCACGGCGGTCATCGAGGCCGAGCGCGCCGGAGGCCGTCTCGACCCACCGCTCCTCGCCATTCTGGACGAGGCCGCGAATGTGTGCAAAATCGGCGACCTGCCCGACCTGTATTCCCACCTTGGGTCTCGTGGCGTCATCCCGATCACCATTCTCCAGAGCTATCGCCAGGGCCAGAAAGTCTGGGGCGAGGCGGGCATGGACGCCATGTGGAGCGCGGCCACCATCAAACTCGTGGGCAGCGGAATCGACGACGCAGATTTCGCTGACAAACTGTCTCGCCTGGTCGGCGACCACGATGTGGAGACGGTTTCGCATTCCACGTCGGAATCCGGCCGGTCGACCTCGGTCAGCATGCGCCAGGAGCGCATTCTTCCGCCCGACCAGATCCGCGCCCTGAAAAAGGGGTCGGCGCTCCTTTTTGCGACCGGCCTGCGACCCGCGCTGCTGACCCTGCGCCCCTGGTACAAGGAGCCGGGCGCCGCCGAGGTCGGTGC
This sequence comes from Kitasatospora sp. MBT66, assembly GCF_000710405.2. NCBI lineage: Bacteria > Bacillati > Actinomycetota > Actinomycetes > Kitasatosporales > Streptomycetaceae > Kitasatospora > Kitasatospora sp. MBT66. Next base: position 198,513 of record NZ_JAIY01000005.1, on the reverse strand, counting down.
GGCCAGCTCCCGGCAGACCGCTCTGATCACCGAGCGGGCGATGGCCAAGGCCGGTGGTGCCGAATGATTTACACCACCGAACCGGCCACTCGAATTCTGTCGCTCGGCGCTGGCGTACAATCCACAACGCTACTCCTTCTGTCGGCGCTGGGTGAGCTTCCGAAACTGGACTGCGCCGTTTTCTCGGATACCGGCTGGGAGCCGGCGAAGGTTTACCGGCACCTGGACAAGGTGGAGCGGAAGATCGCCCGGCCGGCCAACATACCGATCCTGCGGGTCTCGTCCGGAAACATCCGCAAGGACGCCCTCGACCCCGCTCGCAGGTTCGCGTCGATGCCGCTCTATATTCTCAATCAGGACGGCAGTCCGGGAATGACTCGGCGGCAATGTACTGGCGAGTATAAAATTAAGCCGATAAAGCGGCAGGTGCGGCAGATCCTAGGGTACCCGCATCCCGCCCGGGTGCCGAACGGCGTGTATGCCGAGCAGTGGATCGGTATCAGTACCGATGAATTCCACCGGGCCAAGGACTCCGACGTCCGGTACACTCGCCACACTTTCCCGCTGATCGAGCTCGGCTTGTCCCGCGCGGACTGCCTCAAGCTGCTTGCCGAGCACGGATGGGGTGCCACTCCGAAGTCGAGTTGCCTGGGTTGTCCATTTCACGGAAATGCCCAGTGGCGGGAAATTCGCGACACCTCTCCCGAGGAGTGGGCGGACGTCGTGGAGTTCGACGCAGCGATCCGGGCCGGCAATGCCCGCGCCAACGCCGATGGACGGCCGCTGCTCGGGCAGGCGTACCTGCACCGCTCGCGCCTGCCCCTCGACCAGGCGCCGGTCGACAAGCTCACCCGAGCTGAACTCCGGTCTCTGCAGACGCAGTTGGGCCTGGATGAGGACGAGCTGGAGGACGGGCCCGAGGGCGGCTGCTCCCCGTTCAGCTGCCGCGGCGAGGCGGTCGCGTGACCCGCTCTCACCAGGCCGGCGCCCGTCAGCACGTCCGCGCACCTGCACGGCACTCCCGCTGACCACCTCGACCACCCTTCTGTGCAACGGAGTTGACATCATTCGCAACGACCTGGCCTTCCTGCCGATCAGCCGCGCGGACGGTTGCTGGTACCTGGCAGTGGGCTCCGGCCGCCTCCGGATCCGCGACGAGGCCCTCGTCGAGGACCTGGACCGGCTGCGCGACCTGATGCTCCCCGCCCCTCTCCGCGAGGAGGTGGCGCCGCGGTGACACCGGTCAGCCGTGACATGAGCCCGCAGCTGGAGGCCGAGCAGGCGGTGCTCGGCGCGTGCCTGCTCGATCCGTCCCAGGTCGGGCTGCTGGCCGGGTGGCTGGAGCCCCGGCACTTCTACCGTCCGGCCCACGAGGGGTTCTTCGCGATCCTGCTCGCCCAGCACGCCGCCGGCCACCCGGCCCTCGCCCCGGATGCCGGGGACGACCAGAAGCAGGACTGGGCGCTGACCGCCATCGCCACCGCCACCTGCGAGGTCCCCGGCGTCACCGCCAGCTACGGCCACACCCTTGTCTCCACCTGCCCCCGGTCCGAGCACGCCGCCAGCTACGGCCGGATGGTGCTGGAGACCGCCGTCCGGAGGGCGCTCGAGGAACACGCCCACCGGCTGCTCGCCGCCGCCGAAAGCGAGTCGGTCGAGGCCACCGTCGAGCTGACCGGCGCCCTGCACGCCGTCATCCAACGGCTCGGCGACGCCTGGGGCACGATCGACCAGCGCTCCCGCCGCCCGCTGCCCACCCCGCCGTCGCCGGGGAACGCCTCCAAGACGATCGAGGCCGCCCTGCAGCACGAACGGGCGCTGCTCTCCAGCTTCCTCAGCACGCCCGGGCGGATCCCCGCAGTAGCTTCCTGGCTCACCGGCGAGGACTTCGTCGACCCCGGCCACCGCGCCGTCTACCTGGCCATGGCCGCGCTCGCGCACCGGCGCGAGCCGCTGGACGAACTGACGGTGCTGTGGGAAGTGCAGCGGCGCGGGGCGCTTGCCGCCGGCGTGATCTCCGTGGCCGGGGTCCGGGAAATCTGCTCGGACGGGATGCCCGGCGACCCGGATTACTGGGCGGAGCACGTCCTGCGCGCCGCCCTGCTGCGGGCCGCCGCCACCTCGGCCGGCATCGTCCGGGTGATGGCGCTGGACGCCTCCATCGCCGCCGGTCCGCTACTCGGCTCGGCGGTCCGGGCTCTGGCCCCCGCCGACCGCGTTCAGGACCGACTGCGCGCCGCGACCGCCACCCCCGCGGAGCGCGGAGGGCCGGTCGTTCTCGGCACCGCCCGGCGCAAGGGCGCTGCCCTGAGCCGCAGTCTCGCCCCGCCGGCCACCCCGCCCGCGCGTCCCGCCGACCGTGCGGGCGAGCCCGCCCCCC
>NZ_JAIY01000005.1:195662-196104 GCF_000710405.2 Kitasatospora sp. MBT66 | reverse complement strand
CCCCCGCCGCTGATCCACGGAGAACCCTCTGCCCACCACCGCCCCCCGCCGCCGCGCCCAGTCCGTGCACCGGCTCCACGCGGCAGCCGACACCATCGAGTACCTCAAGCACCAACTCCCGCGCGCCTACCGCGCAGAAGGGCTGCCGGGCCTTGAGGAACTGGCCGAGCACACCCGGGCTATCCGCGACGGCCAGGACGACCTGCTGAACGTCACCGCCGCCCTGCACCACCCTCACGCCCAGAGCGCCGACCGGGCTGTCGTCCGATCCCTGACCTCGGCGACCGCCCAGCTGGGCGAGGCGCTCGGCGCACTCGGCCGGGCCACCGCCATGGCCGGCCGCCTCTACGAGGTCGACGGCATCGGCGGCCCCCGCGCCGAGGAGGTCCGCGAGCGCGGCTCCCAGCAGCTCAATCTCGCGCTCTCGCGCACCCGCCTCGCC
>NZ_JAIY01000005.1:190664-195641 GCF_000710405.2 Kitasatospora sp. MBT66 | reverse complement strand
TCGCCCTCGATGGCGCCTGCGAGGACCTGCGCCGCGACGCCCGCTCGCTCGCCGGCCCCTTCTCCGGCGTCGGCCGTCCGGCCCCGAGGGCTGTCGCCGCCACCGCCCGCAGCGCCGCCGGTCCGAGCGCCCGCACGGTCGCCTCGCTGCCGGCCCTCCCCGGACAGCACGCCGCCGTCGCAGGGCGGCGCCGGTGAGGCCGCCCACCGCCGCCGGCCCGTCGACCTTCGGCGGCGCCGTGTCCGGCACCGCCCCATCCGCCTACCGCAACGACCTGGCGGCGGTCGCCGGGATGCTGCGCGCCCTCGGGCACAACGCCGCCGCGACCCCTTCCGGGCCCGTCTCCGGCATCCCCGACCGCGACGCCCTCCTGGAGCAGTGCCGCCAGGCGACTGCGTTCATCCGGCACTGCGGAGACAACGCCGAGCACTACCGCCGCCAGCCGCCGGCGGACAACCCGTCCGCGGCCGTACTGGCCTGCGCCTACGACGCCGCGATGAGCCGCGCCGCCACCGTCCACCGGCACCTGGGCGCCGCCCTCGATCTCTCGATCAAGTCCACGACCGCCACCCTGGCCAAACCGGGCAGCCCCGCCGCGGAACTGCGCCGTCGCCAGGCCGAACACACCGGCATCGCTCTGGAGACCGCGGACCGGTGCGCGGCCCAGGGAGCCGAGGAGGTTCGCGCGTTCACCGACCGGCTCGCGCCCGTCCCGGCGGAGACTCCTGCCGGTTCCGCACACGCTCCCGCTCCTCCCTCTACCTCGCCTGCCAGGAGCCGCCGTTGAGCACCAACCCTCCGCTGCCGCCCGTCCCGACCGGACTACGGCAGGACGATCTCGACACGCTGGGCGACCTCGCCGCGCAGCTGGCCGCCTTCGCCGACGCCATCCCCGCGCCGGCCCCGCACGAGCCGCTGCCCGAGGTCAGGGAGCTGGCCTGGCCGATGGTGCGCCTGCACGAGCTGATCGCGGTTCCGCTGGACGAGAGCTTCTTCCGCGCGACGAACACTGCGGGCCCCGACGCCGGGCTCGGCGTCTTCACCGCCACGACGACGGCCCTCACCCTCGCCCAGGCCGCGCTGGCCCGGTCGGCGAACCTGCTCGCCGACCCGGCGCCGACGCCCGAGGCGCTGAGCAGCGCCCGCAGCTGTCTCGCGACCGCCCGCGGCACCGTCCGCTCGGCGGCCGAAGCGCTGGGTGAGGCCGTGGACACCGCTTCCGGCCTTCCCGAGGTCACCGCCCTCGCCTCCCGCCGCCCCATCGTCCCGGCCGGGCACCGCCCACCGGCCGCGGGCGATGCCGCGCGCCGCGTGGACGCGGCGCTTCGCCGCTCGCCAGCCCTGGTCCTGCTCTCTCCTCCCGCCTCGCCACCCGCACCGCCGACCCGCTCCGGCACTCCGTCGGCGACGGTCGTACCGCTGCGGCGGACCTGACACCCGCGTCGGCCCCGCCCGAGTTCCGACTGCGGCCTCATCCGACGACGCACCGAACCTGCCGGCCCTCCCCGGCAGCTCCCGAACTGATGGAGTCCCCACGCCCACCGCCCGTCCCACCTCCGAGGTCAAGGCATACCAGCGGCACCTGCGCGACGTCGCGCAGCAGGCCGAGGCCCTCGCCGCGAAGCTGCCCACCGCCCGCGCCGCTTCCGCCGCCGGCGTGCCAGACGCCCGCGATGTCGCCGGGCACCTGCGCGCGATGCAGGAACTGCAGACCAGCGCGCTCGCCGCGGCCGAGTTCTCCGACCAGTTCCCGGCGCATCCCACCACCATGACGGCCGCCCGGCTCACCGCGCTGTCGCTAGCCCGAGCTCACGGCCGCGTCACCGAGGCCACCCGGCACCTGTCCTACCTGCTCCAACACGCCGTGAGCGCCGATGTCTGGGCTCTGCCCGACGCCCAGCCGGTCGACCCCGCCGCCGTCTACGGTGCCGCCTCCACCGAACTGCGTCGGACCGCAGGGCAGTTGCGTATCGATGCCGACCACCTCGCCTCCGCTGGCGTCTCCGCCGTCCCGGCCAAGCCCCGCCGGTCCGCCGCGCTCAGCGTCACCCAGCGCCTTCGCCGCGTCCTGCCCGGCCGCCGCACCGACCCCCTTCCGATCGCCGCGCTGCCCCGCAGCAGCGCCCCCGCTCCCCGCCGCTGACCCCAAGGACCCATCCTGACCACCACCTCCACCGAGACCCAGGCCCAGTGGCTGCTCGGCACCGCCGCCGATCTGCACTACTTCAGCGAAGAGCTGTTCAGCATCTACTGCCACCGCGATCCGCTCCCCGACCGCCTCGGCGCCGTCCTGGACTCCATGACCGACGTGCAGCAGAGGCTGCTGTCCAACGTCGTCGACGAGTACGACACCACTCCCGCCGAGTCCACCAGGCCCGAGGACATCGCCTGGCGACGCTGCAGCCTCGCCTACGCCTACGCCGGGCTGCTGACCGCGAAGGCGATCCTGCGCGCCCAGCCCGCCCTGGTCGCCGTCACGCTCAAGCGGAGCAGCCCCGAGGCCGACCGGTGGCCGCACCGCACCGCCTACTTCAAGTCTCTGTCGTCCTCCCGGGGAGTCCTCGAAGAGGCGGTCTGGAAGATCAAGGAGGTCGCGGCGGACCTGACCGGCCCGGAGCCGGACTTCCTCACCCTCACCGGCGAGGAGGCGATCGTTCTCACCCGCTCCGCCTCCCTGTACCAGCGGCCGGCCAAGCGCGTCACCGCGAAGAACGCCGCCGGCCCCGGCGCCGCCGTGCAGGTCTCGCCGCCCGCCGTGCGCGCCTCGACCGCCCGCAGCGGGGCCCGCCGATGACGCCGCCGGGCGGCGGGTGGCCGCGTATCGGCAGCATGTGCTCCGGCTATGGCGGCCTGGACCTGGGCGTCCAGGCCGTCCTCGGCGGAAGCGTGGCGTGGCATGCCGAGATGAACCCCAACGCCGCCTCGATCCTCGCCCACCACTGGCCTAGAGACGCCAAATCACGGCGACATAACCGCAGTTGAATGGGGCAGCGTCGAGCCGATCGACGTCCTCACGGCAGGCTTCCCCTGCCAGGACCTGAGCGTCGCCGGCCGCAGGGCCGGTCTGATGGAGGGCACCCGCTCCGGACTGTGGCTGACCATCGCCCGCGCGATCGACGTCCTCAAGCCAAGGTTGGTGATCATTGAAAACGTCCGCGGAATCCTCAGCGCAGCCGCTGCCTCGCCATCCGATGGCGACTTGGAGTGCGGCTGGTGCGATCTGGGAGACGGCGGAGGTGAGCCTGCTCTGCGGGCACTCGGCGCGGTTCTCGGAGACCTGGCCGACCTCGGGATGGATGCGCGGTGGACGGTGCTACCCGCTGCCGCCGTCGGCGCCCCCCACCGCAGGGAGCGGCTGTTCCTCGTCGCCTGGCCTTCCGACGCCGAAGGCCCGCGATGCGAAGGGGCCGGATGCGAAGCGGGAGGACCTGGGGCATGCGGTCACCCTGCTGAAGACCCCGACCAGCAATTTGGGCGTGATCGGCGGGAGTCAGCACCCCGACAAGCGGCGCCAGGGCGGCCACGGGCCGAACTTGAGCGACGAGGTGGAGCACCTGCTGTTCCCGACTCCGAAAGCCTCCGACGGGACGCACGGCGGGCCCAACAGCCGTGGCAGCAAGGGCGATCTGACCTTGCCGTCGGCGGCGGCTCAGCTGCTGCCGACGCCGAGGGCCTCGGACACCGGAACGCCCGGACGGAAACCCGGGGCGGGGTTCCGGCCGCCGCTGTCGGCGGTGGTCCTGCCGATCTGGGAGCAGGACAGCTCGGACTGAACCGGTGGGGCCCGTACGGGCCGGCCATCGCCCGGTGGGAGCGCGTCACCCGGCCCGCACCGGAGCCGACCGACGAGCGAGGCCGGCTCGCCCCCGCCTTCGTCGAGTGGATCATGGGCGTGAATGAGGGCCACGTCACAGCCGTTCCGGGCCTGTCTCGCTCCGCCCAGCTGACCGCACTGGGCAACGGCGTTGTTCCCCAACAGGCCAGCTCTGCCTTGCAGTTGCTCGGCGTGGCCGATCTACTCGCTGCCGCCCGCTGGTGCGGGCGGCGGTGAACGGAGGGTGCTTATACACCGAGTTCGGCCCGATACGTCGGGCCGTCGAGCGCAGATGCTCGTGTCATCACCCGCCGACGAGAGGCACCCGCCCCTTTGACCGCCCCCGAGCCCGACCCCACGTCCGCGCCGGACGGCTACACCAACTCCCAGATCGACGTGCTGACCGCGAAGCTGTCCGCTCTCGCGGCGGGATTCGACCTGCAGGCCGAGCAGCTGGCCAGCATGACCACCGCCCTTCCCCCGGAGGACGGCGACGATCTGGACGCCATCGGCGGCGCAGAGCCGCTGTTCATCCTCGCCTTCGACGACCCGCAGTACGACCAGGAACTGGAGCTGATGACCCCATGGGTAGACGAAATCTGGACCAAGATCTACGGCCCCGAGACCACCGCCGGCAAGCCCTGGTGCCCGCGCTGGAAGGAGCACCCCGAGGCCGTCGCCCGGCTGCACGCCGTCTGGCTGTCCTGGCAGGCCGCCCTCGACCCCGAATCGGGAGCCGCCGGCCCCAGCTCCTGGCAGCGCGACCACCTCGAACCCGCGCTCATGAAGCTCCGGTCCGCCGACGGGCCGTTCGCCGCCTGCACCAGCAGCGGTGGCCACATCAGCCACCGCGTGCTGCCGCACCCCGCGCTGACCGACACCACCCCTGCCGACCGCCCCCTCACCTGACCGAAAGAGCCGACCCTTGCCCGACTTCAACCTGCCCGGATGGCGTCCCGCGGACGCCGCCTCCGCCGAGGCCCAGGTGCAGTTCCTCGCCGCGGAGGATGCGTACGAGCTGCTGACCGAGGTCAACCACGACCACGACGGCAGCAGCGACGACTTCCTCCTCTTCGAGGACGTCTCCGGCTACGCCGCGGTCACCGCTCACCTGCACTACGACGAGGACGGCGAGACGTTCACCCTCGCCACCGCGACCCTGC
>NZ_JAIY01000005.1:167183-190550 GCF_000710405.2 Kitasatospora sp. MBT66 | reverse complement strand
GCCGCCCGCCTGCTGGAGTCCGGCTCCCGCTACCGGCTCGTCGACCACGGCGCCGAGCCCGGCGAGACGTGGGCGATGCTGCGCGACGGCAGCGCCGCCGGAGCCGAGCGACCGTTCCTGCTGCACCTGGAGACCGTCGACCCGGACCGCGGGTACAAGCTGCGCGAGGGCTCGTTCAGTTCGCCACAGGAGGCCCAGCAGTGGCTGGAGAACCGGCGAACGTCGCTGCCTCCGGTCGCCGACGGAGACGTCGCCGTCGTGGTCAGCCCGCAGGCCAACGCCGCGCGCACCCGTACCTCGTCCGGCCAGCGCCGGACAGCCGCTGCGGAACTCGCCCCCGCGCTCACCGCCACGGCGGCGACCACTGCTCGAAGGGCCGCGCGGTGACTACGATCACCCGGCCACTCGCCGCCTTCAGCTCCCACCCCGAGGCTCTGGACGACCTTCTGTCCGTACCGCAGCACGTGCGGATGCTCGCCCTGAGCTACCTCGGCCGGCTGGTGCGCGCAGAGGTCCGCGGCCCCCTCCTCGAAGAGCAAGGCGAGCGCGACCTACGCGGCGCCAGGAAGCTCTACCTCGACGAGGCGCTGGACTACCGGCTCGTCTACGTGGAACGCCGCGCACCCCACAACCCTCGTCATCTGCAAGGCATCCACCTGGTCGCCGTCGGCGAGCGCCGGGGGGTCGCGGTCTACGAGACCGCGGCCCGCCGCCTGCGGCAGGCCGCCAGCCACGAGGTGAAGCGCGGGATGCCGGCCCGTTTCCAGGCCGCCCTCGCCGCCTCCGCCCGGACCTCCCCGGCCCAGTCCGCCGCCTCGGTCTCCGCACCGGCCGGGGTGTCGCCGGCTGTCGCCCTCTCCCCGCCCGCCCGCCCGCGCTGACGTCGCCCAACTGCCCAACCGCACGCCTGAATCGGAGATCAACCAGTGTCGACCGCCACCGCCCCCACGCCCGTCACGTCGCAGTCCTCCACCAGCGCCGTCCAGCGGGCCGCCGAGCTCCTCTCCATCCGGTGGGCCACCCGGATCGTCCACGCGCTGCGGCAGGGCGCGGCGAGCAGCGGCGACCTCCTGGAGGCCGACCCGATGATCCCGGTGAGCAGCGCGTACTCGGTCGTCCGCGCGCTCGCCGGGGCCGGTGTCGTCACGCGGATCCCGACCGGCGCGTCCCGGTTCGACGTCGCGCTGACTGCGAAGGGCCAGGCGCTGGCGCCCGTGCACGCCTCCGCCCTCGCCTGGGCCCAGCGCTACCCCCGTCCGGGTGTGGCGGGCGAGCAGGCGCCCGAGATGATCGAGGAGGTTCTGGGCCTGCTGGCCAGCTCCCACGCCGTCCCCCTGCTGAGCGAGCTGGCTGGCAGCGACCCGATGGCCTACCCGCAGCTGGTCACCTCGCTCAATGCCCGTGACAAGGCGGCGGCGTACCAGCGACTGCTCTCTCTGGAGGAGCGCGGGCTCGTGGCCCGCAGCGGCACCCGCCGCGTCTACCGGTGGAGCGCCACCGAGGCGGGACTGGCGATCGGCCGGGTGTACAGCGACCTGTCGACTTGGACCTCCGCCGCTCACCACCCGGCCGCGCCGGCCCGGCCCGGTACTGCGCTGGCCGCCGCCGGCACCAGTGCCGTCGTCATGAAGAGCCCGGCGCAGGGCGAGCTGTTCTCCTCGCCGCAGGGCGCCGAGCGGCCGGTCAGCGCCCGGGCGGCGGCGGCCGACCTGCGCACCATCACCCTTCACATCTCCTTCTCGCACGCCCCGGCTCCGCAGCCGCCCGCCCCGCTGCTCGTCGCCGCCTCGGCTCACCGCCGCTGACGAGCCCCGCCCGACCGGACTGCCGATCCCACCCGAGGTCCATGATCACGTCTTCCCCGTCCGCCGTTCCTACGATCAGCACGTCCACCCCTGCCGGCGGTGACAGCTCCCAGCCGGTGCCTCCGGTAGGTACCAGCCGCTCCCGTGAGCGGTCCGTTCTGCGAACCCCGCACGTCGCTCCACTGCTGGTGGGCACCCTGGTGGGCCGCTTGCCGGCGGCGATGGCTCCGATCGCCGTCCTCCTGGCGGCCCGGGCCGATCACGCCTCCACCGCGCTCGGTGCCGTCCTGGCTGCCTTGTACGCGGTGGCCGGGGCGGTGGGTCAGCCGCTGCTCGGCCGGGTGGTCGACCGCTCGACCCTGGCAGCCGTCGCCGTGCCCGCCGCGGCGGTCTCGGGTGGAGCGTTCACCGCTCTGGCCTTCGTGGACTGTGCCGCACAGCCGCTGGCCGCCGGCGTGCTGTCGGTCGTAGCGGGTCTGGCAACGCCGCCGCTGGAGGCCGGGCTCAGGGCGAGTTGGAGCCGACTGGTCGAACCGCGTCACCATCACAAGGTCTTCGCCCTCGACTCCGCCTCCCAGGAGGTGGTGTTCGTCGCCGGACCGCTGCTGGTCACCGCCGTGTGCCTGCTCGCCTCGCCCGACTTGGCGCTGGTCGCCTGCGCGGTGGCCGGCAGCGCGGGCACCCTGGCCGTCGCCGCCCGCCCTCCGGCCCGCTTCCGGTCCGTAGCACGCGCGGTCCACTGGCTCGGTCCGCTGCGCTCGACCGGTCTGCTGGTCCTGCTCGCGGCCTCGGTGTTCTTCGGGGTGACGCTCGGCTCGTTCACCGTCCTGGCGCTGTCCTACGCCGACCGGCACCACGAAGGGTGGCTCGCCGGCCTGCTGCCAGCAGCTCTGTCGCTCGGCAGCCTCGTCGGCGGCGCTGCATGGGCCCGGCTCAAGCGCCCGTGGCCACCCAGCCGGGCCCTGCCCGCGGTCGGCGGCGCGTACGCCGCCGCCTTCGCCGTCCTGCTGCTGCCCGCACCGCCGTGGCTGATGATCACGGCAAGCGTCCTGCCAGGGCTGTTCCTCGCTCCGTGGCTCGCCTCCGCCTTCGTGGCCTGCAACGCACTGGCTCCCCGCGACACCGCCACCGAGGCCGCCGCCTGGCTGATCGCGGTGATCGGTCTCGGGCAGGCCGCGGGCACCGCCGTCGCCGGCCAACTCTCCGCCTCCGGCCACGCCGCCACGGCCGCCGTTCCCCTGATGGGCGCGGCTGTGGCCGCTGCCGTCCTCGGTGTGGGGCGACGTCGGCTCACCCTTCCCTGATCTCTCCCCTTTCTTCCTGGAGCTGGACTTCTTGCACAACCGCACCAACCCGGCCAAGCCCGCGCCGATCACCATCGTCTGGGACTGGAACGGGACGCTTCGCAACGACCTCGGCGACCACGTCACCGCCCTCAACGCCACGCTGCCCGGCTTGGGCGGCGAGCCGATCAGTGTGGAGACCTACCAGGCGCTCCACCGGATGCCGATCCGCAGTTTCTACGGCGACCTGCTCGGCCGCCGGCTCGGCGACGAGGAGTGGCACTCCGCCGACGAGGCGTTCCTCGCCGAGCTCGCCCGGCGGCCGGTCCGGCTCCAGCAGGGTGCCCGGCAGCTGATGATGGGCCTGCGGGCCCGGGGCGTACGTCAGAGCCTGCTGTCGCTCGCGCCGCACGAGCGGCTCGTCCGCGAGGTGGAGTCGGTCGGCATCACCGGGCTGCTGGAGCGGGTCGACGGCCGGCCGGGGCCGGCGGTTCCGAGCAAGGCGCCCGCCATGATCGCGCACCTCCAAGCCCTCGGGCCGGAGGTGGACCCGGCCCGCACCCTGGTGATCGGGGACAGCGTGGACGATGCCGTTGCCGCACACGCCGTCGGAGCCGTCCCGGTGCTGCACACCGCGGGGCTTCACGGAGCGAAGCGCCTGGCCACGGCCGGCGTGCCGCTGGTGGACACCATCCAGGACGCCGTCGCCACCGGCATCGCCATCATCACCTCGCGGCAGCTGGCCGCGGCGTGAGCGCGGACAGCGGACGCCCGATCGCCGCGTGGAGGCCCCGGGTACCCGGCAACACCGACCTGGGCAGCCGGATGGTGTGGTCCGAACTCCAGGCAGAGCGGGTCCGCGACCTGCCCGGGCACCGCACAGCGACCCTCCACGGCGCGGTCGCCGACCAGATCGCCTCCACCGCCGTCAAGCTCGACGACGTACAGACCCGGCTGGTCGCTCTCGCCGCCTCCCTGCGGAAAGACCTCCAGCGCATCGAGGCCGGCCACGACACCACCATGCCCGTCACCAACGGGATCCTGCGCAACAGCGCTCTCGACATCGACCTCCTGGTCACCCGCCGCACCGAACTGCACCGCTCGCTCACCGCGCTGATCGGCATCTACAAGGAGCTGCCCGCCTTCGTCGCGCCTCCGGCCCCGGTTCCGACGGCGAAGAAGGCAGCAGCGGTCACCCGGCTGCCCCCGCGGCAGGAGGAGGTCGGCTCGTCCACCGTCACCATCTTCAAGGGCGTGCGCGAGTCGGTCAGGGTCGTGGCCGGCGGGGCCGACGTCAAGGTCGCCACCGTCGATGCCCTGATCGGCAAGGGCCTGGTGGACCACTACGCCCGCAAGGACCTGTTCCGGGGCCACGATCTGGCCCTCACCCCCGAGGGGCAGACCCGGTACGAGGCGCTGCAACGGCCCACCGCCCGCTCGGCCGCCGCCCGCACCCGGCCGGTCGCCCTGCCCACCGCCCCGGAGGCGGCCCCCGCAGTCAGCGTCGCCGTGTCCTCGCCGACTGCCCGCTCCCGAAACTGACCGGCCCCTCGACTCCAGGCCCGCCCGTCGGGCCCGCCTCAGACCTCAACTCAGGAGAAACCATCGGTAGCTGGGACACCGGCCCGTTCCACAACGACGCCGCCGTCGGCACCGCCGAACGCTTCGACAGCCTCTTCGACAGCGAGCTGCCGCCGTGGCTCCACCGCCTCTTCGATGTCGCGGTCTGCATGCCGGAGGGCCCGCTCGACACCGACATGGCCCAGGAGGTTGTCGCCGCCGCGGCCGTGATCGCCTCGCAGTGCCCGGGCGGCAGCGACATCGACCTCAGCAGCGGCCCGCGCGAGCCGGTCCCTCTTCTGCCAACGGACCTCCGACCGAAGGCTGCCGCAGCCCTCGACCGCGTCCTCGCCCACGCCGATACCGAGGTGGACCGCTGGTACGTCCGGGAGCGAGGCGAGCAGTGGCGCGGCAACGTGCAACGGATCCGCCTCGTCCTGGTCGACCCGGCCTCCGGCCCTGGGCCCGCGGCACCCCGGCGGCAGCGGAAGGTACTTTCCGGCCAGCAGCTCCTCCAGGACCGGTTCGGCGTCGAGGACGCCTGGGACCTGCGCGAGCGGCATCCCAAGGGGTCGTCGGCGCATGCTCTGGCCGACCTGCTGGAGCGCCAAGCGGGCGAGGTGGACACCCTCGACCGGGAGCTGCGCGCCACGGCCACCCGCGCGGGCGAGACGCTGGCCCAGGTCGCCGAAGGCAAGTATGCGGCGGTTCAGACCAACGGTGTCCTGCGCTTCACCGGTGTCGAACTGGAGACCCTCGGGGCCCGCTTCGCTCTCGCCAGCCGCGACCTGCTGGACCTGGCCAACCGGTACGAGTACGCCGTCAACGCCGAGACAGACCAGGCCCGTGCCGCCCGAACTGCGGCTGCCCGGACCCGGACCACGCCCCACATCGCTGCCGAAGCGGGCCCGCCGCCGGCAACAGCCGCACCGCCCACCACCGGATTCCCCTCCCACCGCCGCTGACGCGAGAAGGACACCGCCCATCACCACCCTCGAAACTCTCGAAGACACCCGCTTCGACGTCGACGACCTCCGACCCGTCACCGCCGACGACGAGTCGAGGCTCGACCACCTCTGCCTCAGCCTGGACATGTACACCTCCCTGGCGGTCCAGCACGCGACGAATCCGCACACCGAGCTCCTCCGTGACAGCTTCTATGTCGTGCACGACGGCACCATGACCTGGCACGACGTCCCCGGCCTGGCCCAGTACGCGGCCATCCACGTCCAACGCGACCTCGGGGACGGCACGTACCGCTCTGACTACAGCCGCCACCCCATCGCCTCTCTCGCGCAGAACTGGCTTGTGGGCCGCGGCGCCGACCCGGAGCAGCTCACCGTGGACGTCGAGGAACCGATGAGCACCGACCAGGCCACCCGGGGCCTGGAGGGCTTCCTGGCCGCGTCGGGAGACCGCTTCCGGCTCGTGGACGACTACACCCACGACAGCCCGGACTTCTACAAGACGTGGATCATCGCCACCGACATCCGACCCGATCCGGGGCAGCAGCCGATCCGCGTCTTCTACGAGGACGTCGACACGGCGAATCACTCGTACACCCTGCGCCAGGGCGGTTTCGCCAGCGTCGAGGCCGCCCGGAGCTGGGTCGACAGGCTGGGGCATCCGGAGAATCCGCTGCCGCCGCTGACCGGTGCCCCCAGCGCCCGCGCCGCCGGCGCCGGGGCGCACAGCTCGGTCGCGGTCACCGTGTCGGCCCCCACCGCTCCGGTGCCCGCTACGGCTGAGGGCCGCCCCACTCGACCGCAACGCCGCTGACGCCCCCTCACTCCCTGGAAGGACCGCGTATCACCTCGCCCGACAGCACCCAGTCGCCGGCCGCCGCCGGGCCGCAGCGACGACCGCGCACGACGGCGCGCCGCAGCGTGCAGACCACGGTGCGGTTCACCCCCGCCGCCATCGCCGCCATCGGCGAGCGCGCCGCCGCCGAGCGCCTCACGATCGCCGGGTTCATCGGCAACGCCGCCCTGGCCGCCGCCGAGTGCGGCGATCCGCTCCACCGGCCCGACCGCGACTCGCGGCGCCCGCTCGTCGAAGCCCTCGACCGCGTGGCGGGCGAGCTGAACGCCGCCGTCGCTACCGTCCGCGGCTCGGGCGACGGGCCGGGTCGGGCGGCTGCGCTCGCGGTCCTGCCGGTCCTCGCCGAGCGGACGTACACCGTCCTGGACACCGTGCTGGAGGCGTCGTGATCCCCGACGTCTCCCGGGGCAACGGCATCCGCCCGCTGCTGGCCTACCTCTACGGCCCCGGTCGGCGCGAGGAACACGAGGACCCGCACCTCGTCGCCGCGTGGGACCTGCACGGCGCCCCCGACCCGGGACACCATCCGCGCGCGAGCGTCGGCCGGCTCGCGGACCGCCTCGACCAGCACGCCCAGTTGCGCGCCGCCGAGCTGGGGGCGATGCCGCCGAACCGGGTGTGGCACTGCTCCGTCCGCGCCGCACCGGAAGACCCCTTCCTCAGCGACGAGCAGTGGGCCCAGGTGGCCCACCGGGTCGTACGCGCCACCGGCCTCGAGCCGGAGGAGGGCCCCGGCTGCCGGTGGGTGGCGGTGCGCCACGCCGTCCACCACATCCACCTCGCCGCCGTCACCGTCCTGCCCTCCGGCGCCCGGCCCGGCATGCACCGCGACGCGATGCGGGCGCAGGCCGAGTGCCGGGCCATCGAGGCCGAGTGGGGGTTGCGCCGTGTCGGGATCGGCGAACGGACCAGCACGAGCTACCCGACCAGCGCCGAGATCATAAAGGCGGAGCGGCACGGTTGGAGCGAGCCCTCCCGCGTGTGGCTGCAGCGGCAGATGCAGCTGGCGCTGTCCGAGGCGGCCGACCTCGACGGCTACTTCGCCGCGCTGGCCGAGCGCGGGGTCATCGTCCGCGTCCGGCGCGGCGAGGACGCCGCCGCCGGCTACAGCCTGGCCCGCCCCGGTGACGTCGGCGCCGGAGGGCAGACCGTGCACTTCGCCGCCGGTCGCCTCGACTCCGCGATGACCCTGCCCCGCGTCCTGCACCACCTGTCCACGAAGAAGTCCGCCGAAGGAATCCGATCATGACCAGCCCTCAGAACCACCTCTGCTCCCTGGCGGACTTCGCGCACGCCCTGGCCGAACGGCTCCCGGACCGGTGGGCGGCCACCGAGCTGGACCTGCGTGACGACGCCGAGCTTCGCCACCACTTCTACTACCGCGTGTGGGACCGCTCCCGTGCCCAGGAGCTGGGGCTGGACCGCGACACCATGGCGGAGATCGCCGTGCTCGACGGCCCCGACGGACGCCGGCTCCTGGTGCTGCCCGCCGCCGAAGCAGGCCGGTCCTTCCTGATCTGCCCCCTCATCGCCTTCGACGTGCCCGTGTACACCAGCATCTCCCCGCTCAGCTCCGTCGTCGTTCCCGCCGACCCGGCGACGGCCTCCGACGAACTCGCCGGCTCGCTGCTGCCCGTCTACGAGAGCGAGCTGCGGGCCATGCTCGACCATGTCGTCGGCGTCCTGGACGCCACCGAGGCGAGCATCGCCGCGTGCCTCGCCGCCGAGGCCGAGCACTCCGGCGACCCCGAACTAGCCCAGGAGCTCTACGAGATGAGGGGAGTGCGCTGGCTCTCCCACCCGGAGGACACCGACCTGCTGCGCTGTGCCGCCGCAGACGTGCTGGCCGCTCTGGGCCTGCTGCTGGGCCACCGCGGACCGCTGTCCGAAGCCCTGGTCGGCGTCACCACCCACGTCCGGATCTACTGCGAGGTGCACGACAGCTGCGAGGCACTGATCGAGGCCGAGGTGATCGGCCGGATCCTCACCGCCGCCGGTCTGGCCGACACCAGCAGCGACATATTCGATCCGGCGATCAAGGCGAAGATCGCCACAATCGACGCCCTCCCGATCGAGCGGCAGCGGGCCCTGGTACGGGCCGCCGCCACAACCTACACCCGGCGAACCGACGCCGGCTGATCCGATCAGAAAGACCGCCTGTTGTACATCGCCTCCTTCCACGACGCCCGCGACGAACTGGACCTCGACGAGTTCGACACGACCGACCCCGAGTCCGCCCGGACCATCAACCGGCTGTTCGACTTCGAGAGTTCGCTGTGGATCATCGCGAAGCAGTGGGCGTCGGACACCTTGCGCCGCCCAGGGGCGCGGCTGCACGACTACTTCCTCCTGCTCGACTCGTACGCCGCCTACAACGAGCGACCTGGGGCTCCGCAGATCGTCGCCGCCCACTTCGACCGCGACCCGGACACCCGCACGGTCCGGGCCACCATGACGTCGCACGCGCTGATCCCGCTCGCGCAGAACTGGCTGGTGGGCCGCGGAGTGGACCAGGCCAAGGTCTTGGAGCCGGAGGGCTGGAGCGACCCGCTGGATGCCGAGACCGGACAGCTGGAGGACTTCCTGCGCGGCAGTGGCGAGCGGTTCGAGATCCACGACACCTTCAGCCGCCACGAACCGCCGTACGAGACCTGGGTGATCGCCACCGACAACGAGCAGCCTCCCGGCCCGGCACAGGTCTTCTTCTGGCGGCTGCCCGACGAGAGGAGCCCCGCATACACGGTTCGCCGCGGGCAGTTCGACAACTTCGACGCCGCGTACGAGTGGGCCCGGGACACCTCCGCGCCCCTTCCGGCCGCAGCCCGCGCCCAAGCGGCCCGGCTTCGCGCCGCACCGATCCAGCCCTCACCCGCACAGGCCCCGGCACCGCCGTCAACCTCCCCCAACACCCGCCGCCCCCAAGGCCGCTGACACCGCCCTCACCCCACTCTGGAGCTCTGGCCCTTGCCCGACACCTACCTGCCGCACCACGATCCCGACGTCGAGACCCTGGTCCGCCCCCGTTACCTCGCCGGCCCCGGCGACCGGGAGTCCGTCGACACGGCCTTCGCACCCCTGCGCGGGTCAAGGTGGCGAGTCACGGCCATCGGCCCGTACCTCACCGAGGTGATCGCCACCAGCCCGTGCCACCGCATCCGCGTCGGATACCGGCCCGACCAGGAGCAGGCGTGGCAGGTCGCCGCGGCCCTGGACCCGTTCGCCGTCCCCGCCTGGCGCGGCGGATTCAGCCGGGCCGCTCCGCCGGAGATCATCGAGGCGTTCCTCGGCCAGCTGGCCGACTCCCTCCACTACGACGGGGTCGACGACAGCACGGGTACCTTCGTGTCGCTGGAGGGAACGCTCACAGACGCCAATGAGGCTCTCTCCGAGGCAGGTTGGCCGACGTCCCGCTCCGACGGCCACTGGCTGACCAGGTCGGGCGACGGCGCGGTCGAGTACGACGTCGCTCCGCTCGTCGACCCGGCGGTCGAGCTGGCGGCCGACGTGCAGCGCGGCTTCTCCTGGCGCATCTCCCCGAGCGATCCGGACGTCGGCTGGAGTGCTGCCTTCAGCTCGTGTACGCCGCTGCACCTGATCGCCGCGGTGAACGGCGCCGTCGCCGACAGCAGCCCGGTCGTCCGCGCCACCGACGACCTGCCGCAGCGGGTGGTCGCCCGGGCTCTCGCCGAGCAGGCCGAGGTCGACCGGCGCGCTGCCGAAGCCCGTACAGCGCTGCCGACCGCCGTCGAACTCCTCGCCGATGGCGACGGCTTGGATGCGGCGGTCGCCGTAAGTCCGCTGTACCTGGCCGGGCCCGGCACGGTCGAGCGGGCGGTGGCATCCCTGACGGGCCAGACCGGCTGGAGGTCCGTGGCCATCCGGAGCGGACGGCTGTGGGAGAGCGACTGCCAGACCGTCCGCGTCGCGTACCTTCCCGAGCGGACCCGGGACGCCTGGCAGATCACCGCGCTGGCTGGCCCGCTGGGCATGCCCACCTGGAGGGCCACCTTCAGCTACAAGACGCCGGCCGAGGTCATCGGCGAGGTGACCCGGCTCGTCGCCGAGACCGGCAACAACGGGATGGCTGGCACCGAGTACACCTCACCCTTCCAGCTGGACCAGCGCGGCTGGACGAGTCTCACCGCCGGCGTGTGGACCGTGTTCAGCGCGCCGGACCCGAAGGTCAAACTCCAGCACAACTCCGCCGAGTTCGGCCGCTACGAGGAGCTGGAG
This sequence comes from Kitasatospora sp. MBT66, assembly GCF_000710405.2. NCBI lineage: Bacteria > Bacillati > Actinomycetota > Actinomycetes > Kitasatosporales > Streptomycetaceae > Kitasatospora > Kitasatospora sp. MBT66. The sequence goes on along the minus strand of NZ_JAIY01000005.1, from coordinate 179,848 downwards.
GGCCAGGCCCCTCCCTCCTGGACACTCACTACGGGCATCGACGACCGGTTCTGCGCCTGGTCCGCCGACTTCACCAGCGGCACCCCGTCGTACCTGGTCACCGCTGCGGCTCTGACCGCCGTCGACCCGGCGCCGGTGATACGGGCCCGCCGGTCACTGCCCGAGACGCATCTGCCGTTCCTGCAGGTCGTCTCGCCGGGCACCGGCCGCGCCGACGCCGCCCGCTCGGGCGCCACACCGGCCTCCCGCGCCGCGCTGCCCGATCCGGCCGGCCCGTTGCGGACCGCCACCGTGGAGCGAGGGCGGCTGCGGTGAGGGACGACCTCGCCCTGGAGGCGTTCACCGAAGCGGTGGCCGGCCGACTTCCCGGTACCTGGCGGCCGGAGCTGGCGGACGTGCGCACGTCGGCGGCCCTGACCGAGGTGTACGAGCGGCTCTGGGACCTCGGGATCACCCAATGGGCCCTGCTGGAGTTCGTCAACGACCATCTCGGGATGCTGCGTGACGGCCAGGGCCGGGAGTTGGTCGTGGTCCCCCGTCCCTTGCGCACAGGCCGCTACCTGATCGCGCCGCTGGTCCCGGCCGGCACGGACCCCGGCGCGGTGGAGGACCTGACACCGTTCGGTCTCACCGTCAGCAGGTCACCGGCCCGGGCGGCCGAGACGGTCCGCCGCCGACTCCTGCCCCGGCTCGACTACGCCCTGCTGCTGGCCGAGGAGCGCGGGGTCTATCCCGGACCGCCTTCCGACGACGGGCGCCGCCGGGTCCACGCGGCCACCGCCCGGACGAGCGTGTCGGCAGGCACCTCGCCAGCTGTCGTCTACTCCGCTGGTCCCCTGCGTCCAGCCACCCCGATTGCGGGCCGAGGCCGAGTCCCGGCCCCCTGACCGAACGAGATTTGTGCCCACTGCTTCCCCTGTCTCCACCGACCCGCTCCTCTCCGTCCGGCCCGCCCACCTCGCCGGGCCCGGTGAGGTGGACCTGCCGTCCCTCCTCACCGCCGAGCACGGCTGGTTCCGCCCCTACAACTCGCCCACCCACGTCGTCCTCGTGAGCGATACCAGCGGCATCGCCCTCTCCAACGGACCAGACCCGACCCCCCTGTCCCTGAACGGGATCGGCTGGTCGGTCGGCTTCTGCCATCAAGTGCCTGCCGAGATCACCCGGGCCCTGCTCGACGAGGCCGCCACCGGCATCCGCCACGCCCCGGACCTCTTCGCCGGTACGGGCCGCCTCGTCGGCCACCACGCCCGCGCGGCGTTGCTCGCGGCCGGCTGGTTCGGCCACCAGCGGGACGGCTACGAGCTCGTCTCCGCGCCCGACCGGCACGCAGCGCTCTCCTTCCCGCTGCAGGCCCCCGGCAGCGAGGTGATGCTGACCGGCGCCGCCGAGAAGGGCACGTGGACGGTGCGGTTCGGCGCGACCGCTCCCGAGTCGCTGCTGACCGCCGCGACCGCCGCCCTTCTGGCCCCGGTCGTCCGCCGGGCCGGGCAGCTCCCGGCGCGGCACCGGAACCTGCTGACCACCCAGACGCTTGCCGAACGGCCGCCGCGCACCGGACGGTCCGGCGCGGCTCGCGCCCGGAGCACCGCGGCCCGGCCGGTGTCCACCGCGTTGCCGCTGTCCGACCGGCCGCGCACCGGCAGCAGCGCGTCCGTGCCGGTTCCGCGGCGCCGCCCGTCCTGACCCCGCCCCCTCGTGCTCCTGGAGATCTCGCTGCCTGCCGATCCCGACATCGACGACCTGGTCGCCGTCCGCCCGCTGGAACTCGCTGGCCCCGGCACCGCGCCGTTCGACCTTCTGCGCCACCTCGCTGCCGAGTACCAGTGGCGAGTGGTCTCCGACGGCGAGAACCCGCAGTTGGAGAGCCCCTGCGGACGGCTGCGGCTGCAGCACGGCGACTTCCTGTCCGGCAACCTCCTGCTGGCCGACAACTGGATGCTCACCGCCCGCGAGTCCCCGTCCGCGGAGTGGCTGTGGTGGGCGTGCTTCAGCCCTCAGACACCGCACGAACTCACCTACGGCTTCGTGCTGGAGACCGCCCGGCGCCTGGGCAGCGAACCCGACAGCGTCCTGGTGCGCCGGGACGTGGCCGACGACGCGGGAGAGCTGCTCGCCAATACCGGCTGGCAGGAGATTGAACACCCTCTCCCCGGCGTTCGCATGACCACCCCCACCGGCAACACCGGCGCGGCCCACACCTTCGAACTTCCCGAGCGGGCCCTGTCGTTCAGCATGAACAACACCAGTTCCGAACTGGCCTGGTCGATCTCCATGTCGCCCCGGACACCGGAGGTGCTGCTGCGCGTCGCCGCGACAGCCCTGGTCGAGGACTCAGCGGTGCGCAGCCACGGCGAGATCCCCGCCCACCACCGCGAGCGGGTCTCGACCGCGCCGGCCAGCACCGCCCTCCCGCCACGCTGGACGACGCTGCTGCCCGGCCTCGCCGCCGAAGAGGCGCACGCGCCCGCCGGTTCGGACGAGGCCGGTGCTGAACAGCCCAGCCCGCCTCCGGCGTTGGTCGCGGTCACCCCTCGCCACTACGCCGGGCCCAGCGTCGACGCCGTCGACCGGCTTCGGCACCGTCTCGAGGCCGAGGGATGGGTCGGCGCAGAGGGCGTCCTCACCAGCGCGTGCGGCCGGCTGGGCGTCGCCTGGCCCACCGAGTCGGACAAGCCGCGCGGCTGGGGACGCGAGCGGACGTACGCACCGTGGCGGGTCTGGGGCACCCAGCACCGCGGCGCGGGCGTCGCCTGGCGGGTCACCGGCTGGCGCCTGGTCCCCCAGGAGATCTTCGAAGGTCTGATCGGCGAGGCGACCGTGATGCTGGACGAAGCCGACAAGGCCGGCCGGACACCGTTCGAGTCGGGCGCCCTGGCGCTGGGGTTCCTCCCGCTGGCAGCAGCGGGCTGGACCAGCGAGGTCACCCCCAAGGGCGCCGCCACCTTCGAGTCGCCCGACGGATTCCTCAGTGCCCGCTGCGGACCCCCGGACGCCCTGTACGAACTCCGCGGCCGACCGGCCGCCCGCATCTCCTGCCGACGGGCGCTCGGATTCTGGGAGGTCGAGATCAGCGCGAACACCCCCTCCCGGCTGGCCGCAGCCCTGTGCCGCGACGCCGCCGACCCCCGGCCCCTGATCCGCAATCCCGATCACCTGCGCCTGGACGCCACCGACCGGGAGGTCGTCGTCGTCACCCCGGTCACCGCGCAGTCCCTCACTACCGCTACCGGCCGCCGGGCCGCCGCCATCACCCGCTCGCTGCCCAGCCTGTCCACCACGAGCACCAGCGCGCCCGCCGGCAACCCGGCCGCCGCTCACCCCGCGACCGCGGGTGCCTCACGGCGGTGACCGCCGACGGAGCCCCGGACGACGCGGCGCCGTTCCGCCCACCCCTTGTTCTTGGAGACCGACCTGCCCACCGACACCGACGAACTGGTCGCCGTCCGCCCCTTGGAGCTGGCCGGCACCGGCACCGCGCCCAGCGACCTGGGCGACCACCTCGTCTCCGCGTACGGGTGGGAGCACGACCCGGACAGCACCCCCGAAGAACTCCTGCTCGTCAGCCCCTGCCGCCGCATGGCCCTGGAGCGCGGCGACTTCCCCCTCGGCCGCCGCATCCTCCAGAACCACTGGAAGCTCTCCGCTTACGACAGCGGGGAGCAGGACGCCACGGAGCTCTGGTGTGCCTGGTTCAGCCCCAGGACGCCCTACGAACTCACCCACGGCCTTGTCCTGGACGCCGCCGGCCGACTCGACAGCGATCCAGCCACCGTCCTTGCCGACCGCAGGGCCGGTGACGACATCGCGCGGATCCTCTCCGACGCCGGATGGACGATCAAGCAGGGCCCCTGGCGGACGTTCATCCACTCGCCCGGCGCCGCCACCCTCCTGGTGCCCTCCCACCCGGAGCGCATACTCGCCTTCAGCCTGGGCAACACCCGCTCCGACCTGGCGTGGGAGGTCATCGCCTCGCCGTGGGCTCCCGAGGCGTTCCTGCGCTTGGCCGCTGGGACGCTGGCCTCGGACGCGGCGCTGCGCCGCCGCAGCGAAATCCCCGCCCACCACCTGGCCCGCGTCACGATCGAACCCGCCGCCGTCGCCACCCTGCCGCGATGGCGCCCCCAGCTGGCGCCCCCGACCGACCTGGAGAACCCGCTGCCGACCACCCCCGACCGAACCGCCGTCGAACCGGCCCTCAGCCCCGAACCCGGACCGGAGCTGGTCACCGTAACCCCCCGCCACTACGCCGGCCCCGGCCGTGGCGGCGCCGAACAGATCAAGGACCATCTCGCCTCCCAGGGCTGGACGTTGGGCACGAACTCGATGACCAGCTCGTGCGGCAGGCTCGGCGTCGCCTGGCCCGACGGCACCGACACCCCGACGCGGCAGAGCGCCGCCTGGCGGGTCTGGGGTGCCCAGCACCGGGGAGCGAGCGTCGCCTGGCGCATCACCAGCGGCGACCTTGCCCCGCCCGAGCTGATCGCCGGCGTAGTCGACGAGGCGCTCGCCATGCTGGACGAAGCCGGGCCGGACTCCCGCCAGCCCTTCCAGGCCGGAGTCCTGGCCCTCGGTCTCCTGCCCCTTGCCGAGGCGGGGTGGCAGAGCACCGTCGAGCCCCGCGGCTCCGTCTCCTTCCGCTCGCCCGACGGCTACGTCAACGCCCACTGCGACGTCCCGAGTGCCCTCCACGACCTGCGCGGAAAGCCCGCCGCCCGGATCAGCTGCTACCGGGCCCGCGGGTACTGGATGGCGGAGATCAGCGCGAACACCCCCTCCCGCCTCGCCGCCGCACTCTGCCGCGACCTCGCCTCCCCGGAGCCCCTGCTGCGCAGCACCACCGGCCTCCACCTTGACGCGACCGACCGGAAGATCGCCGTCGTCACCCCGGTGAGTGCCGAGGCCCTCACTGCTCCGGCCCAACGGCGCACTGCGGCCCTCGCCCACGGCACCCAGCTGCCCCGCTCGAGTGCGGAGCCCGGCACCGCCGCCACCACAAGCACCCTGGTCAGCGCCCCCGCCCCCAGCCAGCGGCGCTGAACTCACCACGTAGAGACGACCATGACCGACTCCCCGCAACCCGCACTCCTGGACAGCCGCCGCCTGCTGAACGCCGCCTACGAGGGCCTGGGCAGCGCCCCGGTCGCCGACCTGCTGGTCGCCGCGAGCCGGACGCTGGAGCCGTCCAGGGGCTGCTTGGCCCTCGCCGACGCCAGCTTCCGCCTCGCCCAACAGGTGTACCCGCGTCCGCAGAACCCGCTCGACCCCGCCGTGCTGACCGCCTTGGCCAACGCCGACACTCTCAAGGGCACCGCGCAGCTGGCCCGCTTCTGGCGGGCCCTCGCCACGACCGCCGGCCCCGGCGAAATGGTGATCGAGCTACCGGAGTTGCCCGCCCCCACCCCCGGCCCGAAGCAGCAGGCAGTCGCCTGGCTGCACAACGGACACCTCTTCTCCCGCTTGGGGGCCGCGTCGTACACGGCCCTTGAGGTGGCCCTCATGGCCGCCATCGACGACGAGGCCACCCTGCCGCGGGCCCTTGCCAACCTGGGACCGACGGTCTGCGGCATCGTGCCCGAGGGCCCGAACCTGCCGACGGCGTGGTCCGCCACGATCGAGGCGACCGCCCGCCATGCCGTCGCCTCCGCGTACGGGCTGCCCCGCGAGGCCGGCCTGCTGGACGCACGCATCCCCGAGATCCTGGCCGATGCCGCCCGGGCGCCCCAGCGGATCCAGGCCGAGCTGCTGGAGGACGCCGCCGGCGCGTTCCGCTACGCGAGCGACGAGTTGTTCACCACTCCGGCGGAGAGCCGCCGCGCGGAGGCGGCTCGTACGCGCACCACGGCCAGGCGCCCAGAGGCAGCCCCGCAGCCGGCCTCGGCTGCACCGCGGACGCTGCCGCAGCAGCGCCGCGCCCGCTGACCGTCGAGTCCCGCCCCCGGAACACGGCTGGAACCGGCCGCCCGAACCCTCCAAACCCCGAACCGAACACCACGGAGAAGTCCTGACCTCGCATCCTCTCGACTCCGCCCAGGGGCCCTCGCCCGTCCACGAGGCGGGGGCGCCCGCAGTGCGCACCGCCCAGCAGTTCATGCCGATCCGGCGCACCGCCACCGGCGAGATCACCACCACCGGCTACAACGCCGCCGCGCTGCGGATCCTAATCGGGGCCGGCTTCGAGGAGGCTCCTGGCTGCTGCTGCCCAGCGACGGAACCCAGCGCGGACCGGACGCACGGGCCTGCTCGGCAGCCAGCGAGCTGCCCGTCGACCTCCACCCCGTGAGCGGGCCGGCCTCGCCCCCACGGTCTCGGTGAACGTCCCGCCCTTGATCCGCTCCGAGAGCGGCCCCGCCATCCCAGCACGTTGCCAACCCCGCCCGCCCGCGAACCCGTTGGAGGTTCCTCGCTTTGACCACACCCGCACCGCCCGTCAAACCAGCACACGCCAGGCCCGGCGAACTGCGGGCCAAGGTCGCCAAGTTGCTGGCCGACCGGCCGGCGGACCCGCTCACCATCGGGGAGATCTCCAAGGCATTGGGGCACTCCCACGGTGCTGTCCAGCAAGCGGTCAACACGCTGGTTCAGCGCGGAGAGGCCGACCAGCTCGGCACCGGAAGGCAGTTCCGCGCGAACGGGAAGACCGTCTCCGCCGCGGCGGTCGTGGTGATCAGTCCACCGGGCACGCACTCTCCCCGGGCCCAGGCGGCCACGGCCCGCACGGCCCCGCCCGCACCGAAGACGCCCAGGCAGGTCGGTCCGATCCGCCGCGCGGGCGGCCAGCTCTACCACCCCCGGGAGCTGGCCTCCCTGCCCGACGTCGAGGCGCTGGCGCGGCTGCGTGCCGCCGACGTGCCGGTGCTGCTCTACGGTCCCCCCGGCACCGGCAAGACGTCCCTGGTGGAGGCCGCGTTCCCCGATCTGCTCACCGTCGCGGGCGATGGCGACACCACGGTCGGCGACCTGATTGGCGATTACACGCTGGACGACAGCGGGGGCTACGTCTGGCAGTACGGTCCGCTGGTCACCGCGATGACCGAGGGCCGCGCCCTGCTGATCGACGACGCCACCCTGATCTCGCCCAAGGTTCTGTCGGCGATGTATCCGGCGATGGACGGGCGCCGCCAGATCCAGGTCAAGGCGCACAAGGGCGAGACCGTCACGGCCGAGCCCGGCTTCTTCGTGGTCGCGGGCCACAATCCGGGCGTACACGGGGCGATCCTGACGGAGGCGCTGGCGTCCCGGTTCAGCGTGCAGATCCAGGTCGGGACCGATTATGACCTCGCCCAGGCGCTGCGGGTCGATGCCCGGGTGGTCCGGGTCGCCCGGCACCTCGCCGGCCAGGTCGAGCTCGGCGAGCTGGGCTGGGCCCCCCAGCTGCGGGAGCTGCTCAGCTACCAGAAGACCGAGGCCGTCCTCGGCCGCGAGGCCGCGTGGGCGAACTTGATCGGGATCGCTCCTCTGGAGGACCGCGACGTCGTCGCCGCCGCCGTCAGCAAGATCGCCGGCGTCAAGAACGTCAAGCCGCTCACCCTCGGCCGACAGCTCCCCGCCACCACCGCCCCGGCTGCTCAGCAGCCCGCCGGACCCGCGAACCGGGGCCGCCAGCGATGAGCGCCCATCACCACGTCCAGTCCCCGGCCACCGCACCCGACGACGCCGCCGATCTCGCGCGCTGGGACGACGACGGCGCCCCGCCCGCACAGCCCCGGTCCTCCCCGGCCGCGTGGCTGCGCGTGGGAGCCGAGCTGGGTGATCGGCTGGTCGCGCTGTCCGGCCGCCAGGACCTGCTCGTCACCTGCCGCCCCGGCACCCGCAGCGGCGCACCGGCCGCCTATTTCCCCGGCCTGGCGGAGGTCGAGTTCGACGCCACGCTGTTCGAGCCTCTCCAGCCCCACGAGGTCCATCCGCGGATCGTAGGCGACGAGGAGCGCTATCCCGCTGCCTGGGGAGTTTTCGTCCACGAGGCGGCCCATGCGGCCCACTCCGTATGGGTGGAGCCGACCGGCGCGGACCCCCGCGTCGTCGAGGCGGCGCTCCTACTGGAGGAGAGCCGTGTCGAAGGCGCTCACCTGACCAGGCGGCCGATGGACCGCACGTACCTGCGCACCAGTGCCCGGACCCTGGTCATGCCCGACATCGCCAAACCCGCCTTCCAGGGAATCGAGCAGGCCGCCGGCGTGGCGGCCCTGATCCTCGGCCGCCGTGACGCCGGTATCCTGGACGGCGGCGAGACCAAAGCCGTCGCCGATCTGTGCGAACAGGTGCTGGGCGCCGACCTGCTGGCCACTCTCACCGGCATCTGGACCGCGGCCCACCGGTGCGCCGACCACGACGCCACCACCATGCTCGCGCACGCCCAGGACTGGTGCGACGCCCTGGACACCGCTGCCCCCGCCCTGCCCGCCGCGCCGGAGGACCTCACCGATCTGCTGTCCGGCGCCGTGGTGGTCGTCATGGACAACATGGCCGCCAACGACGCCGCCGACCTCGCGGCACGGACTGCCGCAGACAGCGCCGTTGCCGCGCGGTCCAAGGCCCAGGCCCAGGGCCGCGCCCAGCAGGCGGACCAGCGGCGCAAGGCCGCCGCCACCGCCAAGTCGGTCTTCAACTCGCGCAGCGCCACCGTCAGCCCCGACGGCACACCGATGCCCTCCAGCAACCCGGTCACCGGCACCCGCAGGCCCACCGCCGCCGAGCAGAGTGCCGCCGCGCGCCTGAGTCGCGCGCTTCGAGCAGCGGCCTATCGGGAACGGACCGAGGAGCGGACCACCAGCCCCACCCCGCCCGGCCGCCTCAACATGCGCGCGGCTCTCGCCCGTGACGCCCAGCGCGCGAGCGGGTCGGTGCCCACCGCAGAGCCGTTCACCGCCACCCGCCGCCGCAACTCACCCACCCCGCCGCTGCGGGCGGGGATCGCCGTGGACGTCTCCGGCTCCATGTCGGCCGCCTGCGGGCCCGTCGCATCCGCTGCCTGGATCGTGGCCCGCGCAGCGGCCATGACCGGCCCCGACTCCCGCACCGCCACCATCGCCTACGACGCGCATCTGACCGCGCTGACCCGGCCCACCCACCGGGCGCCGGAGCGCGTGACGACGTTCAACGCCAGCGGTGGCAGGCACAACCTCGCCGACGCCATCGATGCACTCGACCACGGCCTCGACCTCAGCAGCCCCGGCACCGGCCGCCTCCTCGTGATCGTCACCGATGCCCGCTACTTCGGCGACGAAACCGCCAACGCGGTCACCCGCATCAACCGCCTCACCAAGGCCGGCTGCGCCGTACTCCAACTCACCCTCACCAAAGAGTCCCTGCACCTACCAGGGACCACGCTGCTCCACCTGCCCCGGCCCTCCAGTGCCCCTGCCGCCATCGCCCAGGCCGCCACCGACGCCATCCGCAAAACACGCTGAGACGCCGACGGAGGCGTTGGGCTTGGTGCGGCAGACCTCGCCGCCAGGTTCGCCGGCCTCCCGATCCGGACCGGGGCCGACCGCCCCGCAGTCCCCTTCCCCAACCAGGCCGGCGACCCTCCGCCGCGCCACCCCCGCCGACACAACGCGCCTGTGCCCGGACCAACTCGGTCCGGGCGCAGGCGTGTTCGCCTGCGGCAGACGAACCCTCGAACGGACTACGCAAATCGGGGCAGTCCAAGTCAACATGGACGACCCCGCAGCGCCTGCCCGAAGGAGGCCCCCTCTGTCCGTCGTGATCTCCGCCCCCGCTGTCCGCGGTCCTCGGCCCGGCGACGCCATCCCGCACCGAACCTGGCCGCTCGGCGAGGGCAACCCCAACGCCATCAGCGCCTTCCTCTACGAGCACGGCTGGTCGTGGGTGATCGACGCCGAGGGCGGCCTGCACGCTGCTTCGCCGTGCACCCAGGTCTACGTCGGCTACCAGCCGGACAACCGGCACGTCGACACCTGGATCATCGCGCTGGACGGTACTGCCCGGCAGCCCGGCTGGCGGGCCACGTTCAACCGGCACACCCCCGCGGAGCTGGTCATCGACCTCCTCACCTCCATGGTCAACCGCTCCACCCTCCGCCCGTCCACCACCACCTCGTCGACCTCCTGAAAGGACGCGCCATCCCCCGCACTCCCCGCCTGTCCGCCCGTCGCTTCCTAATGTCGTTGTCAAGCCGCCGTGGTCACTGGAGGTGTGACGTGGTAGCACCGTCGGTCACGGATCAGGGCCCAGAGAACGTTGACCCGTCGGCGGGCCAGGGCCATCACGGCTTGGACGTGCCGCTTGCCCTCCGCGCGCTTGCGGTCGTAGAACTTCCGCGAGTTCGGGTCGCACCGGATGCTGACCAACGCGGAGGTGTAGAAGACGCGTTGGAGTCTGCGGTGGTAGACGGTTGGCCGGTGCAGGTTCCCGCTGACCTTGCCGGAGTCGCGGGGCGCCGGTGCGACGCCGGCGAACGCCGCCAGGGCGTCCGGGGAGGCGAAGCCGTCCAGACCGCCGCCCACGCCGGCCAGGAACTCGGCGCCGAGCACGATGCCGATACCGGGGACGCTCTCGACTATGCCGGCGAGTTCGTGCTCTCGAAACCGGCCCTCGATGAGCTTGTCCATCTCGGCGATCTGCTCGTTGAGGGCCATCACCCCCTCGGCCAGGGTGTGGACCAGCCTGGCGATGGTCTTCTCCCCGGGGACGGAGGTGTACTGGCGCTCGGCGGCCTCGACGGCCGCCTCGGCGAGGGCTCTGGCGTTGCGGACCTTGCGGTTGGCCAGCCACTTCGTCAGCCGTGCGACGCCGGTGCGGCGGATCGCGGCCGGGGTCTGGTACCCGGTCAGCAGCTTGAGCGGACCGGTGTTGGTCACGTCCAGGGCCCTCTCCAGGGCCGGGAACATGCTCAGCAGAGTGCCGCGCAGGCGGTTGACAGCCCGGGTTCGGTCCTCGACCAGGTCGGCCCGTCGGCCGGTCAGCAGCCTGAGCTCGATCGCAGCCTCGTCACCGGGACGGACGGGCTGCAGGTCGCGCCGCATCCGGGCCTGGTCGGCGATCACGTAGGCGTCGCGGGCGTCGGTCTTCCCCTCGCCGCGGTAGCCGTCGGATGCCCGGTTCACCAGCCGGCCGGGGATGTACAGGACCTCCTGGCCTTGCGCGACGAGCAGGCTCAGCAGCAGGGCCGGCTCCCCACCGGTCATGTCGATCGCCCAGGTCACCCGATCGCCGCCGGCCAGGGCGAGAACATCGCCGATCAGCTGCAGCAGCTCGGGCTCGTCGTTGGCGACCCGCCGCGACAGCAGGGTCTTGCCCTCGGTGTCCAGGGCCAGGCCGTGGTGGTGGCCCTTGCCGCTGTCGATCCCCGCCCATATCCGGCTCATCATGCTCCTGACGTGCGTGTTCGTGCTGTTCGTACCACGGACGACCTCGCCGGCATTGCTCTACTCAGCGACTTGCTCGCACTTCCTAATCGGCGGCCGAGTCGTCGTGGGGCACCGGGCGGCAAAGCGACGCAAGCCACGAAACGGCAGCCGCCTGATAGCCACACCCAGCACCCCTGGGCGACCCAACCTTACGAATGGCTCGATCAACCCGGCTCAGAAGGTAGAGCCGCCTGACCTTCGCCGAATACCTGATCAGCGCCGCCGCCGTGGGCCTTACCTTCCACGCCCTGCTGGTCGACGAGCAGGCCGCCACCCGCATCGGCCTGCTCCTGATCGCTCTCCAGCTGATCGTCGCGCGGGTCCTGCTCGTACGTGTCCCGGCCGTGGCCGAGACGTCCGGGCGTATTCCCCGGCAGCGCCGCCCGCACCGCTGAGCGACACCTCCCTCGCATGCCGCCGTGGCCCGGCCCGGCGGCCCAGTCATCGACGCGCACCTCGCGTCGAGCACCGCGACCACGGAGGCCCGTTGGAACCCGAGACCCTCGATCTGCGCGGCGACCGCGTCGGCATCGCCCGCGCGTTCGGCACCGCCTACGGCCCCACCAGCAGCGCGGGCGAGCGGACCCGCTACCACGTGCTCGCCTACCTCGCCCCGTCAGACCGCTACCTGCTGGCCGTCGGCAGCATCGACGGAACCCCCGCGCGGCACCACCCCGGCGAGGGCCGCTGCGGGTGGAGCACCGCCGATCAGCTCGCCGAACTCGTCGTCGCCCACCTGGTGCGCGCCGACGGCGGAGGCCGGACCGTCTGCCACCACCACGTCGTCCCCGGTGCACCGGACCGGCCGTGCCGGGCCTGCCGGATCCGCCCGCCCCGCACCGACTGTTCCTTCTTCTCCCAATCCCGCTACGCTCCACTTCCCCAGGAGGCTCCGTGACCACCAGCCCGAACATCTCCCGCCGCGGCCTACGCCACGCGGCGGTCGCGTTCATCACGCTCACCGCCGTCTCCGGTGCCATCGCCGTCACAGCGGGCCTGCGGCACGACGGCGCCTGGGCCGCCGTCGAACTGACCGCGTGCGGCGTATCCGCCCTCGCCCTCTACCGTGTGAGCAGACTGCTCGACGCTGACGCCGACCGCTCGGTGCTCACCGGCCTCGCCTCCGGCCCGGCACCCGCCGACGAGCTTGCGGCCGGCCTCGGGCTGCGAGTCGCCGTCGTACGGCTCAGCCTCACCCGGCTGCTGAACTCCGGCCAGGTGCTCCAGGACGAGCACGGCGGCTTCCGCCTGCTCGACCGCTAGGTGAGAGCCCTTCGGGGCAACGACGACGGG
>NZ_JAIY01000005.1:143901-167154 GCF_000710405.2 Kitasatospora sp. MBT66 | reverse complement strand
CCCGTCGTCGTTTCACGGAGTCCACCGAAGCCTGGCCACGTGCCGGCCACCCGCCGCCGTCGGCTGCGGTGTGGCTGCTCAGTTGAGGTACATGCCGGCCCAGGCACCGTCGTAGCCCGTCGAGGCCATGGCCGTCTCGAAGTCGTCCCAGGCGGTCTCGGGCGCCGAGAAGTGCTGCTCGAAGTACTCGACCGTCAGATCACCCTCCAGCCACTCGTGGCCGCAGCGGCAGCGGACGAAGACGTGCGCGCGGACGTTGAGGAGCAGCCAGTCGCGGACCGCCTTGCACTCCTCGCAGGTGATCACGCTGCCGCGGGGGTTCAGCTCGTCGTGGTGCGGGACCGCGCGGATCACGGGCTTGTCCGGCGAGAGCGTGGGGAAGTCGGGGATCGAGAGCTCAATGTGATCGAGCGGCGGGAGGTCAGCCGGCTCGAGCGGGTCGTTGTGGCCGTCGTGAGGTCTCGGCGAATCCGACAAGTACAGCCCTTTCGTTAGCGATGCCGGGGTCAACCGGGCACATGCCAGATTTATTCCCGAAACCGACACTTCGTTATCCAGCTGTGACTATGCCTGTGGTGGGCAGGTTCACCCCATGGATGCGATAACGTCATCTTGACGATAACCTGGTGCTAGGTCTTTGGGATGACAAGGAGCAGCAGTGCGCGCGTTCGTTTCCCATAACCATAAGGACAAGCCTGCCGTTCGCTCCTTCGCCACGAAGCTGCGGTTGGGCGGCGTGGACATCTGGCTCGATGAGTGGGAACTGAGCCCCGGCGACTCCATTCCTGGCAAAGTCGGGGTCGCCTTGGACACTGTCGACACTGTGCTGGTCTGCTGGTCCGAACACGCCAGCACGTCGGAGTGGGTCAAGTCCGAGTTGGAGACTGCGATCATCCGGCGACTGGAAGACGGACTCAGGATTATCCCGGTCCGCCTGGACGACACGCCACTCCCTGCGCTCCTCCGCCCCCTGTACTGGGTCTCCGTGACCGAAGACGACGACCAGACCGCCGTCAACAAGATCTTGGGCGTCGATACCACCGGATTCCTTCAGGGCGTCCAACAGCTCCTGGACGAGGCGACCATCGAGGCCGTGTCCTTTCACGGAGCCGGCGTCTACGTGATCTGCCCCAACTGCGGCGCTCCGCCAGCCAAGCTCGAACAGTGGGGTGCGACCGACTACGACCGCGGAGATCAGTACGCCGGGGTGCGCTGCACTGAGTGCCGTTGGGAGGAGGGCGGCGAGGTGTAGCAGGTTCGTGCTTGCCGCGACCAACCACCACAGCCGCACACGTCCGGGGCGCTTGGTGAGGCGAGGCTGGAGTCCGTCGTCCCGTGGCCAGGTCGGCCTGCCGGATTTCTCTGTCAGGACAGGGACTTCACCTGCTCGGGGCAGGTCGGGTGGTGGCCTGTTCGGCGCGCAGGACCTGGACGACGAGGGCGGAGGCTGCCCTGTGGAGTCGAGGTGAGCGTGCCTCTGCGGCGGCGGCGCGGGCGGGCGGCTCGGCTGAGGCGGCAGCACCGTGAAGCAGGGCGGCGAGGGCCGGGCCGGTGCTGAGCCAGGTGTCGATGTTCGACCACATCTCCGCGTTGCGCTCCTCCACCGCGGCGGTGTGGCCGGACTCGATCGGTGTCCCGTCCGCCCGGGTGTGGCGCCGCAGGATGGCGTTCCACTCGCCGAGGATCCGGTTGGCTCCCACGAACGTGACGGCCAGGGTGCGCAGGTAGTAGCCGGCCCGGTCGGCTTCCTGCCCGAGCGGCAGGAGCTGGTGGGCGGCGTGGCCGTCTTGGAGGAGCGCGTCGGCGTGGGGCAGGACCCGCTGGAGGTGGGCGAGTGCGTCGGCGCCGCGGCGGACTTTGCCGTCGCCGTAGAGCTGCTCGTCCAGCGGCCAGCCGTCTTCGTCGCAGAGGCCGTCGGAGATCGAGTCCCAGTGGTCGAGGGCCAGTTGGGCTCCTTGGAGGGCTTCTTCGAGGACGGCCAGCCGGTGCCGGGCCATGAGCCGGTCGTGGCATGAGAGCAGGGTGCGCTCGATGTCGGCCGCTGCGGGCTCCGGGTCTGCGGGGACTGCGAGTTGGAGCTGGTCGTCGGCGACGGCCTGCTGGGTGTAGGCGTGTCCGCCGGTCAGGGCGATCGAGCGGATCGTGTAGCCGAGCCCGGTGGTGTGCTGATCCTCGGTGACGAGGAGACCGATCGGCCGGGCGGGGTCGGTGAGGACGGAGGCGTTGCGGAAGTCGGCGTACCGGATGGGGCCGAGGGCGAGCATCGAGACGATGTCGGCCATGTCCGCATCGAGGTCCAGGTGGTGCTCGGCTGTCCAGGTGCCGGGCAGGCGGGCGGCGAGGGCGGTGGCGTAGGAGGGGAGGTCCACGGTCCTGTTCTCGGTGGTCGGCTCGGGCCTGGGGGTGTCGTCGGTGCGGGCGAGCGGCTACGGTCGCGGGGCGGGCCCGGCGCGAGCAGTGCGCCGGGCCCGCCGTCGGTTCGGTGGGTCAGTCCTCGGCCGGGGAGGGGTCGACCGCGATGTCGAGCAGGCCCTCGGCGTGGGCGAGGTGCTCGTGGACCTGGGCGGCGTCGGCGCCGGTGACCACCATGTGCCCCAGGCGCGCGGTGCCGAGGTCGCCGGCCGGAGGCAGGAGGACCTGCTCGCCCGGGTGACGCTCCCACACGAGGCGCTCCAGCCAGGCGGGGCTGCCCAGTTCGGGTCGGGGCCGGGCGGTGCGGACGGTTCCGGAGGCGGCCGGGTAGAGGAAGCGGACGCCGGCGGCACCGGAGCGGGTGGGGGTGAGGTCGGGTTCGCGTCCGAGGGCGATGTCGGCCGCCGCGGCGGCGAGGTCGATGCCGGTGGCGAGACGGACCAGGTGTCCGATCAAGTCACCGCCGATGCGCCCGTTGACCTCGATCAGCCGCGGGCCGTCGGCGGTCAGGCGCATCTCGACGTGGGAGATGCCGCTGTTCATGCCGAGGGCGTCCAGGGCGGCCTCGGCGACCGGGCCGACCTGGGCGAGCAGCGGGTCGCCGGCGGCCACGACGTGGCCGACCTCCTCGAAGTGGGGTTCCGGTCCGAGTTCCTTGCGGGTGACGGCGACGGCGGTGGTGATGCCGCGGCGGGTGACGCACTCGACCGAGATCTCGGGGCCGTCCAGGTACTCCTCGACCAGGACGCCGCTGCCCTCCTCGCCCTGGTCCTCGGCCCGGCCGCCGGCGTAGGCGAACGCGCCCGACAGGTCGTCGGGCTTCTCCACCTTGATCACGCCGATGCTGCCCGCGTGGGCGGCGGGCTTGAGGACCACGGGGTAGCCGATGCGGCGGGCCGCGCGGGCGGCGGTCACCAGGGAGGTGACCCGGATCGACTGGGCGGACGGCACGCCTTCCGAGGCCCACACCGCCCGCGAGGCGGCCTTGTTTCGGCAGGCCGCGGCGGTGGCCGAGGACTGCCCGGGTACGCCGAGGTCGGCGGCGACGTGCGCGGCCGGCACCAGCGCGTACTCGTCCCACGTCACCACGCCCTTGATGTCGTGACGCTCGGCGAGGCGGGCGACCGCCCACCGCAGCTGCTCCAGATCGTTGAGGTGGGCCACCTCGTGGTCACGGACGTGATCCAGCTGCCAGGTCGGCTCGGTGGCGTTAACCAGGACCAGCGGGCTGCGCCCGGCGGCGGAGGCGAGACAGTAGGAGCGATAGTCCCGGTCTCCCGAGCTCAGGACCAGGAGCACCCCCTCGTCACGAGTGTCGTTCGTCGGGGCGTTGACGGTGGTCATGCTGGTCCTTCCGGTACGGGGCGGTGCGGCGGGCACGGTGGGGTTCACCAGCGGGCCCCCGCCGACAGGTGCGGGGCGGCCTGGTCACCGAGGAGTTTCGACAGCCGTCGCAGCGCGTGCTCGGTGGCGGGCTGGTGGCCGGTCAGGTGGACGACGGTGCGCAGGATGCGCGGCCGGTAACCCAGGCGCGCCTTCGCCAGGTGGTTGGCGCGGCCGGCGTCGATGAGGGTCGCGCCCTGGTCGAGTGCCCAGCGGGCGGACTCACACATCAGCCAGGTGTAGACGAGCGGCGCTTGGGGGTGCTCGTAGTCGAGGCCGGAGGCCCAGAGATAGAGGCAGCCGTCGTACAGCCAGCCGTAGATCCCGCCGACGAGGTGGCCGTCGTGGCGGGCGGTGAGCAGGACGGTGCCGGGGACGGTGACCAGCTGCACGAACATGTCGATTCCGTACAGCCGGGTTCCGTGGCGGTCGGCGGTGCCGGCGGCCAGCGGTGCGAAGGCGGGCGCGGCGTCGAGGATGTCGCGGGCGTGGGTGAGCGGCTCGAGGACGAGGCCGGCCTCGGTGCCGCGGCGCCAGCGGCGGCGGATGTCCCGGCGTTGGCGCGAGGGCATGCCCTGCCACCACTGGTCGAGGGTCGGTCCGAGCGTGCGGGTCCAGGCGACGTCGGTGGCCAGGTTCAGGACCCTTCCCGCGTCTGCGGCGCAGGCGGCGGTGGTCAGTCGGTCGGCCTGGGCCTGGTCGAGTCCGGGGTGGACAAGGGCGTCGGCGCCGAGCCGGGTGGCGAGGTCGAGGCCGGCCCGGGTGGTGGCGGAGGCCAGCGTGGGGGTCGCGGTGCCGGCGCCGCCGTACTCGGCGTGCGGGCTCCCGGCGTACAGAACTCGGCCGGGCCACACCGGCGGGACGCCGGCGTCGGTCTCCTGGCTCGTCCAGTACGGGGAGCCGTCGGCGTCGGTGAGGAAGAAGGAGATGGTCTCGGCGGCCCCGGTGGCGGGGTCGGTGAGGTGGAGGTGGTGGTGGTCCAGGATCCGTTCGGTGGTCAGCGTCGACCAGGCGCTCGCCCAGGCCCGGGTGCGGGAGGGGTGCGGTGCCCGCCGGGTGTCGGCCGGGGCGTCGTCGGGTTTGTCGTACCAGCGGGCGTTGGCCTGGGGTACGGCGAAGTGGGGCAGGGTCATGCGGTGGCGGTCTCCAAGGGGTTGGGGGAGGCTCAGGCGGCCTCGGCCTGGATGGCGGGCTGGTCCTGGTCGGCGGGCTCGGCGGCCGGCTGCTCGTAGGTGTGCCGGTGCCGGTGGAGGCCGGTCAGGCAGAAGGCGGTGGCGCCCGTGACGGCGACAGCTCCGGCGAACAGCAGGGCCCGGACGCCGTCGGCGGGGACGACGGCGACCAGCAGGCCGGCCAGCGGCAGGGGGGCCAGGACGAGCAGGACGCAGACCGACAGCGTCGCGCCGAAGCGCCGGGCGGGTATCAGGCGGGCACGGGCGGTGCGCAGGGCGACCGTCGCGGCGCCCTCGGCGGCCATCAGGGTGGCGACCGCGGCGGTGTAGGTGACCAGGTTGGGGGACAGGGCGGCTCCGGCGGCGGCTGCGCAGGTGACGACGGAGGAGGTGAGGATCACGGGGAACAGGCCGTGGCGATCGATGGCCGGCTTGGCGGCGAGGACGGCCAGCAGGGAGGCCACGGCCGCGACGCTCCACACCAGGCCGGTGGCGGCGGTGCTGTGGTGGAGGTCCCGGGTGACGGTGATCGGAGTGGAGACCTGGAGGAGGCCGGACAGCAGGTTCGCGGCGGCGAGCGTGGCCACCAGCCAGGCGAGGGCGGGGGTGCCAAGCACTCCATGCAGGCCGCCGGCCAGGGCCTCGCGGGCGCGCTCGCGGGGGTGCTCGGCGACCAGACGCAGGCGCACGCGCGGAGTGTGCATGACCAGCGCCATGGTGATGGTGACCGCGGACAGGATCGCCACGGTGGCCAGCAGGAGGGCCGGACCGGCGAGCAGCAGGGCGCCGCCGATCAGCGGGCCCAGCAGCGCGGCACTCTGGTCGATCGCGGTGAACCGCGACTGCACCCGGTGCGCCTGGGCGCCCGCTCGTCGGCTCGCCTCCGACCCGAGCGACTCGACGGCCAGGAAGCTGCCTTCGGCGAGCATCCCGGCGACGACGCCGAAGCAGAGCACGATCGGCACGCCGAGCCCCAGGCTCATCCCCGCCAGGGTCAGCAGGGCGGCCCCGCCGCGCGCCAGGCTGGTCGCCAGGACTGCGGTCTGCGGGCTGTGCCGGTCCACCAGCGGGCCGCCGAGCACGATCGCGGCGAGCCGGGGCAGCCACTCCAGCAGGAACGCGGCCCCGGTCCACATCACCGAGTGGGTGAGGGTCAGGACCAGCAGCGGCACGGCGTAGGTGATCACCGAACCCGCAAGGGCGTCGGTGCCGCGCAGCACGTAGCAGCGCAGCAGCCAGTCCCGGTCGTTCTGCGGTGCCCGCCGCAGGGCGCGCTCGGCGCGGTCGCCGGGCTCCGTGAACGGGAAGACGGACATGCGCTGCTCCTGCTGGCGTCGGTGGCTCGGTGGTGCGCCCGCCGACGAAGCGTCGGTCGCGTTCGTCGGCGGGCGGACCCCAAGACTCCGTGCCATGCAGCCCGACGCATCGCGCCGATCATGTGGTACAAGCCGCGCTTGGGTGATCCGTGCGGATTGATCAAAGCGCCAGGGGCGCCACGGGCCCTATCCGGTGGGCTCTCGGCCATTGCGCCACCGCGCAGCGCGCGGCCCTGTCACCGGCCGGGCCCGCGCGGTTTGCCTCTTGGTGCGCGCGGTGGCGGCGAGCTGGCGCAGTACGAAGTCCAGCGAGTGACAGCGCTGTCAGGCCAACGGCTCCGACATCACTCAACCCAGTCCAGTAGCAAGGGGATTGGCATCGCCGCCCTGGACCTGTGCTCCTTGGAGTTGCCGCCCCTTCAAAGGCAGATCAGGGCGGCAGAACCTTCGGCTTCGACTCTTGGGAGTGGTAGTTGATACCCCTTTCAGGGGCGATGAGAACAGGCACGGTGGTACTGCTACCGCTGGTCTGCGCTAGTTGCTACTCCGCCGGGCGCGATGAGACCCGCTGAGCCTTCGCCCTGGTGCTCGGCTTCAAGGGGTTGCTACCCCTGAACGGGGCGATGAGCGTACCTACCGTGCGTTGTTGATGCGCCGGCGGCCGTCACACGACCTGGCTGGTCTGGTAGGCGTGTCGGTGGGGGCCGCGGATGGCGAGGAGGCCGAGGTCGGGGTCATAGTCGGCGTCAAGGATGCGGACGTTGAGGGCTTTCTCGTAGCGGCTGAGTGGGGCGGCCCAGGCGGGCATGGGGATGAGGTACTGGTCGGCGACGAGGCGTCCTTCGGCGGCAGTGCCCTGGGTGAGGGCTTGGGTGTAGGCGGCGCGGTGCTGTTCGAGGATGGCTTCGGTGCCGTCGAAGAGTTCGTCGAAGGTCTGGGCGAGGTCGGTGCGGTCGGCGCAGGGACGGCGGAAGGTGAGGAAGGCGCTCTCGAAGGCGTCCCGGTGAGTGGCGACTTCGCCGTGCCAGCGCTTGCCCCAGTCGGTGGCGTAGATGGTGTTGAGCCAGCCGGTCGCGTCGGCCTCGCTGATGATGCGGTGCTGGTGTTCGAGCAGGCGCTGCCAGCCGGTCTCGACCGGTTCGCGAGGATAGATGCCGTCGGCGAACTCACCTGGCTGGTTGCGTCGGCGGGTCCAGGCCGGTGCGTGGACGATGACGTCGGCCGGTTCGCGGGCGCCGAGGCGGTTGACGCGGCCGAAGCGCTGGAGAAGGGCTTCCAGGGGTGCGGCGGCGGTGAAGAGGACATCGAGGTCGAGGTCGAGGCTGACCTCGACGACCTGGGTGGCGACCAGCAGCCCGGGGAGGCGGTCGGCTGCTGCGCTGGCGAACCGGGCGCGGATGTTCTGTTCGATGCGGTTGCGGTCCTGGCGGGTGAAGCGGGAGTGCAGGAGGAAGGCACTGTCGTCGCCGTGGAGGGCCCGGCAGTGTGGGGCGAGTTCGGCGAAGAGGGCCAGGGCGTGGGCGACGTTGTTGGCGACGACCAGCACGCTCTGGCCCTCTTCGAGCCGGGCGCGGATCTCGTTGGTGGTGGCCGGGTCGGTGAGGTGGTGTTGGCGGACCTGCAGGCGGTGGCGGGCCGGCAGGCCGAGATCGGGGGTGTCCACGAGGGTTGGCGTCTGGGCCAGCGTGTCCTTGAAGAGGTCAGCGAGGACGTCGGACAGGGTGGCGGAGACGACGGCGATCCGTCCGCCCAGGCGCTCCCACAGCCGGGCCGTGGCGAGGATGTAGCCGAGGCGGCGGGAGTCGTAGGCGTGCAGCTCGTCCAGGATGAACACCGAGTTCGCGGCATCCACGAGCAGGCCGGCGTGGGCCGGGCCTGCCAAGGCCGCGCGGAACAGCTGGTACGGGGTGCCCACCCGGACGCTCTCGCGGAACAGGCGGGTGAACGCTGCCCGTGACAGGGCCTTCGATACCTCGCTCTGCTGGCAGGGCCCGGCCTGTTCGTCCTCGTCGGGGTTGTCGGTGGAGCGGATGGCGGCGGCCAGGTGGTAGGAGGCGGCGCGGGAGTGGGCGACGCCGACGAGCTCCGGGTCGCCGATCAGGTCGGCGAAGCGGTCGGCCATCGCGTTGATGGAGGCGAGGTAGGGCAGGGTGAAGAAGACCCTGGGCACCCCGCCCGTGTGCTGGGCGAGCTCGGTGACCTGGCGGGCCGCCCACAGCAGCACGGCCTCGGTCTTGCCGCTCCCGGTGGGCGCGCGCAGGAGCAGGTGACCGCTGGTCTCGGCCGCGCGGAGCTGGTGCTCGCGCAGCACCCGGCCCTTGGTGGACATCTGCTCTTCGAGGGCGGGCCGGAAGCGGTGGTCGAAGGGCTGGGAGGTGTGGAGACAGCCGTGGGCGGAGGAGAGGTGGTCGGCGACCGTCACCGCTCCTTGGAGCAGGACGGCGGCCAGGCCGACATCGGCGGCCACCCGCCTGTCCCAGCGGTTCAGCAACTCGGTGAGGATGCCGTGCGCCATGTCGGTGAGGCCGGTGCTGCTCAGCGTGCCGGTCTTGTCGGTGGTGGGGAGCAGGGCGGTGGCCGCGGTGGTGTGCAGCCAGCCGAGCAGCGCCGTCACCGCGTTCTCGTCGATCGGGCCGATCCGCTTCGCGAGTTCGTCCGCTGTCAGGCCGTCGTAGAGGAAGCGCAGATCGCGGCCGTTGCTGCCGGTCAGGGCGCGGTGGTGGGTGGCGACACCTGCCGCCACCCACCCGAGCAGCTGCTCGTCCGGGACCAGGGCCGGCAGGAAGCCCAGGGAGACAATCTCGTGGCGTTCGCCCCAGGAGCGCACCCGGCCGAGGAGCATCTGCTGGCAGCCGTCGGGGAGTTTGCCTCCGTCGTGGTAGAGCCCGCTCAGCTGGGCGGCCGGCCAGAACCGGCCGTCCAGCACCCGCTCGGCGGCCTCGATCCGGCCGATCCGCCGGGCGAGCTCGATCCCGGCCGCCAAGGTGGCCGCCAAGTGCACCGTCAGCTCTTCGGGTGGCACGGCCCCGCGGGCGCTCTTGGCCAGCAGCGTCCGCAGGGGATCGGCGCTCGTGCCCAAGGTTGTCTCCTTTCTGTTGCTGGGTCAGGCCGGGCTGACGATGGTGGTGAAGTGGGCGCCGGGGTGGACCGGCGGCAGCAGCAGGACGGCCTGGCCGTCGGCGTCCGACCAGCTTCCGGGCACCAGGGTGCTGCTGCGGGCGGTGGCGTCGTGCCGGTAGTCGCCCCAGACGGTCCGCTCCCGCCCCGGGGCCACTGACGTCGGCAGCCGCAGCAGCGTGCCCTGGGCCTTCGGGAAGGCTGGGACGACGGCCCCGCGCTGCTCGCCCTCGACCAAGGTGAGGACGGTGTGGTCGAGGCGGATACCGACGAGGTCTTGGCTTCGGCCGAGCCGCAGCGGCCACACGGGTCGCCGGAGCCGGCTGCGCCACGTCTCGGTGTCGTCCAGCAGCCAGACGTGCACGGTGGCGTCGGCGAGGAACTCGCGGGTGCGCGGCACCGGGGTCGTGGCCTTCCCCGTCGCGTCCAGCGGGTGGTAGGTCTCCAGGTCGATGCCGCTGCCGGCGGCGTGGAAGGCCATGGCGAACCGCAGGCCGATGTCGACCGTGTCCCAGCCGCCGGCCGCCGCCGCGAGCATGCCCGCGACGGTGGACGGGGGCGGGCAGGGATGGGTGACCTGCACACCGGCGTACAGGTGGTTGCGGAAGGAGACCACCGGCGCGATCAGCGTCACCCGTAGCGCCGTGACCGAGGCAGCCGTCATGCCGCGGGGTCCTCGAACCAGGCGTCGTGCTCGCCCGCACCAATCCGGTCGGCCAGGCCGTTCAGGATCACCCGGGGGTGCCCGAAGACCACCGCGCCGCTGTCGACGAGATCGGAGAGGTCCTTGACCGCCCGCTCGCGCTGGTCACCGAGGAACCCGGGCGACCAGCCGACCAGCACCGGGCCGTCCAGCTCGTCGCTCCACGCCGCGATCTCCTCGCGCAGCACATCGGCCTGGAAGACAGGCCGGCCGTCGTCGGCGCCGACGATCCGGGTGAACGGGTTCACCCCGCCCTTGACCGAGGCGAGCAGTACCAGCGCCGGGGCGCGGTCACCGTAGTGGAGGGCCTGCTTCGCGCCGCCGCGCACCGCGGCGAGCGTGCGCAGCACGGTGTCCACCCGCCGCCGGCGCTCCGCCAGCGGCAGCTTGACCGCGCCGGTGCCGCGCAGCGTCGTCTTCTCGGCACCCGCCTTGACGGCCTCATCGGCGGAGGCCGGGCTCAGCGCGGTGCGCAGGCCGGTGCCGTCCGTCTCGAAGACACCGACACGGGGGAGGTCCAGGAGCACGTCCCCGGCCAGGACGGCGCTGTAGAGCTCGTGGGAGTGGATCACCGGGTGCTCGCCGGCGGGGAAGTCCCGGCTCATGGTGCCGAAGTCGCTGGTCGGGCGCTGGGGGACGACGGAGACGAACGTGCCGGTCGCCAGCACCGTCTCGCGACCGTAGCTCTCCTTCTTCACCGCCACCATGTACCCGAACAGGTCGTCGTCCAGGTGCAGATCGGGGCGGCCCGCGGTGTACGCCTGCTGCTTCGCGCCGGAACCGCTGCGGGTCACCGGCGAACGGGACTCCTGCACGGGCAGGCTGTCGCGCAGCCAGCGGCGGAACGCCTGCGCCGACACGTACGGGTAGGCGTCGCGGCCCACCCGCAACTGCTTGACCTTGCCGTTGTTGTCCTCCGCCAGTCCGTTGTTCGGGGCTCCCGCCACCACATCCAGAACGATCTTGCCAACCAGGTACGTCACTGCTGCTCATCCTCCGTGTCGAACGTCATCGCTTCGAGGTCGCGGGGATCGAGATCCTCCTCGCCCTCCTCCTCCGGCTGCTCGGGCTTCCAGCCGAGCGAGTTCAGTTCCTGCAGCACACCGACCAGGAGCATGTCCCGGTGAAACCAGGCCGGGTTCTGCGAGACCGGGCTGAACAGCAGCTCGAAGCCCCGCTCGGTCACCAACGGCCCCGCTGCTTCCGTGGGCGGCTTGACGGTCCACTGCACGCCTTGGGAGGTCAGCCACGCGCGCAGCTTCGACGGGTCGCGCAGCAGGGTGCGGAAGCTCCGCAGCTGGCCGCCGGTGGTGGCGGTGTTCAGCAGCACGGCCACGTTGCGTGCGGTCCTGGCGATCTCGGCCAGGTCTTTCTCGGTCATCAGCATTACCTCGGTAGCGAAGGAGTTGAGCAGCACAGCCAGAGATTCGGCCCGGGACCGGTCCCGCCCGGTTCGGGTCAGGCCGCCGAGCAGCCGGCCGTGGCCGGCGGACACGATCCGGCTGGGCGCGCGGAAGACGTTGCGGGCCAAGGTCACGAGCCCGGGAGTCGACGAACTGGCGTGGGCGCGCACCAGCTCCGCGAAACCCGCACGCCTGTCAGCCAGCCGCTGGGTGCGGCGCAGCCACTCGGCCAGCGGCTGCTCCAGAGAGTGGATCTCCAGCTCCTGGCCGCGGTTGTTGTTGTTGAATACCAGCAGCTCGACGGCGGCGCCCATCGGCTGGCGGTGGGTGCGCAGCGCGGTCAGCGCGACGACCTCCTGCGCTCCGGTCTGCCGCCTGCTGGCGTCGCCGGTGGCGGCGAGCATTCGGTTGTGGTCGACCTGCTCGGCCACGGCGTGCTGAAGGAAGTTGTCGTCCCAGCTGTGCAGGGCGATGGACGGCCCGCCCGTGAGGCGCACCCCGTAGGGCAGCGCGTAGAAGCTGTTCAGGCACGGCCAGCACAAGGCCATCCCGTCGTGGCCTCGCGGGGTGGTGTTGCGGTACGAGGGGCTCTCGGCGAGCGGCACGTCGCTCTTCCCGTAGTACCCGACGGCCTGCCGTGAGCACAGTGCGCAGACCGTGGGCGGCCAGCCGGACGGCGGGGGCAGAGTCCGCCACTGCTCCACCCGCTGCGCGATCTCGGCATCGGTGCGCTTGCTGTTGCTGGGGTGGTTCATCGCGGTGTTGGGGAAGAAGGAGTAGCTGACCTTCAACCAGAAACCATCCAGAGCTTTACTGTCGCGTCCGAGCGCTGCACGCAGCGCGTCCCGAGCCATCTGCGACAGCGCCACCTCGAAATCGGCCTCGGTGGTCTCCTCCGGAGAGCCGTCGCCAGCCAGGGCCGCGAGCGCGAACGCCCCCACCCGCTGCAAGGGATGTGCGGTCAGCACCAGTCGGCCCTGGCCGAGGTCACCGCAAGCGGGCGCGGTCATGCCGTCACCCAGCCGAACCCGGCCGAGTTTGCCTGCCCCAGGCCCCAGCTCCACAGAGCCCGTAGCGTCTCCGGCGCTCCCGACAGCTCCACCTCGACGGCGGCCCCCGGCTTGGCGCCCTGCCCCACCGCGAACGACCTCTTCGGCCCCACCCAGGACACCGACTCCAGGCTGACCTTGGCGTCCAGACCCAGGGTCTCGGCCTTGCGCCGCAGGTTGCCCTGGAAGTAGCCCGCCCACTCCAGCTCCGCCGGCAGCACCCATGCCTGGCGAGGCCCACGCACCCCTTCCGGACTGCATCCGGAGCCCTTCATCACCACCGGAGTGGCGGTCCGCAGCACCGCCCGACCGTCCGCGAACTCCGGCGGCTCCACTACATCAACGCCCGTCAGGCGCAGGGCGACTCCGCCCCAGTCCAACAGCTCGCGCTCCGCGAACCCGGCCGCTAGCGCCTCCACGATGGCCGGCACCGGGCTGCCGAACTCGACCTCCCCCCGACCGCCCGCCGCGTACCGCCCCGGCCGCCGACGAGCGGACGAGAACACCGGCGCTCCATGCCCGAACGGCGCCATCCCGTGGGGCCCCTCACCGTTCTCGTGCAACCGGCGCCCAAGCTCGGGAGCCACCCGCCCCAGTACGTCGTAGACCAACCCGCGACCAGGGGCAAGCACGCTGCCCCACGGCACCTCCGCCGCCGCCGTCACCACGGCAAGCCGCACCCTCATCCCGCATCCCAACGCTCAAATGGCATGACAACCCAGTGGGCTGACGAAGCACCAGCCGCACATTCCAGGACCCTAAACGGCGCCACTGACAGCCGTCACAAGATTGCGCACAGTCACCCCGGGGCCCCGGCGGCACTCGCCGCCGTACCCTTGGCCGCGACCACCCAGGTCGAAGCCGAACTGCGCACCGCAGCCCCCAACTCCGTGATCGACAACATCACCAGGCCCCTACTGCAGAACCTGGCGCAACCACCAGCCCAACACGGATACCGACCTGCGGCGTTACCATCGGGTCTCATCACCCCTGGGAGGGGTAGCAAGTTCATGAACGCCTCCCACGAGAATGGGAAGCGCGCGGTCTCATCACCCTGGGAGGGGTAACAACCGGTGGGTGTAGACCTCCAGCAGCAGGTAGATCCACATTCCATCGCCCCTCGGAGGGGTAGCAACGGGAATCCGGTCATGGTGAGCACCGAGAGCCAGGCCGTCTCATCGCCCCTCGGAGGGATAGCAACCAGATGAGGGCGACGATCGGGTTGACGTAGATCTTCGTCTCATCGCACCTGGGAGGGGTAGCAACGTCGCGTAGTCCACCGGCGACCAGTGGGCCGGATTCGCCTCATCGCCCCTCGGAGGGGTAGCAACAGGCTCAGACCGCCAACTACGTATCCGCTTGTTGAAGGCTCATCACCCGTCGGAGGAGTAGCAACGTGATCAGCCATCTCATGCCGGGCGTTGGCACACCCTGTGGCTTATCACCCCTCGAGGGGTAGCAACTACCATGGCGCCTCGTCCGCCTCCGGGTCCACGTAGTCTCATCGCCCCTCGGAGGGGAAACAAGATCTTCGCGATCAGCCAGGCGTTGATCCTGCGGCAGGTCTCATTGCCCCTCAGAGGGGTGGCAATCGGAACGAGTGCGCGACGAAGAGCGTCACCTCACCCGGCTCCTCGCCCCTCGGAGGGGTAGCAACAGCCACAGCTCGCGCTGCTCCTCGTCTCGGCGACGGGTGAAAACTCAAGACCAGGAAGTTAAGCCGCTGCGACGTTCGTCAACACGCTGTCCGGGGCCGGGGTGATGGTCAGGGTCGTGGTGGTATGCCGTTTTCGGCGGTTGGCCGTGAGGCTCTTGTAGGCGTAGGGCGACAGTGGTCGCTTCACCGCGCGATCGCTGGTTCGTTGTCGGCGTCTACTCGCATGCAGGTTCCGCGGCTTGAGGAGTGTGGTGGCCAGTCGGCTTGGTTCCTCCGGGACCGGCCGGGGCGACGGTGGGCTGCAGTTGGCGATGATGACGGACTCGCGGATCGCGCGAACGGCAACAGTGAACGAGAGGCGGTCCGGGTCGAGATCGGCGTGGTCCGCAGCCTGGCACATCACGATCCGGGCAGCCTGATAGGTGATCAGGTAGGCATATATCTCCTGGTCAACGCCATGCGGAGCGCCTGAGCGAAGTACTCTGTCAGCTCCGCGAAGGGTGACCTTCAGACCGAAGAACGCGGTCTCCGCTTCCCACCGCTCATGGTAGAGGGCGGTGACCTCGGCGGCCGGGAAGCGCGTGTGGTCCAGCAGCGTGGTGATCAGTCGCAGAGTACTGTGCTGGGAGGCGCCTTCCCGGTCGGTGGTTGTGATGGTCGCTTCGATGACCCTCACGCCCAGTCCGTGCATCTGCGCGGGAACACCGCCGCGCCGAAGCCACACTTTGAGGCGATGGGCGTGGGAGGGCTGAGGGATGAAGGAGATCCAGGAGCCGTCTGGTAGTGCGTGAAGGACCGGCAGGACGCGCTGGCCCCGGGCGCGAAACAGCGCGTGGGCACCGGTATCGGCGGTGGCTCGAAGCAGGACGTAGGTGTCGTAGGCGCGGTCCGCCAGCAAGAGCATTCCTGGTCGCAGGGATCGCAGCAGGCCGACGGCGTGGGTGGCCTCGCCGCAGGCGAGCGGTGCGATGGCGCTGTCGATCAGGGCACGCGTGCCGCATTCGACGATGGCGGAGACTCTGGCCAACGGGTAGCCGCCGGCTCCGTTCTTGCCCTGGACCCGTCCAAAGTGGGCGGAGTTGGCGGGCGTGTCGGGTAGTGCGAGGGTCGTGGCGTCCAGGGCCGCCAGGTGGAGGGACCGCCAATACACTCCGGGCGTCGTGGCGCTGGAGGCCGATCCTCGAAGGCGCTGGAACAGCAACTTCAGCGGGGCGGCGCCCACCCGGCGCCGCGCGTGACGCAGCGCAGTGGCCGAGGGGTCGCTGCTTGCTCCGGCGAGCCCGGCGACCAGCGAGGACCACACGCCGAGGTAGCCCGATTCCGGAAAGAGGGTCATCGCGAGCAGGAAGTACACCACCGTGCGGGAAGGAAGTAGACGCACCCGATGCTGGACTCGCTTGGTCTCCGCGAGGACCTCGTCGACCAGCTCGGGCGGGACGATTCGGGTCAGCTCGCCCAAGTGGCCAGCTGAGAAAGCGTCTTCGGCTATGGAAGCCCTGCGCGACATGGCAGACTGCACACCCAACAGAGCCCCCAGAACGGCGATCTTGGTCGACGCAGTTCTATCGGGGCTCCGTTGCCACGTCAGGGACTTGACGAACGTCGCAGCGGCTTAACTTCCTGGTCTTGGGTGAAAACTGGTTCTGGATCACTTTCCGTGCCAGACCCACGGAGCGTCACCAGATCCGCGATCATGAACGGTCGTGACTGACGATTCCCTCCACGACCTCTTGCTCCGCCAGGCCGCCGACATCAAGGTCAACACTTTGACCATCCACGCCGACCACGTGACCGTCCACGCCGCCACGACCGGCAACCTCATGCCGCGAGGAGGACGCGTTTGCGCAGGAGGTCGAAGCCGGCGCGGCCAAACATCTGGCGCTTGATCATCTTGATCTTGTTGTTGTGGCCCTCGACCGCGCCGGAGCTGTAGGGCAGAGTCAGGCCGGCGACGACCGCGTCGAGGTCCTGCAGGAGACCGTTGGCGAAGCTGCGAAGAGCCGGGACCTGGTCCTGCTGGACGCGTGTGATCCAGTCCTTGAGCTCTCGTCCGCGGCGGTCGTTCATCAGCTCCGCGAAGGCCCTGACGTGCTCGGCGGTGGTGGCCAGCACCGGGACTCGGACGAGGATCTCCTTGAGCTGCTGAGCGTCCTCGTCGCGCAGGCGGTCGGGGCGGCGGGTGATCCAGCTGGTCACGTCCCTGACGGAGGGCTTTCGGCGCGGCGGATCCTGGTGCGGGAACGCTGCTCGAAGTCGGCGAACGTACTCGCGGACGATCTGTTCCTGCCCGGGGAATCCGCGCTGCCGGATCTCCTCGAACAGGCGCCGGGCGATCGTGTGGCCCTCAGCGAAGCGCTGGTCGATGTAGGGCTTGTAGGGGTCGAGGATGCTGGTGCGTCCCGTCCAGCGGCCGACGAGCAGTTCGTCGGGGTCCATCGCGCGGGCCAGTCGGCGAACTGTGCCACGAGCCAGGCCCAGTCTGCGGGCGATGACGCGCAGGCTGAACCCGTCCTCCATGAGTGCGTGGACGGCGGCGTGCTGTTCGCGGACCCGGTCGGACAGCCGGCCGGTCCGGCGGGGCTCGGAGCTGACAGACGCCAAGGCGACAGCCGGAGCCGACTCAGCCGGAGGCGCCGGTTCGGGCAGCAGGGCACGGTGCTGGAGCACGGTCTTCTCCACCGCGTCGGCGAGGTTCTGCCACAGATGGAACCGGTCGGCGACATGGATCGCGTCCGGGGCGCCCAGCCGAACGGCTTCGGCGTAGGAGGCCGACCGGTCACGGCAGACGACCTTCACTCCTGGGTGGTCGGCCAGCCAGGACCGGACGGTGGCGACCGTGCGGTCGGGCAGTAGATCGACTGCGCGGCGGGTCTCGATGTCGACCAGGATCGTGGCGTAGACGTGGCCCTTGCGCAGGGCGAACTCGTCGACGCCCAGAACGCGCGGCACCGCGTGTGCCGGATCCGGCAAGGCGCGTATCAGCCGCAGGAGTGTGGAGCGGCTCACCGGGACCGCGAAGGCATCCGCCAGACGGGAGCCAGCCCGGCCGGCCAGGGCCAGAGCGAGCTGCTGGAGCGCGGCCTGCAGGCCCTGGCTTCGCCGCCCGTGACGGAAGGTCAGCCCTGCCGCCTGCTCGACGAACGTGGCCCGGGGGCAAGCTCGTTCACGGCAGCGGAACCGGCGGACCCGTAACTCGACCATCACCCGCCGCCCGCCCGCCGCACTGTCGTCCACCCGCCGCACGTAGCTACTGTGCACCCGGGTCGAGACGGTCCCGCACGACGGACAGCCCGCCTCGTTGCCGGTCGTGGCGGCGTGGACGGTCACGTGGTCGGCGTGGATGGTCAAAGTGTTGACCTTGATGTCGGCGGCCTGGCGGAGCAAGAGGTCGTGGAGGGAATCGTCAGTCACGACCGTTCATGATCGCGGATCTGGTGACGCTCCGTGGCTCCAGCACTGAAAGTGGGTCAGAACCACGGTTCAGCCGCCGCCGACACCTCGGCGGCGACGTGGGATCATCGCCCCTCAGAGGGGTAGCAACCGGGTCGCTGCGGTCGCGATGCCGGAGACCCACCGGGCCTCATCGCCCCTCGGAGGGGCAGCAACATGATCGGCGTCGTCGTCTCGGAGGACCGGCCGTAGGTCTCATCGCCCCTCGGAGGGGTAGCAACGCGAGGTCCCAGCAGGCGGTGCCGATCACGGAGACCTTCTCATCGCCCCTGGGAGGGGTGGCAACCGGGCCTCGGAGTCGTGGGAGCCGATCCGGACCGTGCTCTCATCGCCCCTCGGAGGGATGGCAACCTCGGGCTGCGGATCAGCATGTCCGACTGCGCGCTGGTCTCATCGCCCCTGGGAGGGGTATCAACTACTGAACGGGCGTTCCGGGCGTCATCGGGTCCTCCAGCTCATCGTCCCTGGGAGGCGTAGCAACAACGTGGCGTTGTGCGCGAGCTTTGCGCGGTCGCTGGTCTCACCGCCCCGCGGAGGGGTAGCAACTTCGTGATGACGGTCAGGGTGCCGGCAGCGGCGAACGTCTGATCGCCCCTCGGAGGAGTAGCAACCCGGTCAGCGCCGTGAAGATCGGGCCGACGTCCGCGAATTCATCGCCCCTTGGAGGGGTAGCAACGTGGTGACGCGCCCCTCGATGTGCCTGCCCGCCTCGGGGATCATCGCCCTCGGAGGGGTAACAACGCGAACCCCTCCTTCGTGTTGCGGTCGATCGGCCGGTCTCATTGCCCCTCGGAGGGGTAACAACATGTCCCAGTACAGGCTCTGGATGCAGCCCTCGCTCATCTCATCACCCCTCGGAGGGGTAGCAACGCATACTCCCTTACCGCCGGTTCGGTGCGCCACTGGGGCTCATCAACCGCGGGCACGGTGCCCATCACCCGGTCGGCTCGTCGTCCCTCGGAGGGTCGCAACCTGGCCCGTGCGATGTCCACCGTCTCCCCGTCGACGGATCCCATCCCCCTTCGGAGGGGTAACAACTTGTTAAAGTGCAGTCGGAGCGGGTCGGGCCAGTCCTCGGAATTACCTCAGAGGTGTAGCAACCGGCCGCGCGCACCGAAGGCGACGGTGATCAGCTCGCGTCTCATCGCCCCTTGGAGGGGTAGCAACGTGTACTGCGCGTTGATTGTGTTCCGCCGCGCGCTGCAGTCAGAGCCGCCCCTATGGTGGACTTACGGTCCTCATAGCCCCCTGGAGGGGTAGCAACCACGTGCCCTCGATCCAGGACTCGGACCCCGGCTTGGTTCATTGCCCCTCGGAGGGGTGGCAACATCAGCCACCACGGCTGGTCGGCGACCACGGACGGCGTCTCATCGCCCCTCGGAGGGGTAGCAACGAGTACTCCAGGTTGTCGAAGGTGCCGCGGAAGTCGAGGCTCATCGCCCCTCAGAGGGGTAGCAACCCGTGGTGGCCGGCCATCCCGTACGCGGTCCACTCGTCTCATCGACCCTCGGAGGGGTAGCAACCCAAACCAGGTTTCCCGAAGGACACCGAACACTGCCGGGTCTCATCGCCTACGAAGGGGTAACAACTCGTTGGTGCACATCTCACGTTTCGCCACGGCCAAGGCTCATTGCCCCTTCGAAGGGGTAGCAACTAGAAACGGTCCGCGCTCTCCTGAAACTCCGGGACGGGCTCATCCCCCTGGGAGGCGTAGCAACATCATGTCGGCCTGCAACCACGTCGCCAGCCCCGAGGGGCTCGTCGTGTCCCTGGGAGGGGTAGCAATCGGTAGGCAGCGACCGTACCGGCTCGCTCACTCCACGTCTCATCGCCCCTCTGGAGGGGTAACAACGGGCTGGCGATGTAGACCGGGCTGATGACGTAGGCGCCTAATCGCCCCTCGGAGGGGTAGCAACTACCAACTGTGCGCCTCCCAGAACGCCTTCGCCTTGGTCTCATCGCCCCTCGGAGGGGTAGGAACTAGTCAGTGCCGGTCCGGGTGCGACCGTCGGAGCCGGGCCCATCGCCCCTGGGAGGGGTAGCAACGCGATGTCTTTGGTCTGGACCGGTCTGATGGTCGGGTGGGCCCGGACGGATGCGGTCGACGTCAGCCGCGTCCAGCGCCGGGCCTGTCCAGGCGGGCGACTAGGTTCTCCGGGCCGACCAGGTAGACACCTTCGTATCCGAGGCCGGCCGTCCACTCGCCGTACGCGGTCCGGAAGGCGTCCGTGACCGGCGGCAGGGCAGAGCTGATGCTATCGGTGGCGTCGAGCGCGAGGTGGATGCCCTTCTTTGGGTGGTACCGCTTGTCCTCGATCGCTGTCCTCACCGACTCGACGATCTCATCGACTGTTGTCTCCGGGTGGGCGGCGGCCTTGGTCTGACTGAGCTGCTTCCAAGTGTCGGTGCGGTCGACCATCGTGACCTGGATCAGCAGCTTGATCGTGTCGTCCTCAGTGTCGACGGCGATGCAGTCCACGCCCTGCTCGTGCCTTCCGCCGGGGGCCAACTGGGGCACGCCCCACCGGGAGCCCTGAGCGTTCAGGTGGTTCACCAGAATCTGCCCGCATCTCCGCTCCCGGTCATCCTTCTGGGGTGTCGGGCCGGCGGTGTGGGCGACGACCCGACCGTCATCGGTCACGTCGGCTCCGGCCTCCCGACCGTCGACGCTCCGACCCGTCCGCAGGCCCGTGACATCCCCCGCGGCGGTCTTCTTGATGGCGAGCATCGAGGTGTTGACCGTCATCTCGTCCTCGGCAGAGATGATGAGCGGCTCCTGTGACTCGCTCTCCTCTTCGTTGGTCATCGCACGTACCTCCTTCGTTCAGTCTCCCGCTGGCTGCGCAATCGGACGATCCCCGGGATGCGGCGGGTGGCTGGGTGCCGCAGGGTTGGTGCGTGGCGCTGATCGTTCTCTTCGAGCTTGAACCCGACGCGGAGATTGGGCCGGACGGTGTCGAGCCCGTCGTCCTCGCGGTTCACGCCGCAGGATCGGACCCCGATGTTCCGGAGGACCCGCTGCCGCGG
Organism: Kitasatospora sp. MBT66; assembly: GCF_000710405.2. Classification (NCBI taxonomy): domain Bacteria; kingdom Bacillati; phylum Actinomycetota; class Actinomycetes; order Kitasatosporales; family Streptomycetaceae; genus Kitasatospora; species Kitasatospora sp. MBT66. Next base: position 146,465 of record NZ_JAIY01000005.1, on the reverse strand, counting down.
ACACTGTGCGGCCGGAACGCCGAGGCCATGGAGCACTCTCACTACAGCCCTTCCCGGCCGGGAGAGCCGTGGTACCCGGCGGAGCTGGAGGAGAAGCGCTGCCGCGAGTGTGAGAGGGCGCTGCGGAGTCTGTGATCAGGCGATGCCGGCGGCTTGGGCGAGCACCTTCGCGTGCAACAGGTCTCCCAGGTCGGTCAGCCCACTCGGTGACGACTACGGCGCTCTGGCACATCGGGGAACACCGGAGACGCCACCCGCGAGTGGCGTCCTCGGTGCTGCTTTCTCAGAGCGCGACCACGGGAGCGGGCCGATGCCAGCCGTATCTCCGCTCGGTCAGCGTGATGGCCGGCGGCGTGGTGAAGGCGTCGGGGTGACCGCCCCTTGGTTCCTTGTGCGGTGCCCGAACCTCGAGGGCTCAACTGAGGGCAGGGCCGACAGCTCAGCGATCCGACGCACCCGCCATACCATGACCGCGGCGACAGAGTCGGCGGTGTCGAGTTCGCGACGGTTCCTGGCCTTCCCCAGGAGCGCGGCCGGGTCGTGGCCAGCTGCCTCCGCCTCCGCGAGGGTGGCCGCGAGCGCGTCCCAGTCGCTCCCGCCGTGCTCGCCGGCCACGGCTTCGGGCAACTGCGCCCGGATCACCGCGTACTGGCGCTCGCGGACCGACTGCGGAAGGGAGCGACCTCGCGCGGCCATGGCCGCCATCGGGCGGGCTGCCACCGTGGCGTACGCCGCCCGCAGCTGCTCGGCAGCGGCGCTGGCGGCGGCGGCCTGCTGGGCGTGCGAGCGCGCGGAGTGCCACCGGGCTGAGGCGATGGCCAGCAGGATCAGCGCCGACAGCAGCATCGCGGTCACACCGCCGTCCTCGGACCTGTTCCCGGCGTAGCCGCTGCTGAGCATCTCGCGGGCAGCTGCTCGCACCGCCCGGTTGTCGGCCCGCTCGGCGCGCACATGGGAGCGTGATGCCCGCTCGAACGCCCGCGCTGCAGATAGAAGTTGGGCCCTGGTGTCGGCCGGAGCGCGGACAGCCAGCACGTCAATGATCTCGATCGCGCCGACCAGCTGCCCTGCTGCGTCCTCTTCGCTCCCTTCCTCTATGGTCCGGGTGGCGTCGTCGACCGCGGCTGCGGCGTCCCGGCGGGCGCGGGCGGCCTTGGAGCCGGGCACACGGGCCGTGCCGGTGGCCGGGTCGCCCGGCTCGGCGGTGCTCGCCCCGGCGGCCCGGACGCCGCCGCTCAGCCGCTTGCGGATGCGCGGGAGGGAGAGGTCGGGGGCCAGCTTCGAGCCGGGGAAGTAGACCGGGTCGCCCTTGCCGTTGCGGTCGTCCGGGTCAGCGACCGAGTACCCAAGGGTGTCTCCGGAGGGTCCGATGCGCCGCTGCACCAGCAGGCCAGCGGCGGCGAGGCGGTCGAAGAACTCGGCTTCGCTCGCGCAGCCCGCGACGGCGCGGCGCACCTGGTCCCGCAGCTGGAGGCGGACGGGTTCCGGTCGTCCGAGCCGCTCGGCTTTGTGGGTTTCCGCGCTGGTCGGGCGCTTGGCGGCGGTCTTGTCACCGGGATTGAGCTGCTTGAGGCCGAGGTCCTTCTCGATCTGCCGGCACTCGTCCTGGGCGCGCTGGGCGTCACCGTTGAGGCGGGCTTGGCGCCCGTCGCCGCGTACGACGGTGGCCATGATGTGGATGTGGCGCGGGTCGTGGCGGACCGCGATCCAGCGGCATCCGTCCGGGTCGCCGGGCTCGGCGATGCCGGCGGCGGCGACGACGCGGCGGGCAACCTCGGCCCACTCCTCGTCGGTGAGCAGCCGGTCGTCGGGGTCGGCGCTGACGGGGCAGTGCCAGACGTGCTTCTTCGGTCGCCTCGGTCCGAGCTGGTTGACCCGCAGGTCCAGGACCTGCTCCAGCTGCTTCAGGTTCGCTGCGGGGTCGCGGCCGGGGTCGGGCGCGAAGCCGTCCCAGCTCGCCACCAGGTGTGGGTCGAAGTGTTCGTCGTGCTTGCCGGGGCCGTAGAGGTAGGCCAACAGGCCGTACGTCTTGCTGCCGCGGCTGATATCAGGGACCAATTGGTCCACCGGCGACCAGCTGGGCGGCGGCGTCGTCTACCGCAGCGACCGCGGCGCGGACGGCTCCGAGGGTCGGGGCCAGCTCTGTCGGCTGGACGTAGCCGGCGGCGTTGAGGCCGAAGACCATCTGGTTGAGGTTGTTGCCGACGCGGGCGAGCTGCGCGCGGGAGGCGGCAAGCTCGTCGACGGCGCGGTCGAGGCGGTCTTGGGGGTCGCGGTCAGCGGGTGTTCCGCGGGCGGCGCTGATGGCGCTGGTCGCGAGGAAGCGACCGACGGTGACGGCGCGGGCAGCGGCGGCGGTGTCGATCTCGGTTTTCTCTTCAATGTTCAGACGCACGGTCAGCTTGCACGTGCGGCTCTGGGGGTCGCGGTGGCGACGGCGCGGGCGGCGCGCGGGCGGCGCGTCGGTGGTCGGCTCAGCGGTCGGCTCGGTGGCATCGTTCAGCAGTTCGATCGTCTCCTCCTCCTTCTCCTTCCCGGCACCCCCTGGTGCCGGGAGACCGAGG
>NZ_JAIY01000005.1:24402-143873 GCF_000710405.2 Kitasatospora sp. MBT66 | reverse complement strand
CCTCGGTCTCCCTCGCCCCTCCTGGGGGCGAGGGCAAGTGCGAAAACCGGGCGTAAGCCCGGCTTTCGCGATAGCTTGCTGCGCCGTAGGGGCCAAGCGGTCAGGCACCGAACTGCGCTACTGGGCAAGCACTTTGGCCAGATCAGGCGGCGATGTCCTCCAGGTCGAGCTTGGCATCGAGAAGCACTCCGAGCCCGTAGTCCATGACCTCGACGGGGCCCTCCAGGACGACCTTGGGCCCGTGGGTGGTCCGGCGGACGAGCCAGCTTCCGTCGCTGGCGGCGGTGGCGGTGCGGACGAGACGCTGCTCCAGGAGGAGGCTCATCAGGGCATCGGGCGTGGTCTTCGGCGTGGTGGTGCGGGTCATGGGCGTTTCCTCGGAAGCGAGTTGGGCGTGGGGTGGGGTCGCTGTGCGACGGAGTGCGATGGGCGTGTGGTGCCGGTTGGGGGAGTCGGCGGAGGCTTGGCGTCGGTGTCCTCGATCATCTGCAGCAACTTGCCCATCCGCTCGTTGCTGATGGAGTAGCCCTGCTCGCGGAGCCCGGCGGCCACGACCTCCCGGTTGGTGCGGCCGGCCCGCGCGGCGGCCTGCCTGGCGACAGGGACCAGCACCTCGAGCTTCACCCGCGCCCGTCCGGTTGCCGGTAGCGGACCGGACGAGCCCGACACGGGCACCGGACCAGACAGCAGCACCGGACCGGACGGACCCGACCCCAGCACCGGACCGGCGACCGGACCGGACGGACCGGGCACGGGTACCGGACCGGGTGCCGGACCGGACGAGCCCGGCACGGGTACCGGACCGGACGGACCCGACCCCAGCACCGGACCGGCGACCGGACCGGACGAGCCGGGCACGGGTACCGGACCGGGTGCCGGACCGGGTGCCGGACCGGACGGACCGGACGGACCGGACGGACCGGACGGACCGGACGGACCGGACGCGGGTACCGGACCGGACGGACCCGACCCCAGCACCGGACCGGCGACCGGACCGGACGGACCGGACGCGGGTACCGGACCGGACGGACCCGACCCCAGCACCGGACCGGCGACCGGACCGGACGGACCCGACCCCAGCACCGGACCGGCGACCGGACCGGACGAACCCGACCCCAGCACCGGACCGGCGACCGGACCGGACGGACCGGACGCGGGTACCGGACCGGACGGACTGCTGATCAGCCGAAGGTGCGGTTGTTCGGCGATGGCCGGAGCGTGATCGAGTTCCTGAACTTCGGGGCGGGTACGGCGGAAGCGGTTTCGCCACCAGGACCGGACCGTGGTCGGCTCGTCAGGGTCACTCTGGTCGGTTCGAGCTGCCCCGTTCTTCTCGGTCTCCGCGTCAGCCGTCTCGTTGGCCTGCGCGGCGGAGGAGGTATGCCGCGACATGACGATGTACAGGTGGGTGGCGCCGCCGAGGACCAGCGGGGCGATGGTGCTGAGCGCGCCGACCGCGGTGTTGTTCAGGTGGAATCCCTGGCCGGTCGTCGTCTCGTTCAGACGGACGGCGTGGGTCCAGTTGGCCCAGACGCTGGTGGCTGTGGCTCCGCCGAACACCGACCAGGTGTAGGCGCGGGCCCGCAGCGGCGCTTCCTTCAGCACAACCAGCGCCCGCACGCCGTACGCGATGAACCCGTCGATCGCGACCGGGAAGAGGTAGCTCAGTTCGGGTCGGACGTGCATGGCGACGGCCATCTGCTGCAGTGCGTCGTAGCTCAGGGTTCCGCCGACCGCGCCCATCACGCCGATCGCGGCCTTGTCCCATCGGGACATCCGACTCGGCTCGCTGGTCTCACTCACGCCGCCACCGCCGTAGCCTCCGGGCTGAACGCGCCGGCGATGCGCTGCTCGCGCCGGAGCAGGAAAGGCTGTGCGTCGAACTGGGCGCGGGCCTCGCGTACTCGGGTCAAGGCGCGCTTGCGGCCGATGCCGAGCACTGGGGCCCAGATCCGCAGGTCGAGGTCGAGGATGGCGGCGACCACGCAGACGCTGTGCTTCTCCTGCCGGGAGAGGTGGACCGGGCGGCCGTTGAGAGCTGCGACGACGCGGTCCTCCTCCCAGCGGCCGACGGTGCTGAGGCGGTGCAGCACGATCCGCTCGCTCTCGACGAGGCCGCCGCGGATCCCGTAGCGGTCGTTGGTCTCCAGTGCTTCGGTGAGGCACTCGTCGCTGACGGGGCAGTTGCCGCACAGGGCCTTGGCGGCCCGGGTCTCCTCGGCCTGGTCGGGCAGGGGGTAAAAGCGGTCAGGGGTGTTGGTGCCGGCGCAGGCGGCGCGCTGCACCCAGGTGTGGTCGCGGCGGGTGGCGATCGAGGTGATGGTGGACACGGGGTTGGGTCTCCGGGTGGGTCCGCGGGCGGGGCGCGGAGGTTCGGGGGCGGGTCGGCGCGACCGGGGGCGGTCGCGCCGGCCTGTCGGTGGCTAGCGCGGGCGGGTGCCGGAGAGACGGGGCGCCATCTCTCTGGCCAGCGTTCTGATCCGCCGGTCGACCGCCGGGCTCGTCCTGGAGTCCGCGGGTGCGCTCGGGCGGCTGGCCTGGAGCTGGGCCAGGGCCCGCAGGTAGCCGGGCGAGGCGTCCTCCCGGGTCTTGATCTTGGGTTCCGGCGCGGGGGCTGCGTTGCGGGCGGTCGGTCGGGTTTCCGCTGCGGCGTGGGCCCGGTGGGTGCCCAGCACTCGGATGCTGCGCAGGATCGTTTCTCCGTTGGCCTGGTTGAGCGTTGCGACGAGCGCAGGGGCGAGGGTGCGGACGTGCGTCGCGTACGCCGGGGACTCGGCGCGGACGTCAAGGCGGCCCGTCTGGTGGTCGAAGCTCACTGCGGTGACGTGGTCGGCGAGTTCGCCGACGGCGGCCGGCCACAGGTCGAGCAGCCCGCCGCCGGCCAGCGGCTCCTGCCAGGCGTGCTGGACCATGAGGTCGGACAGGGCCGCGCCGAGGCCCACCGGGTCGACCCGGCCGCGCCGGGGCCCGGCCGTCGACCCGGCGGTCCGGGTCTTCACCATGCCGTCGGGGCGCTTGGCGGCGTCGGCGCGGGCTCGCCGGAGGGCGAGCCGGGCGAGGTCGATCCCGGTAGCGGGCTGGTGGTCGTTCATCGTGCTGCTCCTGTTCGGAGGTGGCTGGAGGTGGCGCGGAGGCGGAGGACACGCGAGACGAGGTCGGGCCCGTAGATCTGCTCCGCCTGCTCCCGGCCGGCGATGGCCAGGGCGGAGGTGACCAGGGCGGGTCTGCCGCTGAGGTACTGGCGCCACGCCGTGGTGCGGGCTTCGCGGTGTTCCTCGCTGGTGGGCTGCTCGTCGAGGACGGCCAGCGACGGGCGGCCGGTCTCCCGTGCTCTCGCCCAGGCGTTCCGGAAGAGGCTCTGGACCGCGGAGCTGCGCGGCGCCTGCCAGGTGCCGGCCCACTCGGCGTGCCGATCCCGAGCCGCCTGCGGCGAGTCGCGCCACCAGGCGACGATCGCCTCGCGCTTGGCCTCGGTGTCGTACAGCAGCTCGGCTCCGGCCAGGCGGGCGGTGAGGAATCCGACCGGGCGGTGGATCCGGGTAGCCGGGGTCCGCTGAGCGAGTACGGCGATGACCTGGTGGGCGGTCCACCCGGCGTCGGCGAGGTGGCGCACGGCCCAGGCGACCCGCGGCACCGGGCTGCCGCTGAGCCAGGAGACCTGGCGGACGAGTTCGAGTCCGAGCTGGTGGCGGCGACCAACCTGGTTCAGCCGCCGACGGCCCTTCCGTTCCCCCTGGTGCTGCTGGTCGTTCCCGTTCGCGATGTCGTTCTCAGAGGGATTGTTGGTAGGTGCTGCAGGAGAAGACGTGACAGCACCGACCCCCATTGGGGTGCAACGAGGGGAGGTTGACGAGGAGCGGTTGCCGGCCTTTCCGGGGCTGCGCCGCTTGGTTCGGCGAACCGTTCGGCGGGCCTTCTTGCCCAGCTGCGCGAGGGCGTGGCGGCCTTCGTCCGAGGCGACGCCGACGACCTTGCGGATGAAGGTCTCGGACTCGGCGGTCCGCAGGCCGATGGCCTCGTCGAACCGCTGCGGGATGGTGCGGACGAACTCGCTGGCCCGGCCACCCACCTGACGCACGCGGCTGCCCTTGGTGGTGTAGCTGAGCAGGCCGGACTCCCGGAGGATCGACAGGTGGTACTGCACGGTGCGCTCGGAGACCTTCAGCATCCGCACGAGGTAGCCGACGCCGGGTCTGCACGGGGTGAGCTGAGCGAGGAGCTGGGCGATCCGGAGCGTGGTGGGGCCGAACCGCGGGCCGTGGGCGCGGGCCGGGGCGTGCGCCTGGGTGTCGGACGCCCAGTGGACGGCCTGCAGCCAGGTGTAAGTGTCCGGCGCGATGCGGCCGGTGGTGGTCGATATCCACTGGGAAGAATCGGGAACGAGCAGGCCGGAGGCGCTCGTCGTCCTCTCCGTGCTGTGCGCCTCGGCGGCGCGGTCGGGCAGGGGGATGCTGGGCACGGAAGTCCTCGCTGGGCATGGCGGCCAGCGCCCGGGACGGCCGGGGCGCGGCGGCGAGTGCGGGCGGCTGTGCGCGGTGGAGGCTCTCCTGCGGCGTCACCGGCAGGGGCTGTCTCGCTCGGGAGGGGCAGCCGGGGGCTCTCACGGCGCGGGCCGGAGCAGGGTTGATCAGCCGACGTCGCGGCGGCGGTGGGCCTGCGGGTCGGAGACGGTCGGGCTGTGTCGGGGGGACTTCCCGGTCAGGCGGCCACGGCGGCCGTGTCGGTGACGGCCACTGCCGTCAGGCGGCCGGTGACGAGGTCGAGCTCGTGGGCGTGGTCGGGATCCAGGCCGGGGAAGCACTGGACGATCCACCGGGCTGCGGCCTGCCGGTAGGCGAGGGGCTGCGGAACCGCTTGGCCCTCGGCGTCGAACGCGCTGGCGGTGCGGGGGAAGCCGCCGGTACCGGCGTCCAGCCGCACGACGGCGGCGCGCGGCTCGAGGAGGCCGGCGAGGATCTCAACGAAGGCGGCCGGGGCGGTGGCGATCTCGGTGGCGGCCGGTCGCGACGGCGACCCGGCTGTACCCGCAAGGATGGGCATGGGAGACTCCTGGGCGGTGGAGCAGACCGGCCGCGTGGTGGAACAGGCTGGCCGAGCTGCTTCGGACGTGATCCGCGCCCTCGGCGGGTGGCATCAAGGAGCTGCAATCTCCGGACGCCCGCCGAGGACGGCCCGCGGACTCGGTCCCGGCAGCAATCTGCTGCCGGTTCCCCCTGCCGCCCACCTCGTCCAGGGCGAAGCGAAACACCCCCTGACCAGGCAATCGACAGTTAACTGTCCACCGGGTGCGATCAACGTACACCAAAATACCGGCCAGGGGGACAGCTAACTGTCGATCGAGATGTGCACTTGAGCACCATCGGGCACTAAAGTGTCCGCGTGGGACGATCTGACACGAGGGAGCGCCGATGAACGAGGCCGCGAGAGAGGGTGCGACGCGGATCGCCGGCATCTTCAACTACCTGCTGGAGCACCGCCACCCCCGGGAGCGGGGGCCCTACTCGATCCCCGAGGTCGCCAAGGGCACGGGCGTCAGCGAGAGCACCCTCAAGCAGATGAAGTCCGGCTCCAACGACAACCCCAAGATCAACACCCTGGTCATGGTCGCGAGGTTCTTCGACGTGCCGCCGGACATCTGGGTGACCGACAAGCCCCTCGACGAGGTGCTGGTCGACCGCGACCTCCACAACGCCATGCGGGATGCCGGCATCGAGTCGATCGCCCTGCGCAGCAAGGACCTGACCCCGGAGAACCGCAAGCTCGTCGCCGACATGATCACCGTCGCGCGCAAGTCCCAGGGGCTGGACCCCGAGGAGCCCGGCACGCCCTGAGCGTCCGGGCCCGCCGGGTCCTTTATTTTTCAACCTCATCTATGCGCATAGACTCGCCCGGCGAGTCTGTGCGCATTTCGGCTTTCGGGGCACGCCGTCCCGGGGCGCGGACGAAATGGGGGTGGATACGAGACTGAGACGCAGATCACGAGGCCATTTTGACGTGGGCACGTTGACTCACTTTCGGTGATGAACTAACGCCCCGTCACCCAATCCCGCCCCATGGTCTCGCGCATCCCAGGTGGTTGCATCATGCACACCGGCACTTTCTGTCACGACCTGAAACAAAGTCGCAGAGGCCCTCCCGGCCCCCCTCTGTCGCGTGGAGATCATTAACGAGAACGATCTTCATGGATATGCATACGATCGCCTCTGTCACGACCACGGTGCAGGCCGTCGCCATGAGCACGGACTCACCCAAGATCATTCCAGGAGGGGATTGTGCATGCGGCCTGCGAGGACCGCCTCGGCGACCTTCTCCCGCTCCTGCCTCATCGCTTCAGCGAGGAGGAGCTGGTCCAGGCGGTCTCCACGCTGATCGGCCGCCCGATCTACGTCGAAGCGCGTGACATGAAGGGGAATTTCGCCTGCGGCCTCCGTGAGAGGTATTCGGACCGCGAGGTCATCTCCTTCGAGATAAACACGTCACCGCTTCACCGAAGCCAGATCGTCTGCCACGAGCTGGCCCATATCCTCTGCGGGCACAAGGGCTCGATCCGTTATTCCGATATCCCCTCGGATGACGAATTGGCCGACATGATCGACTGGTCGGTTCTCGGCATTTCTGCCCGCACGTCCTACGAGGAGCAGGACGAGCAGGAGGCCGAGCTGATGGCCAGCCTCATCGTCCAGCGGATGTACCGCGCCACCGTGATGCCCGCGAAGCGTCCCACCGCCGCAGACGAGCGGTGGAACGCGATGTTCACCTGACCTGACCCCGAAAGAGCCGCCAGCCATGATCCGCCTCATTACGCTCGGGCTCCCCGCCCTCCTTGTGGCAGCCGCCCTGTTCTGGATTCGCCCGCGCCGAGACGGCCAGGCACGGCCGGCTCATTCCGGCAGCACGATCACGATGCTGCTGGCCTGGGCCGTCGCCATCGTGGGCTTCCACCCCGGCGTGCAGGACGCTGCGGACGACGTCACCCGCGACCTCGCGAAGCTGGTCAGCAACGTATTGATGCTCGTCGCGAGCGTCAGCGTCGTCTCGTGGCTCATGTTCCTCAACCACGAGCAGGCCGAGGCCCGCAGAAGGCTCCGGCCCCGACTTGCCTTCCTCGGTGCGGCGGTCACCGTGATGACTGTCGCCTTCTTCGCGGTCCCCGCAGACCGCCGTTGGAGCAGCGAGTTCACGAACACCCACTGGGGCCAGGCCCCCATCCTTCTCCACGTCTACACCCTCGCCTACGTGCTGGTGATGGGGCACGCCACCTACGACTGCCTCGCCCAGACCTGGCGTCGCAGCAGCCAGTCGCCCTGGCGGGTCCACCGTGCAGGGCTTCGCGGAGCGGCGATCGGCTGCTTCTTCGTCCTGCTCTACCTGGCCTACAAGGTCGTCAACGCCGGCGCGTCCATCGCCGGGGTCGAGCTGTTCCCCGGCGGCCCTCGCTGCACGACGCTCGTCACGCCGTTCCGCTGCAGTTTCAGCTTCACCGCGCCGCTGCTGGGCGTGCTGCTGATCACCGCCGGCCTCACGGTCCCGGCCCTGCTGTGGCCGGCCGCCAAACTGCTGCGCCGTCGGTGGGAGCGAAAGACCGCCCAGGACCTCCTGCCGCTGTGGACGGACGTGACCGCGGTTCGCCCGCAGGTCGTCCTGCGTGCCGTCGTCATCGAGACCGACCCGGACGTCGTTCTGCACCGCAGGGTGGTGGAGGTCTGCGACGGCATCCTCGACCTGGACAACCATCGCTCCCGCGCCATCCAGCGCATGGCCACGGAGGCCGTCGAACGCCGAGGGCAGGCCGGCACCGCGACCGGCGCCGCCATCGTCGAAGCGGCCGTCGTCGCCGCAGCGATCGAGGCGGCCCGCACCGGTGCCCGGGACCAGGACGACCCCGCTCCCCAGGCCACCGGCGAGTCCGCCCGCGCGGGAGACCTCCGCGCCGAGGCCCTCTGGCTACGCTCGGTCTCCCAGCAGTACGCGACCAACGACATCGTCCGCACCGCTGTAGCCGTCCAGCGGCAAGCAGCACCCACTGCGACTGCGGCATAGGAATCGACATGGCCTCCTCGCCCTTCACCGACCCGGCGTTCTACGCCGACCGCTATCCCACCTACACCGCTCTGCGGACGAAGTCCCCGGTCCTGCAGGCGTCGCTGGACGGCGGCGCCTCCACCATGGCCGTCGTCACCGGCTACGACGAGGCCCGGCAGGCGTTCACCGCTCCGCTGTCCAAGGACGCCGGCGCCTACTTCGCGGACAAGCCCTCCGGCCGCTCACTCCACCCGGCCGTCGCCCGCACCATGCTCACCGTCGACCCACCCGAGCACACCCGGCTGCGGCGGCTGGTGACCAAGGCGTTCACCCCAGCCCAGATCGACGGACTCCGCCCCTACATCCGCGCCTTGGCCGAGCAGCTGATCGGGATGTGGGAGCCCGGCACCGAGGTCGACCTCGTCGAGGACCTGGCCGGCCCGCTGCCGGTCACCGTCATCTGCCAGCTCCTCGGTGTGCCGACGGTCGACCGGTCGTTGATCCGCTCCTGGTCGACCGACCTCTTCGCCACCGGCGACCACTCCCGTATCGACGCGGCCTCCCACGCCCTGGCCGGCTACATGGCCGAGCTGATCACCACCAAGCGCGCCCACCCGGACCGCTCGCTGCTCTCCGTCCTGATCGCGGTCCACGACCAGGACGAGGACCGGCTGAGCGAGGACGAGCTGCTCTCGCTCGCCGTGCTGCTCCTGGTCGCCGGCCACGAGACCACCACCGCGGCGATCGGCAACGCCATGCTGGCGCTGCTCCATCACCCCGCCGATCTGGATCACCTGCGCACGAGCCCGCACTGCATCGCCGGTGCCGTCGACGAGCTGCTCCGGTACGACTCCCCGGTCAGCATCGCAACGTGGCGCTGGGCTCCCGACGAGGTGGACCTCGCCGGAACCACGGTGCCCGCCGGCAGCCCGGTCTTCGTCTGCCCGGGCGCGGCCAACCGCGACCCGGCGAAGTTCCCCGACCCCGACCGACTCGACCTCGACCGCCCGAACGCCGCCAGCCACCTCGCCTTCGGCTACGGAATCCACCGCTGCCTCGGCGCACCGCTGGCCAGTGCGGAGGTCGAGATCGTCCTCACGATCCTTCTGCAGCAGTTTCCCGGCCTCCAGCTGGCGGTCCCGACCGACCAGCTCGTCTGGCGGCAGTCCCGGCTGGTCCGCGGCCTCGTCGCCCTGCCGGTGACACTCTAGGCTCGCGCCGTGCGGGGGCGGGAGGATCTCCTCGCCCCCGCACACGTGTCGCACCGGCCCCACACGGGGCCACAAGTATTCACCCAGGTCAGCAAGGGTCACCGGTCTGCTCCGCGCCTGACAACAGGGCCTACGCGGCCTCCCCCGCCCCGGTGGCCATCGCAGCCCGGACCTTGGCCCGCCCCCTGGCCGTCACCCTTGCCCGCGCCTCATCCGGACCGCTCTGGCGGCGAGTTCCCGAGCACGTCGGGCACAGACCCGGCTCCGGCAGCGGATCGCGGCACTCCTCGCACTCAGCAAAGCGTCTGGGTCGCGACGGCGTCGCGCTCAGGCGCTGCGGTGGCGGCATCTTGCGCTCGAGGCGGCTCTGCAGCACCTTGGCCGGCGAGTAGACCACGCTGGGCAGACCGGCCAGCAGCGCCTCGCGCAGCCCCTCCTCGGAGCCGCCTCGGTCCAGCCACGCCCGCACCAGCGGAGCGAGCACCGCCGCCTCGGCCTCGCCGAGCGGCAGTCTGCGCTCGGGTCGGACCGCCCGCAGGAGGACCACAGCCGCCGCCCGGGTGTCCTCGTCGGCCTCCTCCCCGCCGTCGGCGGTCGTTCGGGAGTCGAGTTCGTCCTCCCTCCCTCCCTGCTCCTCCTCGGCCCGCGATCCGCGCGGCTCCTCCGCCTGCGGCTCCTCGGCGACAGGGAGGGAGGGTTCTTTGACCAGGTACTTTCCAAGAAGGGCGTCAGGATCACCGCACTCCGGCTCACCGGACGCCGGTATGTCGGCACCCGGCAGCATCGACCGCTGCGGCACGTCGAAAAGATGGGCCTCGGACCGGAGTCGGCCGTTCGGCAGCCGTACCACATCCACCCGGTAGTACCCCCACGCCCGAAGCTCGTCGAGCGCGTCCTCAACCGACTTCCGGCCCTGCGGGCTGGAGTCCGCCATCTGCCGGCAGGTCTCCCGCCACTCCTCCGGCCGCGAGATCAGGTCGACGAACAGACCCTTCGCGGTGTACGAGATCGCGCGGTTCTGCGCCAGAGCGTTCGGGATGATCACGAAGCGGGACGGGTGCGGGCTGCGGTGGACGCGCAGGGGGACCTCCTCGTTCCTCGGTCGGGACTGTCCCGACCGGAGGGACGACGGACCATAGCCGCGAACCGTCCGCAAGTGAAGCCAACGCCGAGCGACCTTGATCACACAGAACGACAGTGCGCGCAGCCCGCTCCTCCTGCATCTGCTGCCAGCGGTATAGAGGCGGGCGTACGCAGCGTGCTCCGGGTGATGGCGGTGAGGTCGGTGCGGTTCTCGGGCCCGACAGGGTGGTACGCCTTGGAACCGAGCCACAACGGACAGTGTCCGTTCCACCGTAGGCTGAGGGGTCTCAGTCAACATGTGCGACGCGATGGTCGATGGGAGACGGGCATGGGGCTCAACGAGCAGGGCGGACCGCTGCGGTTGGTTGTGACTGGCGGCGGCACGGGCGGGCACACCTACCCGGCGCTGACCGCAGTGCAAACGTTGCAGGGCCGGCTCGCGGCACAGGGTCGAACGGTGGAGGTGCTGTGGATCGGCACCGCTGAGGGGCTGGAGGCCCGAGTCGCTCCGGCGGAGGGCATCCGGTTCGCACCGGTCGCCACCGGCAAGGTCCGGCGCTCCTCGAACCCGTTGAAGATGATCTCCCCGGCGAACGTGCGGGACATGGGCCGGGTGCCGCTGGGCGCGGCGCAGGCCCGGTCGCTGATCACGGAGTTCGGACCGGACGTGGTGTTGGCGACGGGTGGGTACGTGGCGGTGCCGGTCGGGCTGGCGGCGCGCTCGTGCGGGGTGCCGCTGGTGGTGCACGAGCAGACGGTGCGACTCGGGCTTGCGAACAAGGTGCTGGCCCGGGCGGCGACCCGGGTCGCGGTGTCCTCGGAGTCGACGCTGCCGCTGCTGCCGGAGTCCGCGCGCCGCACCGCAGTGATGACCGGGAACCCGGTGCGCCCGGCGGTACTCACCGGGCAGGCCGACAAGGCGGTGACCGCCCTGGGCCTGGACGGCTTCGACCGGTCGCTGCCGACGGTGTACGTCACCGGCGGCGCGCAGGGCTCGGTGCAGATCAACACCCTGGTGTCGGCGGTCCTGCCGTGGCTGCTGGAGCACGCGAATGTCGTCCACCAGTGCGGCCCGGCCAACGAGGCGGCACTGCGCGGCCCGGTTGAGGCGCTGCCGTCGCACCTGGCCGCTCGATACCTGCTGACCGGCTACATGGGGGCGGAGCTGCCGGACGTGCTGGCGCTGGCGGACGTCGTAGTCAGCCGTAGCGGCGCCGGGACGCTCGCGGAGCTGACCGCGCTCGGCAAGGCCGCAGTGTTCATCCCGCTGCCCACCTCGGCGGGCAACGAGCAGGCCCACAATGCCGTCCACCTTCAGGACGCCGGCGCGGCCGTCGCGTTGATCGGCGACGTCACGGCGGAGGGCCTGCGGGAGGCGCTGGACCCGCTGCTCGCCGACCCGGCGCGGCGCGGGGCGATGGCGGCGCGTTCCCGCGAGCACGGCCGCCCGGACGCGGCCCAGCGCCTGGTCGACGTGGTGCTCGACGCCGCCAGCCCCTGAACCGGACCGGCCCCGGTGGCCGACCCCGTTCGAGGTCGGCCACCGGGGCCGGTCGGTGCGGGTCAGCGAAGGTGGAGTACGGCTCCCGCTTCGATGAGCAGGGCGCAGGCGGCGAATTCAGCGGCGGGGCGGCCCATCGGGTCGGGGACGTCGCGGTCGTCGTGGTCGAGGTACATCCGGCTGCCGAGGTCGCAGTCGCCACCACCGCACACCTGGCCGACCGCCTCGGCCTGCCAGCCAGCCCTATCGACCACCCGCGCGCGCTGCGCGGCCTGCTCGCCGACCACGTCATGGAGGGGTCATGACCATGCAGTCGCTGCCCGCATCCGAGTGCCTCGACGCCGACATGGTCGACGCCCTCTGGCTCGCCGACCTCGTCATCGGGCGCGCCGGCGCCACCACACTCGCGGAGCCGGAGGCACTCTCCAAGCCAGCCGTCCTCGTCCCGCTGCCAGCCTCCGTAAGCGGCGGCGACCAGCTCGACAACGCGAAGGCGTACGCACGACGTGCCACCTGCGTTGTCGTCGCGGACGAGGAGATGGCGACGGGAAGCCCCTCCTTCGCGCCTGCGAGCAACTGCTGCCCGCGTTGTGAGGCACCCGACGTCACCCCGACCCCGAAGCCGTCCGCCACACCGCGCGGAACATCGCCACCAGGACGATTGCCCTCTCCCGCCCGCGGCGGCCGTCACGCCCGCTGAGCCACCCGCGGGCGGCCTAGGCCAGGCCCTCCGGAAGGTTGCCGCGGAACAGCACGTGCCAGTGCATGTGCTTCGACTCCTGGTACGCGCCCTCGTTCGTCACGACGCACGCCGCGCCGTACTCCTCGCGCACCCGCGCCACGACCTTCCGGACCACCCGGAGAACGTCGGCGAGATCTTCCTCGGTGCCGTCGCCGAGGTCCGCCAGCGACGGGATGTGCTTCCTCGGGACGACCACGATGTGCACCGGGTAGGACGGCCTGGTGTGCTCGAACGCCAGCACCGTGTCGGTCTCCTCCACCACCTTCACCGGCGTACGGCCGTTCAATGCCTCGTTGCAGTAAAAGTCCGAAACCGTCACCGGGGCCTCTGAAGTCGTCACGGTGCACCTGTCCTTGGTTCTGCGGCGAACCCGGGCAGGAAGTGCTCGCGGCACCGCAGTCATTGAAGTTGACCAACCAGCGACCCAGAGTACAGCCGTGTGCTGACGATCACTCACATCGGTTAATTAGCAGGACAATCATAAGACTCTGGCCGTGGGTTGAGAACGCTGCTGCTGACCTCGCGGCTGCGCTCCTCCGCGGTGCTGGTGACGCGCCAGCAGAGAAGCGCTTACTCAAGCGTTGGCCAGCCATAGACCCTTGTACTGGATCTTGGGGTGACGGTGGTCTCTTGTGGTGGTACCGGCCGGGGTGTAGCCGCAGGACCGCAGCAGGTCCGCCGTTGTGACTTGGTCTCGTTCCTCGTTGTAGACGCCGATGATCAATCGGCCGCCCGGGGCGACGACATAGTCCAGCAGATGGGTCACGTACGCTCCACGCAGGTCCGGTGGCACGTAGTCCACGCCGGTGCGGACGGCATCGAAGCGGTGTGGAGGCTTCCAGCCCATCGCGTTGGCGGTCCAGATTCGACGCGCCCACTTCGGGCAGCGGGTTCGGGCGAGGTCGGCAAGGGCAGTGGAGATCTCTACCCCGTAGGGCTCGATGATGATCCCGGCTTCGGCCGCCCAGTCGGTCAGGCTCTCCATCAGGTGGCCGTTGGCACATCCGATGTCGAGGAACGTCCCACCGTGGGGCGGGAGCAGGTCGACGAGCAGGCTGCGGGCTTCTCGCCAGCGGGTCTCGTCGCCGCTGTGGCCGGACTGGGCCCGCGGGTTGTCGCCGTTGAGGTAGGCCGGTTCGATGACGCCCAAGACGGCGGCGTGCCACTCGGTGGCCGTGATCTCGCCCGCCTGGTACGCGTCGTCGATGGGTGCCAGATCGCTCCAGCCTCGCTCCTTCGCGCTCGCGATGTCCTCGGCGTCGTGGCCGACCGGACGGAGCGTGGTGGGGTCCATGCGTACTCTTTCCCTATTTGCTGACGTTGGCGCCTTGCAGGCAGGGTGACGTTCAGTCCCCTTGAAGAGCGAAGATCAGCCGCGCAGCCTCCCGGTGCGCCGGCCCCATTCGCGGGTCGTTCGGACCGGCGCGTGGTCCGACGATCTTCGCCAGCACGAACAGCTGTATCACCATCCCGTCGCTGCTCTCGAGGTCTGCCTGGCGCTCCCTGCGTACCCGGTCCGCGAGCGCCGGTAGGGCGAGGGAGGCGACGTACAGCGACGCCGAGTCGAGTCCGCGTGGCGCCATTCCCCAGTCTTCCCAGTCGAACATGCAGAACTCACCAGGGCCGGTGACGTTCGCCCATTTCAGGTCGGTGTGAGCAGGACACCAGTGCTTCACCCGAGTTTCGTGCGCTCCGGGGAAGGCGGCCTTGATTGTGTCGTCGACCAGCTGCTGCGTAATCCGTTCGGTGTCCGGGGCCGCCGCCCGAGCCGTTCGCTGAGCGGCCAGCACTGCCAGCGAGGCGTTCAGCGCGCCACCAATCGTCCGGCAGCTCCGGGTCGACGGTCACCACTGCGGCCCCGACCGGGAGCTCAGGCAACAGCGAGGTCTCGTCCACGTGCCAGATCGCCCGGTCGTCCGGGTCCTGCCATGCCGCCGACCCGTACCAGCGTGGCATCGCCACGCTGGCCAACGCCGCTGCGGCTTCGAATCCGCCCCAGCCCTGTTCCCGTGCCCAGGGGCGGCGTTCGACCCGGGTCCAGCTGCCACGGTCGGTGCCGTCTCCGACCGTCCGGCGCTTCCGCACCACGCTGCGCCGGTCCAACCTCATGCCGAGGCGCTGCTCCATCTGGTCCAGGACGTGATCGACGGGCTCCTGCCGGAGGTCCATGGTCTACCGGAGGAGGCCGGCGTCGGTGCCCTGCGGTGGGGTGACACCGGTCAGCTCACGTGCCCGGTCAGCGAGGAGAGGGGCGAGTTCCGGGTAGTACCCGCGGTCAACGGCCTGGAGCATCTCCGCAATTGCGATGAGCTGACCCACGCGTCCGGCAGGGGTGTCGAGGATGTCGACAAACTCCGTGCGGATACGGTCCGCAACCTCGGGCACGAGGAGGCTGCTGACCCACAGGACCGCAGGGTCGTAGCCGACCGGCACCAGGCCCCAGCGTTCCCAGTCGAGGATCTTGAGCGGCCGGGCGGTCAGGTTGGCCCACTGGAGATCACCGTGCCCGGTCGTCCGCTCGAGCTCGGTTGGAGCCGGGATGCCGAGGTACTTCGGGAAGACCTCTTCGACCCACGCCTCGCGCAGAGTGATCTTCGTGCCCGGTGCTTCTGCGATGCCGGTCAGCGCGTTCCGCAGCGAGCCCCACCAGCCATCGTCCAGGCCAGGGTCATCGCGGAGGTCCGGGGTCGAGGAAACCGCGGAACCTACCAGGTCGAAGACGTCGGCCTGGTAGAACCAGGCGGCCTCCGTCCAGTCAACGGTGTCGTGGAGCCTGGGACGCGGGACGGATGCGGGGACGAGCTGTTCAGCGCCGAGAGCGCCCTGGCCGGTCGGCCGCGGCGCCCTGCGGCGACTGCTTCTGGAGACCCGGAGCCAGACGTCCTCGGCCCGGCGGCCGACAGTGGTTCCGGAGGTGCCGAAGACCGGCGGTCCGGTGCACACCAGGCCGAGGAATCCGGCGGCCTTCTCGTGCGCTGCCGTCAGGCCGTGCCGGGTGTCGTCGTCCGGCTGCAAGGACATCGAGCACCTTCCTGAGTCGGCCGACGGGGACCGGGAGAGCGAGAGCTATCGTTTCATAGTCCCAGTAACTGGCTTATCAGCCACGCGCATTGGCGAGGCGCCTGAAGTGGTTTAGGAGGAACTCCGTACCCGTCAGGCTTGCCAGCACGACGTCAGCCCCCGCGTCCTGCAGCTCCTGGCCGGTATGCGCTCCGGTGGCGACCGCGACGATCTCGGCTCCGTTGCTCAGCGCCGCCTCGACGTCCCGGGGAGTGTCACCAACCAGCACCACAGGAGTTCCGGCGGAAACGCCGTACGCCGTACTCACGCGACGCTGGGCTACAGCCACGAGTTCCTTCCGCTCCGGGTCGTCCGCGCCGTACGCCCCGACAGCCAAGTCCACCAGGCCATCGAGGCCGAACGCTGCCAGCTTCGTCCGGGCGTTGGCCGCGATATTGCCGGTCAGCACGGAGGAGATGAACTGGCTCTCCTCAGCCACCGCCGAAAGCGTCTCGCGTGCGCCAGGCAGCACGTGACCCCGACGTCGGATCTCATCCAGACGCTCGCGCCCTGCGGCCTCCAGCGTGGCCTCCACGATGTCCCAGCCGGGCGACGTCCGACCGTGTCGGCGGAACATCTCGCCCATGATCAGGCGATCGGTGCGCCCCTCGGTCACAGCAGGACTGCTGGGTGGATACCCCGCCACCGCCTCGAAGGCAGCAGCGTAGATCTCCTTGCTCACGCCTGCGTTGTCGATGAGCGTGTGGTCGATATCCCACAGAATGATGAGGGGCATTCGGCAAGCGTAGGCATTGCCGGAGCGCTCCGCCGGCTGCCGTGCGTCCCAGGACGTCCTTGCGAGTCCAGTCGTCCTCCGCTTGGATATCGCCTGTGAACGAGCGACTTCGCTCCGTACTCGCTCAGCGCGGCGTCTCCCCTGAGGGGCTCGCCACCGTCTGCGAGGTGGACCCCAAAACCGTGACCCGCTGGTTAGGCGGACGCGTCCCACACGCGCGCCACCGCTGGAACGTTGCGCACCACCTGCGGGTGGACGAGACGTTCCTGTGGCCTGAGCCGCGGGCCAGGGCCGGCCAAGCCACGGAGCCCCGCGGGCCCGGTCTTGTATCCACCTACCCCGATCGTGCGAGTGTCCCTCGGGAGATGTGGCTGTCCCTCCTGCTGGAGTCCGTGAAGCAGATCGACGTCCTGGTGTTCTCGGGGACGTTCTTCGCCCAGTCGAACCCCCGAATCGCC
Organism: Kitasatospora sp. MBT66; assembly: GCF_000710405.2. Lineage (NCBI taxonomy): Bacteria > Bacillati > Actinomycetota > Actinomycetes > Kitasatosporales > Streptomycetaceae > Kitasatospora > Kitasatospora sp. MBT66. Next base: position 127,060 of record NZ_JAIY01000005.1, on the reverse strand, counting down.
ACGATGCTCGCCCAGCGCGCGGCGGACGGAGTTCAGATCCGGCTCTGCTTCGGCGACCCGCGGGGCCAGGCCGTGATGGTCCGAGGTCGCGAGGAAGGCATCGGAGATGCGCTCGCGGCGAAGGTCCGCGCCTCCCTCACCTACTACCGGCCGTTGCTGGCAACGCCGGGCTGCGAAATCCGGCTGCACGACACCACCCTTTACAACTCGCTGTTCCGGTACGACACGGACCTGCTGGTCAACCCCCACATCTGGGGCCAGCCCGCGAGCGCGAACCCCCTGCTGCACCTTCAGAAAGCACCCGAGCCAGGGTGGTTTGACAGCTACGCTCAGAGCTTCGACGCGGTCTGGAACGGCGCACGGCCGTGGACCGACAACGCAGAGGGGGCCCAGTCGTATGGCCGGGAGGACTGAGTACTACGGCGATCCGGCTGCCCCGGCGGCCAACTCACTGGTACCCGCGAGCAACCTGCTGGTCGAGGACGCGGCCGGCGCTATCCTTCTTCAGCGCCGACGCGACACCGGCCAGTGGGCACTGCCGGGCGGGAAGCAGGACATCGGAGAGTCGGCCGCCGACTGCGCGGTGCGCGAGTGCCTCGAGGAGACCGGCATCGTCGCCGAGATCACCGGCCTCCTCGGGGTCTACTCCAACCCCGCGCACATCGTTGTCTACAGCAGCAACGGCGAAGCCCGCCAGCAGTTCGAGGTCACCTACATCGGTCGGCCCGTCGGCGGTGAGCCGACCGTCAACGACGAGGCCGACGGAGTGCGCTGGGTCCATCCCCGCGACCTGGACGACTACGACGTCCACCCGAGCATGCGCCAGCAGATCGGCGACTACCTCAGCGGCAAGTACCCCTACCTGGGCTGAGCCAGGCCCTTCACAACAGCTGCGAGCAGGGCCTCGGTACGGGCGGCCGCGGCGTGGATTTCAGGCTCAGCTAGCCGGATGAACCGGCCCACGATGCTGTCGTCGCCGTATCGGCCGAGGATCTCGGCGAGACGGGCGGCCGGGGTCGTCAGCTCACCGGTTGGGGTCGTCGTCATGTCGCAGTAGACCAGGGCGTCCACCAGCACCCGGTCCTCGGGCACCGGGAACTCCCGCTCTAGATCGCCTCGAAGCCCTCGCTCCTCGGCCTCCAACAGGGCGAACGAGTGGTTTGCCACCAGCCTGGTCAGGTGCTCGTCCGCTCCGTGGCTGTCGCGCAAGAACCGTGCGCCGTCGAGCGGGTGGAAGCCCGTAGCGGCCAACCGAGGCGCGTAGCCGACGTCATGGAGCACTGCGGCTGCGGCCAACAGGTCGGCGGCGCGGCCGAGGGCTGGAGCCAGACGAGATGCTTGCCGCGCTACCCCTTGGGAGTGCGCCCATCTCTGCGGCAGGCTCACGGCAAGCTCCCGGACCGCAATCTCTTCCGCCCATCCGGACAGCAAGTCATTCACAGTGTCCTCGATTCTTCGCGTGCCAGACCTGGTCGAGCACGTCGGCTGTCGTCGCCCCGTACAAGTGTGGTGTGACACCGGCTTGCGGCGCCCCCGCTGCGAGCGCGGTGCGGGTTCCGGCTCGGCGGCCAGCCTCGATGTCACAGGCGGAGTCGCCGACCATCCAGGACTGAGCCAGGTCGAGGTCAAGGTCGTGGGCGGCTTGGGTAATCATCCCTGGGGCGGGCTTTCGACATGCGCAGATCGTACGAAAATGGGCGACTGAGCCCTCCGGGTGGTGGGGGCAGACGTAGATGCCGTCCAGCCGGACGTTCTCGTGGGCCAGGAGCTCGCCGAGGTGTTCGTGCATCGCGGCCAGGTCATCCTCATTGAACAGCCCACGCGCGAGGCCGCTCTGGTTGGTGACGACGAGCAGGGCGACGCCGTCGTCCTGAAGAGCGCGCAGTGGTGGTCCGATGCCGGGCGAGAGAACGAGGTCGTCAGGATGAGAGGGGTAGTGGCGGGGTTCGGTAAGTGTGCCGTCCCGGTCGAGGAATACTGCATGGCGTCGCGCGGGCGGTCCGCCAGTCTCTCGTTTCACGCACGTGCCTTTCTACCGGAAGAGCCGGAACAGCTCGGCCACCCGCACCTCGGTGTCCCGCAGGGAGAGCGTCGGCCGGCTGGGCAATGCCTTGTCGAGTGTGGTCATGTCCGCACAGGTGAAGTACTGGTAGGCGGCCGGGGCCAAGTTCGGTACCAGCTCGGCGAGTAGCGGCTGGCCGGTCGTCTCGCGATGCAGGCGGGCGCACCACTGCGCGACCTCCGCGAAGGACACGGCGAAGCCAGCGCCGAGGTTGTAGACAGCGGCCGGCACCGGCGGCATTGCGGTGGCGAGTTGGACGATGGTGGCGGTGACTGTCTCGACCGGGATGTAGTCGCGGGCGGCGGTCAGGGAGTCGTCGAAGATGCGTATGTGCCCGGTGCAGGCGGCCTGGCGAAGGAGCTGGGACAGGATCGAGGCCATCGGGCCTTTGTCGGTCTCGTCGGGGCCGACCACGTTGGTGTAGCGCAGCCCAACCCACTCCAGGTCGGCGGCGTACCGGATGCGCATCTCCTGGTCGAGGGCGAGCTTGGATGCCGCGTACGGGTTGAGCGGGCCGGAGCAGCGGCCGGTGTCGGTGTCCGCGTCCTCGGTGATCGGGGTGCGGTGGTAGAGGGTGCCGTAGACAGAGTGCGAGGAGGCGTAGATCAGGCGGGTGCCGCCAACGCGACAGGCGTCGGCGAGGCGGAGGGGCCCCGCTGTGTTGGTTTCCTCCAGCTCGGGACCGGCCGGAGCGCGGGTGTCGCTGATGCCGGCCTGGTGCACGACCGTGCCATACCGGCCGGCGGCGATTTCGGCGAGGAGAGCAGGGTCGGCGAAGTCGCCGCGCTGCCATCGGGCCGCGCTGGCGAGATGGCCGGGGGCGGGGCGCAGGTCGATGGCGGTGACCTGGTGACCGGCGCGGTGGAAGGCGGCCACGGTGTGCCGGCCGATGAACCCGGCTGCCCCTGTGACCAGCACGTCGTCTTCTTGGATCACCGGGTGCCTGCCTGCTGGGCAAGCCGGTTGATCCGGGTGGTGGTGGAGTGGCCGTCCAGGTAGGGAACGGTGACGACTTCGCCGCCCCAGCTCTCCACGAGGTCGGCTTCAGCGATCCGCCGGCCCGAGTAGTCGCCGCCCTTGACCCAGATGTCGGGGCGGAGTTCGGCCAGCAGCTTCTCGGGGGTGTCCTCGCCGAAGACGAGCACGCCGTCCACGCAGTCCAGGGCCCTCAGTAGGGCGGCGCGCTCGTGCTCGCCGACGACCGGCCGGTCCTCGCCCTTGAGTCGTCGGACGGAGGTGTCGCTGTTGACGCACACGACCAGGACGTCGCCCAGGCGGCGGGCCTGGGCCAGGAGAGAGAGGTGTCCGGCGTGCAGGAGGTCGAAGCAGCCGCCAGCGCCCACAACCTTCCCGCCCCGTGCCCGTACGCGCGCGGCCAGCTCCAGCGGACCGGGCCAGCCGTGAGACGGCGGGGTGGTCAGACCGGCGGGGCCGCCGGCTCGAACATAGGCCGTTGCGGCGTCGACGGCTGCGGCCACGGCATGGGAGGGCAGCCGTCCGGTGCCGAGCATCACGGCCGTGGTGACCGCCAGTTGGTCGCCGGCCCCGCAGGTGTCCCCGGTGGCTGGGCGAGCCGGGAGAACAAGGGGGTGGGCGTCGGGGTCGGCGACCAGGACCGCGCCGTCGCGGCCTCTAGTGATGGCGACCTGCTTGACCGGCCAAGCGGTCAGCAGGCGTAGGGCCCGCGCGGTGTCGCCGCCGAGGTCATGGGGCTCGTTGCCGCCGGTGAGGAGGAGGGCTTCGTCCGTGTTCGGGACGGCGAGTGCCGTCCCCGGCACTGGTGCGGCGCCCTTGGGGTGTGGGTCCCACAGCAGGGGGCGGCCGGTGGCAACGTTGGTGAGGGCCTGGCGGAGTTCGTCGTGGGAGGTGATGCCGCGCCCGTAGTCACAGACCACCACAGCCGCGGCTTCCTCAAGCCGGGCGCGGACAGTGTCGGGGAGCGGGCCGAGCTGGAGCGGGTCGGCCGGGGTGTCGAAGCGGAGCAGGGTGCGGTCGGCGGCCCGGACACGGGTTTTGACGGGGGTGGTGCCGCTGGTGGCGAGGTCGATGACCTCGACGCCCGCCTCATCCAGAAGTGTGCGGACCCGCGCCCCCGGCGCGTCCTGTCCGAGGCCGCACACGAGGGTGACGTGCCAGCCCGGCTCTCGGGTGGCCAGGACAGCGGCCAGCCCGGCGCCGCCCGGCCGTTCGGTTGAGCGGCTGTCCGCGATGACTGGGACCGGGGCCTCCGGGGAGAGCCTGTCGGCCGTGCCGGTGATGTCGCGGTCCAGCAGCACGTCACCGACCACCACCAAGCGCCGCACGCCCTCAAGCTCACCGCCCCCGGAGGCGGCCGGTTCGGTGAGGTGGGAATCGACGGCGGCGCACAGGACGTGCACGGCCACCAGGTGGCATTCCTGAACGGTGGCGACCTCGGCGGTGTCCACGCACACGGCTCGGTCGGCGGCGGCGGCGAGCGGGTTCGGTGCCGGGCCGGTCAATGTCCAGACGGTGAGATCGAGTTCCCGGCCCGCCTTCGCGGCGGCGAGCACGTTGGGGCTGGTGCCAGAGGTGGAGAGCAGAAGTAGGACGTCGCCGGGCCGACCGTGCGCGCGAACCTGCCGGGCGAACACCTCGTCCGGGCCATAGTCGTTGGCGATGGCGGTCACCGATGAAGAGTCGGCATGCAGCGCGATGGCGGACAACGGAGCCCGCTCGGCGCGGAAGCGGCCCACCAGCTCGGAGGTCAGGTGCTGGGCCTCGGCCGCGCTGCCGCCGTTGCCGGCAACCAGCAGCCGTCGGCCTGCGGGCAGCCGGTCGGCGAGGATCCGGCCCCATTCCTGGAGACGGCCGACATCGAGCAGGGGTAACGCGGCGGCGAGCGCCTGTATGTGCGCGCGGCCCGGCGGGGTCACAGTCAGCTCCTTCGAAGGACAGGGGTGGGAAGGTCAGGATGGCGGCCGGGTGCTGGCGCTGGCTGGCTGGCGCCAGCACCCCGCTGGCTCAGGAATCGTTCGGCCGGCAGCGGGCGAACAGCGGGCCGTACGCCGTCAGGGCCTGATCGCGCTCCAACAGCGGGTAGTCCAAGAGCTTGTTGATGATGCGATGCTCAGCGAGGAGCCGCTCGGTCTGCTGGAGCAGCACGGTGTCACCGAGTTCGGTGAGGTGGACACCGTCGCTCCACACCCCGCCCGTGGCGTCGTCGGTCGGCACGTGGCGGGCAACCGCGGTGAACGGGGTCCACACGTCGAGGAACAGTGTGCCGTGCGCGGCAGCCGCTGTTCGGGCTGCCTCGTTGTAGCGGGCGAGTTCGGCGTTCATCTCCGTCACGGTGCCGGGGGCCTCGACGGGCCCGAACGGGGTCTCGCTGACGACGACGACCTGACGGGAGTAGCCGGTCAGTTGCTCCAGCATCGTGTTGATGTGCTGGGTGTACTCGTCGAGGTCGACGGCCTCGGACAGCCGACCCTGGAAGCGGCGCCAGACGTCGTTGATGCCGCAGCCGAGGAAGGTCAGGTCGTAGTCGGTGCCGGTGGTGGCCCGGTCGGTTTCCACGATGGCGGCGATGTCGCGGCTGGTGGCGCCGCCCTCGCCCAGGTTATGGACGTCGAAGGCGACGTGGGCATGGGCGGCGCGCAGCGACAGAGCGAGACGGTGAACCCAGCCGCGCTGGTGCCAGCCCTCGACGGTGACCTTGGCGCCGATCTCGGGCAGGTTCGCCTGCGTGGTCATCTGCGTGTTGAAGGCTTCCAGATGTTCCATGATCGACGTGCCGAAGAACCCGATGGTCAGGGTGCGCCGGTCCTCGCGCGATGCGGGAGCGCCGTCGAAGTGTCGGCGGACGCTGGCGGGGACGCCTGCGGCGACGGTGTCGGGGGCCATGCTGTGGGAGACAACCGCGTTCGCCCCGATCAGGGAGTTGGCTCCGATGCGGACCCCGGCGGTGACGGTGACTTTGTTGGAGAGGGTCGCGCCGGGCTCGATGATGATCGGGGCGGCCTCGAAGCCGGACGCCCACGGCACGAGCTGTCCGGTGGGCACGTTCGCGGCGGAGCGCTCGCGGTGGTTGTGGTCGTGCAGGTCGACCATGTTCGACAGGGCGCAGCCGTCGCCGAGGCGGATACCGGTCATGGCCGAGATGAAGGTGTGTTCTCCTATGGCGACGTCGTTGCCGATGGCGACGGTGGCGCCGCGGTGAACCTGGATGGTGGAGCCGCGGCGGATCGAGACCCGGTCGCCGATCGTCAGGTGCGCGTCGGTGTCGATCTCGATGATGAGGTCGTCGGGTAGGTCGCAGTCGGCCCCGATGGTGAGCGCCCGGCCGTGCTCGGCGCTCAGCCGTTCGGCGACGGTCAGGTCAGGGGTGGTCGTGCTGGTCATCGCGAGTTGGTCCTTCGCTTGCTGCGGATGAGGGCCAGAGGCCGGGCTTCAACGTACCGGCTGTGAGCGCATGGTGTCGGACAGTTAGCTGGGGCGTTCCTTACGGACGAGGAACGGTCCGATCGCGAGCATGTCCAGGGGGCTGGCGGCGAAGGTGGCGACCGCGTCGCGGGGCGTGCATACGATCGGCTCGGCCTCGTGGTTGAAGCTGGTGTTCAGCAGCGCGGGTGGCCGGCCGGTCTGCTCGGCGAACGAGGCCAGCAGCCGCGCGTACGGATCGGCGTCATCGCGGACTACGGTCTGCGGGCGCAGCGTGCCATCGGTGTGCACGGCGGCCGGGATCAGCTCCCGTGCGGCGTTGGTGGCCTGCCGCGCGACGATCATGAACGGGTGCGGCGTGCTGGTGCCGATCAGGTCGCGCGCGGCCTCCTGGAGGAGGACCGGGGCGAGGGGCCGCCAGGGCTCCCGGTGCTTGACGTGGTCGTTGATGTGGTCGCGGGCCTGGGGGTTGTGCGCGTCGGCGAGGATGCTGCGTCGTCCGAGCGCGCGGGGCCCGGCCTCCATGCGGCCCTGGAACCAGGCGATGGTGCGCCCGAGCGCCAAATGCCCGGCCACCAAGGTCGGCAGGTCGTCGCCGTGGTCGCGGAAGACAAGGCCGTAGTCGTCCAGGACGGTGCGGATGGCACCCGGGGCGAAGGCGGGGCCGAGGGCGGCGGTGGTCATCGCCGGGCCCGGCAGGGCGAGATCGCCGCGGCGCTGCGCGACCTCGAGCGCCGCGCCGATGGCACAGCCGGCGTCCCCGGCGGCCGGCTGGACAAACAGCTCCTCTACCCCGCGAAGTTGGGCGAGGCGGCCGTTGGCGGAGCAGTTCAGCCCCACCCCGCCCGCCACGCACAGCCGGGACGTGCCGGTGAGGGTGAGGGCTTCGCGGGCCAGCTCGGCCAGGCACTGCTCCAGCAGGTGCTGGGCCGAGGCGGCGAGGTCGGCGTGTTCCGGCAGGTAGCCGGTACCGGGCACGACGCGGCCACCGGCGTAGGTGCGGTCGCGACGGTGAGGTGGAATCCCGAGGTCGGTGTAGGCGGCGGCGTACGCCTTCTTCAGGCGCCCGTAGTACCGCAGGTCGGTGTACTGGTCGTCGACCGGCTCGTCGGGGCAGATCCCGTAGCGGGTCAAATCCAGGTGATAGCCCCCGGGCCTGGGGGTGAGAAAGTCCAGGGCGTAGCGGTCTGCGCGGCCATAGCCCGCCAGGCCCATGAGCTTGCCAGAGCTGGTCCAGTCGCCGAGCCCAAGATGCTCGGCGACGGTCTCGTAGAACCAGCCCAGCGACTGGGAGAAGGGGAACTGGCGCAGGAGCTTCAGCCCGTCGGCGGTGCCGTGGGCGAGGGTCGCGGAGATGCCGTCGCCGGAGCCGTCGACCACCAGCACGGCGGCCTCCTCGAACCCGGAGGGATGGAACGCGGACGCGGCATGCGCGAGGTGATGTTCGATCACGATGACCTGGCTGGGCCGGTGATGGCCGAACAGGGAGGGGTCGAGTAGTTCGGCGATCAGCTCGGCGTCCCTGCAGGTCTCGCTCGGAGTGGGCCAGTTGGGGTTGAAGGCGATGGCGATCTCGTCCACCTCGGCCAACGTGATGCCTGCCTCGGACAGGCAGTAGGCCGCTGCCACCGCGCAGGATCGGGAGTCCTTGTGGTGCTTGCGGCGGGAGAATCGCTCCTCCTCGGCGAAGGCGACGATCCGGCCGTCGATGACCAGGCAGGCGGAGGCGTCGTGGTAGTACGGGCCGCCCAGCCCCAGCACGATTCCCAACGTGGTGCTCCTTTCGTGGTCGCTCAACACCGGGCGGTGCGGGGCTGGTTCAGACAGTTCTCAGGTGGCCGAGGGTGGCTTTGAGGACGGTCGGCGGGTCGATGGCGTCCATGCAGCCGCCAACGCCGCCGCACGCGACCTGATGGGCGCATGGCGAGCACCCCAGGGTCGAGCGCAACGCGGTCACGTTCGCGACGTGCTTGGGGATGACCTCGGCGCCATTGCTTGGTCCGAGCAGCAGCACGGTCGGCTTGGCGTGTGCGAGGGCGAGGTGGAAGCCGTAGGAGTCGCCGGTCACCACCGCGTCGACGAGGCCCGGCAGCGCGGCGGCCTCCTCCAGGCTGAGCGGCGCGTACGCGACCCGGGATTCGTCGGCGCCGCGCGTTCGCAGGTGGCGTACCAGGTCCTCGCATGCCTCCCGGTCGGCTGGTCCGCCGAGGACGGCCAGCTGCGCCCCGTGATCCAGCAGGGCGTCGGCGAGTTCGGCCCAGTGCCTTGCTGGCCACAGCTTCGTGGTCAGCGACCCGCCGAGGTTCAGGCACACCCGCGGCCCGGTGCGCTCGCCGAGCAGCCCGGCCGCCCGCCGCCGGGCGGCCTCCGGTACCTGGAGGACGTAGGGCTCGCCGGCGTACTCGTATCCCGCGACGGCGAAGTACAGCTCGGTCCACGTCTGCTGGTTGGTGAGGGTGCGGTAGTCGTTCCAGGTGTTCTGCCGGAAGAACTGCACTGCGGCCTCGCCCATCGAATACAGGGCGTGGTGAGGGCCGCCGAAGGCAAGCCCGGCCTTGTGCCCGGCGTCGATCCGGTCGACCAGCGCCGCCGCCGACGGGGTCCGCTCGAACGCGAACACGGCATCGAAGTAGCGCGAGGGCAGCTGGGCGGCAGCCTGCCAGTCGTGGACGAGTACCTCGTCGACGAACGGGTTCATCCGCGGGATCGGCGCGTTTGCCTCGTCCACCAGCCAGGTGACATGCGCGCCGGGGTGCTCGTCGCGGATCCGCTTCGGCAGCGGGGAGGCGATGAGCATGTCCCCCAGCAGGCCGAGCATCACGATCAGCACCCGGAACTCGACCGGGTCATGGTGCGGGCAGCCATGGCAAGGGCGCCAGTGGCGGCAGGGCATCCCACCGGCGAAGTGTCGGCAGTCCGGGCGGATCTCGAACGTGCCAGTGGTGTGCACGGGCCCGAGGAAGACGCCCTTGCCCGGGACCTGCTCCGGGATCACGCCCCACCCCCGATCCCGATCGCGGCAAGGGCCACGCGCAGGACGTGCTCGTCGGCGCTGTCTGGCCTGTGCGCCTCCACCAGAGCCTGGGCCCGCTCCGCAACGGCGGCCGGGTCCTGGCCGTCGCGCAGCACGGCGGTGACGATCTCGGCCAGCTCGTCGATTCCGGCAGTGCCCATCCCGGCCCAGGTGATCTCCTGCACACCCAGGCGCAGCCCGGCGTCGGCGGTGATGTGTGGCAGCGGGATCGCGTTGACGACGATCCCGGCCGTAAGCAGCCGGCGGGAGGCTTCCTCGGCGTCCATCAACGGCGCGATGTCGATCCACAGCTGATGGCAGTCGGTGAAGCCGCCCTTCTCCCCGCACACCGTGAACCCGCGCTCGGCCAGGCCCGCGCCCAGGCGGCGGGCGTTGATGATGGTGGCCGCCGCGTACGCCGGGCCGCGTTCGTCCATCTCGGCGGCGGCCACGGCCAGGGCGACGACGTCGGCCGGATGGTGGTGGGAGACGAAGTGCGAGGCGTGCTCGTCCAGCCGAGCCGCGATCCCCGGGTCATTGGTGGCCAGCAGGCCCTTGTGCGGGCCGGGGTACGTTTTGTGGGTGGAGCCGCCGAGGCTGTCCGCGCCCTCGGCGAGCGGGTTCTGCCAGGCGCCGCCGGCGATCAGGCCCAGGGTGTGGGAGGCGTCGTAGTGGATCACTGCCTCGGGGCCGACCACCTCGCGCAGCCCCGGCAGGTCCATGGGAAACAGGCACATGAACGCGTCCAGGTACACCAGCTCCGGCCGGGGCCCGGTGCCGAGCCGACGGGCGAGGGCGTCCAGATCGAGTGTGCAGGTGGCCGGGTCGACCGGCAGGTCCTTCATCCGCAGCCCCAGCCGAGTGCCGATGAAGCGGGTCGAGCCGTGGCCGCCGTCCCGCTCCGCCAGGTTGAACGCCGTCGCCCCGGGGCCGGCCAGCGCGGAGAGCGCCACCGTCAACGCCGACACCCCGGAGGTCGGCTTGAGGTTCACGAACTCGGCGCCCAGCTGCTCACCGAGCCGCCCGGCTACGGCCCGCTCGATGCCGACCAGATCCTGCTGGCCCGGCCACGCCCAGTTCTCGCCTCCGCCCTCAGGCCCGGGGAAGGCGTACCGGACCGCAGCCTCCATCAGGTGCGGCACGCGGGCCCCGAGCGACAGCCCGTTCTCACTGGGCACCAGGTGCAGCCGGTGTCGGTCGACCTCGTGGTGGGCTGCGGCCTGCCATAGGACGGCGAGCGCGGCGGGTGGGGTCTGTTTCACGAAGCGGTCTCCTGGTCGTCGAGGACGAACGGCAGCGGGTCGATGGGGGCCTTGGCGGGCCGGTAACGGATCCAGACGGGCGGGCCGCCGGGCAGCCTCGGAAGACCCCGGCCCAGGGCTGACGCCACGACGGTGAGGGCCATCAGCTCGGCGAGCGGCCGGCCCAGGCAGGCGTGCGCGCCTCCGCCGAACGCCCACAGCCGCGCCCCCTGGGCCTGCCCAGCGAGGAACCGCCCCGGCCGGAAGGAGTGGGGCTGGGGGAACACCTCGGGGTCGAAGTGTCCAGCCGACGGGGAGTACGCCACCCGCGTGCCCGCCGGGATCCGGTGGCCGCCCAGCACCACGGGGCAGACCGCTTTCCGCATGGCCAACAGGTTCGGGGAGTGCAGACGCTGTGTCTCGGCGAGCACCGCCCGCAGCACCGGCAGCCGGTCACGCCCGACCAGCAGCTCCGGCCGCGCCGACACCAAGCGGGCCTCCGACGCCGCGAGCGCGGCGTGCTCCGAGTTGCCCGCCAGCTCCACCAGGCACCAGGTGACCAGGCTCGCCGTCGTCTCCCGCGCCGCGATCAGCAGGGCCAACAGGTGATCCTCCAGCGGCCCCACCGCCCCCGGAGCGCCCTCGAACGCGGCCACCAGGCGGACGAGCGCCGATCCCGGACATCCGCCCTGTGCGGCCTCGGCGGCCCGCCGGACGAAAAGGGCATGCAAGCGCCGCCGCGCCACGCGGCCCGCCCAGTACCGGTCGGCCGCGAATCGCCGCAGCCCTGGCGTGGCACCGGTTGCCGCGACGAACCGCTCGAAGTCCGTGGTGAATAGCGCCGCGTCCGGGTCCCCGGGGGCGATGCCCAGCAGCACGCGGGCGCTCATCGCGCCGGTCGCCTCGCGCGCCGCCGCGTACAGATCCCCAGCGCCCTCGTCGGCCCACCGGGCCGCCACCGGTTCCGTCACCTCCAGCAGGGCCGACAGGTAGCCAGGCAGCGCCCGCCCGGACAGCGCGGGACGCAGCAGGTGCCGGGCCTCGCTATGACCGTCCCCGGCAAGGTTGAACAGCGCCCGGCCGAACAAGTCGTGCACCAGCGGAGTGTTGAGCACCTCCAGGCAGCCGCGCTCGGCCGCGAACAGCTCGCCCAGCCCGGCCCATGTACCCACCAGCACGGTGTCGGTTCCGTCAACCGTCATCCGGAACACCGGCCCGTGCCGTCGGTGCCCCTCATCCAGGACGCCCACCGGATCCGCCTCGAAGCCGCGCTCCGAGTGCTGCGGGGGTAACCCGCCAGCCACGGGCACCATGGTCCGCTCAGACACCCGCCTGCTCCAGCACGTTCAGCTGCTGCGCCGCGCGGGCGGCAATGGCCGCGTGGTCGAGACCGGTCACCTCCAGCAACGGCCGGCAGGAGCAGTCGGCGGGCAGGTCGCCCGCCTCGCCGGTCTCCCCGAACCGCATCAGCGCGTCCACCACCCCATCAGCGCACGCCGAGCAGGCGTCGGGGAACACCGACTCGAAATCCGACCCCCTCAGATTCACGCACGCCACCCGCACCGCGAGCTGCCTATGGACCCGGCGGATCGCCTCCACCACCGTCCACAGGTTCGGCGGGGTGTACTGCCCGGCCTGCCACAGCTCCCACGCCACGGTGTTAGGCGATACCCGCGTCGGACACAGCGTCATCCCGCTCACGCCGAGCCCCGTCAGGTAGTCCACCGACTCCACGACGTCGGTCACCGCCTCGCCGTCGGTCAGGAACGGTGGCTTGACCATCAGGTAGATCTTCGGGTCCACTCCCAGGCCAGCCATCACCGCGAGCGCCCGCTCGAAGGACTTCTGGGTGATCCGGGTGTTAACCAGCGTCTCGCGCACCAGAACGTCCGCGGACTGCAGACCGATGCCGATCTCCAGCCGCACCTCGCCCAGCGCCTGGACGAACGGGCGCAGCACCGGCTCGGTGACAAACTGCGGCAGCGACTCCACCACCAGCCGCTTCACCCCGGCTGCCGCGACCAGGTGAGCGATCTCCACCTGGACGTCCCGGGGGATCTCCTTCGGCGCGAAGAAGCTGCCGTCGTTGTAGAGGGAGAGCACCTCGTACGACGGCTCATCCTCGGTCCGCGCCAGAGTAAGCCGAACCTGCTCCAGCAGGCTCTTCGCCGACCTGCCGCCCTCGATACCGTAGTTGTTCAGGTTGGTGAAGGGGCACATCGTGCACGTCGGCACCGAGCAACCGCCGGACATGACGATCACCTTCTTGCGACCGACCACCTCACCGTTCGGCAGTCGGATCTTGTCGAAGTCGACGAACCGCGGCTCGCCCGGCTTCGCCTGCAATCCGGACGTGCGCAGCCGCAGGGACAGATCACCGATCCGGCGCCGGAGGTCCCTCACGGGCATCGGAAGGTCGATCGCGTGCTCAGGCATGAAAAAGCCCCCATTTCACCAGTTGGTCAGCCAAACCTGCCCGCGGACCGGAGGCGCGGCGCAGCCGTCTGTGAGTCCAAAATCTGTTCCAGCAGTGCGCCTTGCCGTCGGCGAAGGGGAAGCGCATCTGACCTCTGGAAGCCAATATTTGGCGATGTGCTCCGGGCCCTAGTCGTTCGCGAGATGGAGCCGAGCCTGGCCCGCTGCTACGGTCGCACGCATGACTCTCCCCATGTCCTCTGCCCGTGCTGTTGACTTGCGGGTTGAGCCGGTTGACGACGTTCTGGACCGCGTTGAGCAGGCTCTCCAGGTTCGCCTGGAGCGGGACACGGTGCTGCGTAAGCGCCGTTCCGTCGGGGCGCGGACGGATCGTGATACCTGGGTCCGGATCGAACGGCGCCGACTCGACAGGATCGATGGCCAGGGCTGGAACGGCACCGAATGCGCGGCGACCCTGACAGCGATCGACAAGCCCACCTGGTGCGCTGGACTGGCCTGGCGGGATACATCGAGCGCGGCGATGTGGCGGGCCGACGAGACAAGCCTCCTGCCGGGAAACCCGGTCGGTACCAGCGTACTTGCAGCCGATCCGGATCTTCCTGAAATCTGGTGGCAAGCGCTGAACTCCTCACTGGACGCGTTGGCTGGGCAACACACGACGCGGATCGCCACCCCCGACACCGTGACCATCACCCAGGCTGTGGTCACCGAGACCATTCGCACCGCCTTTCCCAGCATCTTCGAGACGACCATCACGCAGTGGGCACCTGCCCACGCGGACCTGAACTGGGCGAATGTCACTGGCCCGCGATTCTGCTTGTTCGACTGGGAGGACTGGGGGAACGCGCCGCGAGGTCTGGACTCGGCGTCGTTGTGGGCCAATTCGCTTGCTGTCCCAGCGCTGGCTGACCGCGTACGCCGCGAGCGCCGCGACGAGTTGGAGAGCCGGGACGGCAGGCTGATGACGCTGTTCGCCTGCTCGAAGATCACCGGACCTGACGCCCATCCGGAAGATCCTCGGGTGCAGCCGGCCCGGCACATGGCCGCCCGGATCATGGAGGAACTTCAAGCGGGTTGACGGCTCGCCCGCTCACGCAAGAGATCCCGGTACTCGAGCATCACCTGCTCGTCCGCAGCGCAGTCCAAGGCATCAAGCAGCTCGCGAAGGTGCGCGGGATTGTCCGAGCCGACAGCCAACGTCCCGACCCGTGGGAGGTGGTAGGCGGCCCGGAACGCTGCCTGCGGACGAGACAGTGAACTCCCTTGGTCCCGGAGGAAGATGCGAGGATCGAGCTTGTCCCAGACGGGGTCTGTGGTGTCGCCCCCGAAGGGGCTCATGCCCCACATCGAATCGGCCAGCAAGCCCCAGCTGGCCGCGAGATCGTCGACGGCATCCAGAGTCCGGATTCCGACCAGCAGGCCGGCACGGACCATGAGCACAGTCGGCTTCGGCACCGTCGGGTCGATCAGGTTGGGAAGCGAGGACGGATTCCAGGACGAGATTCCCCAAGACCTGCACAGCCCCTGCGCAGTGGCGGCATTGAGGGCAGCGCATGCCTGGGCCAGCATGTCGCGGGCGTCTGGGGCTTCCCGTAGTGAGCGTTCCGGGTTGTGCAGAAAGACGAGGTCCGGAACTCGCTGAAGGTCCCGATTCGTCTGCTCCAGGGCGAGCCGTAGTCGACCGGGGTCGAGAGAGTGCTCTGCTCTGCCGGTCCCCGGGAAGAACCCGACCTTGGTCGACAGCGTGAAGTGCGGGAGGAGGTCGCCGCCGATCTCCGTCAGCCTCCTGTGCGCCCCGAATTCACGGTAGTTAAAGCTCGTGTCGATCGCCGTGATGCCCAGGTCCAGGGCGTTCGTCAGCAGCCGGCGTTCGTAACGAGACCGGTGTAACCCGAGAACAACTGGGGGGTGAGGCTCGCGCACAGTTCTTCCTCCGTCAGGATCTTCGCTACATCCTCAACTTCGTTGCCCACAAGGAGTGCTGCCTCGTCCAGTCTCACGGGCCGGCCGCTGAGAAGCATGCGCAGAGCGGGCAGGGCCTCGGCGGTGAAGGTGAGCTTCTTCCCGGCCCCGCGAACGTCGACCGTCTCGCCGTTCTCCTCGATCACGGGCGGGAAGTCGGTGATGCACACCGCAGCTTCCAGCGGGCCGAAGATATCCAGGAGCGGCACGTGCCTGGGTGCGATGGCCTCCTGTTCGCGGGCAGCCAGGAAGTCTGCCGAGCTCCGTGAGGCGACGATGCGTGTGGCAGTGGCGGCTAGTTCCCGCTGCTGGTTCTCTCGCTCTTCGGGGGTGCCCCAGCGGTCGAGATCACGGCGGAAGAGTTCGGTCTCGCGGGACCAGTCAGCCAGCCAGGACAGCCAGTTCACTCCAGTCCGCTTGGCAAAGCCGAGCGTCATGTGCATGCTTTGCCCCTGGCCGCAGCCGACGCGGGACGCCTGGTGCCAGTAGCCGCGCGGAATGTGCATGACGTCGCCGGTCTTCATCGCGCCGGCCCAGACGACCTCATCGCTGGGCGTGTTGTTCCGGTCGGCATCGCGGTACAGCGGAGCTTGGCGTGAGGCTCCCCGGACCTCCCAGTCCTTCTCGCCGGCCAATTGGATGATCAGCACATCGTGGTCATCCCAGTGCAGGTCGAAGCCGGCAGCGTCGTTGGTGGTCAGGTAGACATTGACCTGGACGTTCTCCCGGGACCACCACTGCATGGCCCGGCAAGCCACCTCCATCGTGGGGTCGAAGACGTTCGCCTGGTCCAAGACGATCGTCGCCCCCTCGCGCAGGAGGTTGCCCAGCCGCCGCATGTCCGCCATCGGAATGCTCTGGCCCCTGAGTGAGACCTGCGGGCTGAGGTAGGCCTTGGGGTGCAGCTCCTCGCCGCCGCGGAAGCAGCGGAACTGAGGGTTCGCCAGGCTGCGGCGCATCACCATGTCGAGAAGTCCCTGCGGGGTCAGCAGTCGCCCCACCAGCTCGATGTCGCTGAGGCTGCCCCGAGCGAACTGCTTCCCGAGAGGTCCGGGGCCATCCCAACCCAGAGCATCCTCAACGGCCCGTACCAGACGGTGCTTCACGGTCCTTCTCCTCCTTCGAGTTAGTAGCGCGAGAGGGGGGCGGAGGAGCCCGCCGAGTTGGCCTACGGGGTCCTCCGCCCCAGAGCGCTGGCCTGTTAGGCGGGGCTGTTCAGGCCATCGCCCTCGGGCCAGGGGCCGTCACCCGAACTGCCCGTCCCGGGGTCGGACCGGTCGCTGTCGTGCCGGTCGTGGACGCTTGCCAGCACCTCCACGGCGACCAGAAGGCCGCTCCTGGCCGGGGTCGGCGGGTTCTCGGGCACTGTTGTGCTCCTTCCACATCGGGTACTCCCGCCGGGGTTCCAGCGGGAAGTCTTGAGTGAGCGCGCGTCCAACTGCCGTCGGTCGGCTTGGTTCAGAACAGCTCTAGCCGGCCTGGTCCCTGGCGGAGATTCGGATCAGTAACCGTCGGCTGACGGTCCGTTGATGCTGGCGCTCGCCGCTGGGACGGCACGACCCCGTCTTGGGACATCCCGGAGACGTCCCGGGACGATCCAGTCTCAGGAGTGCGAACGCCTCTGACCTTCTGGAGCGACCGAGCGATCTCTCTGTGTGACCGCTCGTTCGGTCCTTTAGGATCCCGGGTGAGGAGATATCGCCGCCAGATCAGCGACGACTCACGTCCTTGGTCAGCCGATCATCCACGTATCGGCGGAGTGTCACTGGCCCTACTCTGCGCCCCGGCGCCTGGGGCACCTGCAGTCATTGCCGCCATGAATGACCGTCATGAGTGGCGGTTCCGCTATCGGATTCGGCAAGATCTGAGCCATGAAGATTCTGATCATTGGCGGGACGTGGTTCCTAGGCAGGGCGGTCGTACAGGACGCCCTCGACCGCGGCTGGGCGGTCACAACGTTCAACCGCGGCCGGTCCGGCCAGGATCTTCCTGATGTGGAGGCAATCCACGGTGATCGAACCGATCCAGTAGACCTGGGTCGCTTGGCGTCCCACGGGCCCTGGGACGCGGTCATCGACACCTCAGCGGGCGAGCAGCCGCCCCGGACCGTTCTGGCCGCCGCGCAGGCGTTGGAGCCTGTGGCCGAGCGGTACGTCTACATCTCGACGGCGTCGGTGTACGCCGGCTGGCCCGACCATCCTCTGAGCGTCGGGGACGAGCTCCTGGATGGGCCGCCGGACGCTGACGAGGACTACGGCCGCAACCCCCCGGGGTGGCTGGGCCCGAACCTTCACTACGGCCGGCAGAAGGCCGGAGCCGAGCGCGCCGTGCTCGCCGCCTTCAGCGAGCACCGAAGCTGGATCGTGAGGCCCGGGGTCATTCTCGGGCCGGGCGAGTACGTCGGCCGACTTCCCTGGTGGCTGAACCGAGCTGGGCGCGGCGGCCGGATCCTTGCACCCGGCAAGCCGACCAAGGGCATCCAACCGGTCGACGTGCGCGACGTGGCCAAGTTCGCCCTCGACCTCGCGAGCCGCCCCGGAGGCGGAGTGCACAATGCGACCGGCCCGATCGGTCGGGACACCATGGGCCGGCTCTTGCAGACATGTCTCGACGTCACTGCGAGCAGCGGGCAGCTCGAATGGGTTGGCGATGAAGTCCTGCTGGAGTACGGCGTGGAGCAGTGGACAGAGCTCCCGCTGTGGCGCACCCATGAAGGGGTGTGGCTGATCGACTCGGGGAGCGCCTACGAGGCCGGGTTGGTCTGCCGGCCCTTGGCCGAGACGGTCGCCGACACCTGGGCCTGGCTTCAATCGGGGCACCTGCCGGTGCCGCACCCGCGGGCCGCTGCGCACGGAATCGACCCTGTGAAGGAGGAGGTGATCCTGTCAGCAGTTTCGCCCAGACCGTGAGGTGAGGGCGCCCGCTCGGCTGCTCTACCTGACGAGCGCGCCCTCCAGCCCGACATCAGCCCCCGAGCGTGAGACGGTTCGCACCCGGGCCGAGCTGCTTGGGCGCGGATGCCCTGACGTACTCCTCCAGGTCCTCTCCGAGCGCTACCGCTGCGGCTGCCGTTCGAAGAGGCTCGGTCGTCAGCAGAGCGCGGACCTGGTGAACGCGCTCCACCAGCCCGGCGATCCGGCGGTCCGGTGGCAGCAGGGCGATCGGCGTGATCATCTCCCGCGCGCCCTCCAGGTCGCCGGCGATGAGCAGAGCCGCCGCGCGGTCCGTTCGGGCCTCGGCCTCGATCCGGGGAGTCCGTCTTCCCGGCGGGAGCGCGGCCTGCAGATCCAGCACACGAGCGGTGTGCTCCTCGGCGCCAACGCCATCGCGCAGGAGGAGGCACGTGGTTCCGTGGGATCGAGCGAGACGGGCGGCGTCGTGGTGGAACTCGCCGCCGATGCCGTCGTGGAGGTCGTCCCTCTCGTCGTTGCAGTCGTCGACGCTTGCGCGAATCGCTCGGGTCGCGCGGGCGGAGTCCCCGAGATGACCGTAGGCCCGTGCCTCGATTGCGAAGAGCCGGGCCCTGGCTGCCGCCCCGAGCCCTGGGTGCAACTGCGCCTGCCTGACGTGCTGCAGGGCCTCGGCAGGGCGGCCGTCCCAATAGGCAAGGATAGCCAGCGTCCCGTCGGCGAATGCCTTGAGCGGCCCGTAGCGGGCGGCTTCGCCGTAGGTCGCCGCCGAGCGAGCGAGCCGCGTCGCAGCGCCCAAGGAGCCGAGGTCGAAGGCCGACATCGCCAGCAGCGCTGACACCTGGCCGGCGATGATCAGCAGCTCTTGGCGCTGGGTGGGGATCTGCGTTCGGTCCAGCATGCTCGCTGCGCCTTCCCGCAGCACTTTGAGATCGCGGAACGCATCGAAGGGAGGCTTCTGGTCGTACGTGCGTGCCAGGGTGACGAGGTCGTCGCGGAGCTGGTCCAGCGACATGCCAGGCAGCGATTGGGACGCCAGGGAGAAGGCGTGGTCGGACGCGTCGCGTGACGTCATCGTGAGATCGCTTTCGAGGTCGTACACGGGTGGTGAGGTGAGACTGCCATCGGTCGCTGGAGCCAGCAGTGCGGCAACGGGGATCTGGAACATGTGCTCTAACACCTGAGCCGAGTGGCCGCTCGGCTTCTCGACCCGCCCAGCTGTCCAGCGGCGAAACGTCGGCTCCGAGACCGTGAGGCTGTCGAACGTCGAGTCCGCCAGCCGCCTCCCCAGTTGCTTAGCTGCAGCCGAGAACGCCCGCTCGAAGTCCGAGTAGCTCCAGTGGCGTTGTTCCGACACGAGAACCCACAGCAGCGTCCTGGTGGCTGTCATTCAGTGACCCCTTCCATTCGTTCGACGCGCTGGGATCCAGTGGCCTGTTCAGAAGAGCCAGTTCGACTCTTCACTGATACAGCCTCATATCAGTTCTGTGTAGCCGTTATCAGCCAAATGACATCGCAGTGATACCCGATGACCTTGACACTTCAGCAGACGATCGCCCCGCGAAGTGGTGGCGATACGGCGGGAAACAGGACAGTAGGTGGCCGACGCTCCGGGCGGCGTCGTCGGGCGCTGCACCAGGCCGGCCAGTCACGACGCCAAATCGTCCCGGGACGTCCCTCAACCGTCCGTCTCCGTAGTGACCCCGTCCATCGCCTGGCCGACAGCATTAACCCGATGTCGCAGGACGGTCCCAAGCTCTTCGCCGCTGCGGTTGCGTCCCACCAACCCCAAACGGCACCGGCAACCGAACGGTGTGCGGATGCTGGGGAGATCACACCGACAGACCACAAAGGGGGATCAGGTCATGCCATCTGCGCCAAGCGCTGGTGCCGATCAGCTCGTGCAGCACCCCGCCGGCCACGACGGCGACCTGCGGGCGGCGGTCGAGGAACTGCGGCACGGCCGGTGGTATTCAGCACGAGCACTTCTCGCCAACTCCTGGGGTGAACCCGGCCTGTGGGCGGCGCGCACCCAGGTGCTCGGTGCGATGGCCGGCCACAACAACGTCCTCCGTCACTGGGGTGACGAGGAGCCCGGCGCGTTCGGCCTGACCACGCTGCACACCCGCGTTGCCGTCGACCAGGCTCTGCTGGTCGGCCAACGGCAGCCGGACTCGCGGGACATGGCGCTCGAAAGCAGTGCCCGGCAGTGGTGCTGGCTGGCAGCTTCGATGCTCGGGGGCGATCCCGTGCCGTGGCTCGGACTGCTCACCCTCGCGCAGCTGGACACCGCACAGGAACGGCCCGAACACAAGGTTCCGGCTCCGGACAAGATGCTCCCGCCCGGTCCGTGGGGGCTGTTCGACCAGGCCCGCCGGACCGACCCGTGGGGTCGGGAAGCGTTCCACCGGATGCTCCGCTTCTGGCTGGCCCGTAATGAGGTTGGCCCGGCGACCGAGTTCCTGGCCACCTACCTGCCCAGCGCACCGGACGGTTCCGCCCTCCACGCCCTGCCGCTGTACCTGTACGTCGACCGCTACCGCCGCGCCGAGCGCAAGGAGGCGATCCAGCTGCAGTGGACGGACGACGAGACGGTCCGCGGCACGGTGCTGCGTGCCTTCGGGCACTGGCGGGCCGCGCTCGGGCGCGGCAGCCGGTGGCCGGTGGCGGACGAGAGCCACCTCGCCCACGCGCTCTGGGCGAGCCGCCAACGCCGGGAGGCTGCCGAGGTCTTCTCCGCGATGGCCCCGTTCATCTCCTTGCAGCCCTGGCAGAGCCTGGCGGACCGACCGGGTGACCTGCTGTGGCAGGCGATGGCCCAGTCCTACGCCGTCGCCAGCTGACCACCACCGACCAATCTTCTGCCCGGCGCCGCGCCGGGCCAGCACCCGACTTCTCCTGGAGGCTTCGCCATGTCCTGGCACCAGCGCACCGCGTCCGGCCCCGAGGACCAGCATCTTCGGTCGCTCGGTTACGAGCCCGAACTCGTCCGCCGGATGGGGTCGTTCGGCAACTTCGCCGTGTCGTTCTCGGTCATCTCGGTGCTCAGTGGCTGCATGACCCTGTTCGGGCTCGGGCTGGTGACCGGCGGCCCGGCGGTGATGATGTGGGGCTGGGTCGCCGTCGGCCTGGCCGTGCTGCTGGTCGGCGCGGCGCTCGCCGAGGTCACCAGCGCCTACCCCACCTCCGGCGGCCTGTACTACATGGCCCAGCGGCTCGGCGGTCCGCGGTGGGGCTGGACGACCGGGTGGTTGAACCTCCTCGGGTTGTTGGGCGGGATTGCCGGCATCGACTACGGCGCGGCCTCGTTCATCGCCGCGTTCGCCGGATTGCAGTGGGGGGTCGCCCCGACGCCGGGGCTGATCCTGACGATCTTCGCGGGTGTCCTGATACTGCACGCCCTGCTGAACGTCGTCGGGGTCCGCGTCGTGAGCCTGCTCAACAGCATCTCGGTGTGGTGGCACCTTCTGGGCGTCGCCCTGATCGTCGGCGTGCTCACCGTCGTCCCCTCCCACCACCAGTCCCTGTCCTGGGTGTTCACGCACTTCGAGAACGGAACCGGCTGGACGAGCCCCATCTACGTCTCGGCGATCGGCCTGCTGCTCGGCGGCTACACGTTCTGCGGCTATGACGCCTCCGCGCACCTGTCAGAGGAAACCAAGGACGCCAGGGTCGCCGCGCCGCGCGGCATCGTCCGCTCGATCTGGGTCTCCCTGCTGGCAGGCACGGTGCTGCTGGCCGGCCTGCTGTTCGCCGTCCAGGACTACACCGGCACGTCTGCCGCCGCCGTGCCGCCCGCACAGATCTTCCAGGACGCGGTCGGGACGACCGGCGCGAAGCTGCTGCTGCTCGTCGTGATCGGGGCCCAGCTGTTCTGCGGCAGCGCGGAGACCACTGCCGCGTCGCGCATGATCTACGCCTTCTCCCGGGATGGTGCACTGCCCGGCTCGGCGACGTGGCGCCGGGTCTCGGCCAACGGCGTGCCGGTGCCCGCGGTGTGGCTGGCGGTCTCGGTCGCCTTCGTCCTGGCCGTACCGTCGCTCTGGTCTCCGGTCGCCTACGGCGCGGTGACGGCCGTGAACGTCATCGGCATGACCCCCTCCTACATCATCCCCGTCTACCTGCGGCTGCGGCAGGGCGACAGGTTCGCCCCCGGGCCGTGGAACCTCGGCCGGTGGAGCAGGCCGATCGGGATCGCCGCCGTGGTGTGGGTGGTGATCCTGGCGGTGCTGGTGTGCCTGCCGCAGCGGGCCCCCGTGACCATCGAGACGTTCAACTACGCGCCCATCACCCTCGCGGCGGTTCTCGTGCTGGCGTGGGCGTGGTGGAAGCTGGCCGGCAACAAGTTCTCCGTGCCGGTGGTGGAGGACCCGCACCTGGCCCGGGTCGAGGCGCAGATCGTATGAAGGCGACGATGCGGGCCGCCCGTTCCCGCGCGGCCAAGACCCAGACGGCGGCACTCTCGCCAACCGGGCCGCTGGAGCAGCTGGTGTCCGCCTTCGGCCTCGACACGGTGCTGCTGGCGACGGTCGACGCGCAGGGCCGGCTCAAGGGCAAGGAGTACGACGCTGCCCAGCTGGTGGAGCGGCTGCGGTCGGGGGCGCTGTCCCCGGAGATGTGCGGGTACGTGCTCGGCACCGACCTGGGCATGACCCCGGCCCGGACTGGTCCGTTCTCCTGGCAGTCCGGGTTCGGTGATGTCGCTCTGCTGCCCGACCTGCAGCGGGCCCGGCTGTTGCCGTGGCTGCCGGGCACTGCGCTGGTGCTTGCCCAGCCGATCGCAGGCGGGTGGCCGCACCCGCTGGCGCCGGGCACGGTGCTGGCCGAGCAGCTGCACCGGCTCGCCGAGCTCGGTGTGGTGCCAGCGGTGGGGATCGAGACGGAGTTCGTACTCTACGAAGGCACCGCCCGGGACGCTGCGGCGGCCGACTGGCGGGGCCTTCGTCCCGCCGTCACGGACAACCGCGACTACGGCCTCGACCAGCCGCCCACGGTGCGGGAGTTCGGCCGCAGGCTCCGCCAGGTCCTGGCCACCGCCGGCCTGCCGGTCGAGGCCGTCAAGGGCGAAGGAGCCCCTGGTCAGATCGAGCTGACCTTCCCGTACGGGGAGGCGGTGGCGGCGTGCGAGCAGCACGTGCTGTTCAAGCACGCCGCCAGGACGGTCGCGGACGAGGCCGGTATGACCGCCTCGTTCATGGCGGCCCCGTCCACCGGGGTCGGCAGCGGCCTGCACCTGCACGTCTCGCTGGCCGACTTCGACGACCGGACGATGCTGGCCGCCGACCCGCAAGACGGGACCGAGCTGTCGGAGCGGGGCGGGCAGGCGGTGGCCGGACTGCTGGCCGTACTGCCCGAGGTCGCCCCGCTCTGGGCGCCGTACGTGAACAGCTACAAGCGGCTCAGCGACCACTCCTTCGCGCCGGCCCGCCTCACGTGGGGCCGGGACAACCGGACGTGCGCGGTGCGGGTGGTCGGCCACGGCCGCAGCCTGCGGCTGGAGGTGCGCCTGCCGGGTGCGGACGCCAACCCGCTGCTCGCCCTGGCGGCGGTGTTCGCCGGAATCCGGCACGGCGTCGAGGCCGGCCTCAAGCCCCCGGAGGCCGTCAGCGGCGACGCCTACGAGCAGCGCGAGGTGCCGCTGCTGCCGCAGTCGCTGGAGGAGGCAGTCGGCGCGTTCGA
The DNA here is from genome assembly GCF_000710405.2 of Kitasatospora sp. MBT66. Taxonomy (NCBI): domain Bacteria; kingdom Bacillati; phylum Actinomycetota; class Actinomycetes; order Kitasatosporales; family Streptomycetaceae; genus Kitasatospora; species Kitasatospora sp. MBT66. Next base: position 103,360 of record NZ_JAIY01000005.1, on the reverse strand, counting down.
GGCCAGCACGTTGGCCGGTGAGCTGCTGGAGGAACGGGTGGTCGCGCACCTGGCACGGATCGCCCGCATGGACCTGGACCACCACTCCCGTGTGGTCACCGACGCCGAGGTCGAGCGCGGTCTCGCCCAGGCATGAGCCCCGGGCCGGTCGCGGGTCGAATCCCCCTCCCCGCGCCCGGTCCGGACCCAACCCCCGCACCCCGCTTCCCCGTTGGAGAACATCATGGACACCACCACCCGACCCGAGACCGTGGTCGGCACCGACCCGCGGCCGGCCGTGCCAGGCCTGCTGACGGCCGTGCACCTGGTCGACATCCTCGCCCCCGGCATGGAGGGCCTGGCCCGGTGGCTGGCCGAGGCCGGAGCCGACGTCACCGGCAGCATCCCCGAGGCCACCCAGACCAGCCCCGTCGTCGCCGCGCTCGAAGCGGCGGGCGTGCGGGTCCACGTCGGCTTCGACGCCGGGCACGTGCGCACCGACCGCACGGCGGTGGTCTGGTCGGGCGTCGTCGCCGGATCGCACCCCGAGCTGGACCGCGCCCAGGTGCTGCGGCTGCCGGTCATCGGCCGTGCCGTCGCGCTCAAGGCCCTCTCCGTTCAGGCCGGTGCCGGGGCGGTGGCCGTGGCGGGCAGCCGCAGCACCACGACCGCGGCAGCCGCCCTCGCGCACGTCCTCGACGACGGGCGGACGGGCTGGGTGCTGACCGCCCCGGCCCGCGACGGTGCCGCCGGGCACGCGGGGGACGGCGACCGGGTCGTCGTGGACCTGTGCCCGGACGCCGGCACCCACGAGGCCGCTCCGCCCGGTGCCTGGCAGCACCGCCCCGCCCCGCACTTCCTGACGACCGAGCCCAAGTTCGCCGCCGCGCTGATCCTCGCCACCAGTGCCAATGCCCCGCACTTCGAGGACAACATCGCCGGGCTCAACGCCGCCGAAAGGCTCGCCCGCAACGCGGCCGTGGTCGTCCTGCCGACCTGGGACACCAGCACGGCGAACCTGCGCGAACGCCTCGGCGACCGTCCCGTGCCCGATCAGCGGGTGGTCACCGTCGGCACCGACCCTGCCTCCACCGTCTGGATCATGACACCGCGCTGGACCGGCACGGACTTCCGCGTCGTCCTGCGCTACCAGGAGACGGACCACGCCTTCGTCCTCCCGGTGGCCGGACGCCACCACGCGCTGGCGGTGTGCGCGGCCATCGCCACCGCCCTGGTGCTCGGCGAGGACCCGCAGGCCGTCGCCGAGCGCGCCGCCTCTTTCCGCGGGGTTGAGCGCTCGCTCGCCCCAGTCGGCTCGCAGCGCGGTGTCGCGGTGGTGGACTCCCGGGCCCGGCATCCGCGCGAGGTCGCCCAGGACGTGGAGGCCGCCCGGATGCTCACCGATGGCTCGCTGTTGGTCGTCCTGGAGCCGGACGGCATCGCCCGCACCAGCGAGCACGCGGCCGAACTCGGTGCAGCGCTCAAGGGCGTGGACCACGCACTGCTGCTGCCGGTCAGCACCCCACTGGTCCACCACACGGTGCCCGACCCGCTGGACGCCGTCGAGCAGGCCGCCCGCCGCAAGCTCGGCGACGGCAAGGTCCAGCGTGCCCGCTCCGGCCCGTGCGAGCCCGGCCCCGAGCAGCTCATCGGTGAGCTGGCCGCCGAGGGCGACCTGGTCCTGGTCGTCGGCACCGGGCAGGCCGAGCGGCTTGGGGCCCGTCTGCTGTCTCATCTGGCGGCGCCGGGTGCGCCGATCCCACAGCACCTGTGAACCGTCCGAGCCGCTCTGTTGGAGAAACCGCTGTGCCCACCGAGCCCTTGCCCGCCCTCGCCGCCGCCGAGCGTCGGCTGATTGTCCTGGCCTCCGCCGGAGCCACCTTCGAGCAGATCGCCGCCGACCCCGAGACGCGGCTCCGCCTGGGCGACGTCCGCAGCGCGATCGAGGCGGTGCTCGTCACGAGCGGTACCCGCACCGTGCTCCAGCTCGCGGGCTGGGCCACCGCTCACCGGATCGTCACCGAGCCTGTGCACCCCAGCGGGGCACTGACCATCAAGCCCTCCCTCGCCCCGCGCCTGTCGCAGGTCCTTCGCGGCTGGGCGGGTGGTCGCAGCACCCCGGAGCTGACCGCGGATTTCGGCATCTCCTCGACGACGATGCGCAGTTACACCAAGACCCTCCTCAGCACGTTGAACGTCGACTCCGACACCCAGGCCGTCGTCGTCGGGGTGCTCGCCGAGCTGGTGCTGCTGAGCGACATCGACCCCGCGTGGCCGGCCGAACCGCTCGCCCGCACCGCCGGGACGAGGAGCGCGGCGCCGTGAGCGCCCGGCTGAGACCTGGGCGGATCGCGCTCGCCGTGCTGTCCTTCCTGCTCGGCGTGATCGTCGGCGGCTGCGCTGTCTACCTGCTGGCGCACTTCTCAACCCTCGGTCAGCCGGTCTACCTCGGCATCTTCGCCGCAGCCGCCCTGACCACCCTCGGCGTCGCCGACCGCCTGGTCAACCACCGCACGCCGCCCCCGAACGACCCCGGCCGCGCCGGCACCCGCCGGTCCGACTGAGCAGCACGACCCGCACTACCCATGGCGGCCGTTCGGGCCAGGGCCGCACCCCTTCGACCACAGAGACCAGATGACCACACCACCCACCCACCACACCGTCGCCCTGGGGAGCGCCCCCGGCCGCCGCGACGGCGGACCGGAGCGACTGCGCTACATCGAGGCGCCGGAGCCGTTCGAGCCGGACGGCCTGCCGTCGGTGTTCCTCGCCGGGGCGACCGTCGGCTGCCCGGACTGGCAGTCCGAGACGGTCGACCTGCTGGAGGCCGCCGGCTTCGACGGCACCGTCCTCAACCCGCGCCCCTCCCGCGACCCCGCCACCGACCCCTACGCCGCGTGGGCCCCGTTCGGCTGGCAGGACACCAACATCCGCCGGACCAGCGTCGTCCTGTTCTGGAACCCGCTCGGCCACGTGCGCGTGCACGACTGCTACGAGGCCGACCTGTTCTCCCCGTACGGCGGGACGGTGGTCGTCGGCTGCGACCCGGCCGACCCCGTGCAGCAGGCCAACCGCGTCCTGCTGGCCAACCTCATGCCGTGGCTGCCCGTCGCCGACACGCTCGCCGACACCGTCGCCGCCGCCCTCGCCGCGCTCACCACCCGGCCCGCCGTCCGCGGCTGACCACCACTTCTCCCGCCCACGTCAGGACGACCATGCTCCGCGCCCCTGCCCCGTTCCAGATCGAGGACCTCGCCCTCCTCGGCAACACGCGCTCCGCCGCCCTGGTCCGCCCGGACGGCGCCATCAACTTCGCCTGCCTGCCCGACTTCGACTCCCCGGCCGTCTTCGCCTCGATGCTCGGCGACGACGAGCACGGCTTCTGGCGCATCGGCCCGGCCGTCTACGACGGCACGCCGCCGCCCGCCGACCGCCGCCAGTACCTGGGCGACACCATGGTCCTGCGCCAGGAGTGGGACACCGACACCGGCACCCTCGTCGTCACCGACTTCATGCCCGCCCCCGACGTCACCGACGACGCCGAACCGCAGATCATCCGGATCGTCGAGTGCGTCAGCGGCGTGGTGCGCGTCGCCTCCGTCTTCCGCCCCCGTACCGACTACGGCGCCACGCTGCCGACCATCCAGCGCTTCAACCACGGCACCCCGCGCCTGTCCGCGACCACCCACCCGCACACGTACTGGCTCGACGGCCCCTCCCACACCGTCAACCGCGAAGGGGTATGCCGGGCCGACCTCACCCTCCACGCCCACCAGAGCATCGCGCTCTCACTCACCTGGAAGCCCTCCAACAAGCACGCGCCCATCCCGCCGGACGCCTTCGCCGAGCTGGACGCGACCGTGGAGTACTGGGAGCAGTGGGCACGGGGGTGCACCTACCGGGGTCCGTACCGCGAGGCCGTGGTGCGCTCCGCCCTCACCATCAAGGCCATGTGCCACCCGGGCGGTGGCGTGATCGCCGCGCCCACCACCTCCCTGCCCGAGCAGCTCGGCGGCGAACGCCAGTGGGACTACCGGTTCGTGTGGCTGCGCGACAGCGCGCTGGCCATCGCCGCCCTGATCCGGCTCGGACAACTGGAGGAGGCCCGGCGCTGGCGGCGCTGGCTCATCGACACGGTCGCCCCTGAGCGCCTTCAGCCGATCTACCGCATCAACGGCGACACCGACCTGGACGAGGAGGTCTTGGGCCACCTGCCCGGGTACGAGGAGTCCCTGCCCGTGCGCATCGGCAACGGCGCCGCCGGCCAGCTCCAGCTCGACGTGTTCGGTGAACTCGCGGACACACTGCTGCTCGCCGAGGACGCGGGCCTGCCGCCCTCACCACAGGTCGACGCCCTGCTCCTGGCGCTCGTCTCCCAGGTGGAGCTGCGCTGGCGGGAGCCGGACGAGGGCATCTGGGAAATCCGCGGCGAAGCGCGCCACTTCACGCACTCCAAGGTCATGTGCTGGGTCGCCGTGGACCGGACCCTGCGAATGCTGGAGCGCCGCACCACCACCGATCCCACCGTACTGGTCCGCGTCGCCGAGCTGCGCGAGGAGATCCACCACGACGTGTGTACCCACGGCGTCGACGAGCGCGGCGTGTTCACCCAGTACTACGCCGGCCAGGCCCTCGACGCCTCCCTGCTGCTGATCCCCCAGGGCGGCTTCCTACCCGCCGACGACAAGCGCGTCATCGCCACGATCGAGGCCATCCAGCACGAACTCACCGAGCACGGCCTGGTGCTGCGCTACGCCACCCACGAGTCGTCCGGCGCCAACGTGGACGGCCTTGCCGGCCACGAGGGCGCCTTCCTGGCCTGCTCGTTCTGGCTCGCCGAGGGCCTCGCCGCCATCGGCCGCACCGCCGAAGCCCGTCAGCTGTTCGACCGGCTCCTCGGCCTGCGCAGCAACCTCGGCCTGCTCGCCGAGGAGTACGACCCCCTCGCTGGGCGCCAGCTCGGGAACTACCCGCAGGCGTTCTCGCACTGGAGCATGGTCGACGCCGCCGTCCGCCTCGCCCCCAGGCCCCGGTCCTGGCGGGCCGCACCGCCCCGCCGCCGCGTGGCCGTCGAGCAGGCGGCACCGGCCGCCGTGGTCGCGTAGTGGGCGGGGACGAGGTGCGCAACACCGTCGACAGCTCCTCGGTCGCCACTGCCGTCCAGGCCGGGACCATCACCGGCGGCGTGCACCTCGGCCCGGGCCCGACCCCGCTGCCGACACCGGTGCCGCGACAACTCGCCCCCGTCCCTGCCGTGTTCACCGACCGGGAGGAGGCCCTGCAGTCCCTGAACGCCGTCCTCGGCCGGGCCCCGGCGGACGAAACGGCGCCCGTCGTGGTGATCACCGGCCCGGACGGCGTCGGCAAACGCGCCCTCGCCACGAAGCTGGGCCACCAGATCGCAGACCGGTACCCGGACGGCCAGCTGGTGGCCCGGCTTCGCGCGCACTCCCCGGGCGGCCCCGCCACGGCCGCCGAGGTCGCGCGGTCACTGCTGCGCTCACTTGGCCTCGGCGGACACGCCCCGCTGCCCTGGGCCGAACACGAGCTGCTCGGCCTGTGGCGCAGCGAGACCGCCCGTCGGCGCGTACTGGTGGTGCTGGAGGACGCGGCCGACCCCGGGCAGGTGCTGCCGCTGATTCCAGCGGCTTCGGGCTGCCTGGTCGTGGTGACCAGCCGCGACCCGCTGCCGGCGCTGCTGGCCCACGGCGCCGTTCACCAGCGCCTCGAACCGCTGGCGGCCGAGCACGGCCTGCGGCTGCTGTCGCGGATCGTCGGCGAGGACCGTACCGGCCGCGACCCGGACGGGGCCGCGGCCCTCGTCGGGTTCCACGGCGGGATGCCGCTGGCCATCGGGCTTGCCGCCGCCGACCTCGTCCTCCAGCCGGACCTGCCACTGCGCGCCGGCCTACCCGCGCCCTCCCCATCAGGGGCAACCCGATCGGAAAATCCCGTGCGCGACGCCGTCGACACCGCCCTCGACCACCTGTCACTGCGGGAGGCCGGCTTCCTGCAGCGGCTCGCCCTGGTCCCGGCTCCCGATCTCGACCTCGCCTCCAGTGCCGCCGCGACCGGCACCACCCGCGACCAGGCCCGCGTGCTCCTCACCGAACTGGCCGCCCGGGGCTTGCTCGACACCGCCCACCGCGCCGCCGTCCGCGGCGACCTCTACACGCTCCGCCCGGCCGTCCGCAGCGCCGCCACCGGCGTCGGAGCACCGGCCAGGCTGGCCGCCGACGAAGCCTGCACCGGCTACCTCACCCACCTGCTCCAGGCCGCCCGCGCCTGCGCCCAGCTCCTCACCCCGCACCACCGCGCCCTGCCCCGCCCGCTGCTGGGGCACCCAGTCGAGCCGGTCCGCTTCACCAACCGGCACGAGGCCCTCGCCTGGCTGGAGGCCATCGCCCCCGCCGTCGGCTCCGCCATGATCACCGCTGTCTCCTGCGACGACCCGGCGGTTGCCTGCGCGCTCGCCTCCGACCTGTGGCCCCTCTTCCACTACCACCGCGACGTCCCGATGTGGATCATCGTGTACGAGGCCGGACTGCGTGCCGCACTCCGCTGGGGCGACCCGATGGCGATCCGCGAGATGTCCTCCACCCTCGCCCTCGGCCTGGTCGCCGCCGAACGCCACACGGAGGCCGCCACCCACTACTCACGGGCTGCCGCGCTGGCCCACGTTGCGGGCGACCTCGCCGGCGTCGCCCAGTACACCTCTGGCATCGGGGCAGCCCTCCACGATGCCGGACTGTACGACCAGGCCCAGTCCTTCCTCGGAGAAGCCTTAAGCCTCTACAGCGACCTCGACGACCGCCGGGGCGCGGGACTCGCCGGGATGCTCCTCGCCTCCGCAGCCGCTCGCCAAGGCCACGTCGACTTCGCCCTCCCGATTCTGCGCATGGCCCGTACCGATCTCACCAGCCTCCAGCCACCGGACCCGCTCAACGCCGCGAGGGCACTGGCCTACCTCGGCGAGGGCTACTCCCTCGCCGACCAGCACGATCTCGCCGCCGCCACGCTCGTCCAGGCCCGGCGCGAGTTCGCCGACCTCGGCCACCGCCACTGGATCGCCCGCACCACCGAGTTCCTCGGGCAGGCCGCCGAACGCTCCGGACAGTCGGATGTCGCCCTCGGCTGGTACACCGCAAGCCTCAACCAGTACACGGGGCTAGGCAGCGGCCGGGACACAGCACGCCTGACCACACTCCTGGCTCACCTCGGCCCTGGCACGCCCTGGCAGCCCTGACAGACCGGCATCCCTGCATTACGCCCACCTGTCCCTGACAATCCGGTACCGCGGAGAGACCTGATGATGACCTTCGACACCGCCAGCGAGGTCCGTCGGCGGCATGCCCTGGTGCGCTCCGGCCCGGTGGCCGGCTCGCGATCCGGTGCTGTGGTGTGGCGGGTACGCAGCGACAGGAGCACCACATCTCGAGGTTGCTTCGTGTCAGGCTGCTATGTCCGCCCTCAGCCGGTCGAGGGTGCCCTGTGCCTGTTCGCGGATGTCGGGAAGCCCGCTGCTGGCGCGGATGACGCGCTGGACCTGGTGTGGCAGGCGGTGCAGTTCGGCACCTTGCAGGGCCGCGCGCATCTGTTCCCCGGCCGCGTCCCGGTCGCCGCGGCGCAGCAGGATCTGGGCTGCGGTGATCGCGGAGATGATGCGCCATTGCGGGCTGGTCTGGAAGCCGGGTGCGGGTGCGCGTTCGAGGAGTTCGACGGCGCCGGGAACGCGGCCGGTGGCGGCGAGGCCGCGCAGCTGCACCTCGTGAAGGGTGAACTCGGAGAACAGCGGGGTGACGCTGGCGGTGTCGAGCAGGCGTCGGCTCTCGGCGACGGCGTCGTCGAACACGGTCGTGGCGCCGGCTGTTCCGGCGGCGCGGGCGAGGAGGATGACGGCCGCGGCTCGGTCGTCGGGGGTGCGGGCGAGGTCGCGGGCGCGGCCGAGACGTTCCAGGGCGGCGTGGTGAAGGCCGGCCTTGCGCAGTTCGTTGCCGTGGTGGCGCAGGGCGTGGGCGTGCAGGGCCCGGTCGTCGAGGCGGCGGGCGATGGCGACGCTGCCGGTCCAGCGCGCTGCGGTGGCGAGGCGTTCTTCGGGCAGGACGTGGCCGAGCGCGACACCGAGTCCGGTGCGGGCGCGGGCGAGCAGGCGCAGGACGTCGGTGTCGGTGTGGCCGTCGGCGGCGCGGGCTTCGAGGCGGGCGACGAGGGGCCAGAGTTCGTCGACGGCGGCGGCGGCCTGTCCGGCTTGGCGAGCGATCTCGGCCAGGCGCAGGACGCTCTCACCGAACTGGATCATGGCGTGGTGGTCTCCGTCGGCGTCGTCGGTGATGCCGAAGACGTGGGGTGGCAGGCCGAGGCTCTGGGCGATGTGCCGCAGCGCGCCGATGTCGGTGATGGTGCGGTTTCCGTTCTCCACACGGGAGATGTAGCTGGTGGAGTAGCCGAGGAGGGTGCCGAGTTCCTCCTGCGGGAGCTGGTTGAGCTGCCGGTAGAAGGTGAGGATCTCGGGCAGGCTGCGGCGGCGCAGGATGTCCTGGGCCCGTGGGGTCGTCCAGTGCCAGCGGATGCCGCCGTGCTGGTCGCGGCGTGTCACCGGTCAGGCCCGGCCCTGCAGTTCGTACCAGCGGGCGACGGAGTCCTTGTAGCCCTGGGGCATGACCAGGTGGGGCACCTCGTCGCGGTGGAAGAGCGCGGCTTCCTTGTGCTCGTGGCTGACGACCGGCAGCCGGTGTGCATCGGCGGCGGTGCAGCCGTAGGTGACGATGAAGACCTTCCGGCCGGGGACCGGCTCGTACATCCACACGTCCAGCAATGGGCCGGCGGTGGCAGTCCAGCCACTCTCCTCACGGATCTCGGTCTCCACCCGCTGCTCCGGTGTCTCGGGGCCTTCCAGCTTTCCGCCGGGCAGCTCCCACTCGGCCCGTTCGTTCTTCAGCAGCAGCACTCGCCCGTGCGGGTCGAGGACCACGCCCTTGATCGAGATCGGGAAGGCCGGCGGCACATAGGGCTGTTCAGTCATCTCTACTTCCACGGCGCACGGACGGGCACGGGCCTGTCGAACGTAGCAGCCGGCCGCCGCCGAACGCTCTTACGGCTCAGTGATCGATCTTTGACAATTTGTCACTTCACTCGGGGCGGGTGCGCCCGCCACAGTGTGTCCTCTCCCATCCGCCCGTTCTCACGAGGGGGATCCTCCATGCCGTCTTCCGGTACCGCACTGCCTGCCACGGACGAAGAGTTCACCCTCGGCGCGCTGGGTGGTGACGGGTTGGAACGGGCCGCGGCCGTGCTGCGCGAGCGCGGCCTGGTGCGGCTCTCCCGCCTCGGCGGTCGCAGCAATGTGCTCGACACGGCGGCCCTGCTGATGTCCGCGCGGTGGCGGCACCGCGACGCCGATCCGGACGGATTGACCGTCATTCGCGACACTGGCCGGCACGAGGGCCGGACGGGCTTCGCCGGCCTCGGACGCGGCGACCTCGCGCTGCACACCGAGTGTGCTCAGCTGCCCCAACCGCCGCGGCTGATGCTGCTGGCCTGTGCGCGGGCGGCCGACGAGGGCGGCGAGAGCCTGCTGGTGGACGGCCGGGCTGTCCTCGCCGAACTGGCCGCCTCCCGCCCGACCGCGCTGGAGGCCCTCTCGGCGCCGCGGGCCGCGTACTTCGGCGGATCGGACGGCCGCTTCGCCCCCGTCCTGGAGCGCCTGCCCGACGGGCGATGGCGTCTTCGGCTACGCCAGGACGAGCTGGCCCGGTTCTCGCCCGAGGCCGAGGCCCACCTGCCCGCGTTGCGCCGAGCCGTCGAGCGCCACACCACCCGCCTGCGCCTGGCCTGCGGGCAGGGCGTCGTGCTGGACAACCACCGCATCCTGCACGGCCGCACCCGCTTCACCGGGGAGCGGCTGCTACTGCGGGCACTCGGACAGCCCCACCCCTTTCTTGGCCTGGCCGCCGGATTCCCGGCCCCATGGCCCGCACCCGGTTCGGCCGACACCGCACCCCCGGTGGACTGCGGCTGACGGCGACAGCATCCGGGCTGCCATTCGCTCACAAGTCTTCCGGGCGGGCCCTACGGCCCGTCCCGGACTCACCGACTCCTGGTGATGCGAGGCGCATCCCGCGCCCCGACGCCAGGTCCCGCAAGGGAAATCCCAACAGGAGGAACACATGGCCCAGACGATCACGGCTGAGACCAAGGCGACTGTCGCCGTCGGCGACGAGTTCGACCTCGACGTCCGCACCGTCGAGACCGCCGACGCGGCCAGCCTGCAGGTCCTGACCGACGACGGCTGCGGCGCCACCTGCGGCGCCTGCACCACCGGCGTGCACTGACCCGCCCGGCCGGTGCCCCGGGGGAAGCACACCCCCGGGGCACCGGCCGCCACCCTGTCCCGATCCGCCCCGACCCCGAGGTCCGCCACCCATGCGCCCAACCGCTTCCACGGCTTCCTACCGCGCCGCCGGCGTGGCTCTCGTGCGTGCCGTCGCGCACTCCGCCCCTGCGGTGCCCGCCTGGCCGGGCCTCGACGAGGCGGGCCAGGCCGACCGTCAGCTGCAGTGGCTGCGCGAGGTGTGGGCCGACCCGAGCCTCGCCGAGGCCCTCGAACAGGCCAGCCCTGTCCTCGCCCAGCAGGTCCGGAAGCTCACCGCAGCAGCCAGCCCCGAGCCCCGCAAGGTGCGGCACACGGCACTCTCCACCGCTCGTTACGTGCTGCGAGCCTCGGGCCGCGCCACCCCGTTCGGCTACTTCGCCGGCGTGCAGGGCGCTTCCTTCGCCCCAGTGTCCGCCCTGCGCTGGGGGCGCGGACACCGCGCCACCCGTACAGTCGCGGCGGCCCGGCTCGACGAGGCGATCAAGCAGTTGGAGCGCCTCCCGGGCCTGCTGGACCTCCTCGACGTGGTCGCGAACAACACCGTCCAGGTGCGCGGCGAGCGCCTCGTCGTTCCGCACCGCCCGCTCGCCCGACCCGGCCTCGGCACGGCTGCCGCAGAGACGACCCTGCGCCGCACCCGCCCCGTCGCACTCGCTGTGGCGACCGGCCGCGACCCGGTCCGCTTCCGCGACCTCGCCGAGAAGGTCCGCGCCGAGTTCCCCGCCGCGACCGCCGAGCAGGTCACGAACGTCCTGACCGAGCTGGTCGCCCACCGCGCGCTGATCACCAGCCTGCACGCGCCGACCACCGACCCCGACCCCGTCACTCACCTGCACACCACCGTGCAGGGCGCGGGCGCGGGTGACCTGCCGGGCGTCGCCGAGATCCTGGACAACCTGCGCACCGCCGGCACCGACCCCGCGGGGGCGGCCGTCGACCTGCGACTGGACGCCGACATCGTCCTCCCGCAGGCTGTGGCGGACGAGGCCGCCCGCGCCGCCCTCCTCCTGACCCGGCTCAGCCCGGCCCCCAAGGGAACAGCAGCGTGGCGGGCTTACCATCAGCGCTTCTACGAGCGGTACGGCCGGGGCACGCTGGTGCCGCTGCTCGACGTGGTGGCGGACAGCGGGATCGGCTGGCCCGACGGCTACCCGGGTGCCCGGCCCGCCGACCGCCCGCGGTTCGACGAACGCGACGAGCTGCTCGCCGCCCTCGCCCAGCGCGCGGCGCTCGATGGCGAGCGTGAGGTCGTCCTGGACGAAGCCCTGCTCGCCTCGCTCGACATCGCCGGGGACGAGCCGCGGCTGCGCCCGCACCTGGAGATCATCGCCCGCATCCACGCCCGCACACGGGAGGAACTCGACCGTGGCGCCTTCCGCCTGGAGGCCGTCACGGCGTCCCGCGCGGCCGGTGTCTCGGTCGGCCGCTTCCTCCACCTCCTCGAACCCGCACACCGGGCCGCGTTCACCAACCTGATGACCAGCTTGCCGACGATGGACGAGCACGCCGTCACTGCGCAGCTCTCGTACCCTCCGCTGGACGGGGCGAGTGGGCACGTCGCCCGCAGCATCGCCACCGGCCAGCTGGTGATCGCCCTCGCCGAGCACCGCCCGTCCGCCGACGGCGCTCTCGGTCCCGAGGACCTGACGGTGGGCTGCGACGGGCGGCGCATGTACCTGGCCGCGCCGGCGCTCGGGGTACGAATTGAGGCCGCCGCCACCCACGCCCTGAACCTGCGCACCCACACCCCGCCCCTGGCCCGGCTGATCACCGAGCTCTCCCGCGCACACACCGCGCAGGTCACCCGCTTCTCCTGGGGCGCCCTCGGCGCGCTGCCGTTCCTTCCCCGGCTTCGGCACGGCCGCGTCATCGTCTCAGCCACCTCCTGGCGCCTGAACCGATCCGAACTCCCCGCCACGACCGCCGGGTTCACCGAGTGGGACGAGATGCTCTCGGCGTGGGTGGTGCGGCGCCGCGTCGCCCGGCACGTCACGCTGGCCGCCGACAGCCAGGGCCTGCCCCTGGACCTCGACCACCCCGGTCACCGCGTCCTGCTGCGCGAGCACCTTCGCTCCGCCCCGCACGCCGTCCTCGTCGAGGCCCCCGAGCCGGCCGACCTCGGCTGGGCCGACGGCCGGGCCCACGAGATCGCCATTCCCGTCACGGCCACCCTGGCCCCGGCCTGGCCACGCCTGCCCAAGCCCACACCGGCCAGGATCCTCCGCCGCGGCCACGGCGACGCCCCCGCCACCTCCCCGGTGCTCCTCGCCTCCCTCTACGGCGACCTGGAACGCCAGGACACCGTCCTCGCCCGCCACCTGCCCGACCTGCTGGAACGCCTCGGCAACCCGAGGTGGTGGTTCGTCCGCTTCCGCGACCCACGCCAGCACCTGCGGCTGCGCATAGCACTGCCCACCCCGAACGCCTTCGGCCCCGCCGCCGCTGCCATCAGCACCTGGAGCACCGAACTCCACCACGCCGGGCTGCTGTCCGAGGTCGTGTACCCGACCTCCTACGCGGAGACCGGCCGGTGGGGCGAAGGCCCCGCCTGGGCCGCCGCCGAGAAGGTCTTCCGCGCCGACTCCGCCTCCGCCCTCGCCCAACTGACCCAGATCGCGCTCCCCGGACGCGAGGCCCTGCTGGCCGCCCACGCGGTCGCCATCGCGGCCGGCTTCACCGGATCGGCAACTGCGGGACTGCGCTGGCTGATCGCCAATGTCCCCGCCAAGCCCCCGGCACCCGTCGCCCGGCCGGTGTTCGCCGAGGCGGTCCGCCTCGCGGATCCGGCCGGCGACTGGGCCGTGCTACGCGCCGAGCCTGGAGGCGCCGCGGTCGTCGACGCCTGGGCCGCACGCGATGACGCACTGGACGCCTACCGCCGTCTCTTCCCCGGGCCGTATACCCAAGGTGTGGCGGCGGACGACGTGCTCGGCTCCCTGCTGCACTGCAGCTTCGTCCGGGCGCATCGCATCGACTTCGACAACGAGGCCCAAGTCCTGTACCTGGCCCGCGCCGCCGCCCTCGCTCGCCTCTCCCGGGACGGTGACCTGTGAACGCCCCGCACCCCGCCCTTCGGCTGTCCGACCGGATCGCCGAACTGCTCACCGACCCGGCAGCTGCACCCGTCGCCTGGTCGTCACGCCCGCAGTGGCGCCAGTCCCTCGCCCACGGCGCCCCAGGCATCGCCCTGCTCCACATCGAGCGCGCTGCCACCGGGCTGGGCCCGTGGGAACCGGTGCGTGCCTGGCTGTCGATCGCGGCCGGCCCTGCGGTCACCAGCGGGACGGACAGCTACCTCTACTACGGTGCCCCGGCGCTCGCCCACGCCCTCACCTGCGCCGCCCAAGCCCGCCCCGGCACCTATCAGCGTGCACTCGACCACCTCGACCAGGTCGTGGCCGCCGACGCGTTGCGCCGCTGCGATCAGGCCGAGGCCCGGACCGCACGGGGCGACCTGCCAGCACTCGCCGAGTTCGACACGATTCGGGGGCTTACCGGCATCGGCTCGGTCCTCCTGCGCCGGGCCCCCGACGGGGAGCCGATCCGGCGGATCCTGACCTGCCTGGTCCGCCTGACCGAGGACGTCAAGCACGACGGGGAGGTCCTGCCCGGATGGTGGACCCTCGCCGGTCCCTCCGGCGAGCGGGACGAGCGGTTCCCCGGCGGGCACGCCAACAACGGCCTCGCGCACGGGATCGCCGGGCCGCTCGCGCTCCTCGCCCTCGCGCTTCGGCGTGGCGTCGAGGTCGACGGCCAGCGCGAGGCGCTCCGCACCGTCCTGGCCTGGCTGGAGCGCTGGCGCGACGGCCACGCCTGGCCGTACTGGATCACCCCCGCGCACCTGACCGGCCCGGACCGCAGACCGCTCGCGCCGCAGCGGCCGAGCTGGTGCTACGGCACCGCCGGCATCGCCCGCGCCCAGCAGCTCGCCGCCGCCGCCCTCACCGACCCGCACCTGCGAAACGACGCCGAGAGCGCGCTGGCCACCGCGCTAGTGGACCCGAAGGCCCTCGCCACGACCACCGACCTGTCCGCCTGCCACGGCTACGCCGGGCTCGCCCACATCGCCCACCGCGCCGCCGCCGACGCCTCCCCGCGCAACGCCGGCCGCCTGCGTTCGGCCGCCGCCCTGCTCCTGGACACCACCCACCCTCCGTACGCCGACCCCGACGAGCAGGCCCACCGCCTCCTGGCGACCGCGGGGCCGGCCTTCCTGGAAGGCGCCGCCGGGACCGCCCTGGCCCTGCTCGCCCCCGCCACCGACAGCACCCCCGCGACCCGCTGGGACGCCTGCCTGCTCACCTCCTGACCACCCGACCGAGGACCGATCCGATGACCACCGGCTGGATCCAGCACGACCTCGCCTTCGCCGACCCCGCCACCGTCGAACCAACCGCCGCCCAACACCTGGCCCCCGTGCTCGCCTTCGCCCAGGACAACGGGGACCTGGACAGCTGGTGGTACATGCGCAAGAAGGGGCTGCGCCTGCGCTACCGCGCCGCCGCCGCCCCCGTGCCCGCCCTCACCTCCCTGCTGGACACCCTCGCCGAGGAGGGCCTCGTCACGGGCTGGGCCACCGTGATCTACGAGCCCGAGACCGAGGCGTTCGGCGGCCCCGAGGCCATGGAGATCGCCCACCGCCTCTTCCACGCCGACAGCCGCCACCTGCTCGCGCGGGCCGCCGAGCCGAACCCGCCCGCCCTCGGCCGCACCGAGACCGCCGTCGTCCTGACCTCCGCCATGCTCCGCGCGGCCGGACTCGACTGGTACGAACAGGGCGACGTCTGGGCCCAGTTCGCGATGCTCCGCGACGCCCCCGCGCCCGTGGCCCCCGAACGCGCGGTCACCCTGGCCGCGGCGATGCGCCACCTGATGCGCCTCGACACCTGGGCCCTCACCCGCGACACCACCCCGCTCGCCCACCACGGCGGCTGGGTCCACGCCTTCGAACAGGCCGGGCAGGACCTCGCCCGCACCGCCCGCGACGGCCGCCTCACCCGCGGGCTGCGGGCGGTCCTCGCGCACCACCTCCTCTTCCACGCCAACCGCGCCGGCCTGCCGGTCGACCACCAAGCCGCCATGGCCGCACGGGCGTTGGACGCCGTCTTCCACTCCGACGAGGGCCCCGCGCCCTCGATGCCCACCATCCGTACCACTACTAAGGTCACCCATATGACTACTCTCAGCAGCGACACCGCTTCCGCCACCCCGACCGCCGAGGAGCTGCGCGCCGCCCTCACCGACCGCCTGCTCGAACAGGGCGCCATCCGCACCACCGCGGTGGAGGACGCCTTCCGCACCGTCGCCCGCGAGCACTTCCTGCCCGGCTTCCCGTTGGAGACCGCGTACGCGGACAACCCCACCTACACCAAGGCAGACGGCTCCGGCACGCAGATCAGCGCCGCCTCCCAGCCCGCGATCGTCGCCCTGATGCTGGAGCAGCTCGCCCCGCAGCCCGGCGAGCGGATCTTCGAGGCCGGCGCGGGCACCGGCGTCAACGCCGCCTACTTGGGTCGCATCGTCGGCCCGGACGGGCATGTGACGGCCGTGGACGTGGACGAGGACCTCGTCGACGGCGCCCGCAAGCACCTCGCCGACGCCGGCATCACCAACGTCGAGGCGGTCCTCGGTGACGGCGCCCTCGGTCACCCGGCCGCGGCCCCGTTCGACCGGGTGATCGCCACCGTCAGCACCAGCGAGATGCCCACCCCGTGGCTGGAGCAGGTCAAGCCCACCGGGCGGATCGTGCTGCCGCTGCGGCTGCGCGGCACCGCCTCCCGGACCATCGCCTTCGAGCGCGGCGAGGACGGCTGGGTGTCGGTCGACGACCAGCTCGCGGTCTTCATGCCGCTGCGCGGCAGCATGGACGACGCCCGCCGCACCGTCCACCTCACCGGCGAGGGCGACGTCACCCTCCAGGTCCACAGGGACCAGGACGACGCGGTCGACGCCTCCCTGCTGCTCGGCGTCCTCGACAGCGGACGCCACGAGACCTGGACCGGGGTGACCATCCCCGGCGGCACCACCTACGAGTACCAGGACCTGTGGCTGGCCCTGACGCTGCCCAACTCCCTGTTGCGGATGAGCGTCACCGGCTCCGCCCGCGAGCGCGGCATCGTCACCCCGATGTTCGGCTGGGGCGCCATGGCCACCGTCCGGGACGGCTCCCTCGCCTACCTCACCCTGCGCCCCGGCGAGCCCACCCCCGACGGCCGCAAGACCTACGAGACCGGCGTCATCGGCCACGGCCCCGACGGCGCCGCGCTCGCCGACCTCGTCTCCGAGGAGATCCGCGTCTGGAGCACCGGCTTCCGCACCCGGAGCCTGCGCATCGCCCTCCCCGACACCCCCGGCGCCGCCGACCCGGCGGCCGGCCACTTCGTCCTGGAGCGCCCGAACCACCCGATCACCATCACCTGGGAGTAGCCGCCGTGCACCCGACCGGACCCGTCGCCCGGCGCTTCCCGCTGGTCGCCAGGATCCGGCCCGCGTGCCTGCCCCTGAACGCCCGTGTCGGCCGGCTTTCCGAGCTGGCCGACACGGCCTCCCAGCGAGCAGACCCGGGCCGGGCATCCACCGTCTTCAACCAGGCGGCCCTCCTCGCCTCCGATCTCGACCTGCCCGACTACGCCCGCGAACTGTGCCACCGCCACGCCGACCTCTACCTGCCCCGGGGCCCACTACCCGCGATGAGCGCCATCCGCGGACTCGAGCCGATCGTCAACCTCGCCCGCCTCCACATCCGCGCCGGCCACCACCAACGCGGCCACCAACTGCTCCTCGACCTCTACCAAGCCGTCACCACCGCCACCGCCACCCTCCTCGACGGCATCACCGTCCCGGCCGAGCTGACCGAGACCGACCAGCAGCGCGCCGAAGTGCGGGCGTGGCTGTGGCGAGTCGTCATCGCCGACGGCACCCGCGCCCTCACCGCCGCCGGCCGCTGGAAGGATGCCCTGCGACACATCGAGGAGCACCGCGGCATCGGCCGGCGCATCCTCGACGGCCGCCAGGCCGCCGTCCTCGCCTGCGCCACAACCGGCGACCGGCCGGGCGCCCTCGCCCTGCTGGAGGACACCGAGCCGGGCGACGCCTGGGAGGACGCGGTTACCGCGGTGCTCACCGCGCTGTGCCGCCCCGGCGACCACGACGCCGCCGAGCAAGCGATCGACCACTGCCTCGCGCTCGACGCAGAGGAGGGCCTCGCCGCCTTCACCACCCGCCTCACGCTGACCGCCCTCGACGCCGCCGACCCGGACACCCCCTCCGCGAAAAACCTGCTGCGGCAGCTGACCAGCCGAACGAGTGAATCCGGCGACGGCTACGCACTTCGCGACCTCCTCGCCCACGAGGGCGTCCGCACCCGCCTCGAACCGGACCGGATTAGCCCGCTCGAACGGGCGCTCGCCGCCTGCGCACTGGACTCCGGCACCCTGCCCAAGGCCCTCCGGGGCCGACTGGAGGGGGCCCTCGACCACGCCCGAAGGGTGGTCGAAATAGCCCCGTTCGACCCGGGATCGCCCGGGGGAAATCCGCTTGAGCGACGCAATCGAACAGCACCATCATCGGTCGCCACCCCACACACCGAACCGCCCAACTCGACGTCCTGACAGCGCACTTGCGGTGAACTTCGCTGTCGGCAGCCGGTTCGGCGTGCCCGAACACCACCAGCGCCCGGAGGTACCCCTGTGGAAGGCCCGATCGTCCCGGCTCTCAGTACCCGCGCCCGGCCTCACGGCCGGGTGACCCTGCCCGCCCGCGACACCGAGGAGCCCCTCCAGTGATCGACTTCGACACACTCACGGGCCTGGCCGCCCGCGAAGGCATCGAGCGGATCGGCGTCGGCGTGGTGGTCCGGGACGCCGCGGGCCGGATCCTGATGATCCGCCGATCCCCGCACGACGTTCTGCCCGGCCTGTGGGAGTACCCGGGCGGCGGCCGGGAGGACGGCGAGAGCGTGCCGGTGGGTGCGGCGAGGGAGTTGGCCGAGGAGACCGGGCTGACCGGGTGGCCGCTGGAGTACGTACGGCACCTGGACTTCACCAACCAACGCGGGCGGCGGGTGCGGCAGTTCGTCTTCACCACCGTCGTGCCCGACGGCACCCTGATCCGCCTTTCCCGGGACCACGACGGCCACCAGTGGACGAGCCCGGGCGCCCTGCCGCCGACCAGCGACGGGCAGCGGGAGGTCGTCGAATGGCTGAACCGCCGCCTGGCCGTCCCCGGCTGGCGGCCGGTCGGCACCTACGTCACCACCATCGCCCGGCCTACGACCTACGCCAGCCTCCTGATCACCGACCCGCAGGGCCGCATCTTGGGAATGCGCTCGACCGTCAACCAGGCGGTGTGGAACTTCCCCGGCGGCAACGTCGAGCACGGCCGGACGCCTTTCACCACCGCGCTGATCGAGGCCGAGGAGGAGATCGGGCTCGATCTCGCCGCCGAGAATCCCGAGGTGGTCGCCCGTCGGCGCCTGGTCGCCGTCATCCACGAACAGGCGGGCACCGAGTACCCCGTGCCGGTCTGCAGCTACGTCTTCGACGGCGGCGTCCTCACCCCCGAGCAGCAGGCTCGGATCCGCCTCGATGCGGCCGAGCACACCGAGTTCCGGTTCGAGACGGCCCACAACTGGCGGTCGCTCATGGAGCCGGACCGCTACCAGCGGCTCCGGCAGGTGATGCGCGCCCACCGCTGCGGTGTCCCGCTCTACCTGGAGCGCCCCGCCCCGTACGACGACGACTTCGAGGGCGTCCTGGTCTTCGTCACCGACCCCGCGGGTCGACTGCTGATGCACCAGCGCGAAGACCGGCCCGGCATGCCCTGGCCCGGCTACTGGACACCGATCGGCGGCTGGCGCGAGGCCGACGAGAGCGCCCGGGAGAGCGCGGTGCGCGAGGTCCGCGAGGAGGCCGGCATCGATATCACCGGACTGCGGACTCTCCCCGACCCCCACCACAGTTTCGGCCTCCCGCTCACCCGTGTCCTGCACGCCGTCTGGGACGGCCGCGAGGCGGACCTGCGGCTCGGCGACGAGGGCCTGGCCGTGCGCATGGTCCCCCTCGACGAGGTGCCGCTGCTCAAAGTCCCGCCCTATATGCAGCACTACCTGCCGCTGCTCGCCGACGCCGCCAGCCTGTCTTCCGGGAGGACTGCGTGAACCAGCGCGACGACCTCCGCCTCGCCGCTTCCCCGGAGTCCGGGACGGATCCGCTGACCCTGGTCGTCGGCGTCCACCTCGTCCTGACCAACGCCGACCGCGTGCTGCTCGGCCGGCGCCGCAACACCGCCTACGCGAACGGCCTCTGGCACCTGCCGGCCGGGCACATGGAGCGCGGCGAGCCGGTCACCCGCTCCATGACGCGCGAGGCCGAGGAGGAACTCGGCATCACCATCGCCGAGGACGACCTCGCGCTCGTCCACACCCTGCACCACCTCGACGCCGACGACGGCCGCAGCCGCCTCCAACTGTTCTTCCGCCCCACCCGTTACCACGGCCACGTGCGCAACGCGGAGCCGCACAAGTGCGAGGAACTTCGCTGGTGGCCGCTCGACTCGCTGGCGCACGACACCGTCCCCTACACCGCTCACGCGCTCGCCGAGATCACCCGCGGCAGCACCCTGTCCACCGTCGGGTGGGCCCCGTGAGTGCCCCCGACATGCCGGCCGACGTCGACCATCTGCTGCGCGCGACGGCAGAGGACTACGAGCTGCTGGGCGTGCGCTCCCTCGATCGCGCCGGCCACCCGGTCGTCTGGGAGGTCCTCGGTGCCGCCGGGCGCAGGCTGTTCGCCAAGCGCCACAAGAACGCGCTCATGCACCAGCGAGAAACCGCCGCCTACCGTCTCCTCGCACCAGCGCTCGGCAGCGGCCGGGCACCGGCCCTGCTTGCCGAGGACACCCGGTCGCTGCTCGTCGTCACCTCCGCGCAGCCCGGCACCCCGGTCATCAGCACCGACCTCACCGCCGCTGAGGAGCAGGAGGTGTACCGGCAGGCCGGGCACCTCGCCGCAGTCATCCACGCGCAGCCGACGGCCGGCGCTCCCGTCGGCGAGTACCTGCCCTGGGACCAGGAGCGCGAACGCGCGCTGGCCCGCGCCCGGGAGGCGCGCCTCCCGGAGGAGGACATCACCGTCTTGGTCGAGGCGACCCGCCACGAACCCCCGCGCACGGCGCTCGCCTACTGCCACGGCGACTTCGGCCCGCGGAACTGGATCGTGCACCGCGAGAGCGACCGGCTGCTGCTCGGGGTCATCGACTTCGAGCGCAGCCACGTCGAAGCACCCGCGCGCCGCGACCTGATGCGCCTCACGCTCCAGCTCACCCCCCGTCGCCCCGACCTGCGAGCCGCATTCACCACCGGATACGGGCGCGAACTCACGCCGCAGGAGCGGGCGGCGTGCCGAGCGTGGGCCGCGATCGACTGCCCCGTCGCGCTGCGCTGGGCCATGGGCCACCGCCGGGACGAGGAGGTCCTCGGCTACGCCCGCGCCGTCCTCGACCTGCTACGCCACCCGAACCCCGTTGCGTGAACGCCCTTTCCTCACTACCGGTTGGAGTCTCCGTGCAGTCCCTGCGTCAGGCCGTGTGCGTCATCGTCCACGACGAGAAGGCGAGCAAGGTCGCCTGCGTCCACTACGCCAACGATTCCTGGTCCACGGTGCCCGCCTGGACCGTCCCCGGTGGCAAGGTCGAGGAGGGCGAGCGTCTGGACGAGGCCGCCGCCCGCGAGCTGCACGAAGAGTCGGGCCTGGTCGTCGCCCCCGAGGACCTGCGGCTGGTCCACACCATCCAGGTCAAGGCCGGGTGGGACGGCAAGGGCCCGTTCCTGCTCTCAGTCTTCGCCGCGACCTCGTGGCGGGGCGAGCTGACGAACACCGAGCCGGACAAGCACCTCGCCGTCCTGTGGATGGACGCCTCCGCGCTGCCCACCCCGATGTTCCCTACCTCGCACGCCGCCCTCACCGCCTACCTCGCCGGCGACGGGCGGGGGTTCTCCACCTACGGCTGGGACGCCTCGGAGGACCTGCGCGCCCTGGTCGGGGCATGAGATGGCCGGCCGCCACCGCCGCCCGCCCACCGGCGAGAAAGCAGTCCTGCCCGCGGACATCGACTTGCGGCTGCTCGCCATCACCCAGGGCCGCACCGTCACCGACGAAGGCGTCGCAACGCTCCCCGGCGGACGGCACCCGTACGCCTACCGCACGCACTACCGGCCCGACGGCAGTGTGGACCGGCTGCTGGAGCGCCTGGCTCCCGGTCCCCTGCGCCCGCCCGGCCTGAACCACGCCGACTGACCCGTCCGCCGGCGTCCCGACCGAGAGGAGCGGAAGTGTCCGCCGCCGACCACTGGAACGACCACTACAAGCAGGGGAAAGGATTTCGTCCCGTCGCCGAGCTGGAGGTCGCGCTGCTCGCCGAGCATCTCGGCCCCGGCAACGGCCGCCGGGCGCTCGACGTGGGCTGCGGCACCGGCGAATACTCCGCCGCCCTCCACGATCTGGGCTTCCAGGTCACGGGGGTCGACTTCTCCGAGGTCGCCGTCGCCACCGCCCAGGACCGGCAGGGAGAGCGCGACGGGCTCGACTTCCGGCTCCTCGACGCGGACCGCGGGGGCCTGGGCCTGCTCCCGGCCGGCGAGTTCGACCTGATCACCTGCCGGCTGTTCCTCCCGTTCGTCGACCTCGTGCCGACCGTCGCCTGCGCCCGTCGCCTCCTCGTCCCCGGCGGCCGACTGCTCGTCACTACCCCGCTCGCCGAACGCCAACGCGCGGGCTGGGAGTCGATCGGTCTGCGCTCGGCCAGTCTCGACCTGCTGCGCGCCTTCGGCTGGAGCGCCATGGCCGAGTACCCGCTCGACGACCTGCTCTGCCTCCTGCTGACCACCCACTTCGCCCTGGAGAGGACCAGCCGATGACCCCCACCACCGCCGCCCGGCCCGCCGTCCCCGGGGACGCCGACGAACTGCTGCGCTTGCGCGTCGCCGTCCTGGACGGCGGCCCGCTCACCGACGAGTGGCGCAACACCTTCCGCGACGACATGCGCGAGCGCCTGGGCAGCGACCCGAACCTGCTCGCCTACGTCGTCCCCACCGCTGGCGGCCTCGCCGCG
The DNA here is from genome assembly GCF_000710405.2 of Kitasatospora sp. MBT66. Classification (NCBI taxonomy): domain Bacteria; kingdom Bacillati; phylum Actinomycetota; class Actinomycetes; order Kitasatosporales; family Streptomycetaceae; genus Kitasatospora; species Kitasatospora sp. MBT66. The sequence goes on along the minus strand of NZ_JAIY01000005.1, from coordinate 80,901 downwards.
TGCGCCATCGGCATCGTCTACTGCGGCTACCTCGGCCCCGCGTTCCCCACCGGCTTGTGGGGCCGCATCCACACCGTGGTGACCGATCCCGCCCATCAGCGACGTGGACACGGCCGGGCCGTCACCACCGCCCTCGTCGAAGCCCTCAAGGACCGCGGCTGCGGGTCCGTCGAACTGAGGGCCACCGCCGCCGGCGCGGGCCTGTACCGCACCCTCGGCTTCGAGCCCCTCGACGGCTTCATGACGCTGCGCCCCGGCCCCGGCGGGTGGGCGCGGTGACCGCCTTCGACCTCGACGCCTACAACGAGCGGGCCCGCAACGGGCCGTGCTTCATCTGCTCAATGCTCGCCGGCGCCCCCGGCTATGAGCACCCGATCGTCCTGGACGACGGCGTCCACGTCGCCTTCCTCGACCGCTACCCCACCCTGCACGGCAAGGTCCTGGTCGCCCCGCGCACCCACGTCGAGGACACCATCGGCGACTTCACCGAGGACCAGTACCTCACCCTGCAACGCGTGGTCCACCGCGTCGCCACCGCGCTCACGGCGACCGTTCCGACCGAGCGCGTGTACGTGCTGAGCCTCGGCAGCCAGCAGGGCAACGCCCACGTCCACTGGCACATCGCCGCCCTCCCGCCCAACACCCCATACGAGCAGCAGCAGTTCCACTCCCTGATGACCGAAGGCGCCGGGGTACTGCCCGACGACCCCGAGCGGGCCGACCGCCTCGCCGCCGACCTGCGCGCCCGCCTCAACGGAGGAACCTGACCGTGGCCTTCGTCCCGCCCGAGCAATTCGTCCCCACCCTGCCGCACGGCGTCTCCTACGCCGGCGTGTTCTTCACCGACTGCCACGATCAGCCGCTGCTGCTCACCTCGTTCACCACCCGGGCGAGTACCAGTACCCCGGTGGGCTCCTCGACCCGGGCGAGGACCCGTGGCAGTGCGCGCTGCGGGAGACCGGCGAGGAGATCGGCTTCGTCCCCGCCTCTCTGGACGACGCGCCCCGTCTCCTGCTGCTCTCCTTCACCCCGCCCGAGCCGCCGTGGCCGTGGAAGATCGGCGTCACCTTCGACGGCGGCCGGCTCACCGACGAGGAGATCGAGCGGATCACCCTCGACCCGGCCGAGCACAGTGGCCACGCCGTCCGCACCCTCGATGAGTGGTCGCGCATCGTCACCCCGCGCCGGCTGCGCACGCTGCGCGCCTCGCTCACCGCCCGCCGCACCGGCGTCGCCGCCTACCTCGTCTCCGAGCCCCGTGTGCCGGGCGAGAACGGATGACGACCCCGACCCTCCGCCGTCCACCCAGAGGAGAGCGCTTGAAGACCCGCCCGCCCGAGCCCGACCCCGACGAGAGTGTCTCCGCCAGCGAGCAGTTCCTGTTCGGCGGCCGGCTGCGCTACGACTACGGCTTCACCTCCCACGAGCAGACCATGCTCAAGATCAGCTTTCTCACCGTCGCCCGCCAGATCCCCGGCATGCTCCGCACCGCCCTGCACCTGGCCTGGCACGCCGACCGCGCCGCCCTGGTGGTCATCGCCGTCGCCGAGATCGGCCGCGCCCTGGCCGCCGCGTTCGGACTGCTGGCCACCAACCGCGCGCTCGCCGCCCTGTTCGCTCCCGGAAGCGCTGACCAACTGCTACGAGCCGCGCTGCCGGCCGCGCTCGCCGTGGGAGGGGCCTCTGCGCTCTCCGCGCTCCTCACCATCGCCTCATCCTGGGCGGGCGACCGGCTGGAGCCCAAGACCGAGCGAGCGGCCACCGTCGCCTTCCTCGGCCGCGCGGCCCGCGTAGAGCTGGCCTCCCTGGAAGACCCGGACTTCAGCAGGCTGCTGGAGTCCGCCCGGTTCGGCACCGCAGCGGTACGACGCCTCATCAGCCAGAGCATCGCCGTCCTCACCGCCCTGCTCGGCCTGGTCGCCGCCGGAGGGGTCCTGCTCACCCTCGACCCCGTCCTGATGCCCATGCTGGTACTGATCGCGGCCCCGAAGGGCTGGGGCGCGGTGCGCTCCGCCCGCCGCCGCTACGGCTCAGTGATGGCCTGGCTCCAGCACCACCGGGCCGCCGCCATCCTCGCCCAGCTGATCACACAGCCGCACTCCGCACCCGAGGTCCGCGTCCACGCCATCGGCCCGTTCATCCTCGGCCACTACACCGCGATGGCCGAGGCGTCCGAACAGGAGCAGAACCGCCTCGCCCGCGCCGCCGCCGGCACCTCGATGCTCGCCTCCGCAATGTCCGGGCTGGCCGCCGCCGCGACCTTCGCCGTCCTGGGCTGGCTCGTCCACGACGGCCAGATGGCCCTCGCCGTCGCCGGCACCGCGGTCGTCGGCATCCGCACCGGAGCCGCCGACATCACCTCCCTCGTCCGCACCGCGAACGGACTGTACGAGGAAGCCCTGTTCGTCGCCGACCTGGAGCGCCTCCAGCGCGAGTCCGAGCGCCGTGCCATCCCCACCGGCGGCACCGACCTCCCGCACCGCCCCGACGTGATCACCGTGAAAGACGTCGGCTTCACCTACCCCGGCCGCACCAGCCCGGCCCTGTCCGGCATCACCCTGACGATCCCGCGCGGGCAGGTCGTGGCCTTGGTCGGCGACAACGGCTCCGGCAAGTCCACCCTCGTCAAGATCCTCTGCGGCCTCTACCTCCCGGACACCGGCCGCATCTTCTGGGACGACACCGACACCGCCGGAGCCGACCGCGACCAGCTGTTCTCCTCCGTCGCCGTCCTCGAACAGGACTTCCAGCGCTGGCCGTTCACCCTGCGCGCCAACGTCCTGGTCGGCCGCCCCGAGCACGGCGACGACCCGGCCCTGCTCAAGGGCGCCGCCGACTACGCCGACCTGCACCCCGTCGTCGAGGCCCAGGACAACGGCTGGGACACGCTCGCCGCCCGCGGCTTCCAGGGCGGCGTGCAACTGTCGGGCGGACAGTGGCAGCGCGTCGGTGCCGCCCGAACCCACGTCCGGGCTCTCACCAGCGGACCCGGCGGACGCCCGACCCACCTGGTAATCGCCGACGAACCGACCTCCGCCCTCGACGCCCAGAGCGAGATCGCCGCATTCGCGCGCATCCGCGAACTGGCCGACCAGGGCCTCACGGTCATCCTGATCACCCATCGCCTCGGCGCCACGGCCGACGCCGACCTCATCCACGTTCTGCACGAGGGCCGCCTGTCCGAGAGCGGTACGCACTCCCAGCTCATGGCCGACCTCGACGGCGGATACCGGGCCGCCTATCTGCTTCAGGCCGGCCAGTTCGCCGCCGAGGTGCCCGGCCAGCGTGACAGCACGGTGGCCGAGGCGGCGCCCGAGCCCGCCTGACAGGGCATCCACCCCGCGGTCCACCCGTAGCTGATCAACCCCAACGGGCCATCCACTATGGAGACTTCATGCGATTCGGCACCTACAACCTGTTCAACCTGGGGCAGTTGGCCTCGCGCGAGGAACGGGAGCGCTACGACCTGCTCGTGCAGGTGATCCGCGGCCTCGACGCCGACGTCCTCGCCGTCCAGGAGATCATCGGCAAGGACCCCGAGGAGGCCGCGGTAGTCCTACGCCGCCTCGCCGACGACACCGGCATGTCCTGCGAGGCGACCCGCGCATCCAGCACGGGCCCCGAGCCCGCGCTGGGCAGCAGCCTTCACCGGTTCCACGTCGGCCTGCTCTGGCGGGTTGGCGTCGAACCGGTCCCCGGCACCCTCTGGACCTGCAACGGCGGGGTGGACTTCTGGCACGCCATGACCACTGCGGTCTTCGACACCGGAACCGGAGCGGCTGGGCGAATCCGGCTCGGCTCCTACCATGCGGACCCGTTCCGGCCCCCGCAGCGGCTGAGCGAGGCGTACCGGGTGCTGTCCGCCTACCAGGACGGGCTCCCCGGCGGGATAGGCGCCGACTGGAACGAGATCAGCTCCGACCGCCGGCCGACGGGCGCTTACTTCGACCCGGACACCCTGCCGGGACAGACCCACCGCAAGGTCCGCTACCAGGCCCGCTTCGACCCCGACAACCCGACCGCCCCGCCCTCCTCCGACCGCTCCGCGACCACCCTCCTGCTCCAGCAGCCCGGCGGCCTCGTGGACACCGCAGCCGTGGCCGACGTGCCGTGGCAGCCCACCACCGGCCACTGGGTCGACGCCGAAGGACGCCGCGAGAGCTTCGGGCCCCGCCGCATCGACACCCTGCGCATCACCAGCGACCTGGCCCCCGCCGTCCGGGCCCACACCACCCACGGCGGGCCCCTCGGCGCCAAGCTCGCCGGCGTCGTCCACCAGCATGTCGCCGACGGCCACGGCTCGATCTCCGAGAAGGCGTCCACGGTGATCGCCGAGCACATGGCCACCGGCACGCTGTCGGCGGCCGAACGGGCCAGCGACCACCTGCCCGTCACCACCGACCTCGACCTCACGGCAATCTCTCCAACCGCCCGGGCCACGCCCCGCCCATGAGCCGGCGGACGCAGCTGGCCATGGGAATGCCGCCTCCTGGGCACCGTCTCCCATGGCCACCGGTCCGGTCACCATCCGAGCCGGTGCGGCGAGCCGGGTCACCGCCGGCCCGGCCGCACCGCCCACCGGCCGAGGTCCCTCACCGTCCGCCGACCCGTACCCGCTCCGCCGCAGTTGCCCCAACCCCGCCCTGCTGCCGCAACCCCGGCCGCACCCACACCACTTGGAGGCACCATGTCCACACCCGGCAGCCCCAACCCCACGTACACCCACGCGGTGCCCGTGTCCGCTCCCGACTGGCAGGGCTTGCTGCAGCAGGGAACCGGCCCGATCCAGGCCGAGTTCCGCCAGCTCGTCGAACAGACCACGCACTACCAGGGGGTCAGCCCCGACCTCGTCTGGGGCAACCTGCAGACCCGCGCATACGCCAGGGAGGTCCTGCGGCTGGTCGCCGACCTGCACGACATTCCCCGCGACATCGACGCCGGAGCCGCCGAGCGCGTTGCCCGTGCCCAGTACCTCGGGCAGGGCGGACGTACTTACCACGTCCTGCTGGGCGAGCAGGCCCTGCTCACCGGCATCGGGGGCCCGGCCGTGATGCGACCCCAGCTCAACCACCTCCTGGAGGCGATGGACCTGCCCGGCCTCACCCTCGGCGTCATCCCCGCCCGCGCCCGGCTCCTCGTGTACCCGGGTGACGGCTTCGGGATCTTCGACGGCGCCCGGGTCGAGGTCGAGGGCTACCGCGGTGGCGAGACGATCACCGACGACCGCGTCCAGATCTTCCAGCGAGCCTTCGACCGGCTCAAGCAGTCCGCCGTGTACTTCGACGACGCCCGCGCCATCATCACCACCGCCCTGCAGAACACCTGACCGCCCCCATCCCTCCAGCCTGCGAAGGACAACTGCCTGTGCCACCGACCCCTGCCCCGTCCCTCCGTACCGGCGAGCGGCCCGGCCGCAACGACCGCCCCAGCGAGGACCGCATCCTGGCCACGCCCTCCGGCGACGCCTTCGTGGTCCTCGACGGAGTCTCCACGCTCTCCGACGACCGGCCTCGCGGCGGCTGGTACGCGGACACCCTCGGCAAGCTGATCGTCGACCGCCTCGCCGCGGGCTCGGGAGCGGAGCTGACCGATGTCCTGCACGACGCGATCTCGGCGATCACCCGCGAGTACGCCCTGGCGCCGGGGGCCTCGCCCGCCGCAACGGTGTCCGTCGTGCGCCTGGGCGACACGGTGGTGGAGGCGGCCGTCCTGGGCGACAGCCCCGTCGTGCTGATCGGCCACGACGGCACGGTGCGAACGCTCACCGACACCCGTCTGGCCGAGCTGGTGGAGACCCGGCCGCAGGCCGCCGAGTACCGGCAGCGCCTGGCCGCGGGCAGCGGCTTCGACACCCGGCACCACCAGCTGCTGGTCGAGCTGCGCGACGCCCAGATGGGATGGATCAACCGGCCGGGCGGTTACTGGGTGGCCGAGGCCGTCCCGGAGGCCGGCCGCCAAGCGGTCACGGCCACCTGGCCGCGCGCCGAAGTCGCCCAGATCCTGGCCGCCACCGACGGGGTGTCCAGCGCGGTCGACGACTACGGCCTGTACTCGTGGACGGAGCTGGCCGCCTCCTGCCGCGCCGACGGGCCGCAGGCCCTGGTCGACGCCGTCCACCGGGCCGAGGAGCAGGACGCCGACGGCCGGGCCTGGCCCCGCTACAAGCCGAGCGACGACAAGGCCCTCGCCCACCTCGACCTCGCGCCAGGCGGGACACCCGCCGGCTGAGCCCGCGCACGCACCTGTCGGGCGCGAGCGGCACCGCTCGCGCCCGGCAGGCCGCCGTGGTCGCGTGCCCCCGGCCCGGCCGGCAGGGCAGTAGGCTCCCCGCCGCCCGGGCGGATCGCGGTCACTGCCGGGCCGGCACCTGCGCGCCCCTGTCGTCCAGTGCCCAGGCCAGCCACTCCAGGCCCCACTGGAGCGGGGTTCCGCGCCGGTCGGTCAGCGCGGCCGGGACCTCGAACATGTCGGGCAGCGGGATGTGCTCGCGCAGCAGCGGCTCGGCCAGCTGCGCCAGCCACTCGTACCCGGGTACGCCTGTGTGGCCAGCGACGAACCCCTCGACCACCGCGGCGGCGCGCACCGGATCGGCGACCGTGGCTCGGATCTCCGTCTCGGGCACATCACTCACACGGCCGGCGTGCTCGTCGGCACCGGCCAGCAGGAGCAGCGCCAGCGCCTGCAGCCCGTGGACGGCGTAGGAGTCGTACGGGCCCTCGTCGTCCTCCCAACGCGGCTCGACCAGTTCGGCCCCCCGCCACAGCGCGTCCGACCATCCGGCCGATTGTGTCTGCGCCGCCAGCGCGCCGGCCCTCCACCACAGCCTCTTCTTCTTGACCACTCTCGTCCCCTTCTCGGCAGCCCTGCACTCACTATGCCCGACCTTCCCCCGCCGCCGGTCCGCCCATCCGGCAGCCTCGTGCTGGGGTCAGCGGCCGGGGAATCCGACTGCGCGCCGCACCCCGGCGCCGGGGCCCGGCTGCACGACCACCTCGCGCGGGCCCGTGCAACCCGCGCCTCGACCACGGGCTGCGGCCCTGCACGGGCCTACGAATATTCTGTTGCCGCCACCACCGGCGGCGCGCTTCCATCTACGGATGGAGACAGCAACTCCGCAGCACCTCAACGAGTTTCGCGACAATGGGTACACCGTGGTGCCCGACGCCCTCACACCCGGCCAAGTGGCTTCCTGGCGCGCGTTGGTCGCCCGGCACGTCGACCAGCAGCCGCCCGAGAACGGCCGGACCGGACCGTACTTCCTGTGGCCCGTACTCGCGCAGGACCCCGAACTGCGCGCCCTGTACGGCGGCAATGCCGTCGCCGACACCGTCCGTCCCTTTCTGCGGGAGGGCCTCGCACTGGCGGAGCCGGAGGTCGCGCAGCTGGCGCTCACCCTGCCCCCGCACCCGCGCTATCCCGGCGCCCCGCACATCGACGGCCTCACCCCAACGGAGGAGGACGGCCGACCGGGAACGTTCACCGTGCTCGCCGGCCTGCTCCTGACCGACCAGCGCGACCGCGACCGGGGAAACCTGTGGGTATGGCCGGGCACTCACCTGCGCACCGGGGCGTGGCTGCGCGAGCATGGCGCCGACGCGCTGGCCACCGCGGCGCCGTACCCGCCGGTCGAGCTGGGCAAGCCGGTCCAGGTCACCGGAGCAGCCGGAAGCCTGGTCCTGGTGCACTACCTCCTGGCGCACAACATCGGCGGGCACTTCGGGACCGCCCGCGACGAGCGGCGCGAGACCGTGTACTTCCGCCTGCGCGTAGGCGGCCACCGCGGGCACTGGCGTGAGGCCGTGACCGACCCGTTGACGGAGTTCGCCCGCTGACGTGCGAGGTCCGAGGCAGGACTGCGGTGTCCGCCACCGACTTCCGCATGGCCACCACCAAGCCCTTCAGATCTGCGACCGCCTGACCGTCAGCAGGACCCAGAGCACCAACGTCTGGGGCGCGAGCACCGTCAACGGCAGCAAGGTCGCAGCCTCCGCCGCCGGACGAACCCGGCCCGGCCGCCCCCGCCCGAGGGTAACGGCCGGCGGCCCTTCCGGGTGGGCGGGAGCGCCTTTCTGCCCGGCCGTAGCCGGATGATCCGCCCCTCGACATCTCACCTACCCTTGCATCGGGATGCTGCGCAGGTGCCAGGTCCTGCCCGACCTGGCACCGTCCTGCTGTTCGAGATCGCCACCGGCAAGGCCCTCTTTCCGGCCGCCTCTACCGTCGGCTCATCGCCGAGGGGAACTCAGCTGGCATCTCCTCCCCGCCCCATGTGAGGGGGGCGAAAACCCGTTGCCGCGATCATCCGACCGCGCGATCCTCCGGTCATGGACACTCCACCCGCAGTGATCACCCTGGCCGAGGGGCTGGTGCTCCGCCGCTTCAACGGCGAGGCGGACCTGCCTCAGTTGTTCCGCGTTATCAGCGAGTCCCAGGACCATCTGCGGCCCTGGATGCCGTGGATCGCCGAGCACAGCCCGGAGGCGACGCGCGCCTTCCTACTCACCCGCGCCGAACGCTGGGACAGCGGAAAGGCCTACACCTACGCGATCGTCGCCGACGGCGCCATCGCGGGCACCTGCCAGCTGTTTCGTACCGGCGCCCCGGCGGACGGGATCTTGGGGATCGGCTACTGGCTCCACCCCGCCGCGACCAGCCGCGGCCTGGCGACTCGTGCTGCCCTTGCTCTGGTGCGCGAAGCGTTCGCCCTCCCCGGCGTGAGCTGCGTCGAGATCGTCCACGACCCGGCCAACCGCTCCAGCGGCGCGGTTCCGGCCAGGCTCGGCTTCACCGAGCACGAGCGCCGGCCGGCCGAGCGCCTCGCACCCGCCGAGACCGGCGAGGAGCAGGTGTGGCGGATGCCCCGCGCGCGGTTCGAAGACGGCGCTACGGTGTTTCGAGGAGATCGGCCGTAATCCGGTCCCACGTTGGCCGGCCCTCGCCGATGCGGCGGACCACGGTCAACAGCCGCCCGTTCAGGTGGGTGTCCAAGGCCTGTTCGCGCCGCGCGCTGCGAGTGCGCCGGACAGCCGGCTCGGGCAGGCGGTGGGCGAGAACTCCCAGTAGGACCTCGTGGGTTGCGGGGCCGAGCCGATCCGCCGCCACCCATCGCCCGCGCACCAGGACGCCGCCAACCTGGCCCTCGACCTCACCGTTCGTCTCGAAGCGGCGCGTCAGCGCAGCGTCCGTCCGCGCCTCGGCCCGCTCCAGCTCCTCCCTCAGCGACGGTGCCCCGACATCGGTCGGCAGCGAATGGAGGAGCGGGCCTCCCGCGCCGGTGTCGTCGTCCTCTTCGTCCGTCGCTGGCCCGGCGGGAGCTTCACGGTAGGCGTCCCTGCGACGTTCCGCCCGAATGTCCCAGACCGCATGCCCCGGCTCCTCGATCCAGGACCGGTCCACGCCGCTGTCCAGGCCGTCAGCGGCGGGCAGGAAGATGTCGACGCCCACGCCCGCGTGCCCGATCCACACCCAACTCATGAAGTAGGCATGGCCGGCATGCGCAGTCGACCACTCGGCGAGCTGAAGGAGTCGGCGCCGCTGCTCGGGTGTCTCCTTCCCGGGGAATAGCTTCTTGGTACTGGTCCTGCGCCGTCCGCGCGCCTCCCCGGCGAGCGGGCCGGTGCCCAGCTGGAACAGCAGGTCCGGACGGACTCCACCACCGCCGTACTGCTTCACCAGGTGGCCGGGCAGGACATCGAAACTGTGCAGAGCGTCGCCCTCGGACCACCCGAGCAGGCACTCGCTGGCCGCGGTCATCACGCCCAGGCCAGCGGCTTCCGCGACGAACCGGCTGATGTGCCCGGAGCTGGCGAGGAGCGCAGGAACGTCGGCCGTCAGCGGGGCACCGGGCGTGCTCGAGGTGAGGTAGCTGAGCAGGAGCGCCACCTCATGGTCCCGCACACGCGGATCGACGATCTTCCGCGTGTCGCAGGCAAGGGCGTTGATGTGGACAAGCCTCGAGAGCGCCACGGGCAGCGGCCCCTGGCCGACCTCGGTGGCAACGACGTCCGAGGTGCCGTCCGGATTCGGCTGGACACTGAACTTCCACAGGCGGGCACGCACGCTGGTCGTCATGTCCTCAGCCTACGAAGCGCTACCGACACCCTCTGTGGCAGCCTGCCGAACAGCACACCTACAGCGCACCAGGCCGCCGCGGGCAGCTTGCCCGGCCCATGATGGTGCCACGGTCGGAGCGTCGGTCTTGGGACGGCTTCGTCCCGCCCGCGCGGGAGCGGCCCGCGCCCGGAAGCAGGCAGCACCGCCCGTTGGCGTGATCATCCCGCCGCCGCCACGATGCCCTGCGGCTCGGTGTCTTACGTCGCGCTTCGGGAGGTTCGCGGGCGCAGGAAGTGGAGGAGGTCCGCGGTGATCACGCGGTAGCTGCCGCCCACCTCCACGACGGTCACCGGGTAGCGGCGCTCGCGGGCCATGCGGTACCCCGCGGTCCTGCCGAGTGAGAGCAGCTCGTTGGCCACCGACAGCGGGATCGCCGGCGGGAGAGCAGCGAGAGCCTCCGGGGTATACCTCCCCGACCGGGCAGTCCGGACTGCGTTCACGGCAACATTCCCTCTCGCGCGATGTTCTCTGTGCGAGAAACTTCTATCACACCTGCCCTAGCCGCAGAAGACATCTCATGTATCCTCCCCTCATGGAAGAATCAAGTGAGCACTGGCCGGCCTCACTCACGGCGCGGATCGCCCGGGTCGTCAAGGAGCAGCGCGGTCGGCGAGGCATGACGACGCATGATCTCTCGGAGGCATGCGAGGTCAGGGGGGTGCCGATCGCCGCCAACACCATCACCAAGATCGAAAAAGGGCAGCGGGACTCACTCAGGCTTGAGGAGGCCATCGTTCTGGCCCACGCCCTCGATCTGCCACTCGTTGCGTTGCTCATCCCGTTGGAGGCCCAGGCCGACATCGACCTTCTTCCCAACGTGACCATTCCCGTGTGGGAGGCAGCGGCCTGGGTCACCGGCGAGGACCACCTGGGCGAGGCCCCGCCGCCCGGCTCGGCCCGTGCCGTACTCGGCACCTTCCGTGAACACGACGTCGATGTCCGAACCGCGCTGATCTCCACCCGCGAAGCCCACAGCCGCCGCGTTCAGGCCCGCCAGGCCCTCGGCTCCGCCCGCTACGAGCAGCTGGCCCGACAAGCGGACGAACTCGACCGCATGGCCCATGAGGACTGTGCGCGCCTGAAGACCGTCCGGGACCGGATGCGGGCCGACGGGCTCCAGCCGGCACCGCTGCCGGCCGCTCTCGAGTTCGTCGACGCTCCCGAAAGGCCGGCCTCCGGCTGACTCGAACGTCCTGGCCGGGGCCCGGCGCACACCGCCGCAGCTTCCCCCGGACATCCTTCCCACCGTCACACCTGACGGTCCCCGAGACGGCTTTCGCCTGGCAGCTTCCGTCCGTCCCGGAGACCCAGCCACCCCTTGGCCATCGACCAGAGAGGGCTCGCCCCATAATGCCGCATGCCCGCACACGGGCCGCACGCAGTGCGCTCCCCCCTTCCCCTCCGCCCACCCCAGGCTGCGCCTGCGCGCCCCCGGACGCTTCCGCACTTCTCCACACCGCAGACGAGGCCGCCGCGATCCTCAAGGTCAGCCCAGGAACGCTGCGCCGCTGGCGCCGCGAGAACACGGGGCCGGCCTACGTCAAGGTCGGCGGCCGAGTCGGCTACCGCCACCAGGACCTCGTCGACTACCTTGCCAGCTGCGTCGTGGTGCCGGAGGTGGCGGCCTGATGACGACGCCAGAGCGCATCGACGCCCCGGTCGGCGTCAAGATCTCCACCGACATCGAGTACCGGCCCGGCAACCCGAACCCTTACCGCGCCCGTGTCCGCTGGGTCGACCCGATCACCAAGGCCCGTCCGTCGCGCTCGACTATGTTCCCCACCGAGCCCGATGCGCAGGACTGGCTCGACCGCATCGCCAAGGCGGCCGGGCGCGGCGTCGGCGTCGACCTCGCCACGACGTCGCTCAGCGAGTACGGCGACTCCGTCATGGATCTGGCAATGCGGGGACTCGAACTCAAGACCCATGCCCCGTACATGGCCGGCTGGCGTCTTCGCGTCAAACCGACCGTCGGCCACCTCCAGGTCGTCGGTATCACGGCTGGCATCGCCGACCGCGCCCTCAACGCCTGGATCGCCGACGGTGCCGGAATTTCCACCCTCAAGAACACCATCGCCGTGTGGGTCAGGGTCATGGAGCAGGCCATCCGCGACGGCATCATCGAGATCAACCCCGCCCGCCTGAACGGCTGGCAGAAGCTGATCAAGACCGCCGAGGACGAGGAACACGACCCCCGCGGGCTGGCACTGCGCGACTGGGACACGCTCGACCGCCTCGCCGATGCCCTGGTGACCGCCTCCTTCAACCAGTACGACGGCTGGGGCGACATCGTCCGCTTCGCCGGCGGCACTGGCGCCCGCATCGGCGAGGTCTCCGGCGTCCGCGCCGGCGACATCGACACCGACAAGTGGATCTGGCGAGTCTGCCGACAGACCACCACCGCACCCGGCGGGCTGATCGACAAGGGCACCAAGGGCAAGCGCTCCCGCCTCGTCCCGATCATCCCGGAGCTGCGGCCCAACATCGCCTGGCGGATCTCCCGGGTCGGCAACCGGCCCGATGCCCGGCTGTTCACTGGCCCCCGCGGCGGCCGGATCACCACCGCGGTGCTGCGCGACGCCACCCACTGGGACGATGTCGTCGTCGGCCTGGGCTACGAGTACCTGCGCCGACACGACCTGCGCCACACCGCGCTGACCTGGTTCGCCGACGCCGGCGTCCCGCCCCACGTCCTCATGCGAATCGCCGGACACGGCCAGCTCACCACGACCCAGCGCTACCTCCACCCCGACCTGCGCTCCATCGAACGCGCCGGCGCCCAGCTCACCACCTACATCAACGCCTCCCGGGGCTTGCCCGGCCCGAAGGTCGAGGTCGAACAGATCCGCCAACTCGCCCTGACCGGCTGACCCTGGCCAGCCCCGATCAGCGCGAAGGTCCCCGTCCGACGGACGGGGACCTCTCCAGCGTCGGCATGGCGCAGCCGGTCCAGCACTCAACGTCCCTGACGCCGAGTTCGGGGCGTAGGAGTTGCCATGTCGAACAAGAAGTCGCGGCGCCAGCGGGACGCCCCTCGCGTCAAGGCGAATGAGGTGCAGCGGCAGTGCCTGGGCACCCGAGAGGACTTCCACGAGGCACGCGTCCGAACTACCGAACGGCACCTGACCCCCGCTTCGCGATTTACCCCAACTGCGTGGCGCCATCCTGCGATCATCGATTCGTCCCGGGCAAGCGACACGAACTGAGGCAGCACCATGTGGAACTACGCGGAACTCGCCACGGAGGCCAGCAAGCGTGGCGGCCCAGTCGCGTTGCGGTACTTCTATCGCGGGCAGGGCGTCGTCATAGGCGGCGTCCTCACCGGCGCGGCCGTGGCCGGGACTCTGCTCTACGACAAGTGGCGCGCCCGCCGCACCGATGCTGCCGAGCCGGCGCACGAGAGCACCACGGAGGTGTCGTCACCCGGCGACGCCCCGGCGACCGGGCACGCCTGACCCCCTGGCGGGTCAGTCCTGCTTAATCCGCCAACTCGCCCTGACCGGCTGAAGCTGGTCAGCCCTCACCAGCTGCGGAGGTCCCGTCAGACGGGCGGGAACCTCCCCAGCGTCGGCACGGCGCAAACCGCTGTGCCGCTAGGCTCCCCACAGCCGAGTTCGGGGAAGAGGAGCTGCCATGTCGAACAAAAAGTCGCGGCGCCAGCGGGACGCCGCGCGCGCCAGGGCCGACGAGGTGCAGCGGCAGCGTCTGGGCGCCACGGAGGGCTTTCACGAGGCACACGCCGGAACCGTCGCCGAACGGCACCTGGACCCCCGCTTCATCCAACGCCGCCACACGGACGAGGGCCACGAGATCTCCTGGCACCCGGACACGAAGACCGGCCAGGACCTCCAGGACTCGATCCAGCGCCAGCTCGATTCGTTCCGGGAGAAGTTCGGCCGGGAGCCTGGACCCGACGACCCGCTGTTCTTCGACCCGGACGCTGACGAGCCCCGCCCGATGCCCGAGGAGCGCATCAGCGAGCTGCTCGGCGAGATGGCGGTGATCGCCGAGCAGGCCGGAATCGACCCGGCTTTCATCCACGCCTGGCGGGACCTCGGGTACGTGGTCACCGAGGACACCCGGCACCTGTTCAGTGCCGCCGAGATCCAGGTGTTCTCGGACACCGTCAGGGCGTACCAGAGCGAAGGTGGCTCCCAGCCGGAGGAGCCCCAGGCCGACACCCCGCTGGAGAGCCTGCGGAACGTCATCGACGCCATCATCACGCGACGTGACCCGCGGATCGCCATGCGCGTCGTACTCGGCATCGACCAGGCAGGGGCAACCGAAGGCGAGGAAGCCGCCGGTCTCATGGCCTCCCTCCTGTTCGGCGCCCTCGCGGGCTGGCTCTCCGGCGCCCGCGAGGCCGAGCTCACCCCTGACGACGCCATCGTGGCCGTCGACTGGGTCCGCGAATCACTCGGCACGGCTCACAGCCGCAAGGTCATGCACATCGCTGGCATCCTCGGACACCCCGACGCATCCGGCGCCACCGTCAACGAGGCAGCCGACCAGCTCGGCGACGATTTCCTCCCCACGTTTATCTGGCTAACCGCAGGCGTGGTCGCCACCGCAGGGAAGGGCGACGTCCACTGGCTCAACCAGTTCGACATCTCCCTCGGACGCTGACTCCTACGCTGGCGGGAGTAGTCTCAACGGCTCCCGCCAGCCCATGTAAGCGCCCTCCACGGTGCTGCTGCAGGATCTCTCCAGAGTGCTGGCGCAGACCGAACAAATGGCTCGCGACGAACCCGTTGGTTCGACGCCGGCGTGGCTGCCGAAACGCTGCGATGGCCTGCGCAGTCCAGGTCCCCTGGCGTAGACGGAGAATGCCGGGCTCGGCTCACTCGACGACGGGCACGACTTCCTCGCCAACGGTGGCGTCTTCGACCGGGCCTCCGTCGACATCCTGGTCGGCCTCTGCTGTCCGCCGGTGGTAGGGGTGGCCAGCATCCATCCTGCGGGCAAGGTGCAGGGGGGTTGGGGTGCTCTGACGGACATCCGAGGTAATGCCCTGGTTGGTCAGGACAGCGGCGACGGTCCCGATCAGCTTGCAGTCCACCTCGTCGCGCTGGCTGATGATGGTGTACCGCGTCGCGGTGTGGGCGTAGCCGTTCTTGTTCTGGCGGCTGCTGTCGAAACGCGTTTCGTCCTTCCCAAATCGGCCGGTGACGCTGGCGGAGTAGGTGCGGGGTACGTTGACGAGCATGAAGTCGGGGTAGAGCTGGGTGCCGTCATCGTTGGCGAGTTGGAACAGGCCGTTGGTGGTGTCGGTGGCGCGCCAGGTGCCGTCGGCGGTGCGCATGTAGGCGCCGGTGGGACGGCCGATGCGTACCAGGTCGCTGATAACTCGAACGGTGGCGAGGGGGCGTTGGGCCCGGGGGAGGCTGTGGCCGGGTAGCCAGGAGGCCGGCCGAGGCAGGTCTGCCGGCGGGGTCTGGCCGAGTGCTTCGTCGGTGAGGCCCGTCCAGATGTACTCGGCCGCGTCTCCATCTACGTAGAGCACCGTCGGTTCCTGCGCGGGTAGTTGTGTACGGGCGGCGACGAGGGCTTGCTCGACCAGTTGCGCGGCTGCACTGGCCTGCTGTGTCTCGTTGCCGATGGCGGTGTAGGGGGTGACGTCCCAGGCGAGGTCTGCGGCGTGCAGGGTGGTCGTGGCTGGGCCGTGGGTCGTCCAGTGCCCGGCTTGGGGGCTGTAGGCCCAGATCTGCCAGGGGTCGTCGGGTCCGCAGACGGGGCGCATGGCAGTGAGGGTGACGGTGATCGGTGCGGGGGTGTTGGTGCGGCGCTTTCCGTACGCGCGGCGCTGGGCATGGCGGCGGACATGGATGCCGATGTGCCACCACGGTTCAAGGGGCAACTTGCCGAATGCGGCGCCGAGGCGGTGGTCGGTGGCACCGACGCCGGTGAGGATCTCGCGCAGCACGTTCTCGGTGGAGCTGTCGAGACCGCTCTGGCGGGACTTGACCTTGTCGGCTCGGTACTTCTCGTTGTACGGCTTGCCCTCCCTGGTGTGGGTGGGCACCGGCGGTGGGGCCTGCTTGACGTACTGGGAGGTTGCCCCGATACGGGCGAGGGCCTGCTTGGAGGGCCACTTTCCGTCCTCAGCCTCGGCCGTGGTGCGGGCCTCGACGGTGGGGTACCAGCGGTCGGGGTCCCAGTCGGTCTCGCCGATGACCGCGGTCCTGATGCCTTCGCCGGTGTAGGGGGCGAGCATCTCTTCCAGGATCCGCTGGCGTTCCTCGCTCGTGTGCGGTCCGTGGCTGAGGGCACCGGCCTTGTCGTGGAGGAAGACGACCTTGATACGACCGCCGGCCGCCGGTTCTTCGGTGCCTTCGGCCGCCTTCCATTCGGGGCCGAGGTCCCACTGGTCGGCGATGGCGGCTTTTACGCGGGCCCGGACCTCGTCGGTGCTCCACAGGACGACGACGAGGAGGGTGCTGATGCCGGCCGTGTCGAGGGCTGCGGGGATCCGGTCGGCGGGGATGGGGCCGGTGATGCGCGAGCCGCTCTCGGTCGGCGGCAGCTTGACTCCGGAGACTTCCAGGTAGCGGGGGCTGCGGTGGCTGTACTTCTCGCACTTGGTGTCGAGAAGTTCCTCGATGCGGCGGAACAGCTCCATGCCGTGGCCGCGGCCCAGCCCGGGGGTGCGGGTGCTGACCGGCGCGACGGCCCAGACCGGGCCGGGGGCGGTGTCGGCGAGGGCGTCGTCGGCGAGGTGCTCGGGGAAGGGCGGAATGTTCGCGCTCAGGCGGGGCAGGGCTGCCAGGCGCCGGCTGGCGGCGACCGCGGGTACGTTGAGGCGGCGCTGCCACGGCGGACCGTCGGTACGGGCGGCGACGACGAGTGGCTGGTCTGGGTTGGCGAGCAGGACCGTGGAGACGCCTTTCCAGGCGGTGGCGAGGAGGGTGGTGACGGCGTTCACCGTCAGGGCGTGGCGCCGGGAGTGTCCGGTGGCGGCGGTGCCGATAACAATGCGCGGGAGCAGGTGTCGGATGCGGCCATTCCGGTCGGGTGCGCTGGGCAGTTCGTGGCCGATCGCGGCGAGACGGCCATCGGTGCACAGGGTGAAGCGGACCGGGTCGGCGCCGTTGCGGGGCCAGTCGAGGGCGGCGAGTTCTTCCGCCAGGCGCCAGCGGGCGAGTTCGCCCGGCCACCAGCCGCGCGAGCGCCGTCCGGTGCGCGGTGGTGGGGGCAGTGTGGCGGGGCGGGGTTCGGCCTGGGCGATGAGGTCGGCGAGTTGCTCGCCGAGCTGCTGGCCGGCTGGGCCGGAGACGACCGCTTCGGCCCAGTAGAGGAAGACGTCGCGGCGGTCCTCGGCGCTGATCGGGGCAGCGGAGAGGAGTTCGTGCTGGCCATCGCTCCACTGCCAGCGCGCCCAGGTGCCGACGGCGGCCCGCAGGACGGCTTCGAGCGCGCGGTAGGGCGGCTGTACGTCCAGGCCGGAGCCGACGTTGCGCGTGTACTCGCGGGACAGTTCCTCTGCGAGCTGCGGCGCGGGCGGCGCGGGCCGGTAGGCGAAGACCTGCCCCAGGTCGCTCGGTTCGGTGCGGTAGCAGAGCAGGCGGGCCTGCTTGCGGGTGCTGTCGTCGAGTGGGCGGGTCATACGCGCTCTCCCAGGTGGGTGAGGAAGCCCGAGTGCAGGGCCGGGACCAGGTGCCCTGCGTGGGCGTACTCGGCGATCTCCTCCATGGAGTAGCCGTAGCAGCCGCCGAGCTGGGCGAGTTCGTCCTGGGTGTACTGCCCGAGCAGCCCGCGGATCAGGGTGGGCAGATCGGAGCCCCAGGTGGCGTCGTGGAACGCGCCGTCGATGAAGTGGAGTTCGACGTGGGTCTGCCCCCGGCGTCCGCGGCCTCCGAGTTGGATGGTCTGGCCCAGGAGGGTGGCGACGAGTTCGTGCTTCAACTCGTCGGGGAGGGCGGAGAAGCGCTTGGGTGCGCCGAGGTTGAGGCGCAGGTGCGCGACAGCCAGGTCACGGGCGTGGGCGAGGACGGCTGCGGGATCGCGGCTGGGGACCAGGTCGCGCCAGGCTCGGGCGGCAACGCTGGCGGCCAGGACGGCGGGATCGTCGGCCGGCATGACCGGCCTGATGGCCAGCCCGATCAGGGTGACGGCCGAGACGGCGACGCCGTTGAACACAGTGAGGACGTTCAGTCCTCGCTCGGTGCGTGGCAGCGGTGCGATGAGCACCTCACCGTCGAGGTCGGCGAGTTGCGCGAAGCGGTCGCGCGTGAGCAGGCCGATGCTGTCGCAGACCGGTGGGAGGGCGGGGTCGGGCTTGTCCGCGACGGCGACGTAGATCCGTAGCTTGCGGCCGGCGGCGAGTGCGGTGTCGTGGAGCGCCTGGGCGAACAGGCGGGCCTGCCGGTAGGAGTTGACGGCGATCAGAGCCCGTGCTCGGTGCGCGGTGCGGCGGTCCGCGGCAAGGCGGGTGAGATCGCGAACCAGAGTTGGGGCGTATCCGGTGGCCAGCGCGATGACCCGCTGGTCGCGTTCGTGGAAGGGAGTGCTGCCGACGGCGAGCAGCTTCCCGTCGGCGACGGGGGTGCTGTTGAAAATGGTCAGGCCGCCGCGGAGAGTGTCGGGCATGGCCCAGTCGGGGCGGGCGAGCAGGTGGGTGCGGGCTGCTCCGGGCATGAAGCCGGTGGCGGACATGCCGAGGACGACCCGCTGGTGACCGGTCAGGGCGAGGGCGACGATGTCGCCGAGGTACTGCGTCTCCGTGTGGGGATCGCCGCGCAGGACCTCCATGCGCAGGCTCGCGGGCGTGTTGGGGTCGTCCAGCCCCTCGAAGCGGAACCCTCCCAGCTGTCGGCCCAGCGGGCCGAAGGGTACGACGGTGCCGACGCCCTGATGGCCGATGGCGTCAGCGAGCTTGGAGGCCGCCTCGATGCCGTGCCCCGCGAGTTCGCCGGCCCGGTCCGACAGGTCGAACATGGTGTGGGTGAGGGCGGTGAGCCATGCCTTCATCATCAGCGCGTGCAAGACGCCCGCGGTGACCTCGTCGTGCGTGGCGGCCGAAGCCGGCTTGGCCGCGCTGCTCGCACGCGGGGCCGGGACCGGCACGTCCTCGGGAGTCGTGCGTTCGGTTCCGACGGGGCTCAGAGCCGAGATGGCCGCGGCGAGGGCATCACGCAGCTCGTCCTTGAGGACGGCCAGCTGCCACTCGCCGCCTTCGTCGATCGTGAGCATCCGCTCCAGCAAGTTCGGGACTGCGCGCAGCCGCTGGGGCAGCACAATGGCGGCGGGGCGGTCGGCCGGGCGGGTGGCAACGCGCGGTAGAAGGGCCTGCAGCAGGTCGGTCTGCTCGTCGGTGGCTGTGCTGGAGGCGCCGACGCCGATCAGGTACTCCAACAGGTGGCGGTCCCACTGGTGGGGCTGGTACCAGCGCTTGCGGTCCTGCAGGATCCGGCGGGTACGGCGCGGGTCCTGCCCTCGGGCCATGGCCCGTGCCTGGCCGACCTCGGTGCAGATCTCCTCGCCGGCCACCAGATCGAGCAGCTGCTCCGCCAGGAACACCGCGCGGGTCAGGGTGCGGCGCACGGCGACCGCCAGCCGCGGCGGCGCCCGGTGCAGACCGTCTCGGATTTGCCGCAGCACCGTGTCTGGGTGGGAGCGAGAGGCGAGCTCCAGGTGACCCGACTGGTCGAACGCCTGGGACTGATAGGCGTCGACCTCGTCGATGACCACGAAGGACGCCAGGCGCAGGAGGAACTCGCGCACGCTGATGCTGTTGCGGATCTCGCCGTCGACGTCCACCGGAACCTTGATCATCCCGGACTGGAAGCACGCGTGGGTGGTCACGATGATCCGGGCCGTGGTGGCGGCCTGCACGTGGTCGAACTTGCCGCAGGCCGACACGAACGGGCACAGCGCGCGTTCCGGACGGTCGAAGAAGCCTGATTCCGTGACCGTGCACGGCTCCTTGCCTCCCTTGAAGGCGTCGCGGCCGTCGAGCTGGGACTGCACCGCGCACCCGTAGGCGGAGTGGTCGAGGCGGAAGGCGATGTCGGCGGGGGCCTGTGAGAGGGGAGCGCCGCTGCCGTCCATCTTCGCGGCCGTGCGCAGCGCGAAGTCGTAGCGGCTGTTGGGTGCGATGAACGGGGTGGCCGTCGCCTTGACGCCCAGAGCCCGAAGCTCAGCCTGCAGGGTTGCGGCCTCCCCGTAGACGTCGCCGTTGTCGCTCACCACCAGCACGGTGGTGTACCCGAGCCCCGCCTGCTGGATCGCCAGTGCTCTGCCGAGAACGTTCTTACCCACGCCGGTGGGTGCGCTCATGAGGTGGATGCGCCCCGGCGGCAGGACGCCCGGGTCGCGGGGCCGTCGTCCGCCTCCGATGGTGCCGCTGAGCAGCAACGCGATCTGCCGATCGCGAAAGGCGGGACCCTCCATGAACAGGTCGGTGTCCCGGCTCTGCCAGCCGAGCTCGTCGGCGTCGAGGACCAGGTCAACGGGTGGCGCGGTCGTGATCCGGTGCGGGATGTACTCGCTCTGCTCGTCGGGGAAGGTGAGCTGGACCAGGCCACGGGAGGTCACCGCCGACCAGCCCGGTCCACGGGCGGTCCGCAGCGGCCGGCGCCGTCGGGCCGTTGCGAGAAGGCGGTCCGCGACATCGGCCGGAGTCTGGCCGTGGCCCGGCACCATTTCCAGGGCCCGTCCCCGCTCACTGCGCGCGACGCTGTAGAGGGCCAGCAACGGGTCATCGGCCTGGGGGTCCTGGAAGATCTCGTGAACGGCTCGCTCGATGTGGTGCAGCAGCGCTTCCTCCCGGCGCCGCACGCGCAGCAGCGCCCCGACCCGCTGCTTGTCCTCGTAGGACCACAGCTCCCAGTCCTCCACGATGCGGGGGGCATGGCCGGTGAGCAGGGCATGGGCATCACGGACGAACACCACTCGCTGCCCGTTGCGGAAGCGCGCAGGTAGGAGGTGTTCGGTGAGCGCAAACGCCGCCGCCAGTGCCGTGCTCAAGCCCTCTTCACCTCCGCCAGCAGGTCCGTGTCAGTCAGCACCCGCGCTCCGGTGCCCTGCACACCCCGGCGAAGGACGGACAGGTAACCGCGCAGGTGCTCGGGCACCACGATGCACAGGTCCCCGGGGTCGTCGGGGTCGTCGCGCAGATTCTGGGCCAGGCCGTACGGATCGGCCCACGTCTTGACGTCAATGCGCCACCGCCGTGGGCTGCCGGGAAGGGTGACGTGCAGGTCGTAGGAGTCGCCGAACGGCCACAGCTCGACCGTCGCTGCCATGGCGACCAGTCGGTCGTGCAGGTCGATCTCCAGCAGGCCCGGCAAGGTGACCCACAGCCACAGCGCATACGGCAGAGCTACGTGGCCGTCCACGGGCAGCAGTTCGGGCACCGTGCGAAGCTCGCCTTGCGCGGTGAGGCGCCAGCCCTCCGCCGAGGATTCGGCCCGGTAGCGTGCACCCAGGAGGCCGTGGCGCTCATCCTCGCATTCCAGTCCGACAGTGCCGTTCGGCCGGTAGGTGGCCCGCATGGTCCACTGGCACAGAGGGCAAGGGGCCCAAAAGCCGTCGAACTGCCTCGTCGGGGAGATGGCGGTGTACGCGCCCAGCTCGGTCAGGGCCGCGTTCCGGGACAGGGCGCGGCGGCGCAGGACAGGTGTCCGCACCATGGCCTCGCGCCCACGGGTGTACTCCTCGAAGCCGGCGGCGCGGAGCGCACGAAAGACAGCGTGCTGGACGGTCTCGCCAGAGATCCGGGACAGCCGGGCGCCTTCCGGAAGCAGGCCGACGGCGCGCAGGAGGCTGTACATGTGGCGGATATCGGCACCGATTCCCGGCGCCTGATACCCGTGCTCGCTGGCTTCCACCGCCATCCGGTTCAACGCCGGGCTGGGCGTGCCGTCTTCTTCGAGCAGCCGCAGCTCCCCCAGGGCGAACTCTGATGGTCTCCGCGGTAGGAGGTCCGCCAAGTGGCTACCGCGAAGCCGCTTAACGAACGTCGGGTACGGCGGCGCCGGGGTGAGCACGCCGAACGCAGCCACATAGCGTCCGAAGCATTCCATCAGAAGCCGGGCGCGTGCCTCGCTCTCACCCTCAGGACTGCTCAGAGCCAGCGCCGCAACCACGCATGCGTCCAGCGCCGCGAGCTGGTCCTCGTCCAGCTCTTGAACAGCCGCAGCTGCAGCGGCAAGCGCCAACACCTCAGGCCTCCTCATCGCGACTGGTGGACTCACCCTCAGCAACCGGCAGACGGGGTTCCAGACACGTGGCCCTGGGGAAATTCACACGATCTGGCTACCACCCAGGTCGTTCAGCGGCGTTCGATGCTGAAGCCGCTGCTAGCAGAGCGTCGGTTCACACGGACCGGTCGAAGCACTTGGTGATGTCCGACTTGATCGAGGTGATGGTTGCCATCCGGGCCTCCCAGTCGTAGCTGGCGTCCCCGCGAGCGCCTTCGCACCCCTCGCACCCGTCCTCTCCGTGGAGATGACCGACCGTCCAGGCGTTCAACCCCGACACGCGTTTGGCAGCAGCACCAGTGCCGTGGCCGATGCCATGGACGCCGTGACAGTCACCGCCTGTCGGGAGAGCTGCTCCCTGACCCCTCCCGGGTCCGAAACAGTTCTACTCTGCTCGAAGTGAGAACCTGACCGGTCCGGACAACACAGTCGTCGCCGAGTCGAGGTCTGCCAAACGAGTCGCGAGCGTGGCCATGGCCAGACGTTCGGGGAGGGCCTCGTGAAACTTCAACCCGCGCATCGCCTTGACGTCGACGTCCGGAAGGCACAGCCGTGAGACCGCATCCGCCGTGCCGGCCTTCCACATCTGCGGTGTGAGGTCGGTACGCAGGCGCAGGTATTCGTCGGAGAAGCGCTGGCGCTCGTCGGTGACTCCCGCGAGGGTGGCGGTGAGGGTGGCGTTGGCCCGGTATCCGGCCCAGGTCCACCACCGGATGTCGTCGCCGGCTCGGGTGATGACGGTGCCGCCGGGGTGAACGGTGTCGACGTTCTGCTCTCGGACATGGGCGAGTTGCTGGGTGGCGCGTCGGGTGAGTTTGACCTGCGGGTCGGCTCCGAGCAGGACGTCCCGGGCGGCCTGGTTGAGGGCGTAGGAGGTACCGCTGTACCCGGTGCCGAACCAGCGCGCGCGGCCGGTGAGGTCGGAGGCTTCGACGTAGCAGCGGCGTCTGGTCCAGTCGATCCAGGTGACCTTCCAGCTCCTTCCGCCAAGGAGCAGGACCCGTGGTCCGTCGATCTTCTCGGTGAGGAGCATGGGGTCGGTGCGGCCGATCTCCTGGCGGCCGGCGAGGACGGTGAACTCGGGTGGGGCGGTGAAGACGGCGGTGATGCCCATGAAGTGGCGGCGGCCGAACTTCTCCTCGGCGGCCGGGCCGATGAACAGCAGTTCACCGTCCTGGTCGAGGAACCCGTGGTCGACGAGGTGTCGCAGGATGGGTTCCGCGCTGCGGTCGAAGGGGGGAAGGCCGCCCCAGCCCTCGTCCCACAGCCCCTGGGCGATCTTGTGTTCCTGCAGGCTCAGGGCGAGGAGCTGCTGCGCGACGATGTGCCTGGGCTCGGGCGGCGCGGTGACGGGTTCGACGTAGCCGCGGCCCCAGAGGACGAGGAGGGCTGCGGCGCCGAGGAGGGCCTCGTGGCTGCGTGCGAGGAACAGGCAGTTGCGGTTGGAACCGGGGCGACGGCCTGTACGGCCGATGCGTTGGAGGAAGGAGGCGACGGTTGTGGGGGCGTCGATCTGGATCACGCGGTCCAGGTCGCCGACGTCGATGCCGAGTTCGAGTGTGCTGGTGGAGACGATGACGCAGTCGCGGGCTTCGGCGAAGGCCGCTTCGGCTCGGCGTCGTTCGTCCAGTGAGAGGGAGGCATGGGAGAGGAAGGTGGTCACGCCTGCGGCCCGGAGTGCGGCGCCGAGCTCCTCGACGAGTTGCCGGGAGTCGCAGAAGACCAGCCGTTTCTCCCCGCGGTGCAGGGCGGCGATGACCTTGGCCGCGTTGGACGTTGATCCGACGTAGTCGAGTTCGATGTCCCCTGGCGGCGCCGCGACCTCTGCGCCGGCGCGTGGTGTGAGGTCGACGCCTGGGGCCACGACGTGGGCGGGGCGCTGTCCGCGGCCGGATCCCTGGAGCCAGTGGAGCAGCTCGTCGGGGTTGCCGACGGTGGCGGACAGGCCGATGCGCTGGATGGGCCGGCCGGCCAGGCGTTGGAGGCGTTCCAGGACGGCGAGCAGGTGCCAGCCCCGGTCGTCTCCGGCGAAGGCATGGACTTCGTCGACGACGATGGCGCGGAGGTTGGCGAAGAGGCGGTGCTGGTCGACCTTGGTGCTCACCAGCATCGCTTCGATCGACTCGGGGGTGGTGAGCAGGATGTCGGGTGGGTCGGTGAGGATGCGGCGCCGTGCGGTCTGGGGGATGTCGCCGTGCCAGAGTGCGGCGCGGCGCCCCAGCCATCCGGCGTACGTCTCCAGGCGCGGCAGGAGGTTGTTCAGCAGCGCCTTGAGTGGGCACACGTACAGCACCGATAGGCCCGTCCAGCGCCCCTGCTCCATCGCGGATAGCAGCGGGAAGGACGCGGCCTCGGTCTTCCCGCCGGCGGTGGGGGCGAGCAGGACGGCGTCGGCGCCGTCCATCAGCGGGGCGATGGACTCCTGTTGGAGGGGGCGCAGGTCGCGCCAGCCGAGGGAGTTGACGATGTGGTGGACCAGCGCGGGCTGGAGCCTGCTCATCGCGGCCGGGCCGCCAGGTCCGACCGTGCCGGCGCTGCTCACAGGTCGAGCTCGATGTCACCGGCGGAGGCAGCACTGCGTTCCGCCTCGCTCAGCTCCGTGGCGGAGAGGGTGAGTGCGTAGTGCTGTCGGGGGTCGAAGTCCTCGAAGTCGTCGACGCGGTCGAGGATGTCGGCGACGAGCTTGCGCAGGAACACGCGCGGGGCGATGCCGACCTGGCCGCCGAGGCCTCCGGTGACGGCGGTGGCGAGCTCGGCGATGTAGGCGTTGTCGACGCGCTCGCCGATCCGGTCCGGGTTGCGGGCGGCTCCGGCGTAGAGGTCTCTGACGCTGCGGCCGAGTTCACCCAGCCGCTCCAGGTCGAAGCCGGCAAGGCGCAGTTGGACCGCGCGGGGTGAGTCGAAGCGCGGGTCAGTCGTGAAGTCGGTGGCCAGGCGCTGGGCCAGCGGGGGAAGCCGTTGCGCACCCTGCTGTCCGTCGTAGAAGGCGGGCGTGCCGGTGATCACCAGGAACAGGCCGGGGAAGCGCCCGGCGTCGATCTCGTCCAGCAGCTGCCGAAGGGCATTGAGGCCCTTCTCCCGGATGTCTCCCCGCACGCGCTGGAGGGTCTCGATCTCGTCAAGAACGAGCAGCAGCCCGGGGTGGCCGCAGTCCCGCAGCACTGTCAGCAGGCCCTGGAGGAAGCCGAGGGCAGCGAAGTGGTCCAGGTCGCCGCGAACGCCCGCCGTCCGGCGGGCACCGGCGGCTACGGACTTCTGGCCGCCGAGCCAGGCGATGAGCGCTTCGGCGGTGGCGGCGTCGCCTGCGGCCTTGGCGTGGCGGTAGCCGCGCAGGGCTGCTGCGAACGCGGGGGTGGTGCGGGCGACCTCGGCGAGGCGGGATTCCATGAGTGCGTCCACGGCCTTGCCGAGGGCTTCGGTGTCGTCCTCCGACACGTCGTCGGCGTCGAGGACTTCCTCTTCCAGGGTGTAGAACCAGGAGTCGACGATGGCGCGTAGGGCGCTGGGGGCGTGGCTTGCGGTGGACAGGCGTTCGGTCAGGCGCCGGTAGACCGTCTCCAGCCGGTGTAGCGGCGTCTCGGTCTCGGAGATCTGGATCTCGGCCGTGGCGAGGCCCATGCGCTTGGCCCGCTCGGCCAGCCATCGGGCGAAGAACGTCTTGCCGGATCCGTAGTCGCCGCGGACGGCGTGGAAGGCGGCGCCGCCTCGAGTGACGACGGTCAGGTCGTCGTCGAGGGCACGCTCGAAGCGGTCAAGGCCGACGGCGAACAGGTCGAGCCCGAACTGGGGCACCGTGCCGCGGCGCAGGGCATCGACCACATCGCGGCGGCGGGCCGCGCTCACGGTAGCCGCGTGACCACCGGAGGGGGGCTGGATGGTGCTCATCAGCTGTCCACCTGGAACTGTTCAGCGGCGAGCGGCACGTTGAGCCGCAGCCTGGTTCCGTTGTCGCTGAATTCCAGCACGGGGTAGCCCTCTACGTTCATGAGTCGTTGCAGTGTGGCGGCGAAGCCGTCGGCGTTGCGTCCCGCCTTGCCCGCTGCCGCCGCGACAGCCGTCAGGGACAGAGCGCCGTCTGCCGCCACCAGCGCGTCGACGACGGCGGCCATGACCTCGGGCTCGGGCGGCTTGCGGACGTACTTCCGCTGGAAACGGAAGGTCTCGGACGCCACCAGCTTCGCCCCGAAGGAAGAGCGGTCCGCGGTGGTACCCACCGTGGTGGCTTCACCTGTCTCGTCCGCAGCCTCCTGGCCGCTCGTGTGGCCGGCCGCGCTCGACGGCTGTTCGCTCTGCTCGGCGGTACGTACCGTCTGGCCAGCGGGGCCGCCTGCGTTCCACCAGCGCGGGGTGATGTCCTCCGGTGCGAGGAGGTGCCAGTCCCTGGGCGGGTCCGTGTCCGCGGGCAACAGTGCGAGGACCGGCACGGTCATCTCGGCGAGGGAGGCGCCGCCGTGGTAGCCCGCCTTGCGGGGCGTGTAGCGGATGTCCTCGCGCCAGGGCGCGACGATGCGGCCATCGCCTTCGAGGACGCGCGGCCCGGTGAGCAGGACCTCGCCGGCGTCCGGCTCGCCGCGGCGCCAACGCGCGGCACCCGCGTTACCAGTAGCTGTCGGGGCGTCGAGTCCCTCGCCTCGTTCGAGGACATGGCCGTGGTCGGCGACGATGACGACGGGCCGGCCGTAGAGGCGGGCGGCGGCGAGGAGCTCCTCCAGGTAGGTCACATCGGACAGGCGCCAGCGGGTGCGGTCGCCCTGGGCCGCGTGATCGAGTGAGTCGTCGACCGTGTTCAGCACGACTCCGACGACCGCTTCGCCAGCCAGCTCTCGCTGCAACGGGTCGGAGAGCCGCTGCCCGGCTGCCCCTCCTATGTCCGCCTTGTGGAAGAGCACACCTGACCGGCGCTGCCGGGACCAGAACGCCTCGAAGCCGGGCTTCTCCACGGACTGGCCGCCCTGAGTGAGGCTGCCGGTGAGGAGTGAGGCCCGGCTGATGCGGGTGAGTGAGGGGATCGCGGCGACTGCGGCCGTGCGGCGGCCCCGCGTGGGGCCGGTCTCCAGCCAGCCGCGGCGGGCGAGTTCTTCGCCGAAGCCGACCGCGACCTCGCTGCTCATGCCGTCGACCAGCAGGATCAGCGGTGCCCGGCCCGACTTGCCGGCGAGCTTGACCGCGATGGTGTCGAGCACGTTCTCCACCAGGAGCGCGCCGCCGGGCGTTTGGCTGGAGGCGGTGCGCGTCCAGTCGCGCAGGTACCGGGCGAAGATCTCGTCGATCACTGCGCGCCGCCCACGGGCAGCGTGATAGATGCTGTGGTAGGCGGCAGTGACCGGTTCCTGGGCTTCGGCGTCGCCGGCCCACAGGACAGTGAGAGCAGCATCCACCCAGCCCCAGTCGGCGAGGTGCTGCTCGACGGCGCCGGCGACAGAGCTGACCGTCGGGTGAGGGCCGGCCAGCCAGCGGGCGAGACGCACTGCGGCCTCAGCCGTGCGGACACGTGCGCCCCGCAGGCCCGCGAGATGGTGGCGGCGCAGGTCCTCGAGTGCCGCCTCAACTGCGGCGAGGTCGTGTGTGCGGGTACCTGATTGGTCGAGGACGGAAGCCAGTGCGGTGAGGCGCGCCTGGAATCCGGAGGGAAGGTAGGCGTTGCCCGCGAGGGCTTCGGTCAGGCCGGCGTCCTGGGCCTGCCGGTCTGCCTGTTCGAGGACGTCCAGAGCCCGGTTGCGGGCCGCGTGCTGGTCCGGGCCGGCCTGCTCGGCCTGCAGCAGCCAGCGGATCAGCGTTCCTTCGACGGCGAGAGTGAAGGGACGCAGATCGGCGGGCTTGATCCGGATGGTGCCGAAGAGTCCGCCGAGCGCGAGGCCTGTCTCGGCCGACGTGGCGGGGCCGGCCACCGCGGAGCCGACGACGCCGAGGGCCATGGCGTCCTGGCCACGGCCTGCGGCGCAGAGGTCGAGCAGCAGCGATGCCGCGCTTCCGGCGACCTTGGTCAACCAGGCCTTGATGCCCTGCTGCTCGTCCGTGGTCAGTGCCGCGTACGCGGCGGGTCCGAGCGGGCTGCGCGACCACGCCAGCAGGGTGTCAGCGTCCAGCGGGGTCTCACGCCGTGCTTCGCCGCGGGTGCCGGCCATGTCCGGGGACGCTTGGCTGATCGACAGCCTGGCCTCGACGAGTGCGCGCATCGCCGCGTCCAGGGTGAGCACGGAGCCGAACCGCGGCCAGCCGCCGTGGGGCTCGCCTTCGAGGAGGGCGTTCACGAGCCAGGATTCCGCGCGGATGCGCGGGTCGAGGCCGGTGGCGCCGAACCGCAGCCTGACGATCTCCGCCCGGTCGACGCTGAGGACCTGGCGGCGCAGGGCGTGGCCGAGGACATCCCAGCCAAGCTGCTCGTCCTCGACCGTCGTGGCGACCACCAGCACCGCGCCCGGGACCGCGGCTTCCTCCTGGTAGCGGTGCCAGGCGTCGGAAATACCGAGGACGGAATGCTCCTCCATAACCTCGATCCGGCGCTTGTCGTCGGCCACGGAGCTGGTGAACTCAGCTGCCGCACCGGCTTCGTAGCGTCCGTGGACCAGGACGAGGCGGCGCTCCGGTTCGTTGGGGAGCTCCAGGCGCAAGAGCGCCTCGATGACCCGGCGGTTGACCAGGGGTGGCTGAGCCGACATCAGTCCGCCGTCCTTTCGCTCACGGTACCGCCCGTTCCGGGCTCGTCCGCAGGCCTCCACCCGATCTCGATCTCCGTGTCAGGGTTGGTGGCGGCAAACGCCCGGATCTCGCCGAGCAGATCCGCCAGCGCGCGTTCGAACACGGTCTCGCCGGCGCGGGCTGCCACCCTGCGCGTGGAGCGACGCGGCACACCGGTCCCAGGACCAGCCGGAGTGGTCGTGCCGGCGGGAGCGGTAGGGCTGCTCGGCTCCCCGGGGGACGTCGGCAGAGGAGGCTGGCCGTGGAACGTCAGACTGACCTGCCCGGCCTCGGTCGGCGCCTCCTGGGGAGCAGGCGAGGTCACGGGCGGCGCGGCCGGGGGTGCCGCCGGTGCGGCCACGGCGGCCAGCCGGGCGGCGTCCCTGATGAGTGCCAGCGCCTGCGGCTGGATCCCGTCCAGGACAGGCGCGAGCTGACGGGCGAACTCGTCCTCGTGAGCGGCCCGCTGGACCTCGGCAATCAGCCGCTGTGCGCGGTCGCCGATCCCGTCAGTCCGCCCGGTGTACTCGCGCACACTCTCCAGCAGGTCCCACTGCGTACGGTCGAGCGCAGAAAGGACGGTCTTCGCCGAGCCAAGGGCAGCCCCGAGCTCTTGGTCGGTGATGTCGTAGGCGACCGCGGCAAGTTCCTTCACCAGCGGAGTGTCGTCCTGATGCCGCGTCAGCCGCTGGACGAGGTCAGCAGCATGCCGGGCCGCCAGCAGACGGGGCGCACGCGGGTCGGTCAGGCCCAGCGCCTCGGCGCGCTGCGGCTTGCCGAGAGAGCTGCGCACTCCCTCGACGGACTTCTCCATTTCCTCCGCCTTCGTGCGCACCGCAGCCGCGAGCTTCGCGACGTTGCGGGCGAACAGCACAGGCGGCACGCCCGAGACGCCGAACAGGGCAGCCGCACGCTCCCGCGCGGTCGCGAACTCGGCCTCGCTGGGCTTCTCCTGGGCCCGCAAGACATGGCCGGCCCCGATCGACTGGAGGGGAGGTGCCGCCGATTCGGCCTTCCCGTTGTAGACCCAGGACCGGTCGGCCAGCAGCGCGTAGGTGGCGATCAGCAGACTGCTGACCTGCTTGTCCAAGCCAGTCCAACCCAGCTTGGCGATCCACTGGCGGATGTCCTCCACCTTGTACTCACCGGTGACCTGCTGCTGAGCCGCGTACTGGTCGATCCGCCGGCGCCACTCGGTGCTGAGAGTCAGCGGACCGTCGTGGACCTCTCCGAGCTCCAGCGGGTGCACGATCTTCTTGACGACGGCCATCTGCCCGCGGTCGAGTTCCACGCGCCCGGAGCCGTCCTCCATGGCCTTGGTGATCCAGCCGAGCACGGTTTTCAGCTCGGCCGGGGTGATCGCCTTGCGGTTGCCGGACGGGTCGAAGTTGGGGTGCTTCGGGTACAGCTCCTGGAAGACCCCGTCGGCAATGCGGAGCATGTTGCCCGCGAAACCGGCCGCGGCCTCCAGCCGGGGCCGGTGGCCAGGCAGCATCGACAGCAGGTGGCCGTCCTCCCCGACCGGGGCGCCGGCGTTGGCCTCATCCAGGCGGCTGATGCCGTACAACTGGGCCAGCGTGACAGTGATCTGGGACGTGAGATTGTCGCGCTGCGCCTGGAGCTGGTGGCGCATGCGGATGCGGTCCTCGGTGGAGTAGTTGACCGCGAGGTCATCGAGCCGTTCCCGCTCCAGCAAGTAGTTGATCTTCAGGAGGCGCCCGAGCTGGCCGGCCCGCTGACGCGAGAGGTGCGCCGGCAGCCACACCACGGTGGGCTGGCGGTGCCGTTCGTCCCGCAGCAGCTGACGAACCCGTGCAGCGTCATTGCTCGGGTACTGACCTGCGACATCGAACGGGTAGTCGACGACGAAGCGCACCCGGCCGTCCACCGAGGGGATGAAGTGGTCGTCCGGGATCTCCTGGGCGTCGCGGACGTTGCCGAAAACGAACTCGGCGGTGCGCTTGGTGCCGCGCCACACGATCTCGTGCTCGCAGACGAAGCCCTCGGTGTCCTGGATGCCCAACGCGCCCCAGAGGGCCTCCTTGATCCACACACGCCGAGCGCTCACCCGGTCGACCTCACCGACAGCATCCAGCAGCGGCTCGACGTCGAGGTCGGACAAGTGCAGCGCGAACACCGGGTCGTTGCCGCCGTCCGAACGCAGCTCCCCGCCGAACTCTCCCTGCAGCTCCTCCAAACGCGCCAACGCCACCTTGTCGTCGGTGATCGTCCGGGTGCGCTTGACGGAGCCGTGATTGAGGTCCGCCAGCCGGCGCGCGGTCAGCCGGGCCAAGGCCGGGACCTCGGGCGTTAGGTAGGCCAGCAGGAGGGTCTTGACGAGCCGGTCGGTGGCCCTGAATTCGGGGCTCTCCTCACCCTGGTAGCGCTCCAGCATCCAGAGGCGGACCTTGCCGTAGAACCGGTTGGCCTGCTCGCCCTCCTTGCGGAGCTTCTCGGTGAACGCGTCGCCCATGCCGCCGGAGAGGACGTCCCACAGGTCACCGAGCGGGATGATCTGGCCGACCTTCATGTCCCCGCGGCGCCGCCACAGCAGCTCCTGGAGCAGTTTGAGACCGGTCCGCTCACGCTGCAGCGCGCCGGACAAGGCCACGAGGACGTTCAGCAGGGCCGGCGTCAGCGGGTATACGTCGCGGAAGTCGGACCAGTCGGCCTGCGTGGCGCCCTGGGAGTCGAGCAGAGCGTCCTTGACTCGTGCGTTGGCCTGCTCGAAGTCGGCGAACGCCGCATCCAGAGCGGCCCGCGCTTCCGGGGATCGGGGCTTCAGCACGCGCTCCTTGATGATCGCCGGGAGGTTCCTGTCCTCCAGGCTGATCACGTCGAAACGCTGGGCGAGGTATCCGACCTGGGACTCCAGGTTCTTCACCTCGGCGCCGGTGACGTCCTCGCCGACGAGCTGGGAGAGGTTCCTCTGCCGCGAGACGAAGGAGATGATCGGCACCGGCCGGTCCGCCACACCCGATTCGATGATCTTGACGAGCTTGCCGACCTCGGTCTTCACGAAGTCCTGGTCGCTCATCCTGGCCTGGAGCCAGAGGACCAACTCGTCGAGGAACAGCACAATGCCGTCGTAGCCAAGTGACTTCGCGTGCCGGCTGATGACGGACAGCCCGTCCTCCAACGGGATGAAGGCGTTGGCATCACCGCTGGCACCGCGTGCGTAGGACTTCATCGGACCGCTGAGCAGCGCGGAGACCAGCGCCTCGCGGAGCGGATCACCGGCTGGTGCCGTAAACGCCCGGTCCAGGTCCTCGCTTGTCCAGCCGGCAGCGGGCGCCTCGGCTTCCTCCAGCGGCACCAGGTCGTCGTCCGCGGCACCGGGGTGGACGTTGCTGTCACCGACAGCGCGGTCCCCGAGCTTGCGGATGAACAGCTCGTCGCCCTCGATGTTGCGGTTGTAGCGGGCGTCATCCAGCATCGCATCGGCGCGGTATACCGGCGGCGTCGGCGCGTTCGGGTCTATGCGGCGGATCGCGCGGACGTATCCGCCGAGCAGTGCGGAGTCCAGGTCGGCTGCGCCGACCAGGTGGTACGGGACCATGAGGAATCGGCGGTCGCGCAGCCAGTCGTCGTGCTCGGCGATGACCTCTTGCAAACGCGGCTTGGAGCGGGCAGCCGGCTCGTTGTTGAGCACCGCGTGGAGCACCGACATGAAGTGGCTCTTACCGGAACCGAACGAGCCGTGCAGGTATGCGGCGTTGGACGAGCCGTCGCGGACGGAGCTGCGGACGAGGGTGAGTGCCTTGCCGAAGGCTTCCTTCAGCTGATCGGTGACGACGTACTCGTCGACCAGGCGCTGGGTCTCCTCGAACCCGCCGGACAGCTCGACCTTGAACTTACCGGCGAGGACCGCGTCGGGGATGTCCAGGACGTCCCGGAGGAAGAGCTCAGTGCTGGACATCGCGGGTCGCGGTTCCCTTCGTCGTGGAATTCATGTCGGTGCGATCGTGCAATGGCTGCACGTTACTTGGCCGCGCCCCTGCTGCGCTTGGGCGCGGACGGACGCCAGGAGAGCAACGCATCCGTCGTGACGCCGTGCTCACGCTGCTGGGCTTCCAGCCACTCCTGGCAGTCGGTCGCGGGAACGCCGTCCCAGTCGGGATCGAACCCACCGTGCCACTGCTTCAGCCACGGCAGCAGCTCCAACATCCCGGCAAGGAGCGGAGCCAGTTGCTCACCCTGCCAGTTGTCCCGCTCCACGCGATCGGCCGCGAGGTTAATGATGGCCTGTGCCTGGTCACGGTGGTCCCAACCAGCCAAGCCGAGAACCAGCTTGGGATCAGCCTCCGGTCCGGCATCCGGGTACGAGATGAACCGCTCCTTCGGCATGTCGAGTTTGCCCCGATTCGACCAGTACGACTGCTTCAGGAAGTCCGCACTGGAGTACTTCGGCGGCACAGCGATGTCCAGCCGCTCGCCAATCCGGTCCTCCTCGCGCTGCCGCTCCCACACCTTCTCCCACTGCTCACGCTTGCGAAGCCCAGAGTCCTTGTAGCGCAAAGCGGAGAGGTAAGGAACGTGCTCGTCGGCGACGATCTCCCGAAGCACATCAGCAAGCCGGAGATCCGGCTTACCGAGGTGATCCGCTGCATAGAGCTCAGCAACGGCGTGAACGTCGGAATCACTGGTGAGGAGGTCCGCCAACTGAGCAGGGGTAAGCGTCCTAGGCTGGCGCATGCCATCGCGGTTATGGAACCAGAGATCCTCTCGCTCACAGCGGCCCAGGAGCCATGCCTTAAGGGCCTCGGCTTCCTTCTTCTCCCAGCTCTGCGGCGACCAGCGCCGCTTGCATTCCGGCCGCTCGATGAGCGCAATATCGCGGCGCTTCTTGATGGTGTCAATTCGACGCTGAACGATCTCCCGGTACCATTCCGGCCACCGGGCAGGGATCTCCAAGCTAGGCATGGAGCCGTGCCGATCGAACCAGGCAGAATCCGCTTCACTGTCGATCCCCCTCTGAGCGAGGAAGATCTCGAAGGCGCGCTCACCCAGGGCAACGTCGGGGACATCATCAATGTTAGCGACCACGAGGGACTCGGCTTCAGCGTCCGTGAGTAGCCCGTAGGACCCGTAGACCTGCCAGTCCAGTTCCTCCTGAAGCGCGATCATGCGATGGCGAGTCGCAGTGTTCACGGCGCGAGCACTGTTGAGATCGGCACGAGTCGGTACTGCAGAGGCTGCGGCCACGGCGGCGGCCTCATGGCCTACAAGCTGCTGGGCAAGCGAGTCCAATACGCCACCCAGTTGAACCGGGAGCACCGTAGGGAGCGGCAATTCCTGGAGTTTTGCTCCAGTGAACTCATAATACTCTTCCCACTCCCATCGGCCCGTTGAGCGCTCCCCGCCCCGGTTGCCCTTTCCTTGGCAGACCTGCTTCAACCAGAAACACGTCGCCGACGAGTTCAGTAGGCCAACCAGCGCCAGGTGCTCCTCCTCCGATGCCCCATCAGGCAGCTTGATCACTGGCGCATGAGCATCGAAGACCTTGCCTCCCCGATCAAGCGCAAAATGCAAGTGAGTGGCTACATTCGAAAACACGATGGAAAGAGGGGTTGCGTACGCCGATCGAGTGTGCTGCATGTACTCCCACCACGCCCGGCCCGCGTCTTCCATTACCCCCTGAAAAGTTCTGCGTGCTGCTAGGTGTGTGCGAAGTGACCAGAGCTCATTCCGAAGATCATCATGAACTGAACCATCCTTGGCATACGGATACCAGATCAGCCCAAGGCCGGAGATGCCCCAGTCTCGAACATTTTCGCCGCGCACGATTGGCCGCAACGCTTCAAGTGGAGCCCGCGCACCCGCCATTGATCGATTTGGTCGACTAAAAGCCTCATCGGACCCAATTCGAACAGCGCGCCCGATGGGTGGATCGATCGCCTTCGTGAGAGCCTTATTCGATCGCCCAATGGTCCGCATGACATCAGTTGCGACACCGCCGCCGAGCGTCCACGGGTGTGCGGTGAAACGAATCCGCGAGACGTCTTCAGTAATCACCCAATCTGTTTCAACCGGCGGCCTTTGGGCATTCTCCACAATCGCGCGCCAAACTTTGCCTTCTGCGGCTACCAGCGGCTGCCCTGACTCCCCACGTACGCCCATCACCGATCGAACTGGCTCCGCCCAGCCCCGATCCGTGTTTCGACCAATGAGGATCACGGTCGGGGTTCCATGTCCGGGAATAAATGCCCCCGAGGTGTCAATGACATGGGTGAGCTTCACTGTGCGAAAGAAGTCCTCGATGAGCTTCTTTCCGAACTCGCGCTTCATGAATGAATTTGCGGTGATCTGACCAGTGAATCCTCGATCACCTCGCGTGGCCAACTCGAAGATTCGCTGAGCAAATGGCACCGACAATGCATAAGTTCCCGCAC
Source organism: Kitasatospora sp. MBT66 (assembly GCF_000710405.2). NCBI lineage: Bacteria > Bacillati > Actinomycetota > Actinomycetes > Kitasatosporales > Streptomycetaceae > Kitasatospora > Kitasatospora sp. MBT66. Next base: position 45,518 of record NZ_JAIY01000005.1, on the reverse strand, counting down.
AAGCGTCGTAGATGCCCCGATAGTTCTCGTTCTCTTGCTTGTCCTTGACCGTGATGTAGGGCGGATTGCCGACGACGACGTGGTACGAGTGTTGCCCCAGCAGGTCGCAGCTACGGACGAACTCGTTCACATCCTCCGTCGAGTACGCGAACGCCCCCTCCGACTCCTCCTCATTCCCGTTATCGGCCAGCCCCATGGCCGAGAATAGGTCGTCTTCCGACTTCCCCTTCTGCTTGCGCCTGCCGACCCCCCGCCCGTGCAGCAGTGAGTCGCCGACCGCGACGTTGATCGGGAACTTCGGCGCCTGGTCCAGCTGCTCGACCCCGGCCTCCTTCAGCGCCGCAACCAGCAGCCGGAAGCGGGCGATGCTCACCGCGAACGGGTTCTTGTCGCATCCGTGCACTGCCTCCAGTGCGGCCCGCACGTTCGCCCAGTCGTCGACGCCCGGCCCTGCCTCTTCCCGGTACTTCGCCAGCAGCCGCTGGAACATGCCCAGCAGGAAGTGCCCGCTGCCGCACGCCGGGTCGATCGTCCGCAGCCCCCGCCGCTCAACGACACGCGACTCGCTCTCGCGGATGGTCAGCTCGGGCCAGAGCCCGAACTCCTCCACCGCCGGCTCCAACGTGAGGTCGAGGATGAACTCCTCCACGAACTCAGGCGTCTGCAGCAGCGCGTACGTCTTCCGGGCGTGCTCACTGAGGTTCTGGTACAGGTCGCCGAGGAACCGGGTATCCCAGCCCTCGCTCCCGAAGAGGTGGACAGCCTCGCCGTCCTTGTCCCTGCGCCGCCAGAACACCAGCAGCGCCCGCGCGGCCTCGTAGCTCGGTGTGAGCCCCCACAGGGGGTTGTGGTTCCGATCGAAGAGCCCGCCCGCCGTCTCGTTCGACGCCGCGAGGTGGTCGAACGCGGCGATGATCCAGTCGCGGTCGTTCTGTTCCGGGTTATCGCGGAAGTAGGCCTCGTGGCGCTCCTCCGCGATCTCCAGCCGCTCCCCAGGGCCGGCGAGCCACGGCCATTCGATCAGCCCGTTGTCCTCGCAGAAGCGGATGAACACCGTGCCGAGGACCCAGGCGACGGCGGCCTGGGTGATGCGCTCCTCGCGCCAGCTCTCGTAGGTGGCTGCCGTGCGCTCAGCTGCCCGAGCGCGTTGGTACTCGTCGTCCAGCTTCTCCGCGAACTCCGGTACGTCTTGGCTGCGCTCTCGCAGGTCGTCCTCCAGCGCTGCCACCTGCTTGCGCAGGTCCTTCAGCAGCTCGTTCTGGTCCACTCCCCGACCGGTCACAGCGCCCGTCCTTTGTCCGTCCATCCGTCGGTCCCGGCGGACCGTGCGGTTCCCCATTTTGCCAGTTCGGCGCACCCGAACGATCGGCCGTTCCGAAAGGTCGATGTCCCCTCCGCCGCGGCGCGTCTCGTCAGGCTGCGGTACGCCGTGCTCGGAGCTCGTCCAGGAAGTCCTTGATCAGCACGGCCCGCTCCGCCTCACCGAGCACCTCAACGATCATGCCGTCCAGTTGCGGGCTCTCGTGGGGCGCCTCCTGCGGGCAAAGCAGCCACAGGCCGTGCGGGGCATCGAACTCCCGACGGGCCGCGTTCTGCAGCGTGACCAGCAGTTCCCGCCCGCCGGCATCCTGGTATCGAGCAGCCAGACCGGCATCGTGAAGGAACAGCACGCCTGTCGGCCCAGCAGTCTCGAGTCGCTCGCGCAGGCGTTCACCGACGCGGGCCCAGGTGCCCCTGACGTACGACGCCAGCCCTCGCGGCAGTTCGCCGGACTCGGTGAACTTGGTGTCGATGGTCAGGACACGTCCCCAGTCCGTGCCGTGCTCGGTGGCCAGCGCGCGGAACTCACGGAGGAAGAGCCCGCCCAGCGAGACCGGCTCCACGCCGTACGCGGCGGCAAGGAGGTCGGCGGCCCCGGGGAGGTGCTTGCCTCGCAGAGTCAGAGCTAGAAAGCCTCCGCGGCGCAGGGCGTCGTCCAGCTTGGCCCCGAGGAGTGCCTTCGGGTCTCGGCCGGCCGCCGCCGACGCTGCGGCTACGCCGGCCGCGCTCGGGAACAGCGTGGTCGCGGTCGCCGATGCGGTCATGGAGCGGACGCCCTCCGGAACCGGCGCGCGGAAACGCTTGGTTTCCGCGTCGTATTCGAGGACGAATCCCGCGTGCTGAAGCGCCTGCTTCATCGCCTCGGCCAAAGCCTCTTCCAGCTCGACCGCGGTCGGCTCGGCCAGATCCAGATCAGGGAAGCGGAGTCGCACCTTGGCGAGCAGCTCATCCGCGGTTGCACCCCGGTCGCGCCGGATACCGGCGGCGGCCTGCGAGATACGGATCGCCTGAGCGAGGCCGAGCCCTCTCGGGTAGAGCTCGAGACGCGGTGAATACAAGGCGTCCTGCGCGGCTGCCGAGGCAAGTGCCACCAAGCGCCCATCCGACACCGGAGTCATGCCCGACGGCACCGGTACGGACCGCAGGTCGCGAATCACGACGGCGCGGTCCGGCAGTGGTTCGGTCTGGGCGAGCCGATCTGCCTGCTGTCCGAGCGCCCGTGCATAGTCCGCGAGCTCGGGAGCGCTGGGGTCGCTGGTCCCCGAGAGGGACTCGCACACGATGAAGACACGTCCGCTGCGCCGGAGCACGGCGAGCCGCGGCTGGTCGCCGTCTGCGTCGTCAGGCGGCCAGGCTTCTGCCTCGACGGCCGCGCGCACCACGGCGAGCGCCAGTGCCTCGGCACGCTGCGGGTCCTGCTCCCGAACGCCCTTGCGGATTCGCAGGTCGGTAGCCGCTTCCTGTGCGGTGACCACGCGCCCTGCCCCGGTGACGAACGCGACAATTTCCTCCCTGAGAGTCGTCAGGAGAGGGTCAGCCACCCAGGACTGGATCGCGGCCACGTGGCTCCGCGAGACGGTCGCCTGCGAGATGGGCAGAGCCTTGGCGATATCCGTCTGGGAGCACCAGGGCGGCAACGTGGAGGGCGCTCCGTCCACGCCGGGCAGGCCGAGCGTGAGCCGGATGATCTCGCGCCTGCGCGAGCCCTTGCTGTTCGGGCCCGGGTCAAGGTGAGCAGCGATCTCGTCGATACTGGCGCGGGCAGCAATGTCCACCGGCAGCTTAGCCAGGTCCATCCGCGGGGCCGTGGACGCACTCTCCGCATTCCCGGCGGGCTTCGCGGCAGGTGCTGCGGCCTTGCGGAGCTTCGCCGTCCACTGCTTGTGCCGACGGTTGAGCTCCTTGCGGATCACCGCGCCGGCGCCACGTGCCCGGGCAATCTGGTGCAGCGGAACGTTGAGAAGCTCCCCGACCGTGGTCGCACCGAACGAGTTCGCGACGGACTGCGCGCGCGGCGAAAGACCAGCGTCCTTGAGCAGGGTGTCCGGCGCGGCCTGCGCGGCGACACGATCGCGAGCGGCCTGCAGGTCCTCCGTCTCGTCATCCTCGTCATCCGGCGCCATCGCATCGGCCTTGGCGAACACGGACTCCCAAGCCTCGTGCATCTGCCGCAGGGTGTCGAAGCGCCGGTCGGCGTCGCGATGAAGCGCCCGCCGGAAGAACGCCGTCAGTCCGTCCTTCAGGGCAGGCTCGAACACATCCTCCGCGATCACCGGGTACTCGTCGTCGGTGGTACGGGGATCGGTCATCTCGTCGCCCCAGCGAGGGCGCTCGCCGGACGCCATCTCGTGCAGGGTGACCGCTGCGGCGTAGTACTCGGCGTGGTTGTCGAAGACCGATCGGCGCGGTGTGTCGAGGAACGGGTCAAGGTAGCCGCGGGTACCGGCCTTCACATCCCGTTCCGACACCTCCGCAAGGGAGAAGTCGAAAAGCACCAACTGCCAAGACCGATCGGCCCGTTGGAGCACGCCGAAGTTGTCGGGCTTGAGGTCACGGTGCCACACCCCCTTGCCGGCAAGCTGGTCCAGGGCGGTGAAAAGGTCCCGGCCGAAGCGCTCCAACTCGTGATAGGTCAGGCGCCCGTCTCCACGCAGTCGGGCTCCGAGTGAACGCTCGCCTGCGTACTCGAGGTCCAGTACCGTCCGGTTGTGGATCTTGCGCGGGCCTGCGAGAAGCCGCACAACGGCGCCCCCACCGACCTTGGCCAACGCGTCCGCCTCGGACTCCAGGCGGTCGTCGCGGGTCTCATCCAGGGAAACCTTGAGCACGCGTCGTTCGACCCGGATCGTGCCGCCGAGATCTTCCACTTCGCGCTGGACTAGCAGGGCTCTGGCCGTGGCGCCGGTGCCGAGGACCTTCTCGACGCTCCACTCCGCGTCAACGCTCTGTCCCGCCATCGCGATAAGCGGGTCCACGCCAACGGGTGCCAGCGCTTCCGTGGCCGCTGCGTGCTCGATTCGGTCGAGCTCGTCCAGGAACCGGTCCACCGAGTCGAGCCGTTCGGCGACGTCTGCCCGGGTTGCCTGATACACGAGGCCGTCGAGCTCATCCGACACGGCGTCCGACACAGCCGAGGGGCGCAGCCCACCGTCGTTCGTCAGCCGCTCGATCATGGCGCTGCGGCGCTCGGCCGGCGGTTCGCCGCTCAGGATCAGGTGGGCGAGGGCGCCGAGGCCGAAGATGTCCAGATCGACTGGGTCGGCGAATTCCATGTCGAACTCCGGCGCCAGGTAGACCTGGGCGGCGTTCTCGACGTGGTCGCCGCCCGCGCTCGGGGTCCCGAGAGAAGGGTGCGAGGAGCTGTCGAAGTCGCGGGCGGCGACCTGCCAGTCGACGATGCGCACGACCGGGCTGGACCCGTCGGGCTTGCAGGAGACGTACACCGACCGGGCCGCGAGAGCGCGGTGGTAGAGCGAGCGCTGGTGGGCGTAGCGCAGCGCGTCGGCGATCTGGCGAACGAGCTCGAGTCGGGTCTCGTGGGTCAGCGAGGCGCCGTGGGTGGCCAGGTAGGCGTCCAGGCGCAGGTCGGAGGCGCGGTGGTTGAAGAGGATGGCCGGGCCACCCTGGTGGTCGCGGAACTCCCGGGCTTGCGCGATGCCGCGGTGGCTGATGCCCTGGAGGACCTGGTACTCGCGCCGGGCTGCTCGTTCGACCGAGTTTCGGGTCTCCGCGGTTGCCTGGAGGCTCACCAGGTAGACGCGGACGCGGCCTTCCTCGCGGATGGGCTGCTCGCGGATGGCGAGACGGTCCTCCCACGTGGGGCCGCCGTCGAGGGGGCGCCCGGCGAGGTTCCAGCCGTCACCAAAGCTCAGGTGGGCAGTGGATGCCCGGACGCCGATCCTCTTCATGAGGTCGGGCAGCGCCCGTGCCAGGTCGAGTCGCTCGCGCCGGGCAGCCTCGGAGTCCCGCTGCGGGGGCAGGCCGAGGAAGTCCTGCCAGATCCGGGGCAGGCCGCTGACGCCGTCGTCGCGGCCGTAGACGTTGGTCTGCTGGACGGTGTCGAGCTCGGATCGCAGGCTCGGAGCGGACAGGAACACTGCCGGGGAGATCCACGGGATGCGCACGCCTGCGTTGGAGGTCTGTGCGGCCCAGGTCAGCCGGGCCCGCAGTTCCTTGGACTTGAGGTCGGTCAGGTGCAGGGGATTGTTGATCGTGCGGACCCGGTCGGGGCCGTGGAAGTTCCAGGTGCTCCCGTTGTTGACGAGGCGCCCCGGGTGCGCCTTGAGCTCCACGAGGAACAGGCCGCGCGGCACGAGGATGAGCAGGTCGCACTCGTTGGTACGCCCCGAGGCGGCCGTGAACGAGAAGGTCGCCCAGGCCCGGAAGGGCTCCGCCTGCGGCATCAGTGCCTTGACGTGGTCGAGCGCTTCCTGCTCGTGCGGGAACGGGGAGGGGCGTTCTTGAAACCAGCGCTGCACACGCGGCGGTGCAGGCTTTGGCCGACGCGCCCCCGAGTTGCCGTCCTTGCCCGCTGCCGACACCCCTGTACCCTCCTGGTCCTTGCTGCCCGGCCGCGGACGAACCATGGCCTTCTCCACGGCCTTGACCCTATCGGTCGGGGCCGACAGGTGGAGGCGTGTAGTCCTTCCCGTGATCAAGCGGGCCATGGATCACGGTGCGCCGGCGCCCTGGGTCGTCCCCAGGCATGCGGCATTTCGGAGCCAGCTGATCACTGTCAGGTACAGTCTGCACTGCTTCGGTGATCAAGCAAAGGGGGAATGGTGATCTTCGCAGCTCGCGGGCACTGCCAATGGGTCGGCGCTGCCGGCCTGGTCTTGGCACTGGTCGGCTCGTTGTCCGCCTGCAGCAGTTCAACTCCGTTGTCCGCGGACGGGGTCGCTCCTGCTGCTTCCCGGCATCTCCAGGCTTTCGACCCACCGACGTCATTCGACTTCGGCGATGGTCCGGGCACGGGGGACGCACTCGACGAGGGGGTGCAGCCCTCGACATCAAGCCCCACGCGGCAACGTCCGGCGATCTCTCTGAAGGACACGACCGCGTTCGTGACTACCGAGGATGGTCTGAAAGCCGTCGATGTCGTCACCAGGAACACGCTCTGGAGTGCGGTCAGCACCATCCCCGCTTCGAAGAGCGGCTTCGGCTCCGAGACGGCCGCGCCGCTGCCTGCCCATTTCCACGGCATTGACGCCGTGCTCGTGGCGTTCTCCCGCTACGTCCCGGGCACCGGGACGGGCCGGGGTCGGAACGTGATCGAGATCCTGGCCGCCGACTCCACGACGGGCAAGACGGTCTGGAGCGCGCAGGTCGACCTCGTGGAAACGCCACTGAGCCAGCAGGCTGTGACCCGCGACGAATCGCTGCTCGCCGACGGCATCAGGGCGGCCCAGGTGGTGGCGGTGGACGACCAGAACGTGGTCGTATCCGACGACGAGACGACCTACGTGGTCGACGCGGGATCCGGGCAGCTCCGATGGACCAGGGCGAATTTCCACGCGATGCAGCTTGTCGATGGCATCGTGGCCGGCGCCGAGGCTCCGACGTACGGCGAGCGTCAGCTCGCAGGCTACGGCGCATCAGACGGCAGTCCCCGGTGGTCAGCCGTCCACACGGAAAGCCGAGCGGTCGCATCTTCCGCCGGCCCCGGCCTGCTCGCGATGTCGGCCTCGGACGGGTTCGTCATCGTTGACGCCCGTACCGGAGCGGTCCGCGCCCACCCGGGGCCAGGGGCGTATGTGCACCCCTGGCACTGCGACTTCGATGGAACGTCCGTCATCCTCTGTAACGACCAGTTGTTCGGCCAGACTCACTCGATCGCGGCCTTGGACGCGACGTCGATGAAATGGCTCTGGTCAATCACTGCCTCGCAGGGCGGGCGACTCGTTCCGCAGGTCACCGCGGTCTGGCACGGATTGGTCTACGGCAACACCACCAATGGGAATGTCATCCTCGACGCGCGCACCGGAGCTGACCGGGCAACCCCGAAACTGGCTCCCTTCCTTGTCAACGCCTACGTCGGCATCGAGAACCGAGGCCGCAGCGTCACCCTGATGCGCACCACTGGGTAGCAGTACACCAGCCCAGGTGACCCGCTTCGACGCCGAAGCCTCCGGGTGGGCGGCCAGTGGCCGCTCACCCGGAGGCTTGCCCGGCTACAGGCGTTCGGGCGTCCCGATCCCGAGGAGGTCCATGCCCTGCCGGAGGGTCTGGCCGGTGAGCTGGCACAGCAGCAGCCGGGTCTCCATGACCTCGCGAGTCGGCGCCTTGAGGACGGGGCAGTGCTCGTAGAAGGTCGTGTAAGCCGATGCCAAGTTGTGTAGGTAGGCGCAGAGGCGGTGGGGTTCGAACGTCTCGGCGACGAGGTCGACGGTGGCGCCGAACTCGTCGAGGAGGAGTCCGAGGGCGCGTTCGGCCGGCTCCAGGGCCAGGTCCCGGTGGGCGGTCGGGGTGACACCTTCGGGGGTCTTGCGCAGGATGGACTGAATGCGGGCGTAGGCGTACTGGAGGTAGGTGCCGGTGTCGCCGTTGAGGGAGACCATGCGGTCGGCGTCGAAGATGTAGTCGCGGGTGCGGGAGGTCGACAGGTCGGCGTACTTGACCGCGCCGATGCCGACCTGCTTGGCCCGGTCTTCGAGTTCCTCGCTCGCGAGCTGGGGGCTCTTCTCGGAGACGACGGTGCCGGCGCGGTCGACGGCCTCGTCGAGGAGGTCCATGAGGCGGACAGTCTCGCCGGAGCGGGTCTTGAAGGGCTTGCCGTCCTTGCCGAGGACGGTGCCGAACCCGAGGTGCAGGGCGCGCACGTCATCGGGGAGCCAGTCGGCGCGCCGGGCAGTCTCGAAGACCATCTGGAAGTGGAGGGCCTGGCGGCTGTCGACGATGTAGAGGAGCTGGTTGGCGCCGAGCATGCCGACGCGGTCGCGGATGGCGGCGAGGTCGGTGGTGGCGTAGCCGTAGCCGCCGTCGCTCTTCTGGACGATGAGCGGGGTCGGTTCGCCGCCCTGGCCCTTGATGTCGTCGAAGAAGACGCACAGGGCTCCGTCGGAGCGGACGGCGACACCGGAGGCTTCCAGGTCGGCGCACACGTCCGCGAGCATGTGGTTGTAGTAGCTCTCGCCGATGGCGTCGTTGTCTTCGAGGAGGACGTCGAGGTTCGCGTAGACGGCTTCGAAGTACAGCTTCGATTCGTCGACCATCCGTTGCCAGGAGGCGACGGTCTCCTCGTCGCCGGCCTGGAGGTCGACCACGCGCAGACGGGACCGGTTGGCGAACTCGGTGTCGCTGTCGAACAGAGCACGCGACGCCTTGTAGAGGCGGTTGAGGCGGGACATCGACGGACCGGAATCGGCCGACTCCTTGCCTTCGTCGAGCTCGCCCGGGTGCTCGAGGAGGTACTGGATGAGCATGCCGAACTGGGTGCCCCAGTCTCCGAGGTGGTTGCGCTTGATGACCGTCTCGCCGGAGAACTTCAGGATCCGCACCAGGGCATCGCCGATGATCGTCGAGCGCAGGTGGCCGACGTGCATCTCCTTGGCGATGTTCGGCTGGCTGTAGTCGATCACCGTCACGCCAGGTGCAGCGCTGCTGCCGACGCCCAGCCGGGTGTCCGCCGCGCGGGCGGCCAGCCGCTCCAGGATCGCGGCATCTGTGACCGAGACGTTGATGAACCCCGGGCCCGAGACCTCCAGGTTCGCGATCACCTCGTCCGCGGCCAGGTTCTCCAGGACGCGCACGGCGACCTCACGCGGATTGGCCCGCAAGGGCTTGGCGAGGCTCATGAAGCCGTTGGCCTGGAAGTCCGCGCGGTCACTTCGTCGCAGCTGAGGGTCGCTGTCCGCAGCGTCGGGGAACGCGATGGAGATCGCCTGCGCGAAGCGCTGCTTCACCGCGTCGGCGATGGAGAGGACCGTAGCCATAGATCGAAGGACCGCTTCCTGAGACGTGTTGGGGCCGCGTGTCGGTCGCCGAGCTGCATCACGCCTGCGCGGCGACCGGAGCTGCAGTCGAGCATCTCATGTTCGTATGCGGCCGAGCTCCTGAATATTGCTCACCTGTGGGAGCTGACGGCGATGTCAGCCTTGTTGGGACGGCGGCACAGGGGTCGCCTGGTGGTAGTACAGCTTCCATTGGTGCCCGTCCGCGCTGCGACGCCAGAGGGAGCTGCGACGCGCGCGGTGCCCCGATCTGGTCGTCTGATAGGTCAGGTGCACAAGCCCCGGCGCAAGCAGCACACCGGACATCTCCGTGGCCAGGTAGGGGTCGTCGCCAGCGCCCGGTAGATCGGGTAGGGCCGCGAGCATGTCAGTGCGACTCCAACGCCGCCCGGACGAGCCGACTTCCACGAAGTCCGGGTCCAGCAGCCCTGCCGCCTGCTCGCTCGACAGGCGTACGTGTGGATCGATCAGGCGCAGCTCTGAGCGGATTGCCTCGTTCACATCATCCGCGGCGTTGTCCATGCGGGCATGGTCGCATGGACAACGCCCGCTGGGCAGTGCCGGTCTCGGAGCGACGGCGTCAGCGGCCTGTTCGTGATCGACGCCCGTTGGCGAAGCGGGTCAGCGGGGAGCTTGGACTCCGAAGCTCGGCGTCCTGCCGGGGCCGGTGGCGGGCGGGCGGCTGGTCGGTCCGCTGCAGGTCGGGCAATTCGCTAATTGCCTCGAACGCAGGGTCACCGAGCGGCTACGGTGGCATACCTTGCTGCCTCCCGTCGCGGGCTGGCAGCGGTCTGCCTCACGGCACCACCAGTGAGGCCACTACGTGCGCTACGACAGAGCGAAGGAGTGGCATCATGGTCAACTTTGACCCCGCGCGGCACATTCGGAACGTGCTCGCCGAGGCCAGCACCGTACTGACCCAGTCGGATGGCACTGTCCTGGAGGGCATCAGCGGTCGGCCGGGCGCCGGCGAGGAAGCTCTCGCCGGGATGCGCATTGGAGTCGACCGGATCGTCCTGGAGCCTGGTAGCGAGTTGAGCTCCACACCCATGAGGGCGACCACATCCTGTATGTCCTCGCCTCGGAGGGCTTCATCCATGTGGACGGGACGGACTTTCGGATGCGGGCGGGCGACACCGTGTATGTGCCAGCGAAGTACCCGCACGGCGTCAAGACGGACCCTGCGGTCGAACTGCCCCTGGAAATCCTCGCGTTCGGCGTTCCGCACGCGCCCCTGGACTCTCCCCATCGGATGACACTGGTCGGCAATGGCGAGATCCGCGAGTCAGCGGGTCACCCGGACGCGCAGCGATAGGAGCCGGGCGACGTGACCGAACATGTGCGCATCGCGGTGTGTGGGATCGACGGGGGTGGCAAGTCCACGTTGTGCCAGGCGCTGCAGACGGAGCTCGAGACGCGGGGCACGCCTACGCGGGTCGTCGGGAACCTGCCCCGTGCTTACCGGCAGAACAACACCGGCATCATCGATCCCAGCGATCCGTTCCTTTCGTCCTTCTTCTTCAACTACGCGGCCGAGCACCACGGCGATCCCGGAAGTGCCCGATTCGCCTTTGACGCTCGGTATGTCGACTACGTGATGGCGCTGGAGGAGGTGCGGCTCGACCGCGCGGCGGCCAGGACGGTCGGACCCGGGACGGTGCTCCTCCATGACCGACACCTCCTCGACCGGCGGGTCAACGCCTACCGGGCCGGGTGTCCCCGTGCCGACATCGACGTGATCTTGAGCCACGCTCCGGCTCCGGACCTCACGGTCGTCCTCGATCTTCCCGCCGAACTGGCGGTCGAGCGGGTTGCGCTGCGCGGCCGACCAGGGCGCGATGAAAACGTCGCGGACCTGGCCGAGTACCGCGAGCTGTACCTGTCCTGTGCACAGGCCCAGCCGAACGTGATGGTGGTCGACGCCGCCCGGAGCCGCGAGGAAGTGTTCGAGGTGGTCATATCCCAGGTCGAGGCGGTCTTAGCCAACGCGGGCGCGACGTCCGGGAGCCTGCGGTGAGCGGGCCACAGGTCAGCGCCGCCGATGTCGAGACACTCTGGACCGGCGATTGGGAGCCGAGCCTGTCTCTTCAACCGCAGGGTCGCCTGGAGTGGCAGGAGCCGGCCCGCAGCACTCGCCAAGTGCTGGCGCGGGGGCCGTTCAACGTCGGTGACTTCACCCGGGTGCTGCGCGAGGCGCAGATCCTGGACAACCGCGCGATCGATGCGACCGGTGCGGCGGTGGTCCTGCCGTACGGGGTGGCGCTGATGGAGCGGTTCCGGCACCTGGTGCGGGCGGCGTACGAGGACGCGGGCCTCGCCGAGCACGAGTACCCCCACACCGTGCCCCTGTCCGTGGCGGAACCCACCCGGGAGGTCGTGGACCTCCACGACAGGCTGCTCCTCGTCGGCACGGACACCGACCTGGCACAAGGCAAGCCCCGGCTGGTGCTCACACCGACCGGGGAGATGGTGATCTACTCCCACTGGTCTCGGGCCGTCTCCGGACGCGGTGATCTTCCGATCCGGATGTACCAGCGCGCCCGGTACTTCCGGCCGGTGCGCGGTGGGCGGCACGGCGGCCGGGGAGTGTTCCACACCACCGAGCACGACGATGTCTTCGAGTTCCACTGCGCCCACGCCGACCGGGCGGCGCAGCAGCAGGACCTGCGGCGGCTGAGGGACATGGTGGCAGGTCTGATCGGTCGCTTCCACGTCCCGGTGGTGTGGAGCACGCGGCCTCCGTGGACCAATCGGGCCGAGGTGGCGGACCTGGCGGTGGCGGCCGACGCGCCGCTACCGCTGGGGGCGACGGGCCAGATCGCGTGCCTGTACGACCAGGGCACGCGGTTCTCCCGCCCGTACCGGATCGGCTTCCGGGAGCAAGGCGCCTTCCACCTCAGTCAGCAGCTGGCGGGGTACACGTCGCGGCGGATGCTGATGGCCCACCTGATGCTGGGCCTGCATGGGCGGCAGCAGCTGTTCATCCATCCCGATCTGGCGCCGGTCCAGGTGCTCATACTCGTGCGCGCCCAGGCCTCGTCGCCACAGGGCGGCAGCGCCCTGGCCCGCGGTCTGGCGGGAAGTGGGGTCCTCGTCCGGGAGGTCGTCTGCGAGAGTGCGGGTGCGTTGACGAAGGCTCGGCGGGAGTGGCAGCCGCGTGGAGTGCCGGTCATGGTCCAACTGTTCGAGCCGCGCACTGCGGGCGAGCAGTGGAAGGCGGTGATCAGGCGCGCCGACACCGGCGAGGAGTGCACCGTCCATTGCGGCGATCCGCTGGAGGTTTCGGCAGAGCTGCGGGCTCTGCTCGCGGACCTGGGTTCCGCCTTCACAGCAGGCGCGTGGGAGTTCGCTCGCAGCCGCCTGGTGCCGGCTACGGCGTCCGACCTGCCCGAGGTGCTGGCTCAGCGTCTGGTGGCGGTCTGCGGCTTGTCGGTCAGCGAGGAGGCCGTGCGCGAGGTCGCGGCGCTGCGCCGCGGCGAGGTGCTCGGCTTCTGCCGCACCGGCCGGTCGCAACCGTGCGTCGTGACCGGTAAGCCGGTGGAGACGGTCGCCTTCGTCTCGCCTCGGATGTGAGCGCATGAGCGAGATGTCCGGCGAGCGGCCGGAGACGATCGAGCTGCAGCCGCGCGAGGCACTGGACGTCGGGCGGCGTGCGCTCCTGCGGATAGGGACACCGGCCGACATCGCGGAGCGGGTGGTGGGCGATCTCGTCGCCAACGAGGTCGGCGGCGTGCGCTCGCATGGGATTCTGCGGCTGACGGACTACGTGCAGGACGCTGCGGCCGGCCTGCTCGATGTCGCTGCCCGCCCCACCGTCTGCGCGCACAGCAGCCAGGTGCGGGTCGTCGACGGGCAGGGCGGGTTCGGTGTGCTGGCCGCGGACGCCGTGACGGCGAACCTGTCTGAGCTGCTGGAAGCCCATCCCTTGTGCGCGGTTGCGTTGGCCGGCGCCGGGCACATCGGGCGCCTGTCCGGGATCGGCAGGGCGGTGGCCCTGCGCGGGGGCGCGGTGCTGGGCTTCGTGAACTACCTCGGGGCCGGGCAGCGCGTCATGCCCTGGCAGGGCGAGGACGGGCGCTTGTGCACCAACCCTCTGCTGATCGCCGTACCCGCCGAACCGGACCCGTTCGTCCTCGACATGTCGACGAGCACCGTCTCCGAGGGCAGGATCCGGCAGCACTGGCTCGACGGAACCCCGGTGCCTGGCGAGTGGCTCGTCGATGCGGCCGGGTCAGAGGTGACCGACCCGGGGCGGTTGTACAGCGACCCTCCGACCGCGTTCATGACCCCCCTCGGCGGCACCCACGGGTACAAGGGCTTCGCCCTCGGGGTAGCAGTCGAGCTCCTCGCCGGGGTGATCTCCGGGGCTGGCTTCGTACGGGACGACGCCGACAAGCGCGGTAACGGCGGCCTCTTCATCGGGCTCTCGCCCGCTCTCGCGGGCCGCGCCTACGAGGAGGTTCTGCAGGACATGCAAGCCGTCCGCTCCCACGTGGAAGCCTCCTCTCCCACCGTCCATTGGCCCGGTAGTAGTCGTGCCGACCTCGGCGAGACGATCCGCATGAGCCAACGCCAGTGGCTGGCCCTCCTCGACCTTGCCGACGGAAAGGACCTCCTGTGAACCCCCTTGCGCCTGACGCGGCCCGCCTCCTGTACTGGACTAGCCAGGCCATGCGGGGAGACTCGGACGTGCGGCGGCGCCTCGCGCTCCTGGAGCACAGCCAGCGCTGGGAGCCGACCAGGGTCCGCGCGTTCCAGTTCCGCAAGCTCCAGGCGCTTGTGGCGCACAGCTACGAGAACGTTCCCTACTACCGGGCGCTGATGGACCGGCACGGCCTGCGCCCGGAGCGGATCCGTGACGCCGAGGACTACCGGCGCCTACCCGTCCTGTCGCGGGCAGCCCTGCGTTCCGCGGGCAGGACCCTCATTTCAAGCACCGCAGCCAGCAGCCCGTTGCAACGCAGGCAGAGCAGTGGCTCCACCGGGGAGCGGGTGGAGTTCTGGCAGGACCGCGACTTCGACCGGTGGTGCCGGGCCCACCAGCTGCGCACCTACGCCTGGTGCGGCAACTGGCGCCTGGGAGAGCCGTTCGCACTCGTGTGGGGAGCGCCCACCTACTTCGAGACCCGAAGCCGGCGCGACCGCCTCGACAATGCCCTGACCAACCGGATCGAGCTCAACGCCTTCCGGCTCGACGACGAATCCCTTCACCGGCTCCTCGAGCGCCTGGTCCGTCACCGGCCGACGTTGATCAGCGGCTACGCCACCGCCCTGTACCTGCTGGCGCGCCTCGCCCGCGCGCAGGGCGTGCGGCTGCCGGGCCTGCGAGCGGTCCAGCCGAACGCTGAGCCCCTCAACGCGGTGATGCGGGCCGAGATGGAGGAGGCATTCGGCTGCGAGGTCTTCGACAAGTACGGCAGCCGCGAGACCAACATCATCGCCCACGAGGGACGCGACCACGCGGGCCTGCGGATCCAGGCCGAACACAGCTACGTCGAGATCCTGGACGACACCGGGCAACCCTGCCCGTCCGGAACGGCCGGCCGGGTCGTGGTGACCACGCTCAACAACCGCGCCATGCCGCTGCTGCGCTACGACACCGGCGACCTCGCCACGCCCCTGGCCACTCCGGCGACCGCCGACTGCGCACTGCCCTCCATGTCGCAGGTCATCGGGCGCAGTCAGGACCTGCTGTGCACTCCGGAAGGCGGCCTGGTCCACCCCCAGCTGTTCTCGAACGTACTGCGCCAATTCCCCGACGTCGACTGGTTCCAGGTCGTCCAGCACCGCGAGGACGCGCTGCTGGTCCGCATCGTCGCACACAGGGCTGTGGACGACTCCGTAACGATGCAGGTCGCCGGCCTGATCCGGGAGCTGGCCGGTTTCCCCTTCCAGGTCACCTTCGAACGGCTCACGCAGATGCCGTCCTCGACAACGGGCAAGTTCCGCCTGTGCATCTGCGACCTGCCCGTCAACAGGCAGGACCGCGGCTTCGGCGCGCTGAACGCCTTGCGGCAGACCGATCCCGGTTGAGCGGTGTCAGTCTGCGCCGCCCGACCCTTCGGGCAGCGCCGGTCCGCCGGGCGCGCGAACCGCCGCGAGAGTCTGCTCGATACCCTCGCGCAGGAGCTTGATGTCGTTGCCGACGGCGATCATGTCGAAGCTCTCCGCCCGGTACCCCCGGGCCAAAGGAAGTGAGTAGGCGAACGCCCCTGCGAGCTTGCCGTGCCTGCGGGCGGCCTTCAGGACCTGTGCGCGGGTCTCGTCCATCAGCGGGCCGGTCGTCACCCCTGGCTGGCCAAGGTCCATCGCCAGGTCCCCCATCCCGAGGAACAGGCCGTCAATGCCCGGTACCGCCGCGATCGCCTCGGCGTTCTCCACTGCCGTGCCCGTCTCGATCTGCACAACGCACAGAACCCGTTCGTTGGCCTGCTCGAAGTAGCCGGGCAGGTCACCGAAGTAGCCGGAGGCACGCACCGGGTTGACCCCGCGGTGCCCTGCCGGCGGGAAGCGCGTCGCTGCGGCCACCGCCTCGGCTTCCGCCAACGTACTGACCTTGGGCACCATCACGCCGTCGGCCCCGATGTCCAAGGCGTGCTCTATGGCCTGCTGGTCATGTGAGGGGACTCGCACCAGAACCGACACTGGCCGACCTGCGATGGCCTGCGTCATTCTCAGGACTTCGGGCCTGCCGAGTGCCCCGGCCTCCATGTCGATCACGACGAAGTCGAGCGGGAGCAGGCCGCACAACTCGGCGATGCCGGGCTCGCTCCAGAGCAGGAACAGGCCGAGCAGGCCCGCATTCGCTCCGTCCCCTGGCTGCGGCTGCCGAAGGAGCTGTAGCCGGCTCAGGAGCCCGTTCGGTGCGCTGTGATGTTCAGACAGGCCAGTCACCCGCTGGACGCTACCAGCGGGTGACTGATCATCAATCTTCTTTGACGAAAGGTGCTTCTACTTGGCCGAGTCGATGCCCTTGCGCACGCAGGCGGCGATCTCGTCCAGCGGGATCCGCTGCGTCTCGCCCGAGGCTCGGTCGGTGAGTTCCACGACGCCGTCGGCGAGTCCGCGCTTGCCGACGGTCACCCGCAGCGGGATGCCGACGAGCTCGGCGTCCTTGAACTTCACGCCCACGCGCTCGGTGCGATCGTCGATCACCGTCTCCACGCCCGCGGCGAGGAGCTGCTGATAGACCTGCTCGCCGGCCGAGGCAGTCGCCTCGTCGTCGGGCTGGGCCACGGTGACGACGGCTTCGAACGGCGCGATGGAGACCGGCCAGACGATGCCCTTGTCGTCATGGTGGCACTCGACAGCGGACGCGATCGCACGCTCGACGCCAATGCCGTAGGAGCCCATGATGATCTTCTTGGGCGTGCCGTCAGTGTCCAGGACCGTCACGTCGAAGGCGTCGGTGTACTTCGTGCCGAGCTTGAAGATGTGCCCGACCTCGATAGCCTTCTGCACCTGCAGCGGCTCACCGCACTGCACACACGGCTCCCCGGACGCGACCTCACGCAGGTCGGCCCAGGTGGAAACGGCAATGTCCCGCTCCACGTCCACGCCCCGCAGGTGCACGCCGTCCGCGTTCGCGCCGGTGAACATGTCCGTCCGCCCGCGCAGGGCCTCATCCGCGAGGACGGTGAGCGACGTGACACCGACTGCGCCGAGGCTGCCCGGCAGCGCGCCGAGGGCTTCCTGGATCTCCTCCGGACGTGCGGGCCGCAGTGCGTTCGCCCCGGTGGCATCCGCGAGCTTCTGCTCCGCCAGGGCGTGGTCGCCACGCAGCAGAACCAGCGTCAGCTGCTCGTCCAGCACGTAGACCAGCGTCTTCACCTGCCGGTCCGCCGACGCGTCGAAGCGCGAGACCAGGTCCTCGATGGTCCGCACACCGGGGGTATCGAACCGCTCGGGAGCACCAGGGCCGGCGGCGTCCGCCGCCGAGGCCAGCCGGGAAGTGGCCTTCTCGATGTTGGCCGCGTAGCCGCAGGAGGGACAGTGGACGACGAAGTCCTCGCCGACCTCGGCCGGGCACATGAACTCCGTCGATGCCGACCCGCCCATGCTGCCGCTCGACGCCTCCACCGGAATGGCGGGAATTCCCAGACGGGCGAAGATCCGCACATACGCCTCGCGGTGCAGGTCGAACGAGCGGTCCAACCCGTCCTGGGTGAGATCGAAGCTGTAGGAGTCCTTCATCGTGAACTCCCGGGTCCGCATCAGGCCGCCCTTGGCACGCGGCTCGTCACGAAACTTCGTCTGGAACTGGTACCACATCTGAGGAAGCTCGCGGTACGACTTCAGCTCCGCCGCCAACGACGTGAAGATCTCCTCATGGGTCATCCCCAGAGCCAGATCAGCACCCTTGCGGTCCTTGAGGCGGAACATCTCATCGCCCATCACCTCCCACCGGCCACTGCGCCGCCAGATCTCGGCGGGGTGCATGGCCGGCAGGGTGAACTCCTGCGCTCCGATGGCCGCCATCTCCTCGCGGATGATGGTGATGACCTTCGAGCGCACTCGGACGGCGAGCGGCAGCAGAGAGTAGTGGCCCGCCATGAGCTGACGGATGAAGCCCGCGCGAAGCAGCAGCTGGTGGCTTGGCGCGTCAGCTTCCGCCGGGTTCTCACGAAGGGTGGGGATGTGCATCTGAGACCAGCGCATGACCAGCAACTTTCGTTCGAGCAGCCGATGGATTGGGGCGACCGTCGCCTAGGGCTCTTGGCAGGACACGGATTGTAGTGCGTTGCGCCTGGGCGCGGCGGCCCATTAGCGGCTGCCGGTCAGCCCCAGCCGGCGCCCACTGCGTGACGACTCGCGAGCCCGACCCACCGGATCAGCTGAGGATCTCCACGGCAACGACCGGACGCACCGGGAGAACTCACGCCGATTCTAACTGCCCATCAGCTGAGAGCCGCTCGCCATAACAGTGCAACGGTTCGACGGCCCACCGGCATGCCGAGAGCGGCGTCGTCGGCGTCGTCCGCACGTTTCTCGGCTCGACCTCGCCTTGCCAGCCTCGGAGGTCGCGCAGCTGGCGCTCACCCTGCCGCCATACCTGCGCCACCGAACGGCGGCTCGGACATAGCGAACGATCAGCCCGAAGAAGTTAGCTGGTTTCCCACGGAGCTGGCGCTCCTCGGTGGGAGCCGTTGGCTAGCCTGCACCCATGCCCCTCGACCCACGCAACTACCGCCTGGACCTCGGCCGCGTCCTCAGCACCGACGTGCCGCTCGGCCCCTTGGCGGGCATCCCTCTGAGCTGCTTCACGGCCTCTTCCCGGAACGGGAAACTCCACGGGAAGAAGACCTGCGGATCGCTCCGTTCCTCCCGGACCGTCGAAGCAGTAACGGTGAAACTGGGCGAGGCGGCGGAGCGGTTGTGCGGCACCTGCTTCTGGCCGATGCCTTTCGGTGATCCGCTGGTCACATTTACTAACGCGGTCCGGGACGTACTGGGAGTGACGTCGTATACCGGCCCGGATCCTTCGCCGGACGTGGACTTCGACCCCTCCAAGGAGGCTGACGCCGCTGCCGTGCTCGCCCAAGGCGACTACCCCCGAGGAGACGAGCACGACGAGGCGGAGTCGGACCGGTACGCACGCGCCCGTTTCATCCGCGAGCGTCACCACGGACACTGGCGCCACCTCCACGACTCCATGCTTGAGAGCAACTCCGCCGTGGCGGCCCACCCTTGGCTCGCAACATGGGCGAAGCCGACCCTGGACGCGCTCGCAGCCGTGATCGAATCCGAACGGCATGCCTTCGCCGCGCTACTGCGCCCCGACGCCCTGCTCGATTCCGCAGCCATCACCCGACTTGAGCCACCTCACGACCTCGCGTCGAAAGAAGGCTTCACCGGCTTGGGGGATCAAGCCGCGCCAGTACTGCGGAGGGCCTGGGACGATTGGGCCGCGGACACGGCCCGCTCGTGGCTGGCGCTCGAGGACGACCGATCCTCAGCGTCACTGGTCCTGCACGGCGCCTTCGGCCAACGCCGCAAGGGCCGCGACGAGGCATACGCTGCGCTCGACGAGCTGGTCGCGTCCTGGTGCGCGCAAGCCCGCTCCGTAGTCGACATGCACAAGGCGGCGCCCCGGCGGCTACTGGCCGTGTCGGTACCGCCCACGACGTTCGACAGCTACCTCGGCCGCTCCCGGGATCCGCTGAGCCAGTGGGAAGCGGGGGTTCTCGCCATGTACCAGGTGGCCACGAACTGGCCGGACGGAACGGTGGCCCTGCTCGTCCCGCAGCTGATCGCCGAGCGGCTCATCTCTGACACCGATATCGCTATGCCAGTCACTGCGCTCGACACCAGAGAGGCAGGGTTTCCAATCGACCGTTTGCTCGTGCAACTGGGCCCTGCGGCAAGCTGGTAGGCCGTGGCCAACGCCCGGCCAAGGTCGGCGCGCAGTCGGCGAAGGAGCGGGTGGTGTGGTGCTTCACGGCGACCTGGCCTGCGATCATCACCGCTCAGGGGTCGAGCCTGCCCAGGAAACGGCGCCCGCGCGTAGGTGGTCATCGCCCGCTCTGACGACCCCCGGACGGCGCCACCGAGCCAACCGAGGTGTCTGCGGTTGGCGTAGGTCGGCATACCGGACCACTGCTTGAGGGCCGGCCGTGCGCACCCACAGCGGAGCCCCGACAATGATCCGCTGGGTGCCTTCAAGGTTGGTGCCGTCGAAGTCCCACCGCTCGGGGTCGAGCGTGACGTCGCTGTAGATCACCGCGAGCCATTCGACGTCGGTGGCATGACCGAGGGCCCACGGGCGTGTCCACGGTTCTTCCGGCGAGCCGCCCTGGGCCCCTTCCCTGCCCCCGAGTGCGATCTTCAATGCCTCGATGGCGAGTCCTGGCTCGTCCCACTGCGAGGTGGTCCGGGTGCCTCGGCTTTCGAGGAGTTGGGCGACGGCGGACCAGGCGGACGAAGAGCTCCCCTCGACCGCCTCGCCGGCCCGGAAGTCGACTGTGTTGTCCACGCTGCCGAACAAGCACAGGTCGACCCTCCGGCCAGAGCTGCTCTCGGTACGGGCATGGAGCACGACACCCTTCTCCCGGGCAGGTCCGTCCGTGAAGGCCGAGAACGCGACCCTACCCAGCCCGCTGGCAAGCAGCACCTGGGGCTCGTCGTAGGTGACGGCGATCTGATCTCGCAGTGCCCTTACGAGCCGGTCGGCCACGTGCTTCCGACTCCGTTCGCGGCCTTCCGCGTGCTGGAGGCCGACCGCGGGAAGCGAGATGCCGAATAGGGAGGATGGGGTGCTTGCGGTGGAAACTGCCACGCGGCCTCCAGGCGGAGGCCATTGTCCCGCCCAAGGGCGCGGATCTGCCGTTCCGACCAGTACCGGTACCTCGTGACCTCACTGACCCGTCGCACTGACACCTCCTCAGGCCACCGCGAGCCTACCGAGAACTTCCACGGCCACCCCGCCTTCGGCGCCTTGCCCCGTTCGGGGAAGAGATCATCACAGAGAGCCACCAGCCCATGCACATGGCGCGCCGTTGGGGTCGCCCGCGCTAGTCGGGCCGGGGGGATTGTGTCGGGCTAGACACGGTCACGCCACCTGAGGGGCGGTCAGGCGTGGCCAACTTTCGCCACACAAGCCTGATTTCCGCCAAGAACGTGACCGAAAATCGACTATTACGGCTTGACAACGGTCACTTAGAGTAGCCAGGAAAGCGGGCATTTCGGGCCCACACGCACCCGCCGGAAGGGCTCCAGGCTCCGCTGGTCCCAAAGTGGTCCCAAACAGTACGCGAACCAATTCCCTTGGTTCCTGACGGGTCGTCATGCAAAAGGCCGCTGACCTGGGTGTTAACCCGGCCAACGGCCTTTCCGACTTACGTCGGGACG